>CAUWAX010000036.1:0-1620 GCA_963557315.1 uncultured Gemmiger sp. | reverse complement strand
CACCCCATTGGAATACCGCCGACATATTGCGGAGGAATGAGCCTTACCCAGCACTACAGCGATCCAGGCATTCCCGGATTTTTCGGCGCTCATCGTTCTTGATCGGGTATGCCCGCAGGATCAAAGCCGACAATACACCGAGGATGGCAGGAACAAGGCCCATGATAACGATAAACCAATTGAGCATGGTCGGGATCTGCGACAGTTCCCCCATGTATTCGGAGGTGACGGGATCAACGTTGTAGCCGATTGCCATGAGCACAGCGCCAATAATTGCAGCCGAAAGCGCCGCCTGGGCTTTGACAATGAAGCTGCCGACAACCATTGTCAAAGCGGAACGATCCTTGCCGGTTTTATAAATGTTGTAGTCCATAATCTCCATTTCCACCATGGACTGCGGGACAAAGTCGCTTCCCACCCCCACTGCCATGATGAACAGGGTAATGAAGAACAGCGCAGGAATATTCGTAAGCAGGCCCGCCATCTGGGTAATAAACAGGACCACCCCGCCGACAGACTGCACAATCAGAAGGAAACAAGTCATTTTGATCGGGTTGTTCTTAAAGAGTTTCAAGAGCGGACGGCCAATAACTGCACCAAACAGGAGTGGTACGAGCATCATCATGGAAGAAATGCCGTTGAGGACACCATACTGCTCCATGTCTGTGACGCCGGTGGCCAAATCCGTGCAGAATCCCCATTTTATGTAATACGCAGGTGTGGCAAAAATAAGGGACCAGATAAAACCGGAAAAGACGCATTTCAAATAGTAGACCACCATCGGCTTGTTCTTTTTGAACAGAAGAAAGAAGTCCTTAAACTTTACCGACTCTGCCTTTTCTTCCTGCACACTGTGCTTTTCTTTGACAAGGAACCAGCCAATAAGAGAGAGCACCATCGCTGCACCAACAATAACAGTGATCAGGATGGCAAATGAGTCATGATAGTTGCCCACGCGTTCGTTGACCGCAACCAGCACAGCTGTAAAGGCGGACGTAACAACGCCCAGGATCATGGTCCAAACCCGCGGCCCGATAACCAGCTTGGAACGTTCGTTGAGATCATTGGTCATCGTTCGGAACAATAGATTATCCTTATAAAAGGATGTTCCCACATCAAACAAAAAGTAGAAAACGACAACCCACACAACAACCAGTACGGGCTTGGACACAAACTCGGACGGGAACGAGTAGAGACATACACAGCCAATGCCAGTCAGCAGTATGCTGAGGAGAAAAAAAGGTTTGTACTTTCCGATTTTGGTCCGTTTCCCGCGATCCATCAATAATCCCTGAACGGGATCATCCACAGCATCAAAGATCCGCGCAAACAGAAGAAGCGATGTAGCCAAGGTCGCTCCCATAGCGCCCAGCCCGGCGTAGTCGGTCATATACTGCATAAACATGCTGGACATAAACACGGTACAGAGACCATTTACAGTAGACAGCGCCGTTGCGCCGAAACAGTCTCGCAGCGTAATTGCGTCCGGATTTTTCACACAGATAGACTTGAGCATTACTATCCCCCTTGCCATTTCATCAGTTATTCTCAACCAACAAAGCCAGAATTCGTGCAATTCCAACAATTCAATGATAGATTATTCCTTTGTATTCCACAATG
>CAUWAX010000035.1:0-6737 GCA_963557315.1 uncultured Gemmiger sp. | reverse complement strand
TGGCCCCTATGGGGCCGTTTTGCAAACCCCACGTTCAACGTGGGGTTATGATTTTATGCTTTTGAACCAGATGCCTTATTGTCATTCCGACAATCGATTAAAAAAATCGATTCATCTATGTCATGTTCATATCCGGCAGATTGAATAACTTGCATTGTGTGTTGCTGCTCTGCCTCCGAAAAATAGAATATTGCAATCAGACTACCCTCAGTACAATTTGCTGCTTCATATATTTTTACCTGCTTAAAAACATGTGCTAATGATGCATTACTTGCTAATTTGAACTCGACGATATTCTGATCTTGTTGTCCCATGGAAATAATAAAATCCGCTTGCCCTCTCCCGTTATTTGGCTCTGCATCAACTTTATATTGCGTACCAAACCAAACAAAACGGAAAAGCCTTTGTAAATCATTTTCCTTTGCAATTGCTTTTCCATTAAAGTACAAATTTTTATATCCATCGCAATCTTCTATTATATGCTTAAAAAATTTTAGTTTCTCTTTTGCTTCTTCCCGTGCAGACCATTGTCGATTTGGGCGATAATTTGCCTTATCGAAAATAGAAATTATATTTTTTGATGCAACCAGCAACCGGATAAGTTGGGAATTTAACTCTTCCATGCATTTGGAACGGATTTCTTCTGTGTCACATTCTCGCAGTTTAATATAATAATCATACAATTCAGGAAAAGCGTGTACCAAATCTCGAAATGCGTTTCGTTCAATTTTAGTTACAGATTTTTCGTTAATTGGTTTCCGATTTTTTCGTTGCGTTTCTTCGTATTTACTAACCGCTAGTGCAATATAATTGTTGACATATGCTCGTAATGTATCATTTTCTATTGCTGCACGGATTCGTTCATAACTATTAAAAAAATTATCTCTATTAATCGCGGGCTCATCTTCGCGTAAAAGATCGCAAGGAGTGAGTAAAACATATTCTCGACGTCCGCCTTCGTTTAGTACATAAGGGAGAACAAATTCCTTACTAACAAAACTTTCAGTATCATAATTAAAATATGCTTTATCGACAGGAAATGATGCAACAAATTTGGGATCGAGATATTTTTTTGCAAATTTTTCTGTGTACTCGCATAAAAAGCCTTTGATAAGATTTACAGTTAAATCGCTAATCTTATCTTTTCCACTTCCTTCTTAGAGAAGCATTACTTTTTCAATGTGTGGTGATTGTGAGATACCATGAGTATCCAATGCGAAGCCTATATTTTTATACAAAAACTGAGCATATTTTTTCCCTAGTGCTAGACCTTTGTTTCCAGCTAATGAATAGCCAAGCCAGTTGTTAGGGACTTCACTAAAATTAAACCAAGCAGATATTTCTGCTGGAGTTAACCCCTGTTGCGATTTTTTATACAGGAAGTGAAAATAACGTATAATTTGCTCATGCAGCTGTTTATATTCCGCTTTATCGCTATTGAATATCAGCATAGGATCGACAAATAGAGGCATATCACAGACAAGAGATATGTCGACAGCACCGTATTCACTTATAAGATCACTATCAATATGGAAGTATTCTGAAAAGAACACAATAACACGCTCCCGTTTATAAATAATACATTATCCGCATTTATAGGTGATTAATGATATACATAATAGTTATCGGTATAACTATTTGCCAAATGCCCTTGACTAAATTATATACACGAACGGTTTCACATCTAGCGGGTATCATTTCTGCCAATAACCTCACGTTAGCATAATTTTTTGTTTTTCGCTTGTTTTGTGCACAGTTGTTAATGATAAAGCGACTCTGACTTACTTAAATCGCTCTCAATGGAGATATAAGTAATCGGTGACCGGAACCTAGAATATAAAAGTTTCACTCTTGATTTCAAACAAAATGATTTTATATCGTTAAATAGTTAAATTTAGTATATCATACTTTTGTCACTTAATCAAATGAAAATGATCGGCATAAATATATCTCATTAATAAAAAGTAACTTGACAAATCGCTCTTTCTTTTTGTTCAGTGATTGGCCGCAACACAATTATCAAAGCGGTGCATTTTTTTCTCCTTGCAGGACTTTACCGCCCGCACCTTCACTACATCCTCCAGCAGAATCTGCCCGCAGAGCAGAGGCGAGTTTGGATCATGGGCTTCCATATTGCGCACAACAGTTTTCAGGCTGTGCGTAGCATAACAATACTTGCAACCATGACGGCAGGTGTCGTACATACCAATGTCGATGCTGGCCATGCAGCCGCATTCCGTGCGCTGATTCTTGTCTTTCTCCAACGAAAGGCGACACCCGGCAATCTGTTCCAGCAAGGAGCGGTCAATGCAGTGGCCGTGGGCAATGCCGTATGGTGCTAAGTCCATTTGTTCAGCGCAGGTTTCCAGCACAAGGTGATGTTTGGCTGCAATATCGGCCAACCGTTGGGCCAGTTCCGTGATCTCCTTTTCGGTCAGGGGAGCAAAGCCCAGACCATTCATGTTGGCCTGAGTGTTGCGGTACAGGTCCACGAAGCTGATAATACACTTGCGGGTATAGCCCTCCAGCCGTCGGGCCAACTGGCTGAAAAAGGTAATGTGATAGTCCATCGTGTACCGGTCGGTGAACAAAATGGGGTCATACCGCCAGATCACCCGTTCAGGACCGATCTGGCGGGACAGTTCCTGAAAGGCAGGTAGGATCACATCATTCTTTCTGGGAACACCCGGTTCCACGTCTTTTCCGTATGGTGTCAGGGTGAACTGAAAATAAAACGGGTACGCCCGCAGTTTCTCCAGCCGAGACATCATCGGCAGCGGATTTTTGGTCCAGAATACGATGCCATCCACCACGTCCGGCGACAAGGGAATGTGGCTTACCTGATGGAAGTTCATAGGGTTGCGGACGCAGACATAGCCTTCCCGGATACGGTTGCAAAACCAGTCGGGGTAATAGGCGGGAATATCGGTCCGCCTGCTGGCGCTGATAATCAAGGGGTTCACCTCCCGGTTGCGCAGCGGTACAAGCCACTTACTTTTTCTTGTTTAGTTTCAGACAGATACCGTGGCCATCGGCTTCCCCTTGCAGCAGCTTCACGGCGGCCGCGGCCCTCTCTTTGGCGGAACATTCCGGCTGATTCTCCAGCTTGGCCACAACGTTTTTCAGATCTTCCAACGGCAGCAGGTACACCGCCGCGCAGTAGAAGGTTTTGCGGCGGCCATCATTATAGTTGGCGAGCAGCCTATCCAGAATTGCCCGCTTGGCTCTCAGTTCGTCTATGTAGACATTCAGCCCCAATTCCCGGGCACGGTCCAGATCGGCGGCACGGCGGCTATGAGGCACAAAGGAATCTGCTGCATCAAACTCGTCATACCGGGCGCAAGGGTAAGAAGAGCAATCACTGCAAAAGGTATGTCCACCTTTGTCCATTGAACATCGGGCAAGAGTGCAACTCTGGTTACCAGGTCCACCGCCGCAGCCAGGACAGTATCCGCCCAACTGCATGGGGCAGAGCAGGCAGTTCAGCCCGCACAGGCTGAACTCGGTATCTTCCCGCGTGAAGCCTTTCATACCTGCTCCACCTTTCGTACCGGGTGGCGCACCACGGTTTTCAGGCTTTCCGGTTTGCACCGGCGCACATCGCTCAGGTAGATCTCGTGGTGGAATCGGTTTTAACCAAAGTCCGCCGTGTATCCGTGCACTTTGGCGTATTCCGCCATGGCGGCCACGGTGGCGGGCTCATCATCGTAGGGGCCGATGTGCATGCACTGGACGCACAGACCTTCCTGCCAGGTGAAGAACTCCACCGGGGAGCAGTCCAGTTTCTTCTTGAGGGAAGCTTCCTGCACGGCCCAGTCAAACTCCGCCTTCGTGACGAAGTCCGGCAGACGGATCAGAGAAATCCAGTAAAAGTCCTCTTTGTGAGTGTAGTCCACGCCATGGACACCTTCCTGCCACCACAGGCCCTCCAACGGCGGCACCACATAGTCGAAGTAACCATCCATCTTGTGGCTGCCCATCTTGCTCATTTTTATGGTGTAGGCTACCGCATACAAAAGGCCGATAGCCTGTTTGTAGGCCCCGTTTTCCTCGTTGGGATCGCCATGCCCACGCACCGCCAGAAAGTTCATGGCAGGTACCGTAACGATACCCGGTGTTTTGGGCGGCAGATAGAATTCCTTGTATTCTTTCTTGTAGTCAAAAGCCATCTTCATTTCCTCCGCTTTTGGGATGCCGCTTTGCGCAGCGCTTCACAGGTGATGCGGGTCAATTCCACCGCCATGGTGGGGTCGTCCACGTCCTCTATCACAAAGGAATCACTGGCTCCTTCATGAGATGGAGCCTTCGGCAGGTCGGGAAAGGCTGTTTCTCCTTGAGGCGTGATTTTGATAAACAACTGGTCATCACAGATGACGGCGAAGAAGGTACCGTCGCAGAACAGGCCGTATTCTCCGAACATTTTGCGGGCACGGACGCTTCCAGCCCCTCGAAGTTGTTCCACCACATACTCCACGTAATCAGGATGGGATGCCATAGCTACCTCCGTTTCTCATAGCGCTGTGCCAGCTGACCGACAAGAGCCCCTAGCTGTTCCCGCAGCTCGACAGGCTCCAGCAGCTCAGCTCCATCCCCAAAGGTGAGAATCCAGCTGATTACACTGTCCGCGTCCGGGAAGCCTCGTCGGAAAAGCAAGGAGCCGTCTGGTTGTACGGTGAAGCTGTCTGCACCGTATTCTTCCACCAGCCGCCAACGGCAGGCCGGGGCAAAGCGGACGCATACCTGATATTGTGCGGGGTAAATCCGCTCCGGGTCCAGATCCGGCAAAGGGGCTGGGCGTGGTGTAAAGGAATCTCCGGTAGAAAGGTTTGTCATGCGGTTGAGCTTGAACAGGCGGAAGTCCTGCCGGGTTTGACACCAGCCCCACAGATACCAGGTGGACCAATGAAAGACCAGATAATAGGGCTCCACACCGCGCACTGATGTGCCCTTGGGCGCGTCGTAAGTGAAATGTACAAGGTGGTGCTGCTCCATGGCATTCTGTATGGCCTCGATTTTAGGGGCAAGGCTGCTTTTGTACCACGAGGACAAATCAATGAGCATGTGGGTGCCGCCGGATATCAGGGGGCTGTTTCCGGCGGACAGCTTTTCCATGAGCTGAGCATAGCGCCGGGTGCCGCTGACGCTGTCCAGACTGCGCAGTCCCGCCAGAATGGCTTGCATCTCCGGGGCAGTGAGCACCGTACGGTCCATCCGGTACCCCTCCATGATGGAGATTCCGCCGCCAGCGCCCTGTGCGGTGGTGATGGGGATGCCTGCCCGGCAGAGGGCTTCAATGTCCCGCTGGATGGTGCGGCGGGACACTTCGAACTGCTCCGCCAGTTCCGGCGCGGTTACCTGTTCCCGCTGAAGAAGGATAGACAAAATTCCGATCAGCCGATCCATTTTCATGGCAATCACCGCCCTTGGTTCTTTTGCCTGTATTATACCATAGCAACCGGACAACTGTCTGTCATGTTTAGCTTTGCAGAATAAAAAAGCACCATTCCCAGACTTTCTTTTCAGACAGTGCGGGAACAGTGCTTTTATGACAGGTGAATGCAGTTGCCGTTGGGGCAATTCCAAAATCATCTGCCGTATTTTGATTTTGTTCATGCAGTCGCAGATGTTGCCTGTTGAATATAGATGTTTTCACCATCAAACAGGTAGGCTGTCGGTTTATTATGAAGGTCGTTGATTGAGCGGAGATTCTCTATAAAGGGGAGGGCCACACTTGCAAGATTTTGAATAAGTCCCTGCAATGCATCGGTGGTGCGTTTCTCTCCTTTGCGGTTCAATTTGCCGCTTGCCTTGATCAGATTTTCGTCCAATTGCGATTTGCTGATCACCGGGGCTTTGGCAATGGCCTCGCCCATCAATTTGCTGGCAACAGCGAGCCCTCCAAGTACACCAGACTGGATGGAAGATTTGGAGTATTCCTCCATCAGATTGTAACAGTCGGTATAAAGAGATCGATACTGGTATGTATATTCGGAGATACGTTGTTCTACACTGTCCAGATAATCCTTCTCGAAGTTTCCAAGAAGCATCACTTTCAGGAAGGTAGAATAAGCGTACAGGTACAATGCCAGCTGATAGTCACGCAGCTGGGTTTGCAGCTTTTTCAACGTGGCGTTGACCTCCTGATCCGCATGAATCAGAGAACGTTTTTTCAATTTCTGTGCAATCTGGTCGCGGTAGAGGATGATGCTGGCTTCGGATTCCTTTTTGATTTGCTGCACAAGGATGTGCTTATTTGTCTTGAAGGTTTCATTATCCCAGTTGAATTTGTAGCTGTTCATGATATCGTTCAGCGCATTAAGGTTTCCTTGGAGGACAGCACGCTCCTTCTCCTCCAGAAAGGCAAGGATTTCTTGCTGCGCTTCTTGGATGTTGTCCAGCTTTTGGTTGATTCCCATCAAAGCGACAGCCATAAAAAGCATTGTCGGATCACAGGGAAGCGCGGTCATCCGGGCCTGCCCGCCGCCAACAGTACCAGCAGCAGTTTTCAGCGAGCCGATATAGCCCTCACTTGTTGAAAACATTTGCATACCTTTGGTGTTCACATAGTACAGCCCAGAACCACCGCCACCAGAAACCACAGTTTGAATCGCAGCTGTCAGGGGCTGAAATGTCACCCCTAAAGAGGACAGATCGGATAACGGGATTTTTGTGGTATTTGATGATAATCATTTAATAGATTTCTAATTATCTCTTTAGATGTTCTTATATGCCGGTAT
>CAUWAX010000034.1:0-7181 GCA_963557315.1 uncultured Gemmiger sp. | reverse complement strand
ACCACCACCATTCATTTTCGGGGTTGACTTTTAATAGTTAATCTTTCTGTATAAATCTGTCTTAAGAAGTGGGATCAGCGGGTGATTACATCCACCGGCACATTGAAGATTTTGGCAACCTTCAGGATGGTGTCGATGTGGCGGCCGCAGGCGGCAGCCATATGGTGGGTGGGGCCGGCCTCGCTCCAGCGGTTGACGAACTCCCGGGCACCGCAGGCAAAGCGGGTGCGCATATTGGTGTCGCCGAAGGTGAAGATGGGGCCTTCCTCGTTGATGCCCTCGGCCACCACAAACTTGAAGTGGCCGTCCTTGTCCTGGGTGATGCCCAGGTAGGTCACGGGACCCAGATGGGGGTAGAACTGGGTCAGGTAACCGCCGCCGGTCTTGCCGTGGAAGACCGGCACGATCTTCATGGTGGGCTTTTTGGCCGAGATGGCTGCGTCGCCGGAGCCGGAATGGCCGATGATGCAGATGTCCTTGTCAAAGTCGATGGAATACATCTCGGACAGCTGGCCCTGGCCGGAAATCGTCTTGAGAATGGACATGGCCATGGCCACCTTGATGTCCCCCTCCACGGCGCAGGCGACGCCCTGCTTGATGAGCATCGAGAAGGCAGGAATCAGCATGGAGTCCAGCACCCCCGCCTTGCCCTGGGCAAAGCCGTCATAGTGGGAGGCGATGAAGGCGATCTTCTCGTCCTTGACCCACTGCTCAAAAGCCACCACGTAGCGGGCCATCTCCCAGACCTTTTCCACCGTGCCGCCGCCCTCGATGTCGAAGGTGTCGAGGATCTCCTCGGCCTTGGCGCGGATGACCGCCTCGTCGGTGACGTTGTCAGCAATGGCCCACATCTTCTCCCAGTCAAACTGTTTGGTGTAGAGCCACATCCGGTGGTAGAGGTTGGTCTCGTCGATGTAGAGGTCCATCATGCCGGGGTAGGGACGGCCGATCTGGGCCAGATTGGTGTCCCGGAAACGGCGGCGCACCTGGGCGGCCTTGCACCAGTCGTTGATCTCGGCCTGGACGGTGGGGTCACCGCCCTCCACCACGCCGGTGATCACCGCATGGCGCTTGCCGGCCCGCTCCAGGTCGGCCACCATCTCGCCCACGGCGCCGCAGGCGTAGAGCTCACCCAGCCACTTGGCGGTGTCGGTGTGCTCGTAGTCGGGGGCGCGCAGCTTCTGGACGTTCACCAGCACCACCGGCACATCCAGGTCCCGCACGGCGGGCAGCATGTTGTAGGAGGTGGCGTAGGTCAGCAGCTGCAGAATCACCAGGTCCACGTCGGCGGCGCGGAACTTGTCCCCGGCCGCCTGGCTCAGCTCCTTGGTGGTCACGATGCCGCCGTCCACCAGTTCTACGGTGTCGGGAATCATGGTTTTGAACTGCTCATACTGGGCCTGGAATTCCGGCACCAGACTGGGGAACTGGGGCAGATAGGCGCCCAGGGCAATGGCGAACACGCCTACCCGGGCTTTGGTTTCCACTAACATGCTCATTGGGGAAGAACCTCCTTGATATCAAAACTTTCACGGATACTTTGTCTTGCGGTGACCAGGCCGGCAAATTCGCCGCCGTGAATCATCTGAACGGTCAGGTTACCGATGGCCGTGCCCTCCACCGGGCCGGCGTACACCGGCAGACCGGTGACGGCGGCGGTCATGCGGTTGAGGTAGTTGTCCTGGCAGCCGCCGCCCACGATGTTGATGCTGGTGTAGGTCTTGCCGGTCAGTTCGGAAAGGCCGGCGATGGCGTTCTTGTAGCACAGGGTCAGGCTGCGGTAGACGCACTGCATCAGCTGGCCCACCGTCTGGGGCACAGGCTGGCCGCTCCCGGCGCAGGCGTCCTGCACGGCGGTGATCATGCTGGCCGGGGCCAGGAAGGCATCGTCGTTGGCGTTAACCACCGACGGGAAATCGGCGGCGCTTTCGGCGGCGGCAATCAGGTCGGGGAAGCTCCACTGCTTCTCCCCTGCCTGCACATCCAGGGTCCATGCGGCCCGGGTCTTGCCGGCCACGTAGTCCACCCCGTTGAGTTCCCGCCGGATGGACTGGATCATCCACAGACCCATGATGTTCTTCAGATACCGGAACCGGTACCAGGCGCCGCCCTCGTTGGTGAAGTTCTGGACGCGGCTCTCCTCGGTGGTGATGGGGGCTTCGTTCTCCACCCCCAGCAGGCTCCAGGTGCCGCTGGACAGATACACCGCCCGGTCATCCCGGGCCGGCACCGCCAGGAAGGCCGAGCCGGTGTCGTGGGTGGCGGGCAGAATGACGGTGGTCTGGAAGCCCACTTCGGCGGCGATCTCCTCTTTCAGAGGCCCCACCACCGTGCCGGGCATAGACAGGGGGCCGAACAGCCGCCGGGGCAGGCCCAGGGTGTCCAGCAGTTCCCTGTCCCAGGTCTTTTTAGCCGCGTTGACCAGGTTGGTGCTGCTGGCGTTGGTGTATTCCTGCTTCTGCACGCCGGTGAGCAGATAATTGAAGTAGTCCGGAATCATAAGCAGGCTGTGGGCCGCTTCCAGCTGTTCGGGGTGCTCTTTTTGCAGCGCCGCCAGCTGATAGATGGTGTTGAACAGCTGCTTCTGGATGCCGGTGCGGGCATAGAGCTCGGCGGGGCTGATCTTGGCCTCCACCAGTTTGTCGGCACCCTCGGTACGGCTGTCGCGGTAGGCCACCGCGTCGCCCACCGGCGCCCCGTCCTTGTCCAGCAGTACAAAGTCCACAGCCCAAGTATCAATGCCCACCGTGGTGGGGACCTTGCCCAACGCCTTGCAGGCTTTCAGTCCGCCCAGAATGCCCTGCCACAGATTGTCCATGTCCCAGCAGTCGTGGCCGTTCTTGCGGATCTGCCGGTTTTCGAACCGGTATACTTCCTCCAGCACCATCCGCCCCTCTTTCAAATGCCCCAGAATGAGGCGACCTGACGATGCGCCGATATCGATTGCAAGATAATACCGCACTTCCTGCAGCTCCCCTTCCTGTTTTTTCACTGGTATCAGTATACCGGCAGAGGTCTAAAAAAATAAGCGCGTGATTTACAATAAAATCACGCGCTTATTTAAGTAATTTTTCCTCAATTATCGGAATTGCACAAATGATCCCGGTATTCTTTCGGCGTTATGCCAAAGGCTTTTTTATAAATACCGTAAAAATAACTGGTGGTGTCATACCCCACGGACTCGGCTATCGCCTGCACGGGCAGCCTGGTGGTGCGCAGCAGCTGCTGGGCCCGGTCCAAACGTTTCTGCTGCAGCAGTTCCTTGAAGGTATTACCAGTTGCCTGCCGGATCAGGGCGCTCAGGTAGGGAAGCGAAACATGGAACCGCTCCGCCACATGGGACAGGCTGGCATCGCGGCAGTTATCCTCAATTTCGCGTAGTGCCGCCAGCACAAGCGGGCTTCCCTGCCCCGGTTCGCCCTGCACTTCGATACATTCATGGTGGTTCAGCAAGTCCAGCATCAGCATCGCCATGCGCAGCTGATTGGCGCCACGGGCCCCGGGCTCATTGTGCAGAAGGCTCCAGACCATGCTTTCCACCAGGTTTTGGACCGGAAGCAGTTCTGCGGTATGGCAGACCAGATGGGAAATCTCCGCACCGCCGTTTTTCAGCGTTCCCAGCAAAAAACGTCCCAAAAGGTTGGTCGTTCCCACAATTTGAAAGGCATAATCAAAGAACTGGGGCAGCACAATGAAGTTCACCGCCACGTCCCCGGCCTCCGCTCTTTGGATGGCGTGGCTGGCCTGCTGATTCAGAAACAACAGCTCTCCCTCCTGCAGGTGTACCGGCGTACCGCCGCCGATCAGGTGCGTTGTCTGACCGGTACACATATACATAATTTCCACATAGTTGTGGCTGTGGCGTGGGAAAGCCACAAACCGGGTATGGGGGCGTATAGTGATGAGCTGGCCCTGGCGCAGCAGCTTGGCCGCATCGATCTCAAACCCATGGCCGGAGGCATACAATGTCCGGTCTAGCGGTTCCCCATCCCGCAGTTTCTGCTCTTCCGATGTAATGCGGGACAATGTGTTCAGAATTTCTGTATCCATAGTTTGCTTCTGGTCTCTTTTATCCGTATTCAGACGTACGTTCTCTTTTACCCGTTCAGTCCTTCCAACATTCCTTTGAGTTGTTCTTCCGTTAAAACACCAAAGGAAACCAGTGTTCCCAATGTCATTCCCTCCAGCATCCGGGAGGCGCCTTCGGTATCACCGGCAGAGGCCTGTCCTGCCGCTGCTTCCGCCAGCCGCTGCAGGATCGGGCCAAACACGGCGGCTCCTTTGGGATCCGATACTACGTCGGCCAGCGTACTGTATTCGGTAAACATACGAGGCAATGGCCTCTCCGCAGTGAACGACACTTCCTTGCGAAGCCGGATATCCCTGCTGGACGCTCCGACTTCGATCCCATAACAGCCGGTGGGGGCATAGAAATCATGGAGCAGCGGCTCATAATATGCCAGATCCCGGGCATTCAGTTGGAAGGTAATCTCTCGCCCTTCACCCGGCTGCAGTGCCACCTTGGCAAAAGACTTCAATTCCCGTACAGGTCTGCGCCGCATCCCGGCAGGCGGCGCCACATACAACTGTACGACTTCCTTTCCCGGACACTTCCCTGTATTGGTCACGGTCAGCTGTACCCGCAGCGTTTCCCCTTCCCCCATCCGGGAACGATCCACCGTCATATTGCTGTAGGCAAAACTGGTATAGGACAGGCCATACCCGAATGGGAACAAAACATCCATTTCTTTGGCGTCATAATAGCGGTATCCCACAAAAACGCCTTCGCGATATTCTGTAATGCCATTTTCTCCGGGGAAGTTGAACCAGGACGGGGTATGGGCAAGTTTCTGTGGGAAGGTCTCGGGCAGCTTTCCGCTGGGATTTGCCTTGCCATACAAAAGATCCATGGTGGCTGCACCCACACCGTCACCGGGGAGGTACATTTCCAACACAGCGGCCACCTTGTCCAGCCAGGGCATAGTGATCGGAGCGCCGTTATACAGCACGACAATGGTATTGGGCTGCACATCAGAAACTGCTTCTATCAGTTCATTCTGGTTGGCCGGCATTTCCAATGTCGTACGGTCTACGCCTTCGCTTTCATACCGTTCCGGCAGTCCGGCCAGAATCACCGCTGCATCAGCCTTGCGGGCCGCAGCCACCGCTTCCTCCAGCAGTGTACGGTCCGACGTATCAGATTCCTGATCATAACCGCGCGTCCAGCTCATACCCTTCGGCATGCAATCCACCGCACGGCTGATATATGCACTGTTTACATGACTGCTTCCGCCACCCTGATACCGTGGTGCAGCGGCAAAGTCTCCGATGAGCGCCACGGAACTTTCCTCCGTCAGAGGCAGCACCGAGTCCTTGTTTTTCAGCAGTACCGCGCATTCTTCAGCAATGTGACGGGCAAAGTTATGGTCGGCAGCGCGATCAAAAACAGCATCCGGATGATGGTTTTCTATGCCTGTCTGTACCAGTTTCAGCACATTGTACACCGCACGGTCCACCTCTGCCTCCGTCAAAGTTCCGGCGGCCACCGCATCCAATACCTGTTGAATTCCTCTCCGGCTACCTCCCGGCATTTCCAGATCCAACCCGGCTTTTACGCCCACTGCGCGATTTTTTACAGCTCCCCAATCGGTTACCACCATACCCTGGTATCCCCAGGCCGAGCGCAGAATATCGGTAAGCAGCGTTCCGTTTTCACTGCAGAATGTTCCGTTCACCTTGTTATAGGCACACATAACCGCCTGAGGCTTGGCCGCCTTGACGACAGTTTCAAAGGGTGCCAGATAAATTTCGTGCAGGGTGCGTTCGTCTACCACACTGTCGCCCACCATGCGGTCAGTTTCCTGATTGTTGGCGGCAAAATGTTTGATGCAGCTTCCCGTACCGGTGCTCTGGACGCCTTCCACCATGGCGGCCCCCATCTGTCCGGCCAGGACGGGATCTTCACTGTAATATTCAAAATTTCGTCCGCACAGAGGGCTTCGCTTGATATTCAGCCCCGGCCCCAACAGCAATGCGACCCCTTCAGCCTGGCATTCGTTTCCCACTACACATCCCAGCTTTTGTGCCAGAGCTGTATCAAAGCTTGCGGCCACCGCAGCCGACGAGGGGAAGCACACAGCAGGCGTACTTCCATATATGCCCAGGTGATCACTTTCTTTTTCCTGTTTTCGTAAACCACTGGGCCCATCACTCATCATAATGGCCGGAATTTCCAGGCGCTCCATGGCGCGGGTGTGCCAAAAATCTCCACCAGTCAAAAGTTCTGCCTTTTCTTCCAGCGTGAGTTGCTGTATCAATTCATTCAAGTTCACCATGGTATTCCTCCCGTTCAAAAGCAACGCAGGACATTTCTTACGTATTGCCGTAATTTTGGTTAATGACAGCATAGCATATTTGCCAATCAGTGAGGAGTCAAAAATTCAGCTTAAAGGACTATAATTCCATAAGTTTATGAAAAGCAGAAAGTTTATGCCGTTATTCGTCACCCTTGCGTGGATTTCACTGTTTCTATACTGCCTCTCTTGATTTCCAAAGCGGTTGCCTGCGCCTATGCGGCTCCCAATACTTTAAACCATACATATAACCAAACACATACAAAAAACACCCGATCCCGGTATTACCGAAAATCGGGCGGTGAATCACGGGCACATCTGTCCCTTTAACGTTTGCCTGCTAATATCCGTCAATCAGTAAGAGAATTTTTCACTCTGTACTTGAATCAGTCTGCATACAATGCAGCAGCTTTATCAAGGCATTTCTGCCAGAAGTCCCGTGTCAATTCTCTGCTGTGCCCGCGTAAAGTCCGGGATTTTTCCAGGTGGTCACATTCTGATGTCCCGCACTCAGTGCTCCGTCCACCGGAATGGCTGCACCGGTGATATACCGGGCCATATCGCTTGCCAGGAACAAAGCCAGCCATGCACATTCCATGGGATCTCCCATTCTGCCTGCCGGGCAGTCTTTTGCAAACATGGCCATCGCAGCTTCGGGAATATCGCCGAAGATGCTGGTCTTTGTGTATCCGGGGCAGATTGCATTGACCGTGATTCCATAGGCGGCGTAATCCAGCGCTGCGGCACGGGTCATACCGACTACACCGAATTTCGTTGCGGTATACAGTGCCTGTCCCCGCTGCGGAACAAGTCCGGCCACCGATGCGA
>CAUWAX010000033.1:0-8161 GCA_963557315.1 uncultured Gemmiger sp. | reverse complement strand
CAAGCTGTTGGATTTGGACTTCTGCATTTTCCTTGTAGGCCAGCAGTTCATCCATAGTTTCAATATGGTTTTCCCATAGGAATTTTGTCTGCTGCTGGTATCGGCTGAACAGCAGAAAATCCTCACGCAGCAAAAAGTAGCAGCGCTTTGTGCTCTTGCCGTGGTAGGCTTTCCGCAGCAGGGCGCAGTAGTGATAGTAGCAAGCCATAAAGCCGGACACTTTGGGATACCGGCGCGGCAGCTTGCCGAGATACCGCGCTCGCCGCACAGTGGGCTGTAATTCTGTGGGCTGCCATTTCGGTTTTGCCGGGGCGTTTTCCTGCCGGTATTCCTGCTGCATTTCGGTGGGCATACGGTGCAGTTGGCGGTAATACTCCCGCAGCGCTGTCTCGGAAAAGCGCGGGTCGAGCCGGTCAATGCGGATATTTCGTTGAGCGTCTTTATGGCGCACCGCCATGTGTTCCACACGCGGGCCGTATTTGACCGTGTAGCCCATGTTCTGCAATTCCGTGATAAAGCCATCAAAGCTGTCGGCGGCAGCAATAGCCTGTTCCACATCTTTACGAACCATACCTCGGATGGTAGGCTTGCCGGCCTGACCGCTTAGCCACTCGTCATAAGATTTTCCCTTGCCGTCCGTTTCGATTACGGACAGCCGATTTTCTCGGCAAAGTTCATCGGAAGTTTCGCGAATTCCTTTATAATAGGTATTGAAATCGCTTCGGAACATTCTGCCATCAGCGTAGGATACAGAATTTACTACAATATGGATTATGCAGATGCCCTCGGTCAAGGTGGGTTGATACAGTACATTCAAATCGATCTGCGAGAAAGCGCTGCACAAACTCGCAGCCGATTTGATGCACTTGGTCGGGCGTGGCTTCGCCGGGCGCAAAACTTTGTATAATATGATAGGCCAAAATGTTGCCGTCTTTTACAGGCTTGCGCCAGCGTGTTTTGGTTTCAATCATAATTTCATAGGCGTTTTGCGGTATACAGTTAAATCCGCTTACATATAGTTGGTGTTCGGTTTTGTCATTGTTTTGAGTGTAGTTAAGCAGCTTGTTCAAGTCCTCCGCACTCCGGCGCTCGGTTTTCATTGGATTGCTTGTGTAGTCTAAACACAGATTCAAGTTCGACTTCACCTTAATAATTTTGGTATATGCCATATCAAAGACTATCCCTCACACAGCGCCACATATCTTCCAGTAGGCTTTGCGCTCTGTCCAACTGCGAAGCACTTACTCGGCCTGTCGCATTTGCAACGTGGGTCAACTGATTCAAATTGTTGCCGATGGCCGACAACTGCTGGCGCAGTTTGTTGTAGCTGTCGGGTGGTGCGGGTTTGATTCTGCACCCATCCACCAACGCACGGACAAACGGCTCCATTTTCATGCCCGCAATTTCGCACTTTCCTTTTAAGGCTGCATATTCTTCTTCAGTAAAGCGGACAGTCAACTGCTTTTTTCGTATTGCGATAATCGCGCACCTCCTTTTTTTGTAAAATACGGCGGCAAAGTCCACGGGGTCTTAGGGGGGCCCCCTAACAAGTGGTCGTTTTGCTGTCATGACAGCAAAATGACATGCTTGCTCGTACTGTGCCATAGGCACAGTACGCCGCCTGCTGAAAATCACCACGGCAGTTGCCGCCTCTTTCGGGTCGCATAACGTTCGACACGACGAGCCAGCCGAAACATATTAACCCGGTCACGCAGGCTGTATTCCATCGCCGTGACCTGTACACCGTGCTGCATAAGCCGCTTGAAAAAAGAGTACAAGTGGCGCTCCTTGCCGCTGACCTGACGCATACGGCAGATGTAAACCCGGTCAACTTTTCCGGCCTTAATTTGCCGCAGCATATCACGGTAGCCGGGACGCAGCAGCCAGCCGCCGCGTTCGTCGATGCTCCCACCGACAATATCACAGCCGTCATGCAGCGCCTGCATTGAGCAAACTTTATAGCTGTTCATTGTGCCATCGTAGTCGCCGGGAATTCTCGCGTACACCCACGCGCGGGGTCTTTTCTGTTCGTCCATTGTTCACCGTTCCTCATAAAAACTTAGTTGTTCGCCCTCCTGCCGAAAGCGTTCGTCTATCTCACGAAAAGTGCGTCGCCAACTAAAACGTTCGGTGGGTTTATTCGGCACGTCCTGTAATTCAAGCAAAAGCTGCCAGAGTTCGGGGTGGTATCTGTAGAGATGCCGCAGTTCGCTGATTGATGCGTTCGGGCAAAACCAACAACCCCCGCGTTTAGTGAAGTCATACAGCGGGGACAGCAGCCCCTCAGCTGCGCACATAGACCTCGCTTCTGGTTCGGCCACATGGTACTTGTCCAGCAAAGAAATCTGACCGGGCTTTAATCGTGCCAGTCGCTTGGGTTCATCTGCGGCGATGCCGATGTACTGCACCGTGTCCGGGGGCAATGCCTTCTGATATGCCTTGATCGGCGGCAGCTTGCAATCCCGCTGAATTGTACAGCGCCCACTCAGAGGAAATCCCGAAAGCATCCCCTTGGTTTTTCCTCGCGTGACAACATGGTAAAAGCAGGATAGATAGGTCTTTTCGGAGCGCAAAACCCGTGTCGGGATGCCGCGCTGTTCAAAATACGGGATTGCTGTTTCGTGGATAAATCGGTTGTGTTCGGGCAGCTCGCCGGATATTTCCTCGCTGAACATGACCTCGCAATACACAAGTTCGTCCAGCGGTTCACCATGCTGCAAGGCCAGCAGCGCGGTGGCGATACTGTCTTTTCCGAAACTGCAACTTAAAATGTGTTTTGCCATCTTCTCTCCTATAAAAATAGGGAGGGACGCGCGGTCCTCCCCGTAAAAAAGTATATTTCATTTTCCGATTATTCCTTAGTCCTCGGTGTCCTCGTCATCATCGTCACGGGGCGCAATATCTTTGCGGCGGGCGCTCTTGTGGACCAGAACGGCCAGCCCTGCAAGAGAGATTCCCGCAATCGCCAGCAGCAGCCCCAACGGAGAATTATCGCCGGTCTTAGGAATTGTCAGCAGCGGCGTGGGGGTTGCAGTGGGTGCAGCGGGCGCTGGGGTCGTGTTCGGCGTGGGCTGCGGAGTATGGTCCGGGGTCGGCGTGTTGTCGGGGGTAGGTGTCGGTGTGTCCTCGCGGGCATCTTTCATTACCACGGTCTGCATCTCGCCGGTGGGCAGAACGGTAAAGTCGATACTTTCTGCAACCTTGTAGCCGTTGGGTGCGGTGATTTCCGTCAGTGTATAATCTCCTGCTGGCATCTTTTCCACATAATGTGGTTCGTTTGTGGAAATCCAACGGTCAATCTCGGTGCCGTCCTTGTCCTTGATAACCAGTTCTGCGCCGGGAAGTTCTTCGTTGGTGGTGATATCTACCTTGGAAATTTTCACCTTGATGGTATCATCAAACATTTCAAAGGTCTGCACCTCACCTGTGGGCAGTACCTCAAACTCCACACGTTCCGCAATGGCATAACCGTCCGGGGCAGTCACCTCGGTCAAAGTATACTTGCCAGCAGGCAGCCTTTCCATGTGGTGCGGTGCATCGGTAGAAACCCAGCGGTCAATTTCGTTGCTTTTTTCATCGGTAAGCGTAAGTTCTGCGCCGGGAAGTTCTTCGTTGGTGGTAAGGTCTTTCTTGGAAATCTGCACCTTGGTAATATCATCCTGCATAATAACGGTGGCATCGTCCAGCAGTTTCCAGTCATCCCACTTCCAGAACAAAATGTTCTTGGTGGTCAGATAGTAAACTTCGCACTCCTCCAGAGGATTGCCGTCCCTATCGGATTTCTGAATCAGGCGGAACGTAATATTATCGGCCAGTGCGTACCCATCAGCGGCGCGGATCTCCGTCAGTGTGTAAGATTCACCGAAATGCAGTCTGGTCACGCGATGCGGCTCATCGGTGGACACCCATGTGGTTACGGTATTGCCGTCCATATCCTTGATAGCAAGGGTCGCACCGGGCAGTTCCTCGTCGTTGGTAAGGTCGCGCTTGCTTACCCATATTTCCGTAGGCTTATTGGAACAAGTGTTATCCAGCACCATGACAGTCTGTGCGTCATAGGTGAAAGTAACCTCCATCGGCTCCTCGTTGACATAATAGCCGAGAGGGGCGCGGAGTTCCTTGACGATGTAATTACCGCTGTTGGTGGTGGCGTCCTTGCGGATGCTGCTGCCGTACTGCTCGCCGCGGATGGGAATATCGCAATCGAAGTAGGTGGTGCCGTCCGCATTGGTTTCGGGGCTGGTGGCTACCAGCTCACCAGCTGCAAAAACAAGGCCGCCGTCTGCATCATAGATGTCATCGGCGGTGTATAGGTTAAATACAGCACCGGCAAGATATTTGCCGCTTTCCAGATCAGTTTTGTAGATGCCGACCTTTGCCTTTTCGCGCTCGTTATGGAATTCAACAGTGTCTGCCGCAACAATTTCCTGCGTCTGGTTGTCCCACGCAAGGGTCACATCAAAGGCAGCGTCCGTGCCCACATAGCCATACGGTGGTTTGGTTTCTGCAATGTTGTAGCTGCCCAGCGGCAGGGTCACGCTGACCTCGCCAAGCGTGCCATCGTGGATGACGGACAGGAAATCATAGGTAGCCGCCGTCCGCGCAGGGGCAAAGACGGCAGTGTCGGCAGTGCCGTCACCTGTGGTTACGACTGCCACTACATCGCCCTTGGCGTACCAGAGCGTGCGGTTGCCGTAGTTATCCAGCTGACGATCCTGCGTGTAGATGTCCTCGGCTGCCGTGATGGTGTACTCGGCACCGGCCAGCGGGCGGGTTTCATAGGTGAAATTGCCATTCTCCGCTTCGCCGGTCATCCACGGGTCAATGCCGTCCGGCGCAGACTGCCAGCCGGTCAGCACCTCGCCGGTCTTGCGGATGGTCAGCTTGCCGAGGGTTTCGTGGTTGGAATACTTTTCGCCAATCACCAGCGTGTCCATGCCGTTTTCGTTCTTATCGCCGGTCGCTTGATAAATGCGGTCCGTGGTAATGGTGAAGTCAACGTAGTGGCTTGCATCGGCAGCCCACGCATTGTAATAGCCGTTGGGTGCGGTAGTTTCCACAATGCGATACTTACCCAGCGGCAGTTTTTCGGGCAGGGTCAGGATGCCCTCGGCGTTGGTGTAGAAGGTGGTGACATTCTTGGTCAGATGTCCGTTTACGGTGTCAGTCATACGCACCAGCTTTGGCGCGCCGTTTTCTAAGCGGTAGTTGCCGTCATCGTCCAGATAGTAGATCTGGAACGCCGTACCCGGCAGCAGCACGGGCTTGCCGGTTTCCTCGTCAATTTTGGTGATGCGCAGGTAAACCTCGATTTGCTCGTCCAGCACGGTGAATTTCTGGTAAGAATCCGAGCCGACAATTTCACTGCCCTTGGGCGTTGCCATCGCACTCATCGGGCTGTTGCGGTCAATGACCACCAAGTACGGCTCCGCCTGATACAAATCCTTGGGAACGGTGGTTTCGACCACCAGATAGGTGCCGTAGGGCAAGCCCTGCACACGGATGTTGCCGGTATCGTTGCTGAAAATTTCCGCCAAACGGTACTCGTTGGCGGTACCGGTGGGCTGCCAGCCGTCGCCCTTGCCGTTTTTGTTGTCGCCCGCAGCGGTCAGCGTCTTGTTGTAGGCGGCAATTTCGGCGGCGTTGACCTCGTAAGTTTTGGCAACCGCCTGTCCCTCATCGGAAAAATCCCACTTGGGATGGTCGTTGTTGTAGTTTTTGTCGAGGTAGCAGTCCAGAATGCTTTGCAGGCTGTAGGCACCCGTCTGGCTTTGGGTGAACTGTGCGGCTTTGGACAAATCGGACACCAGATAAAAGGTAAAGCCCGCGTCCTCCAGCTCCTGCCCGTTGGATTCGCCGCTGGAAGAAATGATTTTGCTGATTTCCACATTGCCCTTGGCAATCTGGTCTTGGCTTTCGGTTTGGGCATTATCGCGGTGGATGTGGTAGTTAGCCTTGTACACGGTGTTGTCATCGGCAAAGGTGGTTTTCTCTACATACCAGCCCTCGTCCATATAGGTGGGGCTGATATAATAGTTGTGTTCATCGCACAGATAGCCGTTGGCAAAGGAAAGCGAATAAGCATCATAGGTCCAGCTGCCATCCAATGCCTTGCCCTTGGCGATGGTGCTGAACTGGTTTTTGTACACCCAATCGGTGTACTGCCCGCCGCTGCTTGCCAGTGCCGTGACCTGCCCGGTGGCTGCCTTGGTGCGGCTGTCCACGGTGGGATAGGTCCCAGATACAGCAAGAGCGCCCTCACGCAGCGGAATGACCGTGCCGGTGGAGCGCTCTACCACATAATATTTGCCGAGGTACAGGTTTGCGAAGGTCAGCCAGCCGTCCTCGATTTTGGCGCTGGCTACCAGATGGTCTTTTTTGAGCACCGGCAGGTAATCCGATACCCACTGCCCGCCGTTGTCGCGGATGGTCGTGTGCCAGATGGGATTACCGTCTGCATCCACGATTTTGGAATAGTCCACAACGCCGGTCACACCGTCCGGGTGAGTGATGTCCTCGGCAGCGTAGAGGTCGTACACGGCACCGTCCAGCGTGGCGTTGCCGTGATTTTCAACGTACTTTGCAGCGTCCAAGTCCACCTTGGAAATGCTGATCTCACCCAAGGTGCGGTCGTTTTTCATGACGCCGTCCGTGGCGGTGGTGGTGTAGCTGTCCTCGTTAGCGGCGTTGCCGCTGTTGTCGGTGTTGTAGCTGCGGTTAGGGTTCTTGTACACATTGGAAATCGTGACAGTGGTTTCCACACCACCACTGGTCACCAGCTTGGTGCCGCCCTTGTCGGCTGTCAGGATGTCGGCGTTGTAGTTGGCATTGTCCAGCCAAAGCACGGAATTGTTATTGTTCTGCGTAATCTCGATATAGTAGGCGCGCTTACCCAAGGGCGTTCCTGCCGTGCCGGGGTGGTCGATGTCTGTCCAGTCGCCAAAATATCCGGCAGGGGCTTTGGTTTCCACAAGGATGAACTTGCCCTGATTGCGCTGGGTGTAATACAGCGTGTGGCGCATCGCGTCATTGACGGCATAGGCAGCGCTGTTGATGACCGCATAGGTGCCATCTCCCTGACGCTGCACGCTGTAGGTGTTGTAGCCGCCGGTGGGCTGGTATTTGCCGGTCACCACATCCCACTGATAGATCTCATACTGGGCATCGGCTGCGATCTGGCTGCCGGTTTCACTGTCGGTTTTCTTGAGGTTGATCTGCAAACTCCACTCGTCATTTTTCATGACATAGTCATTGTTGGTGTTTGCGGGTACCGAAATCGTTTGGCTGCTGCCGTTCGTGCCCCAGTACTTGCCGAATCCATACGGTACTGTGATTTCCTCATAGCGGAACTGGATGCTTCCCAGCTGCGCTTTGGCCGCTGCTATAGCATTGTTGACAGCGTTCTGGGCCTCACCCTGTAATTCCGCAATGGCGGCGTCGCGGGCGCTGTTGGCGGCCTCGTCGGCAGCCTCCTGCGTGGTGAAAGGACCAACCTGTCCATTGCGAGTGCCTGATGTTTTGGTAACAGCATAGTGCAGACTCCAGCTTGCGCCTGCATCGCCGCCGTTCTTCTGGTAGTTGTCATCGGCGGTATGACCGCTGGTGGTCACCGTTTGCTTTCCGGCAGGACTGATAGACCAGCTGCCGCCGTCAATGCTGCCGGATTTGGTGATGGGCTCAATCTCGATGGTCGCGCCGTCCACCTTTTCCTGCGTTTTCAGCTGGATCTTATCCGTGCGGATTCCATAGGAAAAATCAAAACTTCCGCTGGCGGTCTGAGCCGGTGCCTCCCAGCTGGCGTAGTATTCCTGTACAACAGGTTCCGGCTCAGGTTCCTCCTCACCGATCTCAGGTCCGATCAGGGCAACGGTCTGCCACCCTGCGCGACCGGGATTGTAGATGTAGGTGTAGTACCCGCGGGCAGAGGCGTAGGTTTCCACGCCGTTCAGCAGCTCATCGGCAGAGGCAAGATAAATTTCCGCGGCAGTGCTTTCAGGGAAGTTTTCGATAATATACATCTGCACATCGTCATAAATTGATGCGCAGAAATCTAAAAGAGAGATTTCTTCACCCTCGTCAGCGGAAAAAACAGCGGGCAGATCGTCCGCATCGCTCAAAGCGAGCTGGTTCAAGCCGCCCCAGATGCGAATCTGGTTGCCGT
>CAUWAX010000032.1:0-9903 GCA_963557315.1 uncultured Gemmiger sp. | reverse complement strand
ATCCTGGACCCTCTGATTAAAAGTCAGATGCTCTACCAACTGAGCTACGGGCACATATTGTGTATTTGCAGCCTCAATAGTATAGCAAGGTGAGCGGGGTTTGTCAATGGTTTCTACAAAAAAAGATGGAGAAAGAATACAATGCGATTGGCGTTATTGTTGTAAAAGGCTGTATGGAGTCTGTGCTGAAACTCTCAAAAAACGTAAGGCGGATTATTGACCTGTTAGGGAGCGGTTTGCTATACTTTTAAAGATATATAAAACAGACGACGAATGATTGAAAGTGATGGATTAGATGGTCTTTTCTAGTGCGGTTTTTGTATTTGCTTTTTTGCCGATTGTTTTAATCGGTTATTATGTGGTGCAATCTCGTTATCGCAACGCACTGCTTCTGGTGGCCAGCCTGCTGTTTTATGCATATGGAGAGCCGAAATTTGTGTTTGTTATGTTGGCTTCCATTTTATTTAATTATGGGTTTGCGTTGCTGATCGATTATAGCAACAATAGGCGTGTGCGTAAATTGGTCCTGTGGTGTGCGGTACTGGTAAATCTTGGATTGCTTTTCGAGTACAAATATTTTGGGTTTGCACAAAATATATTGAATAAAGTGCTGGGCGGAATGGTCTTTTCGTGGCCTGTGCCGGAACTTCCTATTGGCATTTCTTTTTTTACCTTTCAAGCGCTATCCTATGTTTTGGATGTGTACTTTGGTCGGGCAGCCGTGCAGAAAAATCCCTTTCACGTAGCGCTGTATATTTCTTTCTTTCCACAGCTTGTTGCGGGACCGATTGTACGGTACAATACCATTGCCGAACAAATTCAAAATCGAACGGTTACGCTGGAAAAATTTAGCGATGGTGTGCATCGCTTTATATTGGGATTTGCCAAAAAAGTGATCATCGCCAACAATGTGGCTATTGTAGCACAGGAAGCATTTGCAACCGGTCAGAACCATTCTTTTCTGATGTTTTGGCTGGGAGCTATTGCATTTACGTTACAGATCTTCTTTGACTTCAGCGGCTATTCTGATATGGCAATCGGGCTAGGAAAAATGTTTGGCTTCACCTTTGAAGAAAACTTTAACTATCCCTACATTTCTGGTTCCATTACCGAATTTTGGCGCCGCTGGCATATGTCACTGAGTCAGTGGTTTCGGGATTATGTATATATACCATTAGGTGGATCTAGGGTAGGACTGCTTCGAAATATTGGAAATTTGTTTGTGGTTTGGCTTTTAACGGGAATCTGGCACGGAGCCAACTATACATTTATAGCGTGGGGGCTACTGCAGTTCGCAGTTCAGCTCTTAGAAAAATTCCTGATTCGTCCCCAAAAATGTCGATTGGCGTTGATTCGGTGGGGATGGCGTGTGGTGACAATTTTGGTTATCATCGCCGGATGGGTGATTTTCAATTCTGCCAGCTTGACAGAGGCTAAACAGTATTTGTCAGCTATGTGCGGGAGAGGTGTTACTGTTTGGGTAGATGCGCAAGCTCTTCATCTATGCTGGGAATATGGTGTGTATTTGTTGCTGGGAATTGTGTTTTCTACCCCTATCGCACCGGTGGTTGGCAAAAAGTTCCGGTCATTGTTACGTAGCGAGGACACTTTCTATTATTTGAGAAGCGGTGGAGAGTTATTCCTTTTTTGTTGGGCTGTTTCGTTCGTATTGCTAGGATCGTATAATCCTTTTATCTATTTTAATTTCTGAGGCTTTTAAAATGCAGTTTATCCACAATTTTAGAAACTTGGCAAAAAAGCCGATGGCCGTGTATGTTTTGACTTTTTTGACACTGCTAGTCGTTATATCTTTCTTTAGTTTGGGAAATTTGATTATGGCCTATAAAAATGGGGAAGAAATCAATAACCAAACTACAGGTGAAGATCATTTGGAAAGTGATTTTACTGCGAATGTGCTGGGCAAGAATCTCTTTTTGAATTTGAATGGCGGGATGCGTCGAATTCTAGGACAAAGAGAAATGAATGGTGTCGTTCTTCTGGACAATGGCTTTTTGGCAGAAGTCAATGAGCCGGTGGACCAAGCTATACTAACAAAAAACGCACGGCATATGGCAACCTTGCAACAGGAATTGGAGCAACGGGATATCCCGTTGCTGTATGTGTTGACGCCTTACAAAATACAGGCATCGGATCCCGAGCTGCCACATGAAATAGAGGATTCTACCAATGACGTGATGGATGCATATATAGAACAATTGCAAAACGAAGGGGTACAGCCTTTGGATTTGCGAGAAAGCTTTTTGCAGAACGGCACCAATCCTTACGAGTTGTTTTATCGGACAGATCACCATTGGAATATACAGGGCGGTTTTTTTGCTTATACGGTAATTGCACGGCAAGCGGAAAAACTCCTTAAGGTTCAAGTGGATCCGGCGCTGCTTTCGAAGGAGCAGTTTGTCGAGGAAGTGTATCCTCGCTGGCATTTGGGGTCGTATGGACAAAGAACGGGGGCACTATTTGCTGGTGGCGCGGATGACTTTTCCTTGTTGCTGCCGGACTTTGCGACAACTATTGTGAATACGAGTACAGGTGATCAAGGAACATTTGAAGAAATCGTATTGGACCAATCTTATCTGCAAAAAAAGGATGCAACATCTCGCTACACCTATGATAGAGTTCTGCGGCTGGGAAACTTTCAATCCTTAACCACAGGGTGTGGAAAAAAAGTTTTGTTGGTTTGTGACTCTATGGGCAGAGCAGTTTTGCCGTATTTGACTTTAGCGTTTGGGGATGTCTGCTATGTGGATGCCTATAATCCGCAAAATCTTACCAAAGAACTGCTAGATAGCTATCAGCCGGATCTTGTAATTGTTATGCATTATCCCACAGTAGTCTTTACTACAGATGCGTTTGCTTTTCCGGATGTATAAAGGCAATGATAGCGTTGGCATTAAATTTGCTTTTGCGTAAGAATGGTGCCGTTTTATGGTACCGCCCTTGCCAAAAATACGCAGGCGCGGTATAATACATTTTTAGAATAAAAACCGTAAAGGGGATTGGGAATATGGAAACTTTGGGCAACCTGCGCCGCACCCGTTATTGCGGGGAGGTCAGTTTGACCGACGCCGGTCAGGAAATGACCGTCTGCGGTTCTATCGCCCGTGCACGCGATAAGGGCGGCATTATTTTTGCTGACCTGCGTGATACCACCGGCATTTTGCAGCTGGTGTTTGACGAAGATACGCCGAAGGAAGTTTTCTCTAAGGCCGAAAGCCTGAAGAGCGAATATGTGGTCATCTGCCGTGGCAAGCTGCGGGAGCGTGCCGCCAAGACCGACAAGATCGCCACAGGCGATGTGGAGCTTTATGTGTCGGAGCTGCGTATTCTCAGCGAAGCGCAGACCCCGCCGTTCGAGATCCGGGATGAGATCAACGTCAATGATGATCTGCGTCTGCGGTATCGCTATCTTGATCTGCGTCGTCCCTCGATGCATGAACCCATCGTGCTGCGCAGTAAGATCATGCAGGTCATCCGTAGCTATTTTACCGACAACCACTTCACCGAGATCGAAACCCCCACGTTGATCAAGTCCACGCCGGAAGGGGCTCGTGACTATCTGGTACCCAGCCGCGTGCAGCCGGGACATTTCTACGCGCTGCCTCAGAGCCCGCAGCTCTACAAGCAGATCTTGATGTTGTCCGGTTTTGATCGGTATTTCCAGATCGCCCGGTGCTACCGTGACGAGGACTTGCGCGCCGACCGCCAGCCCGAGTTTACGCAGGTGGATGAGGAAATGTCCTTCGTCACCGAAGACGATATCATGACGATGAACGAGGGACTGCTCAAGCGTCTGTGGAAAGAGATGCTGGGGATTGATTTGGTTACGCCCTTCCAGCGGATGCCGTGGAATGAAGCGATGAGCCGCTTTGGCTCTGACAAACCGGATACCCGTTTTGGTCTGGAGATTCAGGATGTGACGTCGGTGTTTGCGCACACCGAGTTCAAGCCTTTTGCCGCGGTTATCGAGGCGAAGGGGACGATTCGGGCCATCAATGCCAAAGGTCTGGCCGATAAGCTCAGCCGAAAGAACATCGACAAGCTGGGCGAGGTGGCCAAGACCTACGGCGCTAAGGGTCTGGCGTACAGCCGCCTGACTGCGGACGGGACTTCCTCCAGCTTCGAGAAATTCCTCACCGAGGAGGAAAAGTCTGCTCTGTATGCCGCTCTCGGTGCCGAGACTGGCGACGTGTTGCTGTTGGTCAGCGACGCCGACTGGGTCAAAGCCTGCACGGCATTGGGGCAGGTCCGTTTGGACATTGCCCGTAAGCATGACCTCATCGACAACGATAAGTTCAACTTCCTGTGGGTTGTGGATTTCCCACTGTTCGAGTACAGCGAGCAGGAAGGCCGCTGGATGGCGATGCATCATCCTTTCACCATGCCCAAAGCCGAAGATCTGGATAAGATCGAAAGCGATCCCGGTGCCTGCCATGCGGTGGCTTACGACATCGTGCTCAACGGTGTGGAACTGGGCGGCGGTTCGATGCGTATCAATGACCCCGCTTTGCAGGATCGGATGTTCAAAGCCCTCGGCTTTACTGAGGAAAAAGCCCGGGCCAGCTTCGGTTTCCTGATGGATGCCTACAAGTACGGTGCGCCGCCCCACGGCGGTATGGCCTACGGTTTGGACCGTATGGTCATGCTGATGCTTAAGCGGGATTCCATCCGAGATGTCATCGCCTTCCCGAAGGTGCAGAACGCCGGTGAACCCATGAGCGGCGCCCCCGACATTGTGGACGAGAAACAACTCGCCGACCTGTCTATTGCGCTGACTCTGCCGGAAAAAGAATAATCCCTGACGACCCCTACGCAGATTCTGCGCAGGGGTTGTTTTGAATCTGCCTTTTGTGCTGCTGTGAAAGGAGAAAACATCGATGAAAAGCACTGCCTTCAGTTTGATGACAGCGCTGCTGGCCGTTATGAATGAAAGCGAACCCGGGGAACCTTACTACGTGTTGGCGCAGTACTTTTTGTGCCATTTTGATCAGCTTAAAGAGCTGAACATTTACGATGTGGCAGAGGCGTGTTATGTCTCTCGTTCAGGGATCCGCCGGTTTTGCCAGTCCATCGGGTTTGATAATTTCTCCGACTTAAAAGCAGCTGCCGAGGAATGGAAACGTCACTGTAACTATTTTATCGGATACAGCGCCCGCCCCAATTACAAAAGTTACCTGTCCCACTCGGTGACGGATATGATGCAGGAAATCAACCGTCTGGCGACCACGGCGGTGCTGGATAAATTGGCTAAGCGGATTCACGATAGCCGCAATGTGGTGCTGTTTACTTCGGATTTTTCCGGTATGACGGCTCGGGGATTCCAGCAGTCCATGGTGGTCATGGGCAAACTGGTGTTGATTGTAACCGATGCACAAGATGTGCCGGGGTATCTAAAAGATCTGACATCCAACGACCTGCTGATGACTATTTCAGCCACCGGCAATTTTGCCACCGTTATGGAACCCATGATTCGGGAGACCGAGGCCTATAAGGTGTTGATTACGGTCAACCATGACCGGCGCTTTTGGTCGGTGTACGATGGGGTGATCTATCTCAGCGAAAAAGATAATGCCAATGCGCGGACAGTGTATTCTCAGTACGGTACCAACTACTTTTTTGATATTTTATACAGCTATTATGTACAAAAATACTTAAAACAGGGGACGGCCGTGGGTCCGTTTGATGAACCGCGTTTAGAGGAATCTGACAAAAACAAAATGAAAAAATAGAAGATATGACGAAAACGACCGTGAAGTTATCTAAAAATGGGACGGCATAATCGTGTAATCTGTACAAATGGGGTTCGCATGGCGAACCCCATTTTGGTTTTGTGGTATGTTATGATAAATCTGCAAAACAAAGTGCGCACGAAACACGGCTGCTCAGTGCGACGGCAAGGGCGGCAAACAGTCATCAGGAGGAAAGTACCATGTACTATAATCACAACCCTCGGTTCCCGGAAGGCTTTATGTGGGGTGCTTCCAGTGCGGCTTGGCAGGTAGAGGGTGCTGTGGCAGAAGGCGGACGCACGCCGGCCATCATCGACCTGAACTCCAAAACCAAGAAACCTTTTGCGGATAACACCTATGCGGCGGACCACTATCACCATTTCAAGGAAGATGTGGCCCTTATGGCCGAGTGTGGATTTTCCAGCTACCGCTTTTCACTGTCCTGGTCCCGTATCATTCCGAAGTCTGACGGCAAAGTGAACCCCGAGGGCATCGCCTTTTATAATGCCTTGATCGATGAGCTGGTGGCGCACCACATTACCCCTATCGTCACGCTTTACCATTATGACATGCCGGTGTGGGTAGACGAGGAATTGGGCGGCTGGAAAAACCGTGCCATCATCGATGCTTTTGACCATTATTGCCGTGTTTGCTTTGAGAACTTCGGCGACCGGGTAAAATACTGGTTGGCCATCAATGAACAGAACATGCAGATCTGCTACGGTCATTGGTTGGGTGTCAGCAAGGGCTGTGAGGATTGGTTCCGTGACCAGTGGAAGATCAACCACATCATGAACCTCTGCCATGCCAAAGCGGTCAATGCCTGCCACGAGATGGTAGAGGGAGGCAAAATCGGCCCTGTGCCGGGGTGCGTGCCCATCTATCCCGAAACTTGCCGTCCCGAAGATCAGATTGCCGCAATGAATGCGGAGGAATTTACTGAAAAGCTGTGGATCGACACCGACGTGTACGGAGAATACAGCAATTTCCTCAAACGTTACTGGGAAGAAAATGACATTGATCCCGACATCCGTCCCGGTGACGAGGAACTGATGAAGAGCGCAAAGATCGACTTTATCGCCGTGAACTGCTACCGCAGCAATGTGGCCAAGTTTGCACCTCATGATGCCAAACAGCAGGATTATCTTTTGAATAAGAACGGAATTAAGGGGCAGATGGTTTTCCCGGTGGAACCGGGCCGTTATGCGCTGACCCGCAACCCCTATGTGGAGTACACCGACTGGGATTGGGAGATTGATCCGGTCTGTCTGCGGTACATGATGCGCTATTTGTGGGACCACTATCACCTGCCCATGATGATCACCGAGAACGGGTACGGAGCCCACGAGAGCAAGGACGCTGACGGCAAGGTGCATGATGCACAGCGCATCGAGTTTTTGCGCAATCATATTTATCAGTTGGGATTGGCCATTGAAGATGGATGCGAAGTTATCGCTTACAATCCTTGGTCTTTCACCGATTTGCTTTCCACCGGTAATGGTATGGCCAAGCGGTATGGTTTGGTCTATATTGACACCACCGATGAGGAACAGAATGCTGCTAAGAGTGTGGAAGAACTGTCTATGAAGCGAATTCCCAAAGATTCCTTCTATTGGTATTCGAAACTGATTCGCTCCAACGGAAAGGACTGGGGAAGGGAGATGCTGAAATAATGGCAAAAAAGAATTATCAAGTCATGGCGCAAGGCATTGTGGAAAAAGCCGGCGGCGAAGGGAATATCGTCAGTGCCACGCATTGCATGACTCGTCTGCGGCTGGTATTGCGGGATGCCTCCAAATTTGACACCGATGGGGTAAAAGGTGTGCCCGGCGTGCTCAACGTCATCATCCAAAACGGTGAGTATCAGATCGTTATCGGGCAGGATGTGCCCGATCTGTATGCGGAAATTCAGAAATTCAACGGCATAAAAGCCGGCGGCGCGGTGGAAGATGCCGAAGCGGCAGCGAAGGATTTGGCACAGGATCATGGCAATGTAGCCAATGCGATCCTCTCCTTCATTGGTGGCACCTTCAGCCCGGTGATTCCGGTACTGGTAGCTGGTGGTTTGACCGGTGCGGTGCTGTCGCTGCTGACCAGTGTGTTTGGTGTTTCGGCAGAATCCGGCACCTACACAGTGTTCTATGCCATCAACCAAGCTACTTTCTACTTCCTGCCCATCTTCATCGGATTTGCGGCGGCCAACCGCCTCAAATCCAACGGCTTCCTCGGCGCGTTCTTGGGGGCAATTTTGTTGTACTCCAGTATTAATGGAGCTGAAGGATTGGACTTCTTTGGCATTCCCATCCAGACGATCACCTATAACTCCACGGTGTTCCCCGTCATTTTGGGTGTGCTGTTCATGAGCGTCGTCTACAAATTCCTGCAAAAGCATACTCCGGTTTTCCTCAAAACGATTTTTGTGCCGCTGATCACCATGCTGATCACGGTACCGGTGACGTTGATCGTGTTGGGACCCATTGGCAATACGCTGGGAACTTGGCTTGCCAACGGCGTTTACGCCATCTATCAGGCTGTGCCGCCCCTTGCCGTCATGATCATCGGTATCACTACGCCGCTGATGGTTTTCTTCGGTATGAACAATGCTACCTATCCGGTCGTTTTTGCACTCATGGCGGCGGTGAATTCCGATCCGCTGATCTGTATCGGCATGGCGCCCGCCAACGTGGCAGTAGGCGGTGCCTGTCTGGCTGCGGCACTGCTGGCTAAGTCGGTAGAGGAAAAATCTGTCAGCGTCTCGGCGGGAATCACTGCGCTGTGCGGCATTACCGAACCGGGCGTCTATGGTGTGTTGTTCCCCAAAACCTATCCGCTGATCGGCGCTATGATTGGCGGTGGTATCGGTGGTCTGTTAGCTGGTTTGCTGGGTATGACCCAGTATGTCATTTCTACGCCGGGCTTTATCAGCCTGCCCGCCTACATTGATCCTAACGGATCCAGTTACAACTTGATGGTTTCGTTGGTCGTTATGATCGTGGCGGTCGTTCTTGGCTTTGTAGCCACCTACCTGCTGGGCAAACGGATGCAGGCCAAACAATAAGGACTTCTCTTTAATGGCTTTCTCATAACATAACAAGGCCCCCGCCTTTGGCGGGGGCCTTGTTATGTTGCATCTCAATATTTGGGTTTGGGCTCCTCGTCAGAGGAAGCAGGCGGCGTCATGCCGTAGGAGGTCGGAGGTTCCGATTTGGGAGGTTTGGATCCCTTACGCCCTTTGGAAGCGGTGGGACGGCGCGGTCCCCGGCGAAGGAGGAGGACTACCACCACAGCGATTACAAGGAGTACCGGCCACAGATAGACCAGCGTCAGGATCAGCCCTTGCACAAAGAGAACGAAGCCGTTCCAACCGCCGCCGAAAGCATCCACCAGTCGTTCCCCGAAGGTGGTGCCGGTGGGGGTTAAGGTGGCCACTTCCTGCAGGGTGATCTCTACGGTGGAGTAGGTGACCTGCCCCTCCAGCGCACGCATCTGCTGGGTGTAGCTTTCCAGCTGGTACTGCACGTCAGAAAGTTGACTTTCGATCTCCAACAAATCGGCGGTGGTTTCAGCCTTGTCCGCCAACTCGTTGAGCCGGTCCCGTTGATTTTCCAGCGAGGTGAGCCGGGCTTCCAGATCGATGTAGTTGCTGGTCACATTCTCGGCGCTTTCGTTCAGACTCAAAACGCTGCCTGCGTCGCCGACCTGTGTTAAGAAGGCGGAGTAGTTGTCCACCGGAACGCGCACGGTGTAGTCAGCGTACCGGTCCCGATCCTCGGCACTGCCGCTGAGGTGGCTGTATTCCAACCATGCGCCGTTTTCGTCTACGGCAGCCAGCAAGGCGGTGCGGGCAGTGTCAAAGTCGGTGGATTCCATCTCCAGATTGGCACGGTAGATGATTTTTTGGGCGCTTTCAGCCGTGGCGTCGGAACCTTCGGGCAGCAAGGCGCTTTCCACGCCGCCGGCTTCCTGTGCGGCTGCTGCATCACTGCTCATCTCGTAGTTAGCAGCAGAACTCTGGGTGGAGCTTCCGGCGCCGCACCCGGCCAGCAGGGCCGCGGCCAGTACCGCAGCTACCAAGGGGGAACAACGTCTTTTCATGGGACATCTCCTTGTATTATAGAGTAGTAGTTATTAGAGCCCCTCTCCAAGGGCTGTGCTA
>CAUWAX010000031.1:0-10115 GCA_963557315.1 uncultured Gemmiger sp. | reverse complement strand
CGGCAGGCTTTTCGGCTTTCGCCGCGGGCTTTACCGGCTCGGCGGCGGGTTCCGCTTTCTTCCGTGCCATACAATCGCTTCCTTTCGATTCTTCTCATATCCATCGTAAACCGGTGCGCCGCCGAAACCGGAGGACGCACAAGGTGTCAGGCTATACCGGGGGACGCTGCATCGGCTGGGCCGCTGTGCGCCGCAAAGGCCGTTGGGACCGCCTGCGCGGCAACGGCTCCATCTTTCCCTGAGCCTATGGAAAATACTAACATATTCCCGTCAAAATTTCAATCGTTCATAGGGGCAAACGGGCAGAATCGACACCTTTCGTTTCGGTTCGGCCCCGCTTTTTTCCACCGGGGGCGGCACAGGTCCCCTTGACGCCAAAAACAGCCGGCCAACCTTGCGGTTGACCGGCTGTTTGGCAAGGGCTTGCCGCCCTTAGTCCAGGCAGCGCCCGTTGGTGGCGATGACCTGTTTGTACCAGTAGAAGGATTTTTTCCGGCGGCGCTGGAGCGTGCCGTTGCCGTTGTCGTCCTTGTCCACATAGACAAAGCCGTAGCGCTTGCTCATCTCGCCGGTGGAGGCCGAAACCAGATCGATACCGCTCCAGGTAATGTAACCCAGCAGCGGCACACCGTCCTCCATGGCGTCCCGCATGGCCAAAATGTGCTGGCGCAGATAATCGATGCGGTATTCATCGTCGATGGTACCGTCGGGCTGCACCACATCCTTGGCGCCCAGACCGTTCTCCACAATGAAGAGCGGTTTCTGATAGCGGTCATAGAGCTGGTTCATCGTGATACGCAGCCCCAGCGGGTCGATGGCCCAGCCCCATTGGCTGGTTTGCAGGTAGGGGTTCTTCACCGAGCGGACCACGTTGCCGTCGTTGATCTGCTTATCCTCCAGCGAGGCCGCTACGCAGCGGCTGGCATAGTAGCTGAAGGAGATGAAATCGGTGGTGGTGTTGAGGATCTCGTCGTCGCCGGGTTCGGTGACCAGTTGGACGCCCTTTTCCCGGAACATCTTCGCCGCATAGGAGGGGTAGTGGCCCCGCACCTGTACGTCGATGAAAAAGAGGTTTTCCTGTTCCTTACGCACCGACTCCATCACGTCCGCCGGGTTGCAGGAGTAGGGGTAGAAGCTGCCCCCCGCCAGCATGCAGCCCACCTTGTTTTCGGCACTGTACCGGTGGGCCAGCCGCACGGCCTGCGCACTGGCCAGCAGAATGTGGTGGGCGGCCTGATAGATGACCTGATTGCGGTTTTCGCCGGGCTGGAACGCGATGCCCGCCCCCGAGAAGGGGCTGTGCAGCACGATGTTGATCTCGTTAAAGGTCAGCCAGTACCGTACATAGGGCGAAAACTCCCGGAAGCAGGTCTCGGCATAGCGCAGGAAGAAGGCAATGACCTTGCGGCTGCGCCAAGCGCCGTATTTTTCCACCAGTCCCATGGGAATGTCAAAGTGACTGAGGGTGACCAGCGGCTCCATGCCCTGTTTGCGGCATTCCTGAAACAGATCCTTGTAGAAGGCGATGCCTTCGGGATTGGGCGTTTCCTCATCGCCCTGCGGGAAAAGCCGCGACCACGAAATGGAGGTGCGGAAGACCCGCAGCCCCATCTCGCCCATCAGGGCCAGATCCTCGCGGTAATGATGGTAGAAATCCACACCGGTATGGCTGGGATAAAATTCCTCGGGCTGCAGGGCGGGCTGGGCGGTTTGACCCAGTTTGACCTCCATGCGGTGCTGCCCGTGGGGAATCATATCAATGTTGCTGAGGCCCCGCCCGCCTTCGCGGAAGGCGCCCTCTGCCTGATTGGCAGAGATGGCACTGCCCCACAAAAAGGTTTCAGGAAACTGAAACATCAGGCATTCGTCTCCTTTTCTTCGGGAATATCCTCAAAGCCGATGATCAGAGTCAGGACAAAGGACAGTACGATGGACAGCAGCACGATACCCACGATCCAGAGCAGGCTGGTGGTGGGGTTGGCCGGGTCGATGAACTGGATGACGGTCAGCACGCTGGGCGAGACCATGGACCGGCTGGCCAGACCGCCGATGCCGGCCAAGCAGCCGCAGACAAAACCGGTGATCAGCGAAGCGATCAGGGGCCGCTTGAGGCGGACCGCCACGCCGTAGAGGGCGGGCTCGGTGGTGCCGGCGATCAGCGCAGAGGAAGCCGCCGCCAACGCGGTCTGGCGCAGTTCGCTGTTCTTGGTACGCAGCGCAACGGCCAGAGAAACGCCGCCCAAGGAGAGGTTGGCGCCGATCTCAGAGGGCATAACGGTACCTTCCATACCGGTGTCCGAGATGGTCTGCAGGATGGTGGGGGTAAAGACACGATGCATACCGGTGATGACCAGCAGCGGCCAGATGGCGCCCATGATACCCACTGCCAAGAAGCCGATCTTGTCCTGCACGAAGTAGATGAAGGCGGAGATCGCCTCGCCGATCATGATGCCTGCGGGGCCCACGAACAGAATGCCGATGGGAGCCGCAATGACGATGATGAGCATCGGCTTGAGGAAGTTCTTGGTAACGGCGGGGGTGATCTTGTCAATAAAGCGCTCGATGTACGAGAGGATCCAGGTCATGCAGAAGGCCGGGATCACCGTGTGGGTGTACTTGACCGACGCGATGGGAATGCCCAAGAAATGGGCGGCGGTGTCGCCTACCGTGACGGACTCCATCAGGGTGCGGAAGTCGGGGTAGAGCAGCACACCGGCGATGGCTACTGCCAGATACACGTTGGTGCGGAACTTTTTCGCAGCGGAGGCGGCCACCATGATGGGCAGGAAGTAGAAGGCCGCATCGCCGATGCTGTTCAGAATGATGTAGGTGTCGCTGTCAGTGGCCAGCACACCCGCCATCTGGAGCAGCATGACCACCAGCTTCAGCATAGAAGCACCGATGATCGGGGGGATCAAGGGGGACATCGTGCCCACGATGGCGTCCAGAATGTTGTTGCCGATCTTCTTCAGGGTCAGGGGTTCCTTCTTTTCGCCGCGGGCGATCTCGCTGCCCTCGCCGAAGTTGCCCAGCTTCATCACTTCCTGATAGGCTTTGCCTACGTTGTTGCCGATGATGACCTGAAACTGGCCGCCCTGCTGGGTGACGCCCATGACGCCGTCGATGGCCTTGACGGCGGCTTCATCCAGCTTGCTGTTGTCTTTCAGGACAAATCTCAGCCGCGTCATGCAGTGGGTGACGCTTTCGATGTTGTCCACGCCGCCAATGTTGTCCACAATGGCTTGGCTGATGACTGCGTAATCTTTTGCCATTTTTTTAGCACCTCTTCTAGTTTTTCTCCAAACCGTATGCTGTTGAGGGGTTCGCGCGCGTGCTCTCAATGGCTCTTATTATAGGCAGCGCAGCAAGGCTTGTCAGCACCTTTTCCGCGGAAAAAAACGATTCCCGTCGATTGGCATTTGTTACGCAGAAAAAACAGTCTGTTTCTTACAAACCCTCCTCCATGCCCTCGGGGGCAATGCCCGCCTCGTTCAGATAGCGGTAGACTTTTTTGGCCAATTTTTCGATGATGCACATTGCCGGGATCTGACTGGTCACGTCGTACACCTTCAGCCGGCGGTAGGTGATATAGTAGGCAATGTTATAATCCGACAGCCGGGCAACGGTGCAGTTTTCACTGTTGGTGATGCTGATGACCGTACACCCCCGCTCCTTAAAGCGCTGCAGATGGCTGATGGTGTCCCGGGATTCCCCCGACACCGAAAAGACAATGGCCAAGGCGTTGTTGAGCATCCGGCTCTCGGTGGGATAGTGGGGTTCGTCGATGTACAGGCAGAATTTGCCGATGCTGGAAAAATACCGTGCGCCGTACTTGGCCACGATGCCGGACATTCCGCTGCCCACAAAAAAGATGTTGTTGCTGTGGACGATGAGCTCCACCAGCGATTCCAACCGCTCGTCGAAATCATCATTGACCGTCTTTTTCAAAAAATCGATGATCTCCAGCACATCGTCGGGCAGTTGGGGCTGTTCCTTCTGGCGGCGGCTGTATTCCCGCATCTTCAGCTTAAATTCCGCATAGCCGTTGCAGCCCACCTTGCTGCAAAAACGCAGCACCGTGGAGGTGGACACGTGGGCTTCCTCAGCCAGTTCCCGGATCCGCATATAGGGCACCCGGTTCTGGTTGTGCATGACAAATTCATAGACTTCCCGCTCCAGTTCGTTCAGCGACTGGATCTGTTCGGCAGTAAACATGGCATCCTCCTGCCCGCCGCCGGGTCTTGGACCGGGCAGCGGCCTGTTTCTATCTGGGTTTATCGTACCACAGACCCTTTTTTCCGGCAAGAGGGGCACCGCATTGCTTTCTGGCCCCGGGTATGGTATAACTGAACCAAAGCATCGACAACCAAGGAGCGGCAGATGGAACAGGCAAACACACAACGGAAACGGCGGGGCGCCCAGTTGGAAGACGACCTGCTGGCCTACATTTTAGGGACGCCCATTCCCATTGGGGAAAAACTGCCCAACGAGTTTACGCTGGCCCAGATGTTTCAGGTGGGCCGCAGCACCCTGCGGGAGGCCTTGAAAGGTCTGGTGACCAAGGGCATTCTGGAAGTGCGGCAGGGCGACGGCACCTATGTAAAAAGTCACTGCACCGTAACGGAAGACCCTCTGGGCTTGTCCCGGCTGGACGACAAATACAAGCTGGCGCTGGAACTGATGGACGTGCGCCTCATTCTGGAACCGGAGATCGCCGCCGCAGCCGCCGCCCACGCCACCCCCGAAACCCAAGCAGAACTGCGGGCCCTCTGCGACAAGGTGGAAACCCTCTGCCAATCGGGGCAGGACCATATCCCGCAGGACATCGCCTTTCACACCTGCATCGCCCGGTGCAGCCAAAACCGGGTCATGGAGATGCTGGTGCCCATCATCAACACGGCAGTGACCACCTTTGCCAGCCTGACCCACCGCACCCTGCGGCAGGAGACCATCCAGACCCACCGTGCCATCACCGACGCCATTCTGGCCGGGGATACCGTGGGGGCGCGCTGCGCCATGGTCATGCACCTGACCTACAACCGGCAGGCCCTGATGGAATTGTGGCAGGAGCAGCGCCCCCCGCAGCCGGACGGGGCCGATGCGCTCAAGTAAGAAGCGCAAGGTTTTTCAAGCGTCTAGGACGGGCTTCGGCCCGTCTTTTTTTGGTACTGCTATTCTTGGGCAGAAAAACATCTGATGTATATTGCATTTTACGCCGTAATCTGCTAGATTATACGCAAGAAGGTATGATGTATTCCTCTCAACGAGAGGTCAGGGGCGTTGGTACGTCCCTGCATCATGCGCAGCAACCTATTGTAACGGAAAGTGGGGAACCTTGTATGGAACTGATCAGTCAAAAGATGCGCAAACTGGCGCCCGAGTTGGATCCGCTGCGGATCGGCACCGGCTGGAAGCCGGAGGATCTGGCCAAGCCGCAGGTCATTATTGAAAGCACCGCCGGCGACAGCCACCCGGGCAGCGGCCACCTGCAGACGCTGGTGGAGGAAGTCCGCAAAGGCGTAGCCGAAGCAGGCGGCCACGGCGCCCGGTATTACTGCACCGACATCTGCGACGGCGAAAGCCAAGGCACCGACGGCATCAATTACAGCTTGGCCAGCCGGGAGATCATCGCCAATATGATCGAGATCCATGCCAACGCCACCCCCTTTGATGCCGGTGTCTATCTGGCCAGTTGCGACAAGGGCATGCCCGCCAACCTGATGGGGCTGATGCGGGTGGACATCCCCGCGGTGGTGGTGCCGGGCGGCACGATGAACGCCGGCCCCGAGATGCTGACGCTGGAGCAGTTGGGTATGTACAGCGCCAAGTTTGAGCGGGGCGAGATCGATCAGGCCAAGCTGGACTGGGCCAAGCAGAATGCCTGCCCCAGCTGCGGCGCCTGCAGCTTCATCGGCACGGCTTCCACCATGCAGATCATGGCCGAAGCACTGGGTCTGGCCCTGCCGGGCAGCGCCCTGATGCCCGCCACCAGCCCCGACCTGCTGGCCTATGCCCGGGAAGCCGGCCGCCGCGCGGTGGAGATGGCCGGTCACGACGAGATGCGCCCCAGCCGTCTGGTCACGCTGGAGAGCTTCGAGAACGCCATTCTGGTCCACGCCGCCATTTCGGGTTCCACCAACTGCCTGCTGCACCTGCCCGCCATCGCCCACGAGCTGGGCATCGAGATCACCGGTGACACCTTTGACCGGCTGCACCGCGGCGCCCACTACCTGCTGGATGTGCGCCCCGCCGGCCGCTGGCCCGCCGAGTGCTTCTACTATGCCGGCGGCGTACCGGCCATCATGGAGGAGATCAAGGACCACCTCCATCTGGACGTGATGACCGTCACCGGCAAGACCTTGGGCGAGAACCTCGAAGAGCTGAAGCGCAACGGCTTCTACGAGCGCTGCGAGGGCTGGCTGGCCCAGTTCAACGAGCGGTACGGCTGCCACATCACCCGGCAGGACATCATCCGCCCCTACGAGGAAGCGCTGGGCGTGGATGGTTCCATCGCGGTGCTCAAGGGCAATCTGGCCCCCGAAGGCGCGGTCATCAAGCACACCGCCTGCCCCAAAGAGATGTACAAGGCCGTGCTGCGGGCCCGTCCCTTTGACAGCGAGGAGGAATGTCTGGCCGCCGTACTGCACCACGAAGTACAGAAGGGCGACGCCGTCTTTATCCGCTACGAAGGCCCCAAGGGCAGCGGCATGCCCGAGATGTTCTACACCTCGGAGGCCATCTCCTCCGACAAGGAGCTGGGCCGCAGCATCGCGCTGATCACCGACGGACGGTTCTCCGGCGCGTCCACCGGTCCCGTTATCGGCCATTGCAGCCCCGAGGCTGTGGACGGCGGTCCCATCGCGCTGGTGGAGCAGGACGACCTCATCGAGATCGACGTCTTTGCCCGCAAGCTGAACATCGTGGGGGTCAAGGGCGAGCGCCGCACCCCCGAGGAGATCGACGCCATTCTGGCCCAGCGCCGCGCCCAGTGGCAGCCCAAGCCCCGCAAATACACTCAGGGCGTGATGCGGCTCTTCAGCAAATTGGCCGCCAGCCCCATGAAGGGCGCCTATCTGGACTACGACGCCGATTAAGGGGTTCCCCATCCATTCACAAGATAAGCAACAGAAAAGTACCGCCCCGTGGGGCGGTACTTTTTTGCATTTTCCCCGCTGGCAAAGGGTTACCGGGTGCTCCGCAGCAGTTCCTCCGGCGGGACATCCAGCAGCTTGGCCAATGCGATCAGGTTGGTGGTGCTGGGGTCGGCACGGCCGCTCTCCCACTTGGAAACCGCCTGCCGGCTGACCCCCAGCGCTTCGGCCACAAACTCCTGCGTCATACCGCATTGGACCCGGCGCTGCCGGATGGTTTCCCCCAAGGTTTTGGCCTGTTGGGCTTGTTCCGCCCGGCGCGGCTCCGACGCCAGATATTTGCGCAGCGCCCGGATGATCAGGTAGACAAGATACCCCAGCACCGTCGCCAGCAAAGTCAACATTCCCAGATTCAAAATGGTCACCCATACCGCCATCTTCATGGCAAAGCCCCCTTTCCGGCTCTCATTATAGCCCAAACTTGCCGGTTGCGCCAGCAACCAACGCGCAACCGGCAGGGTTTCGGCATCTTTTTTCGCCGTTGGGCGGGGCGGTTTGCAAAACGGCGCCGCTTGCCGTATAATAATACCCACCTGAAAAGGAAGCAGGTGGGAATCCTGCGCGAGCCCGTCGCCGTATACCGCGTCGGGGGTCTTTCTGTCCGGCGCCGCAAGCCGGAGACACGCCATTGAGAGCCGTTCTTGAGAAGGTGAAAGATCCTGCGGGCAGCCGGAATATTTTTCAGGTTTTTCTTCCCGTTCCGCTGCGAGCACCGGCCGGACCGGGTACACATCCCATGGAAAAATAAGGAGAGAACACCATGCAGAAACACACTTGCAGAAAATCCGTGTCGCTTCTGGTATGCTGCGCGCTGTTTGCGGCCACCGCGCTTTTCACCACCGGATGCAGCACCAACACCGAAACCGCCGATTCCTCCGCCAGTGTAGCCGCTACCAGCGAGGCGTCCAGCACCGCTGCCAGCGAAGCCGCACCGGCCACCCCCGACACCGCCGCCACCGAAGTTCAGGTGCTGGGGGAAGGAGCCACCGTCTTTTCCTTTGCGGTGGTGGACGCCGACGGCAACCAGACCGATTTTGAGATCCATACCGATGCCACCACGGTGGGCGACGCCCTGTCCGAACTGGGCCTGATCGAGGGCGAGGACAGCGAGTACGGCCTGTACGTCAAGACCGTCAACGGCATCACCGTGGACTACGACACCGACGGCAAGTACTGGGCTTTCTATGTGGACGACGCCTACGCCCAGACCGGCGTGGACACCACCGAGATCACCGACGGTGCCAGCTACGCTTTCCGCGTCGAGTAAGTTGAAACTTTCCGTCAAGGAGATCGCCGTCTTCGGCATGCTGGGGGGCCTGATGTATGCCTCCAAGGCGCTGATGGAGGTGCTGCCCAACGTGCATCTGCTGGGGGTATTCGTGGTGGCACTGACGGTGGTCTACCGCAAAAAGGCCCTCTATCCCATCTACACCTACGTGCTGCTCAACGGCCTGCTGGCAGGGTTCGCGCTGTGGTGGCTGCCCTACCTCTACCTATGGACCGTGTTGTGGGCATGGGTCATGCTGCTGCCCCGGCAGCTTCCGGCCAAGCTCCGCCCGCTGGTCTACATGACGGTCTGTGCGGCCCACGGTTTTTTGTTCGGCACCCTTTACGCCCCGGCGCAGGCACTGCTCTTTGGGCTGGACTGGCAGGGCATGGTGGCGTGGATCGTCGCCGGTCTGCCGTGGGATTTTGTCCACGGGGTGAGCAACTTCTGCTGCGGGGTGCTGATCTGCCCCCTTATTGCCCTGCTGCAAAATGCCGAGCGCCTTACCCGCCCCCGGTGAATCATGTTTCTATCGCCTACCGCCGCCTTCGGGCGGCGGTTTTGTCTTGACAGAAAGCACCATTTTGTCATACAATAAGCATTGTTATTAACAGAATGCTTAGTATTTGGCATATCGGGCGCAGCCTTGGGGTGGCTTTCGGGGGAATGACTACCGACGCCCCATACAAACGATCCTACGGATTCCTGCGGAGGGAAGCCTGCCACGGTGGGCTTCCCTCTCTTGCGCGCAAAGGCCGCTGGACGAAGCACGGCAGTGATGTTGTTCTTCTCTCCGGCGGTCTTTCCCTCTGCCTTTTTTCGGGGCACAGCGGGCGCAGGGCAGCACCGCACAAGCTGCCGCAAACCGGTATGCCCCACGGGAAAGGAACGGTACGAATGAAAGAAAAAAGCATCCATATGGCAAAATGCGTCCTCGTCTACTGTCTGGGCCTCTTTATCATGGCCATGGGCGTGTCGTTTTCCGGCACTGCCGATTTAGGCATGTCGCCGGTGAACTCCATCCCTTATGTCCTCAGCGAGATTTTCACCGCGCTGTCCATGGGGACGTGGATCATCATTATCTTTTCACTCTACATCCTCATCCAGTTTGTCATCTTGGGCCGCGACTTTCAGCCGTGGCGGATCTTGCAGTTGATCTGCACCACCCTCTTCGGCTACTTTACCGACTTTACCAACTTTTTGGCCGACTGCTTTTTGCCGGACCCCGCCCAGATGCCCTTCTCTCCGGCGGTGGTCTATGGCGTACGGCTGCTCTATCTTTTCATCAGCATGGTGCTCATCGCACTGGGCATCCTCTTCTATCTGGCCCCCAATCTGATCTCACTGCCCGGCGAGGGCATCATGCAGGTCATCGCCCACAAGTTGGACAAGCCCCTGCCCGTCATCAAAATGTGCTTTGACTGCACGGTGTCCCTTATTGCACTGGCCATCTCGCTGGCCTACTTCCGCCAATTCCACGGCATCCGGGAGGGCACCGTGATCGCTGCCTTTGGGGTGGGCAAGATTCTGGGCCTGTACGAGCCCCTCAAGCCCGCTTTGCACCGCTTTATGCATGGCTTGGAAGCGGAAGAAGCCCTTTGATCCGCTGCAAAAACCGGTTGGCCGAATGGCCGGCCGGTTTTTTCTGTTCATATAAGAACCACAAGCTATGCTTGTGGGCGAATATAGCACGAGCG
>CAUWAX010000030.1:0-10843 GCA_963557315.1 uncultured Gemmiger sp. | reverse complement strand
CAGATTTGGCTATTTCTTCTGGCCTCTTTGGGGCTATTTTAGGTGAACCCTAATAGTGCTTATACATAGGCTCATTCTTCTAGTATATTCATACCATCTGTTTACATGATAAAAGTATTTCTGATAGAAATGTTAGGTTCTCTTAAATTCTTGTTTGCAAAAGGGTTTAGTTGTCCAATTATTAATTTAATATACCAAGTTTATTATATTGCACTGAGCACAAATTTACAATCCAGTTTTCTGTCATAATGGATAAAATATACATAAGTTCTATGGTTGTTCGCTATAACGTAATTGCTTTATGTTATAAACTAACGTAGACAAAATGATCCCATAAAACTACTTATTCATAGAACCAGAACTAGTTTCTAGCGTTATTGTTGTTTTCCCTTTCTTTTTAGCTATACTCGAAAAGCGAAATGCCCCTCCGTACTCTCGTGTTACATAAAGTACCACAAAATCCGTGTGGTTGACCATCCACATATTGCGCCAGAAAATAGCAAAACGTTTGGGGACCTTTTCTATGCCTTCTGGCAAAATAGTATCGGAAAAATCCTCTAGAAAATTTGGGGACTTGCCAGAGGGCATATAAGCAAGCGCAACGGCGTATCCAACCTCTGGATACGCCGTTGTTACTTCTTTCAGAACAGAACGCACCATACGGTCAAAATTGCCCTGATTACCAACATAGAACATGGTTACTCCGTGATTTTCGATCAAATCCACCACCGCCGCGTGAATTTTCGGTTTGATGCTTTCTGGACAATCCCGATGGCCAAAGAACGTACAACTTTTCAACTAGTCCACCTCCCTGTACTGTTTTCATCATATCATAATAGCTCGAAATAGTACAGTTACAGGGACTATTTTGCCGTTCCATACTCCTATAATTGTGGTAGTACAGCAAAAGGGACGGTGGTCACATGAAACTGAATGAAGCGGTCAGCCAGCGACTTCAGGAATTGCTGAAAGAGCGAGGTATGACCCAATATCAGTTATCTATGAAAAGCGGCGTTCCTAAGTCTACCATTGGCAACGTTGTAAACTGTATGTACGACTCCGTAAAACTGCGCATCATCCATGAACTGTGTCAGGGCATGAATTTGAACGTCAGTGAGTTTTTTAATTCTTCCATGTTTGAGGAAGAAAATCTTGAACCGTAAGGCTGCCAGTGTGAACTGGCAGCCTTATTTGTTCTGTGGGGGCTGTGGTTTATATGAACATTGTAATCACATGATATAATTTAGATGTCATTAATCATTTCAAGTGTCCAATCGGTTCAAAAAGGAGAATTTAGTATGTTAGAGTTGTTGTCCAATACTGATTGCAACAGTCAAAGCAACTTATCTAATCAAGGTACCAACAGTGTTCATTTAGAAAACAATTTCGTCTATGAACAGTTATCGGATTGGCTGAAGAAAGAAAATATCCATTTGGAAAAAGAAATGTTCCGGGCTGTTTTAGATTCCTCCAGAAAGCTCGTAGATAATTATCTTTCCACGGGAAAGGTAACTTTGCGAACAGCGTGTAGAGATTCATTTTACTTTCATACCTTTACAGCCCCAGATGGCATCCACACAGATGTAAAGCAAGTTCAAAAATATGTTTCTGATTTTTGGAAGGTTTTGAAACCGATCTTAGCCCGAAAAGGTAGTCATTGATCTTTTTACAGCGGTTCCGCGTCCGTCCAGTTGATGTCGCCGTATGCATTGGCGGTCAGGGTGCAGTGCCAGAGGGTACGGTCACGGACCTTGGCGAAGTCAATGGTGCTTTTGCGAGGCGCATAGCGTTCCCCGGCACCGCGCCAGCAGGCCAGGCGAATCTTCTCGCCGGTGTCCAGATTGGTGAAGTAGCAGAACAGGCACATGTGCTTACCCCAAGTGCGGTAATCAAGGCGCAAGCGGAAAGTCCCCGCCTTCTCGGGGCGCTGGTACCGCTGCAGGTTGGCTTTCATGCGTTCTTCATAAGAGGTCAAAATGCCGTAGGGATTCATAGTCTTTGTCCTTTCTGTGATTGGTTGGTTATCGTTCTTTCCGGTGGGCGGCACGCTGCTGCTCCCGGTCGTTCAACAGCTGGATGTTCTCCCGCATACGTTTGACACGGGAAGGGATTTGCTGGGCAGTTTTCAGCTCCTTTCTTGTTTCAGTGATCTGTTTGGTCAGTTCATCCTTTTCCGTGTGGAGAGCCTCACACTCGGTCGGGTCGCGGCAGCGGCGCAGACGGTTGCGGCACTTGGTGCGCCGGGCCTCCAGATCGGTCAGTTTCTGCTCCTGCTCCGATGTAAAAGCAGCTACGTCCTCTGCGGTATTCAGGGAATGCAGTTCCAGAAGATGCAGCTGCTTTTCAATTTCTGCCCAGCGGCGGTAATCCTCCCGCATGGCCGGGTGAGGCGGGCGGTAGTTGGGTGTTGTGGTAGGCAGCTTGCCCAGCAGGTAGCAGTAATACAGGTAGGTGCGGTAGATACCGAACGCCTCCATGATGGCCTTGCGGAAGTCTTGACGCAGCTTCTGGTAATGGGGATGCACCGGCGGGTAACGCTTGTTGTAGATCTCCATGCGTTTGAAAATCCCCATCATTTGATTCTGCTGGATGCGCTGGGTCATTGCCTGCGGGGTGTACTCCTCTCCCAACGTCTTGAAGCGCACGGCACGGCGGTCATGGGGCAGTTTGATGGTTGGGTATTTGTGGTTGGGATTGAAGTCCACCTCATAGCCCATCTTTCGCAGGATGCGGGGCAGATCTCGGGGTGTCTCGCTGCGCAAGATAGCCAGATCAATATCCTGGCGCATGACGTTATACCGAGTAGGCTCTCCGGCTTTTTCGGCCAGGTAGAGGTTACGGGGCACCCGGTGGGCATCCTTTTTGTCTACCACCGAAAGCCCCTGCTCCCGGCACAGTTCATCCGAAGCGTCCTGCAGGGCACGGTAGGTCTTTTTGCAGTCGTTGTACCTCTTGCCGTCCATGAAGGATACCGAGTTGATGACGAAATGGTTGTGACAGCAGTCGGTGTTCAGGTGGGTGGCCACCAGCACCTGAAAGCGGTCACCCCACACCCGTTTGGCCAGTTCCACCCCGATGGCGTGACACTGCTCCGGCGTGACTTCGCCGGGGCGGAAACTCTGGTAGGCGTGGAAGGCCACCGTACCCCCGGCCTTGCCGAATTGCTGTTTGGTCAGCTCCATCTGCTGGCGGGCAATCTCCGGCACACAGTTGACACCGCTGACAAACAGCTGGCTTTCCCGGGTGGTTTTGGCGTCATTGGCGGCATATTGCAGCACGTCGTTCAGGTTGTCCTTGCCCGCAGACAGACCGGTCAGGTCCGGCAGGCGGGTCTTTCCCTCATTTCCGGCATAGCGTATAACCGCATCCAGACGCCCTTTCACGGGCCAGATCTTGGTGACAGCCATCTCTTCTCACTCCTCCTTCTGCGGCACTGTAACCGCTCGCTGTACGGTCAGCAGCGTTTCCAGAATCTCACGCTGCACCTCCGGTGTGTTGTCCTTTTGGTAAAGGGCGGTAAGAGCATCCAGCACCTGCCGGTAGTCAGCGTTGGGCAGTTGACGGGGCATCTGGTTGTGCAGCCGCATGCGGATGTATTGGGAGAGTGTCAGCCCGCATCGGGCGGCCGCCAGTTCAAACAACTTCTTTTCTTCCGCTGTTACCCGGATGTTCATTTGCACGTTTCGAGTCAACATAATTTCACCTCCATATAGCAAAAGACCGGGCATTACTGCTCGGTCTTTGCATTGTTGCGTTGTTGGATTTTCGGGGTTCATAGGGGCTGCGCCCCTTGCCAGCGTCCTGCGCTGGGGCGGCGTATGGCTTGCAAAAGCTATACAAAGCCAGTGCTCGTTACCCCTGCGGACAGGTGTTTTTGTACGGACTGAAAAGGAATCACTCCAGCGCGTCCCCGTACAGAAGGTCCGGCAGGACCGCTTCCTCGGCTGCATTCTTGATTGCATTCATGCGCCCTGCCCAGGCCAGCGGATCGGCCCGTTTGAGGGCTTCATCCACGCCCTGCTGGCGGGCCATCCGGGCGATGGTATCTTCCACCATCTGCCGGACTTCGGCGTCCACATCGGCCAGATGGCTGTGCAGCGTACCTTCCAGAAGCATGAGGTCAAACAGGTCGGGGCGGTGCTCCTGCAGGAACTGCCGCCGCAGTTCGCCGTATTTGCCGATGGGCCGGGTGTCGGTTTCGGGAAGGATCAGATCGGGAATCAGATAGCCGTTGATCTCGGTGTAAGTCAGTTTCATGGTGTGCCTCCTTCAGCGTTCCTGAGTTTCCTTGTTGTAGCCGCGTTTGTGCTGCCAGGTGTGGAGCAGATGGAGAATGACCTGCTGCATCTGCTGCGGGGTGTAGTGTTTGGGGAAATACCGCTGCACGTCCTCCTGATTGAGGAAGAATTTCTGCCGCTGGTTGGGCTTCTCCTCGGTGAGCAGATGATGCAGGTATTCACGGGTCAGCGTTCCCGCCTGGCTCATCTGTTTGAGGGTACGGGACTGGGTGAGGGACGGTGTGGCCTGACAGGCGTCCATCTCCTCTTTGAGCATACGCTGGTGTTCCTCGGTCAGGTAGGAGATCTCTACTGCCGGATTGAAGGCAATCTGGTAGTCGTCCACCATCTGGAGGATGGAAGGGATCAGGTAGGTCAAACGGATATATCGCTTTACTTGATTCCGGCTATCACCAGCCGCTTGTCCTACTATTTCACTGCTCAACCTCGGCCCAAGTTGGGCCGAAGTCTGCTCGGGCCTTTTGCCCTGATGTTTTATGGCTTCCATCTTCATCTTATAGGCAAACGCCTTTTCGCTGGGCAGGATATGCTCCCGCTGGATGTTGCTGTCCACCATCAGGATCACCGCCTCATCGTCAGTCATATTCCGGACTAGCACCGGCAGTTCGGTGATGCCCAGAGCCTCGCAGGCGGCCTTGCGGCGGTGTCCGCTGACAATCTCGTAGCGGCCATCCCCACGGGGTCGGACCAGCAGCGGTGAGAGGACACCGTACTCCCGGATGCTTTCCTTCAGTTGTTCCATCTCCTCGCCGCTGGCCACCCGGAAGGGGTGTTCCTGAAAGGGTTCCAGCAGACTGGCTGAAAGAGTAATTACTTTTTCAGCCGGTGCGTTTTGGACTTGGTTTTCTGCCATGACAATACGCTTCCTTTCTTGGTAAAAATAAGGCTTGCAAGAGGCGTTTTGTGCCCAAAAATGTATACGAAAAACCGGGTACATTTTCAGAAAATCCAGATTTTCCGGGCCCAAAATCGCCTTTTGAACAAAAAGTAGGCATAAAAAATCCCCCTGCAACTGAAATCAGTAGCAGGGGGGATTGGCGTATTACAGGTAGATCTCCAAGTCGATATCACGCCATCGGCTTGGCTTTATCACGCTGTTATGCGCTTTTTGAAATGCTTGCGCATCCTCTAAGCTGAGCGTGAGCTCCAAGAGTCCAACGTAATTACTTGCGAGGATTCTTGATTGCGGCCTGCTTATTGGGTCGTCATCATAGGTATGTACCCAAAAGCGCGTACTGTTTGCATCCTCAAGTATCCTATTGACGGCCCCATCCCCTTTCTTCGCTTTTGTTTTTCCCGGCATGATTCTTTCTGCCGAAATCGAATGATAATTATACGTTCCGCGCACATTGCATTGAACAGTGCATGACACTTGAAATAGATTTAGTTCCCAGATGAATTTCTGTCCATCGATGGAAAAGATTCTCGGCACAAATCTGTCCAGAAATTCCCGACTGATTTCACCGTTTGGAAACGGCTCTTGCCAGCTAAGTGCTTCCTCTATCTTTTCGCTATTGGTCGCTGCGTTTTCTGGTTTCCGCCGGTATTCTTCCAAAATCTCCTGTCGGTGATTCTGCCAAACGGTTTTGTAGATTTCTCGCGCCATCAGTTCGAGCTTCCATGCTTGCACATTGGGAGCGCTGCATTTGGGCGGTTTGCTCCTCAGCGACCGCTGATAGCAAATATATCGGATAATACCTTTTTCTGCATGGAACGCCCGCATTCTGGCTCCACAGCCGCAAAACAGGCGGCAAGCCCATTTGTCGGTGTGCTCGCTCTTTCCATACAAGTAAGCCTGCGTTATATTGCCGTCTTTGTACGACTGCCATGTATGTCTGCGGCGCTGGCATCTATCCCATAGTTCCGCTGAAACGATTGGCTCAAAGCTGCCTTTTACCAGAATGTAATCCTGTTCGCTGTTCTTGATGCTTTTATGGCTGAGGAAATCATCAATATGCGATTTGTTGTATGTCAAATACCCTTTATAAATCGTATTCTTGGTGATTGAGAGAACCTGACGCGCGCTCCATTGTGGCATTCCGGATTTATTCGGTGCGCCTTCTTGCGTTAGTGTCTGGGCTATCTCGGTGCCATTTATGCCATCAGCATACCAAGCAAAAATTTTTCTGACAGTCTCTGCCTGACTTTCCTGCACCACAAGCGTATGAGCCTTTTTATCACGCTTATATCCAAACGGTGTCGGTCCCGCAACATAGGTACCCTTTTTCTGTGACGTCTGAATGCCCGCCTTGGTGCGTTCACTCATTTTACGGCTTTCATCTTGTGCAAGACTTGCCATAATGGTCAGGCGAACCTCTCCATCTCCACGCATCGTCCAGATGTCATCATTGACGAAGTATACTTCAACGTCGTATTGCTTCAGCTCACGGGTCGTCACCAAAGTATCCACTGTGTTTCGGGCAAAGCGGGAAACCTCGCGGGTCACAATCAGGTCAAACTTCTTTTTCCGGGCATCTCGCAGCATTTTCATAAAAGAGGTCCGGGCTTTCATGCCAGTTCCGGAGATTCCCTCATCTGCATATTGTCCAACCACCATCCAATTCGGATGATGTTCTGCGAGCTCCAGATACCAGTTCATTTGATTTTTCAATGCTGATATTTGTGCTTCGATTTCCGTAGACACTCGTCCGTAGAACACAACTCTGCGCGGGCAGTTTTGCTGGTCTGCTTTATCGTATTGCATTGTTTTTCCCTCCTTCCCCATCAGTATAATACTGCATTTATCATTTTCAAAATGTACAAGTCAATGACTCTATACCACAGAAATTTCAGGAAATCGAACTAATTTGAAATTTCAGGAATCAAGAAATTTCAAAAAAATCAAGTTTTCTGAAATTTCGGCGTTAAAAAACATCGAGCAATTGCAAGTTTGCAGTGCAATATCATGGTATAGAAAAGCCGTGGAAGAAGATTCTTCCACGGCACGATTTTTTATTATACTACTTTTTCAATAAGGCATTGATAATAGTTCTTCTATCAGCCTTCATCGGCATGGTTTACTTCCTGCTCCAGCATAAGGAAGCGGTCAAAATCGCTCTCATACAGGCGATCCTGTACCAACCGATATTTTTCATACTCGGTCTCGGCGTGGAGCTTTGCTTGCTCCGCGCTGATCTTTCCGGGGTCGGTCAGTAGCTTTTCGCCGTTAAATTCCAAAAATCCGTCCAGACGTCTGGACCAGTCTTCCATGCTCATGGGAATCTTTCGCCGCGCCTGAAATTCTGCATAGTCCAGATACATTGTCACGATGCGTTCCAGATAGTCCATTTCCTCTTGGCTCAAATAGTTCTTGGCGACCGTCACATCCGCTTTTAGGATTTTGCCGTCGGGGGCATTTTCCCAAGTAGTCAGCCCCATGTGCTCTTTGGTGGCATCGGCGCGCTCGTAGATTAACTCGGCAGCTGTGTGGCGGTGGACAGCAAAGTGCATTTTATTCTGTACCGTCTGGAAAAATTGCCGCGTCGTCTGGGCACCCTTGTCATAGTCAAATGCGGTCGCATACAGGTCAGTGACTTTCTGATAGAATTTGCGTTCCGACAAACGGATTTCCCGAATTTGTTGCAGCTGGCGTTCGAAGTACTTGTCCGTGAACATATGGCCTTTTTTCAGGCGTTCGGTGTCCATTGTCCAGCCTTGGATCGTGTAGTCCTTCACGATCTGCCCAGCCCACTTGCGGAACTGCACAGCGCGCTGATTGTTCACCTTGAAGCCAACGGCAATGATAAGCTGCAAATTGTAGTGGGTGACTTCTCGGTTAACCTGCCGGGCGCCCTCTGTTTGAACTATCCGGAATTTCCGGATAGTTGCCCCCTGCATCAGTTCGCCATCGTCATAGATCTTTTTTATATGTTCACTGATTGTACGAACATCCACATCATACAGCGACGCCATCATCTTCTGCGTCAGCCAAATATTCTCGTCCTCATACCGCATTTCATAGCTGGCGTTGCTCTCACCGGTAGCGGCTACAAAAGTCAGATACTCAGCGGCAGAACTATGAATCATTTGCTTGGCTTTTTCTTTTTTAGTCATATTGCCCACCACCTGCTGTGTTTTCTTATAATTCCTAAATAGTATAATCATATAGTACCATTTATCGCCACAAATATCAAATTAAAAGTCATTCCATAACAACACAAAAATGCCGTGGAAGATGTTCCTCCACGGCACGATCTGTCGTTATAGCTGTGCGTTTTTCTCCCTCTGCAAATTCCAGACAGGCAACCCTTCCCGGCGCTTTGCCTCGCACAACCTTGCAGCTATGCGATATGTTTTCTCGCACCTTGGCACGCTCGCGGAATCCGGTCATGGCGCTGCTTCCCCAATGCGGTACAGCAGAGGACGCTATTCACTTTTTCGGAGGTTTGGAACCTCCTAATACATAAGAGAACAGCGAGCCGGATTTTTTCCGCAACTTTTTCAATTTTCTTTTTTTACCAGAAATATATCCACCCGCATATCTTTCCACAAGCCGGGGTGGATCTTCATTCCTCGCGCTTTCTGATACTCGTAGGCTGTCACAAAGTCAACTGCAAAACTCAAAAGCGGCATCTTTTCATCCACCACACTCACCTGATTTTCTTTACAGCTTTCCATCCATTCCAACAGCTTGCGTTTTCTTTTGGTGCGATTCATGTTCAAAAAGAAATCCTGTGGGCGGCATATCTCTGTGCAATCTGGTTCAGCGCTTTCTTTAGTCTGCTTGTCGATTTGCTCTTGCTCAATATCATAAGGAACGCCACTTTTATAGGTAACCATCGCTACCGGCTGCCTCTCCGATGGAACAGGCATGATCTGCTGCACGTTTATCAACTGCAACATCCAAATATAGTGGTTATTGCTTTTTACAATCCGGACGGCATACCTGTCCAGAAAGCCCAGCTCTATTTTACCATCCGGAAAAGAAGCATCATCGCTGAGCGCAGCCTCAATGCTGTGCATATCCAACCTTGCTTTAGGACGCTGTTCCTGTATGGAACTTTGCAGTATGCCTTCAACATTTACTATTTGATTGTTGATTTCCGTACTTCTGGTTAAGAAATCATCCATAGTTATGCTTCGGCTTGCCCGCTGGCTGACAAGATCGTCTAATTCCTCATTCAGCGCAGAGAGCTTATTTTCCAGCCGGGTCACATCATTCGGCGTGCCGGTAGTGTTCAGATTTGCATCCAACATCCGCAAAAGACTCAATATATCCTCGGCATTTTCTTTCCAAACTGTACGGAACACTTCCCTTGCCATCAATTCCAGTTTCCATTCTGATGCGTATGGTGCCGGACAAGTAATGCCGTTCAGTGCTCTGTCGGCATCTTTCTTTTTGAACATTTTCGACCGTGCGCAGATAAGCCGCATATTTTTTCCACCGTTGGCTGTTTTATCGTAGCCTTCGATTTGGAATCGCTTCCCGCAATCACAAAACAGAATTTTCGTCCACTTATTCTGCGGAAAGGACACGCCAAATTTATGGGCACGACCATCCTTTCCTTTGACAAATGCAGCCCGCTTGCTGCGGATCTGATTGCAGGTTTCCCAAAGCTCTTCTGAGACGATTGGCTCAAAGTCGCCTTTTACAAGAACATAGTCTGCCTCGCTGTGATTGATACGGTTATGGCTGAGGAAGTCATCAATATGAGATTTATTATAGGTCATATAGCCCTTGTAAGTGGGCTTGCGGAGTACCCGCGACACCTTGCTCGCCGTCCAGCTCAGGCCACCACCGCCATCCTTGCAGTTTTCTTCTATAAGCATTTTGGCAACAGTCGTTTCACCGTACCCCTCGGCGTACAGGTTAAAAATTCTGCGCACCGTTGCTGCCTGTTCCTCATTGATTACATAGGTTTCGTCCACGCGGTCATAACCGATTATATTGCCACTGCCATAGAGTACGCCCTTTTCACGGCTCATCTTCTGTCCGGCCTTTACGCGCTCGCTGGTCTTGCGGCTTTCATCTTGGGCAATACTCGCCATAATGGTCAAGCGAACTTCTCCATCGCCATCCATTGTCCAGATGCCATCGTTTACAAAATAGACTTCCACACCGTATTGCTTCAGTTCTCGCGTGGCATTCAATGCATCCACCGTGTTACGCGCAAATCTCGACAATTCACGAGTGACGATCAAATCAAAGCGATGTTCCTTTGCGTGCTCCATCATCCGCATAAATGATGGACGTTTCTTCATCTGCGTTCCGGTTATACCTTCGTCTATGTACTGCGCTACAACGCTCCAGTTGGGATTGCGCAATGCAAGATCCGTATACCATTCCATCTGATTTCCCAGCGCAGATAACTGTTCTTCGTGCTCTGTTGAAACACGACCATAAAACACCACCCTGCGCGGTCGATTCTTGTAATTTCCAATATAGTCTGTCATATCGAACGCCTCCTTGTTCTTTCATTGTACAAGGGGCAAATTCATAAGGGAAATGTACAAACACTGGTATACTTGCCAGAGCTTTGCTGCCCTATACTTATTAGGGTTCACCTAAAATAGCCCCAAAGAGGCCAGAAGAAATAGCCAAATCT
>CAUWAX010000029.1:0-14324 GCA_963557315.1 uncultured Gemmiger sp. | reverse complement strand
TGGCCCCTATGGGGCCGTTTTGCAAACCCCACGTTCAACGTGGGGTTATGATTGCGCGGACGGCAAAATGCAAGGCAAACGCAAGGTGATTCGTTGGTATTGTATGATATGATGAAAAAAACACCCAAAGGAGTTTTGTCATGAATCGCATCTTAGTGGTGGACGACGACCGGGATCTTTGTGCCCTTGTGGCGCGCAGCGTGGAAGCGGAGGGACTGGCGGCGGACTGTTGTTTTTCTGGCCGGGAGGCGCTGGACCGGCTGGGCCGGGCGGACTACCAGCTTGTGGTGCTGGACGTGATGATGCCGGGACCTGACGGCTTTGCCACGATGGCCGCCATCCGGGCGCAAAGCGGGCTGCCCATCCTGATGCTGACCGCCAAAAACGATCATCTGTCCAAGGTACAGGGGCTGCGGGCCGGGGCCGACGACTATATGACCAAGCCCTTCGACATGGAGGAACTGCTGGCGCGGATCACCTCGCTGATTCGCCGGTATACCCGGCTGAACCCTGCCCGAACCCCTGCCGACCGGCTGACCTACCAAGGGTTGGTCATCGACCGGGACGCCCGGACCATCACCACCGCCCGGGGCACCTTTGAACTGCCGCCCAAAGAGTTTGATCTGCTGCTCCACTGTGCCCTGCATCAGGGCAAGATCTTGACCAAAGCCCAGATCTACGAGGCGATCTGGGGGGAGCCTTATGTCTATGACGACGGCAACATTATGGCGGTGATCAGCCGCCTGCGCAAAAAATTGGAACCGGACCCGTCCCATCCCACCTACCTGCAAACGGTGAAGGGCATCGGCTACCGGTTCAGCAAGGATGTGTGAGATGGCAGCGACCGTGTTGGCCCTTGTGGGGGGCGTTTGTCTTGGGGCAGCGGTGCTGCTGACCCTATGGGTGCGCCGGCAGATCCAAGAGATGGTCCGCCTGTTGCAGGAGGTGGAGCAGGGCAACGGCAACCGTCGGATTTTGGCACCGCCGGGACGACTGACGGCACCGCTGGCCTATGCGGTCAACGGGGTGGTGCAGCGCTACGAGGAGGAGGAACTGCGGGCCCGCCGGGCCGAGGAAGCGGACCGGCAGCTGATGACCAGCCTGTCCCACGACATCCGCACACCGCTGACTACCTTAATTGGGTATCTGGACGCGGTCCACCGGCAGGTGGTGACGGGGGCGGAGCGGGAGCAGTATCTTGAAACCGCCCGCCGCAAAGCCCACGACCTGAAAGCCACCACCGACGAACTGTTTACCTGGTGCAAGCTCCATTCGGGGGAAGCGGCCCTGCAGATGGCCCCCCAAGAGTTGGGGGAGCTGACCCGCGGCGTGCTGGTGGACTGGGTGCCTTTGTTGGAGGAGCACGGCATCGACTATGCCGTGGATATCCCCGACGCGCCCTTCTGGGTCGCCTTAGACGAGGAGGGCTACCGGCGGATCCTCAACAACCTGCTGCAAAACGTACTGGTCCACAGTCAGGCCACCCAGATCGCCCTGCGGGTCCGGCAGCGGAACAACGAGGTGACGGTGCGGCTGGCGGACAACGGCGTGGGCATTGCCAAGGGGGATCTGGACCGGATCTTTGACCGGCTGTACAAATGCGACCCGGCCCGGACTTCCCATGGCAGCGGGCTGGGGCTTTCCATTGTGAAGCAGTTGACGGAGCGGATGGCGGGCCGCATTGAAGCCCAGAGCAAGCCGCACTGCGGCACTGTCTTCTGCCTTACCTTTCCCCTTTGTCCGCCGCCCGATTTGCAAGGAAACCCCAAGGTTGCGGCAAGGCGGATGTAAGGTACTTGTGGTAGGCTGATTGCAAGGAGGCGAACCAAACCATGACCAACTATCTGATCGAAACCCAAGACCTGACCAAGCAATACGGCAGCCAGACCAGTGTGAACCGGCTGAACCTGCACCTCAAAGCCGGGCGGATCTACGGCCTGCTGGGGCGCAACGGCGCCGGCAAGACCACCACCATGAAGATGCTGCTGGGGCTGACCCAACCCACCGCCGGGGCGGTGTATCTGTTTGGCATGCCGCTGCGGGGCAACGAGAAAAAGATCCTGCCCCGGATCGGCAGCCTGATCGAGTCGCCGGGGTTTTACCCCAACCTGACCGGCACCGAAAATCTAAAAATCTTTGCCACCCTGCGGGGGATCCCCAACGCCCACTCCATACAGGACGCGCTGGAACTGGTGGGCCTGCCCTACCGGGACAAAAAGCTCTTCTCCCAGTATTCTCTGGGCATGAAGCAGCGGCTGGCCATCGCCTTGGCGGTGATGCACGACCCCGAACTGCTGATTCTGGACGAGCCCATCAACGGGCTGGACCCCATCGGCATTGCCGAGATCCGCACCTTTCTGCGCAGTTTGTGCGACGAGCGGGGCAAGACCATCCTGTTGTCCAGCCACATTCTGTCCGAGATCTCGCTGCTGGCCGACGACGTGGGCATCATCGACCACGGCGTGCTGCTGGAGGAGGAATCGCTGGCCGAGCTGGAAGCGAAAAACGGCCGGTACATCCACCTGTCGGTCTCCGACGCGGCGCAGGCGGCCCGCCTGCTGGAAACGGTGGTCCACACCACCCGGTTTCAGGTGGAGGACGACCACGGGCTGCGCCTGTTGGACTTAGGGCTCTCCCTGCCTGAGCTGGCCCGCACCATGGTGGACAGCAGACTGGAGCTCTACGACCTGCACCTTTGCGAGGACACGCTGGAAGATTACTTCAAGCGGGTGACCGGGGGTGAGGGAATTGCTTAGTCTTGTACGGTGCGAGCTGTACAAGCTCAAGCGCAAGCATCTGGTTCCGGCACTGGTGGGCTTGGGGCTGCTTTTACCCCTGCTGCTGGCCCTCTACGAATGGCCCACCCAACAAGGGATGGCCTCGGTCACCGCCACCTACAAGGCCGGCCGGCTGGATTATTTCACCGTCTGCCTATGCGCCTACGGCTGCATGCTGCTGATGCCTTGCCTGCTGGGTGTGTTGGCGGTCCACCTGTTTTTTCTGGAACGGGACAACGACACCTTCAAAAATCTGCGGGTCATCCCCGTGACCAGCGCCCAACTGATTTTCGCCAAACTGAGTACCCTGTTGTTGCTGGAACTGGCCTTTGTGGCGATCCTTTACGGAGGTCTTGTCTTCTTTTTTACGGTGCTGGACATCGGCAGCCCGGCCCATGCGGGACGGTACTTGGCGTTTACCCTCTGCAACGGGCTGCTGGCCTTTGCCAATTCGCTGCCGGTGGTGGTGTTGGTGGTCTACTGCAACCGCAGCAACCTGATCTCGCTGCTGCTCTGCTTTTTCTACGACATCTTTAGTTGGGGTGCCGCCCTTGTGGGGATGCTGGCTGCCTACACCCACCCGCAGCTTTACCAACTGCTGCGGCTGCATGCCCCGCTGTGCGCCCTGCAATGGACCACTTGGCAGTTTGCTGACCCCGCCCAGCGGGCTTCGCTGGAAAGCACCTTTCCCTTTTTGCCCAGCGGCCTTCATACGGTGGGGCTGCACCTTCTGGTGGCGGGCCTCTCCTTGGGGCTGATCCTTCGGTTTTATAAAAAGTGGGCGGGGTGAGTGCGATGATCCGAATTCTTTACACAGAACTTCTCAAACTCAAGCGGTATTCGGTGGTGACGGCGGGGCTGGCCATGACCATTCTATCGGTGCTGATGACCCTTTTTTATGCCACCGCACAGGATGGCACCGTCTGGACCTTCGCCTACTACCTGCATACCATCCAGTCCAAGAATGTGCAGTATTTTTTCCCGCTGATCCTCGTGCTGGTGGGCGGCTTCTGCATCACCCGGGAGGAAGGGGACGACACCCTGAAGAACCTGCTTACCGTGCCGGTGTCCTACCGGCGGCTGCTGGCGGCCAAGGCCGGGGCGCTGCTGCTCCTGACCTGTTTGTTCAGCTTGTTCTGCGCCGTCTTTGCCGTGGCGGTGAACCTGCTGTGCCGGTTTCCCGGCATGACGCCGGCGGCGGTGGTGCAGGCGGCCCTCTCGCTGCTGGCCACCAACCTGCTGGTCTATCTGGCGGTCAGCCCCCTGCTCTTTACGCTGGCTGCCCGCCGCAGCACCTTTTTGTTCAGCCTGCCGCTGGCCTTTCTGTATGGGTATCTGGCCACCTTTGAGGGCAATCCCCTGAATTTTCTGCCCACCAAGGCCTGCCTGATCCTCACCGACCCACTGTGCGGCGATGGCTTCCCCTATGTTTACACGCCGGGGCGCGCGGCTCTTTCGCTGGCAGTCTGCGGGGCTCTGGGGCTGGCGGCGGTGCTGCTTCACGGCGGGGGCCGCTTTGCCGAACCCGCCCGCCGGGCCGAGACCGTCCCCCGCAAGAAAGGATGGTGAAACCCATGGCATTCCGTCTGCTTCGCTGCGAGCTGTACAAACTCAAGCGTACCCCCTTTGTGGAGCTGGTGGCGCTGGCCGCCTGTCTGTTCCCGGTGCCCGCCGCCCTGCTGGCCCTGAACGGCGGCACCGACGGCAGCTTTCTCAGCCTCTCTTTCCTGCTGCTGGTCATGCTGGCCGGGCCGCTGCTGCTGCCCGTGGTGGGCGGCTGTCTGGCCGTACTGCTCTTCCTCCGGGAGCGGGACTGGGAGACCCTGAAAAACCTCTACACCGTGCCGGTGCGGTGGTCTGGGCTGGTAGCAGCCAAGCTGTTTGTGGTCTATCTGGGCTGCATCCTCTTTGCGGTCATCAGCCTGCTGGCCGCCGCGGCGACCATCGCGGCCACCGGCACCCCCGTGACTCCCCTCTTTACCAGTCTGGCGGCCGCCGGGCTGTTGGGTTTCTTCTACGCCTCGGCCACTTTGCCGGTCATTTTGCTGGTGCTCTGGCTGGACCGGGGCACGCTGGTCAGCATTTTGCTCTGCGTGCTCTACGGCGTGGCCCAAAGCACCCAGCTCTTCGGCGGGGTGTACGTCATCGCCGGGACCGGCTCGGCGGAAGCGGCCTCCCTTGCCTCTCCCCTGCTCTGGACGTTTCCCATGCTGGTGTTTCGCTGGTATACCAGCTTTGCGGCCTCGGGGCAGGTGGTGCTGCCGCCGGGTACCGCCCCCTTCTATCTCAGCACCCCGCCGCTGGTGGGGCTTTGTCTGGTGCTCATCGTGGTCTGCGGCGCCGCCATCGTCTGGCTGGGCCGCCGTCAGGAGGTGTAATGCCATGTTGTCTTGGATTTCGCTGGAACTGACCAAGCTGCGCCGCACCTCGCTGCTCTGGGTGGGCGTTGCCGCCGGGCTGCTGGCCATTCTGGTCAGCTTTTATCTGGCCGCCGCCGACAGGATGACCCAATACACGGTGGACATCTTTATGGGCAACCTCATCGCCAACAACCAGAGTTCTCTCTTCCCCTTTGTGGCGGTGCTGACGGTGGGCCGCATGATGGAAGCGGAACGCACCGCCCATACCTTGCCCGGCGTCCTCACGGTGCCGGTGCGGTTTTCCACCCTGCTGGCCGCCAAATTGGCAACCGGGGCAGTGCTGACGGCGGGCTACTCGGCAGTACAATGGGTGCTGGGGGTGGTCTGCTGCGTGGGGCTGGCCCTGCCCGGGGTGGAGCTTCTTCCCCTGCTGGGGGATCTGGCCCGGCTGCTGGCCAACAACCTCTGCCTCTATGCCGCGGTGCTGCCCGTGACAGCGCTGACCGCCCAGTTTGCCGGGGGCCATGTGGCGGGTACCGTGTTTGCGGTGGTTTACAGTTTCTGCTCCATCCCCCTCAGCGGCCACGGCTTCGCCGCCTTCTACCCCATCAGCGCCGGGTCGGTGCTCATGGGACTGGACGGCCCCGCCCCTACCGCCGCCCAGTGCCTTTGCGCCGGGGTCAGTCTGGGCGGCACCCTCTTGCTGGGGCTGCTTTTCACCGTTACCGCCCGGGACCGCACCGAGGAACGACAGCCCAAGCCGCCCCAACAGAGCAGAAAACATCTTTTCCATCCCGCCTGAGCCAAGGCGGCTTTCTGCCATGCACAGCACAAAGGACCGCAACAGTCGTTGCGGTCCTTTGTTTTGCCGGCGCGGTGCCCCAGCTCCACCGCGGAATGGTTCCTTACAGGGAAAAGGTTGCCACCCGGTAAAGGTTTTGGTCCTGTTCGGTTTCCATCTGCAAGGCCACGCCCGGCGCCTCGGTCAGCGGGTCCACAATACCCACCCAAAGGCTGTAACGGCCGCCGGGCAACGCCCCAGCCCCCGGCAGAGATATGGCCGCGGTGTGGCTTCCCGGACCCCAACTGGCAAACGGCAGGGTGGTCTGGCCGGACCAGACCGTTTGCCCCCTATCATCCCGCAGTTCCAGCGCCGCCGGCCAGCGGGCATACAGCGGCGCCAGACCGGTGTTTTCCCACTGGAGTTCGGCTTGCAATGTGGAAGAAAACATCGTGCGCCAGACCGTACACCGCCGTACCCCCAGCGTGTAGCCCATCTCGGCCAGCAGCGTGCGGAGGTTTTCCCCTTCGGTGCCGGACAGTTCCCCGTAGGCCGGGGCGTTGGGCCCTAAAAAGGTGGTGTGGCTTTGTTGCAGCAAGGACAGCGTGGTGGGGAACTGGGCGTCGGAAAAATACCATCCGTCCGCCTGCCGGGGCGAAAATTCGCCCCCCGACGGCGCCGCACGCCAGAAGTCCGGCATGGCGGGCAGCCATTCCCCGTTCTGGTCGGACTGGTAGCCTTCGGCGATCCATGAGAGCCACTGGCTGTGGGAATCCGGCAGGCCGAAGGAATCGTTGTACAAGCCCAGACCTTGCTCCCTGCCGATGGTATAGGGGCGGCGCAGCAGCAGTTGCTCTGGCCGGAAAACGTCCAGATAATCCTGCACATAGTCGTCGGTGATAGCCTGCGTGGGGAACGGGGCGATCCCGGCATCGGTATCCACATGCCACTCGCCCCAATGGCCCAGACTGCCCAGCTCCACAAAAGCCACCTGCGGGTCTTGGGCATAGCGCTGCCCCAAGGCAGCCACCAACGCCTGATGGGCTTGCCGAAAAACTTCGTTTTCGTAGTCGGGGCTGAAGCCTTGCCCATAATCGCCGTCGTACCAAGTGCCCGCTCCGTCCATGGCATCGTAGAGCCAGTCCGGGATGTCCCGGTGCCGCGCCTCGGTGGGGGTGTCGCAGACCAACCGCAGGATCAGCCGTACGCCATCGGCCCGCCACTGGGCAAAATGGCAGCGTTCTTCCAGCGCCGCAAAGTCATAGTTCCCCTGCTGGGGTTCCAGCTCGCTCCAATAGACCGGCACATAGGCAAAGGCCGCATAGGGGTCCTGCCGGTAATTTTCTCCCCAGACCACCAGCCCCTTCATGGGGTTGGTCACGGGTTTGTCCGACGGGGATATCTCTTCCGCCGCCAGCGGGATGCGCAGCCGCAGCAGCGCGGCCACCGCCAAGGCGGCCCCCAACAGCAGCAGCGGAATCCATTTGCGGGCCTGCATCAGGCCTCCAGATTGCCGCGGTATTCCACCAGCGTGACATCCTGCACCCCATCGATGTTCTGCACCGGCTGGGTAAGGTTCAGGTTGTCGGTTTTTAGGTAGAGTTCCATTGTCAGTTCGGTGGTGCCGCCCTTGACCACCTTGGAGCGGAATTTGCCCGGCTGGGCATGCAGACAGCGGCGGACGGCTTCTTCCACTTCCGGGGCAGAGCGATAGGTGACGATGAGCACATAGGTACCGGCGCTGCCTTTGATCCGCTTGAGAAAGACCAGCGCCAAGGTGACGACGATTCATGCCACAAAGGCGATGTAGTAGTATTGGGCGTCGATGGCAATGCCCGAGGTGATGGCCCAGAACAGGAACATCAGATCCAGCGGATTTTTGACTGCGGTGCGGTACCGCACGATGCTGAGCGCGCCCACCATGCCCAGCGACAGGGTGATGTTGGTGCTGATGGTGACGATGATGACAGCGACCAGCAGGGTCATGATCACCAGCGACAGGTTGAGGGCATGGTCGTACACCACGCCGATAAAGCAGCGACGGTACACCGCAAAGATGCCCATGCCCACCAAAAAGGCGATGACCAGTGTAAGGATCAGGGTCAGCGGTTCGATCTGGTCGGGGAACAGTTCCAGCGCGGATTTTTTAAACAGATCTTGAAAGGTCATAACGAGAAATTTCTCCTGTTCAGCGCGGTACTCACCGCAGGGTATGCCGGACCTGATCCGCACAAAGGCAGAACTTGGAGGCCGACGTCCTGACGAAGGAGTAGGCGCGAAAGATACTTTGAATATACTCCGGCAAAATACCGGTGAACTTGACTTCCAGAATCATCTGTCCTGGCGGCAGCACATGATAGCCGGGGGCTTGCGGGTCAAACAGATCCTGTCGCGGCTCCATAGCGGTAAGGGCTTTATCAAAGGTGATGCGCACCGTTCCTACATCGTTGACGAAGGCTTCCCGGTCATAGGCAATTTCCTCCGAGCTAGCCGCATCAATCCACTGACACACACTCTCCTTGGATTGCTGGTACGCCTCGGATGCCTTCAGGCTCAAGGGGTAATTTCCCCGATGAATGTTGGCATTTTCCAAACAATAGAACTGTTCCAGTTTACGGATGACCGCTTCCGGTTTTTGGGTCGTCGCGGCGTTGTCAAGATAAACCAGACGTTCGTCGTTGCGAAAGATGGGAAAAAACGCCCGAATGCTCTCTTTACTCATGTGGATTCACCTACGGGGTCCGAACGAAGAACCGCGCTGCACAAATCGTCTATGGACGCGATTTGTACCGCTTCGTCATCGGTCCAATGCAGCCCCAGCTCCCGCTCAATGAAAAAAGTCAGCAATGTTTTTTTCTGCAATACAAGACTGCTCTGATGGCAATCGTATTTTTCAACCTTTGACTGGATGACCTCATCCGGTAGAAGGGCGTCCGCCTTGTTCTGCCTTTTTATGCTCAAAACGATGAGTTTTTTGATGTCATCCGTTTCGTCTTCAGGAATCATCAGCTTGCAGCAAACCGCTTTCTTGAGCAGCGGTTTCAATGATTCCCGGTTCTTTTCCGACTGCGGCATTTTTCGTATTTCCTTCAAAATAGCTTTGGCTTCACTTGTCTTCTGAAGAATCTGTTCTACCATGAAATCGCCGCCTATGTGTATGATTTGCCGCAAGCCATTGAACTTTTGTTGTTTTTATTATACAATATACACAAATTATTTTTTTCCTGTAAAACCACACTTTTTTACATATTCATCACAGATGCTGGGTGGGGGGTCCATGTGAAAGCCGAAAAAATGTCCACACTCTATAAAATGTTTCTGGAAAATTTCACCGAAGAATTTTCAATTACGCACAAAGTTGCACCGCAGACGGAAAAAAGCAACTTTCACATGCACAAGCAGTTGGAAATTGTCTACACCATTTCCAACAATTTGAAATGCCGTACAGAGAAAGGGATTTACCCCATTCCCTCCAACTGTCTGGTCCTCATCAACTGCATGGATCTTCACTATTTTTTGGGAGACGCAGACAGCGGCCTATGCGACCGCTATGTCCTCTACTTTTCCCCCACTTTTATTTCTCATTTTTCCACACCGGAATCCAACCTGCTGGAAAGTTTTCAGTTGAGCCGCGTGGAGCGTCCCGTAATTCTGCAGGCAGAAGAAGATGAGATCGACGCCTTCCGTCGTTTAATGGATGAGATGATCGTCTATGAGCGTTCCTCCAATGCAGAGCCCCCCACTACCACATGCTTTCGAGGATACAGCGACATTCTGTACATAAAGTTTTTGCTGGGGCAATTTCTTTTACGTGTAAACCGTCTGTACTGCAAAACCTACGGCTGCAAGCAGGAGGGACTGGACAGGCATCAGGCCCAGATGGTCATGGAAATTTGCGACTTCATTCAAGAACACATGCAGGACGAGGAAAAAACCAGCATGAACTTTCTGTCCGCACATTTTCACATAAGCAAAACGCAAATCTACAATTTGTTTAAAAAAAATACCGGGCTCTCCGCCACCGGCTTCCTGACAGAGTGCCGGATCACCAGTGCCAAGCACTATCTGATCAACAGCGAGTATTCCGTTGAAATGATCAGCGGCATGGTGGGGTATCGGAATTTAAGCTCCTTTTCCCGCACATTTAAAGCGATCGCCGGCTGCAGTCCCCTGCAATATCGAAAAAAACACACCTCATTTGTGGAAGTGACAGAAAATGCCCACCGCACAAGTGACCCACTTCCTCACCAATCGTCGTGAAACTCCAACTCCGTTTTGCCAAAAAGCTGCGATGGACGCCTTGCAGAGGGTTCCATCGCAACCTTTTTGCTAAAGCTCCTATTCTGCATCGCTTTGCTTGGGCACGGTTTTCTTCCTAGGTTTGCCGTAAAGCGCCTTTCCTCCGTGTCAACATCTGCCCCATATGTGTTTGCCGACCTATGCCTTTTTCTTCCGATGTGGTATACTTCTCTCAACAGGCAAAGGGGATCTTTGGGCACGAAAGGCATCCCGAAGATCGCATTGGACCTGCTGCCTATACACTTCAAGGAAACGAGGGAAACATTCGTGAACGGATATACACCTTTTTTGTCCCGGCGCACTTTGTACGGGGCCCTTGCCGTTTCGGCGGCTTTGCTTGCTCTGGGGTCTTTTGTAGATTTTCCCCTTTCCTCTGCGCTGTACGATGCCTCGAATCCTTTTGCCATGTTTTTTGCCGCGTATGGCGCCATGCCTGCCCCCCTTGGCTGTGTGGCGGCGGGCACCCTGTTTGTATGCGGGCGCAGCCGAAGCCATCCCGTTTGGGGCATGGTGCAAGGTGTGGGCGGCGTCTTGCTGCTCATCGTGGGGGCTATGTTGGTTTGTTTTCTGCCCGCCCTGTATCTGCCGGTATCGCCGGCCCTTTTGGCCGGCATCGGTCTGGTGTTGTGCATCGGCACAGTCCTGATCGTCCGGCGTCTGGCCCGCGGTGCCGCCCCTGCCAGCATCACGCGGGTAGCACTGGCCATCCTTCTTGTGATTCTGTGCGAGCTGCTTGTGGTCAATGTCATCAAGGTTTGCTGGGGACGCCCGCGCATGCGGCTGGTCGTCAACCACCCGGAAGCCTACTTCTTCCCTTGGTGGCAATGGGGCACACCGCTGAAAGAGCTTCTCATGGCTACCGGGGTGGCTGCCGACGAATTCAAGTCCTTCCCCTCTGCCCATACCGCCAATGCTGCCACCATGCTTCTGCTGGGACTGATCCCCTATCTGAAGCCGCAGCTACAAAGGTACCAAAAGGCGTTGGTGGCCTTTGGCTTTGCGTGGACTGCCGTAGTAGCGCTTTCCCGCATTATGCTTGGTGCCCATTACCTGACCGATACGGCGGTGGGCTTTTTGATTGGGTTTCTGAGTGTGTATCTGCTCTGCGGTGCCATATTCCGGCCCCACAAAAAAACAAAGTTATAAAGTTGCCGCTTTTTCTTGGCAAAACAGGGCTTTCCGGTGCGAAAGCCCTGTTTTTTTCGTATCTGCGTCAGATTTCTTTTGATATTAAACCATTTTTCCCGAATCGCTCCGTCCGAGTTGTTATAACATCACGTTTCTGCCCAAAATTCAAGCTGTTATTTTGGGCAATTTGCCCCTTGACCGGATTTGAAAAATCGATATAATAGAATTAGAATAATTCTAAAAATTGGTGTTGACTACTGTGACAAAATATGGAAAGAAAATCTTAGAGATCATAAGTTCCTCCCGCAGCCACATGACGGCCGAGGAGATTTTTTTGGCACTTCGGCAAGTTTATCCCACAGTGGTACTTGCCACCGTGTACAACAACCTCAACCGCCTGCTGCAAGAGGATCTGATCCGTAAGATATCGGTGGAAGGAATGCCCGACCGGTATGACCGCATCCAGCGCCACGACCACTTGGTGTGCAGAAAGTGCGGCAAACTGATGGACATTGATCTGGGCGACCTTACCGAACAGTTTGAGAAAACGGCGGGAATCCCGATTTTATCATATGATTTAAAGTTACATGTTCTCTGTGAAGCCTGCCGGGAAAAAAGTAATTGAAAAGGATGTGAACCAACTGAACCATTTACCATTGTCAGTCCGCGTCGCCATTGAGCCGGACAACCCCAGCATTGTCCGTTGGGAAGAAAAGTGTATCCGCTGCGGCATGTGCAAAGAAGCCTGCACCAACCTGATGGGGGTACACGGGACCTACACGTTGGAAGAAACCGGCGGAAAAGCCCTGTGCATCTACTGCGGCCAGTGTGCCAACGTCTGCCCGGTGGACAGCATTACCGAGCGGGACGAAACGCCGCAGGTGCAAACGGCCATCGATGACCCGAACAAAGTCGTGGTGGTCAGCACCTCTCCTGCGGTGCGTGCCGCCTTGGGCGAAGCGTTTGGCATGGAACCGGGCGCCTTTGTAGAGGGGAAAATGGTCGCTCTGCTGCGGGCTTTGGGGGTCGATTATGTACTGGACACCAACTTTGCCGCCGACCTGACCATCGTGGAGGAAGCCAGCGAACTGATCCGCCGCATTACCGAGAAGGATCGTCCCCTGCCCCAGTTCACAAGCTGCTGCCCCGGCTGGGTCCATTTTGCGGAGCTCTACGCCCCGGAACTGCTGCCGCACCTGTCTACTGCCAAAAGTCCCATCGGCACGCAGGGCCCCACGGTGAAAACCTACTTTGCCAAGCAGATGGGGTTGGACCCCAGACAAATCGTCCATGTAGCCTTGACCCCCTGCACCGCCAAAAAGTTTGAAATTCGGCGGGAAGAGATGCACGCCGCTGCCGATTACCACGGCGTGGAAGGGATGCGGGACACCGATCAGGTGATCACCACCCGGGAACTGGCCCGGTGGGCCAAAGCCGCCGGCATCGACTGGAATGCCCTGCCGGATTCCGCCTACGATTCCTTGATGGGCAAAGCTTCGGGTGCAGGCGTCATCTTTGGCAACACCGGCGGCGTGATGGAGGCGGCGCTGCGTACCGCCTACGCCTATCTCACCGGCCACGATGCGCCCCAGACTCTGCTCCAGCTTGAACCCGTCCGGGGCTACGAAGGGGTGCGGGAAGCACAGGTGGAAATCGGGGAACTGACGCTGCAGGTGGCCGTCGTATACGGCACCGCCAACGCCCGTGCCTTCCTGCAGCGAATGAAGGAGAGCGGCAAACAGTACCACTTTGTGGAAGTCATGGCTTGCCCGGGCGGCTGCATCGGTGGCGGCGGACAGCCCAAGGACCTGATGAAAGATGCCGATGATACCCGCAAACGCCGCATTGCCGCCCTGTACCAGCGGGATGCGTCCATGACATTGCGCACCAGCCACGAGAACCCCGAGATCAAAGAGGTCTACGAAGCCTTCTACGGCAAGCCCCTCAGCCCGCTGGCCGAACAGATGCTTCACACCACCTATCAGGACCGAAGTGGTCTCCGCCATAAAAATCGCAATCCAAATCCCGAAATCACAGAAAAAGGAGATAAAAAGCTTATGAAAAAGTGGAAATGCAAAATCTGCGGTTACATTCACGAGGGTGACAGCGCCCCGGAGGTCTGCCCCATCTGCAAGCAGCCCGCTTCCGCCTTTGAACTGATCGAGGAAGCCCCCGCCAAGAGTACCAACAAATACGCCGGCACCCAGACTGAAAAGAATCTGGAAGCCGCTTTCGCCGGGGAGTCTCAGGCCCGGAACAAGTACACCTACTTCTCCTCCGTAGCTCAGAATGAAGGGTACGAGCAGATCGCCGCCCTCTTCCTGCAGACCGCCGAGAACGAAAAAGCCCACGCCAAGCTGTGGTTTGAAGAGCTGCACGGCGTAGGCAATACCGCCGAAAACCTGCTCCACGCCGCCGAGGGCGAGAACTACGAGTGGACCGACATGTATGACAGCTTTGCCAAAACCGCCGAGGAAGAGGGTTTCCCGGAGTTGGCCGCCAAGTTCCGTCTGGTAGCGGCCATCGAGAAGCGCCACGAAGAGCGCTACCGCGCCCTGCTGCACAATGTGGAAACGGCGCAAGTCTTTGAAAAGAGCGAGGTCAAGGTTTGGGAGTGCCGCAACTGCGGCCACATCGTGGTAGGCACCGCCGCCCCGGAGGTTTGCCCCACCTGCAACTACGCCAAGAGCTTCTTTGAGATCCACAGCGACAACTACTGATTTTCTTCTACAGGATCTCTGCCGTTTCCATCGGAAGTTTGGGAGTCGTACTCCGTTGTCTGCAGGTTGCATTTCTTGATGCTTTTCCCAAAGTTCACAGACCATGGGAGCAGACCAGCACGTTCATCAAGCACGGACACGGCCGTTCAGAATGTAGTTTCCCCGCCGCTGCGCAGGGTCCCTAACCGCTTCAGATTTCAATACAAATCATAACCCCACGTTGAACGTGGGGTTTGCAAAACGGCCCCATAGGGGCCAC
>CAUWAX010000028.1:0-17945 GCA_963557315.1 uncultured Gemmiger sp. | reverse complement strand
TGTGGCCCCTATGGGGCCGTTTTGCAAACCCCACGTTCAACGTGGGGTTATGATTACAGGGGAAATCAGACGTTAAAGACCTTGTTGGCGATTTCGTCCTTGACCTGTGCAACGAAGGCATCCAGATCCATGGCCGTGGTTTCGCCCTTGCGGTTCCGCACGCTGATGTTGCCGGCTTCCACTTCCTTGGCGCCCAGTACCAGCATATAGGGGGCACGGTCAACCTGCTGGGCCTGACGAATCTTGTAGCCGATCTTCTCGTTGGACTCGTCCAGCACTACGCGGATACCGGCGGCCTTGAGCTTTTCGTAGACCTCGCGGGAGTAATCCAGCGTCTTTTCGCTGACGGGCAGCACCTTGACCTGCGTGGGGGCCAGCCAAGTGGGGAAGCGGCCCTTGGTCTCCTCGATGAGGTAGGCCATGAAGCGGTCCAGCGAACCCAGAATAGCGCGGTGCAGCACCACGGGGGTCTTTTCGCTGCCGTCCTTGTCCACATAGGTCAGGTGGAACTTGGCGGGCAGGCAGAAGTCCAACTGGCAGGTGGACAGGGTGTACTCGGCACCCACGGCGGGGCGTACGTTCACGTCCAGTTTGGGTCCGTAGAAGGCAGCCTCGCCGATCTCCTCGGTGAACTGGATGCCCAGATCGGTCAGCACTTCCCGCAGGGCCTGCTCGGCATGGTTCCACATGGCGTCGTCGTCATGGTACTTCTTCTTGTCGGCGGGGTCCCGCAGGCTCAGTACGCAGCGGTAGTCGGTGATGTGGAAGTCTTTGTATACATCAAAGATCAACGCACAGACGGCGGCGACTTCGTCCTTGATCTGCTCCGGCGTCACAAAGAGGTGGGCGTCGTTCTGGCAGAAGTGACGGCCACGCTCAATGCCCTTCAGCGTGCCGCTGGACTCGTAACGGAAGTCGTGAGCGATCTCGCCGATGCGGATGGGCAGCTGGCGGTAGCTATGGGGCTGGTTGGCGTAGATCATCATGTGGTGAGGGCAGTTCATGGGACGCAGCACATAGCTCTCGCCCTCCATCTCCATGGCGGGGAACATGTTCTCACGGTAATGGTCCCAGTGGCCGGAGGTGCGGTAGAGGTTCACGGTGCCCACGCAGGGGGTCATGACGTGCAGATAGCCGCGGTCGCGCTCCTTCTGCTTGATATAGTCCTCCAACTGCTGCCAGACGGTGTAGCCGTTGGGCAGGAACATGGGCAGGCCGCGGCCTACCAGATCGTCGGTCATGAAGAGCCGCATCTCTTTGCCGATCTTGCGGTGATCCCGCTCACGAGCTTCCTGCTGCTGTTTCTCCCAAGCGTCCAGCTCTTCCTGATTGTGGAAGGCCACGCCGTTGATGCGGGTCAGCATCTTGTTCTGTTTGTCGTTCTTCCAGTAAGCGCCGCTCTGCTGGGTGATCTTGAAGGCTTTCAGAGCCTTGGTGTAGGTCAGGTGGGGTCCGATGCACATATCGATATATTCGCCCTGCTGGTAGAAGCTGAACTCGGTCTCGTCAGCCAGATCGGCAATGTGCTCGATCTTGTAGTGCTCCTGCCGTTCCTGCATCAGCTTGACGGCCTCGTCCCGGGGCAGAACAAAGGGCTTGATGGGTAGGTTCTCTTTGCAGATCTTGCGCATCTCTTTCTCGATGGCGGCCAGATCTTCATCGGTCAGTTTGGTGTCGCCCAGATCCACGTCGTAGTAGAAACCGTTGTCGGTGGCGGGGCCAAAGGCAAAATCGGCTTCGGGGTACAGGCGCTTGATGGCCTGTGCCATAATGTGAGCGGCGGTGTGACGCAGAACGTGCAGTTCCTGATCCTGCGGGCATTCGGCCACGGTGCCGTCTTTGTAGATGATCTTCATGGTAAGCTGCCTCCCAAATAAAAAATGCTTCATCCCTGTACTGTTCCAAGGGATGAAGCATTGCAATACTCCACGGTTCCACCCAACTTGCGCTTCCTCATAAAAATAAGGAAAAACGCCACTCGCGGCGGCTGTAACGGGCCGTACCCGGCGGGGGTTCGCCCCCACACTCGGCGGTGGTAAAGGTGTGGTCTGCGCCGGACCGCTTGCACCACGCGGAAAACCCGCGGCGGCCTTCTCTGAAAACGCTTTGCCGCACCCCGTTTGTCCGCCTCACAGCTTTCAACAGGATGAAGTTATCTTTTTTATAGCACAACCCGGCAGGGAAGTCAAGCAGAAAAATTTTCCCGCTGTTTTGCACAAAAAAGGCGGTAGGGGCTACGGCTCTGCCTGCAAAACGCCAAAATTGTTTTTTATACATTGACTTTACATATTTATGCAATTATACTGGATACACAGTCGGGTGAGGGTCCGGCTCTATCGTAAAATTCGTGAGAGATAAGAAGGTATAACACATGAAAAAACTTACTGCTTTGCTGCTGGGCACCGCCATGGTGCTGAGCTTGGCCGCCTGCGGCGGTTCCGCTTCTTCCAGCGAATCTTCTTCCGAGGCTGCTTCCTCTGAGGCCGCTTCCAGCGAGGCCGCCACGGCAGAGGCTGCTTCCGGCGAGCTGACCACCGTCACCCCCGGCAAGCTGACCATGTCCACCAACGCAGCCTTCCCCCCGTACGAGATGACCGCCGATGACGGCAGCTTCGAGGGCATCGACGTGGAAGTGGCGCAGGCCATTGCCGACAAGCTGGGTCTGGAACTGCAGATCGATGATATGGATTTTGACGCTGCCCTGCTGGCCGCTCAGACCGGCAAGAGCGATATGGTCATGGCCGGCGTTACCGTTACCGAAGAGCGCCAGACCGTCATGGACTTCAGCAACACCTACGCCAACGGCATTCAGGTCGTTATCGTTCCTGAGGATTCCGACATCGCCTCCATCGAGGACATGACCGGCAAGATGATCGGCGTACAGCGCGGCACCACCGGTGACCTGTACTGCTCCGACACCGTGGAGAACGGCGGCTTCGGTGAAGAGAACGTCACCCCCTACGACAACGGTCTGACCGCTGTGCAGGCTCTGCTGAATGGTCAGGTGGACTGCGTCGTTATCGACAACGCCCCTGCGCAGGAGTTTGTCAAAGCCAACCCCGGCCTGAAGATTCTGGACACCGAGTACGCCAACGAGGAGTACGCCATCGGTGTAGCTAAGGGCAACACCCAGCTGCTGGACGCCATCAATGGCGCGCTGGAAGAGCTGGAGGCTGACGGCACGCTGCAGAGCATCGTCGACAAGTACATCACCGCCGAGTAAGCGGTTTTCCCCTGAAGCAAGGCACGCCGGGAACCCGGCGCGCCTTCTCTTTGTCCTACAGGAAAGGTTGTGTAGCGGATGGAAGCACAGTTCGAGGCGCTTTCGGCTCTGGCAAAAAGCGGCGAAACACTGACGTTCGGTCAGGAATTCTTCGTTAAATTCTATCAGGCGTTTTTGTACAATGACCGCTGGCTCCAGTACATCGAGGGCGTGGGCACCACCTTGTTGGTCACGGCCATCGCGCTGGTGTTGGGCGTGGTTCTGGGATCGGTCGTGGCCTTGGTTCGTGTGGGCCATGACCAGCAAAAGCCGCATCACCGGAACCCCGTGCTGGGCTTTATCAATCTGATCTGCCAGATTTATGCCACGGTCATTCGCGGTACCCCCATGATGGTCCAGTTGCTGATCATGAGCATGGTTATCTTTGCCAGCAGCCGCAACTTCACCATGGTCGGTGCGCTGGCGCTGGGCATCAACTCCGGCGCCTATGTGTCGGAGATCATCCGCGGCGGCTTGATGGCGGTGGACCCCGGTCAGATGGAAGCAGGCCGCAGTCTGGGCCTCAACTACATCACCACCATGGTGCTCATCATCATCCCGCAGGCCATCCGTTCTATCCTGCCTGCGCTGGGCAATGAGTTCATCATCCTGCTCAAGGATACCTCGCTGATCACCGTCATCGGCGGCAAAGAGCTGCTGTATGCGGCGCAGGGCGTCATGAACCGTACCTACGAAGCCATGTTCCCGCTGTTGGGCGTGGCGGCCATCTATCTGGTGTTGGTGTTGCTCTTCAGCACCTTGCTGGGAAAACTGGAAAGGAGAATGGCGCAAAGTGATCGACGTTAAAAATCTGCAAAAGAATTTTGGCGGTCTGCAGGTGCTGCGTGGGGTCAATTTGACCATCCACAAAGGGGACTGCGTGGTGCTGGTCGGACCGTCCGGCTGCGGCAAATCTACCTTCCTGCGTTGTCTCAACCGTCTGGAGGAACCGGACGGCGGGCAGGTCATCTTCAACGGCACCGAGGTCAACGACAAAGACATTGACCGGGTGCGGCAGAAAATGGGCATGGTATTCCAACACTTTAACCTGTTTCCCCACCTGACGGTGAAGCGCAACATTACACTGGCTCCCGTGCGTTTGGGCTTGATGAAGCAGGACGAGGCGGACGCCAAGGCTATGGAACTGTTGCAGCGCATCGGTCTGACCGACAAAGCCGACACCTATCCCAACATGCTGTCCGGCGGGCAGAAGCAGCGGATCGCCATTGTGCGGGCGCTGGCCATGAACCCGGACGTGCTGCTCTTCGACGAACCCACCTCCGCCCTTGACCCTGAGATGGTAGGCGAAGTGCTGGAACTGATGAAGGAGTTGGCCCGGGGCGGCATGACGATGATCTGCGTCACCCACGAGATGGGCTTTGCCCGGGAGGTGGCCAACCGCATTATCTTTATCGATGAGGGCGTCGTCAAGGTCGACAAACCGCCCAAAGAATTTTTTGATAACCCGGAGAACGAGCGTCTTAAGGCGTTTCTGTCCAAAGTTCTGTAAACAAAAAAGCGGCCCCGCCAAGGCGGGACCGCTTTTTTGTATCTGTTACCGGGCGGCGGCATGCTGCCGCGCCAGTTCCCGGTATTCCGCTTCGTTGGCGGCAATGGCGGCTTTCTGTTCCTCGCTCACCGGCCGCACCACCTTGCCGGGCACCCCCATTACCAGGCTGCCTGCGGGGATCTGAGCCCGTTCCGGCACCAAAGCGCCGGCGGCGATCAGGCATCCGGGGCCGATGACGGCGCCGTTGAGCACCGTGGCATGCATACCGATCATGCACCCGTCCCCGATCATACAGCCATGGAGCACGGCGCTGTGTCCCACGGACACCCCGCGCCCCAACACAATGTCCAGCTCGGGGCCGGTGTGCAGCACGGCGTTGTCCTGCACATTGCTGCCCGCGCCCACCACAATACGCCCGGTGTCGGCCCGCAGTACCGCGCCGTACCAGACGCTGGCGCCCTCCTCCAACCGCACCGACCCGGCCAGAGTGGCATTCTCCGCCACAAAGGCTGCGCCGTGGTCGGCGGGGGATTTTCCGCCGACGGTAATCCATGACATACGCATCACCTCTTGCGTCTATCATACCGCAAACGGGTACAAATTGCAAAAGACTGTGGGGATATGCTACAATATAACCGCCGCATTTATTTGGAAGGTGCGGCGTAAATCCATACAGGCAGGGGAACCCTATGAATATTAAAATGATCTGCAGCGATCTGGACGGTACGCTGGTGCCGTATGGCCGCAAAGGCCCCACAGCGGAAGCCTATTCGCTGATCGAGGCGTTGGCCGAGCAAGGCATTTTGTTCTGCCCGGCGTCCGGCCGGCAGTACACCAGTCTGCGCACCTTGTTTGCACCGGTGGCCCAGTACTGTGCGTTTCTGTGCGAAAACGGCGGTGTACTCTATAAGGAAGAACAATGTATTGGCAAGACGACCATGCCCCGGGCATTGGCCGAGGAAATCGCCCATGATCTGTGGGAACGCAGCGACGGGCAGGGGGAGGTCATGCTCTCCGGCCAGAACTGCGCCTATCTGATGGAGCGGGGACTGGGCATGCTGGACCGGGTTCGGTTTATCGGCAACCGGTATCAGATCATCCATGACCCGTCGGAGATCCCGGAGGAGATCGTCAAGGTCTCGGTCTATCTGCACGAAGGGGTGGAGGCCTATGTGGACCGTTTTGTGCCCCGCTGGCAGCAGGCCAACTGCGCGGTAGCCGGTCCCTACTGGATCGACACCACAATGGCCAACAAAGGCACCGGTGTACAGACGCTGTGCAGCGTGTTGGGCATTGACCCCAGCGAAGTGATGGCCTTTGGGGATAATTATAACGATACCGCGATGCTGGATCTGGTGGGGACACCCTACATTATGGACAACGCTGCCGCACCGCTGCGGCAGCGGTATGCCCACCATACAGCCAGACCCGAAGATGTGATGCAGGCGTTGCTGGCGGGGGCGCCGCTGCCCTAAGGACAGCGCGGGGTTGGTAGGCAAAAAGGGCACAAATGTACAAAAAACAACCCGGAATATGGACGGACGATGCCTTTCTACGAAACAAAATTGACCGAAATATACAAAAAACCTGTATATTTTTGGCCTATTTTCCGTTGACGATGCCCGCAGAGTATGTTATCATAATAACGACTAAATATTATGTCTCGTGCGGTGGAATGCTGTGCGACTTATGGGAGGAAAAAACAATGAAAGAGTTCACCTATACGATCAAGGAGCCTGTTGGCATCCATGCTCGTCCGGCCGGCTTGCTGGTCAAAGAGGTCAAGGGCTACCAGAGCACCGTCACCATCATCAAGGGCGACAAGTCTGTGAATGCCGTCAAGCTGATGGCGCTGATGGGCATGGGCATCAAGTGCGGCGACACCGTCACCGTTCAGGTGGAAGGCGCCGACGAGGAGGCCGCCGCTCCTGCGCTGGAGAAGTTCTTCAACGAGCATCTGTAATTTTTGCAAACGCAAGGGCCGCGGTCGCTGTATTGATATAGCGGACGCGGCTTTTCCCATTAAGGAATAAGGGAGGTTCCCCATATGATCACCATTCAGGGCAAAGGTGTTTCGGCCGGTGTCGGCATTGGGCCGTTATATTTTTACCGCCGCGCTACCGCTGAGATCAAACGGTATACGGTAGAGGATACGGATGCCGAGTGGCATCGTTTTAAGGGCGCCCAGACCGGCGCCATCGAGCAGTTGGGCAAGCTGGCCGAACAGGCCCGGGAAGAGGCCGGCGACGAGGCCGCCATGCTGTTTGAAACCCACCAGATGATGGCCGAAGATCTGGACTATGAGGAAGCCATCGAGAATCTGATCCAGAACGAGAAGCTCAACGCCGAGGCGGCGGTTTCCGATGTGGCGGAGCAGTTTGCCGAGATGTTTGCCGCCATGGACGACGCCTACATGCAGGCTCGTGCTGCCGACGTGAAGGACGTGAGCCAGCGCATTTTGGGCATTCTGTGCGGCGTGGTGCAGGGCGGTATTGCCTCGGAGGTGCCGGTGCTGCTGGCTGCCGACGATTTGGCCCCGTCCGAGACCATCCAGTTGGACAAGTCCAAGATCTTGGGCTTTGTGACGGCGGGCGGTTCCGGTTCCAGCCACACGGCCATTTTGGCCCGCACCATGGGCATCCCCGCCATCGTAGGTTTGGGCGACGCCCTTAAGCCGGAGTACGAGGGCCGTCAGGCCATTGCCGACGGCAGCACCGGTGCGCTGGTCATCGACCCCGATGACGATACCCGTGACCGCCTGATGAAGAAGCGGGAAGAGCAACTGCGTCTGCAGCGCCTGTTGGAGACCCTGAAAGGGCAGGCCAACGTGACCAAGGACGGCAAGACGATCCGCATCTACTGTAACATCGGTTCGCCCGAGGATGTCCACGCCGTGCAGGTCAACGACGGCGGCGGCATTGGTCTGTTCCGCAGTGAGTTCCTCTACCTGAACAGCAAGGACTATCCCACCGAGGACGAGCAGTTTGAAGCCTATAAGACCGTTCTGTCCGATATGGATGGCAAAGAGGTCATTATCCGCACGCTGGACATCGGTGCGGACAAGCAGATCGACTACTTCAATCTGCCCAAGGAAGATAACCCCGCCATGGGCATGCGTGCACTGCGCATCTGCCTGACCCGGCCGGAGATCTTCCGCACCCAGCTTCGTGCCCTCTTCCGTGCCTCTGCCTTCGGCAAACTGGGCATCATGTTCCCCATGGTCACCAGCGTTTGGGAAGTGCGGGAAGCCAAGCGTATGTGCGAGGAAGTAAAGCGCGACCTGAAGAAGGAAGGCATCCCCTACGGGGAGGACGTCCAGATCGGTATCATGATCGAGACGCCGGCCGCCGCGGTTTGCAGCGACCGTCTGGCCAAGGAAGTGGACTTCTTCAGCATCGGCACCAACGACCTGACCCAGTACACGCTGGCCTGCGACCGTCAGAACAATGATCTGGGCCGCTTCTACGACCCCCATCACCTGTCTGTGCTGCGTCTGATCCAGATGGTCACCGAGAATGCCCACAAGAATGGCATCTGGGTAGGCATCTGCGGCGAGTTGGGCGCAGATCTGACCCTGACCGAGACCTTCCTTGCCATTGGCGTGGATGAACTCTCTGTCACGCCTCGTTCGGTATTGCCGCTGCGCAACGCGGTCCGCATGACCGATACGCGGGAAACGGCCCCCCGGATTCTGGCCGACCTGGCCGAGGATTACACGGCCCGGTAATCTCTGTTACAAAGACTAAGGCGGCGAACCCTACGGTTCGCCGCCTTTTTGTTATCTTGTTAGAGAAAAAGCGCAGAACTTATGGGAATAGGTTCTGCGCTTTGGTGTTTTATGCCGTTAGTCCAGTTCAAAATCGCCGGGCAGCAACAGTGCAAGATCGGCTTCCGGGTCGGCGATCAACCGTTTGGATTGGTTCAAAATCGCCTTTTCCAGCGCGTTGCGGGCCATACGGCCATTGCCGTTGGTGGCGGCATCCTCCGCCTGCTTGCGGCTGTACCAGTCGGTCAGCGGTGTTTGGCAATCCTCCGCCAGCACATAGCCTTTGCCCTGAGCCAGCGAAAGGGTGATGCGGTAAAGTTCTTCGCCGGTGTAATCGGGGAATTCGATCTGGTTGGGGAAGCGGCTGGCCAACCCGGAGTTGGCCCCGAGGAACTGCTGCATCTCATGGGTGTAACCCGCCAAAATGACCACTAGCTCGTCCCGGTGATCCTCGATGCCCTTCACCAGCGTATCGATGGCCTCCAGACCAAAGCTGTCCTCGTTGCCGCGGTAGAGGCTGTATGCCTCGTCGATAAAGAGCACACCGCCCAAGGCACTTTGGATCACGCTGTTGGTCAGCGGCGCTGTGTGGCCGACATAACGCCCTACCAGATCGGCCCGGGTGACTTCCACCAGTTGGCCGCCCCGCAAAGCGCCGATGGCTTTCAGGTATTTGGCCAAAATTCGGGCAATGGTGGTCTTGCCGGTGCCGGGGTTGCCGGTAAAGATCATGTGCATGTTCACATCGGCCACCGGCAGTCCCTGCGCTTTGCGGCGCTGCTGGGCCTGCACATTCTGGGCGACGTCCCGCACATAATTCTTGACTTCTTCCAAGCCCACGATTTTGGAAAGCTCGGCCTCCACGGCATCCACGTCGCCGCGGTATTGCTGGGGCAGCAGGGCCAGCAGATCCAGCGGCGTACCGCCGTTCACCGCCATATACAGGCGGTTCCCCTGCGCGGTCAGCAGGGCAGGGGTGTTGTCGGCAGGCAGAACGTCGGCGTCCAACACATATTCGGCAATGGCGCGGTAGACGGTGTCACAGTAATCTCGCATGGCCTGCATGCCGCTGGTCTTGCCATATTGGGAAGCCAGCAGATCCCGCACATCGCCGCCCATCGTCAGGGTCAGCCCGCACTGTTTGCGCACCCGCTGGGCCAGTTCGTTCAGCTCCCGGGCAGCCACCGCGGACAGGGTCTCGGGGGCAAAGGGTTCGGTACGGCAGATGTCCCCGGCAATGGCATCCACAAACCGGGCGCCGAAGGTCTCGGCCAAGGCGTCCTCCCCCTTGCGGGAGAAAAAGACGAAGTACTTGCCGCCCGCCTGCAATTCCCCGATGGCGCCGGGGGCCAAGGCGGTGCCCACATCCACAAGGATGCCCCGCTGCAGCACATACCGGCTGGACAGTGCCAGCGTTCCGTCGATGGACAAGGTGGCCAGCATGTTCAGATAGGTGGGGGCACAGCCCTCGTAGTGGTCAAAAGCCAATACCTCGGCGTCAGATTGCAGCGCCGCGTACAAGTCCTGCAAAAACAGTTTTTCCTGTGCCGGACCGGGGTAGAGGGAAAGATCTAACGTTTCCACCGCCGCGCTGCGCAGAATGCCCCGGGCCGCCAGCTCCTCCACCACGCAGGTCAGGGCATAGTGGCGGCCGGTACCTTCCGGCCCGCAAAGCAGCATCAGGTTTTTGGCCCGGTCGGTCTGCTTCGCGGTACCCAGCACAAAGGGGCGGCGAAAGGCCTTGACCACGGCTGTCACAAAGGCATCCTGTCCCAGCACCTCGGTTTTGACCTTGTCGGCCACGCCGGAAAAGTCCGGGCGTCCGGAAGCGGCTGCCGGACGGGGCGTGGGGGCAGCTACCGTGCCGCCCAGCAAACCATCCTGTTTCAGGGAACGGGTCAGTTCACTGCTCATCTGGCGTACATGCTCCGCCGTGGCGCTGCCTGCCTTGTGCAGGGCATCCACCGCTGCGGTAGCCTGTTTCTGCCGTTTTTGGGCGGCGTTCAGCGCTTCTAACTGGGCCTGCATCTGCTGCACGGCGTCGCTGGCCTGCGCAGCCTCGTTAGGGGTGGCAGCGTACTTTCCGCCGCCCATCAGGCCGCGAACCCAAGCATCGTATTGCTCTTCAAGACTCATGATGGTCCTCGCTTTCCGTCCGGGGCAGTTTGACGGTATAAAAATCCTTTACGCTGCATCCTGCACGGCCACCGCCGGCACAGGCGCAGGCACAAGCGCAACTGGACGCACAGGCACAAGCGCAGGTAAAGTGATGGTCGTTGCCGCCGCTATCCCGACGGCCTACGCCGCCGCCCCGGCTGGTGCCGCCGCCCGGACGGAAATTCTTGGGCGGGTCGGTGCGGTGATACCCCGGCGGGGGCGGTGCAGTCCGGGCACGCCTGATGGTGTGGATACCGTTGGTGTACCAGAACCAATCCATCGGGTCGATGCCGCCGCCAAAGCCGCCGCCCCAGTAGGGGGGACGGTAGGCAACCAAGAAGATGCACACCCCGAAAAAGACCACGAAGAGCAGGATATAGCCTACCTCGGTGAAATCATCGTCGCTGGACTGCTGTACGCCGCTGTAATCTTCGGCGGTCATGGCGTCCTCCGGGGCATAGACCGCCGAGTAGGTGACCGGCACCGTCACATGGACTTTGGCTGCCTGCCCGTGGGTCAGCGGACCGAAATCCCACACCAGATAGTCGCCGTCCACCCCGGTGTTATCGGCTACAAAGCCTTCGCTGTTGCGCCAGCGGATCTGCATATTGCCCACGCTCAGGTCATCAAACCAGCCGGGGGTAAAGGTGAAATTGGCGGTGCCGTCGTCGTTCAGGGTGAACAGATGGCTTTGGTGGACCGAGAAGGCGAACTGTACTTCGCTTTCCCCGCCGTTGGCGGCGGCGATGGCGGGCGCATAATAGCGCCGGGCAAAGACCACCTTGGCGTAACTGCCCCCGTCGTCGGAGTACTGTAAATCGGAAATGGTATCGGTCAGGGGGGTCAATTCGTCCACATGGCTGTTGGCCAAGCCAATCTTGACCCAGCTCAGGTAGTCGGTCTTTTCCCCGCCGATCACCTGCCAGTCAATATCGTAGGTGATGTCTGCCGACCCATCTTCCCGCAGGTCTACGGTAACGACATAGTTGCGGATATAGTCCAGATCCCCTTCCTCGGCATAGGGGGCGTCAGCAGTTTCGGCTGCGGCAGGCAGCACGGTCAACAGACAGCAGAGCAGCACCGTCAGCACGCAGGCCAGACGGCGCAAAGGATGAAAATGTGTCATCAGCAGCCCTCCTGCAAAGGCGTTGCGCCCAGTTGGCAGCGCCGCTCCATGGCGGCGCTGGTATTGCGGATGGTGCAGCAGGCCGTGCTGCGCCAGATGTGGTGCCACGGGGTGCGCAGCAGATTGCCCAGACCCGGGCCGGACAGCCAGCTTTGGCAGGGCAAAACCGTACCGTCGGGGGCTACCGCCATGTTGGAAAGGCAGGCACCGCAGCTGGGGATCTGGGTAAAGCCCAGTTCCCGCAGCGTTTCCTCGGGCAGCCAGCCGGGGCTGGTAAAGTTGATCTCCATTTCATTTTCCGCGGCGTAGGCCATGGCGGGACGCAGTACTTCCACCAGTTCCTCCGGCGTCAGCCGTTCGGCACGGCTGGCTTCGGTGGTGGCTTTGCCGGCGGGGATCAGCCCGCTGCAGGTCAGGTACCGGATGCCCAGCTCTTTCGCCAACTGCACCGTGGCCAGATAATCTCGGTTCAGGCTGCACAGCGGCGTGTTCAGGCTGACATTCAACCCGGCAGCCAGTGCGTTTTTAATGCCGCCTAGTGTGTCGGTGTAGCCGTCCACCCCCACCAGTTCATTGTGAATGGCAGGGTCAGCGGCATAAAAAGTGATCTGTACCGCGTCCAGACTGGCGTTTTTCAAGTCTTTGCACATGGCGCTGGTCAGCATACGGCCATTGGTGTTCAGCCGGGTGACAAACCACTGGGCTGCCTGTACCAACTTGATCAGGTCGTTGCGCAGGGTGGGTTCTCCGCCGGTAAAGGTCAACTGAGGAATACCCGCACTGCGGCACTTTTCAATCACCGCCAGCCATTGGTCGGTGTCCAGCTCCGGTACAGCACCCAGCGGCTGGTCGGCAGCGTAGCAGTGTTGGCATTTCTGGTTGCAGTGCCAAGCCCCGTCCTTGACCATCGAACTGATCATCAGATCCATACGGTGGGGGGCGTTCATCCGGGGGGCATAGTCCCCCAGATGCAGCGGCTGGACATGAAGCGGCGGGGTTTGGCCCCGGGCCACGGCACACAGACAATCCAACAAGAGCTGCAGGTCGGATTCAATCTGCAGGGGCGGGGTGCGGCGGTAGACTTTGTGGGTCATAGCCACTGCCTGTGCGGTGACGGCAGACCATTCGGCGGGGGTCAGTTCCTTGCCGCTGTGGGGATGAAGTGCCTCGATCAAGCTGGTCAGCAGAATGGCCCAACTGACGTTGAGAGGCAGAATATCCTGCCCGTTCAGGATCGCTACAAAAGGGGTTTCCCGATCAGGATGACGGCAGGGGATCAGGTGGATGCGCACCACACCGGGCCCGTCAGGATCCAAGGTGACGTGCCGCACACGGGAAAGATGCCCGTGCAGGAAGGCATGTTCCGCATAGGTCAGATATTTCATCGGGGATGATTCCTCCGCTTAGTACAGAATAAAAAGTTTGTAAGAAAGTATACCATATATAACGCATAAATACAACTGCGGCACAACCGGTACACGGGGGGAGAAAAACACAAAAAAGCGCCCGCTGGATTCCCGGCGGGCGCTGTACTGGAATTTTTTAGATGGAACGGAATCCTTTGCCCACGATCTCGCTGCTGTTGACGATGGTGATGAAGGCATGAGGATCGTTGCGGCGTACAAAACGGCGCAGATGCTGGGCCTGTGCCCGGGTGAGCACCGTCATCAGCACCCATTTTTCCTCGTGGGAATAGGCGCCTTCGGCTCGTTCCTCGGTGGCGGAACGATTGAGCTCTTTCACGATAAAGTCCCGTACCGGGCCGGGGTTGGTGGTCACCACCGTGCAGACCTTGCGCAGGTTGATGCTTTCGATGGCGCCGTCCACCACGGTGGTCTTAAGGACCATACCCAAAATGCAGTACAATCCGGTGGCCGGACCGTACAGATAGGCGCCCACCAGCACAATGGCCAGATCGCTGACCAATAGAGCACGGCCGATCTCCAAGCTGGTGTATTTGTGCAGGATCATCGCCACGATGTCGGTACCGCCGGTGGAGGCGCCGATGTTGAAAACGATGGCGCTGCCCACTGCGGGCAGAATAACGGCGTAGCATAGTTCCAAAAAGACATCGTGGGTCAACGGGGCGGTCAGGGGCCAGATCTCCTCACACAGGCTGACATAAAAAGACAGCGCAAAGGAAGAGTAGATGGTCCAGCCCATGGACCGTACCCCCAGAAAAGCGAAGCCCAGCAAAACCAGCGCGGCGTTGACGATCCACATAAAGAAGCCCACATTCCATTTGGGAAATAGGGTGGACAGAATGATGGACAGACCGGAGGTGCCGCCGAAGGCAAAGTGGTTGGGCGTCTTGAAGAGGGCGATGCCCAACGCGGTGGCGATCAGCCCTGCGTTGAGCAGGCCGAAAAATTTGGCGTCCTCCACCAAGGTCTGCTTGGTGGGACGCTGCCGCAAAAGATTCAGCATAGATGATTTCTTCTTCCTCACAAAACGGGCCGCAGACTGTTAAAAGGTCAGGTTGCCGAACTCGGACAGCCGCAAAGATTCGTTATGCTGTTCGGCCCAGTTGATGCTCCAGGAGCTGCCGAAGAGCAGCAGATGATTGCCCTTCAGGTCCTCGATGGGACGGGTATCGCTGGTCAGATCCAGATGCTTGGGATCCAGCTCGTCGGGATCGTTGAGGATCCAGCGCAGATACTCATAGGGGAGCTGCTGCATGCGGATGTCCACATTGTATTCGTTTTTCAGGCGGTACTCCAGCACTTCCAACTGCAGAACGCCTACCACGCCCACAATGACTTCCTCCATGCCGGAACCCAAATCCCGGAAAATCTGGATGGCGCCTTCCTGAGCGATCTGTTCCATGCCTTTGACGAACTGTTTGCGCTTCATGGTGTCCACCTGTGTTACCCGGGCAAAGTGCTCGGGGGCAAAGGTGGGGATACCCGCAAACTGGACATGGGGCTTGCCGGTGCAGAGCGTATCGCCGATGGAGAAGATGCCCGGATCAAACAGGCCGATGATGTCGCCGGCGTAGGCTTCGCTGACAATGGCACGGTCATCGGCCATCAGGCTGGTACCGGTGGCCAGTTTGATGTTTTTGCCCTCCTGCACATGGAAGGCTTCCATACCGCGCTCGAATTTGCCCGAGCAGATACGCAGGAAAGCGATGCGGTCCCGGTGGTTTTTGTTCATGTTGGCCTGAATCTTGAAGATGAAGCCGGAGAAATTCTCGCTGCAGGGATCTACCACCTCGCCGGACTCGGCGTCCTTGCGGGGCAGCGGGGTGGGGGTCAGCCGCAAAAATTCTTTCAGGAAGGGTTCTACGCCGAAGTTGGTCAGCGCCGAGCCGAAGAACACAGGGGACAGCGTACCGTTGTGCACAGCTTCCAGATCAAATTCTTCCGCCGCGCCGTCCAGCAGCTCGATGTCGTCGGCCAGTTTCTGGTGGTTTTCGGCGCCGATGAGCTCGTCCAGTTTGGCGTCGCCCAGTTCGGCTTCGATCTCGTCCACCATCTTGACGCCGTTGGCACGGCCATCGCTCTCAAAGGCCAGTACCCGGCGGGCATTCCGGTCGAACACGCCCTTGAAGCCCTTGCCGCAGCCGATGGGCCAGTTCATGGGGTAGGTCTTGATGCCCAGGATCTCCTCGATGTTTTCCATCAGTTCGAAGGGGTCGCGGGCTTCCCGGTCCATCTTGTTGATGAAGGTGAAAATGGGGATGTGGCGCAGGGTGCAGACCTTGAACAGCTTGATGGTCTGGGCCTCCACGCCTTTGGCCGCGTCGATGACCATGACGGCGGAATCCGCCGCCATCAGGGTGCGGTAGGTATCCTCGCTGAAGTCTTGGTGGCCAGGGGTGTCCAAAATGTTGATGCACTTGCCCTGATAGTGGAACTGCAGCACCGACGAGGTGACCGAGATGCCGCGTTGTTTTTCAATGTCCATCCAGTCCGACACCGCGTGCTTGGCGCTCTGTTTGCCTTTAACGGAACCGGCGGTCTGGATGGCGCCCCCGTACAGCAGCAGTTTTTCGGTCAGGGTGGTTTTACCGGCGTCAGGGTGCGAGATGATCGCAAAAGTGCGCCGGCTCTCGATTTGTTCGCGCAATGATGGCATGAAAGATGACTCCTTGTTTGTAAGCTCTCTATCGAAGAATAACGGGTGTTCCATACGCGGGTGTTACATCGGGACACACTCCTCTACAATACTAACGTACCCTATCATACATGGTTTTGCGTGGAATTGCAACGGCAAATTTTGCGTGTTATAATCAGAACAACCTTTTATTTTGCGAGGGAGGATACACCCCATGGAACCGTTGAAACTGGCTGTCTTGTCCACCAGCCGTATCGTGGACGAATTTTTGCAGCATCTCGCCGAGATGCCGGAGGTTTCGGTGCAGGCGCTGTGCTGCCGTCCCCAAAGCGGAGAAAAAGCCCGTGCTTGGGCGGAACAATACGGCATCCCCAGTGTGTATACCGACGAGGACGCCTGCTATCAGGCAGGCGGTTTTGATGCGGTGTACATCGGCACCGCCAACCACCTGCATTACAGTGCCGCCAAACGGGCCTTGGAAGCGGGCTACCATGTGATTTTGGAAAAGCCCTTCACCGGTACTGCTGCCGAAGCCCGGGAGCTGTATGCGTTGGCCGACCGGAAAGAAGTCATGCTGCTGGAGGCCATCACGGTGTACTACCTGCCGCAGTTCGCCTTTTTGCAGGAGGAACTGGCCAAGATCGGTCCGGTGCGGGGGGCGATGGCCAGCTTTTGTGCCCGCAGCCGCCGGTACGACGATTTTCTCAACGGCATCTGGAACACCACCTTTGACCCGGCCTGTCAGGGCGGCGCCCTCAACGATATGAACGTCTACAACCTGCATTTGCTGACAGGGTTGCTGGGGGTGCCTGCAAAGGTCGAATACCGCGCCAGCCGGGCGGACAACGGCATCGATACCGCTGGTCTGGCCTTGCTGGACTACGGCGAGTTTACCGCCGCCGCACTGGCTGCCAAGGACAGCGAAGGCATCAACGGCATGACGCTGCAAGGTCCCGGCGGATATTTGGTGGTGGAAGGCGGCACCAACGCTCTGCCCCGGGTGTACAGCATGCTGGGAGGCGTACGGGGCGGCGGTGCCCGCACCGATGGCCCCACGGCGGACCGTCACCGTATGGCCTATGAGTTTGCTGAATTTGCCCGGATCATCGCCCAAAAGGACACCGCCGCCGAAGCAAAAGCCCGGGCCCGCACACTGGCGGTGATGGACCTGCTGGACTGCCTGCACAACGGCTGATTTCCCAAAGAAGGATGTATAAATCTCTTTCCTGCGTCCCACACTAGAGGCATACACAAATTTTGCCGTAAAGGACGGGGAAAGATGAACCATATCAAATCGTTTTTCAAGGAGAAGGGCCTCTACCTGTTCTGTCTGGCGCTGGTGTTTGCCGCTACGGCGGCAGGCATACTGGCGCTGCGCAGCGTCGTGAACAACATGTCGGAGCTGACACAGCTCCGCAAAGATGCGTTGCAGGAGGACAGCCAATGGACCCAGCCAGACACGACCGTAAACAATCCGGCCACCGACGTGCCGGAACCGACTACCGCGCCCTCAGCCGCGCCCTCTGCTTCGCCCTCCTCGTCTGGGGCTGCATCCGAATCTGCGGCTGCATCGGCCGAACCCGCCGCCACTGCCGCGCCGTCCGCGCAGCCTGCGGCCTCCTCGGCCTTCTGGCAGGCGGAATCCCTCGCGGCCTTCAGTGGTGACGAACTGGTTTACAACGAAACGCTGGGGGATTGGCGCACCCACAACGGTACCGATTATGCCGCCAAAGCGGGGGCAGACGTCCCTGCAGCCTGTGACGGCACGGTGACCGCGGTGGCCGAGGATGCACTGTGGGGCGGTGTGGTGGAAGTCACCGATGCCAACGGCGTACACTGGCGGTACTGCGGTGTGGCCCAAGCCGCGGTGAAGCCCGGGGATAAGGTGACCACTGCCACGACGCTGGGCACGGTGGGGCAGATCCCCGCCGAGGCCCATCTGGCTTCCCATATCCATCTGGAGTGCCTGAAAGAGGACAAGTATCAGGACCCCGAGAGCCTGCAATAACCAATCATAACCCCACGTTGAACGTGGGGTTTGCAAAACGGCCCCATAGGGGCCACA
>CAUWAX010000027.1:0-18537 GCA_963557315.1 uncultured Gemmiger sp. | reverse complement strand
TGTAGCACAGCCCTTGGAGAGGGGCTCTAATAACTACTACTCTATAATACAAGGAACATGAATATGGAAATCTATGACATCCCCTGTGTCAAAGGCTTTATCCGGATGTGCAACGACGGCTGGCTGCAGGGCTGGCACGAGCGCAACGGCGGCAACCTGACCTACCGCATGACCGAGGAGGACGTGGCCGCCTGCCGTCCCTACTTTGACGAGACGCCCCGGGAATGGGTGAAGATGGGTGTCCAGGCGGACAACCTGGCCGGGGAATATTTCATCACCACCGGTTCGGGCAAGTACTTCCGCAATGTGGAACCCGACCCCATCCACTCTATCGGCATTGTGGAGATCAATGCCGCCGGCGACAGCTGGCGCATCGTCTGGGGCCTGACCGAAGGCGCCAAGCCCACCAGCGAATTCCCCAGCCATTTCATGAACCACAGCGTGCGCAAGGCTGCCACCAACGGCGCCAACCGGGTCATCTACCATTGCCACGCCACCAACGTCATCGCCCTGACCTACATCCTGCCCCTGACCGACCGTGATTTCAGCCGTGCCCTGTGGCAGAGCGCCACCGAGTGCCCGGTGGTCTTCCCCGAAGGCGTGGGCGTCTGCCCCTGGATGGTGCCGGGCGGTGCGGACATCGCCATGGCCACCAGCGAGAAGATGAAGACCTACCAGGCCGCCATTTGGGCCCAGCACGGCCTGTTTGTCTCCGGCCCCGACTACGACACCACCTTCGGTCTGGCCCACACCATCGAGAAGAGCGCCGAGATCTACGTCAAGGTTCTGTCCATGGGCGGCGGCCTGATCCGCCAGACCATCGAGGATGACGACCTGCGCGCCATCGCCCGGGACTTCGGTGTCACCCTCAACGAGAATTTCCTCGACTGACTTCCGTGATTCCTCCCCCCCCCCCCAAGGGAGTTCAACCCATCATTTTCAAAACACAAAAAGGAGTGTACTGTTATGGTATCCCGCATTGTTCTGAACACCATTTCCTACCACGGCCATGGCGCCATCGAGAACATCGTTCCCGAGCTGACGTCCCGCGGCTACAAGAACGCCTTCGTCTGCTCTGACCCCGACCTCGTGAAGTTCGGTGTCACCAAGAAGGTCACCGATCTGCTGGAGGCTGCTGGCTTCGCCTACGCCCTCTACAGTGAGATCAAGCCCAATCCCACCATCCAGAACGTCCAGGACGGCGTGAAGGCCTTCCAGGAAGCCCAGGCGGACTGCATCGTCACCATCGGCGGCGGCTCCTCCATGGACACCGCCAAGGCCATCGGCATCATCATCAACAACCCTGAGTTCGCCGATGTCCGCAGCCTGGAGGGCGTTGCTCCCACCAAGAAGCACGCGGTCTTCACCATCGCTGTGCCTACCACCGCCGGCACCGCGGCTGAGGTCACCATCAACTACGTCATCACCGACGTGGAGAAGAAGCGCAAGTTCGTCTGCGTGGACACCAACGACATCCCCGAGGTTGCCGTTGTCGATCCTGACATGATGGCTTCCATGCCCAAGGGCCTGACCGCCGCCACTGGTATGGACGCCCTGACCCATGCCATTGAAGGCTACATCACCAAGGGCCACTGCACCATCTCCGATATGTTCCATCTGGAGGCTATCCGCCTGATTTCCGAAAATCTGCGCGGCGCTGTCCAGAACACGCCGGAAGGCCGTGAGGGCATGGCCCTGGGCCAGTACATCGCCGGTATGGGCTTCTCCAACGTGGGCCTGGGAATCGTGCACAGCATGGCTCACGGCCTGTCTGCTCTGTACGACACCCCCCACGGCGTGGCCTGCGCCATCCTGCTGCCGGTGGGCCTGGAGTACAACAAGAGCGTGGCCGGTGAGCGCTATCGTGCCGTCGGCAAGGCCATGGGCGTGGAAGGCATCGACGCCATGAGCGATGCCGAGGCCGCCGACGCTACCATCGCCGCCGTGAAGAAGCTCAGTGCCGATGTGGGCATCCCCTCGAACCTCCAGGGCATCCTGAAGGAGGAGGACATCCAGTTCCTGGCTGAGTCCGCCTTTGCCGATGCCTGCTGCCCGGGCAACCCACGCGACACCAGCGTAGAGGAGATCAAGGAACTCTATAAGAGCCAGCTGTAAGTGGGAATGCTTGTGAATCTGCAAGTCGACGGCCAACTCAAAAATATTACCGTTGTCCGTATATGGGGGATCTGAGCGTAGATAAATTTGAGTTGCGCTGTTTTATAAAAACCTCTACCTACGGGGAAAAGGAATATTGAAAGATAAAAAACTGTTTTTTAAAAGAAAGATACAAATTAAAATAAATCTAAAGAAGAGTGCTGATCGCGATGCGGTTGGCACTCTTTTTTTGTTCGACAATATATTATAAAAAACGCCATCTTTCGGGAATTATCGACTTGCGGACTTGCGTTGATAGTACCTGAGGACGGTGTTTTTTATTTCTGTGTCTGCAGAAAGGCACCTTCTTTTATGAAATATAAATTTTTTATTTAAATGTATCAAAAGGTGTTAGGTTTAGGCGATAAGATACCCCCATAGCAAAGGAAGGGAGGGAAACCGCGGTGCGGCCGAACGAACGGCGCAGAAAAATCCTTGAACTGATGAATCTGCGTCGGTATGACACCATGCAACATCTGGCCGAAGAGTTCGGTGTATCGCGGATGACGATCTATAGGGATTTTCTTACGCTTGCTGAAGAGTATCCATTTATACATACCTTTGGTCGTAACGGGGGAATTTCTCTGCCAGATGGATATTACTTGAGCAGAAAGTATCTAAAACCTGAACAGGTAGACGCTATTCGGAGAAATCTGGATAACGTTTGCGTTAAAGATCGTGAAATATTCCAAAGTATCCTGAACGACTTTGCTTGGGCTGATTGATCAGGCCGCACCTTGACAACCGAATACCCAGCACGGAGGTACGTTCCCGGTGTAAGAAGCGTGATCAGAGAAGCGCCATGACGTACAAGCTCATACCCGGCAAGGTGGCGAGATTGTACCGAGCGATCCATTCTACTGAAAAAGCAGCGAGAGCTGCTTCGCCATGATCTGCATGGGAGATAATGATACCCTGTTTGCCCCGCACGTCAGACGGGGTGGCCGACCTTGGGTTGCAATCCTTAGACCTCTGGAACGCCAGTGAAGGCTGCGCAAGCGGCTGCCTAACGAAAGTGAACCGTGTTCCCAAGTGCCAGGGGGCGAGCTGCAAATATGGCATTTCTGCATGTTATTGTCTTTTCTTCTGAACATCAACAACCCCATGTGTTGATGTCGAACCCGTGCGGCGCAGTGCAGACTGCTGCGCCGTACTATTTTGCCATCAACCAAGGAGATGATCCTATTGACAAATCCAGAAACTGGATACGAGAAAGCTCACCGGCAAGCGGAGCAGATTTTCCGGGAAGTGTTTTCGGCCAGAGGGATGAACGTACGCGAAGGCCAGATACGATTGTGCCATGCGATGCTGGATACCTTGTTTGGCAGGGATGTGGCCCTGTGTGACGCCGGTGTGGGTCTGGGCAAGACCTATGCCTATCTGGTAGCCTGCATTTTGTGGCAGCTTCAAAAGCCGCATCCAATGCAGCGGCCGGTGGTGATCTCCACGGCCAGCATCACGCTGCAGAATGCAATTCTGGAAGAATACATACCGTTTTTATCCGATGTTTTAATACAGAACGGATATATTCGAGATCCGATCTGTGCCGTGTTGCGAAAAGGAAAGGAACGTTTCGTTTGTGATGTGCGGCTGCTGATCCGCCAAAAACAGATTTCAGCAAGAGGAAAACGCTTTCGTAAGCGGGCCACCATGCTGGGAGAAGCCAAGCAGTGTCTGGACCTGGACAGGCTGCCGAATATGCCTCGCTATGAGCGTCGCCTGATTTGTGTGCCGAGTCACTGTGGCCGCAGCTGCATCGCACATACGGACTGCCGCTACCGACAATATCTGAAAGCATCCAACGGGCCTTCGGTCACGATCCAGGTTTGCAATCACAATTACCTGCTGGCAGACGCGGCTCATCGGAAAAACGGTTGGACGCCTCTTTTGAAGGATTACCAGGCTTTGGTGATCGACGAAGCGCACAAGCTACCGGAAACCGTACGACAGATGAACACCCGGCGGATCTGTTCAGCAGAGTTGCTCGCCTATGAAAAACTGCTGACAGCCGGTCATTGTGGGCTGAGCGCGCAGAAACTTCGAGCCGTCACCCGGGAATTCCTCGCGGCATTTGCGCCGCCGGAAACGAAAGCAGAACGGGCAATGCCGCTGAAACTGACAAAGGCCGGAACCGCGGCGCTCCAGCATCTGGACAAAGCAATCGGCGAAATTCTGAAACAGAGGCCCGAAGCAATGCCCCGAGGACTGCGCGGCAAACTAAGCGCAGTACAGCAGCTGATACCGCTGTTTCTGGGCACAGACAGCGCCTTTGTGCGCTATCTTACCTGGCGCCGGGAAAGCGGCGGGACCGGCGTGGACCTGTGTGCCGTGCCGTTTGATCTGCCCAAATGTCTGACCTCTGCGCTTTGGAATGAACAAAAGCCAGCGATCCTTACTTCGGGTACACTGGCAGTGGGGGAAGATTTTTCCCATGCCGAAAAGCGGCTGGGCCTGGATCGGGGCACGCCGCTGCGCACCCTGAAAGTCCTTTCGCCCTTTGATTACGCGAAAAACTGTATGCTGTATTTCCCCGAATCCCGGCGGCATAAGAGTGAGCCGGAGGAGGAGCGCATCGCCCGGCAGATCGAAGAACTGGTCCATGCGGCAAACGGCCACACGCTGGTGTTGTTCACATCCTATGACCAGATGGGCCATGTCTACGAAAAGCCGAAGGACAAACTCCCTTTACCCGTTTTGCAGCTGCGGCGCAATGCACAGAGCTATCTGCAGCAGTTCAAACAACTGCCCAATGCGGTCCTGTTCGCCAGCGGTGCCTGTTGGGAAGGAGTGGATTTCCCAGGAGATATGGTTTCTCTGCTTGTGATCCCGAGGCTTCCGTTCCCCGTGCCCGATCCGCTGGGAGAAGCGCTGCGGACGCAATACGGCGATCTTCACAGTTACATACAAACCGAAATCGTGCCCGAAATGCAGATCAAGCTGCGCCAGGGTTTTGGCCGTGCCATCCGCACCGAAACGGACAGCTGCGTGGTAGCGATCCTCGATCCCCGCGCGGCCCCCGGCGGGCGCTACCACCGGGCAGTGCTGGACGCATTGCCGGAGATGCCCATTGAAGCCTCGCTCCGGGAAGTCCGAAAATTTTACCGGACGCATAAAAGCCCGGAATACTTTTTGCTCAAATGATCCAGGGAGGTAGATTTATCATGCGAGCCATCTGTTTTATCCAGGAAGTCAAAAGTGGAGACCTGACCATGCGGCAGCAGATCCTGATTTGCCGCAAAGCGCTGCGTAAACTGCGCTGGCCCTGCGTACAGGAAGTGTATGCTCAGGCTGGCACCGAAGACCAGCCGCTGTCGCTGCGCCCCGGTATGGCCGACCTGCTGCGCGCCGCGGCAGACGGCGAAGCAGAAGCGGCACTTTGCCAGAGGAAGCGTGAGGCCTCCAGCCCACCTCATGGGGGATAGCAGAAGGAGAAGGCCGGGGGCTTTTACCAATTTTCTGCCGTATGGGGCAGGAAGAGGATAGGAACCCTTGACACTGGTACGAAATCGTACTATACTAACTGGTACGATTTCGTACCAAGGAGGCACCCTATGGAGTTTACCCGCAAAGCGTTGAACCGCTTCAACTACCTGTTTGGTGAAACCGAGGCGGTTTACCATGAACTTTCCCAAAAATTGGGTCTGTCGGACAGTGCCACCAAAATTTTGTATACCCTGTGCGATAACGGCTCGTCCTGCTTGCTGCAGGAGGTTTGCCTTCGCAGCGGGCTGAGCAAGCAGACCGCCAACTCGGCGCTGCACAAGCTGGAAGAAGCCGGTCTGGTCTGCCGGGAATCTGCGGGGCCTCGGGCCAAGCGGCTCTGCCTGACCGCGGCAGGGCAAGCGCTGGCAGACCGGACGGTGGCACGGATCATCCAGATGGAAAATGAAGTCTTTGCGGGGTGGTCCCCGCAGGAAGTGGAAACCTATCTGGCCTTGACCGAGCGGTTTCTGCAAGACTTGAAAGCACGCGCTGCGGCGCTGGACATGACGCCCTGATCTGCCCGGAGGATTCCATGAAAATTCAACTATCCGATCATTTTAGCTATACCAAGCTCTTGCGTTTTACCCTGCCTTCCATCGTGATGCTGGTCTTTTCCTCCATTTACGGTGTGGTGGACGGGTTCTTTGTTTCCAACTTTGTGGGGAAAACAGCCTTCACGGCGGTGAACTTTATCATTCCCTTTTTGATGATCTTGGGAGCGGCCGGTTTCATGTTTGGCACCGGCGGCGGTGCGCTTATCGCCAAGACCATGGGGGAGGGGGACACGCTCCGGGCCAACCGGCTCTTTTCGCTGATCGTTTACGCTTCGCTGGGCTGCGGTGTGGTGTTGGCGCTGCTGGGAGCCGTGTTACTGCGGCCGCTGGCGGTGGCATTGGGGGCAGAAGGCACCATGTTGCAGGACTGCTTGCAGTATGGCACCATTCTGCTGCCGGCCATTCCGGCCTATGTGCTGCAATATGAATTTCAGTGCCTTTTTGTTACTGCCGAAAAACCCACGCTGGGGTTGATGGTAACGGTGGCGGCCGGACTGACCAACATGGTGTTGGATGCCCTGCTGGTGGCGGTCCTGCCGCTGGGACTGGCGGGGGCGGCGGCTGCCACCGCCCTGAGCCAGTGTGTAGGCGGTGTGCTGCCGCTGATCTACTTCGCCCGGCCCAATAGCAGCCGCCTGCAGTTGGGGGCCACCCGGTGGGACAGCCGGGCGTTGGGCAAGACCTGTACCAACGGTTCGTCGGAGCTGATGAGCAACATCTCCATGTCGCTGGTCAGCATGCTGTACAATGCCCAGTTGCTGCGCTACGCTGGGGAGGACGGCATTGCGGCTTACGGTGTGCTGATGTATGTGAGTATGATTTTTCAGGCGATGTTCATCGGCTATTCGGTGGGAACAGCGCCGGTGGTCAGCTACCATTATGGCGCCGGCAACCGCGCCGAACTGCGCAGCCTGCTGCGGAAAAGCGGCGTGGTGATCGCCTCCTTTGCGGTGGCGATGTTTGCGGCGGCTCGGGTACTGGCAGGGCCGCTGTCCCGCCTGTTTGTGGGGTACGACGCGGCCTTGCTGGCCTTGACCGAACACGCCTTCTCCATTTTTTCCTGCTGTTTCCTTTTCTCCGGTTTTGCCATCTTCGGTTCTTCTTTCTTCACCGCCCTCAACAATGGGCTGGTGTCGGCGGCCATCTCCTTTTTGCGTACACTGGTGTTTCAAGTACTCTGCGTGCTGGTCTTCCCGCTGTTCTGGCAGGTGGACGGCATCTGGGCTTCGCTGGTAGCGGCGGAGGCTATGGCGGTGGTGGTGACGCTGGTATTTTTGCGGACCCAACAGTCCCGGTACCACTATTAATTCCATACAAAATCCCCGCCGCTTGCAGAAAGCGACGGGGGATTTTGTTGCAGGCGGTACCGCACGCTGGACTGCCTGCTCTATATGATGGCACAAAGCCTTGTGGGTTGTCTGGCCTTGACCGGGCTGTTGCCCTCGCATGGTCTAAGGCGCAGTGGTTAAAATGGCGGGTACCACCCGCCTTAGTTCGGTTGACGCTTCTTAGTATATCGGCCAGTTGTGTGTAAGGCATAAAAGCATTTTGAACAAACCCAAAACAACTTTTAAAAAAACTATGACGCCCCGTACCAACCGGTACGGGGCGTTGCGTTACGATTCTGCGGCATCGGGCAGCGGATTGCGGCCCAGCGCTTTGTAGAGCAGCGCCATCAGTTGGCGGCGCTCGTCGGGGGTCAGGTTGGTCAATGCTTGTTCATCCCAGTCAAAAAAGACCTGGTGACTGGCGGCAAAGGCCTGCTGGCCCTTTTCACTCAGGTGCAGGCGATAGGCCCGCCCCTCCTTTTCTCGCAGCAGAAAGCCGCTCTCCACCAGTTTCAGCACGGTGCGTTGGCTGTGCCCCCAGTCCAGATGCAGTGCGGCGGTAAGTTCGCTTTGGGTACAGCCGGGATGCTTGCCCACATAGACCACAAAAAACAAGGTGCCGAAACTCAGCCCCCACTGCCCCAGCCGGGCCGAGGTGTAGTGGGTAAACCGTCGGTACAGCACCGTACAAGCGTAGGAAAAGGTGCGCAGCATAAAGCTAACTCCTTTCAATTTTCGGCAACAGTATACCATTTTTTACTTGCTTGGGTCAAGTAAGTGCTGCGGAAAAAATCCGGCGGTTCTCATCGTCTTTTCATTTTTTTATGGTATCATAGAAGAAAACCATGGGAAAGGGGACGGTTATATGCGGATTCTCGTTGTGGAGGATCAACCCGAGATGAACGCCTTGCTGGTCAAACAGTTGAAGGCGGCCCAATATAGCGTGGATAGCTGCCTGACCGGCACCGATGCGTTGGATTATCTGGCTGGGGGCGAATATGACGCCGTGGTGCTGGACATCATGCTGCCGGGGGTGGACGGGCTGGAGGTTTTACGCCGCCGCCGCGCCGCCGGAGACAAGACCCCGGTGTTGCTGCTGACTGCCCGGGACGGCATAGAGGACCGGGTCCGCGGATTGGACAGCGGCGCCGATGACTATTTGGTGAAGCCCTTTGCCCTGCAGGAACTGTTGGCGCGGCTGCGGGTGCTGATCCGCCGCCGGGCCGATCAAGTCAGCGACGTCATTACGGTGGGGGACTTGCAGGTAGATTGCATCGCCCACACGGCAGCCCGGGGCGGGCAAGCCATTCCGCTGTCCGCCAAGGAGTTTGCGGTACTGGAATATCTGGCCCGCAACGCGGGGGTGGTGCTCTCGCGGGAGCGGATCAGCCACGGCGTCTGGAACTACGACTATGAGGGTGGCTCCAACGTGGTGGATGTCTACATCCGTTATCTGCGCAAAAAGATCGACGAGGGGCGGGAACCCAAACTCATCCACACCGTGCGCGGTGTGGGCTATGTCTTGCGGGAGGAAGTATGAAGCGTTTGTCCATTACGCTGCGGGTCACACTGCTCTACACCCTGTTTATGGTATTGCTGACAGGACTTTCGCTGGGTTTTCTTTTCCATGCGGGGGGGCAGTCAGCCCGGCAGAACAAGCTGAACCGGATGCAGAGTATGGTGGAGGACAGCCGCAAGGAACTGGAAGGCAAGGACGGCGAGCTGGAAATCGACCGGGATCTGGAGGCTTTTGATGACGGGGTGTATCTGTCGCTGTATGACACGGCGGGGGTACCCCTCTACGGCTTTGTGCCCCGGGACTTTGACAATTCCGTGGTCTTTGCCGATGGCGAACTGCGCACGGTGGAAAGCGATGGCCGCCAATGGTATCTTTATGATACCCAAATCACGGTGGAGGACTACGGCCCGGTATGGGTGCGCAGCGTGACCGCCGCGGACGAGGTGGATTCCGCCATCGGGGAGCTTTTGCACAGCGCCTTGTTGGTGCTGCCGGTCTTTGTGGTATTGGCTGCGATTTGTGGGTACTTGGTCACCCGGCGGGCTTTTGCGCCGGTACGGCGGATCACCCAGACCGCCCGAGAAATCGGGGAAGGCGGGGATTTGTCCCGGCGTATCGGTCTGACGGGCCGCAAGGACGAAGTCTATACGCTGGCAGCCGAATTTGACGCCATGTTTGCCCGGCTGCAAAGCGCCTTTGACCGGGAACAGCAGTTTACCAACGATGCCTCCCACGAACTGCGTACCCCCACGGCGGTGATCTTGTCCCAGAGCGAGTACGCCCTGACCCAAACCGATGTACAGGGGGAGGCCCGCACGGCACTGGAGAGCATTCACGCGCAGGCGGGGCGGATGGCCGCGCTGCTGTCCCAGTTGTTGCTGCTGGCCCGGGCCGACAAGGGCCGCCAGCCCCTGCAGTGGGAAACGGTGGACCTGAGCGAACTGACCCAGATGGTGGCCGACACCGAAGCCGAGCAGGCTGCCGCCCAACAGATTGCGGTGGAAACTGCCTTGGAACCCGACGTGACGGTACAGGGAGATGAAACGCTGCTCATGCGGCTGCTCATCAATCTGACCGAAAATGCCATCCACTATGGCCGCCCCGGCGGCAAGGTACGGCTGACGCTCCGCCGGCAAGGAAACATGGCGGTAGGTACTGTGGAAGATGACGGCATCGGCATTGCGCCGGAAGATCAGGACAAGATCTGGCAGCGCTTTTGGCAGGCGGACCCGGCCCGCAGCAACGGCGGGGCAGGGTTGGGGCTGGCCATGGTGCGTTGGATCGCCGAGGCCCATGGCGGCCGCGTGGCGGTGGAAAGCACCCCCGGGGAGGGCAGCACCTTTACCTTTGTACTCCCTTGCCAAAAAAATGAGAAGGTTTAATGTGGCTTTAATCTGACGGCGGTATACTAAAGGCACAACAAGAGAAAACCAACCTGTACACAAGGAGGAAATACAAATGAAAAAGCGTACTGTTTCGTTGTTTGCCACTGCCGCGCTGGCTGCGCTGCTTCTCACCGGTTGTGCCGAAGCTGCGGCCTTCCAAGGCCAGAGTCGCACCACTGCCCCCCTGACGGGGGAGAGCACCACCCCGGAGGATGCCGTGGACGTTTCGTCCCAGAGCGGTGCCGCGGCCCCCATCGCCGCACCTGCCGGTGACACCACCGCCGGTATCGCGGGCAGCGCCGACCCCAACAGCGGCTATATCACCGAGGAGGCCGCTAAGACCGCTGCGCTGAACCACGCCGGTCTGGCCGAAGCGGACCTGCAGGCTGTGCGGGTCAAGCTGGACTATGACGATGGCCGGGCGGTATACGATGTGGAGTTTGTCCGGCAGGCCGATACCGGAATCGAGGAATATGACTACGAGATCGACGCGGTGAGCGGCGAGATTCTGGGGTATGACTACGACGCCGAAAACTACAACGGCACGCAGGCCGTCAGCGGCAGCACCACCGGTACCGCCGTCACGGCAGAACAGGCCAAGCAGATCGCGCTGCAGCATGCCGGCGTGGCGGAGAGCGATACCCGCGCCATGGAGCTGGAAACCGACCGCGACAACGGCCGCACGGTATATGAGTTCTCTTGGAAGGTGGGCTTTACCGAATACGACTACGAGATCGACGCCGACACCGGTGAGATCCTCAGCTTTTCGCAGGAGCAGGACGACTGAAAAAACACTGCTCAAAAAGCGGACACCCATGGGGTGCCCGCTTTTTTGTCTGCCGTTGACAGAGTCTACCCCGCAGGGTAAGATAAAAACGAAAAAGTGGCGGTATACGATGAATGGATTCGCCATGCCGGTTCGTATTCCCAGTGAAAGGCAAAAAAACACACCCTTCACAAGGAGGAACCAGCGATGAAGAAAATAGGGATTCTCGTAACGGCAACACTCTTGGCCTGTACGGTGGGCGCTACCGGCGTATGGGCGGCAGGTCCTGCCCGGAACGGTCTGCGGCAGACCGCGGCTGCGGCCGGGTGTCACTTTACCGATGAAAACGGCGATGGCCTTTGCGACAACCATGCCGACGGCCTCTGCCGCTATGATGCCGACGGGGACGGTGTCTGCGATAACCGGGTGGCAGAGGGCTGTCAGGGCGGCGGCTATGGCTGCCGTACCCGTGCCGGAGCCTGCCGAAACTAAACGCGATGGGGGATTGCGATGCGCAGCGAGCAAGAGGTCAACCGTGCGGTGGAACAATATGCCGACACCGTGCGGCGCATCTGTCTGGTGCATCTGAAAAATTATGCCGACACCGAGGACATCTTCCAGACGGTGTTTGTCAAATATTTGCTGCACACCGCGCCCTTTGCCTCGCCGGAACATGAGCGGGCATGGATTATTCGGGTGACGATCAACGCCTGTAAGGATCTTTTGCGCAGCGTGTTTCGCCGCCGCACAGTCCCGTTGGAGGAAGCCGCCGAGCTGCCTGCCCCGGCGGAAGAACACCGTGCGGTGCTGCAGGCCGTGCAGGCACTGCCCGGCGCCTACCGGGACGTGGTCTACCTGCACTACTACGAAGGGTATTCCGCGCCGGAAATTGCCAAGATTCTGGGCAAGAATGTGAACACCGTCTACACACGGCTGACCCGCGCCAGGGGGCTGCTGCGTCAGACGCTGGGAGGTGACGACGATGCGTGAGGAACTGCGTGCTGCTTTGGACAGCGTCCATGCCGAACCGGAGCTGAAGGTGGCGGCCCGGGCCGCGGTAGCCCGCCGGGCCCGGCAGCAGCGTATCCGCCCGGTGGTGGGGTGGGCCGTGGCTGCGGCTGCCTGTGCCGTGGTGGTGTTGGGCGGGCGGTGGCTCTACTTTACCCCCACTGCCCATATCAGCATCGACGTCAACCCTTCGCTGGAATTGGGGGTCAACCGGTTTGACCGGGTCATCTCGGTACAAGGTTGGAACGACGACGGAACCGCACTGGCCGAAACGCTGGACCTGACCAACCAGACCTACACCGATGCGGTGGAGAGCATTCTGGCCAGCGAGACCATCGAAGCGCTGATGGCCCAGAACGCGGTGGTGGAGATCGGTGTCATCGGGGAGGACGACGCCCACTGCGCCCAGATGTTGGCGGCGGTGGAATCCTGCACTGCCGGGCAGCAGAATGCCCACTGCTATCAGGCGTCCCCCCACGAGGTGGCACAAGCCCATGACTGTGGATTGTCCTACGGCAAATACCGGGCCTATCAGGCCTTGGCGGCGCTGGACCCCACCGTCACGCCCGAAGCGGTGCAGGGCATGACGATGCGGCAGATTCGGGACCGCATCGCCGCGCTGTCCGGCACGGACGCCGCCTCCGAATCTTCGCAGACGATGGCTGCTACGCCGGAGTCCGCAGCCTGTATGCCCAAAACACAAAAAGAGCCCGGCCACCATGGGGCCGGGCATCATGGGGACGATTGACGTCCCCTTTTTTAGTTGTCCGCTACAAAATGGGGTTTGTCCGCCAGCGGGTAGGCGTGCAGCGCCTGTCCGGTGACTGTCTCCTTGGTCAGCCGCACGGCATGGATGCTGCCGCTGTCGTAGGTCTTGTAGTAATAAACGCCCTCCCGTGTGTCGGCACAGCAGGAGTAGGTGGTTTCGTCATACCGTCCTTCGGGGGTGATCACGCTGCCCCGCACCATCGACACGGCATCCAGCAGGTGGAAGAACTGGGTCACCTGCGCCGGGCGTTCCTCGGGAAAGACCGCGTGCTGGTGCAGGTAGGTGGCCCGCACAAAGCGGGACTGGGGAGAAACATCCCCCGGCAGGCCCACGGCGCCCAGCCCCTGCCCGTAGACCGTCAATTCCAGCCCGGGGGCAAAGGTGTTTTCCGGCGTGCGGGGGGACAGGTTCCGGTAGTTGTTCAAGTTCATGCGCTGGTAGGGGTAGGGCGGGTTGTTGGTCAGCACACCGGCGGCATCGTCGTAGAAGTGCAGGCCGTCCTCCCTAGGCTCCATGATGAAACCGCCGTCCGGTCCGGCAACCTGCCAGTGCAGCGCCGCCAGCGGATACCCCGGCGCAAAGGGAATGGCCACAAGCCGTACGGTCTGCAACAAGGCCCGGGCCTCGGCGGCGGTGGCGCAGCTACCCAGCACCAACGGGATCAGCTCGTAGGGAGCCAGATTCAGCGCTGCCGGGTCCGGTTCCTCAAAATAGTGGGCATTGCCGGGAAAGTACAGCCCCGCCATATACAAGCCGACTTCGTTGGCGGCTTCGGCGTAAAGCGGCATGTTATTTGCCACGGTGGCCATGCCGATCATGGCGTGGTGGTGGGGCAGCGGTTCCCGGTGGTGAAAGACAAAGGGATAATCCCGGGGTGTGGTGACCACCTGCTCCCCAAAATGATATTCCAGATCCAGATTGCGCCCATACAGCGCCCGGTCCCAAAAAGCAATGCTTGTACACATAGCCGAGGCCTCCTTTTTCAAGCCTTTTCTTACAGTATACCCGTTCGCTGCAGGGGAAACAAGGACCGCACAAAAATGTTACAGATCGACTTGACAAAGCGTGGGAGTCGGTGTATAGTATACATCAAGAAAATTTGATGTGAGGTGCCGGGCATGGATTCCTACGAGCAGGATGCCAAGATTTTCAAAGCGCTGTGCGACCCCAAACGGTTGGCCATTTTGGAACAACTGCGCAGCGGTGAAAAGTGCGCCTGCAAATTGCAGGAACCGCTGGCACTGACCCAGTCGGGGCTGTCCTACCATATGAAGATCCTCTGCGAATCGGGACTGGTGCTGGCCCGGCAGGAGGGCAAGTGGACCCATTACCGCCTGAGCGAGGCCGGGCAGGCCCGGGCGGTGCAGCGGCTGCTGGCCCTGACTACCCCGGCTGCCGAGGCGCCTACCTGCGGCTGCTGCGGGCGCTGAACCATTGCCGCCATGGCGCGGCACTTTTTTACAGCGCAAACATCAAAAAAACTTGATATGACAAGGAGGAGTTTCCTCATGGATCTCTGGCTGTTTTTCCAAAATCAAGTGTTGGGCATGCAGTGGCTCAATGGCTTGGTGGGCAAGGTGCTCACCGCCTTCGGGCTGGATACCACCGGCCGGTTGGGCGGCAGTGTGCAGTTTTTTGTGTATGATACCCTGAAAATTTCGGTGCTGCTGCTGGTCTTGATTTTTGCCATCTCGTGGGTGCAAAGCTATTTTCCGCCCCAGCGCAGCCGCCGTATCATGGGGCGGTTCCGGGGGCTGACCGCCAATACGGTGGCGGCTTTGCTGGGCACCGTCACCCCCTTTTGTTCCTGCTCTTCCATCCCCATCTTTATTGGGTTTACCGGGGCGGGGCTGCCCTTGGGCGTCACCTTTTCTTTCTTGATTTCCTCCCCCATGGTGGATCTGGGCAGCTTGGTGCTGCTTACCGGCATTTTTGGTGTCCGGGTGGCTGTGGTCTATGTGGTACTGGGGCTCATCGTAGCCGTGGCAGGCGGTACCCTCATCGAAGCGCTGGGGATGGAATCTCAACTGGAGCCGCTGGCCCACGCGGGCAGCGGCGTGGATCTGGAGGATCCCCAACTCACCACCGCCCAGCGGCTGCAATACGCCCGGGGGCAGGCGGTGGGCACCTACCGCAAGGTACTGCCCTATCTGTTGGTGGGGGTTGGCGTGGGCGCCCTCATCCACAACTGGATCCCCCAATCCTGGGTGGAAACGGTGCTGGGGTCCGGCAATCCCTTCGGCGTGCTGGCGGCGGTGCTGGTGGGCGTGCCGATGTACGCCGACATCTTCGGCACCATTCCGGTGGCCGAAGCCCTGCTGGCCAAAGGGGCGCAGCTCGGCACCGTGCTGTCCTTTATGATGGCGGTCACCACCTTGTCCCTGCCTTCGCTGATTCTGCTGCGCAAGGTGGTCAAACCCAAACTGCTGGCGCTGTTTGTGGGCATCTGCGTGGCAGGCATCGTGGTGGTAGGGTATCTGTTCAACGCCCTGCAATTTGTATTGCTGTAAAATAGAAGGAGGACTTTTCTATGAAACTGTTCGGTAAAAAAGAAGCAAAATCCCAAGAGACCGGCAACGAAGCCGTCAAGGTATTGGGCGGCGGCTGTGCTAGCTGCCACGCACTGGAGGAGGCGGCCAAGGCAGCACTGACCGAGCTGGGCTTGCCCGACGAGGTGGGGCATATCACCGACTTTGCCCAGATCGCGGCTTGCGGGGTCATGCAGACCCCGGCCCTGATGGTGGACGGCAAGGTGGTTTCCAGCGGACGGGTACTGACCAAGGAGGAAGCCAAGGCCCTGATCGAGAAAGCGCGGGCACAGGCATGAGCACCAAACCGAAAGTAGCCTTTATCTGCGTACACAATTCCTGCCGAAGCCAGATCGCCGAAGCGCTGGGACGGCTGTTGGCCGGCGATGTCTTTGAAAGTTACTCCGCCGGTACCGAGACCAAACCGGCCATCAACCCCGACGCAGTGCGGCTGGTGAAAGCCCGGTATGGGGTAGATATGGCTGCCACCCAGTACAGCAAATTGTTGACGGCGCTGCCGCCGGTAGATGTGGTCGTCACGATGGGCTGCAACGTGCAATGCCCCATGCTGCCCTGCACCCGGCGGGAGGATTGGGGTTTGCCCGACCCCACCGGACAGGAGGATGCGGCCTTTGCGTCGGTCATCGACGAGATCGAGCGGCAGATCCTGCGTCTGCGGGAGGAACTGCGCGCAGCCGATTGACGCCGTGCCCTTGGGGTGGTATACTGGACCTATTCTGAAAAACATAAGGGCAGGAATCACTGCAATGCATCGTCCTATCTAAAAGAGTTTGAAATTGCACCGCAGGCGCCGCAATCCGGCGTCTGTTTGCTGTACCATTTCCTACTCTGGCGGAAAGGACGATTTTTTTCATGAAACGCAATATTTATCTTTTGTATGCCATGACCTTTTTGCAGGGCATGGTGTTTTACGGCGCCATCGCCACCTTGTACCGGCAGGCGCAGGGCGTTACGATTTTTGAGATTACCCTGATCGAAAGCATCTCCTATGCGCTGTGCATCGCGCTGGAGGTGCCTTGGGGCATGGTGGCGGACCGCATTGGCTACAAGCGCACCATGATCATCTGCTGCTGGCTGTATTTTCTGTCCAAGATCATCTTCTGGCAAGCGTCGGATTTTGCCGGTTTTCTGGCGGAACGGGTGCTGCTCAGCGTGGTGATCACCGGGTTTTCCGGGGTGGATACCAGCATTCTCTACCTCTGCGCCGGACCGGAACACAGCCAGCGGGTCTTTGGCGTCTACAACAGTCTGGGCATGGCCGGTTTGTTGAGCGCGGCGGCGGTCTATACGCTGTTCGTGGGGGATGATTACCGTCTGGCGGCGCTGCTCACCGTCTTCAGTTACGGGGCGGCGGCACTGCTCTCACTGGGCCTTACCGAGGTGCATCCCGCCCCCGAAAAAGCCGAAGCCCGGGAACCCTTTGCCGTTACGCTGCGGGCGACCTTAGCCGCGCCGGGGCTGCTGGTCTTTCTTATTGCCGTGGGCCTGCTTACCGAGGTACACCAGACCGTGACGGTCTTTCTCAACCAACTGCAATATGAGCGGTGCGGCATGACCAGCACCGCCATTGGCGCTGTGTATATTGCCGCCACCCTGTTGGGATTGTGCGGTGTCTGGTCCGCCGCCCTTACCCGGCGTACCGGTCCCAAGGGGGCGGTGGGGCTGTTCTGTCTGGCCCCGGCGCTGGCCTGTGTGGTGCTGACCGTAACCAACCGGGCGCTGCTTTCGGTGGGCAGCATCTGGCTGTTGCAGGTGTCGAACAGCTTGTTCCAGCCCTTTCAGGTACAACTGCAAAACCGACAGGTGCAGACCCGCAACCGCGCCACGGCGTTGAGCATCCATGCCATGATTGTGGACGTGGTAGCCATCGGCAGCAACCTGCTGTTTGGGGCGCTGGCCCAGTGGGATTTGCGGCTGGCCTTCGTTTTTGGTGCAGTGGCCTGTTTGACCGCGCTGGGCCTGCTGGGGGTCTGGCGGCAGCGCACCCATCTGGTATAAAAAAGTACACAGCAGAGGCAAAAACGCGCCTCTGCTTTTTCTTGACAGAACGGGTCTATTGTGATAGACTAAAAATGCAGAAAAGCCTAGGCTAAATTAGAAAGGAGGGGTTCCCATGTCTGTACAAGAACCGCTGCGTCTGGCCGAGGGGGAGTATCGATTTGCCTGCTTGGTGTGGGACCACGAGCCGCTGCCCAGCGGCCGGTTGGTCACCTTGGCGGCCGACGCCTTGGGATGGAAAAAGAGCACCACCTACACGGTGTTGAAAAAACTGTGTGAGCGGGGGGTGCTGCAGAACAACGGCGGCACGGTCACCAGTGTGGTGGCCAAGCAGGCCGTCCAATGTGCCGAGAGTGCCGCTGTGGTGGACAAGACCTTTGGCGGCAGCCTGCCGCGGTTTGTGGCGGCGTTTTTAAGCGCCAAGCCCATCAGCGAAGCCGAAGCTGCCGAGATCCGCGCGTTGTTGGATGCCGCTCACGATAAGGAGGGGTGATCTATGCGGGATATTGTGCTGCACTTTTTGCTGCTCAGCCTGTGGGGCGGGGCGGCAACGGTGGGGGCGCTGGCTGTCAGTGCGCTGCTGCGGCGGGTCCACACGCCCAGCCGGCTGCTCTGCTGGCTGTGGTTGGCGGTAGGGCTGCGGTTTGCGCTGCCTTGGGGAATCCCCCTCACGCTGCCCCGCCCCCAAAATCAACAACTGGCCCAAGCGGCCGATACCGTGCAGGCCTTGGCCGATGGCCCGGCGCCGGCCGCGCTGTCGGCGGTCCCGGTGCAGACCGTTGCCGCAGCCCCTGCTGCGCCTTGGTATACCCAGCTGACGGTTTGGCATCTGTTGGCCGGGGTGTGGGCGCTGGGGGTAGCCGTGTTGGTGCTGCGGGCGGTAGCAGGCTATGTCCGGCTGCGGCGTACCGTGGCGCTGGCCTGCAAAACGGCAGACGGCTGTTACAGTGGGGCTTGCGTGCCCGCACCCTTTGCTTATGTGTGATAAAGAAGCAATAGAAGTGCAAAAAATTTTGCCGTTCCT
>CAUWAX010000026.1:0-20539 GCA_963557315.1 uncultured Gemmiger sp. | reverse complement strand
ATCAACGCTCGTGCTATATTCGCCCACAAGCATAGCTTGTGGTTCTTATATGAATAGAAAAGCGCCACATTGCTGCGGCGCTTTTGCTTTGCCCGGAAGATGGAACGGGGGCTGTTCAGTTATCTGTTGTGCTTTTTCTTGCTGGCAACAACGGCTGTTCCAATGGCTGCACTACCGCTGACAAGCATAAGGACAACCAGCAAAGCAGGGTTGCTGGTGTCGCCGGTCTGCGGAATGGTGTACTGAGGTGTGGCTGTTGCAGCAGGTGCCGGAGTGGGCTGTGTTGTCTTGTTAGCGTCCTTGTATTGCAGGGCAGCAAGGGCATCTTCGATAGCCTTTGCCATGGCGTCAACCTCTGCCTGTTGAGTGATGTTCTTGCCGCGTGCAACTGCTCTAATGGCGCATTCTACGCCGGAGAAGTCTTTGTAATCATTTTTGTTCAGTGCATTTGCCCTGGCAATGGCTGCATCGACTCTGGTGTAGTCGGCATCCTTGTACTGCAGGGCGGTAATGGCATCTTCAATAGCCTTCGCCATTGCATCCACTTCGCTCTGTTCAGTGATGTTCTTGTCACGGACAACAGCTTTGACAGCGGTTTCCACACCGGAGAAATCCTTGTAGTTGCCCTTATTCAGTGCATTTGCTTTGGCAATGGCTGCATCGACCTTGGTGTAGTCAGCATCCTTGTACTGCAGGGCAATAATTGCATCTTCGATAGCCTGCGCCATGGCATACACTTCGCTCTGTTCAGTGATATTCTTGTCACGGACAACAGCATTGACAGCAGTTTCTACAGCAGAGAAGTCCTTGTAGTTGTCCTTGTTCAGTGCATTTGCCTTGGCAATGGCTTCGTCGACCTTAGTGTAGTCGGCAGGTAAATAAGTCATTGCAATGGTCTGCGTATGAGTTGCTGTATCAGCCGTAATCGTAATATTGGAATTGAAAACCTCGCAATTATCTGCGCTGACTTTGACAGTATAAGTACCCGCTTCCAAATCGGCAGGGTTTGCTACTGCCTGACCGTTCACTTTAATGACTACATTCGCCAACACAGCAGGTGTTATAACAAAAGAAACCACATATTTCGGTGCAGGCAAAAGGGGTGTTCCATTAGAATTAATTCGATAATTGCCGCCAGCATCAGTGATTTCATTAAAGAAATCTTCCGTTTTCATAAAGTCAAGGGTCTTTTCTGTTCCAGCATCCTGATACTTAAAACAAGCCGGGACATTTTCCGTTTGCACGAAATAATTGTTTTCAAAAACAGGTGTATCAGAAGAAACATTGCCTGCAATGCCACCTAAACGCTTATAAGGTGTAGTGGCAGTATATTGAGATAAATCCATTTCACCAGCGAAATAGCAATGTCTGATTTCTGTACCTGCACCAACTATACCTGCAATGCCGCCGAAATCTGTAGTACCATTGCCAAGAGGAACCATTTTCCCGGTGGAATAACAATTGATAATCTTTGAGCCTTGATACAACTGCCCAACAATTCCGCCGGTACAGGGTGTCCAAGAGGTCATATCGCCTGTATTGGCGCAATACTGTACGGTACTGTTTTGAGCAATACCTACGATACCGCCCATCTGAAAAGAGGTGACATCCTTCGTTATTGAAAAATTCCCCTTGTTTTGGCAGTGTTCAATCGTGCTATCTATCGCATATCCGCACAAAGCCAAAGTACCGTTTATATATTTATCTGTATCCGTGAACGATACATCCGAAACGCAGTCAGAAATTTTGCTGCCTGCTGCAACGCCCGCTACCGTTCCAAAATAGACGGGGTCAGAATTAGACACATCAAGTTTTCCCTGAATTGTCAAACCGGAAATTTCAGCGCCGTAAACCTCACTGAAAAATCCGAAAGAAGGATACTCTGCTTTTCCATAATTTTCGGAAAAATCCAAATTGGAAATCGTATGCCCATTTCCGTAAAATTTGCCGCTGAAGTAATGCGGCAGAGTTCCATCAGCAGCAAATACGCTGCCAATCGGTTTCCACGCAACACCTGTCAAATCCAAATCTGCATCAAGAGATACAACCGCATCTGTTTTATCGTCATAGTCGCCATTGTCCACAGCTTTTGCAAATTGCAAAAGTTCAGCTACCGTTGTGATTGAGATTTTGTCAGGTCCCGCTGCAAACGCTGCCATTGGCACGAAAGTCATAGCAAGGCAAAGCGTTAGCAGAAGGCTAAGAACTTTTTTCTTCATTTTCATTCCTCCTGTGTGTTTTAATCATTAAGAATTGTTGCCGCAGCAAGTGTACCGATAAAATGGATTGAAGCATCCGCAATACCTGACAATCAGGCGTAAAGTTTCAGCAGTGTTCCCCCTTCCCACAAAAGAAAAAATCCGAAAACAGGGCATAGTTCACCCTGCTTCCGGATTTTACCTGACGATTTGATGTAATAGAGCTTGACACACTGAATAAAAGGCGCAATACTACTGCCGAGCCGAGCCGAGCCGAGCCATTTTCGCGCCTTTGAGCATCATTGTCAAGCCCTCCTTCCGTAATTTTAGTAAGAAAAGAATATCAATCCCATTCCTCACAAATAAACATAGATATTATAGCAGATTCTCCATAAAACCACAAGTAGCGTTCAAAATATTGTCGGTCACTATTCTAAACGCATTACCTCTTCCATTACTAGCATATCGTGACACCGGATGTTTGTTGGAAACTGCTCCTTTTCTTCTTGATGATTGTTGTATGAATTTTCCCCTTCGTATCCTTGCTTTCGAGCAATTTCGACACGAATGAGAACTATAATTCATACTAGATTCACCAATTATAAACAAGGAGTGATCTTTTATGAAAAAGGAATTCGCAATGTCGTTATCGCAATCCTATCGGCAGGATCTTCTCGATGCCATACAGCTGGCTGAACAGGGGATGTTGTCGCCCTCGCAGCAGGCATACTGCTTTGAGGAAATCGAGGACACCAAGGGTACTGCGTTCTATCCTGCAGATGGGGACGAGCTATTTTGCCAGTTGCGTACCGCAATAGACGCAAAAACGCAAATTTCCGAGCGCCAGCGCGCAGAAACCGAGCTGCACAAGTTGGGCGTAAAACTCTTGTTCCATACCTATATAGACAGGTTCACCTTTGCTGAAATTACCCATAACACCGCAGCCCACAAATTTGATGCCATTATCTACCTTGATGAGCGTGTCACCAATGAGGAAAAGCGCGCCAACGCCGCAGCGATGCGCAAGGCGTTTGATGCGTGGCTGGAGGAAAACGGTCTTACGGCAGACCCCACCGCCTTAACTGAGGTGCCCGATCCGTGCGAGGGGCGCTTTGATACATTAGCCGGGGCGATTGCGCATATCGACCATATTTTGCGCTTTCCCGACCTGCTGCTTATCTGAAACACCGCAAAAGATAAACTTTTTTCGTAATTCGCTTTTTAATTGCTAATTTGCGTTATGTCACAGAAAAACTGATACATCAATCCTGAACGCTCTGCCGCGATTTATATTACAATATCTATATATCGTAGTATAAATTGGAAAGGGTGTATCTGCTTGCTACAGGTAGCCGAATATGAGAATTTTGTCCGTAAGCGCATCACACAGCTGCGCCAGCGGCAGCATATATCAGAGCATAAAATGAGTCTTGACCTTGGCAAAAGCGGCAGTTATATGCGCAACATTTCCACAGGCAAGGCTCTTCCCTCGATGCACGAATTCCTGCGCATCTGTGAATACTTCCATATCACGCCACAGGAATTTTTCGCCGGTGCCGGGGATGAAACCGACCGTATCAATATCTTTAACCGACTGCAAGACCTCGATGACGGTGACATACAGAAATTGCAGACATTCCTTGGTTGGATGGAAGAAAAGTAAATCCACTTTCTGCCCGACAAGTTTTGGCTTGTCGGGCTTTTTCTTTTTGTGGGACATATTTAGTTGAAAGGCGTATTGCATGGCAGATGTGCTTGACGCTCCGGTAAGCGGAGCTATGCCGTATTAAGGCAGAAACCCCATCAAGCGCCACTGTGTACTTTCAAAAGTCCCTTCGCCGCGTAGTTTTTCGTGTATTATTCGTATGCCAGATGGTTTTTATAACCATCTGGCGTATTTTTTTGCTTCCTTTTTGCTTTGGCGGCAGAGGACTGCCGTTCTCTGCCCGCGCCCCTCCGAGTTTTGAGGTCTATTCAATGAAACTCAAAATTCAGGAGGTTTACGATGGCAAAGAAAAACAAGTTATGGTTTAGTGGTGAGGACGCGCAACTGGCTGCGCGCTTTACGAAGTGTTTGACGAAGGCTCTTTACAATCGCCGTGCATCCTACCTGCGCGCGAAAGCGGAGCAGGCTGCAAGCGAGATCTCTATCGAGGAATGTTCCGAGGAAGTGAATAAAATGTATATGCCGACGACAAGACCGGTGGAGGAAATTGTCGAATCGAAACTGATGTGGGAGGGCATCCGAAGGTATCTGCATAAGCTGACGCCGAAGGAATGCGAGGTTATGATCTCGCTGTATGTCGAACAGCTATCTGTGTCCGACACGGCTGCCAAACTGGGTGTCGAAAAGAACACCGTAAGTACACACCGTCGCAACGCTTGCGAGAAAATCCGTAAAGAAATGGAGGAAAACTAAGATGGGAGCATTTCGAGATGCCCTTTTGGGGGCAAAGAACGGCGACAGCAAAGCCGTGGAGCTGCTGTATGACCAGTTTTCACCTCTTTTGCTGAAATGCAGTATGGTGAATGGTCACCGCGATGAGGACTTGTATCAGACTTTGCTGATTGAATTCTTGCAGGTTATCCGGAAATTCAGGGTCTAAAAAAGAGAAAGTGGAGCCGAGGCTCCACTTTCTCTTTTGGTTTGGTATTCGTAATTACAGTTCCGGCAGAATAATCACAAATATGTCGTAATCGTAGGAACCGTCTATATTCAGGGTGTTTTTCTGGAACACCATATAGCAAAAAAATCACCATTCGTGTAGCCCGAAAAAATATTTTGCCAAAATCAAAAATTTTTCTCGAACTTTTTTGATTTTTCGCGTTGTTCTTATATAGAGGGACAAAAAAGCCCTCTTTCCCCCTTTTTTCTCTGCACCTTGATAACCGAATATCCGAATCACCGGCTACATACAACTGACCTTGCCGCAACCCAAGGAGCGTTTCGGCAGGTGCGTCCCGACTCTGACGCGATGAGGCTGCCTAACCGCAGCGGAGCGCCCCCAGAGGCGGGAGAGGTGGCGTGGAACACATACCTCAAGCGAAGGGTCAGCAATCATGATACACACCGTGGCGATGCTCTCAAGGCGTCGGCGGTACTGCCAACAATGTGGTACAGGAAGTGGGAGCTGTTTCCAGCAGCCGGGTCGGTGGTTCGCCCTTATATCCGGGGAGTAGTGTCGAATAGGGTATAAAATTTGATTTCAGATTATGGCGGTCACTTGTTTTCCACAGGTGACCGCTATGCTTGTGGAATCAAATGCATAATGAACAGGAGGTATACTATGAAATGCACACATCCCACGGATTCTCCCTTGCAAATCAGTAGTGATGTCATTGCCGTGAAACTGGTTGCTGTTCTCTACCGTGAGGGTCTTATCAATCACACGGTTTACCGTCAGGTCACAGCACAATATTCCGCACTTGTCAAGCCTGTCAAGCAATAAAACGACAGCCTACCATCGTTTTTCAACTTCCTATATACTGCGAGGAAAGGAGGTAACGCAAATGCAGACAACACAACAACAGCTATATTTCGGGTCTATGAATTTAGACCGCAACCGTGACCGCCGCATGGTCTTTTACGGTCGAGTTTCCACACAGCACGAACAGCAGAAGGACGCGCTCAGCAATCAGATGCAATGGTACGATGACCAATTGAAGTACCACGCGAATTGGCAGCTGGTCGGGCGCTACATTGACGAAGGCATTACCGGAACGCTTGCAAAAAAGCGTCCATCTTTTATGCGAATGCTGGACGATGCCCGAAACGGAAAATTCGACCTGATCGTCACCCGCGAGGTATGCCGCTTTGCCAGAAACACCGTTGATACACTCTCCATCACAAAAGAGCTTCGCGGCATTGGTGTGGAGGTTTACTTCGTGTCTGACAACATCTGGACGTTGGACAGCGATGGCGAACTGCGCCTGAGCATTATGTCCTCTCTTGCGCAGGAGGAAAGCCGCAAAATTTCCGAACGTGTCTTAGCCGGTCAAATGATCAGCCGCCAAAACGGTGTTCTCTACGGGAATGGCAACATTTTGGGCTATGATTTAGACAAAGCTCATAACACCTACACCATCAACGAGGAGCAGGCAAAAGTCGTTCGCTTTGTATTTGATATGTACTCCAGAGGCTACGGGCAAAGTCTGATCTGCAACGAGCTTACGCGCCTTGGGTATAAGGATAGCCAAGGCAATGTAAAATGGTCTTGCATCAAAATCAGTAAGATGCTACGCAACGCCACCTATATGGGGTACATAGGCTACAACAAGTCCAAGACCACCAATTACATTGACAAGGTTCGCGTAAAGAATCTCGATGAAGATAGCATTCAACTTGTCAAGGGCAACTTCCCGCCGCTTATTTCTGAGGAATTGTGGCACGAATGTGATCGAATCCGCAAGCAAAAAATCGCCACATATCGGATGCCGGACGGCTCCACACGCCGCGCCGGTTATCTTGGTCCGATGCATCTATGGACACAAAAACTTCGTTGCCGCTGCGGCGGCGGGTTTAACCGTTTCAAGTGGCGCGTTTTGAAAGACGGAACGCCGGTTTACGGGTATCAATGCAATTACCGGACAGTGAATGTTTCCCGTTCTTTTGTTGTGGAACACAATCTGCAAGGACAGTCATCCTGCGATGCAATTTCCATATGCGAATGGAAACTGGAACTTATGGCAAAGTTGATTTTTGACCGTATCTGGGGCGACCAAAATGCGGCAGTGAAAAAAGCGGTTGCTATGATAGACTCTGTCAGCAACCGCGCGGCTCCTGCCTGCTCGGTTGCCAGCAGCAGCGCCCAGATCAGTAAGCTGAAAAATCGCAAACTGCGGCTTGCTCAAATGTACGCAGACGGTGACTTGGGGCGTGATGAGTACAAGGAACTGTGCGCCAAGACGGAGCAGGAAATCAGCGCTTTGCAGCACCCTCCAGCCGAAATGGCAGCACAACAAAAAGCAGCAGCCACTCCTTCTATGAAGGAACTGACTGCTGCGCTGAATCGAATCGTGGATCTTTCTGCACCGAAGTTGCCTGATTCACTGATTCAGGAATTTGTAGAGGTTGTCACGCCTATCAAGGACAACCTCTACCGCTGGAAGCTGAATTTCGGTCCGCAGGTTCCTCACGCTGAACGAACCGACTTGACGAAAATCGAGCAAGATCCCCTGCTGAAATTCAGAATCAACTTCGAAACCGCACGTCAATATCGTCAAAAAAACGGTATGCCGAGCCAGTTCAGACGCTGTTCTTGGACAGATTTGAGGGTTGAAGTGTATGTTTGACAGAAAAACAAATGTGTGCCGCTGACAAGCAGTGGCGCACATTTTAGTCAATTTTCAGCCTTTATCGGGCTTTAATTTTTAACGATAACTCGTCAAAAATCAATTACTTCGCTCTGGGAGCTTTAATAGCAGCCTGAGCAGCAGCCAGACGAGCGATAGGCACACGGAAGGGAGAGCAGCTGACGTAATCCAGACCAACGTTGTGGCAGAACTCCACGCTGGAGGGATCGCCGCCATGCTCGCCGCAGATGCCCAGACCCAAGTTGGGGTTGGTCTCGCGGCCGTCATGGGCAGCCATCTTAACCAGCTTGCCAACGCCAACCTGATCCAAGTGCTGGAACGGATCGCTCTCGTAGATCTTGGTGTCGTAGTAAGCAGTCAGGAACTTGGCAGCGTCGTCACGGCTGAAGCCGAAGGTCATCTGAGTCAGGTCGTTGGTGCCGAAGCTGAAGAAGTCAGCTTCCTTAGCGATCTCGCCGGCGGTCAGAGCAGCGCGCGGAATCTCGATCATGGTACCAACTTCGTACTTCATGTCAACGCCAGCATCAGCGATGAGCTTGTCAGCGGTCTTGACAACCACGTCCTTGACGTACTTGAGCTCCTTGGCCTCGCCCACCAGAGGAATCATGATGTGCGGGGTGATCATCTTGCCGGTCTCGGCGCTGACCTTCAGGGCAGCCTTGATAACGGCATTGGTCTGCATCTCGGCAATTTCCGGATAGGTAACAGCCAGACGGCAGCCACGATGACCCATCATGGGGTTGAACTCGTGCAGGCTGACAACCACGTTGTTCAGCTCTTCGGTGGTCATACCCATGTTCTTAGCCAGAGCCTCGATTTCCTCGGGCTTGGTGGGCAGGAACTCATGCAGCGGCGGATCCAGATAACGAATGGTCATCGGACGGTCGCCCATGATGCGATACATAGCGGTGAAGTCGGCCTCCTGATAGGGCTCGACCTTAGCCAAAGCAGCCTTGCGCTCTTCCACCGTACGGGCGCAGATCATCTCGCGGACAGCCTTGATGCGGTCCTCGGCGAAGAACATATGCTCGGTACGACACAGACCGATACCTTCAGCACCCATATCCACGGCGTTCTGTGCGTCGCGCGGGTTGTCAGCGTTGGTCAGGACCTTCATCTGACGGGCAGCGTCAGCCCAGCCCATGAAGCGCTTGAAGTTGGCGTTCTCGGTAGAAGCCACCGTAGCGATCTGGCCTTCGTAGATGTTGCCGGTAGAACCGTCAATGCTCATCCAGTCGCCCTCATGGAAGACATGGCCATTGATGGTGATGGTCTTACCGTCGTAGTCGATAGTAACATTGTTGTCGTTGCCGCAGCCGGAAACACAGCAGGTGCCCATGCCACGAGCGACAACGGCGGCGTGGCTGGTCATACCGCCACGGACGGTCAGGATGCCCTGAGAAACCTGCATGCCCACGATGTCCTCGGGGCTGGTCTCGAGACGAACCAGAACCACCTTGGCCCAAGCTTCGTCCTTAACCTTCTCTTCGGCGTCCTCGGCAGAGAAGACGACACGGCCACAGGCAGATCCCGGAGAAGCAGCCAAGCCTTTGCCGATGGCCTCGGCAGCCTTCAGCGCAGCAGCATCAAACTGAGGATGCAGCAGGGTGTCCAACTGCTTGGGCTCAACGCGCAGCACAGCGGTCTGCTCGCTGATCACGCCCTCGTCCACGAGGTCGCAAGCAATCTGCAAAGCAGCCTGCGCGGTACGCTTGCCGTTACGAGTCTGCAGCATGAAGAGCTTGCCATCCTCGATGGTGAACTCCATGTCCTGCATATCTTTGTAGTAGTTCTCGAGGCGGGTAGCGATCTCAACAAACTGATCGTAAACCTCGGGCATCTCCTCATGCAGCTTGCTGATGGGAGAAGGAGTGCGGATACCGGCAACAACGTCTTCGCCCTGTGCATTGATGAGGTACTCGCCCATCAGCTTCTTCTCGCCGGTAGCGGGGTTACGGGTGAACGCAACGCCGGTGCCGGAACGCATGCCGGAGTTACCGAACGCCATCTGCTGAACGTTGACGGCAGTGCCCCACTCGTAGGGGATCTCGTTCATCTTACGATAAACGTTGGCGCGGGGGTTGTCCCAAGAACGGAAGACGGCCTTAACGGCGCCGATCAACTGCTCTTTGGGATCCTGCGGGAACTCGCTGCCCTGCTTCTCGCGGTAGATCTGCTTGAACTCTTTGACCAGTTCCTTCAGATCGTCGGCGGTCAGGTCAACGTCCTGCGTAACACCCTTGCGCTCCTTCATGGCGTCGATGCGCTCCTCGAAGAAGCTCTTGCCCAGCTCCATAACAACATCAGAGTACATCTGGATGAAGCGGCGGTAGCAGTCATAGGCAAAACGGGGGTTGTCAGTCTTCTTAGCCAGACCTTCCACAGCCTGATCGTTCAGGCCGAGGTTCAGGATGGTATCCATCATGCCGGGCATGGACTGACGGGCACCGGAACGGACGGAAACCAGCAGCGGGTTCTCCACAGAGCCGAAGGTCTTACCGGTCTGCTCCTCCAGAATGCCCATGTATTTGAAGATGTCAGCCTTGATCTCTTCGTTGATCTCGCGGTTGTCGGCATAATACTGGGTGCAGGCCTCGGTGGTGATGGTGAAGCCCTGCGGAACCGGCATGCCGGCGTGGGTCATCTCGGCCAAGCCAGCGCCCTTGCCACCCAGAATGTTCTTCATGGTGGTCTGGTCGCCGCCGAAGGCGTCATGGCCCTCTTTGAACAGGTACAAGAATTTCTTGCTCATACTAACCTCCCAAAAACGGTTACGTGTTTGCATCACAACGTTCGTGTTTGCAAAGTCCATTATAACAGACCCCAAATCGAATTTCCAGTGGATTGTTAAAAAAATGCTCAATAGTTTCGCTGAAAAACAACCAAACTTTTCTCCCTAAGGTATTGCAATTTGCACAAAAATCGTGTAAAATATACTGGGCGGAAAGTTCGGAAATTGTTCGAGCGCCGCTCTTTTTTTGTTTATGCTTTAAGTTTTGCTTTTTTGTGTTTCCCGCCCTTTTTCGGGTTGCGAAAATCGCCCGCGTGGGGTACAATAGCAACAAGGTATAGTAATATGTAAGGAGGACGCCTTGATGCCTACCGCCAAAGAAAATTTCGAGCTGGCACAGCAGCGCTATGCCGCTACGTTTGAACGTCATTTGGAAAACGGCGTGGAGTTTATCAGCCGTGACGTATATATTGATGCCGAAGTGGAGATCGCCCCCGGCGCTGTCATTCTGCCGGGGTGCATCCTGCGGGGCAAAACCGTGATTGGCACCAACTGTGTCATCGGACCCAACACCCTGCTGGAGGACACCGTGGTGGAGGACGGCTCGACCATCAATGCCAGCCAGTGCTACCAGAGCCACATCGGCCCCAACAACAAGATCGGCCCCTTCACCCATGTACGCACCGGCACCAAAACTGCCGAAGGCTGCCATCTGGGCGCCTATGTGGAAACCAAGAATGCCGACTTCGCCGAGGGCAACACCGTCAGCCATCTGACTTACATTGGCGATGCCACGGTGGGTAAGTACTGCAATTTCGGCTGCGGCACCGTCACCTGCAACTACGATGGCGAAGGCAAGTTCCACACCACCATTGGGGATTATGCTTTCATTGGCTGCAACACCAATCTGGTGGCGCCGGTTACGGTGGGCGACCACGCCTTCACGGCGGCAGGTTCCACCATCGGAAAAGATGTACCCGCCGGAGCACTGGGCATTGAACGTGCCAAACAGGTCAACGTCAGCGCTTGGGGCGAACATAAGCTGGAAAAGTATATTGCCAAAAAGCAAAAGTTGGAGGCGGACAAGCGAAAGGATGGTTGAGTATGCTATCCATCTTGTTTACGATTCTCGGCTGGCAGGAACTCGTATGCACCTTTGATGCCGTGCAATACAGTCAGGTCTTGCAGATGCTGCAAAAGGAAGGAATCCCCTGCCGCACCCGAACGGTGAATTTCAGCAGTGCCTCCCGACGCACCGGCACGATGTATTCGGTGGGAGAGCGAATGGACCGCAGCATCGAGTATCAAATTTTTGTCAAAAAGGCTGACCTGACCAAAGCACAGTTGGTTTTGCAGGGCCGACTGCACAACCTGTAACCCTTATTAGAAAGGATATTCCGGTATGCGTTTTCTCGGCAATCTGCTTTGGTGTCTATTCGGTGGACTGTTCAGCGCTTTAAGCTGGACATTGGCCGGATTGTTCTGGTGCATTACCATCGTCGGCATTCCGGTTGGAATGCAGTGCTTTAAGTTTGCCAATTTAAGTCTTTTCCCCTTTGGGAAAGAGATTCTTTATGCAGGCGGTGCACCGTCTTTGCTGTTCAACCTGCTATGGCTGTTGCTCTCCGGCCTGCCGTTGGCCATCAGCCATGCCATCTGGGGCTGCGTCCTCTGCTTGACCATCGTCGGGATCCCGTTCGGGTTGCAGTTTTTCAAAATTGCCCGGTTGGCCCTCTTCCCTTTCGGTAGTCGGGTTGTTGTCACCGCCTGAGAGAAGCGGATGCTCTCTGCACAGAAACTTCATGAAGGAGCGTTTTGGATTTTTTATGCCATTTTTCAGCAATACTTCCGGGGCCGACTGGCTGATCGCCGGATTGGGCAACCCCGAACCGAAATATGACGGCACCCGCCACAACGCCGGGTTTGAGGCTCTGGATCATCTGGCCAAGGCATGGGGCTGCGACTTGAACAAAAGCAAATGGCAGGGCCTATACGGCACCGCACAGGCCGGCGAGCACAAAGTGGTGCTGCTCAAACCGCTTACATATATGAACCTCAGCGGTCAGAGCATTGCCCCTGCCGCCAACTTTTACAAAATTCCGGCCAATCATATTATTGTCCTCTGCGACGACATCACCCAACAGCCGGGACATCTGCGGATTCGCCCCCACGGTTCGGCGGGTGGTCACAACGGCCTGAAAAGTATCATCGCCAGTCTGGGCACCGAAGAATTCTATCGCATCCGCATCGGCATCGGTGCCAAACCCAATCCCCAATATGATTTGGCCGCTTGGGTGCTGGGCAAGCTCCCCCCCGAGGACCGTCAAGCGGTGACCGACCGTTACCCGGACATTGAACAGGCCTGCAAGCTGCTGATGGACGGCAACTTACAGTATGCACAAAACAAATTTAATCGCTAAAGGAGATAGACCCATGAGCTCGCTTCGTAAAAAAGCAATGATTCGTCTGCTGCTGTGCGCCATTGTGCTGATCGCCACCATCGTGTTCTGCTTTTTGCTGTTGACCGGCACCTTTGACGGCAGCGAAACCGCCGATCCGGACAGCACCTCTTCTACCACCAGTGAAACGTTGTCGGAAGATTCCGGCGAGAGCCTGCCCGCCGAGGGAGATTCCTCCAGTGAAGCGGCAGAGCCCACGCCCGAGCCTACGCCGGAACCCACGCCCGTCAATTTCGACGGCCTGTCTGAACAGCCCACCACGGTCTATGCCGAAGGCGAACAGCCCAACTTTACCGTTACGCCGGATTCCAACATGAATCTGCGCGCCGGTCCCGGCACCGATTTTGATAAGGTTGCCCAGATCCCCGCCGGTACAGCTGTGACTGCGCTGGGCACCAATGCCGACGAAACCTGGGTCGTGGTTCAGTACGAAGGACAGTACGGCTGGCTGGCCAAGGAATATCTGAACGCCGCCTAATTCGTCATTGTGCTTTCCTGAATCTTTATAGCGGAAGGAGCCGCCGCTGTGTGCGGAACCCGACGTTTCCCGGCAGATTCCCGGTGGTTTTCCCTTCCACGATCTATGAGCTGCAACTCCAAACGTTCCCGCCCCCTTATCTTGAGGTGGACGGGGCGTCAATGGTGGCTACTGCGTTTGTATGAAACTATTTACCGCTCGTTTACTTCAAACCAAAGAATATGAAAAATTGGCGCATGCGCTCTCCGAACCGGGGGCATGCGCCTTATTTGGGTTGCCCGGCTCGGGCCGTGCGCTGGTCTATGCCGCGCTGTCCGCCCAGTTGGACCGCCCGCTCTGCCTTGTGACCCCCGGTGAAGCGGAAGCCACCCGCTTTGCCGCAGATCTGAATACGCTGGGAGTCCCAGCCGCGGTGTTTCCCACCCGAGATTACGTACTGCGTCCCATCGAAGGGACATCCCGGGAATATGAGTACCGGCGTCTGGGCGTATTGGGAGATTTGGTGGGAGGACGGTTGCGGGCCGTCTGTGTGTCGGAGGAAGCGCTGACCCAATACACCACACCCAAGGCCGATTTTTGTGCCAATACCCGCACGCTGCGTCCCGGCGATTCCCTACCCCGCACAGAGCTGACCGCGCTGCTTCACGGTGCCGGCTATACCCGCCGTACACAGGTAGATGGTCCCGGACAGTTCTCCATCCGCGGAGACATTGTCGACCTATATGCGCCCGACATGAAGCTGCCGGTACGTATGGAGTTTTGGGGTGACGAGATCGACACGATGCACACCTTCGATCTGACCACCCAACGCCGAGAGGATCCGGTAGAAAAGATCTATGTCAGCCCGGCCCGGGAAGTGCTGTTTGGCGCCCCTGCTGACGCGGCAGAATTGCTGCGCGCCTTTTTGAAAAAGCAGCGGGGTAAAAAGCGCACCGCATTGGAAGCCTGCATGGCCCCCGAGTTGGCACAACTGGATGGCGGCGCCGTGCCGGTGAACCTAGACAAGTATTGGGCGGTACGGTATCCGGAACCCGCCACTCTGCTGGACTATCTGGAAGATCCGATCCTCGTGCTGGAGGAGCCCGCTTCTCTGCGAGAGGCCCAGCGCGCTACCGCCTATCGTCGTGGCGAAGAACTGACCACGCTGCTGAACGATGGCGTCTTAGCCGCCGGTCTTGACAAGCTGTATGCCGACGCCCCGTGGCTGTGGACCCAGCCGGCGCGCTGCCGCACCATCTGCGCCGAAAACTTTGCCCGCAACATGCCGGACTTAAAGTTGAAGGAGATTGTCAACGCACCGGCCCATGCGCTCCCCTCTTGGAGCGGTGAAGTCGCCCATCTGTTGGAAGATTTGCAGCCCCTCTGCGACGGCGGAGCCGCTGTCACGGTGCTGGCCGGTACGCCTCGCGCCGCGGCCGGTCTGGCCGCCGACCTGCGTGTAAAAGGACTTACCGTAACCACCGAAGAGGATGTTCCCCCCGCCGCCGGTTTGGTGCAGATTTTGCCGGGGCAGCTTTCCGCCGGGTGCAGTCTGCCCTTTGCCAAGTACGCGGTATTCACGGCGCGAGCTTTCGGCGTAAGTACCGCCCAGAAAAAGAAAAAGCGCAACAAGGATGCCCTGAACAGCCTAAGCGAGATTTCGCCGGGTGATTTGGTCGTCCACCAGAACCATGGTATTGGCCGCTATGCGGGCATCCAACGGATGGCCGTACAGGGCGTGACCAAGGATTATCTGCGCATTGAATACGATAAAAAAGACGTGCTCTACGTCCCCGTTACCCAGTTGGACCTGCTGTCCCGCTATACGGCGCCGGGGGATCGGGACAACGTCAAGCTGAGCCGTCTGGGCGGCAGCGACTGGGCCAAGACCCGCAAGCGGGTACGGGCTGCCACCGAGGCCATGGCCAAAGAGCTTATCGAGCTTTACGCCCGCCGCAAGCAGGCCAAGGGCTACGCCTTCCCCGCCGACGATACTTGGCAGGGAGATTTCGAACAGCGTTTTGCGTACGAGGAGACCCCCGACCAGCTAACCTGTGCGGCGGACATCAAGCACGATATGGAACAGCCTTGGCCCATGGATCGCCTACTCTGCGGTGACGTGGGCGTGGGCAAAACCGAGGTAGCCCTGCGCGCTGCTTTCAAATGTGTGATGGGCGGCAAACAGTGTGCCATTTTGGCCCCCACCACCATTCTGGCTTGGCAGCACTTTAACACGGCCATTGCCCGGATGGAAGCTTACCCCATCCGCATTGGATTGCTCTCCCGCTACCGCAGCAGCAAGGAGCAGAAGGAAACCCTGCGCGGCTTAAAAGAGGGCACCGTAGACATCGTGGTAGGCACCCACCGCCTGCTCTCTGATGATGTGAAGTTCCGGGATTTAGGGTTGGTCATCATTGATGAGGAGCAGCGCTTCGGTGTCAAACACAAGGAGAAGCTCAAAGAAGCCTTTATCGGGGTGGATATGCTGACCTTGTCTGCCACCCCCATTCCCCGCACCTTAAATATGGCGCTGTCCGGCATTCGGGATATGAGCACCATCGAACAACCGCCTTTTGAACGGCAACCGGTAGAAACCTACGTGCTGGAATACGACGAGGGCATTGTGTCGGAGGCCATCCGCAAGGAACTGGCCCGTGGCGGGCAGGTCTACTATCTGCACAACCGGGTGGATACCATCAACGAATGTGCCGCCCGCATCGGCAAACTGGTGCCGGGTTCCCGCATCGGGATTGCCCACGGCAAGATGACCGAGGAGCAGATCTCCTCGGTATGGCAACAGTTGTTGGACAACGAGATCGATGTGCTGGTCTGCACCACCCTGATTGAGACCGGCGTGGATGTGCGCAACTGCAACACCCTGATCATCGAGAATGCCGACCGCATGGGGCTTTCCCAGTTGTATCAGCTGCGTGGACGGGTGGGTCGCTCCTCCCGCAAAGCCTATGCCTATTTCACCTTTACCCGGGACAAGGTACTGACCGAGGTAGCCGCCAAGCGGCTCTCGGCCATCCGGGAATTTACCGCTTTTGGTTCCGGCTTCCGCATTGCCATGCGGGATTTGCAGATCCGGGGCGCGGGCAGCCTGCTGGGACACAGCCAGCACGGTCATATGGAAGCGGTGGGCTATGATCTCTACGTGAAAATGCTGGGGCAGGCTATTGCCACCGCCCGCGGCGAGACACCGGCCCCCGACAAAAGCGATTGTCTGGTGGATATTGCCATCGACGCCTACCTTCCCGAGGACTATATTCCCGATCCCGCAGGACGTATCGAAGCCTACAAACGCATTGCGGCCATTGAAACCACCACCGACGCCGAGGACGTACTGGACGAATTGATCGACCGGTACGGCAGCCCACCCAAGAGCGTACAGGGGCTGGTGGATGTTTCGCTGGTACGTGTCACCGCCGCGCGTGTGGGCATCGTGGAGATCGTTCAGCGCAACGATCTGTTGATCCTCTACTCCGATGTAGTAGGACCGCAGCAGCTCGCTGCTGTGATGGACCAGTATCCCCACCGGGTGCTGTACAACGCGTTGGGCCGCCCCTATTTCAGCCTGCGGGTTCAAAAAGGCGAAAACCCGCTGGTCTTGCTGCGGGATGTGGTCACCTTACTGCCCGGTGCTGCTCCCTCCGCATCTTAATATCTTTACACAAACAGCAAGGGACCTTGACCCGTACGGGCCAAGGTCCCTTGTTGATTCAAGACTGAGGGGGTTCCGGCTGGCCGGCTTCCGCCGTTGTCATGCGGATGATGTATTGCGGACTTTTGTTCATGGCCATATACATACGGCCCACATACTCTCCTATCAGTCCCAGCATCATCATCAAAATGCCGTCCAACAACAGCACAATGGAAACCGTACTGGACCAACCGGCGTCGATCGCATCCAGCAGCAAAATCTTCCGCACAATGATGATCACGGCAAACAAAAAACCAACCAGCGAAAACAGCATTCCCATTACCGTGGCCACCCGCAGGGGTTTGACCGAAAAGGCCGTAAATCCATTGAGCCACAGCCGCAGCAGCTTGACAAAGGTATAGCCGCTTTCTCCTTCGGTTCGATCCTGATGATCAATGGGGATGTTTTTGAACCGAGAGGTGGAACGTACTGCCAGCCCATCCACATAGGGGAACGGGTTATCGCACCTGACCATCTCATCGATAATGAACCGTCGAGCCACATAGTAGCTGGCCATATACAAATCCTTGGGCTTGCCCATCAGCCAAGTGGCCATCCAATCGTTGACCCTGCTGCCAAAATTGCGGAACAGGCTGTGGTGCTTGGTGGGGTAGCTTGCATAGACAATATCGGTGTCCTCGTCCATCGCATCGATGAGGCGGAACATCTCGGCCGGCGGCGTCTGACCGTCATCATCCAGACTTACCACCAGATCTCCGTGTACATGGCGGTACCCAGCCATGAGGGCCGAAGCCTGTCCGAAATTCCGGGACATACAGATGCCAAAAATCTGGGGATCCTGCTGTTTCAGACGGCAAATCTCCCGCCAAGTATCATCAGCGGGGTTGTCGTTCACCAAAATGATCTCATACGCATAGCGGCCATCTGCTTGGACCGTTTCGCGAATCTGCTGCGTCACAGCCGCCAACGTGGCAGCACTGTGGTAACAGGGAATGACAAAACTGAGCAGTTGCATGAGGGTTTGAAGTTCCTTCCTCTTATTTTTCCATCCATGTGCACAGGCACGCCGGATCCTCGGCAGCAAAGATATAATATCCGAACCGAGTAGAAGAGTCCGTTACAATATGATCCATCGGGTCGATGGGACTTTCCTCCAGCATGGTAATACCGGGCGCATGGCGCAGGGCTTCCCGCTTTTCCAAATCTTGTGCCCCAAAGATAAACCGCACCCCGCAGGCCCCATAATGCGGACCCTGCGTCATATCGGGGGCTTGTCCCAGCGCGATCTGCACCACCATCCCTACGAAATCCCAGCCAGTGGTGAACCGCACCAGATGGCTGCCGATGCAGTCACCACCCATCCGGCCGCCGATCTCGATGAGACGAATATTGCCCGCCGCATCGATTTTCAGCTCGCTGTGGGAGGCACCGTTGCGAATTTCCAAAGTATCCAATGCGTGGAAAACCACATCCCGCACCCGATCATGCATACTGGCGGTCAGCGGGGCCGGTTCCATGTGGCCGGTTTCAATATACATCGGCGCACCGGTGGTATATTTCAAGGTAATCTGCAGCAAGTGGTGCTGCCCCTGATAAGAGACGCATTCCACGCTGTATTCCTGTCCGGTGACGAACTCTTCTACCAAAGCCATCTTTTCAAAGCTCTGCTCCCGTGCGCGGACGATGGCGGCCTGCAGCCCCGCCGGGCGCTGTACCTCGGTGATGCCGCGGCTGCCGGAGCGATCGGTAGGTTTGACAATCAGCGGATACTGCATCCCTTCCAACACCGAAAGATCGGTCTCGGGGCCGATCAGCACCGACTTCGGGGACGGATCTCCGCCTGCGGCAAAAGCCTCCCGCATTTTGTGCTTATTGGTCGACTTTTCGCAGCAGCGCATCCCATTGCCGGGCAGTCCCATCTTTTCCGCCACATAATTCACGGTAATCGCCGCCAAGTCGCTGGCGATGGTGCAGATTCCATCAATGCCGATCTCCTGACATTTCTGTAAAATCGCATCCTTTTCTATAATGCTGATGGGATAAAAATAGTCCGCCATCTTTTCCCCCACGTCATCCGCCGCCCAGGCGAACACATGGGTCTCGCACTCCAGATCCTTGGCTTTCTGGATCAGCGGTGCTTGCAGATAGGATGCTCCGATAATGGCCAGTCGTTTCATGGCGAAAAATTCCCTCCTGTACATCTTGCGCAAATTGACAGAATTTAGTTTATTATAGCACACCGCCCTCAAAATGGGAAGTCTTCTTCAACTTGTCTTTTCCGTAGGAAGAAGGTATAATTGAAAAGATTCACTTGGGGGGAGGATTTTTTATGGCAATCTTACAGCAAACCCTTCACAGCGTCGCGCGGTACCTACGTGTCTGCTTCAAGTGGCTGGTGCTGGCGATTTTGGTTGGCTGTCTGACCGGACCGCTGGGCGCCGCATTCGGCTTGGCCCTCGACTGGGCCAACACTACCCGCGCTGCACAGGGCTGGCTTTTGTATCTGCTGCCGGTGGGCGGCCTTGTGATCGTGTTTCTCTACCGGCGTTTTGACCCCCAAGGCGGTGGTTCCACCAATCAGGTATTTGTGGCTGTGCGGGAACGCAAGGTGCTCACGCTGCGCACTGCTCCGCTGATTTTCTTTTCTACGGTAACCACCCATCTGTTGGGCGGTTCCAGCGGTCGCGAGGGCGCCGCATTGCTGTTGGGCGGTTCCGTTTCCGGTCAGGTGGGACGTTTGTTCTGCTTGAATCGCCATGATTGCCGTCTCATGACAATGTGCGGCATGGCCGGTGCCTTTTCCGCTATCTTCGGCACCCCACTGGCAGCCACCGTCTTTACCATTGAGGTGGTGAATGTGGGTTCCATGCAATATGCCGCCCTTCTTCCCTGTCTGGTCTCCGCACTGCTGGGGGTCTGGATCAGCAGCCGATTGGGGCGCTCTCCTACGGCCTTCACGCTAGGCGCTACCGCAGAGGCCACCCCCGTTACGCTGCTGCAAGTGTTGGCGCTGGGCATATTGCTGGCTGGGCTGAGCATAGTATTCTGCGAACTTCTGCACACCGCCCCCAAACTGTATACGAAATATTTCCCCAATCCCTATTTACGAGTGGTCGTGGGCGGCGTATTGATCATCGCCTTGACCAAATTGTTGGGCACCACCGACTACAACGGTGCCGGCAGCGCGGTCATTGCTGCCGCCATCGCAGGGCAGGCTCTGCCCTGGGCCTTTGCCTGCAAAATGCTGTTCACCGCCTTGACATTGGGGGCCGGCTACAAGGGTGGGGAGATCGTCCCCATCTTCTTTACCGGCGCCACTTTCGGCTGTGTAGTGGCACCGTTGCTGGGCTTGCCCGCCCCCTTGGGGGCCGCACTGGGCATGGTAGCCCTTTTCTGCGGCTGCACCAACAGCCCGCTGGCCTCCATCTGCTTGGGACTGGAGGTATTCGGTGGCCAATGCCTGCCGCTTTTCGCACTGGTGTGTGCGGTTTCCTATATGCTGTCCAGCTATTTCAGCCTCTACCACGAGCAGCATTTCTTGCACTCCAAACTGCACATCGGCGGCGTACATTTTCAGGATGGCCATTGGTCGGAAGGCGATCTGGACGAGGAATTTTAAGTTGTGCGTATACCGCCGACGTGGTATAATAAAGTGTTTAAAATCAGAAAGATTAACTATTAAAAGTCAACCCCGAAAATGAATGGTGGTGGTGAAAA
>CAUWAX010000025.1:0-26324 GCA_963557315.1 uncultured Gemmiger sp. | reverse complement strand
TGGCCCCTATGGGGCCGTTTTGCAAACCCCACGTTCAACGTGGGGTTATGATTGCCACAAAGCAGCAAATAGCGGGCTTTCCCACCATAAGCGGCAAGTTATATTCCCCACCACCGTAAAGCCCCTCATATCTAACAAAAACGTCCAAAATCGCCCCGAAAGCGAACAGTTTCGGGAGATGTTGGGCGTTTTTCTATTTTCAAAAGCAAATCCGCAAACCCGGCGCGGGCAGGGAGGTGATGCAGATGCCCCGTATGCCGAAATATCTCAAGAGAGAATGGGCGTTCTTTCTTGGAGATTGCGGACGGAAGAAATATAACCCGCTACCCAGCGACAAGCTGCTGAAGGGGGCGCAGCTCATTTGCAACGAACCGTTCCTCCGGATATTTACCCGGCTGAACATACAGAATACGGATTTTGTTTTCGTTAGACATTGCAATAACTCCTTTTTTGACAATAAAAATACCGCTGTATCTGGTGATACAGCGGGGGTAACAAAGAATTTGGGGAATTGTGCCGCAATCTCCTATGAGAATGATATTTCAAAATGCTCATTTTTGCAAAGTTGTATTTACAGATAATGCGCTGACAATAAGACTGCCTTTTTGTATAAAACGGCACTGCTAAAATTGGCAGTATTTCACAAACTTGACCTATGTGTGTGAAAATGCATTGACAACAGAAGAGGGGATGTTATCATGTTGTCATAACAAGTAGATGAGGGAAAACTGAATATGCTAAGAGGGAAGGGTACAAACAATTATGAAAGCTGCACCAAGATATTCTCAGATCATTAGCTATTATCGGTCACTCATTGAGTCAGGAAAGTTGGCAGAGGGCGACAAAATGCCCACGGAGGAAACCATAGGTGAGATTTTCGGCGTAAGCCGTATTACGGTAAGACAAGCGTTAGATGGCTTGGCGCAGAGTGGTTACATCTACAAAATACAAGGGAAGGGAAGTTTTGTAGCGGCAAAAAAAGCCGGAATGCAATTGAACCACTTGATTGGTTTCAGCGATGAAATGCGCAGCATTGGTATGGAACCTTCCACTTCACTGATTTCACAGAGTTTGGAATTTCCGAGTGAGCCGGTCGCCAACGCATTGGAATTGGATGGCACCCAAAAGGTATACATCATTTCTCGCTTGCGCTGTGCGGATGCAGTGCCTATGGCGGTTGAAACGGTTTACCTGCCGTTCGCCAGATTCGCAGGGATCGAAACATACGATATGAGCAAGTCGCTTTATACGCTTTTGAGACAGCGTTACGGCTGTGAGCCTGCAAAGGCAATCGAGAGCATTCAATCCGGTTTGGCAAAGGCAAAGGAAGCAAAGCAGCTCCAGATCAAAGCCGGTGCGCCTGTGCTGAGGATTACGCGAACTGCGTATGACGGTGCGGGAGTTCCGCTTGAATATACGGAATCCGTATATCGCGGAGATAAGTATGTTTTTAATGTAACATTGGAAAAATAAACCAATTTATTGCGTCCGTTCCACAGGACGCAATAAAAAATCGATATAGACGTTATAACAACATAACAACATGTATTTATTGACAGGATTTGAAAGGAGCACAGGACACAGATGAATCCGACAGTAAAGGAACCAAAAAAACGGTTTATGACGCTGAAACGACGCGAAGCCTGTTTGGGATGGCTGTTTGTTTCACCGGCCCTAATTGGGTTTAGCATTTTCACCTTTGGCTCAATTTTGTATTCCTTCTATCTGTCCATGACAGACTATGATCTGGTCAGCACGCCAAAATGGGTTGGCTTTGACAATTATATCCGAGCCTTCACGAAGGACCAGTATTTTTATAAGTACTTTGGCAATACGCTTTACTTTGTCGTCACGCTGGTTCCCATCGTTCTGGCGCTTTCCCTCTTACTAGCTATACTGATCAACAAAAAGACCAGTTGGGTGAACAATATTTACCGCGTGGCGCTGTTCCTGCCCAGCATCACCTCAACGGTTGCGGTCAGTATGGTTTGGCTGTGGATCTTTAACCCGGATATGGGTTTGATCAACAACTTCCTGATGGCGATCGGACTGAATGACGTACCCATGTGGCTGGGTGATACAGCGTGGAGCAAGCCGGCACTTGTCATCATGCGTGTATGGCAGATGGGCGGCTACTATATGATTATGTTCCTTGCCGGTCTTCAGACGATACCCGAAACCCTGTACGAAGCAGCGGAGCTGGACGGCGCCAGCGGAATCCAGAAGTTTTTCCGCATCACATTGCCGCTTTTGTCGAACACAACGTTTGTTGTCATGATTCTTCTGGTAATCGAAGCGTTCAATATGTTCGAATCCATCTTTATTATGACAGCCGGCGGTCCTTTGGGCTCGACCAGTACCATGATGTATTACATCTACGAACAAGCCTTCAGTAGCTACAACATGGGCTATGCATCCGCTCTGGCATGGATATTCTTTGCACTGATTATGGTTGTGTCGTTGATCCAGTATAAATTCCGCAACGAACAGGGAGGAGAATAAAATGAAACAGAAATCCCTGGGCGTCAAGGCCCGTAAGCGCATTGGGTCAGTGGTTTATCACTGCTTTATGGTGCTTTTGTCGCTGACGATGATTTATCCGTTCGTGTGGTCGGTGTTGTCGTCCTTTAAGACGTCGGAACAGCTTTATGGCGGCTCTCCGCTGGATCTGCTGCCGAAGCCGGCAACGCTTTACAATTATGAGCGATTGTTTCAGGTACTGCCGTTCGGCAAGTTTGTCATAAACTCGTTCTTCCTCGCTGTGGCAATGCCCATATGCATGATTGCCGTAGCATCCCTGACAGCCTACGCGCTGACTCGGTTGGAGTTTAAGGGAAGGAACATCTTGTTCCTGGCGTTTGTGGCAACCATGATGGTGCCCAGCCATGTAACGCTTATCCCGAACTACAAAATCGTTGTGGATGCGCATCTGGCGAACACCTATACCGCATTGTTCCTTACCAGTATGTTTACCGGAACGAACGCATTCAACATCTTCTTTTTCCGGCAGTATTTCCTGAGCATCCCCAAGGATCTTGAAAATGCAGCGATCGTGGATGGGTGTTCCCGGTTGGGCGTGTTCTTCAAGATCGTTCTTCCCAATGCAAAGCCCGCCATTGCTACAACAGCAATTCTGTCGTTCCGCAGTGTTTGGAACGCATTCCTCTGGCCGATGATCGTAATCAACGACTATGACAAACTGACCCTGACGGTAGGTCTTAAATACCTCAAGGAATGGGATCCCAACTGGGCAGTTCTTCTGGCCGGTGCAACCATCAGCATCGTGCCCATCGTTATCGTATTCCTGCTGTTCCAGAAGTACTTCATGGCATCTGCCATGAACTCCGGTTTCGGCGGAAAATAACCAAGGACTTGCGACCTGTTACGGTCGTACAATATTCATACAAAACGGAGGACTAGAAATGAAAAAGATCGTTCGCAATGTCTTTGCACTGCTTTTGGCTCTGACATTCATCCTATCCCTTGCTGCCTGCGGCGGCAACAGCGCAAGCTCCGGTGCAGCACCTGCTGCTTCCGGCAGCGAAGAAACATCTACGGTTGCCTCGACCCCTGAAACGAAAGACCCTGTTACCCTTACTGTGTATACTTGGTGGGACGTCACCAAATTTGAGCACCTGCAGAAGATGAAGTCGGATTTTGAAGCAGAAAATCCGGATATCAAGCTGGAGTTCGTTACCATTCCCAGCAAGTATGCGGACACCATGATTACCAAGCTGGCAGCAGGTGAGATTCCTGACGTAATGATGCTTGCTATGGACCAGGTGCCCCGTTATGCGCTGAACGGTATGCTGATGCCGCTGGACGATCTGGCCAGCCAAGAGTACAAGGATTCCCTCTATCCCGTCGTTACCGAGGCTCTGACCGTGAACGGCACGATGTATGCGGCTGCCCGCGACATCACCCCCAAGGTCATGTACATCAACACCAAGATGTTCAAGGACGCCGGTGTGGAAATTCCTTCCGAAGATTGGACGATGGATGACTTTGTCGAGGTGGCAAAGCAGCTGACCAAGGGTTCCGGTGCCGATGCACAGTGGGGCTATTACTGGAAGAACTATACCGACCAGACCTTTGCTATGATCGCAGCCTTCGGCGGCAAGCTGTACAGCGAAGACGGCAAGGCAAGCGTTCTGTCTACCGACCCCAAGACCAAGGAAGCTGTCCAGTTCATGTATGACCTGTGCAACACCTACAAGGTATGCCCCACTGCAACGCAGGCTGCTCAGTTCGGCGACAACGAGTTTGCTCCCTTTATGGCAAACAAGGTTGCCATGCAGATTGGTGCCCTGTCCACTGCTTCTAACATGGATGCAAACGGCACGGAGTACACTGTTCTGCCCATGCCTTCCATCGATGGCGTTAGCAAGACTTCTTCTTTCGTAAACACCTGGGTCATCCCCAAAACCGCAAAGAACCCTGATTTGTCTTGGCGTGTTGTGGAGTTCCTGTCCGGTAAGGAAGGTCAGCAGATCGCGCTGGATATGAACTTCGGTCTGCCCGCATCTAAGCTGGTCGATACCACTGCGTTTGAGGCAAAGGCTCCCTATAACAAGTACTTCGTGGAAGCTCTGGAAACTGCCGTTCCTTATCCCACGAACCTCAATGGTTCTGCTTTCCAGACCATGTTCCAGAAGGAATGCGAGTCCCTGTGGGCCGGTGCAATCACGCCGGAAGAATTTGAGACCCGCGTGGACGAGCAGGCAGCAGAGATCCTTAACAAATAATTGGCTCACCGGTACGACCCGGAAGGAAGGGCGGCAATATGCCGCCCTTTTTTAGAAAGGAGGGCCTTATGACAGAAAAACTCCTGCCTGACGGAAGCTATCTGTCCAAAATCTATGAGATGCTGAATCGCATCGAGCAGCAGGAGCAGGAACCGATGGAAGCAGCCGCGGAGGCAGCCTACCATTCCATCCAAAACGGTGGTTTGCTGCACGTCTTTTCAACAGGTCATTCCCACATGATCGTCGAGGAGATGTTCTATCGAAGCGGCGGACTGGTTCCCATTAACCCCATTTTATCGGATGATTTGATGCTCCACACCGGCGCGATAACCAGCACACAGATGGAACGCAAATCCGGCAAGGCTGCGGAGGTCTTGGGCAAGGCATCCCTGCAAAAGGGCGACACGATCATCATCTCTTCCAACACAGGCATCAACACCGTGCCGGTTGAAGCTGCGCTGTACGCAAAGCAAAAGGGGCTGACGGTTGTATGCGTCACGTCCAAGACGATCTCGGAGCAGCTGAAACCGCGCAGTGCCATCGGAAAGCATCTGTGTGATGTGTCGGATATCGTGATCGATAACCATGCGCCCTTTGGAGATGGCGTCTTTACCGTTCCCGGAACCAATCAGGTGACGGGAGGTGCCTCTACCTTCGGCAGCCTGTTTATCGCACAGAGAATCGTTCTGAAAATCGAAAACCTGTACTTGAAAAACGGCGAAATTCCCCCGATATTGCGCAGTGCCAATATTCCCGGTGGCGATGAGTTTAACGCCAAGGCTGTTGCACTGTACCGCACAAGAATCCCGGCGCTTTCCTGATGGATGGAGGTAATGACCATGTATTTGGTGTGTGACGGCGGGGGAACCAAAACAGAATATATGCTCTTTGATCTGTCCGGACATATACATGGCTTCAGCAAGACACAGGGAACCAATGCCATCTTTATAAACCCGGATGCCGCTGCAGATGCTGTGTGCGGCGGCATCTCGGATTGTCTGCAACAGGCAGGTATCCGGGATACAGATCTGAATGAAATCTGTCTGTTCATTCCCGGCTTCAAAAATTCCGCCAATGCGGTGCGTGATCGTTTTCCGAAAACAAGGTTGATGGTATTAGGCGATGAGTATAACGCGTATTACGGAGCCTTGGGGGAACCGGGAGGCATTGCCGTTTTGTCCGGAACGGGTTCCTTTGCCGTATGCAGAGATAAAAAGGGAAGTTGGATATCCGTCGGCGGATGGGGACCACTCTTTGGCGACAAAGGCAGCGGTTACCATATGGGGCTTATGTGTCTAGACAGGATTACACAGCAATGGGATCGCGGTAGTACCAACACCTTGCTGCAAACGCTGGCACTGAAGCAGCTGCATATGGAGAGTATCCCGTCGTTAAGGCAGGGCGCATATAAACCGGACTTTACACGGGAAAAAATAGCAAAGCTGTCTTATACGGTGGCAGAAGCTGCCAAGGCAGGGGACATAGATGCGCTGAGAATTCTGGATGAGGCATCTGTGTGTCTGGCAGACTTGGCGGCTGCCGTGGCAAGGCGTGTAGGAAACGATGAACTGCCGGTATCCTTACTTGGCGGAACCAGCCATATGGGCGACATTTTTACGAAACGCTTTGAGGCTGCCTTAAAAGAGAAACTGCCGCAATGCAGTTACAGGAAACCTATGTTTGAACCCATTGTCGGCGCGGCACTTTTTGTGATGTACGAGATTGTCGGCCGCATGGATTCGCGTGAAGACTTTTTGAAAAATATACAAGCTGAATGGGGGACAACCTATGTTAATGGATGAGTATTTTTCTGCCATGAAAAACGTGCTGACCAAGGCAGAAAACACCCAGCGGGAAACGATTCTTGCAGCTGCCGATGAAATTGCGAGTCGCTTGGAAAAAGGCGGCGCATGGCATATTATGGACACCGGGCATATGTTGATGTTTGAGGCCGTCGGTCGAACCGGCGGTATGATGGCGATAAAGCCCATCAAGATCACCTGCGAAATCCAGAACCCGGTGCGGTATCGCCCTTCTCCGGCGCGCGGCATCATCGGATATGACAGCATTCCCGGATTTGCGGATTATGTGCTGGGCAGAGCCAATGTTCTGCCGGAAGATGTCATTATGATCGGTTCTGTATCGGGATACAACTACTTCCCGGTAGACCTTGCCATTAAGGCGAACGAGATGGGCTGTGCCACCATCGCTTTGACGTCTGTCGAATACTCCAGCCACCTGACAAGCAAGCACCCCAGCGGAAAGCGCCTTTTTGAGGCTTGTACCTACTGTATTGATAACTGCACGAACTATGGTGATACGCTGGTCGATGTGCCTGCGTTGGGACAGAGTATCTGCCCGGCAAGCGGTATCAGCGCCAGCTATCTGATGTGGGCGCTGCAAAGCACAGTGGTGGAAAAGCTGCTGGCAAAGGGTCTGAAACCCAGTGTCTATATCTCCAACCATATGCCGAATGCTCCCAAAATCAACGGTGAGGCGCTGGAACGCTATAACGAATTTGGTTATTGATAAGGTATACTACTATGGAATTGAGAACCGATAAAATCAGGGCTTGTTTCGACCGTAAGATCGGAAATTTCACGGAACTGTGGAATCTTTCTACCAATATCAACTATGTCCGCTGCGCGCCGCGCGACCCGTTGATTGAACTCTATGGCTTGAAGAACGGCGAACGGGTCAAACTGTCGGGGCATATTTCTGACGAGGCAGAAGCCCCTGACGCGCTGATCCTGAGCTATGATTCCTTCGGAGAATATGACATTTCCGCAAAGGTGACCTGCCGTTGCGAGCAGGATCGGCTGGTGTTTTCTGCAGAAATCTGCAATCACAGCACAATCGATGTGACCGAGATTCTGATGCCGCACTTGGGCGGGATCTATCTGGGCAACGGACAGAAAGATTATCTCATTTACCCGCATCACGCAGGTGACAAGACAGAAGATCCGGTATATAATTACGCTGAGAACCGTCTGACTTTCTGGCGTGGCTGCAGCGTACCCTTTGAGGATATCTATCGCCGTGAGATCAATTACTGCGGCTTAGCCTCCATGAGCTGGATGTACTATTACAATAGTTGCGGTGGATTCTATATTGGCAGCCATGACCCCCGATTCCCGGTGACCGGCGTTATAGCAGAAACCAGCGGCGACAGAGAAAATCCTTGGATGGCATTTGCCTTCCGTAAATATTTCCGAATCAAGCAAGGGGAAACCTATCAGACCGGGGATTATGTTGTATGCCTTTCCGACAAGGATTGGCATTACGGCTCCAAGGTGTATCGGGAATACATCGCTCCTTATCTGGATTTTGACCATAACCCTGAGTATTTACAAAACGAATATGCCCTGAACCAGTGCTACAACTTTAAGCGTACCGGCAAGGTGGAGCATACCTTCAAAGACATCCCGGCTATGTTTGAGGCAGGCAAGGCATGGGGCGCAAGGCATATGTTTATTGCAAGCTGGAACCGCACGGGCTTTGACTCCTTTTATCCGGAGTATTATCCCGATATGGAACTCGGCAGCGCCATGGAATTCCGGCGCGGGCTGGAATATGTCCGCAATCATGGCGGTATGTCCACGCTGTATATCAACGCGCGCATATTTGATTTGAAATCGGACTTCCATAAGCTGGTTGGCGAGAAGATGGCCATGCGGAACGAGAAGGGCGAGATGTACCGGGAAACCTATGGTCCGGAACATTTCACCGTGAACTGCCCCTCGGACGCCCTGTGGAGAGAATATCTGCTGGATACGGCAGAATTCTGCGTAAAGGCGTATGGCTGCGACGGTATTTATCTGGATCAGCTTGCATCGGCAGAGCCTTTCCCGTGCTATTGCAGCGAGCACACGCATGACAATATCGGGGAGTTCAACAACGGCTATGTATATGTGCTGAAAAACCTGCTGGAGCGCCTGCGGGCCTATAACCCGAACGCCTACATTATGACCGAGAACTGCGGCGATATTTACGGCAGTTATACTTGGGGAAATCTGACCTGGAATGGCGCTGAGTACGATGAACACTATAATGTGTTCAAGTATACTTTCCCGGAGTTTACGCAGGTTAATATGGTAAACCCAAGAAGCTGGGCGGAAGAAAAAGACCGTCCCGAATGGTTCCGCAAGGACCTGCACAGAGCCATTACGCTGGGCAGTATTTTGTGGCTTGGCATCACCAGCCGCCTTCGCCCGGAGGACAGTGCATATCATGACTATGGAATGATGGCAACTGCCTTCCGAGGAAACCTTCAGCCCCTGCTGAAGCACGCCCAATATCTGGATGATTTGTGGCTGGAGAACGTTCCGAACCAGTGCTTTGCATCCTGCTGGGCGCTTGAAAACGGCGAAAAACTCGTGATTCTTGCCAATGACAGCACGCAGGACGTGTCCTTCCGGATGAAGGATTTGCACGGCAGTATCGTTAAGGATACGAAATCTATGGATACGGCTATTCAGGATAGCTCGATGATCGGCACCGATCCGATTACCATCACTGTACCGCAGGGACAGCTGAGTTATTTCTTGTTGCAGTGAATTTTGCTGCCCCGATTGCGAAGAACAATCGGGGCAGCTTGTCTTTTTGGAGGAACCTGTATGAAACTGACTGTGTTCGGTAACAATGCAACCTGCCCGGAGGCAGATGGTGCTTGTTCATGCTACCTGCTGCAAACAAAGGGCAAACGAATCCTGCTGGATATGGGAAACGGCTCAGCAGCAAAGCTGCAAAAGCATCTGCCGCTTACGCAGTTGGACGCGATTATAATAAGTCATCTGCATTTTGACCATTTTGGGGATCTGTTCTGTGCCAAGTATGCGTTAGAAACAAAACGAGCCTACGGTGAAAATCTGAAGCCTATCCCATTATTTATCCCCGCCTTGCCGCAATGGGCAAGCGAGGAGCTATGCACGAACGACGTGTTCCAAATCCATACGATCAAGGATGGCGCAGCGTATGACTTCGATGAAGTGCATTTTACGTTCTTTACGGTGAAGCATCTGATTGAATCCTACGGGGTAAGGATCTCGGCGGAGGGGAAAACCTTTGCCTACAGCGGGGATACCGGTGTGTGCGAAGGATTATACAAGGTTGCGTCCGGGGCGGATGCGTTCCTGTGTGAATCCACCTTCTGTGCAGGGGAAACGGCAGAGGAAAACCATCACCTGAGCGCGCATACCGCGGCGCAGACCGCCAAGGATGCGGGCGTCAAACAGTTGTTTATGACACATTATCATTCCGAGCAAGCTCAAGCGCTGCTGCAGGAGGCAAGACGGGTTTTCCCGGATGCCGTCCTTACGCAGATAGAAAGTGCATACGCCGTAGGCGAGAAATGAGAACAAAAACAAACGTAAAAACCAGAGTAGGAGGACGTGGCTATGCGTAAATTTCTTTCCCTGATTTTTGCCTTATTCGTAACGCTTCCTTTTTGTACTAAGTGTTATGCAATAGAAGTAGATTCACTGGGTGACGAAGTGAGGCACGTGGTTAGGCAAAGCGTACCCGCAAATATTGAGATTCTTGATGGCAGTATTCAATCTGGAGCAGCTGGCGATCTTGAATACTTGGATCAAAAAGTTGTGCTCCTAAAATCGGGCGTTAGCGATGCAGGAAAAAACTGTGTCCGGTTAGAGGCTTTGTTTACGGGAGTGCCAAAGACGAGAATACAATCTGCAACATTCAGACTTGGAACGGTAAATGCAGGATCGCTTACCTATACGATAAGTTTATTTGATTGGAATAGCAACTCATACATTGAGCATAATTTGACAGGGGCTATATCCAGTAAAGGACTTAATGAAATCAATTTGATCAACTGGTCAGACTGTCATATAGATGACTCCGCAAATGTTAAAGTTGAGGTAACTATATCGGCAGAGAGCCCGTTTGAATTGTCTTTGGATCAAATGCAATTGCTTTTGCTGTGCGAGGAGAGCGTGCAGAATGTAGAAGTTCGAAATTACACAGTAGAAAATGCCCAGATTGAGCAGGGAACTACTGCGGCTGGAACAACCGCTAAGAATTTGAAGGACAGAGACGGTGCCTCTTTTCAAGTGAAGTCGTCCAATAAAAAAGCGGCGTGGACCACTACGGTGCCACTCTATTATGAAAAGAACGATGTACAGACATTATACCGGAAATACGTCTGAAGAAACAAATGTTATCTGGTTATCATTGTATCGATTCGACACACAGAATTGGGAGGTTGTAGGGACAATCCCAGGAAGCACAGAAGAAGTAACAAGAAGTTTTGTTTTGTCTGGAAATGGCATTAGTGCTTATATATCAGAGGAAGGAGACATACAGATACGAGTATACAATTCGGCCTCAAAAGAGTTCATACGATACACGGACTGCGTGTCTGTCACAACGGTTGCCAATTCACAAAGCCAACAGAAAGTCTATACTCCTACAACCTTCGTTGAGGAATACGGTTCAAGCGAAGGACAAATTGAGAAGTTGGATCATATAGACGGACAGTCGATGAAATTCTATAGTGATAATAATCGGAAAAGTGCTGTGCAATTCGAGTTCGATACGGATATTGACATTGATACGATAGGTGAAGTCACATTTGTAGTTGCATTGAAGTCAAAGAATGGTGCAAATACTCAAAACCTGTCGCTTAAGAATGTTTCCACAGGAAAATTTGCAGTTGTGAAAACAGCGTCAAGTTCTGACAACTATGAAATGATTCGCTTTACACTGGACTCACTGAGGGAAATTGAGCAATATATTGACGCCAACGGTAAACTGACATTAAGAATATATAATTCCGCGAGTTCGTCTGTGGGGGATTTTACACGAGAAATTGATTTTGTGCAAATGAGCATCACCTATGGTCGCTTTACGCGATTCGAGGTGGCACAGCTGTCGGATGTTCACGAGCTAATTGGGTCTGAAAACTTTAAGGCAATTATTTCTGAAATCAACAGCAATATTAGACCTGCGTTCTCGATAATAACTGGGGACATATCTGATCATGGAACGCCTGCGCAATATGAATTATATTTACAGGATAAGCAACTCTTTGACGGACAAGTTTATACTACGCCCGGTAATCATGATGTGCGTTGGTGGAACGCCAATGGAAAGAGAACGTTCACGAATCAGGTGGGACCGCTATATCAGTCTTTTACCTATGGCGGTGTGCACTTTGTCCTGTTAGACACAACAGTAAACTTCGAGTTGGACGGAAAGATTGGAAAAGCCCAACTGCAATGGCTGAAGAGTGATTTGGATAGCATACCTGCTGATATGCCAGTTATCTTATTCGGGCACCATCCTTTCAAAATCAACAATAATGTTACGGCACGGCATGAATTGCTCAGTGCGACAAAAGATTCAAATGTTATTGCCTTCATGAATGGTCACGTCCATTACTATGGGAATGTTGTGGAAGACGGTGTGCCGATTAACTACATAACGTACATTAAAGATAATCCAAATCAGGATTTTGTGACGATTGAATTCTCGGAAAACTATTACTACATATACAAGAGAAAGGCGACTGACCATAGCAAGGAACTTTGGTTAAGTGGTCGAATGAACAACACCAGAAAACTAAGAATGACCATTACAAACATCACAGCAAGAGATAATACGGTGGATGTGGCGGTTCAAATAGAAAATGCACCAGACGGCGTAAAGTCAGTTCAGGCAAGAATAGATAATTACGGGCCATATACGCAACTCATAAAAAATGAGGGCGGTATTTGGAGTGGAAGCATTGACACGGGATTGTATACGCCAGAGCTGGTTGCTGGAACGCATTTTGTTGGTGTTGAAGCTTTTGATAATGAGAACAAAAAATGGACAGAATATAAGGACTACTCAACGCCGAGTGATAATCCCACAATCAAATGGGTGTTTGAGACCGGAGATTCAATTCAGTCTAGCGCAACCATAAACGAAGCCAATGTTTATGTGGGCTCAAACGACGGAAACTTATATTGTATCGATCGTGACACCGGAAGCCAAAAATGGTGTATTCAGACTGGGGATTTTGTCATTTCTAAGCCGGCAATCACGAGCGAAGGAAATATAGTCTTTGGCTCTGGAGATGAATTTGTATATTGCGCTTCAGCAGACGACGGAAACATCATCTGGAACACCAAACTAGGCGGGAGTGTGCTTTCTGATCCCCTTACATCGGAAGGACGTGTTTTCATCGGTTGCGGAGATGGAAAAATTTATTGCTTGAACTCAGCATCTGGTGAAATTGTCTGGGAATACCAAACGGATGGTCTTATGCGTCAAAGACCAATTTTGGAAAATGGAATCTTGTACGCATTTGTTCGGGATACCTATATTTGGTACGCAATCGACGCCTCTACAGGTCAGCTGATTTGGAGGGGAAATGCGAATACTGATGAATCTTTGTTTGTATGTGGTGATGTACGACCGGTTATCGCCAACGGAAAATTGTGGTGTATTGATGCACAAAATACGCGCCCTGCTTATTTGAGCCTTGATACGGGAGAGTTGGCGTGGACATCAACGTTGGAAAAGGTATCTTCTCGTGGTATGACCACAAACGGCTCCACAGTATTTTATTCGTCGAACAGTGGAAGGCAGATAACAGCGTTTGATGCAGAGACAAACCAAGTTGTTTGGCAAAAGGATCTTCGCTATGACAATAAAGACAGGGACCTACAAGAGATGCAAATTGATTCGGCACTCGTATATAATGGAAACAGCCTGATACACGTTGCAGAGCGAGGAAGAATTACTGCTTTGAATCCAGATAACGGAGAGATTCTTTGGTGTATCGACGCGGCCGGTTATCCTGAGAGAGTCTTTTGGTCGACACCGGAAGCAACCGACGGTCTTGTTATAGCTACGGGTATAGACGGAAAAGTCTACGCCGTGGAGTATACGCATTAGTTGCAGGGTCTATCGATTATGATTGGTGATAAAGGCAACATTATATCCTAGCTGCTTAATAGAATGGAGATATTTGCAAACCGGCAATTAGCAAAGGAAGAGAGTACAGCTCATGAATCAATTACTTCATCAACATACGGAATCTATCGTTTCTGCGGCCATTCACGCGGTTTTGCCGGATGTTGCCGTAGTGCGTGCGCTGCAAGGGTATCGCTTTGGAACCGGAAAAATCGTTCTGGTGGCAGCAGGAAAAGCGGCATGGCAGATGGCAAACGCGGCATCTGACTGCATGGGGAATCGTATTGCGGATGGCGTGGTTGTTACAAAGTATGGGCATATAAAAGGACCGATTGCCCATATCCGCTGCTTTGAGGGCGGACACCCTGTCCCGGATGACGGCTCCTGCCGGGGTACGCAGGCAGCGCTTGACCTCGTGCAGGGGTTGACGCCGCAGGATACGGTGGTATTTCTTCTGTCCGGCGGGGGAAGCGCCCTGCTGGAGAAGCCTTGTATTCCTCTGGCGGAATTGCAGGATATCACACAGCAGCTGCTGGGATGCGGTGCCAATATCGTGGAGATCAATACCATCCGCAAGCGGTTGTCTGCCGTAAAAGGCGGGCGTTTTGCTATGGCGTGCGCCCCGGCACAGGTGCTGTGCGTCGTCCTGAGCGATGTCTTGGGTGACCCGCTGGATATGATTGCAAGCGGACCGGCTTGTGCCGATTCGTCTACCTGCAAGGATGCGGAGAATGTCGTTAAAAAGTACGGCTTACATCTGTCCGCCGATGCGCTGGCTTGCCTTCGCAAAGAAACACCCAAGCAAATAGATAACGTAACAACGCGCATTACAGGCAGTGTTCGGGAGCTTTGCGCTGCGGCTGCCGATGCTGCACAGGCACTTGGTTATACGCCGATCCTTTTGACCGATCAGCTGGCTTGTCAGGCGCGGGAGGCGGGGCAGTTCCTTGCGGAAATTGCCCGAACACATCAGCACCCCGACAAACCCATGGCGTTTATAGCCGGAGGCGAAACGGTGGTCAAAATTATCGGAAACGGCAAGGGCGGGCGCAATCAGGAATTGGCGCTGGCGGCTGCACCCGGCATTTCGGGCTGCAATGCGGCGGTTTTTAGTGTTGGGTCAGACGGTACCGATGGTCCGACAGATGCGGCGGGCGGCTATGTGGACGGCGACACGCTGACAACCTTGCGGGCGGCGCAAATCGACGCGGTGGATTTTCTCAACCAAAATGATTCCTACACGGCGCTGAAGACGGCGAAAGGATTGCTTTTTACCGGTCCGACAGGAACCAATGTAAATGATGTCGCTGTTGTGCTGATTCGGTAAGTCTTTATACGGCATATTACACAAGACATATGAATCCTTTTCTGCCTGCCCCAATAACACAAGTTTCTCTCAATGCAACGAGAAGAGCGCTGTTACCATACAGTGCTCTTCTCGTTTTACTAAAAGAGTCGGCAATGATATTCAATCAGAACGACCCGAAAATGACATCAGATTACCAAAAAAGGAAATATGGATTATGAATTTGTTTTTATGCTCACGTTTTTGCAACGTGGGGACTCTTATTAAAGAAAATTTGCAAAATAAGAGAATTGCATTTATCCAGACAGCCGCAGCCAAAGAAGGGGCTTCGCAGTATGTGCTGGCGGGTCGGGAGTTGCTCAGTGAAATGGGAGCAATCGTTACAGAAATTGATATTTCTAAGGAAGACAGGAATACAATCAAGGCAGCCTTTGCGCAGGCAGATTGCATTTACTTTTCAGGAGGCAATTCGTTCTTCCTTATGGATGCGCTGCGAAAATCAGGAGCAGACAAATTGCTGAAAAAAGCACTGCAGCGCGGCAAACTTATGGTGGGCGAGTCAGCAGGGGCAATTGTTTGCGCACCGACGATTACTTATATTGAGCCAATGGATAAAAAACCGCCGGAGTATTCACAGCAAGACGATGCCGGGCTTGGGCTGGTAAAATACTATATTTTGCCGCACTTTCTTGATGAGGTTTATAGAAAAGCATCGGAGGAAATACTGGAAAAGTTCTCGGAATTGGATGTCCGTCCCATAAGCAATGATCAGGCAATACTCGTGAAGGATAATACATCAAAGATAATCTGTAACTCATATAACGCAAAAGCAGTGCGAGATTTCAGAAACGAACAAGGATAACATCTTATTGTATGAAATTGGCCTGCAAATGCCTGACCGAGTGATTTTTAAGAAAGGAATGCGAGACAGTGACCACGCCCCTGATTGAAAAATTGAATATTACATCCTCGGTTTCGATAGTGATTATATCGATTTCTTTAATGTTATTTGGCGGGTTTGCCATGACAAGAATTACCAAACGCCTGAAACTCCCCAATGTCACGGCCTACATTGTTGCCGGCATTTTGATGGGCCCGTACTGCTTAAACCTGATCCCGGTAGGTCTTATCGAGAGGATGGATTTCATTGCAGACATCGCCTTGGCGTTCATTGCATTCAGCACGGGCGAGTTTTTCCGTTTTTCTACACTGAAAAAAAGCGGCGTTAAGGTGCTACTTATTACGTTCCTTGAGGCGTGCTTGGCATCCATTGCGGTGTTTATCGCTACTCATTATGTGCTTGGTCTTGATATGGTATTTTCCGTCGTTCTTGCCGCGCTGGCATCAGCCACAGCACCTGCGTCTACCATGATGACGATTCGCCAGACGCACGCAAAGGGCGATTTTGTAGACACCCTTCTGCAGGTGGTCGCACTGGACGATGTGGTGGGGCTTGTCGCGTACAGCATCGCCATTTCCATCGCCTTGGCCTCCATGACCGGCAATTTTCAGGCGCAAAATGTGCTGCGTCCGATAATAATGAACCTGTTCGCGTTTGCGCTGGGCGGCGTATTTGGTTTGATTTTGAAGTTTCTTCTTCACAAGCGATCCACCGACAATCGCCTAATCGTATCTATTGCGCTGCTCTTTGCATTCTGCGGAATTTGTGCGCTGATGGGCGTTTCGTCGCTACTGGGCTGTATGTCCATGTCGATGATTTACATCAATACCTCCGACGACGAAAGGCTTTTTAAGCAGCTGAATTACTTCAGCCCTCCGCTGCTCTTGCTGTTCTTTGTGCGGTCTGGTCTCAACTTTGATTTGGGTGCTATTTTCAGCTCCTCCGATCATATCGGGTCGACCTCTTTGCTGGCTGTCGGTGTGGTCTACTTTGTCACAAGAATACTCGGCAAATACAGCGGCGCCTTCTTGGGGTGCCTGCTTGCCGGAAAGAACAAAAAAGTTCGCAACAACCTTGGGCTGGCTTTAATTCCACAGGCGGGCGTTGCCATTGGACTGGCCGCGATGGGAGCCCGCACCTTGGGCGGTGCAATGGGCGATGCGCTGGAAACAATTATCCTTGCTTCCAGCGTCTTGTACGAACTAATCGGACCTGCTTGCGCAAAATTGTCGCTGTACCTGTCGGGGTCGTATTCCAACAGGTTGGATGACATCGTGACTGAAACGGTCAAATGCGACGAGCATGAACCAGAAAACGAGGTCGAACGCCTGATTCGCCAGATACAGGCAATTCAAAAAGAATTGCCTGCGCACAACGATCCTTTTTTAGAGGATGAACAGGCGTATGACGAGGCCGCTTACGAACATTACGCCTTGACAGGCTACCCCCAAATATCGTATCAAAACACAAGGAGGAAAGCAGACATATGGACACTTTGATGTCACTTCAAATGTCAGACCCCATTGCGCAGCACCTTGGCAGTTGGTCACAGGAAATTAACGTGCTTTCCATCTGCCTGAGAATCGCCCTTGCCGTTTTCCTGACCTCCGTTATAGGCTGTGAACGATCCAGCAAGCGACATTCTGCCGGACTTAGAACCTTTGTGCTGATTTCGTTTTCATCTACCATCTGCATGATACTTGACATATACCTGATGCAGACTCAGGCAATCAGCATACCGATTTTGTCTGCGGCCACCATGATTTCAGCGGCTTCCATCAGCGGAAAATCAATTCTTTTTAGCTCACGCGGTCAAATCAAAGGGCTTACTACCTCTGCGGCGCTGTGGTCTTGCGCCGCCTTGGGCTTTACAATAGGTGCAGGGCTTTACACGGTAACACTGATTGTGTTTGCATTCCTTCTGTGTATCCTGTCGGTGTTTCCCACCATTGAGGTGTATCTGAAGAACCGTTCCAACCACTTTGAAATCCATTTAGAGCTTAAAAACATCGAGTATCTGCGCGACTTTGTTACAGTCAGCCGCCGCTTAGGGCTGCGAATTGATGATATTGAATCGAACCCCGCCTATGTGGGCTCCGGACTAAGCGTATATACGATTACCGTTACAATTTGCAGCAGCGAACTGAAGAAGTATAAAACGCACCATGAGATTATAGAAGCACTGAAATCGCTGGATTACATTTATTATCTGGAAGAACTGCGATAGCAGGCTGATGGCTGGCAGCATGATTTTCTTAATGTGTTTTTTCGTTGATCACCTTCGCCGCCACAAACCATCGCCCTTCTTCAAACCATAACTCGCGCTCTTTGCCTTGAATCATACAGGTATAGCGGTCGCCAACACCGCCCACATCGGCGGCACGGCGGCAGATGTCCTTGATCTTGTCGATTTTGTAGACCTGCCCTTTATCGAAAATAATCTGCAGAGGTCGCAATCGTCCCTCGGTGCTGAAGCGCACATCGACTTCCACATAGCGCTTTTCTCGTTGAATCATTTACGATGCCTCCTATGCCGTATGAAAATACCCGACCGGATGGATGTTGTGGTCGTCGTAGGCGTTGATGCCGCCCAAAACGGGGTCTGTGTACACGACCGCCCGTTGTACACTGCGGTAACCGTAACGCTGGCGCAGGGTGTCCACGGCTTTATCGATGTGCTCCAGCTTCTCGCGCTTTTCCTCGTTGGAAAAAAGTCCTAATTGCACTGCGCAGTCTGCGGGGCACAGGTCGGCACCACGCACACCGATGCCGCGCAGGGGCTTCGGCCACGAATAATTGCGCTTGAACAAATCAAAGGCGATGCGGGCAATTTCAATACTTACATTGGTGGGGTTGTCCAGCTTTCGGCGGCGCGTAAAGCCGGACAGTTCATTGTCCCGCACATAAATCTCCACCACATTGCACTTGCTGCCGAGGTCGCGCATACGCATGGCAACGCTTTCGGAGAGCAGCACCAACATCAGCCACACATCTTCATCTGTGGTCAAATCGCGCGGCGTGGTGGCGCTGTTGCCCACACTCTTAATGGCAGAATGTGCATCCTGCTTGGCGACCGGCGTTTGGTCCAATCCGCGCGCAAATGCCGAGAGTGTATAGCCCATCACGCCAAACCAGCCCTTGAGGACTTCAGGGTTCGTTTCCGCAAGCTGACCGATGGTGCGGATGCCGTAACTGCCGAGCTTGCGCTGTGTGGCGTTGCCCACGTACAAAAGGTCACCCACCGGCAGCGGGTAGACAATCTGTTTATAAGTATCAGGCTCGATGACCGTTATGGCATCGGGCTTTTTATAATCGCTGCCGAGTTTCGCGGTGATTTTGTTGAAAGAAACACCAATGGAAACGGTGATACCCAATTCACGCTTTATACGCACACTGATTTCCTTTGCGATCTTGACGGGGCTTCCGAACAACCCTACGCTGCCGGTTATATCCAGCCATGCTTCGTCAAGCCCAAAGGATTCAACTTGATCTGTATAATCATTAAAAACTTCTCGCACATAGCCGCTGTACTTCTGGTATTTTCCATAGCTGGCGGGTACAATAATTAAGTCACGACAGTGCTGCTTGGCTTCCCATATTGGCATCCCTGTTTTCACGCCCATCCGCTTGGCGGGGTAACTGGCGGTAAGTACAATGCCGTGCCGTGCCTCCGGGTCGCCGCATACGGCAATGCTTTTCCCGCGCAGTTCCGGGTGTTCCTGCATTTCAACGCTTGCGTAAAAGCAGTTGCAATCGCAATGCAGTATATGCCGCTGTCCCATATTGTTCCCACCTCCTATACGCCTATTGTAACACCACAATGTTTCTCTTCCAAATGCATTTTACATGGATATAAAAGAAAATCCGTGTAATGGTACACTTGACTTTACATACCAAAAGCGGTACAATATAGATGAGGTGATATACCGTGAGCAACTGGAATAAGCGTATTCGTGCCGCGCGTGAGGCGCAGAAAATGACCCGCGAGATGGTCGTGCAGAAAATGCAGCAGTTCCTGCCGGAATCCGAGAAGGCCGTGACCACACGTTCCTTGATGTCGTGGGAGGCCGGCGAGCGCGAACCCCGCGTTACCGTGGGTGTGGCGTTGGCAAAGGCTTTGGGGTTTGAAGATATAGCAGCTTTGTATCTGGATGCCGAACCCAAGCTGAATCAGGCGGGGCAGCAGCGTCTGGGGGAATACCGTTCCATGCTGCTGCACACGGCAGAATTTACCGAGAAGCCGGAACCGAAACTGCGGTTGCTGCCGGTCTATTTACAGCCTGCCTCTGCCGGTACCGGTCAGTGGCTGGATGATGACACCCAAGAGATGACCGAAGTGGACGAATCCGTACCCACCAAGGCGGAGTTCGGTGTCCGCATCGCCGGTGACAGTATGGAGCCGCGCTTTGTGAACGGGCAGACCGTTTGGGTCAAGGCTTCACAAGATGCCAACAACGGCGATATTGTGCTATGCACCCTGAACGACCAAGGCTATTGCAAAAAGCTGCGCAAGGACGAAAACGGCATTGCGCTGATTTCCCTGAATAAAAAATATGCCCCCATCCCTGTGCGGGAGGAGGACGAGTTCAGAATCGCCGGTATTGTAGTAGGATAAGGAAGGAGCGTCGCGTATGTGTGGACGGTATCAGTTTTCTGCTGATGAGTATAAAGAGATTCGCCAGATCGTGCGCGATGCACAGCGCCGCAGCGAGGGAAATGAACTCAATTTCCCAATGGCAGGAGATATTTGCCCCTCGCAGGTGGCACCGGTGCTGGTTTCACGCGGGGAGAAAATCGTGGGCGAGTTCCAGCAATGGGGGCTGCCCGGTTTTCGCGGCAGGCAGCAAATCATCAATGCCCGCGCCGAAACCGTGACGGAAAAGCCGATGTTTCGCCGCAGTATTGCCTTCCAGCGCTGCGTGATCCCTGCCACCGGCTTTTATGAATGGGACGCCGCCAAGCACAAATATTTTTTTCAAATGCCGGGACAGCCGATTTACTTGGCGGGCATTTATGATAATATAAGTGGTGTGAACTGCTTTATCATTCTGACCACCGCGCCCAACGATTCGGTAGCGCCCATCCACGACCGTATGCCGTTGTTGCTCTCCCACGAGCAGGTGCGCCCGTGGTTGGTGGACGTTGGTGCGGCGCTGGAACTGCTTTGCAGCCGCCCGCCGCTGCTGCAGCGCACAAGCTGCGACGGGCAGTTGGGCTTTGATGATTTGCTTTGAGGAAAGCTATGGATCAAATCGAGAAATTTGTAAAGGATTCGGGGCTGACAATTTCTGCCTACAATGTCTGTTTTTACGACAGCAACGGCACCGATGAAATTCTGGACAACATTCTTTGCGGCAAAAAACGCGCCAACACAGGGTTGTTCAGCCTGTTTGAAGCCCAGATGCAGCTGCTGCCGCGCACGGGTGATTACACGGTCGTGCTGGACAGCGATATGCAGCCGCGTTGCATTACCCGCACCACAAAGGTGGAGGTTGTCCCGTTTGAAGATGTGACGGCAGACTGTGCCGCCGCCGAGGGGGACGGCACCCTTGCCGCGTGGAAGAAAGCCCACCGCAAGGCGTTTGCTGCAGCGTGTGAGGAAATCGGCAGGAACTTTGACGAAAGCATGAAGTGCGTCTGCGAGTATTTTGATGTGGTTTACCGGGCAGATGGGCAGTGAGATAAATCGGAATTTTGGGAGGAATAAAATTTGAAAGTAAAGAATAAGAAACGATTGATAGTATTTTCAACCTTGTATATAGTTGGTTATTTATATTTTTGTATATTTGGTGGAATCAATTATGGAATGAAGATTTCAGATAATCCAGTTCTAGACATCATGATCAGATCTTCCGGTCTTCCTGTTGGTGTACGTAATTTGTCTCTTGTGATATTTATATGGATTATACTCTCTTTTTTTCTGGTGCTTTCTATTTTATGGCAAACAGATTTAACTGGGCAAAAGTTAAACAGAACAGCTTTGATTTGCTTGGGAATCAACCTACTGTTCACTTGTTTGTCGAGAGGTATTGTAGAGAGTATTGTCAGTGGTGTTGCTGAGGGACTTTTTACAATGCTGATAATTGTTGCTGTTCTCTTTGCTATCGTTGGTGTCGCTATAGGAATCACTTATTTCGTACAAAAAAAGAACGGAGTATTGAATTCATATGAGGCATTTTCTGATATTATGACTGAAGATGAGTTTGAACGATGGCAAAAAAGAAAGAATAAAATAAAATAACCAACTTCCAGTTTGCAGAACCAAACCGCAACAAATGACAGCAGTTAGGAGAACCCCATGATTTTACACATAAACAACAGCGAGTATGATTACCACACCTTGGTCAAGGTTGCGGAGATGGCAGGGCTTGCGGGCCTTGTCGGCTTTCATGAATCCGAGGACGGCTATATTGTCAGCTTTCCGGATACAGGAAACACGCAGGCGCTTATTAACGATTACAAAGCGCGTCTGCGTGATTTGGAAAACAATATCTGGCAGCACTAACTGTTGTTGATAGTGGTGCTACCGTTCTAGCAGTCAAGTCTGGCTCAGACTCAGGCAGTACAGAGCTTACCTTTAAACTTACCGGTGACGATATTAAGTATTCCGGCGAATACACCGACACGGTAACCTTTACCGTCAGCGTTAATTAAACACCACCCACCTAAAGTATAACAGCACCAGCCGTCACGCCCCCGTGACGGCTGGTGTTGTTTTATAGGCACAACGGCACTAGCGTCCGTGCAGCACAGGGGAAAAAGCCCCTGCTGCAGCTTTCAAAGCCAATCGAAAGTAAACAAAATGGGTACCGGCCTATATCAGCGCACGGAAACCATATCCATAGGATTCACGCGCACACCATTCTGCATAACCTCAAAATGCAGGTGGAAACCCGTGCTGTCGCCGGTATTGCCTACATACCCTATAACCTGTCCTGCCGTTACCGCTTCCCCTGCGGTAACGGCAGTTTGCGTCATGTGGGCGTACCGCGTGGACAGGCCCGCGCCGTTGTCCAGCAAAACTTGGTTGCCGTAGCTGTTGTTCCAGCCGGAGATAATGACCGTGCCGCTGTGGGCGGCGAGAATCGGCGTCCCCTCCGGCGCGGGAATGTCCGTACCGCGATGCCCGGAATTACCGTAAGCGTCGTCGTCACCAAAATTGCAGGAAATATAGGTGTGGCCGGGCAGCGGCCAGCATAACTCGCCATCCTCGATGATGCCGATGCCGCCGCAGAGGGCAAGCAGCGTAGGGCGCATTTCATCGGAGAGAAGTTCGTGCAATATATCGTTTTGGTCTTGGGTGAAATTGTACAACTCGGCCAGTTCATCCACAGTTTTGCTGCTGACGGTGATGTGCAAAATATAGTCGGTCTGCTGCTCCGGGTCGGGGGCGTCCTCGGTGGGTTCGGGAGTGGTGTCTACTTCTTCGACCTCGTAGGTGATCTCGTGCATAGCCCAAAAGGTGTCTTGGATGCGCTGCATTTGGGCGGCATTGATAACGACAACGTTGCTATCAGAGTTGAGGTTGGTATCTATCGCAAAGATGGCCAGCACCTCCGGCCAGTAGCTTGCCCATGTGTGACCGTCCTCATAGTCGTAGGTGATGGTGGTTTCGCTGCACTCCGGGTGGGCGGATACGATGTTATTGATGGACGCGCCGAAGTCGGCGTTGGTGTTGGCTACGATTGCGGCAATAGGGATGCTGTTGGGGTCGTTGGATTCGTCCGCAAACAGGATGCCCATGGGTGAGCCGATTACTGCTGCGGCTGCGCCAATGACCATCGCCAGCACCAACACCACGCTGCCCGCGCCCAGCAGGGCCAGCAGCGATTGCGCGGCGTGCCGCACGGTTTGGGAGAGTAGGGCTTTGATTTTGGCTGCGATATAATGAACGCCACGGCTGATTGCTTCAACCGTGGCTTGTTTATTGCTGATTGTGGGCAGCTTGGGTGCGTGGGTGACGATGGGAGCGGTATTGCCCGCCGCTGTGGCAGCCGTCTGCTTTTGCAGATAGCGGCGCACAGCCTCGCGGGTCAGGTGCTGCCGCTTTAAGTGCTGCTGCATTTGAGCTTGGTAAGGCGGCGGTGCCGGTGTGGCCGATGACGGCACAGGGGCTTGCGGCGCTGGTGTTTTGGCTGCGATGGCCTTTTGCCGGAAACGCTGCTTTTTGAACATTTCCCTGCGCTCGGTCTGCGTGGGAACAGTGACTTTCTCTTTTTCAGTCAGCTTTGATGCAGATTGGGCGCTGCCCTGCAAGGTGAGATTTTTCCGCTTCTCCTGCATTGCACGAAACTTGCGGTAGCTCATGCGGGCGGTGCTTTTGGCGGTGTTGCCTGTACGGGCAACCACATCGGAAATGCCCTGCTGCACCTCGGTTTGTGCGTATTCTTCGGGTGATTCCTGCCGCTGCTCGGCGGTGCGTTGGCTCTGCGCCTTGGCCCGCATAAGCGTTTTGCGCACAAGCTGCTTGCGCTTTGCTTTAATTCCGGGCATCGTCAATTACCACATCATCCAACTGGCGCGTGTATTCCGGGTAGCGCAGTTTTACGGCTTCGTACATATACGGCGCAAAGGAGCAGTCGAACAGGTCATACGGTGTACAGGATTTGTCATCGTATCCATTCCAAAGATTATAGGCAAACCGTGTCAACTTGGTTGTGCCGCTGGTCTGCCATCCTGCGGCCAGCGATTCCGGCTTGATTTCGTCCTTTTCAAAATTGAAACAAGCGTCAATGTTATTCCGAAATGCGGGTACTGCTGTCAAGATGTAAATCAGTGCGCGGTGGTAGCTGTCCATCACCTTGCAGCGGTTAAGGTGGGTTAAGTATGCCCTACGTTGGGGAGGGGACATAAATTTGGGGTCGGTCATGGTGGTATCCGCCTATTTTATATAAAATTGTGCTTCTTGATTTCTACGGCGATCGGCACCCCGCTTTTTGTTTGTGCAGAATCATGGTGTTATCGTTCTCCGTGGTCGATGGGCTTGACTTTCAGTTTGTTGCCGTCACGCTGGAACTGCTCATACTGTTCGGGGGTACATTTCATCGGCAGGAAGCTGTGTACCATAGGGAGAAAGGCGATTGGGTGGTGGTAGAGCTTTTCATAATAGGCCATCTGTTCATCGGTCAGACTGATAAGGCCGTCATCACTATCCCCACAAACAATGAAAGACCCGGCAATGCAGCCATCATACCCATAAAGACGGTTTGGCGGCAAATCAAGGTCCTGCGCGGCGTCATTGCTGATAATGCAAGCGTTATCCCGCCACGGATGGCAAACGGTTAGATCTTCGCCTACAAGTTTCTGTCGTGCTTCGTATGTGTTGGGAATTGTGCGTTCCTCCGGGTATTTACCGGGCTGCACATACAGCACGCGGATTTCATTTTCACTCATAGGATTCACTCAATTTCACCGGGCTTTGTAGTAAGCAACTTATATGTCTTAGTATCCTTGGGCTGTGGGTTGTTGAATGGAATAAGGCTGTTGCCCATCTTGATGATGCCCTCACCGGGCTGGGCCAGAAGCAAGTATTTTCGCTGCGGCTCGGACAGGCCGTACAGTTCTACTACGCTGTCAATGTCCTTGGTTTGGCGCAGCATGACCACAAATTCAGAGTTTGCCAGCATGGCATAGGCGGTGTCGTTGGTAAGGCAGTCCTGCACATTTTGCGTGATGCCGGTGGCGTAGGCGTTGTACTTTCTGAATCGCTTCCAACTTGTGTACAGGAAATTGGTGCTCAAAGAATCGCGCAGCAGCAGATAGATTTCATCAAAGTATACCCATGTGGCGGCCTTGGGGTCGTTGCGTTCGTTGCTCATAACGGCGGTGTTGATGTACTCCAGCATAGAGAGCATGGCAACAGGTTTTAACTGCTCTCCCAAACTTTGGATATTGAAGCAGATCAGGCGGTTGCTCATGTTCACGTTGGTGGGCTGGGCGAACGCTTGCATACTGCCGGTGGCGAAAATCCGCAATGCAAGCGCGATTTCCTTTGACCGTTTGTCGCGCTGATTGTTCAGTGCCATCCACAAGTCCTTGATAGTCGGGCATGGCGCGGTATAGTGGGATTCCATCAAGGGTTTGTAGATGTTTTCAAGGGCATCGTCAATCAGACTTTTATCACCGGCCAGAATATGCTCCTTGCCCATTATCTGCTCACACAGGCTCAACACAAATTCTGCCTTAGCAACATGGGGAGGTATTTTCGTTGACTTATCATATTTGAAGTCCAGCGGATTAAAGTGCGTAGCGCTGTCCACCGAGATATTCACAACCTCGCCACCCAATTCCTGCACGAGGGGCGCGTACTCATTTTCGGGATCTACGACATAGAATCTAGCCTTAGTAAACCGCAGATACAGCATCAAAATTTCCAGCTTAACAAACATGGATTTACCGCCGCCGGAGGTAGCGACAACCATTGCATTGCCGTTCACAAGGCTAGTGCGCA
>CAUWAX010000024.1:0-26720 GCA_963557315.1 uncultured Gemmiger sp. | reverse complement strand
TATTGTGGCCCCTATGGGGCCGTTTTGCAAACCCCACGTTCAACGTGGGGTTATGTTTAGGGAACGACCCGCGGAGTAAAAGGGAATGCAGGACATTTCCTTTTAGAGGAAGAACCTGTGGGTAAAGAGGTGCTCCCGACATTTTTTTTTGCGGCTGGTTGTGACGGTGTTTCTGTTTAGTCTGGGGAAATTCCTCAGGATCGAGTTTTAGAAAACGGATGCAGAGGTAGAGAGGGGAGGCAAGTTCCCTTTCTCTTGAGCGGGTGACTCCGAGGAGACAGGGAAGAGACAGATACGCTACATTAAAAAAGGGGGCGTAGACCAAAACGGTAGGCACGCAGGGACTTTTTGAGAAGGCCTATAACCAAAACAGCGCTTCTCCGCTTTTTCGGAGAAGCGCTGTTTTTTATGTGATGATACGAATGGAAATTAGAACAAACCGGTGATTTTGCCGTGTACATCCACGTCGATGTCCATGGCAGCCGGATGCTTGGGTAAGCCGGGCATCGTCATGATGCTGCCGCAGACTACCACCACGAAACCGGCACCGGCGGACAGCCGAACTTCTCGTACATTCAAGGTGAAGCCTTCCGGCGCTGCGATGAGTTTGGCGTTGTCACTGAAAGAATACTGGGTCTTGGCAATGCAGACGGGAAGATTCCCGTAGCCCATGGCAGCCAGTTCGTCCAATGTCTTTTGGGCGGCAGCACTGTAAGAAACACCGCCTGCGCGGTAAACCTTTTTGGCAACTGCTTCGATCTTTTCGGGCAGGGAGGCGTTCAGTTCGTAGGTGTAGCGGACCTGAGCGTTGTCGTCCAGAATCGACAATACGGTTTCCGCCAACGCCTTGCCGCCTTCGCCGCCTTTGGCAAAGACTTCCGAGAGGGCGCAGGGCACACCGGCCTGTTCGCAGACCGCATAGATGGCGTCCATCTCTTCTTTGGTATCGGTGGGGAAGGCGTTGATGGCCACACAAACCGGCAGACCAAAATTGCGCATATTTTCGATATGCCGTGCCAAATTCACAGAACCAGCTTTAACAGCCTCAACGTTGGGCTTGCTCAGCTCCGTTTTGGCTACGCCGCCGTGGGATTTTAGCGCGCGGACGGTGGCTACCAAAACCACTGCCACGGGGTGGAGCCCAGCGTACCGGCACTTGATGTCGAGGAATTTTTCCGCACCCAGATCGGCGCCGAAACCAGCCTCAGTCACTACGTAGTCGGCCAGTTTCAGGCTCAGCTTGGTGGCAATGACGCTGTTGCAGCCGTGGGCGATGTTGGCAAAGGGGCCGCCGTGGATGATGGCGGGGTTGTGTTCCAGCGTCTGGACCAGATTGGGATCCAGTGCATCTTTCAGCAACGCAGCCATAGCGCCAGCAGCGCCGATCTGTCCGGCGGTCACCGGTTTGCCGTCATAGGTATAGGCACAGACGATGCGGGACAGCCGCGTTTTCAGATCTTCCAGATCCTGTGCCAGACAGAAGATGGCCATGACTTCACTGGCTACCGTGATGTCAAAACCATCCTCCCGCGGGGTGCCGTTGACCTTGCCGCCCAAGCCGTCCACGATAAAACGCAGCTGGCGGTCGTTCATGTCCATGCAGCGCTTCCAAGTGATGCGGCGGGGATCGATGTTCAGCGGGTTGCCTTGCTGGATGGAGTTGTCGATCATGGCAGCCAGCAGGTTGTTGGCGGTGCCGATGGCGTGGATGTCACCGGTGAAGTGCAGGTTGATATCCTCCATGGGAACCACCTGTGCATACCCGCCGCCGGCTGCGCCGCCTTTGATGCCGAAGACAGGGCCCAGAGAAGGCTCACGCAGGCAGAGCATGGTCTTTTTGCCCAAGGCGTTCATCGCGTCGGCCAATCCCACGCTGGTGGTGGTCTTGCCCTCACCGGCCGGGGTGGGGCTGATGGCTGTGACAAGGATCAGCTTGCCCTCGGGACCGTCGCCCTTGGCCAGCTTGTGATCAATCTTAGCTTTGTAGTGACCGTAGGGGATGACGCTCTGGCCCTGCAAGCCCAACTTGGCGGCAATCTCGGTGATGGGCTTCATTTCGGCAGCCTGTGCAATTTCGATATCGCTCAACATACGCAATTCCTCCTGTTTGATAACAACAAAGGGCTGCATACACTGCTCCAACACAGCGCATGCAGCCCAGACGGTCGGCTTTTTCTACGGCTGCCTTCCCTGTGGTTATGTCCACAAATCCGTCGGTCAGCAGCTTGATAAGGTTACTGTATCATATTCAGACAAAGTTTGTCAAGACCTCAAACGCGGCCTTTTCCGCAGCCCCATTTTTGGAAGTAACGCCCCATGCTGACAAGCTGCATTTTGAACTTGCCTGCATCCCGCATGGGGGCACGATGCCAAGCGTGTACAGCGGAAAATTGAGGGGCCAGCCAGACGGACCCTTCCTGCAAAACCTTTTGGGTCAGGTCGGCATCCTCTACATACATAAAGTAGGCGGGGTCAAAGCCGCCGATCTTTTTCAGCACATTGGTGCGTACCGCCATAAAGCTGCCGGTACAAAACTCAATGGGCCGCGGCTGACTCAAATCTTCATCCTGCATAGTGTAGTGGTCGTCTGCTTTGCGGAAAATACCGCCCAGCTTGGGGGCCAACTGGCGGGCCAACAGCAGCCATGGGGTGGGTTTTCGGCGGGGCAGATGCTGCAAGCGTCCGTCAGGGTAATGAAGTTGGGGGGTCACCATGGCGGCACCGGGCGTTGCCAACAGCCAGTCGGCCATGGGCTCCAGAATATCCTCAGTCAACAGAATATCGGGATTCAGGATGAAATGTACGTCGCTGTCCAGCTTGTCCAGTACGGCGTTGTGTCCTTTGCCGAACCCAAGGTTTTCGGGCAGCGGCAACACCGTTACCCGAGCATCGCCAAAATCGGTAGCGGCCAGCTTTTGCCCGCAGCCGTCGGGGCTGCCGTTATCCACCACATACAAGGTGAAAGCGGGGGTGGGGGTATGGTGCAGAATGCTGCGCACGGCAGCGCAGACTTCCTCATAATCGCAGTACGCCACAATGCAGGCGCTGATTTTGGCCATGCCGAAACTCCTTATTTCTTCAAGGCTTCCAGCTGGCTCAAATCATAGGGGGTGTCTTGGTAGACATAGTAGTTGAGCCAGTTGGTGTATAAAAGATACCCGTGGGCGCGCCAGCGGAACAGCGGGTCGCGGCTGGGGTCATCATGGGGGTAGTAGTTGCAGGGAATGTTGATGGGCTTGCCGGCTGCCACGTCCCGTTTGCATTCGGCATCCAGCGTATATTTGTCGTATTCGGGATGCCCGATGACAAAGATCTGGCGGCCTGAATCGGTCGAGAGCAGCATCGGTCCAGCTACGTCGCTCTCTGCCAGAATGCGCAGATCGTGGCAGGCGTCAATGGCTGCCCGGTCCAATCCGGCCCACCGGCTGTGCGGCGCATAGAAAACCTCGTCAAAGCCGCGTACCAGCGGATTGGAAGGGCGGGTCACCCGATGCTCGAACACGCCGAACATCTTTTGCGGCAGATGGACTTTCGGAATACCGAAGTGGTAGTACAAACCGGCCAGCGCACCCCAACACAGATGGATGGTGGAGTAGACGTTTTCCTTGGTATAGTCCATGATCTCGCACAGTTCGTCCCAATAATCCACCTCGGGATAGTCAAGATCCTCGAGGGGGGCACCGGTAATGATCATGCCGTCAAACCGTTCATGTTTAATCTCCGCAAAAGTCTTATAGAACGCTTTCATGTGTTCCGGCGACGTATGGGAGGGGTCATGGGTAGCGGTTTTCAGTAAGGTGATCTGTACCTGCAGCGGGCTGTTGGCCAAAAGCCGTGCTAGCTGGGTTTCGGTGACGATCTTGGTGGGCATCAGGTTGAGAATCAGGATGCGCAGCGGCCGAATATTTTGACTCTGCGCACGTTCCCGGTGCATGACAAAGACGTTTTCATGGGAAAGTGCGTCATAGGCGGGTAACTCTTTGGGAATGATCAGCGGCATAGATGGACTCCCTGTTCAGACTTCCTTTTTGGGCGGACGCTCAGATCTGCGCCAACGCCTGCTCAATATCGGCAATCAGATCGCGCTTGTCCTCCAGACCGCAGCTCATGCGGACCAGATCGGGCTGTACACCGGCAGCGATCAACTGCTCGTCGTTCATCTGGCGGTGGGTGCTGCTGGCAGGATGCAGGCAGCAGGTACGGGCATCGGCTACATGGGTCTCGATGGCGGCCACTTTCAGATGAGCCATGAAGTTGGCGGCCGCTTCACGACCGCCCTTCACGCCGAAGCTGACCACACCGCAAGAACCGTTGGGCAGATACTTCTGGGCCAGCGCATGGTATTTGTCACCCGGCAGGCCGCAATAGTTGACATAAGCGATTTTGGGATGAGAGGCCAAGAACTCGGCCACTGCCTGTCCGTTTTCGCAATGGCGAGCCATCCGCACATGCAGGCTTTCCAGACCCAGATTGAGCATATAGGCGCTTATGGGGCTTTGAACACAGCCGAGGTCACGCATCAGCTGGGCCGTGGCCTTGGTGATGAAGGCGCCTTCCTTGCCGAACCGCTCGGCGTAAGTGATGCCATGGTAGCTCTCGTCGGGGGTGGTCAGGCCGGGGAACTTGTCGGCATGGGCCATCCAGTCAAACTTGCCGCCGTCCACAATGGCGCCGCCTACGCAGCCGCCGTGGCCGTCCATGTATTTGGTGGTGGAATGGGTCACGATGTCGGCGCCCCATGCCAGCGGACGGCAGTTTACAGGGGTGGCAAAGGTGTTGTCCACAATTAGGGGCACGCCGTGGCGGTGAGCTGCGGCGGCAAACTTTTCAATATCCAGAACGGTCAGGGCGGGGTTGGCGATAGTTTCGCCAAAGACAACCTTGGTGTTGGGGGTGAACGCCGCATCCAATTCCTCTTCGGTGCAGTCGGGGGAAACGAAGGTGGCGGTGATGCCCATCTTGGCCATAGTGACGGCGATCAGGTTGAAGGTGCCGCCGTAGATGGAGCTGGAAGAGACGATGTGGTCTCCCGCATTGCACAAATTGAACAGGGCAAAGAAGTTCGCTGCCTGTCCGGAGCTGGTCAGCATACCGGCGGTGCCGCCTTCCAGCTCGGTGATTTTGGCGGCAACGGTATCGCAGGTGGGATTCTGCAGCCGGGAATAGAAGTAGCCGCTGGCTTCCAGATCAAACAATTTGCCCATCTCGTCAGAGCTGTCGTACTTAAAAGTGGTGCTCTGGACAATGGGAACCTGACGCGGTTCACCGTTGCCGGGATGATAACCACCCTGTACGCACAGGGTATTGATGGAGTAATTCTGACTCATACTTTTCCGCTCCTTTTTTGGCAGGGCGTTGGGCCTGCACCAAATGATTCAAGAATTATTTTCTATTGTAAGGGCTTGCCGCGGTAAAATCAAGAGGAAAACCATGCAGGAAAAGTGAGAAAATATAAATCCCGCGTAAAACGGGTATGGAAATTCCTTCTGGGGTATGGTATAATACCCAATGGCAGCGGATCCCGGGGATTCCGGAAAAGGCTGAAATGCCGAATGAAACTGCAAAAGAGGTAGAAACTATGCTTACTGCAATCACCGGTATCAACTGGGGCGACGAGGGCAAGGGCCGTATGGTGGACCTGCTCAGTCAGGACTACGACATCGTCGCACGTTATCAAGGCGGCGACAACGCCGGCCACACCGTCAAGAATGAGCGGGGAAAGTTCATCCTGAACTTGATTCCTTCCGGCATTCTGCGTCCCGAGGTCGTCTGTGTCATGGGCGGCGGTATGGTCATTGATCCCGAACACCTCGAAAAGGAAATCGCTTCTTTGACCGAGAAGGGCATTGCCATCACCCCGGCCAACCTGAAAATTTCCGACCGTGCCACCATCACCATGCCGTTCCATGTTGCGCAGGATGGTCTGGAAGAGGAGCGCCTCTCCAAGACCGGTGCCCAGTTTGGTTCCACCAAGCGCGGCATTGCCTACACCTACGGCGACAAGTATATGAAAAAGACGCTGCGCATGGGGGATTTGTGCCACATGGACGAGGGTGTTAAGAAACGCCTTGCCACCATCGTGGAATCCAAGAATCTGACCATGGAGAAGATCTACGGCCAGAAGCCCGTGAGTCTGGACGAAATGTGGGCTTGGTGTGAGCGCTATGCCAAGATCTTCGCCCCGTATATCTGTGATGTGGGTCAGTATCTGGCCGAAGCGGACGAAGCCGGCAAGAAAATCATGTTTGAAGCCCAGCTCGGTGCGCTGCGTGATATCGACTTCGGTATCTACCCCTACACCTCTTCTTCCAACACCATCGGTGCGTACGCGCCCATTGGTGCGGGCATCCCGGGCCATAAGCTGAACCTCTCCATCGGTATCATGAAAGCCTATTCTTCCTGTGTGGGCGAAGGTCCCTTCACCACCGAATTGGCGATGACCGAGGAAGAAAAGGATGTTTTGCGGGAGCATGGCCATGAGTACGGCGCGGCTACCGGACGTCCTCGCCGTGTGGGTCCCTTCGATGCGGTGGCCAGCCGGTATGGTGTCCAGTGTCAGGGCTGCGATGAGCTGGCGTTGACCTTGCTGGACGTGCTGGACTACATGGAGGAAGTGCCCATCGTTACCCAGTACCGTCTGTCGGATGGCACGTTGACCACCCGTTTCCCCATGGGCAAGACGCTGGATGACGCCCAGCCCGTGGTGGAGAAGATGCCCGGCTGGCACTGCGACATTACCGCTGTGCGCAAGTTCGAGGATCTGCCTGTGGAAGCACAGAACTACGTCAAGCGTCTGGAAGAGCTGGTTGGCTGCAAGATTAAGTATATCTCGGTCGGCCCCGAGCGTGACGCCTGCATTGTGCGGGACTAAGAAAATACAGTAAAGAATTTATGCAACGGCGGACTTTTGGAGTCCGCCGTTTTGTGAAAGGGGGCGAACGGGTTGGTAGATCTGCTGATTCACACATTTATCAAAAATTATAAAAATACGGCGGACCGTGCGGTGCGTACCGCCTACGGAAATTTGGCCTGTGTTGTCAGCGTTGTTTGCAACCTGTTGCTTTTTGTGGGGAAGACCGCTGTGGGTACGCTGGCAGGCAGCGTATCGATTACGGCGGATGGTATGAATAACCTGTCCGATGCAAGCTCTAACATTGTGAGCTTGGTGGGGTTTAAGCTGGGCTCTCGCCCGGCGGACTCCGAACATCCCTACGGCCATGCTCGGTACGAGTATCTGGCGGGCTTGGCGGTTTCTGTGATGATTCTGGTCATCGGCGTGGAACTTCTGAAAGAAAGTTTCGGCAAAGTCCTGCATCCCACCGAAGTGCAATTTGGCTGGCTGACGGTGGTGGTGCTGATCGCTTCTATCCTCGTCAAACTGTGGATGAGTGTACTGAATAAAAAAATCGGCCGCACCATTCAATCCGAAACCTTGATGGCGACGGCAGCAGATGCGCGCAACGACGTGATTACCACGACCACGGTTTTGGTGGCATCGGTGCTGACCTTTGTGACGGGGTTTGACCGGTTGGACGGTATCATGGGGTTGGGGGTGGCAGCCTTCATCCTTTACAGTGGTGTTCAGTTGGTGCGGGACACTATCGATCCGATTCTTGGCGCGGCACCGGACCCGGAGCTGGTGGAACACATCGAGCAGAAGGCGTTGAGTTACCCCGGTGTGTTGGGAGTCCACGATTTGATGATTCACGATTATGGCCCCGGCAACCGGTTGGTCAGCTTCCACATCGAGATGGACGCGAAGGGGGACGTGATGCAAAGCCATGATGTGATCGACACCATCGAGAAGGACCTGCTGGTACAGGATGGGATGATCGCCACGATCCACTACGACCCGATTGTCACCGGGAACGCGCATGTAGATGAAATCCGAGCGTTTTTACAAACGAAAGTTGCCGCCTTGGAACCGAAAGCAAACCTGCATGACTTGCGCATCGTACCGGGCCCGTCCCACACCAATGTGATTTTTGACTGCGCGGTGCCCGCAGAATATCTGACTGATAAACAGCGCCGCGGCGCCAAACTGGTTACAGCACTGCGCAATGCAGTGCAGCAGAAGTGGCCCGACCATTTCTGTGTTATCAAATTGGAACCCGATTATGCGCCTTGCACGCACACACAAAACTAAAAAGAAAGAGGAAAACGTATGGACTACAATCAAGCTGCTCTCGAACTGCATGCCAAGGGGCCCGGTAAACTGACGGTACAAAGTCTGGTCCCCTGCAAAGATAAGGATGCCCTTTCCACTGCTTATACGCCGGGCGTGGCGGAACCCTGCCGCAAAATTGTGGCAGACCCGGATGCTGTCTACACCTACACCCTCAAAGGCCGCACGGTGGCGGTAGTCACCAACGGTACGGCTGTGCTGGGGCTGGGCAATATCGGTCCCGAAGCCGGTATGCCGGTCATGGAAGGCAAGTGTGTGCTCTTCAAGGAATTTGGCGGTGTGGATGCGTTCCCGATTTGCCTGAATGCCAAGACCAAAGAGGAAGTCATTGCAGCGGTGAAAGCCATTGCTCCCACTTTTGGCGGCATCAATTTGGAGGATATCCGCAGCCCTGAATGCTTCGAAATCGAGGCAGAGCTGGAGCGGGATCTGGACATCCCGGTTTTCCACGACGATCAGCATGGTACAGCCATCATCGTGCTGGCCGGCGTGCTCAACGCGCTGAAAGTTGTGGGCAAACGAATCGAAGATGTACGCATCGTACAGAATGGCCCCGGCGCTGCCGGCACAGCCATCATCCATATGCTGCAGGTGGCGGGTGCAAAACACATCATCGCAGTGGATGAACACGGTATTTTGGTGCCGGGACGTCCGCAGGGGCTGGCAGGACATAAGGCCAAGCTGGCAGAGGAAACCAACCCTGAAAAGTTGAGCGGTGGTCTGGCAGAGGCCATCCGTGGTGCGGATATCTTTATCGGTACTTCCATCGCCGGAGCGTTGACGCCGGAACTGGCGGCCACGATGGCCCCGGATGCCATCGTCTTTGCCATGGCCAATCCCACGCCGGAAATTATGCCGGATGCTGCCAAAGCGGCGGGCATTCGTGTCATCGGTACCGGCCGTTCGGATTTCCCCAATCAGGTAAACAATGTGTTAGCTTTCCCCGGCATTTTCAAAGGGGCCCTGTCGGTACGTGCCCGGGATATTAACCCGGCCATGAAGATGGCGGCAGCCAAAGCCATTGCCGGTTTGATCCCTGACGAAGAACTCAACGAGGAAAACATCCTGCCCAAAGCCTTTGATCCGCGGGTGCCGGAAGCGGTCGCGGCGGCGGTGGCGCAGGCAGCACGAGAAAGCGGCGTGGCGCGGGTATGAAAAACATTCGGGAAGTAAACGCCGACACCATTCGGGATGCGGTGGAGGCTCTGTGCATCGAGGCCAACACCAGCCTGCCGGTGGATGTAAAAGCGGCGCTGGATCGTGCAGAAGCCACGGAACCGTGGCCCTTGGCAAAACAGACGCTGGGGCTTTTGCAGCAAAATCTTTGCGTGGCGGCCCAGCAAGAATTGCCGATTTGTCAGGATACCGGCATGGCCTGTGTCTTTTTGGAAGTAGGGCAGGACGTGCATATCGAAGGCGATCTGCAAGCTGCTGTGGATGAAGGGGTACGCCGCGGGTATGAAAAAGCCTACCTGCGCAAATCCATTACTGCAGACCCTTTGCAGAGAGTCAATACAGGAGATAACACGCCCGCATTTCTCACAGTACATCTGGTACCGGGTACCGGCTGTAAGATCACGGTAGCCCCCAAAGGTGCCGGCAGTGAGAATATGAGCCGTTTGGCGATGCTCAAACCGGCTGATGGGGTGCAGGGTATCAAAGATTTTGTGCTGGACACGGTGCGGCAGGCAGGCGCGAATCCCTGCCCGCCCATTGTGCTGGGAATCGGTATTGGCGGTAGTTTTGACCACTGTGCGGCGCTGGCCAAAAAGGCGCTTTTGCGGCCGTTGGACCAGCCCAACCCCGACCCGTATTATGCGGCGCTGGAACAGGAACTGCTGCAAGCCATCAATGACACCGGGTTTGGCCCGCAAGGTTTTGGTGGCGCCACCACCTGTCTGGGCGTTTCCATCGAGCAGCGCCCCACTCACGTGGCCTGCCTGCCGGTGGCCGTTAACATGAGTTGCCATGTGACTCGCCGTGCTAGCCGGGAGGTGTAAGCATGGCCAACAGCAAAATTGACATCTCTTTGGAAGGCGTGGGGGAAGCGCCCCGCGCTCGCCGCAGCCGGATCGACATTCCGCTGGAAGCAGACCGGGACGGTATGGGAATTACCGCCAAAGAGCTGGAATTTGTCAACCGACATCATGAAGAGTATAAGGAACTGCGCCGTCGCGCGCGGGAACAGGGAGGCCGCTGATGCAGTATGTTTTGCAGACCCCGCTCCAAAAATCTGATTTGGCACCGCTGCATGCGGGGGATACGGTGCTGCTGTCCGGGGTGGTATATACCGCTCGTGATGCGGCACATGCCCGCATGATGGAACTGCTGGATGCGGGGAAAGAGCTGCCCTTTCCTATCGAAGGAGCAGCGATCTATTATGTCGGCCCCACACCGGAACGTCCGGGCTGTGCCATTGGGGCGGCTGGTCCTACCACTTCCGGACGGATGGACGCCTATACGCCGCGTCTGTTGGATCTGGGCCTTGCCTGCATGATCGGAAAAGGCAAACGCAGCACCGCTGTGAAAGAATCGGTGGTTAAAAATGGCGCAGTGTATCTGGCGGCTATCGGTGGTGCCGGAGCGCTCATGGCCCGCAGCGTGCAAAGCTGCGAAGTGATTGCATGGCCGGATTTGGGATGCGAGGCGGTTCGCCGTCTGGTAGTGAAGGATTTTCCGCTGACGGTGTTGCTGGATCCTCACGGCGGGGACTTGTATGAAAGTGGTCCCGCGGCTTACCGGGCCTCTTTGACTGAATAATCGTATGGAGAAGCAGAAATTCCGCTCACCCAAAGTGCGTGTTTGTCTAATCGGTTGTGGCGCTGCGATGCTGGTCAGCTTCTGTGTGGCGGGAGCGGTGGTATGGCATGCCAACCGAACGGCACAACAAAAAGCTGCTGCGGCTGCCCAAGCGGCCGCAGCGCAGGCTGCGCAGCAAGCGGAAGCGGCCCGTGCTGCCAGTGAAGCTGCTCAACGGGAAGAAGCGCAGCGCCTTGCTGAAGAGGCTGCAGCTCTGCGACAGCAACAGATCGAGGACGCTGCGGCAATCCATGATACCGTACAGTACGGTGACAAGCTGGGAACTCTCTGGGTAGAGGGAACCGAGATCAATTGTGATTTGTACTGGGGCGATAGCAACGCACAGTTTGATGTGGGGGCAGGCTGCCATGTAACGGATGGTTGTGTGCTTCCCGGGGAAAACGGCACGGTTTTTATCGGGGCACATACCGGCAGCTATTTTGCAGATCTAGGCTCAGCAGAGGTCGGTGCGAAGATTCACCTCCAGACGGACTGGGGCGACTTTGTGTACGAGATCACCGAAACACAGGTTATCTATGAAACCGATACCGATAAAGTGCGCTGGGGGGCTGAGGAACCAAGCTGCATTTTGTATACCTGTTATCCCTTTGGCATTTTAACGCACACCGACCGTCGCTATGCGGTGTATGCCGACCCGGTGGAAACAGATGAATCCGGCGTAATCCCACAATAATGGACCATTGACAAACCCCGCCAAAGTTGTTACACTAATCTTTGTTATGCGGCTATGGCGGAATTGGCAGACGCGCTGGTTTTAGGGTCCAGTGTCCACGACGTGCAGGTTCAAGTCCTGTTAGCCGCATTAAGTTTATATCGCGCTGCGATACCATGTTGATATCGCAGCGCGGTTTTTTTATTTCCAAAAGGAGGTGTCGCTTGTGAATGAAGCAATTTTGTTGGCCGGTGCGGTAATTTTGATTTGCATTTTGATGAATCGAGTTCTGGAAAAAATCCCGGTGCCGTCCTTGCTGATTTTTATTGCGCTGGGAATGTGCTTTGGCGAAAACGGGCTTTTTCGAATCGTCTTTAACGACTATGCCGCAGTGAATCTCATCTGTTCCGTCAGCTTGATTTTCATCATGTTTTACGGTGGATTCGGTACGAACCTGCAAGCGGCAAAACCGGTACTGCTACAATCAGTCGTGCTTTCTACGGTGGGGGTGGCCGGGACGGCTGGGGCGGTTGCGCTATTTGCCCACTTGGCTTTGGGGCTGCCATGGCTAGAAAGTGTGCTCATCGGTTCGGTCATTTCCTCCACCGATGCAGCTTCGGTGTTCAACATTCTGCGCACCAATAAGTTGGCCCTCAAATACCATACCGACTCGTTGCTGGAAGTGGAGTCCGGTTCCAATGACCCGATGTCCTACATGCTGACCACCGTGACGCTGTCGCTTATGGCCGGGGAACAGGTGTCCATTCCGCAGGTACTTTTCCAGCAGATCTCCTTGGGAATCCTGTGTGGTATCGTGGTGGGCAAGGGGGCCATTTGGCTGCTGCGGCAAAATTTTTTGGAGTCCCAGCAAAACCGAACAGTGTTGCTGTTTGCGGTGATGCTGCTGGCCTACGCCTTCCCATCTGTGTTGGGCGGAAATGGGTATCTCAGCGTGTATCTGTGCGGGATTCTTTTGGGCAACGCCCAACTTTCGCAAAAGCGGTATCTTGTGCATTTTTTTGATGTACTTACCGATGTGTCGCAGGTGATTTTGTTTTTCCTGTTGGGCTTACTGGTCACGCCGGCAGAGCTGCCTGTGGTCTTGCTGCCTGCATTGTGCATTATGCTTTTTCTTACCTTGGTGGCGCGCCCTGTGGTGGTGACCGCCTTGCTGCTGCCTTTCCGGGCAAGGTGGAGGCAGATAGGCATCGTATCTTGGGCGGGACTGCGAGGGGCAGCCTCCATTGTGTTTGCCATTTCTGCGGTGCTCAGCGGTGTACAGACGCATAACAACTTGTTTAACCTTGTGTTTTGCATTGTGTTGTTATCCATCGCAATACAAGGAACGCTGCTTCCCAAAGCGGCAAAGTATTTTTCCATGATTGACCAAAACGAAGATGTGGAGAAAACTTTCAATGATTATCAGGCTGAAAGCGATGTGGAGTTTATTAAGATCCACTTGGGAAGTCAACATCCTTGGTGCGGTCATACTTTGCGGCGGGCGGCATTGCCGTCAGAACTGTTGGTGACGATGATCGTTCGTGGCAAAACGACCATCGTTCCGGATGGAGATACCGAACTGCAAGCAGGGGATTTGTTGGTACTGGCAGCCCGTGCTTTTGAGGATCGAGAGCATATCTCGCTGCATGAAATTCACGTGGAACGAGGGGACCGTTGGGCCAATAAGTCGTTGGCAGAGCTTCCGGTGCCGTCGGGCCGCTTAGTGATCTTGGTGAAACGTGGTGTGGAGACGATGATCCCCACCGGACGGACGATCGTAAAAGTAGGCGATGTCCTCGTTTTGGCGGAATCGCTGTCCTCGAAAGAGGAGGATGCCTCCGCATGAAAATTCCCGCCGGATTCCGGCGGGAATTTTTGATAGAAACAAAACCGGTTCATGACGCCCCGTTTGGGTGAGACCGCTCTGGAAAGGCAAAATCTGCGGCGATCTGTTGTGTTTTGGTACAGAAACCGAATCCGCCATGCTTTCTCAGAAGGGGAGACGATTCAAAGAGCAATATCTGTGGTTTGATTTTCCCGGCAACCGTGGGTAAACTCCATAAAGGTTAGGAGCGTTGTGTAAGAACTGACCAAGTATAGCTCCGGTACTTTGGGTGAATTGCCACTTGAAATTATCAAGAATAGGTGTGTAGAGTATTACTGGAGGATGATACCCAAATAAATGAACGTTCTGGAAATTCGTACGGAGGATGAGTGAATTGGAAACATGGGAAAAGTGGTGCAACAAGGAATTAGTGGCCGATGACTACGAATTGAAGAATCTGGTTCAAAATAGGGACGGGCTTACACTCGTTTTTCTGGGAAGGAAAACGGAGGTGACAATTACTTATAAAGAACAAATCGTGTCTTTCCGCAGTTGTGACGAAAGCGACAGATGGAAAACGGTTGATACCGTATTGGCGGATCATGGCAGGTTTTTCTTTCGAAATTGGCTGGTCTATAAGGTTTCTGAATCCAGTTATGCAAGCTGGTTAGCCGATGAAACTTTCAATAGTACAACGGTTGATGAGCTTCTTCATCTGGCTTTTGTGACGGCCAATGACATCATTGATGTCTTATCTTTAAGGGAACCTACCATAACCATATCCTTTATCGTATAGTGCATTCGCAGGGGAAAATATGGATAGCAAAAACAAGGCGTGTTGCAAATGTCGATTCTGCAACACGCCTTGTTTTTGTGTGAAGGTAAGGATGCATTTGCATCGGATGCGGTCAGACGAAATCCTCTCGCATGGGGGTGAAGATATCCAATAGAACGCCTGCTTCCAGACAAGTGCAGCCGTGGCGCACGCCGTCCTGCTTCAGCAAGGTATCACCGGGGCCAACCTCTCGGGTTTCTTCCCCGATGGTAAACCGGAAACGCCCCGATACCACATAGGTGATCTGGGTATGGGGATGGCTGTGCAACGCACCCACAGCATCCTTCTCAAAAGTGTTCTCTACACACATCAATTCGGGGCCGTAGGCCAGGACCCGCCGTACCACCCCAGCCCCGGCGGGCTCTGGTAGGGTTTCGGCGTGGGGAACCCACTGCTGATTTTTGTGTTGCTTGTCCATAGTACATTGCCTCCCTTATCTGCGAACTGTGTGCAGTTTCTCTGCGGGCAGACAGTTGCCCAATAACTCCCAAGCCCGGTCCGCCCCACTGGGGATCTGGGCTTCGGGCAGCAGATAGGCCTGCTGCGCTGTTACATACAAATAAATGGCTCCCGGGGTGCGCCAGACACCATACACCTGATCCCAAGTATGGCTGATGGCCTGAGTGGCTTTGTCCTGCTGCCCGGCGGGAAGCATCCGTACACCCGTTTCCTCCAGCTCTACACGGTAGGCGTCTTTGAGAGTGGTCAGCCCCATCCGCTTTGCCTGCTGCCGCACCGAGTGGAAAAACATCCCGAAATACACCACCGGCAACCCCACGGCCACCACCGTCAGCACACCGCCCAGTAAGGCGGCACCTTCTCGACGGCCAACTTGAACAAAACAGACCACCGCAAAGGCCAGCATGATCACCGTAAACAGTAACGGACGCTGCCAGCGCTTTTGCCGCTGCAGCACGTCGAACACCGCAAAATCTTGGAAAATACCTGTGTCGATCTGCACGGGTATGGATAGGGAACTGGCTTTGCCGGACATAACAGGCTACCTCCGTGGGTGTATGATTTGCCCTTATGATACCATGCCGCGGGGGCCCCTGCAAGTCGAATAATACAACTTTTTTGGTCGGGCTTGCGGTTTTTGCCGAGGCGTTGTACAATATTTTGAAGAAATAGCAAGGGAAAGGGAGGCAGCCTATGCACTGGTTTCAGCGGCATATGACCCTGAAAGGGCGCATCGTCCTGTTTTTTGCTGCCTTTTTTGCGGCGCTTTTGGTGCAGTTGTATATCAACCACTACCAGTCCAATGTGATTTTGGACCAACTGGACCGTCAGACCGGCAATTTCCATTCTATCAGCCAGTTTTCCAGCGGTATCGAAAGCCAGCTTACCGCGCTGGAAAATTTCCGTTGGGAAAACGGAGATCTTAATGCATTGGCTCAGACCCTTCAAATGGGGACAACCACCGCTGATGCGTGGTTAAGACATATTGACAGTGCGCTGAACGAGGTGGGGAAGGAGCAGTATTTGCTGGCTCAGGCCGTGCGTACCACCTACGGCAACTACGACGCCTTGATGGAACAGATGCAAACCTTGCTGACCACAGGGGACGCCACAGGTGCGGCGGCCCTCTATTACAGTGAAATAACGGTCTGTGGGGGCTATCTGGAGCAGTATACCTCCGAACTGCTCCAGACCGCGATTAGCGAGGGGCAGAGTACCTACACCCGGCTTTCCGCCTTGAACGAGCGGCTCAAGACTGTGCAGGCGGTTACTAGCCTGTTATGTGTGGCGCTGGGTGCACTGGTAGTGCACACCGTATGGCGCCTTATGGGACCCGTGCAGCAGATGATTGTGGCGTCCCGAGCCATCGGGCAGGGGGCTTTCGATACCCCTGATGTGGAGGTCCAACAGGGGGATGAAATCGGTCAGTTGGCCAGAGCCTTCAACCGCATGAAGCATTCCATGGCCCGTCAGGTGAATACCCTGCGGGAGAAAAATGAGATCGAACGCCAGCTCCATCGCCGAGAAACGGAGGCTTTGGAACTGCAAAATACCGTGGAACGTGCCCGATTGCAGCATCTGCGCAGCCAGATCGATCCGCATTTCCTGTTCAACACATTGGGGGTCATCCTGCGGGTTTCCGACGAGGAAAAGGCTCCCCGCACTCGTACGCTTATCACGGCGTTGTCCCAGCTTCTGCGTTACAGTCTGGCCAGCAACGACCTGTTGGTGCCACTCTCTCGTGAGGTGCGTATCATCGATGAATTTTACGCCATTTATCATGTGCGGTTTGGGGAACGCGTGCGCCTGATCTGGCATATGGCCGATGACATCGACCTGACCGAGACCATGGTGCCTTCCTTTATTGTGCAGCCGCTGGTGGAAAATGCCTTCAAGCACGGCATCATTCCACAGGAAACAGGCGGCACTGTGCGTATCACCATCCGCCGTCTGCCTAAACATCGGTTGCTGTATATCGCTGTGCAGGACGACGGTGTGGGAATGGACCGTACCCACCTGCAGGAAGTGCGGCTCAGCCTGCGGGAGGTGCCGGAATCGGGCCAGCATATCGGGTTGAGCAATGTGGCCGCTCGGCTGCGGCTGCTGGACCCGCCGGGGCGTCTGGACCTGCACGCCGCACCGGACAAAGGCACGCGGGCTGTGCTGTTTTTACCGTTGATCGAACCGGGGGAGGAACACGACGATGTATAAGATCTTGATCGCCGACGACGAGGCCATGGAACGGGAGGTTCTGACCGACCTAGTGGCCCGCCGCTTCGAGCATGAGGTGGAGATCCATACGGCCGATAACGGCCGCAAAGCCGTAGATACTGCTTTGCTGTGGGGAACAGACCTGATCCTTATGGATATCGAAATGCCTGGTGTCAATGGGTTGGAAGCCGCCCGCACGGTGCTGGCCCAACTGCCGGGGTGTAAGGTGGTATTTGTGACGGCCTACGGGCTGTTCCAGTATGCCTATGAAGCGATGCGTCTGGGGGCCTGTGGGTACATCCTCAAGCCGGTGGTACCCGACGAGGCCGAGGCGGCCATCCGGCGGGCGCTGGCCCAGATCGAGGCAGAGCGCAAGCTCACGGCGCTAGCCCCCGCGGCTGTGGAACAAACCGCAGAGGAAGAGGATGACGGGCTGCTCAACACCCAGATGGGGCAACTGATGGCGCAGGTGAAAAAGTACCTGCGAGAGAATTACATGTACGAGCTATCTCTGGATAGCGTGGGGGATATCCTGCATATCAGTCCGGCGTATCTGTCTACCCAGTTTAAGAAGTATCTCCATGTGGGCTTTTTAGACTACCTGACCGAAGTGCGGATTCAGGCTGCCTGCGAACTGCTGACGGACCCCTTGCGTCCCACGGCGGAAGTGGCGGGCATGGTAGGCTACGAAGATGCTAGCTATTTTGCCCGGGCCTTCAAGAAAAAGACCGGTCTGACCCCGACTCAATATCGTAGGGAAGCCGCCCGCCGCCAGAAGGAGATCGCCCCATGACCCGGCGTGTTCGTTGGCTGGCACTGGCTGGGGCGGTGCTGATCTGCCTAATAGCGCTGGCTGCCGCCGTGCCGGAACCCCGGGCCGATGCTGCCACAGGGCCGGAACTGATTCTGCGCTATGCGGAGAATCAGCCAGAAGGTTACCCCACCACCGAAGCTGCTTATGCCTTTGCGGAACTGGTAGCGGAACGCACTGACGGCCGGGTGAATGTGCGGGTGTATAGCAACGGCGTATTGGGCAGCGAGACCAGCATCGTGGAACAGATGGAGTACGGGGGCATTGATTTTTCTCGAATCTCCATCATGTCGCTGGGCGAGTTTGTGCCCGAGGTGTTTGTTCTGCAGCTTCCTTTCCTGTATAAGGATGACGACCACATGTGGAGGGTGCTGGACGGTGCCATTGGGGAAGTGTTTCTGGATTCGATAAAGGACCGCATCGGTCTTACGGGGCTTGCTTGGTTCGATGCGGGTGTGCGCCATTTTTACACCAACCGTCCGGTCAAAGGTTTGGAAGACCTGCAAGGACTGCGTATCCGAGTGGCGGAATCCGGCCTGATGGAAGATTTGATCCGTCAGTTGGGAGCAGTGCCGGTACGTTTGTCCTACGACGATGTATACAGTGCGCTGGCTAAGGGTGAAATTGACGGGGCCGAGAACAACTGGCCTAGCTATGATTATTCCGGTCATTTTGAGGTGGCCAAATACATGCTGGTGGACGGCCACACCCGTATTCCGGAACTGCTGCTGGCCAGTGCCGAAGCCATGGAAAAACTAACAGCTTTGGATCCCCAGTATCCGGCGCTGGTGCGGGACTGTGCCCGGGAAGCAGCTCTGCTGGAACGGGACCTGTGGAAGCAAGCGGAAACGGAATCCGAGGCGGAAATGCGGGAAGCCGGCGTGACGGTGACGACCCTCACCGACGAAGAATGGCAGCGCTTTCGAGATGCGGTAGAGCCCATTTACCAGGAATACACCGACCAAAAGGCATTAATCGCCAGAATACAGCGGGAAGGAAAATGACTTCACTGGATACAGGACTTTTTTACAGTACATATAAAGCGGGTGGCGCGGCGAGCCGCCCGCTTTTTTATGCTTTTTGAAACAAAAGACCGATAAACAGGACTTGTGGTGACAGACATGGGCAGCTTTTTCACATCTTGTACAAAAACGGCGTAGCGTGGTTGGATAAAAAGTACAAAAAGAATTTGCAAATCTTTTAAAAAAACAGTACATTTTTTCAATCCTCTTGCAGGGTTATGAAGTTTTTGTTAAAGTGAAACCGTCAAGTGGACAGGGCGCGTAAGGCACCTGTTCCAAATTGCCGCAAGGCAAAAGAGAAGGAGAACTGAACATGAAGAAACTGCTTTCCGTTACGCTGGCAGGCGCCATGGCTCTGAGTCTGGCTGCCTGCGGTGGCTCCGCCAGCTCCACCAGTGAGTCTGCTGCTGCATCCACCGATTCTACTGCTGCGACCGAAACCGCCGAGACCGCGGGCGATACCGCTGCTGCTGCCAACGATCCCGCTGTAACGCTGGTCTACGCTGAGGTCAACCCTCTGGATACCATCGTGGGTCAGACCGCTACCGCTTTCAAGGAGAAGGTTGAAGAGCTGTCCGGCGGTTCCATCACCATCGACATTCAGGCTTCCGGCGTGCTGGGCTCCGAGAATGACGTTCTGGACAACATTCTGGCCGGCGGTGACACCATCGATATGTCTCGTATCTCCGCTTTCGCGCTGACCAGCTACGGCTGCAACAAGTCCATGCTGCTGTCCATCCCCTTCACTTGGGAGAGCCGTGAGCACTGGTGGAACTTCGCCAACTCTGATCTGGCTCAGGAATTCTTGAACGAGCCTCAGGAGATCGGCCTGCCCATCCGCGGCGTCTTCTACGGCGAGGAAGGCTTCCGTCATTTCTTCACCGTGGATCCCGTCGAGAGCATCGAGGATCTGAAGGGCATGAAGCTGCGTGTGTCCAACGACCCCGTCATGAACGGCATGGTCGAGGGTCTGGGCGCTTACCCCACCGTCGTTTCCTTCAACGAGCTGTACAGCGCTCTGCAGACCGGCGTTGTGGATGGTGCTGAGCAGCCCATCGCCAACTACAAGTCCAATGCCTTCCCCGAAGTGGCGAACAACCTGATTCTGGACGGTCATACCTTGGGCGCCGTGCAGGTGGTTATCACCGACAACGCTTGGAACAAGCTGACTGCCAACCAGCAGGCTTGCATCATGGAAGCCGGCAAGTATGCTCAGGAATTCAACGCCCAGCTCTCTGAAGAAGAAGAGAACAAGGTTCTGGAAGAGCTGAAGGCTGAAGGCTGCAACGTGGTGGAAGTCACCGACAAGCAGGCTTGGGCTGACGCCTGCGCCAAGGTCATCGAGGAGAACACCGCTTCTCAGGCGGAGCTGTACCAGCAGCTGAAAGACTTTGCCAACGGCTGATTTGGCGCGTCTTGCCTACTCCTGAATTACTTAGGTAAATAGGTATAGCGGGGCGTCGGGAACTAAGACCCACGCCCCGCTTTCCTGTGGATATTTTGTGAGGAGGAATCTGTATGCCGAAAATTTTCCAGACGCTCGACAAGGTGCGTCCGGTCTATGACGTGGTATACGCGGTGGTTATGTTCGTGTGCAAGATTTTGCTGATCGCGGACATCCTGATCACTTCGTACGCTGTGTTGGGCCGTTACATCCCCTTTATCGCGGACCCCTCCTGGTCCGAGGAAGTGGTTCTGACGCTTATGAGCTACATGGCGGTGCTTTCTGCGGCTCTGGCCATTCGCCGTGGCGCCCACATCCGTATGACGGCTTTTGACAACTACCTGCCCAAAGGTGTGGTCAAGTTTTTGGATATTCTGGCCGACGTGGCCGTACTTGTCCTAGGCGTCATCATGCTGGTCTGGGGTTGGAACTATTGCTCCACACTGGGTGGTCGTGGGTTCTATGTTTCCATGCCGTGGCTGTCCCGGTTCTGGATGTACTTCCCTGTGCCTCTGGCCGGTGTGGCCATGATCATCTTCGAGATCGAGGCTATCTACACCCACATCAAGTCCATCTTTGTAAAGGAGGCCGAGGCATAATATGGATGTTCAAACTCTTGCCATCATCGTGCTGCTCGGCAGCTTTTTTGTGATGATCTTCTTGCGCTTCCCCATTGCCTATGCGGTAGCGCTGTCCACCATTTTCTGCTTGGGCGTTCAGGGCCTCAGCTTCAACACCCTGTGCCAGCAGATGGTCAAAGGTATTTCTTCTTTCAGTTTGATGGCCGTGCCTTTCTTCATCACCATGGGGGTGCTCATGGGGTCCGGCGGCATTAGTGAAAAGCTTATCGCATTGGCAAACGCCTGCGTAGGCTGGATGCGCGGCGGCATGGCTATGGTCAACATCGTGGCTTCCTACTTCTTCGGCGGCATCTCCGGCTCCGCTTCTGCGGATACCGCGTCCATCGGTTCCATCATGATCCCCATGATGGTGGATCAGGGCTATGACGCCGACTTCTCCACCGCTGTTACCATTACTTCCTCCTGCGAAGGCCTGCTGGTGCCCCCCAGCCACAACATGGTCATCTACGCAACCACCGCTGGTGGCATCAGCGTGGGCAGCCTGTTCTTGGCCGGTTATGTGCCCGGCGCGGTTCTGGCTTTGAGCTTGATGATCGGTTCCTACATCATTTCGGTGCGCCGCAACTACCCCAAAGGCGACAAATTCAGCCTGAAGGTCTTCTTCAAACAGCTCAGTGTTTCTATCTGGGCTTTGGCGGCCATCGTCATCGTGGTGTTCGGCGTCGTGGGCGGTGTCTTTACCGCCACCGAGTCTGCAGCTATCGCCGTTATCTACTCCCTGATCGTGTCGGTCTTTGTGTACAAAGGTCTGGACTGGAAGGGCGTTTGGCGCGAACTGAGCGAGTGTGTCAACACCTTGTCCATCGTGCTCATCCTTATTGCCTGCTCCAACGCCTTCGGCTACTGCCTGACCACCCTGCATGTGCCTGATCTGGCTGCCAATGCCGTTACCAACCTGACCAGCAATCCCATCCTCATCGCGTTGCTGCTCAACTTGATCTTGTTGGTTCTGGGCTGCATCATGGATATGGCGCCCATCATCCTGATCGCCACTCCCATTCTGCTGCCCATCGCCACGGGTATCGGCCTCGATCCCATCCAGTTCGGTATCATGGTGGTGCTCAACTGCGGCATCGGTCTGTTGACCCCGCCGGTAGGTGCAGTTCTGTTCATCGGTTCTGCCGTGGCCAAGCGCCCCATGGAAAAGGTCGTCAAGGCGACGCTGCCTTTCTATCTGTGCATGATCATCGCTCTGTTGCTCATCACATTCATTCCCGATATCAGCCTGTTCATTCCCAAGCTGTTCGGTTACGTTCCTTCTGTGACCCCGGCTTGGTTCTGAACCTGAGCTCATACCTTCCCTAAAAAATCCCGCTATGGAAGTTCCATAGCGGGATTTTTTTATCGAAAATGGCAATGCCAGAGTAAATATCAGGAAGGGGATAGGGGAGGCTTCCTTTTTCTTCGGTAGAAAGGGAGAAAAAGATTGTCGTCCTTGAGCGAAGCGATTTTTCTCGTTCGTATCCTACCGCAGAAACACGGGTATAATGAACGTTCTCTTTTACGCAGATATTCAGCTTGATTTTACCATCAACCGCAGTGAATTTTCTTGTATTTAGCCATCAGCGCTTGAAAATCGGAGTTGGAATGCAAAAATTCATATTGCTTATCCGTTTCAAACTGACGCAGCAACACCATCATCACTTTTGCTTGAAGATCGTCCGCCATTGGTTCGTTGGGGAGATGGCGGAATATGGCAGGCGTTTTGAAAGGCGTCTGGGCAGCCTCTAACATTTTCTGAATAAGTTCTAAGCATCGTGGAACATCTTTTGCAGCAACCGCCACTTGCAGGGAACAAATAAAACGGTTATATTCCCAAAGCCCCAAAACTGTTGCCATCTTCTGCGAAACATCTGCCACCCAGGCGGCTGTATCCATTTCGTTCAGAAGCAGATCGATATCGACCAATTTCATCAAGTAGCTTTGCATGATGGCGATGTCACCATATATTTTGCGTTCGGTCATCATGGCGGCTTCTTGATAGTTCCCCTGCTTCAACAACACGTTGATTTTTAATATCTGCTTATCTGTTGCTCGCTTATCAGGCAGTCGTTCCACCAACTCCTGCGCTTTATCGGTCTTTCCACATGCAAGGTACTTGTTTACCAAAAGGCTGATTGCAGGCTCTCGAATTTCTTCGTCTTGGCTGTTGGCAATTTGCTCATACCAATCGATGAGCTGACAAATATATTTTTCCTGTTCTTCTTGTGTCAGATGGGAAATTTGAAGGCGTCCTTCCAAAAGCAGCGCCAAGGAAAATTTTAATAAGGTACAGTTGGGATATTCTTGCAGCTTTTGGATTGTCGCAGCAAAACCCGCTTGAAAACCATTAGAAATAATTTCTTGTTCGACTTCGCCGCAAAACCGGTTGACTTCCTCTAGGGATAAATCTTCGTGAAAGGTGAATAGGGTATTTAAATCAATCTTTAGCAGGCGGGCCAGTGGGGGTAAAAGCGTAATATCCGGATATGTCGAACCGCTTTCCCACTTATTGACTGCGGGGGTAGATACGCCAAGGGAATCTGCAATCTGTTCCTGTGTCAGGCCTAGTTTTTTACGGTGTTCGCGAATTTGCTCATTTAGCTTCATTGCGTATCCCTCCTTACTACATTTCCATTATATCTTTTCTTCATCGAAGAAACAATTGAGCCGTACTTTAATTGGGGGCGACAAAATTAACCAGAGGTTAAAGGATGAGAAAGCAGGACGACGTAGCATTTTAGCTATGCCGTCCTGCTATTTTTCCTACTGAAATGGTGATATGTGTGCCACGATGTGTTGTCGGTTGCAGTACTGATGAGGCAGCCCAAATGTTAGGGCGGTATCTGGATGATCAGTAACCACTGAAAGTGGGGGCAAAACGTGGTACAAAAACAAAAAACCTCATAGAACCATGTTCTACAAGGTTTTTGTGGTGGGAGCTGGTGGATTCGAACCACCGAAGCATTAAGCAGCAGATTTACAGTCTGTCCCCATTGGCCACTCGGGAAAGCTCCCTTATTCAGTTGTTTGCGCCCGGCTGCCGAGTGCTTGATTATTATAGCAAACAAGAAAGCAAAATGCAAGCCCTTTTTTGAATTTTTTTCTACTTTTTTAAAAAAAGTAGAAAAGGCTTGAAACAACGTCCTTTTTTGTGGGGCGAACGAGAAAGAGTGCAGCAAGCGCCTCGAATTTCTTGTGGTAGGCAGGGTTTTTGCTGCACTTTTTGGGTCGCTTGCATTTTAGAGGTGAATCCGTTATAATAATCGCGTTCCCCATATGTTCTGTAGACTTCCCTTGTGCGAGTAAGAAAAGTACTTTCCATGACATGAGAATCTTTGTGCAGGAGAAAATACCCTATCATTTCGCTGTTGTGCAGCAAAATGAAAGAACGATTTTCGAAGAGGGGATTGCAAGCAATCCTTTTGTCAAATAGGGGGGCAATTTTGTACGTCTGTCGCACCAGCTTGAGTGGATAGAATGCTCTAAGTGGTATCGCTTTCGAGCCGGCCGGGACGAGAAGTCTTTAGAAAGTTGAATCTGTGTATGATGAGTCTCAGTAGCTCAGATGGATAGAGCACGCGCCTCCTAAAAATCGAAGCGGCCGAATCCAGGAGCCCCTTTAAAATTGAATATTGCTTTATATGCCTCCGTAGTTAAATGGATATAACAAGCCCCTCCTAAGGGTTAATTGTGAGTTCGATTCTCGCCGGGGGTGCCAAAAAACAACGCCGCAAGCCGCATTTTCGTGGTTTGCGGCGTTTTCTTGTTATCCATTCTTCTGCATTCGGCAATTCGTTGTTTATGCGTCTATTGCTGTATGTTTGCTAATTAACTTCGAACTTTTTTCGAGGTCTTGCTAATAAAAAGTGGTGATTTGCTAATACGATTTTCCAGACTCAATTATCGGATGGGGCCGAAGCCAGCAATGCAGCCAGTGTGTTGGCCAGTTCAGGCGACTTGCGGAGCTGTTCCACCAGCCCTTCCAAATCCAATGTGGTGGTCGTCGGTGCTTTGTCTTCCTTGGGCGGATGAACCGTACGCAGGTCAGGATTGGCGCTGGCATAGAAGGTTGTCTCGAACTTTTGGGCGTTGATCTTACGGTCCTCATCCAGAATGTGAGCGTACACGCTGGTAATCATGTCGATCTGGGCATGGCCGGTATCGCCTTGGGTGGCCTTCAGGTCGCCGTGGTTCAGCTTCAGCTTGTAGGTGGTTCTGAAATGACGAAGCGAGTGGAACACAACTTTTGGTAGCCCTGCTTTCTCCCGCAGCTTCTCAAATGATTTTAGAATCACGCGGTCCTCACAGGGACGTCCGTTGGCCAAGGCCACTACCAGGTCATAGTCCTGATACTCGTCGCGGAGCAGGTCTTTCAGCTCATCCTGAGAGGATTTCCACTCCCGCAGGATGTAAGCCAGTGTCTTGGGCAGCCACACCTTACGAACGCTGGAATCGGTCTTGGGCTTCTTCAGAATGATTCTGGTGCTGGTATTGGGAAACAGAGGCGAAAAGATATGGTAGATATCCTTTTGCCCCAGCATCTCAATGGCCCGCTTGGATGCCCGCGCCAGTTCCTTGTCAATGTAGACGTAAGCATTGTCGGCGGCAATTTCCTCATCCGAGATGTGGACGTTGCTCCAGGTCAGCCCCAGAATCTCGCCCATGCGAAGCGAACAGGCAAAGGCCAGATTCATAGCCACATAGAGTTTGCTGTCCGTACATTCATCCAACGCCTTGCGGATCATATCAGCGGTCCAGATATCGCGCCGCTTGTATTCCACCTTGGGCAGAACCACGTTGTCAAAGGGGTTCTTGGGGATCAGCTCCCACCGAACAGCTTGCTTGAACGCACATCGCAGCAATTTGATAACTTTCTCGATGGTTGCGTTGGTGACATAATCTGTCTTGGCGGGATGATTCTTCCGGCTCACAGCACGGGTTTTCTGCAACGTCTGGATATATTTGTCCACCACGCGCGTCGTGACGTCCTGCACCTTCATATCCCCGATGATGGGATTGATGTAGTTGGCAATCAGTGAGTTCTGGCTGTCATACATGGACACGCCCCAACGCTTTTCCCCGTACAGAGAAACGAAGTCGGACAGGAACTCCGCGATGTTCTGGTCGCTGGGCGGAAGAAAAGAATGCGCACATTTCTGATTCTCGATTTCAGCTTTGCGCTTCAATGCTTCCTGGTACGAGGTGCGGGTTTCCCACTTTTGTCTGGTTTCACCGTTCTCGTCCACGTAGGTGTATACGATTGAATAGTTTTTCTTTCTTTTGATGATGGATGCCATAACGAATCTTCCTTTCTGCTGTCACAAATCAAGCGACTCTAGCCATTGGTCAAACGACCGCTTGGAAATTCGTATGGCGTTACCAATTCGTACGCTTTTGAAAAGCTTCTCCGGAATCAGACGATATGCGGTATTGGAGCTGACGCCCAAAATGCGGGCAATATCCGTTACCGTATAGGTTCTGCACTCCTGAATGCTTTCCATGGTACCGTTCTGAATTTTAGACACAGCAGCCTCCTTTTCAGTCAGAAACGGCACACAACAAGATGGTCATTCATAACTTCCACCTTTATTGTAGCGCGCTGTTTCGGGTTTGTCTGCTGCTAAGAAAAAAATTGACTTATCCATAAATGGAAAAGCGAAAGATTTATCCTCAAGTCAAGGAGACAAAACGGACGGCTGCTGGCTGCAGCTCCACGGGTGTTAACCCCGGCCCATGCTGATGGGTGCGCCGCGCAATGCTTTGAGGGTGTTCAACGCGTGATGGTGTATAAATAAAGTTGACACCCTATTCTCAAGGATTTTGATATATAATC
>CAUWAX010000023.1:0-27057 GCA_963557315.1 uncultured Gemmiger sp. | reverse complement strand
TAGCACAGCCCTTGGAGAGGGGCTCTAATAACTACTACTCTATAATACAAGGAGAGAAGTATAGGATATGAAAAAACAAAGCTGGTTCATGCTGCTGGTTGCAATGTTCACTGCAATTTTGCTGTGCGGCTGCAGCCAGTATGACGGCAAGTACGAGGATGAGGCGTTTCTGACTGACAAGGAAAACCATTATATGGGGATCATGTGTGGCGGCAATGCGAAGTCGGACGGTACCTACTCCCTGCATGCAGGCAGCCTTTCCGGCGTACAAAGTCTGCGCACCTTTACGGTGGAAAAGGACGATACGGTGTGCGAGGTGACTTCCACACTCACTTGCCAAAAGGGGCAGGCCAAGCTGCTGGTGGTGAATGCGCAGGACAGAACACTGGTGGTGCAGTGGCCGTTGGACAGTCAAGAGCCAATGTCGGTCACGCTGCCGGTAGGCAAATATGAATTGCGCATTGCCGGCAGGAGCGCTGGTTATGATGGGACCATCAGCCTTGTGCTAAACGGACAGCTTTCGGCGTGGGATGGCGTGTGGGAGGAAGTGCAGGCGTCGGCAGAACAAGCATTGACCGGAGGCTGGGACGAACTCTTCCGCGGGTCCATCGATTCGCTGCGGGAAAAACTAGAAAATGAGCAGAAAGCCGCATAATGTATAGCTTTACCGAAATATGAAAGATTCTTTACGGCAATGTAAAATATGGCTGTTGACAAACCTTGCACGTGCCGTATAATGTAATCTGTGTGCATCTAGGGGTAAATCCAATCTGCCCTGCCACATTGGCGTTGTACGTGCTGCTTGTAGCGGCTTTTCCGGTGGGAAAAGACCGTGTAACAAACCTTTGCGGGGCGGCATAAAGCACGCTGACCCGCAGGGTAACGCGAGCGGCCGCAGCCGCAGTCACTGCGTACCCACAGCGGGAAATTCCGCAAAGGGGGATGCAGTAGTATGGACGAAAATATCATCGTATCACTGAAAGACATTGTTGTTGATTTTGACGGGCAGAAGGTTCTGGACGGACTTTCTCTCGACATTCACGACAAGGAGTTTGTGACCTTTCTGGGGCCTTCGGGCTGCGGCAAGACCACGACCCTGCGCGTGATTGCCGGGTTTATCACCCCAAAATCGGGCAATGTCTTTTTTGATGGCAAGGACATCGCGGATCTGCCGCCGTATAAGCGGCCGGTCAATACGGTGTTCCAGAAGTACGCGCTTTTTCCGCATCTGAACGTCTTTGAGAACGTTGCCTTCGGCCTGCGGCTGAAAAAGCTGCCCGAAGAAGAGATCCGTCCCAAAGTGCTGGAAATGCTGGAGATTGTCGGCCTCAAAGGGTTTGAACGCCGCAGCATCCATCAGCTTTCCGGCGGTCAGCAGCAGCGGGTAGCCATTGCCCGCAGTCTGGTCAACCAGCCCCGCGTATTGCTGCTGGACGAGCCGTTGGGCGCGCTGGACCTCAAACTCCGCAAGGAGATGCAGTTGGAACTCAAACGCCTCCAGCGCGAGATGAACATTACCTTTGTCTACGTCACCCACGATCAGGAAGAAGCCCTGACCATGTCGGATACCGTAGAGGTCATGTCTGGCGGCAACATCCAGCAGATCGGTTCTCCGCAGGATATTTACAACGAACCCTGCAATGCCTTTGTGGCGCGGTTCATTGGGGATTCCAACATTGTGGACGGCGTTATGATCAAGGACTTCCTTGTAAACTTCGGCGGTCATGACTTTACCTGTGTGGACCGGGGCTTTAAGCCCAACGAGCCGGTGCAGGTGGTCATCCGTCCGAGGACGTACAGATTGTGCCGCCTTCTGTGGGCATGCTGACCGGTCTGGTCCGGGAAGTTATCTTCAAGGGCGTACATTTCGAGATGCACGTGGACGTGGAAGGCTACGAATGGCTCATCCACTCTACGCAAGCCAGCCAGCCCGGCGAACTGATCGGTATGAACATCGGCCCCGACGAGATCCATATCATGGCGCGTACGGAGGTGTAAGCGATGCTCAAATCCAAAACCTCCCGCTGGCTGGCCGGACCCTATCTGATCTGGATGGCGGTCTTCATCGTAGTGCCGCTCTTCATTGTGATCTGGTATGCCATGACCACCGCCGACGGCCAGTTCACGCTGGACAACCTGACCCAGATTGGCCGGTATTCCAGCGTATTTGCCCGCAGCTTGATTTTGGCGGTGGTGTCCACCGTCATCTGCCTGATTCTGGCCTTTCCGGTGGGGTATTTCCTCTCTCGGCTGCGGGCCAACAAGCAGCATATCATGCTGATGCTGGTCATGCTGCCCATGTGGATGAACTTTCTGCTGCGTACGTATGCGTGGATGACGCTGCTGGAGAAAAATGGCCTGATCAACAAATTTTTCGGGTTGTTCGGTATTGGCCCCTTTACGATGATCAACACCTCCGGCGCGGTGGTGCTGGGCATGGTGTACAACTATCTGCCGTTTATGATTTTGCCCATTTACACGGCCATGACCAAAATTGATGATTCCATCATTGAGGCCGCACAGGATTTGGGCTGCAACGTCTGGCAGATTCTCTGGCGGGTGCTGGTGCCCCTGACCGGCCCCGGCATCGCCACCGGCATCACGCAGGTGTTTGTGCCGTCGGTGTCCACCTTTATCATCAGCCGCATGTTGGGCGGCGGTTCCAATCTGCTCATCGGCGACTTGATCGAATTGCAGTTCCTCGGCAACTCCTACAACCTCAACCTCGGCTCTGCCATGAGTCTGGTACTGATGGTCATTGTGCTGCTCTGCATGAGCTTCACCTCCAGCTTCGACGAGTCGGAAATGGAAGGGGGGATGTAAGGTGAACAAAAAGCAATCGGTGCTTTTACAGCGCACCTATATCATCCTGATTTTCTGCTTCATGTACCTGCCCATTGCGGTGATGATTGCTTTCAGCTTTAACGAGAGCAAGTCCCGCTCCAATTTTACCGGCTTTACGCTGGACTGGTACCGGAGCCTCTTCCACAACGAGATGATCCTCTCGGCATTGGGGCTCAGTCTGGTGCTGGCACTGATCTCCAGCATTCTGGCTACGGTGCTTGGTACGCTGGCTACCATCGGCATCAATTCTATGAGCCGCCGTACCCAGCTTTTGGTCAACAACATTAGTTATGTTCCGGTGGTCAACCCCGAAATCATCACCGGTGTTTCGCTGATGCTGCTCTTTGTCATGGCCCAGAATTTCGGTCTGGGCGGGGAAGAGGGGCTGTTCGGCTGGCCCACGCTGATCATCGCCCACATTACTTTCAATGTGCCCTATGTCATCTTCAATGTGGGACCCAAACTGCGGCAACTGGATCCCAGCTTGTACAATGCTGCACTGGATCTGGGCTGTACGCCCCGGCAGGCTTTCTTTAAGGTCATTTTGCCCCAACTCTCTCCGGCCATTCTGTCGGCGTTCCTGATCTGCCTGACCTATTCAATCGACGACTTTATGATCTCTTACTTCAACTCGGGCACTATGCAGACGCTGCCCATTGCGATCTATTCCATGACCCGTAAAAAGGTCAGCCCCGAGATCAATGCCCTGTCGGCGGTGATGTTCTGTGTCATCCTCGCCATCATTTTGATTTCCAACGCAGCGGATTCCCGCGCCTACCGCCGGAATCAAAATGCCATCCGCAAGGCGATGCAGGAGGAGGGAGAGCACTGATGAGAGAGCGATACAAACGGTTTGCCGCGGCAGGTGCAGCGGTGCTGTTGACGGCGACTTTTGCGCCTTCCGTCTGGGCGGAAGGGGACGAGATTTCGGTCACGGAAGATATCTCCGTTTCGGCCGATTATGACTGGACCCGCTTTGCCGACGACAACATCACCCTGAATGTCTACAACTGGGGTCTGTATATTTCGGACGGCTCCGATGATAGTGTAGATGTACTCTCCGCCTTTGAAGAGCTGACCGGTATCAAGGTCAACTACACCACCTTTGACTCCAACGAAAGCCTGTATGCCAAGATGAAGTCCGGCGGCGCCACCTACGACGTGATTTTCCCGTCAGACTATATGGTGGGCAAGATGGCTGCCGAAGGGATGTTGGCACCGTTGGATTTTGCCAACATTCCCAATTTCGCCGGCATCGGGGAAGAATATCTCGGTTGGGACTTCGACCCTGAAAATACGTATAGTGTGCCCTATACGTGGGGTACTACGGGGCTGATTTACAATACCACATTGGTGGATGAAGCCCCCACCAGTTGGTCGGCGCTGTGGGATGTGCAATATGCCAACAACGTGCTGATGTTCAACAACTCTCGGGACGCCTATGCCATTGCGGCGAAGAAGCTGGGGTACTCGCTGAATCCCGCTTCGGTGGAAGAAGTTCAGACTGTCATGCAGGAGTTGAAGAACCAGAAAAGTGTAGTACAGGCCTATGTCATGGACGAGATCTTTGACAAGATGGAGGGCGGCGAGGCTGCTATGGCACCCTATTATGCGGGGGATGCCTTGACGATGATCGACGAAAACCCCGATCTGGCCTTTGTGCATCCCAGCGAGGGTGTAAACTTTTTTGTGGATAGCATGTGCATCCCGGCCAATTCCAATAATAAGGAAGCCGCCGAGTTGTTCATCAACTATATGTGCGAACCGTCGGTGGGCCTCGCCAACTGCGATTATATCGGGTATTCCACGCCCATCACCGCGGTGTGGGAACAGTTGGATGACGACCTAAAATACAACGAAATTGCTTACCCCGGTGACGATGTGATGAGCAAGGCGGAGGTATTTACCACCTTGCCGGATGAGATCAATGCGGCAATGGATTCCCAGTGGAGCGAGATGAAGAGCTACGAGGAAGGCGGCAGCGGCTGGATGGTCGTGGTGCTGTTGGCGCTGGCGTTGGTGATCTCCTTCTTCAACATTTGGCGAAAACTGCGCAAAAAGGTGCGCGACGATTATTGATTTTTTACAGGAAACCGCAGGCAAGAGTCTGCGGTTTCTTTTTTGCATTTCCCGGGACAACGTGCTATAATACAAAGAATTGGCAAAAGTTACAGCTTTCCCAATAAGGAGGAATGGCTATGTCGGAACCACTTACGACATATACACAACAATACACCGTCTATCGCCATGATGGGGACCATCACGGCAATGTAAAACCCGGCGCGCTGCTGCGCTACGGACAGCAGATCGCTACCATCCACGCGGAAGCGGTGGGTCTGAACGACGAGCTGTATGCAGCTACGCATACGGCGTATGTGCTGGCAAAGCAGGCACTGCAGATCGACCGTACCCCCCGCGTGGACGAGACTCTTACGGTCGTTACCCGACCGGAGCGTTGCAAGCGGGCGGTCAATAAGCGCATCACCACCTTCTATGACGCTGCGGGCAAACAGGTCGCGGTACTGGACAGCCGCTGGGTACTGATCGATACCGATAAGCGGTTGATTTTGCGCAAACACCCAGAACAGTTTAACGACCAGTGGGCGCCGGATGTACCTTTTGAATTGCCCATGAAGATGACCAAGGTGGATCCCGAGGATTGCCAGCCCATGGGGGAGTGTGTGGCTACTTATTCCCGCTGCGATATGAACGGCCATATGAACAACACTCGTTATGCAGACATTCTCTGTGACGCACTGCCGTGGGAAATTTGGGAGCAAGGCGAGGTGCGGAACCTGAAGATCTACTACCATCGAGAGATCCCGCGAGGGGAAGCCTTCACGCTGCTGCGTGCCCAGACCGAGGAAAAACAGTATTATTTCTGCGGTTTGCGAGAGGAAAAGTCTGCTTTTGAAGCAAGCATCACCTTTGCATAACTGGTAACAGAAAAGTGACAAGCCTTTTCCCGTTTGTTCGGGGAAAGGCTGTTTTTGTTGTACCCTTTTCAGTGGCTTTGGGACAGCTTTTTTTCTTTCGTTATACGGGTAAAAAGAACATGTAATCGAAGAAAAGGGGAGAGCATGGGGCGAAGAACGGCCGAGGCTGGTACAGATGTAAACATTTTAAGAAATTGGCCAGTTACAAATTATTTTGTCCAGAGTGACAAGTTATTTTGTCCACGTTGCAACCGGATAGAGAATTTGGGAAGAATTCAGGGCAACATGAAGAAATGATGTCACAAAGGAGGAGATAATCTGTATCTGACCAATTCAGAAGGGGGTATATTTGATTTGAGAAAGGTAGGGGGGAGGAGAATCGAGAACCTTTCTGAGAGTATTTTTGCATCTCTGCAGTTGCGGGCAGATGGGTGATTGCCAAGGAGCTCGGCTGCAGGAGAGGATTTATAGGAGAAAAGAATAGAAATCAGCACCAGAAATGCTGTATTCCGCAGCTGTTGCGGTCTGCCGGCCGTTGCAAGTCGGGTCAAAACGAGAGAACTTACACGGTCGGGAACCCGGAAAGCGCGGTACAAAACAGAAGAAAAAACAGGGGAATTAGGTGAAGGGGAACCCGGAAGCGCTTCTTATGGAACTTTGTCTCCGGCCCTGAAATCCCTTTTTGCAAAATCAAGGAAACCATCAGAGCTAAATTGGACAAAATAAATTGTCATTTCTGGCGTTTTTGGACAAAATAAAGTGTCACTTTCCAGAAATTACAAAATATTAACAATTCCCTCTTGACATTCGGTGACAAAAAGGTTACAATTTACTTGCAAGCTAAGCAACACCCCAAGGTTGCGAAGCCCCAAAAATGTTATTCTCATATTTTTCATGTGTTCTTCTCCTCCTTTCTTTGGAACCCCCGCCCAACCCTCAGGGCGGGGGGTTCTTTTTTTGTTTTTTTGGCAAAATGCGACTAGACTATTGAAAAATATAATATTATATGCTATATAATATATAGCGTGATACATCATTCACCCTTTTTAGGAATGGGGCAATCCCCTACGGCAAAGGCAAAGGAGGTCTGCGCATGGCAATCAATACGGGAGCGGCGCTGCTGGACGCCATTGTGCTGGCCGTTGTAGCGCGGGAACCGAACGGAACCTACGGCTACAAGATCACACAGGAGGTCCGGCAAGTCTTGGACCTTTCGGAGTCTACCTTGTATCCAGTACTACGCCGCCTGCAAAAGGACGGTTGCCTGACAGTACGGGACGAAGCATACAATGGCCGCAATCGCCGCTACTATGAGGTGACAGCCGACGGACGCAGACGGCTGGAACAGTTTCAGTCGGAATGGGATGCGTACACCAGTCAGATCAACAAATTGTTTAAGGGGGAACTGTCATGAGGAAGTATGCCTATCTGGCCCAACTGGAGGAGTTGCTGGCAGCATTGCCGCCCCAAGAGCGGCAGGATGCGCTGAACTATTACGAAGAATACTTTGATGCTGCCGGCAACGAGAACGAGGAAAAGACGGCAAAAGAGTTGGGAGATCCCGCCACAGTTGCCCGCAAAATTTTGGAGGAAGAAGGGGCGGTTGAGACAGAGGGAGCGGCGCAGGTAGCGGCTGCGCCACCCCAGCGGAAAGAATCGCCGGAACCGATGACGCAGCCGGAAGGCCCAGAACCGCCGGCGCTGGAGAACCCGGAGCAATACCCCACAAGCGGCGTGCCCTCCTATGATGGAAAAACGCCGAACCGCAAAGGGCCGCGCCTGTGGCTGATTTTCTGGTTGGTAGTGATTTTGGCACTGGTTGTTCAGATCAGCGTACTGCTGCTGAACGTGTCCGGCTTGGGCGGCTCCAGTGCCTCGACGACTGCGTCGGTAGAATATGCGGCAAGTGAGCCGGTTCCTTCTACTGCCTTGACACAAGAAAAACCACGCCCCACTGACGCCAACGGAAGCAGCGAAGGTGCGCTTACTTACAGCAGTGCGCTGGATGCCCCCGGAAAAGGAAAACTGTTTATCAACATGATCTGTGGCAATCTTGTACTGCGAACTGGGGAAGAAGCATCGGTACAGGTGTGCAATGCGGATGCAAGCGAAGAAATCAGCTATAACCAGACGGTGGACTACGGATATACCTTTGTGTGCAATAGCACCGCCCCTGACACACAGGTAACCATCACACTGCCACCGCAGGCTTTTCACAGTGTGGAAGTAATGATCAGTACCAACGGAACCATTGATTTGGGGGATCTGCAGATCAACCAGATCGATGCCTTCACGGCTGATGGTGTGATTCGATCCGGTGTTTTGCAGACGGCGAAGCTGAACGTTCAGACGGGGAGTGGGGATATCCGGCTGGATAAAATTGCAGACAACGCCGATTACGAAACGACCGATGTATCTTTACAGGCTCTGCACGGTTCTGTGTCGGCCAATTTCAGTGCGCCGCGCGACCAATGGAAAGCGGTGATCACCGCACAGGAAGGAATCAGCGAAACGCTGGCAAATGACCAGAAAAGTGAGGACGCCCCGCGTACTTTGGAGGTTTTGGCGGAAGGAACAGCCGATTTGCAATACGGTGTGCAGTGAGCCATTTTTGGATTATATCAAACACATCAACCAAAAATGAACAAATGAAATTGTGCAAAACGACGGTTGACATCACTGCTTCAATCTGGTAAAGTAATCGTATTGAAAAATGCAGTGATGGGGAGAAAGCAATTCCCAGTCCGCTTCAGAGAGCCGCCGGTAGGTGCAAGGCGGTGCGGCAGGTTTTGCGTCACTGGCCCCGGAGCAGCCGCGTTGATGGTCTTTGGACTGTAGGTGCGGACGGAACCTGACCGTTATCATACAGGCGCGATTCGCCCTTTATTTTATCGGGCCGATCGTACAGAGCGGCCGTTTCAAGGAAGGAAACGGCAATGAGAGTGGTACCGCGGGTACAGCAATTTGCATTTGCTCCCGTCTCTCAAAGGCAAACGCCTTTGAGGGACGGTTTTTTCTTGCCTCCTTCAAGGGCACCCAAAACCTTGAAGGAGGCATTTTGTTATGATGGACGCAACGAAGTACGCAGTAGGGTATTATCCGCCGCCGGTAGAGCCGGGCCACGTGTTCCAGTGGACGCAGAAAGACCACATCGAAAAGGCACCCGCTTGGTGCAGTGTCGACTTGCGGGACGGCAACCAGAGTTTGATCGTGCCCATGAGTCTGGAAGAAAAGCTGGAATTTTACGATATGCTGGTGAAGATCGGCTTCAAGGAGATTGAGGTGGGTTTCCCGGCAGCCAGCGAGACCGAATATGAATTCCTGCGTAAGCTGATCGAGGAAAACCGCGTACCTTCCGATGTGACCCTGCAGGTACTGACCCAGTGCCGGGATCATATCATCCGCAAGACCTTTGAGGCCGTCAAGGGTGCCCCCCGTGCCATCATCCATTTTTATAACTCCACCAGTGTGGCCCAGCGGGAGCAGGTTTTCAAAAAATCTAAGGAAGAGATCAAGCAGATCGCCGTGGACGGTGCCAAGCTGGTCAAGCAGCTCAGCGAAGAGTACGAGGGAAACTTCCTGTTTGAGTACAGCCCCGAGAGTTTTACCGGTACCGAGCCGGAGTACGCTGTGGAGGTCTGCAACGCCGTGCTGGATGTGATGCAGCCCACGCCGGATCGCCCCATGATCATCAATCTGCCGGTTACGGTAGAGATGAGCATGCCCCACATCTACGCCAATCAGATCGAGTGGTGCTCCAACCATCTGAAATATCGGGACAGCGTCATCCTCTCCACCCATCCGCATAACGACCGTGGTTGCGGCGTGGCAGATGCAGAGTTGGCAGTGCTGGCAGGCGCTCAGCGCATCGAATGCTGTCTGTTCGGCAACGGCGAGCGCACCGGTAACGTGGATGCCATCACGTTGGCCATGAATATGTACAGCCACGGTGTGGATCCCCATCTGGATTTCAGCGATATGCCTGCCATCTGCGAAGTATATGAGCGGGTCACCCGCATGCACGTCTATGAGCGCACGCCCTATGCCGGCAGCCTTGTCTTTGCGGCTTTCAGCGGCAGCCATCAGGACGCCATTGCCAAGGGTATGACTTGGCGCAAGGAGAAGGGCGAACATCGCTGGACCTGCCCCTATATTCCGGTGGATCCCCACGACATTGGCCGTACCTACGATGCCGATGTAATTCGCATCAATTCCCAGAGCGGCAAGGGCGGGATCGGCTTCCTGCTGCAGCAGAATTACGGCTACAATCCGCCGCCCAAAATGCGGGAAGATTTGGGATACCGCGTCAAGGAAGTCAGCGACCACGAGCATCGTGAACTGGGCGTCAAGGAAGTGCTCTACGTCTTTGAGAGCAGCTACCTCAACCACAACACGCCGTTCAATGTCACGGAATCCCACTTCGTGCAGAATTCCGACCATACAATCACCGCCAATATCAAGATTTCGGTGAATGGGCAAGTCACGGAATGTTCTGCCACCGGCAACGGCCGTCTGGATGCCGTGGCCACCGCCATCGAAAAACAGACCGGCATGCATTTCACGTTGGTGCATTACAGCGAGCACGCGCTGGACTCCGATACCGATTCCCGCGCCTGCTCCTATGTGGGCCTGAAATGGGCCTCCGGAGAGGAAACCTGGGGCTGCGGCACCCATACCGACATTATCGTGGCCGGTATCCGTGCGCTGGTCAGTGCTATCAATAACAAATAAGATTTGTACAAGGGAAAGGAGCCGCCATCATGGGAATGACAATGACCCAAAAAATTCTGGCCGCCCACTGTGGGGAAAGCACCGTTACGGCGGGCCAGTTGATCAATGCCAAGTTGGACATCGTGCTGGGCAATGACATCACCACCCCTGTGGCCATCAATGAGTTTGAAAAGGCCGGGTTTGATTCGGTCTTTGACAAGACCCGGGTGAATATTGTGTTGGATCACTTTGTCCCCAACAAGGACATCAAGAGTGCCACCCAGTCCAAACAATGCCGAGAGTTTGCCAACAAGTACGATATCCTGAACTTCTACGACGTGGGCCAGATGGGCATTGAGCACGCCCTACTGCCCGAAAAGGGCATCGTTACGGCGGGGGACTGCATCATCGGCGCCGACAGCCACACCTGCACCTACGGCGCGGTGGGAGCCTTCTCCACCGGCGTAGGCTCCACCGATATGGCCGCCGGTATGGCCAAAGGCGTGGCATGGTTCAAGGTGCCCGCCGCCATTAAGGTGGTGCTCACCGGCAGCATCCGCCGTCCGGTCAGCGGCAAAGACGTGATCCTCCATCTCATCGGCGAAATCGGTGTTTCCGGTGCGCTGTATAAGAGTCTGGAATTTACCGGTGAGGGCGTCAAGAGCCTGACTATGGAAGACCGCCTGTGCATCTGCAACATGGCCATTGAGGCCGGTGCCAAGAACGGCATCTTCCCGGTGGACGATATCTGCGAAGCCTACCTGAAAGGCCGCAGCCAGCGCCCGTGGACCAAGTACGAAGCCGACCCCGACGCCGAGTACGAGCGCACCGTCACCATCGATCTGGATACCTTGGAACCCACGGTCAGTTATCCTCACATGCCGGAAAATACCCATCTTGCCAAGGAAGGCAAGGACATTAAGATCGACCAGATCGTGATCGGTTCCTGCACCAACGGCCGCATCGAAGATATGCAGGCCGCCTATGAGATTCTCAAAGGCAAGCACATTGCCAAAGGCGTGCGGGGCATTATCATTCCGGCCACCATGGCGGTGTATAAGGAATGCATCCTCCGTGGCTATACCGAGGCGTTTATCGACGCAGGCTGCATCGTTTCCACCCCTACCTGCGGTCCCTGCCTGGGCGGGTATATGGGCATTCTGGCGGCAGGCGAGCGCTGCGTATCTACCACCAACCGCAATTTCGTGGGCCGCATGGGCCATGTGGATTCCGAAGTCTATCTGGCCAGCCCCGCCACGGCGGCGGCCAGCGCATTGACCGGTTACATCACCGATCCGAGGGAGGTTTGAACTATGAACGCCAAAGGACCTGTTTTTAAATACGGCGACAACATCGATACCGACGTCATCATTCCGGCTCGGTATCTGAATACCCAAAGCGCGGAAGAGCTGGCCAGCCATTGCATGGAGGATATTGACAAGACCTTCATCCAGCGGGTCAAATCCGGCGATATCATGGTAGGCGGCGAAAACTTCGGCTGCGGTTCCTCCCGGGAACATGCGCCGCTGGCCATCAAGACGGCGGGCATCAGCTGCGTGATTGCCAAGAGCTTTGCCCGCATTTTCTACCGCAACGCCATCAACATCGGGCTGCCGATTCTGGAATGCCCGGCGGCCAGCGAGGCCATTGCCGAAGGGGATATGGTCAGCATCAACTTTGACACCGGTGTGATTACCGACGAAACCACCGGGCAGACCTTTCAAGCCGCACCGTTCCCGCCCTTCATCCAGAACATCATCACCAAGGGCGGCTTGATGAACAGCTTGAAATAACCGCTCTGTGCCGCAGGAAGGAAGAGATACCCATGAACAAGAATATTGCGCTGATCTACGGGGACTGCTCCAGCCCCGAGATCGTTACGCAGGCTGTGCGTGTACTGGACAAAATTGCTGCCAAACATGGTCATACCTTTACCTACACCCGGGCGTATATGGGTGGGGAGGCTATCGACAAGTTCGGTGATCCGCTGCCGGTGTCGGAACTGGAAAAATGTAAGGCGTCGGACAGCGTCCTGTTGGGAGCCATCGGCGGTCCCAAGTGGGAAGGTATGCCCGGTGATAAGCGCCCCGAAAAAGGGTTGCTGCGGCTGCGGGCCGGCATGGGACTTTACGCCAACAATCGTCCGGCGAAAATCTGGCCGCAGTTGGCCGCTGCCAGCCCGTTGAAGGCGGAGATCGTAGCCAAGGGCATCGACTTTATTGTGGTGCGGGAACTGATCGGCGGCGTCTATTTTGGCGAGCACAAGACCTACGAGGAAAACGGGGAAAAGGTCGCCGTGGATACCATGCCCTATGCGGAGCATGAGATCGAGCGTATTGGCCGCATCGGTTTTGAAACGGCCATGAAGCGCCGCAAAAAGTTGACCTGCGTGGATAAAGCCAACGTGCTGGATACCAGTCGTCTGTGGCGAGCGGTCATGCATCGTCTGGCGGAAGAATATCCCGAGGTGGAATACAGCGAGATGTTTGTGGACAACTGCGCCATGCAGATCTGCAAGAACCCCGCCCAGTTCGATGTGATCGTGACAGAAAATATGTTTGGGGACATTCTCTCTGACGAAGCCAGCGAGATCACCGGCAGCATCGGCATGGTGCCGTCCTCCTCGCTGGGCGAGGGGAGCTGCGGTCTGTATGAGCCCATCCACGGCTCGGCACCCGACATCGCAGGACAGGATGTAGTCAATCCTATTGCCTGCATTTTGTCGGCGGCGATGATGTTGCGGTATAGCTTTGATATGCCCACCGAAGCGGATGAGATTGAAGCTGCCGTCAATGCCGTGCTGGACAAAGGGCTGCGTACCGCGGATATGATGGCGGAAGGCTGCACGCAGGTGGGCTGTACCGCCATGGGCGACGCCATTTTGGCGGAACTGTAATTGTCATTTCCCGCTGCGGTTCTGTGCGGAACTGTGGCAGAAGCCATGCGGCGGTTTGGTCCGCCGTCCAAGGTTGTGGAGGAGTGGGACTGCAGCCTCCCCGTGGCATACCGCCGCAAAGTGCTGTGTAGGCTTCCGCCGTATGTGTGTGCGGTGGAACACAAAAATATCCCCGGAGACACTCGAAAGAGTGGCTCCGGGGATTTTTTATGAGGAATCCTCGAAGATGGCAATTAGGCTTCACGGGGCTGTTCCCGCCAAGGATGCCGGGCAGCCCAGCGATTGTAGTGGAAAGTCTGCCAGAACTGGCACCCAGCAGCCCACGCCAATTCGTAGACAATGACGAACCCGTAACTTATAGTGCCGGAAGTGGTTGGGAAATAATTGTTTGGCAGAATGCAGAAAGCTACAAAGATTGCCAGCATCAAAATATACCATAGGGTTTGGACCCCACGGCCATAGCGAATCTTGATTTTTAGTCCTATGCGCTGGAACCAAGCCAGAATGCACAGCCAGATCAGCCAGCGAAAGGGGGAACTCACAACGCGGATCAGCTGGGGACCCGCACTGCTCGGCAACAGAAGCCCCGGAACATTGAGCGCGGCCATAAAGAGCATCCACCGAGGGTACCAAGTGCAGACGGAATCCAGCGGCGTCCCGCGAGGAAGATCGGCGGCCAGTTCCAGTAAAAAGGCATCGGTGTCGCCGCCTACTTCCTGCTCCAATGTGCGGCCTTCCAGTTCGCAGCGGGCCGCCATGTCGATCAGATCCTTTTTGATGCGTTCGATCTCATAGCAGTTCCAGGTCAGCGCCTCTAGCCGCTTTCCCAGATCGTTGATAGTGGCGCGGTTTTCGCCCCGCAGGGTTTTCAAACTCAGGTCATTGGCTTCCTTGATCTTGGTGTATTCGTTTTTCAACAGCATGGCTCATCCCATCCTTTCGGTGAGGAAACAAAACAAGCAATAAAAGTCGGTTACGCCTGTAATATCGCGTCGATGCTGGCTGCCGTCGAACGCCACGCGGCCATAAATTCTTCCAGATACTGTTGTCCGTCGGCGGTAAGCGTGTAGTACTTACGGCTGGGGCCGCCGTGACCGGCCCGGTACTCTGCTCGAATTAACCCTTTGCGCTCCAGTCGCAGCAGCAGGGGATAGAGGGTGCCTTCGGTCAGGTCGGTGAAGCCGCTATCCCGCAAGGTGGTGGCGATGGCGTAGCCGTAGGTGGCTTCTCGGGCAATGATTTTTAAAATGCACCCCTCTAAAGTGCCTTTGCGCAGCTGCGCTTGGTCAAACATTGCCTCACCTCCACTACCTTGCATTACCATGTTCTTTTGACTATATTGTATCGCAAGGTAGGCATACTGTCAAGCAGTTTCAATAAAAAAAGCGGTGGCCGTCAGGTCACCGCAGCAAATCGGATTATCTTTGTTTTTTCAAGGGACGATACCAGAGATTGGCCAGCCAGTTGAAGGCGCGATTCACCGGTTCGCTGTTCAAAATGCACAGGCAGCCGGTGGCCTCCAGCACCACCCAAGCGACCATTACCGGCAACGGCTGTTCCCGGGCCGGTTCATAGAAGCCCAGCTCGATCAGGAAGGTCAAAATGGGGAAGTGCAGCAGATAGATCGCTAAGGTACGCTTGCCCAAGGCGGCAAAGATCCGGCACCCGCCTACCGCGGCTACCAGTGCTGTGCTGGTCACGATGCCTACCAGCAAAAATACCGCTCGGTCTGACATGGTGTAGCCTTCGCCATAGACAACATCGTTGAAGATGGGAGCGCTGAGACCCAGCGAACCTTCGGACTGAAGCATTTGCCAGAAGCGGATGCCGTAGCCCAGCAACAGAAGGACAGCGGGGACCAGACGCACAGCCCAAAAGCGGGCGGCTGCCCGATCTAGCGCATCGATCTGGGGACGAAATAGCACACCGAAAGCGTAAAAGGGATAAAAGGCAAAGACGCGCACCAAAGTGAAAGGCCAGTCAATGGTGCCCGCCCAGAGGCTGATCCCTACGGCGATCGCCAGCCCTAATATAGCACCCGGCAAACGCAGTTTGTCGCGCAAGAAGGTCAGGAGCGGCAGTGTCAGATGCCAAAAGAGCAGGGCATAAAGATACCACATATGCCGCCAGGGCAGTAAAAGCGCTGCTGCGATACCGCCGAAAGCGGCAAAATCTTCTTGCAGTACAATCCCGCGAAAAGCAAACATGATGGCCTGCCCCAATAGGTAAAGCCAGAGCTGTTGGGCAAGAAGTTTGCGCAAGCTGAAATGCGCCACCAGACCGCTGCACATGCAGAACAACGCCATGTGGAACCAATAAATAGTGATGAAGGTGGCGCCAATCCAATGGGAACCCAGACGATACTGCTCCATGTAATGGCCGAATACCACCAGCAGGATGCCTAAGCCCTTTAAAATGTCAATGTAATCCCGACGCGGGGCAATCGATTGGCGTTCAGCCATAGGAATCCCTCCTTATCAAAAAGCGCGGGCTGTGCCCAGTCCGCGCCGCTGTGTGGGCGAATCAATCCCGCTCCCAAGGGGAACGAATGATCTCGCCGGAATCTACTTTGCTGCCTTCGGCAACCTGTGCGCCAGCCTTAACGATGCCGCCCGGCGCCACATGTACGCCGCGGCCCAAGGTGGCATCGTGGTCTACAATGGCGCCGGCATTGAGGATGCAGCCCATCCCCAGATGAGCACCGGCACCTACATAGGCTTGCGGCAAAATCACGCAGCCGGGTTCCAGCACGGCGCTGGGGCTGACTGAGGCGGCTTGGCTGATATACACCGGGGTTTCATAGCCGGCAGCGGCCAGCTTCTGCAATAAAGTTAAGCGCAGTTGATTGTTGCCCAAGGCCACAAAGGCAGGGCGACCGGGCTTTAGCAGTGCGGGGTCTGCATAGTCCAGCAGTTTTCCGGCACAGCCGGGTGCATTGTCATCCAAAAATTCGGCATTGCCCCAGCCGTCCTCCGCCAACCAGTCGGCCAACTGGCGGCCAAAGCCACCTTTGCCCAAAATCAAGGGCCGCTGGTGCAGGTGACCTAACGAAAGAAACGCCATCATCATCCCTCCTGTGTGGTACGCGAAGAAGCGTTTTCAGCAGTAGCTTTCTCTGTGGAGGATTCCTCATTTTCCTCCTCAGAAGTTTCAGTTTCCAAACTGGTGCGCGGATGGACCGCCAACGGATCGGGCAGAGTGTTGTTAGCCAAATCCTGCAATACCTGCGGGATCCCGGGGAAGAACCGCTCGATGCCTGTACCGGAGCAGTGCAGGCCGTCAAAGAAATCGGTCTCTTGCAATCCCGCAATACAGCTGGGATCGTAGCTGCCGTACAGCGGAATGTTATGCTCTGCGGCATATTGCCGTACCCAATTTTCTACTTGGAAAAATCCCTTGTGATTGTCGGGGTCGGTCAGCAGGTATTCATACAGGAAAGGATGCCAAGGGGAAAGAACCAAAATCACCGTGGTGCCCTGTGCCTGTGCATACTGAATGAAGGAATCAAAGGCTTGCATTTGAGTCGTGCTCAGTGTGTCGAAACCTTCCATATGTACGCTGTTGAAGGTGGGGCAAGCCTCTGCAGCCAGTGTGCGAATTTGGTCCACGCTTTGCGAACGGAAGGCGACATCATACAAAACGCTGCCGTCGGAACGCTTGATGGAAGCGGTCTGGTTGTAGGGGTCCCCCTCCACAGGGTTAAACTCAATGGTATTGCCGTCATCGTCGGTGACGGTGGCCTGCCCACGGTTTTTCACATAGTAGTCCACGTTGCCCTGAAAATAAGCGGGGTCGGCAAGGGCGCGCCAAAGCTCAACCTTGTCCGGCTCTTCATAATCGGTGGGAACATTGAGAACTTTGGTCAAAAATTCGTTGTACAAGTCGGCATCCGCCCGGGAATCAAAGGCTGCCTCGCTGCCGTAGAATACCCAAGGGTCCAAACTCCAAAGCAGAACCTTGGGTGTTTTTCCATAGCTGACCATCTTATAGTAGCCGGTCATGTTGTCGCGCACATCGGCACCGGTCACGCCCATGTTGAAAAAGCTGTCTACGCCGGTATTTTCCCGGTTGAACTGCAGGACCCGGCTGGAACCGATGCCGATGGCCTCCGGCGCTTCCGGCACGTCTTGCGCATACAACTGTACCACCTGACGTTCATCCATCTGCTCAAAGTTCGTTACGTCGTAGCCTTCCAGCATCAAATCCACGATGCGCCGTGGTGCCAAGGCGCCTTGGAACAAACCGCTTCGGTCTACATTGTAGCTGAAAGCCACCATAAACACGAGGATTGGTATGAGCAGCAAGCATTTGAACGAGGTTTTAAGACCGAAATAGAGCCGCCGCACCAATCCGTGCAGGAACCAGATCAACGGGTTGCGCCGCACCTTTTTGGTTTGGGGGCGGGGCGGCGTGGCCGTGGAGGAACCGCGTTGGATTTTAATGGGCGGTGTAGGGATGGGGGTAGGGGAATTTGCGGACATAGAGAACACCGCCTTTCGTTAATATTGCTGATAGATGAAAGCAGACTGCCCGAAGGCGGCGAAGAACAACACCGCAGCAGCCGCCACATAGTACAGTGTCCAGCGCAGCGGCCAGACCTGTTTGCGAATCCAAGCGGATACATTTTCGCTGTAATGCTCTACGAGGAAGACCACAAAACAGCCGAACCAGAGAACCACCGGCAGACGACCATCGAGGCCGCTGTCATAGAGCAGCCGCGTGACTTGCGACAGGCTGCCGCCAATGCCTTGCCAGCCGTTGAGCAGCGAGGCATAGATGGAAAAGGGATCGGTATTGTACAAAGCACTGGCAAAAAAGACCAGCGTCAGGCAGAATAGCAGGTTGGTAATCAACATCTGCCACAATGCTTTGCTCCATCCGGCGCGGTAGAGCGGGTTGAACCGCTGCAACACCTGACGAGGTTTAGCGGTCAGGATAGCAAGAACCGAGATCAGGCCGCAAGCCAATCCCCAAACAAGATACCGCCAGTCGGCACCGTGCCACAGTCCAGAGCAGAGAAAGACGATCAAGATGTTGAGGTAATGCCGCCACGGAGCGCAGCGGCTGCCGCCCAGCGAGAAATACACGTAATCCCGGAACCAACTGGTCATGGAAATATGCCAGCGACGCCAGAATTCACCAAAATTGTGGGACTCAAAGGGCGCCCGGAAGTTTTCGATCAGGTCGTACCCCAGAATACGAGCGGCACCCAGCACAATATCACAACATCCGGAAAAGTCCATGTACAACTGTATGCCGAACAGCACGGTGGCTGCTACTAAGTTGGGGCCGCTCATGTGGGCGGCGTCGCCGTAGACAGCCGACACATAGAGTCTTAGGTTGTCGGCAATTACCATCTTTTTGGTGTAGCCCCACAGCATACGGAATGCGCCACCGGCACAGCGGTTGTAGCTGAAGCGGCGGCTTTTTTGAATCTGAGGACGCAGTTGAGGATACCGCTCAATAGGACCGTTGATTAGCGTGGGGAAAAAGCTGACAAACAGCGCATAGTGAAACGGATTGGTTTCCACCCGGCAGCGATGTTTGTAGACGTCGATGGTGTAACTGAGAGCGGCAAAGGTAAAGTAGCTTAGTCCCAGAGGCGCCAATAGATTGTCGCGGCGGGCCAAAAGGCTGCCGCCAAGGCTGTCTGCCAACAGGTTCCAGTACTTATAGTAGATCAGTACGCCTACACCGCCCAGTACGGCCACCAGCAAAGCCAGAATCCGCAAAGGGCGCTTTTTGGTGCGGCCAATTACCAGACCACACAGCCATGTTACCAAGGTGGTTCCCAGTAAAACACCAATCAACGGACGGTTGGCGGCATCATAGCAGAAAAAGCCATAACTGACCAGTAACAAAAAATAAGGGCGCACAATGCGCGGTAGCGCATAGTGTACCAACGCCGTAACCGCAAAAAATACAACAAATAACAGTGACGTGACTGTCATGGTCTGGTCCTTGCACAAAAAGTCAAGAACCTGCTCCCAAGTGAATGTCATACGTTTCCTCTCCGTTTACTCCACCGATCATCCGCCGCAGGATTATCGCTTCTCTTCCAGATCTCGTACCCGCTTTTCCAGAATGGCATTGGCCTGTGTCAGCCGTTTGCACTTGTCGGCCAACTGGCTGATGGCGATGCTCAGGGACAGCAGCACAACCAGCACAAAGCAGAACATCAAGAAAAACACCAGATTGACCGGCATCTCGATGTCCAGCAGGTCCCGCAGTACATAGACCACATAGGGGAAGACGGCAAAAATGACCAACCCCACCGCTAAGGCCAGCCACAAAAGGCTGTATTTCACACTCATCAGGCCGCGCTTCAAGAAGGCGAAGATGATGAAGAGCAGCGCCAAGGCGCCCAGAATCATAAAAAATTGCAGTTGTGGAGTCATGCCTTGTTCCTCCGCGATTTATGGATGGAGAAGCGGTCGATGAGCAAAGCCAGCGAAACCTTCACCATATAATAGACGCTTTTGAAGCTGGAAATGCTGGACACACCGCCTTGACGCTCCTGCATAATGACGGGGGCTTCGCCTACGGTGAAGCCTGCCAGACAGGCAGCCAAAATGGCTTCCGGCTCAGGGTAGTCGGTAGCATAGTGGTCGGCAAAATAGGCAGTCATCTTAGCGTTGGTAGCACGGAACCCGCTGGTTACGTCCAGCACCCGCTTGCCGCAAAGCAACCGGATCAACATACTCAAGAAGCGGATCCCCACCCGGCGCATAAAGCTGGTCTGGAATCCTTCTTTTTTGATGAAGCGGCTGCCGATACACATGTCGCATTCACCCTGTAACACCGGCCGCACAATCTCTTGCAGATAGGCCGGGTCATGCTGGCCGTCGCCGTCCATCTGGACCGTCACATCGTAGCCATAGCGGGCAGCATAGCGATAACCGCACTGTACACCGCCGCCGATGCCCAAATTGACCGGCAAATCCAAAAACGGATAGCCGTGGCTTTGCAGCAATGCGGCGCTGCCGTCGGTGGAGCAGTCGTTAATGACCAAAAAATCTACCTCGGGGCAGGTGGCCTTTAGGCGTTCTACGGTGTTGACAATATTCTGCTCTTCGTTGTAACAGGGAATCAGCACCAAAATTTTTTCGTCCAAGGGGGTACCTCACATCCGGGCGATTCAGTCGCCCTGCAAAATAAACGTTTCCAAACGCCGCAGCAATTCCGCGCGGCGGTAATGAGCCAGATAGTAAGCCTTGGCGTTGTCGCCCAAGGCGGCGCGCTGGGCCGGGGCCATTGTGACAAGCTGTACAAGATTTTGTGCCAAGGCGTGCTGGTCACAGGCGGGGCTGACTAATCCGCCGCCGCTTTCTTGAACGGCCACGGCGCCTGCACCGTTCATGCTGGCTACCAGCGGTTTACCGGCGGCCATATAACTGGCCAGTTTGCCGGGTACCGTCAGTCCCAAATCGGGGGAATCCGACAGGGAAATCAGCAGCGCGTCGGCCAGTGCCGTAAACTTAGGCACTTCCTTGGCAGGAACGCTGCCGTAAAAAGTCACCGCATCGCCGGCATTCAACTCATGGGCCAATGCTTGCAGACTTTCCCGGCTCATGCCGTCGCCCACTAACAGCAGGTGCAGGCCATCGGCTCCGGCAGCACGAGCCTCCAAAACGGCGCGCAGAACCATATCAAGGCTCTGCGCTGGTGTAAAGGTTCCGGTGAACACCAAATTGAACCGCCCGGCGAATTGCTGCTCTAAAGCTGCATCGTGTTGGGGCACCGCGTAAAAATCCTCACAGTATTGGGGGATGGCAGCCACCGAACGGGGCGGTTTTCCGGTGCGTTGACACAGTCGCTGCTGCAGCGGTTCGCTCATGGCGATCAGCCGGTCGGCTTGCTTATACAGATGGTCGCTGACGCCCTGTGCGATGCGGCGCAGCAGGGGATTGCGGACCGGCAAAACACTGTACAAGTTTTCCGGCCAAAGGTCCAGCACATAGTTGGTAAAGGGAATCTTGTGCTTTTTGGCATAGCGGATGGCAGGCCAGCACATCAGAACCGGGCTGGTGTTAAAACAAAATACCGCATCATAACCGCCCGGCAACCGATGCAGTGCAGCGGTTGCATAGAGCGGCCAGCTTACATAGTTCAAAAAGATATTTACACTGGTGTTGCCTTTGCGGGGCCACTCTTTGGCCCGAAAGATCTGTGCAGCGCCAAAATGTTCTTCCCACGGGCCGTGGGCGCTGTAGCCGTCGAACCATTCCCCCTTGGGGTAGTTGGGCAGACCGCAGAGTACGTCCACTTCCAGACCGTCCTGTAAAAAACCTTCCACCATGTCATTGATGCGGAAGTTTTCCGGCCAGAAATGCTGGGTCACCACAAGGATGCGTTTGGCCATCTTAGTACTTTCTCCACACCATTTTGTTGACGACACCGGTATAGCTCTGGATGATCTTTACCACCTTGGTGGAAACATCCTCGGTGTAGTAGGGCACAGGAATGCCGTTGTCGCCATTGGCGTTCATGGCCACAGCGGTTTGTACGGCCTGTTCCACACCGCCGGCGCGGATACCTGCCAGCACAAAACAGCCCTTGTCCAGCGCTTCGGGGCGCTCGGTGGAGGTACGGATGCAGACAGCGGGGAAGGGATGTCCCACACTGGTGAAGAAGCTGGATTCCTCCGGCAGGGTACCGGAATCCGAGATGACGGCAAAAGCATTCATCTGCAGATGGTTGTAGTCGTGGAAGCCCAACGGCTCATGGAGTTTGACCCGGGCATCTAACTGAAAGCCCATGGCATCCAGCCGCTTTTTGCTGCGGGGATGGCAGGAGTACAGGATGGGCATGTCGTACGTCTCAGCCAGATGATTGATGGAGGTGAACAGATCGATGAAGTTCTGCTCGGTATCGATGTTTTCTTCCCGGTGGGCAGAAAGCAGCATGTATTTCCGAGGCTCCAGACCCAAACGTTCCAACACGTCGGAGGCCTCAATCTTCTCCAGATTGGCATGCAGCACTTCCGCCATGGGGCTGCCGGTAACGAAGGTCCGTTCTTTGGCGGTGCCTTCGGCGTTGAGATACCGGCGGGCATGTTCCGAGTAGCACATATTCACATCAGCGATATGGTCCACGATGCGGCGGTTGGTTTCCTCGGGCAGGCACTCGTCAAAGCAGCGGTTGCCGGCTTCCATGTGGAAGATGGGGATGTGCAGCCGCTTGGCCGAGATCGCGCTCAGGCAGGAGTTGGTATCGCCCAAAATCAACAGTGCATCCGGTTTCTGCTCCACCATCAGGGCATAGGATTTCGCAATAATGTTGCCGATGGTTTCGCCCAGATCCTTGCCCACAGCGTCCAGATAAAAGTCGGGGGCCCGCAGACCCAGATCTTCAAAAAAGACCTGATTCAAATTGTAGTCGTAGTTCTGTCCGGTATGCACCAGAATCTGGTCAAAGTATTTGTCGCATTTTTTGATGACGGCGCTCAGGCGGATGATCTCCGGCCGGGTACCGATGATGGTCATCAGTTTCAGCTTGTTCATGACAAAACAACATCCTTTTCAGAAAATTGGAAGATCCAGCGCGGATCGATGGGGACGCCGGGGGTCGTAGTAGATGCGTAAGGTGTCCTGCTCCGTGGTTGGCATGGCCTTCCATACATAGCGGCTGCGTCCGGTATCGGTCCGGTCAGTCACCTCGTAGCGGTAGTGCAAGATCCACGCACGGTGAATGCCGTCCAAGGTAGTCAGGCCCGAAACACCCCGCAAAGCGCTGCGGGAGCGCCGGATAACTTGCCCCTCTACAAAAGTTCCGTCCCGAACCAGCGTGTGGTCGCGGTATAGTCCGGTCCCCGTAAAGAGCAACAAGCAAAGTCCTGCGGTCAGCAGGCCTAAGGGATACCAATGGGAACCCGCGACAAGGCTGGACAGCAGCAGAAAGACAAGGCCCAAAAGGCTTAGAAAGGCACCAAGATACCTCGGCAGGCCAGATAGAATCAGCGCCATTCCCCGGCGCAGCACGCAAATCCCTCCTGCTTATTAGACCGGCAGATAGAAGGTGTCGGGATGATTGGGGTCAAAACATTCGTTGGCCCACATCAGCGTGACCATGTCCTCCTGCCCTACATTTTCAATGTTATGGGTGTATCCACAGGGAATATCGACTACCTGCAATTTCTGACCACTGACATGGTATTCGATAACCTCGTCGCAGTCGATGCGGCGGAAGCGGATGACGCCTTCGCCCTGCACCACCAAAAACTTCTCGTTTTTGGTGTGGTGCCAATGGTTCCCTTTGACGATGCCGGGCTTGGAAATGTTGACGCTGACCTGCCCGCGTTCGGGGGTGCGCAGCATTTCGGTAAAGCTGCCTCGGTCATCGCAGTGCATATTCAAGTCGTAGGCAAACTGGTCGGTGGGCAGATAGCTCAGATAGGTGGAGTAGAGTTTTTTCTCAAAGCTGCCCTCCGCCAGATAGGGAACCGCCAAACTGCCCTGACGGGCTGCGGCAAAGCCCTGAATCAGTTCCGCCAGCTGTCCCAGCGTGACCCGATGAACCGGATGAATCCGGCAATAGCCATCTTCGTCTTTCTGGGCGGTGCCGTGTTGTACGGCATCCAAAATGCAGGTCACTACATCGTCGATGTAGACCAGCGGCAGTTCGTAAGCAGGGTCACGCACCTCGATGGGCAGTCCCCGGGCGATGTTATGGCAGAAGGTCGCCACCACACTGTTGTAGTTAGGGCGGCACCATTTGCCAAAGACGCCTTCCATCCGGAAAACATAGACAGGGGCGCCGGCGGTATGGCCATGGGCGAAGATGGCGTCTTCCGCCTGCTTTTTGCTCTTGCCATAATCGTTGTCCAGTGCCGCCTGAATGCTGCTGGTCACCAGTACCGGTGCGCGGTTGCCGCTTTCGGCCAGCAGCCGCAGCATGGTATCGGTCAGCCCCGCATTGCCGCTGTAAAATTCGCTGGGGTCTTTCGGACGGTTGATGCCCGCCAGATGGACCACAAAGGCCGCTTGGCGGCAATAGTCGGCCAGTGTTTCTACCGTGTCGTCCTTCTCAAAAAGCAGCAGGTCCTTGCAGCCCATGGCGTGCAGTGTGGCCACTAGATTGCGGCCAACAAAACCGCCTGCGCCGGTAATCAGGATGGGCGTGGGCAGGGTAGGGGGCTCATTGGGCATTTTTTGCCAGCTCCTCTTTGATATAATCGGTGGTCATGACCTTCTCGATGGTCTGTTCTACGTTCAAACGACGGGTGTTATGGCTGGTGTAATCTTCGTCAGCCTGCGTGTGGACCTGTCCCTTGACGAAGAATTTGTCATAGTTCAAGTCGCGGGTATCGGCAGCAACGCGGAAGTAGCCGCCCATATCCTCGGCGCGGGTGCGCTCTTCCTTGGTCATCAGCGTCTCGTAGAGCTTTTCGCCGTGACGGGTGCCGATGATGCGGGTGCCGGTATCCCCGAAGAGGGTCTGTACCGCTTTGGCCAAATCCCCGATGGTGGAAGCATCGGACTTCTGGATGAACAAGTCGCCGGGATTGGCGTGCTCAAAGGCGAACATGACCAGATCCACCGCTTCGTCCAGATTCATCAGGAAACGGGTCATGTTGGGGTCGGTGATGGTAATGGGGTGGCCGGCCCGGATCTGTTCCACAAACAGCGGAATCACGCTGCCGCGGCTGCACATAACGTTGCCGTAGCGGGTGCAGCAGATGACAGGGCCGCCGCGCTGGGCGGACACACGGGCGTTGGCCGTGATGACATGTTCCATCATGGCTTTGGAGATGCCCATGGCATTGATGGGATAAGCAGCCTTGTCGGTGGACAGGCAGACCACCCGCTCTACGTTGGCCTCGATGGCAGCGTGGAGCATATTGTCGGTGCCTTCAATGTTGGTGCGGACTGCCTCCATGGGGAAGAACTCGCAGGAAGGAACCTGCTTGAGGGCGGCTGCATGGAAGATGAAGTTGACGCCCGGCATCACGTCGCGCAGGCTCTGGATGTTGCGCACGTCGCCGATGTAGAACTTGACCTTCTCGTAGTGTTCGGGGTACTGGGCCTGCAGTTCATGGCGCATATCGTCCTGCTTTTTCTCATCGCGGGAGAAGATGCGGATCTCCCCGATGTCCGTGGTCAGGAAATGTTTCAGCACGGTGTGGCCGAAGCTGCCGGTACCGCCGGTGATCAACAACGTTTTGTCCTTGAAAATGGTGCTTGCCATGATGGCCTCCTTATTTTGATGCGTAAAGACGCAGATCTCCTTTATAATCCTCCCTATTTTAGCACACAAACCGACATTTGAAAAGTCTGCTGCCTTGGAAAATGCTTCTTTTTGTGGTATAATACCCGATATATTACAAAGGTAGGGAATTGCCCCTGCCAATCAAGGAGGAACCAAACCCCATGCGAGCCTATGAACGGTTGCTGAAGTATGTTACCGTGTTTACCACGTCGGATCCCAATTCGGGGACCCATCCCAGCACGGCCCGGCAGTTTGATCTGGCCCATCAGCTGGTGGAAGAATTGAAAGGTCTGGGCCTGACGGATGCCCATGTGGATGAACATTGCTATGTATATGCTACGCTGCCCGCAACGCCGGGACAGGAGAGCGCCAAGGCGTTGGGTTTCATTGCCCATATGGATACGGCTGACGATGCCAGCGGCGAAAACGTCAAACCTCAGCTGCACCCCAACTACGACGGCGGGCCGGTGACGCTGCCGGCTACCGGCGCGGTGCTGGACCCCGAAACCTTCCCGTTCTTGAAGGAAATGAAGGGGCAGACCCTCATCACGGCAGACGGCTCCACGCTGTTGGGGGCGGACGATAAGGCTGGCATTGCCGAGATCATGACGATGCTGGAACGGTTGCAGTCCGAAAATCACCCTCACGGCAAGATTTGCGTAGGCTTTACCCCCGACGAGGAGATCGGCGAGAGTGCCAGTTTGTTTGATGTGGCGCATTTCGGGGCGGCCTACGCTTATACGGTGGACGGCGACGATGTGGGTGAAATCAGCTACGAAAACTTCAATGCAGCGGCGGCTGTGGTCACGGTGCATGGCTTCAGCGTCCACCCCGGCAGCGCGAAAAACGCCATGCGCAACGCGCAGAACATTGCCATGGAATTCCATCAGGCTCTGCCGGCTTTTTCTCGCCCCGAACATACCGAGGGACGGGAGGGCTTCTTCCACCTGACCAGCATGCAGGGCGATGTGACGACGGCCCATCTGGGATACATCGTGCGGGATCACGATGCCGTCAAATTTGCTGCCCGCAAAGCGCAGATGCAGCATATTGCAGACTGCCTCAACGAGAAGTACGGCGCCGGTACGGTGGAACTGGATTTGCAGGACAGCTACTATAATATGTTCGAAAAGATTCAGCCACACTTCCATCTGGTGGAGAACGCCCGCAAAGCCATCCGTGCAGCAGGTCTGGAGCCCATCGAGACCCCGGTGCGCGGTGGCACCGACGGTGCTACGCTGAGCTATATGGGGCTGCCTTGTCCCAATCTTGGCACCGGTGGGTTCAACTTCCATGGCCCTTGCGAGTGCATTACGGCAGAGAAGATGGACCAGAGCGTAGAGATCCTCTTGCATTTGGTTGACCTGTATAAATAAAATGGATAAGAAGCCCGGCGATAGCAGCCGGGCTTCCTTTTCATATAAGAACCACAAGCTATGCTTGTGGGCGAATATAGCACGAGCG
>CAUWAX010000022.1:0-31510 GCA_963557315.1 uncultured Gemmiger sp. | reverse complement strand
GTGGCCCCTATGGGGCCGTTTTGCAAACCCCACGTTCAACGTGGGGTTATGATTTTCTCGTTGCTTTACAAAAAAGCGATGGGGGATTTATACTATGAATCGAAAGATTCTCTGGAAGGGGGGCATCGTGGTGGAAAATGAGCGCCGCTGTATGCCGGAACGCATCCCGCTGGATGTCTACCAACTGCGGTCCCAGCGTCAGGACCGGCGCGGGCTGACGCTGGTATTTGAAGGGGTGCGGTGGTACATCACCGTGGAGTTCGGTTTTCTGTCCCTTTCGGTGCATAGTGAAAAGGCTTTCCGCCCTGAACCCGGGCGAGCGCAAAGCGGGGATAACGGAGAAACCGGACTGCTGTATGCGCTGGAAAACAGCGCTGATCTGCGTCGGTTTCGGGCGCAAACAACTGCTGCCGGACCGAAGGAAGAACTGCACCATCTGGTGTTTTTGACGGCCGGTGACCGGATCGACGTGATCGCGTGGGGGCTGCCCGCCGTCACGGTGCTGCCGCGGCGCCCCGAAGCGGCAGCGCAGGGAAATGTATCCACGCCGTTGGGCCCGGTGGAGATTCTGGCCGATGGACGGCCGGTACCGTACTGCTGTACGGCGCTACCCTTGCAGACTAGACAGTTTCAGGTGGAAGGGCGCTGGCGGCTGGACTGTCTGCTGCCCGGCACCGCTGCCCCGGTGGAGGTGGTGTGTCGCCTTGCTGCCGATCCGACGCTGCCGGTAACCGGTGGGCCGGAGACCGACGAGGCGCTGGCCTTGCTGAGCCTTAGCTGGCAAAACCACAAGCTGTGCATTGGTACAGAGGGAGACCTGCCGGGGGTGACCTATCACTATGAAGAAAGGGGGCTGCGGCTCCGGTTTTTGACAGGGCCCGGCGTTGTTTCCTTCTATCTGGCATGGTTGCCCATGAGCGACCCGGTGCGGCAGGAACTTGACCCTTGGCTTGCCGCCGACCCGTCGCGGGACGAAACACGGTGTCAGCCCTGAACCGTCTGGTGCATATCCACCCTGCCTTCGGGCACACTAGCCACGGAGGTGGATTGCAATGACCTATCTGGACTGTGCGCAGTACGATTGCTGCCACAACAAAGCGGGGGCCTGCTGTCTGGGCAGCATCAAGGTGCACCATGCGGGCGAGAAGGACGCGGTTTGTACCAGTTACCGCTGTAACGAGGGCATGGGCAATGTGGCGACCGATAATGCCCCCGCCACGGCAGAAACAGAAGTCCGCTGCGACGACAAGGGCTGTAAGTATCTGGAAGGGCGCAGCTGCTGCGCCGACCATGTCTGCGTGGACGAGTGCGGCTGCGGCCCTAAATGTGCCACCCGCAAAACGGCACGGAAAAGCCGTCAGTAAGCCGAACAGGGCGTTCCCCTTCAAGGGGACGCCCTGTTTTTTACGGTTGCGAAAGCGCCCGAATCGTTGTATAATAAGACGATATAGTAGGCGGCGTGCGCCCGCCTGCCAATTTTTGTGAAAGTAGGCGTGCTGTCTATGGCCAATTCGCCGATTTCGGTGCCGTTTGTCTCCTTCCGTCCCATGGAAAAAGAACTGGACGGTGCTCTGCGTGCAGCCTTCGACCGGGTGCTGCAAAATAGCTGGTATATTGAAGGCCGCGAGGATGCAGCCTTTGAGGAAGCCTTTGCCCGGTATTGCGGTACCGACTATTGCGTGGGCTGCGGCAACGGTTTGGATTCGTTGGTGCTGATCCTCAAAGCAATGGGCATCGGGGCCGGGGACGAGGTCATTGTCCCGTCCAATACCTTTATTGCCACGGTGCTGGCCGTCAGTTATACAGGGGCCACCCCGGTGCTGGTGGAGCCGCTGCTGGCTACCTACAATCTGGACCCCGACCGCATCGAAGCCGCCATTACCCCCCGCACCAAGGCCATCATTGCCGTACACCTCTATGGCCAGTGTGCCCAGATGGATGCCATCACCACCATCGCCAAGGCCCACGGTCTCAAGGTCATCGAGGATGCGGCGCAGGCCCACGGTGCCACCTGGCAGGGCCGCCGGGCGGGCAGTCTGGGGGATGCCGCCGGGTTCAGTTTCTACCCCGGCAAAAATCTCGGTGCGCTGGGCGATGCAGGCTGTGTGACCACCAATGATCCCGACCTTGCCAAAAAGGTACGGGCACTGGGCAACTACGGCAGTGACGCCAAGTATCATCATATCTATAAAGGACAAAATTCCCGGTTGGATGAACTGCAAGCCGCCTTTTTGGCCGCCAAGCTGCCCCATCTGGACCGGATGAACGCCGAGCGCCGCCGCATTGCGGCCCGCTATCAGGCGGGAATCACCAACCCGGCGGTGGTGCTGCCCACGGTGGCTGCCAACTGCGAGCATGTCTACCATATCTTTGCTGTGTGCTGCAAGGCCCGGGATGAGCTGGAAGCGCACCTGAACGCCTTGGGTATCGGCACCAACAAGCATTATCCCACCCCCATCCATCTACAGGGGGCCTACCGGGAACTGGGCCTTGACCGCGGTGCGTTGCCCATTGCGGAGGAAATCTCCGCCACCGAACTGAGCCTGCCCATGTACTACGGCATGACCGAGGAACAGGTGCAGGCCGTCATCGACGCTGTCAATTCGTTTAAGGAGTAACCATGCCAAACGTCGGGATCGTCATCTCCAACTATAATGGCTGGCAGGATACCGTCCAATGTCTGGAAAGTCTGGACAAGCAGACCTACCGGGATTTTGAGATCATCCTGCTGGACGATGCTTCCACCAATGATTCGGTGGAGCAGCTGCGGCCGCACCTGCCCGCCAACACGGTGTTTTTGCCCCAGCAGGCCAACATCGGCTTTGCCGCCGCCAACAATGTGGGCATTCGTCGGGCGCTGGCCGACGGCTGCAACTGGGTGCTGCTGCTCAATAACGATACGGTGGCTGCCCCGGATTTTCTTGAAACATTGCTGCTGGAAACGCCGGAAGGCACTGTAAGCTGCCCCAAAATGCTGTTCCTCGATCCGCCGGACGAGATCTGGTTTGCCGGCGGGGAATTGGACCGTGCCACGGGGCGGGTCAAGCATCTGGGCGGGCACGAAAAAGACGGCCCTGCTTTTGCGGAAAAAAAGCAGGTGAGTTTCATCACCTTCTGCTGCGTGCTGCTGCCCCGGGACGTGATCGAACGGGTGGGTTTCCTTGATGAAACGCTGTTTATGTACTGCGAGGATGTGGACTACTGCATCCGCTTGGCTGACGCCGGGGTGCCGCTGTGGTTTTTGCCCGACGCCAAAATCTGGCACAAAGCCGGTGGCAGCGCTGGGGGAATGTTGTCCGTGTATTACATCACCCGCAATACGCTGTATCTGACCTGCAAAGGAAAGAGCCATTTGTATAGCCGGGCCAAAACCGTGGGGCCGCTGGTCACCGGCGCGGCGCGGTATGCGTTGACCAAACTGTTGGGTCGCAAAAAGGGACGCAGCTATGGTGCGTTCCGCGGTGCGCTGGATTTCTGGCGCGGAAAAATGGGCCGGATGGCCTAAACCGGAGGGAGGGCCGGAGATGGAAACTTTGTTGACGGTGCTCGTCGCCCAATACCGGCCCGACCCGCAGGCGCTGCGGCGGACGTTGGCCTCGTTGGCGATGCAGACTACCCGGGATTTTGCGGTGGTGCTGGCCGATGATGGTTCGCCGCAGAATTTTTTTGCGGACAGCCAAGTCTATCTGGCGGAGCATGGCATCACCGCCGTGCAGACCGTAGCCATGCCGCAAAACGGCGGTACGGTGTGCAATATTCTCCATGCGGCGCAAAAGGTATCCACCCGTTGGATTTTGACCTTGTCGCCGGGGGATTATCTCTACGACCAAGACACGCTGGCTTGGTGGCTGCAACGGCTGCAAACCGATGCGCCCCGGGTGGCGTTTGCCAAACAAGCCTACTATACGCCGGGACCGGAACCGACCCCAGCCCCGGGGGAGACCCCTTTTGACCGTACCCCGTACGATCCCGCCCACTACCAGCCGGACGTGATCAAGCGCAATCTGCTGCTCTACGATGACGGTATCAGCGGCTGCGGCATGGTGTACGAGCGGGACCTGCTGGTGGAGGCGTTGCAGCTGCTGGCCGGACATGTACGGTTGGCTGAGGATTTCTCGGTGCGGCTGTTTGCCGTGCGGGGCATTCCCATCCGGCGCTACGACCGTCTGACCACGTGGTATGAATATGGGGAAGGCGTCTCCACCAACGAGTCGGCCCGCCAACGGATGGCCGCCGAGTGGCGCGCCATGGTGGAACTGCTCTACCGGCAGTATCCCAAAGACCGGACGGTCCGGCTGGCCCACGCCTATTTCTTCAACGACCGGCACAAAAGCCGGTTGGTACGTGGGCTGGTAGGCCGGTTGATCGTACCCCAGAACGCCCCCTTCAAGAAGGCGCAGCGCAGCTGGCAGCCGCCGGTCAACGGCGAAGAGGCGACGCTGCGGGCTATCTATGCGGCGGCGTCCCAGCCCTGAACAATACACAAAGGAGAACCTTCTTCATGCAACCGATGTTGGACAGTCTGGAACAGCGGGTCTATGCCTGCCGTAAACGGGTCGACCTGCCTTTGCTGGGCACCGTGTCGCTGGCGGCGCTGGTCTGTATGCTGTTGGCCCATGGCTTTGCTTTTACCAACCTGTTTCCCAACCACGACAGCACGGTGCTGGTCTTTGATGCCCAGTGGACCATGTATGTGTTGGGGCGTTGGGCGCAAAACCTCTATTTCCCGCTGGTGCGGGGCAAGGTAGCGGCGCCGTGGCTCATTGGTGCGTTCAGCACGGTGTATGTGGCGTTGGCCGGTTACTTTATTGCCTATCTGCTGCAGTTGCGCCGGGGCGCTGCTGCGCTGCTCACCGGCCTATTGGGGGCCTGTGCCAGTGTGACGGCCATGCTGGCCACCTATACCTATGAGACCGACGCCTACCTGTTGGCCATGCTTTTGGCCTGCGTGGGGGTGCTGTGTGTCGAAAAAGCGCCTGCACCGTGGGGGGCCGTCATGGCGGCCTTCTGCTTCTGTGGGTGTCTGGCCCTCTACCAGTCTTACATCCAGTTCGCGCTGGGGCTGTTTTTGCTGTTGCTGGTGCGGCGGGCCTTGCAGGATACCCCGTGGCGGGCGTGGCTGCTCCACGGCGTCTATGGGGTGGTTTCGCTGCTGCTGGGCGGGCTGCTTTACCTGATTTCCGTCAAGGTATCGCTGGCGCTGACCGGGTACCAACTGGCCGATACCGGCAACGGGTTGGCCCAGCTCACTCGACTGGGGCCTGCGGCACTGCTGGCAGGGATCCCGGCGGTGTACAAAAATTTCTTCACCACCCTGCTGGGGTATTCTGGTTGGAATGACCGGGGCATGCGGGTGGCGGCAGCCTTGCTTCTCTTGGGCAGCCTGATCGGGCTGGTACTGCGGCTGCGGGGACGTTCGCTGCGCACCGTGGTGCAAACCTTGCTGGCGGTGGCTCTGCTGCCGCTGGGGCTCAACTTGATCTATCTGCTGGCATCCGGCAATGTGTATATCCTTATGCAGCATGCGCTGTTCCTCGTCTATGCACTGCCGCTGCTGCTCTGGAGCGAGGCCAAGCAGGAACTCCGGCCGCTGGGCCGCTGGATGCTGGCGTTGCTGTGCGGGTTTATGATTCTGCGAATGGCCATCTGCGCCAACGGCGCCTATGTCTATACCAAGTTGGTCTATGACCAGACCGCCCGGCAGATCACCGCCGTTATGGCCAAAGTACAGGAGCTGCCCGGTTACGAGGAAGGCGTTACCCCGGTGGTGTTTGCCGGCGAGTTTACCGATTCCCAGTTTGCCTACCATGACCCGGCCTTCAGCTGGTATGAGGAAGGGGACCTGCATCAGGTCAATTCGGCCCTCACCTACGATGGTACCATCAAGTGGTGGTTCCAGCATGTGATGGGCAGTTCGGCCAATGTGGTGGCCGACCAAGCCCAGCTGGATGCATGGGCGGAGGATCCCCGGGTGCAGGCAATGCCCAGCTATCCCAACGGGGACTATTGCGCGATGATCGACGGCACGGCAGTCGTCCGCATCTCCTGAAGAAAGGCGGAAAAGGATGATACTTCAAACCATCAGCATGAAAAGCGTTACGGCGGAAGGGATGGGCACACTCTCTGTCTTTGAAGGGGAGCGGGATGTTCCCTTTGCCATCCAGCGTATCTACTATATCTATGGTGCCCCCAAGGGGGTACAGCGGGGCGGTCATGCCCACAAGGCGCTGCGGCAGGTGCTGTGGTGCCCCTACGGCAGCATTCTGATCCGGTTGGACGACGGCCATGAAAAGACCGAAGTGTTGCTCAACGATCCGGCCAAAGGCCTCATCGTGGAGCACTTCATGTGGCGGGAGATGATCTGGCAGCAGGAAAATTCGGTGCTGTGTGTGGCAGCGGATTCCTACTACGATGCCGACGACTACATCCGCGATTACGATGAATTTAAACGGATGGTTGCATCCGCCCCGGAGGCTTGACCGTGCATAACGTATTGCTATTATCCGCCGGAGTGACCACCGGCTGGCATCTGGCGCAGGTAGCCCAGCAGTATTTTGCCGATGAGATCACCCTGCATTTAGCGGACATCAATCCCCGGGAACTGGTTCCGGCAGCGGTACTGACCGAACACTACCATCAGGTGCCGCCTTTGGCCCAACCGGGGTACGAGGAAGCGATTTGCCAAATCTTGCGGCAAGAACACATCGATACCATCGTGCCGTTGATCGACCAAGATCTGTTCCGCTGGGCGGACGATGCCCCGAACCTGACCGCGTTGGGGGTACACTCCACGGCGCCTGTGCGCCGCACGGCGGAACTGCTCAGCGACAAGGCGCAGATGGCGGCTTTTCTGCAAGCCCATGGTCTGCCCACCCCGCCGCTGGTAGACCCTGCCCAGACCGAACCGGGGCGTCTTTATGTAGTTAAAAAGAAGATCGGCTGCGGTTCACAGGGCATGCGCACCGTGGTGGGCGGGCAGCCTTTGACGCTGGAACCCGGGGAGCTGTTGCAGGAAAAGTGCGACGGGGATGGCCGGGAAGTCACGGCGGAAATTTTCAATGCGCAGGGGCAGCTGCGGGTCTTTTGTCGGGAACGGGTGGTGACCAAGGCGGGGGTTTGCACCAAGATGGTGCCGCTCCATCTGCCGGAAATTGAAGAAACCATCCAGAAACTGGTGCAGATCGTACCTTGTCCGGCGGCTTTCTGCGCCCAGTTTATGCAGCATCGAGGCCATTGGAATCTCATCGACTGCAACCTGCGCCTTGGTGCGGGCACGGCGCTGGCCACTGCGGCCGGGTTCCAGTTGGTCCGAGCTTTTTGGGCCAACGTTTGCGGGCAGCCGGTGCCTGCGGACTGGCTGCAGCCAGACCCCACCGTAAAAGCGGTGCTGCGGGTCTATGAGGAAGTGGTGGTTCGGTGACAGTCTATTGTGACGTGGACGGCACCCTGCTGGACAGCAGCGCCCGTCATACCCGCCTGCTGCAGGACCTTCTGCAGCAGGACGGCTGCCTGTGGCCGGAGGATGCGCCGGACTATTTGACCTATAAAGCAGACGGGCACAGCACCCGGGCGTGGATGGAAACCGCCGGCTTTTCCCCCGAACAGGCCGCCGGTCTGGCAGCCCGGTGGCAGGCCCAAATCGAAGACCCTGCCTATCTGGCCATGGACCGCCCCTATGAGGATGCCGTGCCTTTTTTGCAGGCGGTGCGGCAGTTGCCGGCCCAAATCGTGTTGGTTTCGGCCCGCCAGAACCCCCAAGCCCTGCGCAAGACGCTGGCGGATTGCGGTTTGCTGCCGCTGGTGGAGGAACTGCTGGTGGTGCCGCCCCGGCATGCTGCCGACGAGAAAGCGGCACGGTTGCGGCCCCGTATCTGCCCCGGCGACTGCATGGTGGGGGACACCGAGGCCGACCTGCGTGCGGCACAGCAGCTAGGCATTCCCTGTTATCTGCTAAACCGCGGCTTTCGCAGCCGTCGGTACTGGCAGCAGCAGGGGCTTCACGCTTGGGACGACCTGCCGGCTGTCCTGCGTGCAATCACCGACCCAAACAAGGAGGACTGAGCGATGGCGCAGCCAAAGGTCAGCGTACTGATATCCTTTTACAATTTGGCCCCCTATGTGGATGAGACCCTGCGCAGTGTGGTGGGGCAAAAGACCGATTTCCCGGTGGAGATCCTCTGTGCCGACGACGGTTCCGATGACGGTACGGTGGAAAAACTGCGGGTCTGGGAGCAGAACTATCCCGACTCGGTGCGGGTTTTTGTGATGGATCGCATCCCCGGCGCCAAGTATGAAGCCAACGAGCGCATCCAGCGGATGAATGCCATCCGGGGACGCCTGTTTTATGAGGCCAAGGGAACCTATGTCTGCTATCTGGATGGCGACGACTTCTACACCGACGAACACAAGCTGCAAAAACAGGCGGACATTCTGGACGCCGACACCGAGCATCGCTACATCGGCTGTGGGCATAACGGCTGCTATTATTGGGAGAGCACCGGCGAGACCAAGCCCATCGAGCGGCCTTTGCGGGAATGCAGCCTGACGGCGGAGGAGTATTGGAGCTTCCTGTACGTACACACCAACGCTATGATGTTCCGCAACATCGGGCTGCAGGGCATTGACCCCTATACCAGCGGCATTCCCATCATCGACAACCCGCTGACCTTCCAGTTTTTGCCCTACGGCGATATTTATTATCTGCCGGACTGCATGTTCAACTACCGCCAGATGGAGGGCAGCACCTACCATCGCCGCAGTCCCTACCAAAACGATATTCTGACGGCGTTGATTTTATATGAACAGCGTACCATCACCCGCAAGTTTGACGGAGCAGGGCTGGTGCGGTTCCTGCGGGAATACCAGTCCCTGTTTGCGGACCGCAAAAATCCGCAGCTCACCACCGAAGCCCAGACCTATATGGAGAATATCCACACCTACCATGCGGGTCGGCTGCGCCGTATCGTCAACTACAACAACGAGTCGGCGCTTTCGAAACTGTGGTGTGAATTGGAAAATCCGGTCTGGTTCTTTGTGGCGAAGGTCTACCGCCATTGTATCTGGAAACCGAAGGTCCGTGCCCTGCTGGAGGAAGCGCGCCAAAAGCAGGAACAGAACGCCTGAACAGGGGAGTGTTACCACATGGAAGATATGCATGAACTCAGCGCAGAGGAGCAGGCACGCCTGCTGCGCCATGAGCTGGAAGCTGTATACGGCTCTTCCTCCTACAAAATCGGGCGGGCCATTACTTGGCTGCCCCGCAACGCTGTCCGGGCGCTGAAATATCTTTTGCACAACGGTCCCGTCACCAGTGTGCGGTATCTGGTGATCTATGCCAAATACCATAAGATCGCCAATAAAAACTATGCCTACTGGGCCTGCCTGAAAAAGAAGGACTACCCCGAGGCCCTGAAAAAGTGGTTCTTGGAAACCAACTACACCCACACCCCGCTGGATCTGGAACATCCCAAAACTTTCAGCGAAAAGACCCAGTGGCTTAAGCTCTACGGCGGGTTTGAGGAAGTCTATCCGCTGGTGGACAAGTACACCGTGCGGGAGTGGGTCAAGGAAAAGATCGGGGAGGAGTATCTGATCCCGCTGTTGGGCGTCTGGAATCGATTCGACGACATCGACTTCGACAAACTGCCCGATAAGTTTATGCTCAAAGTCAACCACGGCGCCGGGTGGAACATCGCCGTGCAGGACAAATCCAAGTTTGATAAAGCCGATGCCAAGCGCAAAATCGAAACTTGGCTCAAGCTGAACTACTGCTACCTGATGGGCGGTCTGGATGTCCAGTATATCCACATCAAACCGCGAATCATCGTGGAAAAGTTCATCGAGAACGACGGCGGCGACCTGTACGACTACAAGATTTTCTGTTTTAACGGGGAACCCAAGATCATCCTGCACATTCTGGAACGGTATACCGACAAAGAAGAACGGATGATCTTCTATGATGCCGATTGGAACTTGCTGCCCTTCAACATCAATGTACCGCTGGAACAACCCGACATTCCCCGGCCCCAGAATCTGGAAAAGATGCTGGAACTGGCCCGTACACTGAGTCAGGGCTTTACGGCGGTGCGGGTGGACCTGTATTCTCTCAACGACGGTTCCATCAAATTCGGCGAGATGACCTTCACCACCGAGAGCGGCATCTCCCGCTGGCACCCCGAGAGCGCCAACGAATACATGGGCAGCCTGATTCATCTGCCGGGCGTGGACGACGCGCCCGCCGCACCGTAAAGGAACCGCTATGCCGCAAACCAAACCGATTCTCACCGTGATCGTGCCGGTCTATAAGGCCGAAGCCACGCTGGATGCCTGTGTGCAGAGCATCCTAGCCCAGACTTTTGCCGACTTTGAGCTGCTGCTCGTCGACGATGAAAGTCCCGACAACTGTCCGGCTCTCTGCGATGGATGGGCCGGGAAGGATGCCCGCATCCGGGCGCTCCATCCGCCCAAAACGGGACCGGGACCGTCCGGCGCCCGCAACGCCGGGCTGGATGCTGCCCAAGGCGATTGGATCACCATGGTGGACAGCGACGATACCATCGCCCCTGACCTGTTTGCCACCCTGTATCAGGCAGCCCAAGAAAGCGGCGCGGAACTGGTTATCTGCAACAGTTGCCGCCGTTTCGAGGACGGCACTCTGCAGCCTCATGCGCCGGAACAGTGCTTTGCTTCGGATGTGCTGCTCGACGAAGAACAGTTTTGGGATGCCTTCAACACCCCGTGGATCAGCCAGTTTACCGGCACAGCCCACCGGCTCTACGCTGCCAAGCTGTTTGATGGGGTACGCTATCCCGAAGGCATGGTCCACGAGGATTACTACGTCCTGCCCGATCTCATTGCCCGGTGCCGCCGCATTCAGTGTCTGGCCTATACCGGCTACTATGTGCTGCAGCACACCGGCAGCATCACCGAGACCGCCCGCCGGGAAGTGCGGTTGGCGGTCACCCGGGGGGACATCCACCGGGCCGGATATTTCCTGTCCCGGGGCTGGTATGACCGGGCCGAGGGCGCCCTGACCGATGCGGCACTGTTTCTCTACCGCAATAAGGCCGCCTACGACCTGCGCAAACCCGGCCACCGGGAAGAGTTCAACGCCACAAAGGCGGAACTTTGCCATACCTACGACGCATTGGCCACCCAAAAGGGGGCGCGCTCGCTGCAGTTACGGGCCGCGGCGCTCCGGGCCGGACTGCCGGTGTTTTATGCCTATACCCGCCTGCTGGCCCTGCGCCGGGGCGGAACATCCTGACGAAAGAGGAAATTGCTATGCCTGCCATCAGTGTCATCATACCGGTTTACCGCGTGGAGCGGTATCTGGATGCCTGTGTCGCCAGCGTGGTGGCCCAGACCTTCCGGGATCTGGAGATCGTGCTGGTGGATGACGGCAGCCCCGACGGCTGCCCGGCCCTGTGTGAGGCATGGGCCCGCAAGGATCCCCGCATCCGGGTGGTCCACCGGGAAAACGGAGGGCTGTCGGCGGCGCGCAACAGCGGGCTAGCAGTGGCCACCGGACAGTTTGTGACCTTTCTGGATGCCGATGACACGCTGGAACCCGACACCCTGCGTCAGGCATGGGAGGCCCAGCAAGCACACAATGCGGAGATGGTCATCATCAATCTGGTCTATGTGGACGAGAACGATCAGCCGCTGGGTAAGCCGGATTTCACCATCTTTCGGGACGAAGTGCTGGACGAGGACGGCGTGTGGCAGCGCTACTTTGCGCTGGGGGAACAGAAGGTATACTACGCCATCGCGTGCAGCAAACTGATCAAAGCGGACCTGTTCCGGGAACTGCGTTTCCGGGAGGGTAAGCGGTATGAGGACCAATTCCTCATGCCCCATCTTTTGCATCAATGCCATACCATCGTCTGTCTGGCCTACCCGGGGTACCGGTACATCCAGCACAGCGGCAGCATCATGGCGCAGGGGTCCAGCCGCAACTATCTGGACCGCAGCGAATTCTTGCTGGAGTGGTGTGATTATTTTGCCGATAAAGGTGACATGCTGCGGGCCGAAGGCCTGCTGAATGACGCTATCCAGAATCTTAGCGAAAAATACCGCTTTGACCTGTCCACCGCCGCCCAGCAGCAGCGGTACCGCACTGCCTGTCGGGGGTGTGCGGCGGCGTATGGCCGCTTGGCCCGCCGTACCGGCCAAAAGAGCATGTGGCTGCGCGCCGCGCTGCTGCGGCTGGGGCTGCCGGTCTATCTCAAATTTCTGCACAGCAGGCAGTGACCTGCTACCCAAAAGGAGCCAACCATGGAACAAACACAAAAACAGTACCACGTGCATTACAGCCCCGCCAAAGGGTTGTCCCATGTGGACTTTGGGGAGCTGTGGCGCTACCGGGACCTGATCTGGCTGTTTGTCAAGCGGGATTTCGCCATTATGTACAAACAGACGGTGTTGGGCCCGGCGTGGGTGCTGATCAACCCCTTGCTCTCGGCGGCTATGTATACCGTCATGTTCGGCGTTATCGCCGGTATGTCCACCGGCGGCGTGCCGCAAGGCCTGTTCTATCTGGCGGGCACCGCCCTGTGGGGCTTTTTCTCGGCCTGTATCAACAAAATTTCCGCCACGTTTACCGCCAACTCGGCCATCTTCAGCAAGGTGTATTTTCCGCGGCTGACTATGCCCATCTCCACCATGCTGTCCGCCCTGATCAACTTCCTGCTGCAGTTTGTAATGTTCTTCCTGCTGCTGATCTACTACGTGGCAGTGGGGCAGGTGTCCCCCCATTGGGCCCTGATGCCCCTTACCGTGCTGCTGCTGGTGCAGGTGGGGTTGCTGGGGCTGGGCTGCGGCATCATTGTTTCCAGTCTGACCACCCGCTACCGTGACCTGATGGTGGTAGTCAGTTTCGGCGTGCAGCTTTGGATGTACGGTACGCCGGTGGTTTATCCGCTCTCCACCGTGTCCGGCATGAGCCGGGTGCTCTATGCGGCTATGCTTTTCAACCCCATGACCGCACCGATGGAAACCTTCCGCTATATCTTCTTCGGGTCGGGACAGGTCACCCTGCTGATGTGGGTCATCTCGCTGGCGTGGACCGCCGTTCTGCTGGCGCTGGGTCTCTCGCTGTTCAGCAAGGTGGAAAAGACCTTCGTGGATACCGTGTAAGGAGGAGCGCATCATGCAGCAAGACAACAACATCATGATCCGCGTCCGGGACGTGAAGAAGCGCTATAAGATCGGCCAGATCGGCGGCGGTACGCTGCGGGGTGACCTGCAAAGCTGGTGGGCGCGCAAGCGGGGCAAAGAGGACCCCAACACGCTGATCGGCACCGACCAGCGGCTCATTGGCACCACCTTTATGGCGCTCAACGGCGTCAGCTTTACGGTGGGCAAAGGCGAAGCGGTGGGCATCATTGGTTCCAACGGCGCGGGCAAGAGTACCCTGCTTAAACTGCTCACCCACGTGACTGCCCCCACCGAGGGGGACATCGACCTCTATGGTCGGGTGGCCTCCATGCTGGAGGTGGGTACCGGCTTCCACCCTGAAATGACAGGACGGGAGAACGTCTACCTCAACGGCGCCATTCTGGGCATGACCCGGGCGGAGATCGACGCCAAGATGAGCGAGATCATCGAATTTTCCGAGGTAGGCGACTTCATCGACACGCCGGTCAAACGGTATTCCAGCGGCATGTACGTCAAGCTGGCCTTCAGTGTGGCGGCCCATCTGGACAGCGAAATCATGATCATGGACGAAGTGCTGGCCGTAGGCGACATGAAGTTCCAGAAAAAGTGCCTGACCAAGATGCGGCAGGCAGCTACCCGGGACGGCAAGACGGTTTTGTACGTCAGCCACAATATGGCCACCATCCGGGATCTCTGCGACCGGTGCATCGTGCTGGACCAAGGCAAAATCATCTTTGATGGCGATGTGGATACCGGCATTGCGCTGTATCTGGCCACCAAGGCCCAGAGCGGCAATTTTGTGGACTATACCAACTACCAGCGGGAAAGCTGGTGTCAGGCCGATGATCTGCGCATCCGCAATGTGCGGTTTGCGGCAGCCTCCATCGAGTCGCTGGAACGCCGCGAGCCGGTGCGGCTGGAGATGGTCATTGACGCCAAGCGGCCGCTGGATCAGATCGGCCTGCGGTTTGAGGTCCGGGACGAGGTAGGGGCGCCGCTGGCGACCTCCTGCCTGTACGGCCTGGCGATGCAGACGGGGGAAAACCGGCTGGCGCTGGAATATGATCTCTCAATGCTTTCGCCGGCCCAGTACAACACCTACTTTACGCTGTTCGCTCTCGGGGACGGCGGCGGTCACAGCGACGAGGACTGCGTACCGGGCCCCCGGTTCGGTATGGTGGATACCGTGGCGGAAAAACAGCGCATCGAATGGAACGCCCGGCACTGGGGGCTCATCCAACTGCCCGACGCAAAACTTTTGTCTGCCAACGGCTGATTCAGCTTATAACACTAGGAGGCGGCTCCCTTTTGGGAAGCCGCCTCCTAGTTTGCTTTTTACCGATAATCAATGGGCAGGGTGGGCAGCCCGTTGAGGGTCCAGCCCGCCACATTGCCGTCCTGATACTCGTAGTAGCCTTGCGCCGCAATCATAGCGCCGTTGTCGCCGCAGTATTTCAACTCGGGCAGATAGATCTTGGCACCCAGCTTTTGGGCGCCGTCGTTGACCAGTTGGCGCAGCCGTCCATTGGCCGCCACGCCGCCCGCCAGACAGATGGTCTGGGCGCCGGTGTCCGCCGCTGCCGAAAGGAGCTTTTTGGCCAAAATCTGGTCGATTCGCTCCTGAAAGCTGGCGGCCATATCCGCAACGTTGATGGGTTCGCCTTTTTGTTCGGCGTTGTGTACCTCGTTGATGACGGCGGTTTTCAAACCGCTGAAACTGACGTTGTATTTTCCTTCTACGTGGGGCACCGGCAACTTGTAGGCATGGGGGTCACCGCCCTTGGCTGCAGCGGCCACGCTGGGGCCACCGGGATAGGACAATCCCAAGGTCCGGGCTACTTTGTCGTAGGCTTCCCCGGCGGCGTCGTCCACCGTGCGGCCCAGCACCTTATAGCGGCACCAGTCCTCCACCAGCACGATATGGCTGTGGCCGCCGCTGGCCACCAGACACAGGAAGGGGGGATGCAGGGCCGGGTGGGTCAGGTAGTTGGCCGCGATGTGGCCCCGCAGATGGTGGACCGGTACCAGCGGTTTGCCCGCCGCGTAAGCCAACCCTTTGGCAAAGTTGACCCCCACCAGCACCGCGCCGATGAGCCCCGGCGCAAAGGTGACGGCCACCGCGCCCACGTCGGCCATGGTCATTCCGGCGTCGGCCAAAGCCTTATCTACCACCGCGCTGATGGACTCCGCATGGCGGCGGCTGGCGATTTCGGGCACCACGCCGCCATACAGGGCCTGTTCCTTGACGCTGGTGGCGATTACGTTGGAGATTACCTTGCGCCCATCTTCCACGATAGCGGCGGCGGTTTCGTCGCAGGTGGATTCAATTCCTAACACATACATGGTTGTTTCGATCCTCTCAATGGGCTTCCAGCCAAGTCTTGCCGGTGCCCACATCGGTGGTCAGCGGCACGCTGTACTGGACGACCTGTTCCATTTCCTCGCGCAGAACGCGTTTGACTTCCTCTACTTCGCTTTCCGGTGCTTCCACGATCAGTTCGTCGTGGACCTGCAAAAGCAGCTTGGCCTGCAGTTTTTCCGCCCGCAGACGCTGCCATACATGGACCATGGCCAGCTTGATGATGTCCGCTGCGGTGCCCTGAATGGGGGTGTTGCGGGCCATCCGCTCGCCGCTGGCCCGGACCTGAAAGTTGGAGCTGGCCAGTTCCGGCAAAGCGCGGCGGCGTCCGAAGAGGGTCTCCACATAGCCCTTCTCTTTGGCGTGGGCGATGCAGTCCTGCATATAGCCGTCCACTTTGGGGAAGGTGGCCAGATAAGTTTTCAGGAAGGCGTCCGCCTCCTTCACCGACACATCCAGATCCTTGCTTAAGGAAAAGGCACCCTTGCCGTACATGATGCCGAAGTTGATGGCCTTGCTGGCGGAGCGCAGTTGGGGTGTGACTTCACTTTCCGGAATGTGGTAGATCTTGGCGGCGGTGGAGCGGTGAATGTCCGCTCCGTGCAAAAACGCCTGCTGCATGGCCTCGTCCCCGGTGATGTGGGCGAGAATCCGCAGTTCGATCTGGGAATAGTCGGCATCCACCAGAAGGTTGCCCGTCCCCGCCACAAAGAAACCCCGCAGGCGGCTGCCCAGCTCGGTGCGGATGGGAATGTTTTGTAAGTTGGGCTCAGTGGAGGAGATCCGTCCGGTGCGGGCCTCGGTCTGGATGAAGGTGGAATGCACCCGGCCATCGGCAGCTTGGGCGGTGAGCAGCCCTTCCACATAGGTGGAAAGCAGCTTGGCGTAGGTGCGGTACTTCAAAATTTGGTCGATCACCGGGCTGTAAGGCCGCAGGCTTTCCAGCGTAGCGGCGTCGGTGGAATAACCCCGGGAGGTCTTTTTCCGGGGCGGCAGGCCCAGCTTGTCGAAGAGAGCTTCCCCTAACTGTTTGGGGCTGTTCACATTGAACTCGTAGCCTACTTCGTCGTAGATGCTCTGCAGAATGCCGTCCAGTTCGCCTCGCAGGCTGTCCCCGAAGGCGCGGATGCCGTCGGCGTCCACCGCAAAGCCGCTGCGTTCCATATCGGCCAGCACCCGGGCCAGCGGCAGTTCCATCTCATCGTGGAGTTTGCGCTGGCCGCTCTCGTCCAGTGCAGCCGCCAGCTTGTCCAACAGCGGGGCCAACGCCCCGGCGTCGGGGGCTGCCTCGCAGGCAAAAGCAGCGGGCACGTCGTACTCACCGGCCAGATTCTTCACAGCGTAACCGCTGGCCGACGGGTTCAAGAGATAGGCCGCCAATTTGCCGTCAAAACGGATGGCCTTGCCAATGCCGCCCCGCTCCAATGCCAGATGGTAGAGCGGCTTGGCGTCAAAGACCCAGAGTTCCGCGTCGCTGTCTAGCAGCCCGGCCAGTCGGTCGGCGTCAGGCAAAAAGACCTGCCCATCCTGCACAGCGTACCAGTTTCCGTCGGCGTTTTGGGCCAGATAGAGCCGTCCTTCCACCACCAGCGGCAGGGGAGATGGATCTACCGTCGACAGCGGAGCGGTTTCCGTCGCTGCTGGGGCACTGCCTCCTGTCAACTGCCAGCGGTCGATGAGTTTGTGCATCTCCAGACTGGCCAGCAGATGGGCCGCGGCCGCGCCGTCGCCGGGGCGGCGGGTATAGGCGGCGGGGTCGGTGTCGATGGGGGCATCCTTGCGGATGGTGCCCAGCATATAGGAAAGCTCGGCCTTGTCCCGGTTGGCGCCCAGTTTGGTGCGCTGTCCGGGCTTGATAGCCGGGTCTTCCAGATGTTCATAGATGGCGTCCAGACTGCCGAATTTCTGTACCAGCGCCAGCGCGGTTTTTTCGCCGATGCCCGGCACACCGGGGATGTTGTCCGACGAATCGCCCATCAGGCTCTTCACATCGATGAGTTGGGCGGGGTCTACGCCGTATTTTTCCCGGATGGCCGCAGGGTCCATCGTGAGGGTCTCTTTATTGGTGGCCAGCAAAACGGTGGTGGCGTCATCCACCAACTGCAGGCTGTCCCGGTCGCCGGTGGCCAGCAGGGTGGTGCCGCCTTGGGCTTCGCAGGCAGCGGCCAGCGTGCCCAGAATATCGTCGGCTTCCCACCCGGCCTTGCTCACCTGCACGAACCCCAAATCGTCCAGCAGCTCTTTCAAAACCGGCATCTGCTGGGCCAGTTCTTCCGGCATGCCGTGGCGGGTGGCCTTGTAGCCGTCATAGGCCTGATGGCGGAAGGTGGGGGCCCGCTCGTCCCACGCGATAGCCACCGCGTCGGGCTGATGGGCGCTGAGCAGGTTCAAAAGAATGTTCTGGAACCCGAAAATCGCATTGGTGTAGCGGCCGTCTTTCGTAGTCAGCAGTTTGATGCCGAAAAAGGCCCGGTTGACCAGACTGTTGCCGTCCAGTACCATCAATTTCATAGAAAAGCTCCTTTGGCGCAATTTGCATATAGAATAAGTATACCACAAACGGCGCAAATGTGGTAGAATGGAATGCGAAATCCAAAAACGAGGTATCCCATGCAACTCAAACATTTACAGATACCGGTGGGGGCGGTCTTTGCGCCCATGGCCGGTTTGACCGATGCCGCCTGCCGCCGGATGATGGCGGACCACGGCGCAGCCTGGACCGTCAGCGAGATGGCCAGTGCCAAGGCACTGGATTTCGGGGACCGCAAGTCCTTTGCCCTGCTCAAGGACCCCGACCCCCATGGCATCTATGCCATCCAGCTCTTCGGTGCCGAGCCGGAAACGTTGGCTAAGGCTATTTTATTGGTGCGGGAAAAGGGCATTCGGTTTGATATACTGGACATCAATATGGGGTGTCCGGCGCCCAAAATCACCTCCAGCGGGGCAGGCAGCCACCTTTTGCTGGACCCGCCGCTCTGCGGGTCCATGGTAGCCGCTGCCCGCAAGGCCTTGGGGGATGACACGCCCCTGACCGTCAAGATGCGCATCGGCTGGGATGCCGACCATCTCACCGGTGTGGAGGTAGCCAAACAATGTGAGGCCAACGGCGCCGACCTGTTGGCGGTACATGGCCGCACCCGGGAACAGATGTATATTCCCCCCATCGACGCCGACGCCATTGCCGCCGTCAAGCAGGCGGTGACCATCCCGGTGCTGGCCAACGGAGATGTGACCACCGCCGAGGGGGCGCTGGACTTGTTGGCCAAGACCGGCTGTGACGGCGTGATGATCGGTCGGGGTGCGCTGGGGGACCCGTGGCTCTTTGACCGGGTCCGGGCGGCGCTGCTGGGCGAGGAACCGCCCGCCGAGCCCACCCTGAACCAGCGGATGGACGCCCTGCGCCGCCAAATCTATGAGATGTGCGAGGAAAAAGGGGAATGGCTGGCCATGCCCCAAGCCCGCAGTCAAGCCATGCACTATATGAAAGGCCTGCGGGGGGCGGCTTCCCTGCGGCGGTACTGTTCCATGCTGGAACATTTTACCGATGTGGACAAACTCATTGATGCGGTCTACCGCCTGCAGGACTGACCGGCGTAATCAGCGCCTGCCCCGGCAGGACGAAAGCGGGAACCGGTTTTAGAACCGGCCCCGGGTCAGCTCGTCCAGATTCTGAGCGTAGCAGGGCAGCATATGCTGGATGAAATACTCCGCTTCGGGGCAGTCCAGTGCATGCAGGGCGTTGAGCTGCTGTTCCCGGGCGGCCTCAAATTCCCGGTTGCCGCCCTGACTTTCCTCAATGCACTTGATGATGGCCGAAAGCCGGTCTGCAGCTTTCAGCAGCTTGCGCTCTGCTTCGTTGAGTACCGTCCCGGTCAGGTAGGCTTCGGTCTCGGCCCGCAGTTCTTCGGGCTGCAGACTGGCCATCACCCGGGCGCTCTCCCGCTCCACGGCCTTGTAGGCGGTGCGCAGCTCCTCGTTTTTATACTTGACGGGGGTAGGCATGTCGCCGGTCAAGATCTCCGGCGCGTCGTGGTAGAGCGCCGCCGTGGCTACCACTTCGGGGCGCAGCCCGGCCCCGGTGCCGGTGCAGTGCTTGGCGATTAGACAGAGGGTGTGGGCCAGCAGCGCCGTGTCAGCGGTGTGCTCGCTCAGGCTTTCGGGGCGGCCGTTGCGCATCAGGCTCCACCGGGTGATGTACTTCATGCGCCCCAGCAGGGCGCTCAGCGGATAGGTTTTCATCTTCACGTGTCCTTTCCTGTGTGGTATACTTCAGTATAGCACGATTTTACCATAAACACAGTACGTTTAACGGGATGATTCCGGGGTTTTGGCTATGCAGCTTACACTTCCAACCGAAAAACCACGCTACGGGCGGGCATTCTGGCTCTGTTTCTTGTTGGCGGCGGCTTTGTTTTTGCCCCACTGCATCGCAGACGCGGTGGCAGGCGGCGGCTATTTTCACTATGCCGGCGACTTTAACGACCAGCAGATCAACTTTTACCAGTACGCCAACGCTTTTGTCAAACAGGGCGGTACCTTCAGCTGGGCTACCGATCTGGGCAGCGGGTTTGTAAACTCCTACTCTTTTTACTTGCTGGGCAGCCCGTTTTTCTGGCTGAGCCTGTTGGTGCCTTCTCGGTGGATGCCGTGGATGATGGTGCCGCTGCTCTGCCTGAAGATGGCGCTGGCTGGGGGCGGTGCCTATCTGTGGGCTCGCCGTTGGGTCCGGTCGGAGGACGGCAGTCTGCTGGCTGGGGTCCTGTATGCCTTCTCCGGCTTTACGGTGTACAACATCTTCTTCAATCACTTTTTAGACGTGGTAGCGCTATTTCCTTATATGCTGGCTTCGCTGGATGATGCGGTGCTGGACGGCAAGCGGGGCGCTTTCCCGTTCTGGGTGGCGCTGAATCTGGTCAACAACTATTTCTTCTTCGCCGGACAAGCTGTCTTTTTGATTCTCTATTTCCTCTGCATGCTGGCGGGCCGGGCCTATAAGGTGGGGCCCCGCAGTTTTGCCGCCTTGGCAGGGGAAACCTTGCTGGGCTGCGCCATGGGTTGTGTGCTGCTCATCCCGGCAGGCCTATCTTTGGTGCAAAATCCACGCACCATCGACCCCTTCGATGGGTACGGCTATCTTGTCTACGGCAACTCCCAGCAATACGGGGCGATTTTGTACAGCGCTTTTTTGATGCCGGATGCCCCCTATTTCAAAGACATGTTCCATGAAGGCATTCTCAAGCATACCAGTATGACGGCCTACCTGCCGTTGGTGGGCGTTGCGGGCGGAATCGCTTTCTGCCGGGGACGGCGCAGCCATCCCTTTACCTATATTCTCAAAGTCTGTATCCTTTGCGCTTTTGTGCCGGTGCTGAACAGCGCTTTCTATGCCCTTAACTCCAGCTATTATGCCCGGTGGTACTATATGCCGGTGCTGGTGCTCTGTGGGGCCACCGCTTATGTGCTGTTCCGTCCCCATCTGGCCGAGCAGCAGCTACCTCGGGCGTGGCGGTTGGTGGCGTTGGTCACCCTCAGCGCCGTCGCCTTTGCGCTGGTGCCTGCCACCGACGAGGACGGGAACTTCCAACTGGGTGTGGTGGATCTGCAGCCCCGGTTCTGGGGAATTTTTGCAGTCAGCATGTTGGGCGTGCTGTTGTTCTGGTTTTTGTGGCGATGGGGCCATACCCGCCGCAGTTGGGCCAAGATTTTGTTGGTCAGTGTACTGTCTTTCAGCTTTTTGTACGGGACGGTACACCTCTCGCTGACCAAATACCCCCAGTGGGAGACGGACGGCGACCTGATTGCCGAAACCTACGATTCGGTGGACGAGATCGACGCGGCACTGCCCGACGATACCTTCTACCGGTTGGACGCCTACGGGGCTCACAACAATCTGGGGTTGTGGTTTGACCGCAGTTGTCTGCAATTCTTCAATTCTACTGTGGCGCCCAGCATTATGGAATTTTACCCCGAAATGGGCGTCACCCGGGATGTAAACTCCAAACCTGACGTACAGAACGAAGGATTGCGGGGGCTGCTCAGTGTACGCTACACACTGGTGGCCAAGGACAGTAACGAAGACTGGACCGGCGAAGCGCTTACCGGTTGGACACAGTGCGGCGAAACTTCCGCCTACTACCTGTATAAGAACGACAACTGGGTGCCCATGGGCTTTACCTACGACTATTATGTGACGCAGGAACAGTTGGAAACGGTACCGGAGGAAGAGCGTGCCCGGATTCTCATGCGGGCATTGCTGCTGGACGAGGACCAAATCGAAACCTACGCAGGTTTGCTGACACCGCTGCCCCAGTTCCAGTTGGATGACCGCAGCACCGAGCGCTATGTGGCGGATTGCAGTGACCGGCGCGCCACGGCGGCGGTGGATTTTACGGCCACCCGTACCGGCTTTGTGGCCCATACAGCCTATGACCAGCAAGAGTTGGTCTTTTTCAGTGTGCCCTACGACGACGGCTTTACCGCTACCGTCAATGGGGTGCCGGCCAAGATCGAAAAGGTAGATAACGGTCTGATGGCCATTCTGGTCCCGGCGGGGGAAGCCGAGATCCAATGTACCTACCACACACCGGGACTGGCACTTTCCGCCAAGATCAGCTTGGCGGGGGTGGCAGTCTATGCAGTGTATCTGCTGCTTTTATATAGGAAAAGAAAGAGGAACTTGAATGCCAAACCATGCTGAACAACTGGCCGCCGAACTGAATCTGAGCGTCAAGAACGTGCAGGGGGCCATTGATTTGATCGATCAGGGCAACACCATTCCGTTCATTGCCCGCTACCGCAAAGAGGCCACCGGCTCGATGGATGATCAGGTGCTGCGCAATCTGGGGGACCGTCTGGAATATCTGCGGGGACTGGATAAACGCAAGGAGGAGGTCACCGCCTCCATTACCGAGCAAGGAGCCATGACGCCGGAACTGACCGCTGCGTTGGAAAAAGCCAAGACACTGGCTGAGGTGGAGGACCTTTACCGGCCCTACAAGCCCAAGCGCAAGACCCGGGCCAGCATCGCCAAGGCGCGGGGATTGCAGCCGCTGGCCGATGCGATCTTCCGGCAGGAGGCTTCCTTTGATCCGCAGGCAGCGGCGCAGGCGTACCTCAATGACGAAGTACCCGATGAGGAAGCGGCGTTGGCCGGGGCACAGGACATTTTGGCGGAAAAAATCTCTGACGATGCGGCCTGCCGTGCCGAACTGCGCCGCTATTACCGGGCGTTTGGACGGATCGCCAGCACCAAGGCAAAGGATGAGGACAGCGTCTATGCCCAGTACTATGACTACGCCGAGCCGCTGGCCAAGATCCCCGGTCACCGGGTTCTGGCGTTGGACCGCGGCGAGCGGGAAGGTTACCTCAAGGTCAGCATTCAGGTGGACAGCGAACGGGCTGGTGCCATTGCGGCCTGGATGTTCGCCCGCAAAAAGACCGGAGGCGCCAGCGCGAAATTGGTGGAGGCCGCAGCGTTGGACGCTTACAGCCGGTTGATTCACCCCAGTTTGGAAAATGAGCTGCGGGGGGAACTGTCCGATGCTGCTGCCGAGGGCGCGATTCGGGTCTTTGGCGATAACCTGCGCCAGTTGCTGCTCCAGCCGCCCATCCGGGGCAAGACGGTGATGGGCTTGGACCCCGGCTACCGTATGGGCTGTAAAGTGGCGGTGGTGGACCCCACCGGTAAGGTACTGGACACCAATGTGGTCTATCCTGTGCCGGAATTTAAGCGGGTGGATCAAGCCAAGCGGATTATCAAAGAGATGGTCCGCAAGAACGGCGTGGAAGTCATGGCTATCGGCAACGGTACTGCCGGTCATGAAACCGAAGAGTTTGCCGCGTCCGTTATCCGGGAATTGGCCGAGGAAGAGGGCCGGCACCTGCAATATATGGTTGTCAGTGAGGCGGGTGCCTCGGTGTATTCGGCCAGCAAACTGGCGGCAGAGGAATTCCCGCAGTTTGATGTGAACCTGCGCAGTGCGGTGTCCATTGCCCGCCGTTTGCAGGACCCGCTGGCCGAACTGGTCAAGATCGATCCCAAAGCGGTGGGCGTGGGGCAGTACCAGCACGATATGCCCCAAAAGCGTCTGAACGAAACGCTGGATGGCGTGGTGGAGGACTGCGTCAACAGTGTGGGCGTGGACCTAAACACTGCCAGCGCCCCGCTGCTTCGCCGTGTGGCAGGCGTTACCGCCACTACGGCCAAAAATATTGTGGCTTGGCGAGAGGAAGGGGGGGCCTTCACATCCCGCGCCCAACTCAAAAAAGTGAAGGGACTGGGTCCCAAGGCCTACGAGCAGTGCGCCGGCTTCCTGCGGCTGCCCGAAGCGAAGAACCGTCTGGATGCCACCGCTGTCCACCCCGAAAGCTATACCGCCGCCAAAGCCCTGTTGGAAGCCTGCGGTTATACCACTGCGGAGATTGGTACTGATAAACTGGCGGCCCTGCCCGCTGCCGTAAAGGCGAAAGGGGAAAAAGCTCTTTGCGATACCTTGGGCATCGGTGCCCCCACCCTGCGCGACATTGTCTCGGAACTGTGCAAGCCGGGCCGGGATGTGCGGGATAGTTTGCCCAAACCGCTGCTGCGTAGCAACGTGATGAGTCTGGAGGATCTGAAACCCGGCATGGAGTTGACCGGCACGGTGCGTAACGTCATCGACTTTGGTGCCTTTGTGGATCTGGGGGTCCATCAGGATGGTTTGGTCCATATTTCTCAAATCAGCGACCGTTTTATCAAGCATCCCCGAGAGGTGCTCAAGGTGGGGGATATCGTCAAAGTGAAAGTACTGTCTGTGGATATTGCCAAAAAACGTATCGCATTAACCATGAAGGGGCTGTAAAGGGGTAAACAGCCCCAAAAAGAAGGATAAAATATGTGATTTTGTTGCAAATGAGAGCTAAAAAACACTCAATTTTGCATCAAAAAGATTTTGAAAATCAAGCGAAAACAAGAAAAACGAGTTAAAAACATAAAAATAGGCCTCTAAAAACATAAAAACTATGAACGGACGGCGAAAATGGGTCAAAAAACTGAGCAAAGTCACCAAATCCAAAAAATGAAGATTTGGCCCTTTTGTGCAGGAAATGGAAAAAATGGCTTTTGTGCATGATACACAAACCGGACGGGAATAATTGTGCTATAATGCCCAATGCAGGGAGGGAAAACCGAACAAGATGGTTCGGCCGCCCTGTGGCGAACCGCACAGTGTGCATGAGGGATGCCGCTGTTTTGGAAGAGACGGTTCGTTGAGGGAAAATGTCTGGAGGTCATTATTATGGTGAAACAAGTCAAGGTTTCCAACTTCACGGAGGTTAAGGGAATCGTGTCTGCTGCCGCCAAATGTTACAACGCGGTCGGCGTGCACGATATGAAGGGCAGCATTGCCGATGCCAAGAGCATCTTGGGCATGATGAGCCTGGACTATAGCCATCCTGTGAAAATTGTCTGCGAGGATGAGCACGACCTGAGCCGTGTGATCAGCGCCATTAAACAGTAAACACAAAACGGAAACCAAACCCGAGGCCCGGCCCGTCGTACAGCGTTGTCTGTGCGGCGGGCCGGGCTTTTTGCAAGGACAGGTACGGTTTATGAAAAGCAAAAATAGGAAATTAGAAAACGAGAGAATACAAGAGAAAACAAGAAAATTTGAGAGCTACACGGGAATATATTAAAATCTTTTCCCAAAATCGTTGACTTGCGGGGGACTTTCTGCTATAATCACACTTGCGCGAAAAAGCGCCCCGAGGCAGCAAGCCTGCGCGGCGCTGTACAATACCGTTTATACGAACGGACGTGTTACTATTTCAATGGAGGTCCCTACTATGAGCACGACTCTCGCTAAGCCCGCTGAAATGGCTGACCGCAAGTGGTATGTGATCGACGCTGCCGGCAAACCGCTGGGCCGCGTTGCCGCTAAGGCCGCTGTTATCCTGCGTGGCAAGAACAAGGCCACTTTCACCCCCAATGTTGACTGTGGCGATCATGTCATCATCATCAACTGCGACGAAGCTGTTCTGACCGGCAAGAAGCTGGAGAAGAAGTTCCATCGCACCCACTCCGGCTGGATCGGCGGTCTGAAGGAAACCCAGTACAAGACCCTGATGGCGGAAGCCAGCGACAAGGCCATGACCTATGCCGTCAAGGGCATGGTTCCCAGCAACACTTTGGGCACCAAGGCTATGACCCGCCTGCACTGCTACAAGACTGCTGAGCATGCGCATGCTGCCCAGAAGCCCGAAGCCGTTGAGATTTGAGTAAGGAGGCAATAGAAGATGTACGAGACGAAACCTTATTTCTACGGCACCGGCCGTCGTAAGCATTCCGTTGCCCGCGTGCGTGTCTACAATGGCACCGGCAAGATGATCATCAACGGCCGCGACATCAATGATTACTTTGGTCTGGAAACCCTGAAGCTGTTGGTCAACAGCCCGCTGGTTCTCACCGAAACCGAAGGCAAGTTTGACGTTGTCGTCAACGTGGTTGGCGGCGGCTGCTCTGGTCAGGCTGGCGCCATCCGCCATGGCCTGTCCCGCGCCCTGCTGCAGTTCAACCCCGAGCTGCGCCCCGTGCTGAAGAAGGCTGGCTTCCTGACCCGCGATCCTCGTATGAAGGAACGTAAGAAGTACGGTCTCAAAGCAGCTCGCCGCGCTCCGCAGTTCAGCAAGCGATAATCGACTGCTCAGACTATATCAAAATGGTTCAAAAAGCCCGGAAAATCAAGGTTTTCCGGGCTTTTGCTATATCTAAACGGGCTGATATGGTTTGACCAAATTTGGCAAAACGAGAGCCGATTTCATCCAATTTTTAGTGGTCCGCAAGTGGTTAACTGGCTAAAAAGAGGGCAAAAAGAGGGGGAAGTGGTTCCCAAAGTGGTTAACCGAGAGCCGATTTTTGGGGTGCTTTTCAGCCCTCCTTCCCCTCGTTTTTTGGCTGTGGCAGTTTGGCATAGTTTGAGCTAATTTGAATAATTGAATATGAATTTGATGTAGCACACAGTATAAATGCTGGGTGCTTTTTTCATTTCAGGAACTCGTATTCCGGCGATAGAAAGAGCCGTCACTTCACTGTTAATTTTGAAGTGGCGGCTTTTTCTATTTCCAGAAACAACAGCAACAATCAGAAATGAGGTGAAGTCATGAACACACAAATCATCGCCATCGCCAACCAGAAAGGCGGCGTTGGCAAAACAACAACCTGTGCGAACTTGGGAATAGGTCTGGCACAGGCCGGAAAGAAAGTGCTTCTGATCGACGGGGACCCGCAAGGAAGCCTGACAATCAGCTTGGGAAATCCGCAACCAGACAAGCTGCCATTTACACTGTCGGATGCAATGGGCAAAATTCTGATGGATCAGCCTATACGCCCCGGAGAAGGTATTCTGCATCATGCAGAAGGCGTTGACCTGATGCCTGCGGATATTCAGCTTTCCGGTATGGAGGTTTCTTTGGTAAACGCCATGAGCCGTGAAACGATTTTACGGCAATATCTGGACACACTGAAGGGACAATATTCCCATATCCTGATTGACTGTCAGCCCTCGTTGGGGATGCTTACGGTCAATGCGCTGGCGGCTGCGAACAGGATCATAATTCCCGTTCAGGCAGAGTATCTGCCCGCCAAAGGGCTGGAACAGCTTCTATCTACGGTCAGTAAGGTGAAACGGCAGATCAATCCAAAGCTCCAGATTGACGGTATCCTGCTGACGATGGTGGATAACCGCACCAACTTTGCCAAAGAGATTGCTGCTTTGCTGCGGGACACCTATGGAAGTAAAATCAAAGTCTTTGGAACGGAAATCCCCCATTCTGTCCGGGCAAAGGAAATTAGCGCAGAGGGAAAAAGTATTTTCGCCCATGACCCTGGCGGCAAGGTGGCAGAGGGGTATCGAAATCTGACGAAGGAGGTGTTGAAACTTGAAAAGCAGCGCGAAAAAAGTAGAGCTGGCATCGGTAGATGATCTGTTTTCTACGGAGGAGAGCCGTGCCGATGCTCAGAGAGAAAAAGTAGTAGAAATCCCGTTGTCGGAACTGCACCCGTTCAAAGGGCATCCATTCAAAGTCAAGGATGACGAAGCAATGATGGAAACCGCAGACAGTATCAAGCAGTATGGTGTGCTGGTTCCAGCAATTGCCCGCCCTGACCCGGAGGGTGGTTATGAACTGGTGGCCGGACACAGACGGCACAGAGCAAGTGAACTGGCAGAAAAAGAGACCATGCCGGTAATTGTCCGTGATCTGGACGATGACGCTGCCACAATTATTATGGTTGACAGCAACCTGCAACGAGAAAGCCTGCTTCCAAGTGAGAGGGCCTTTGCCTATAAAATGAAGTTGGAGGCTATAAAACATCAGGGAGAACGCTCAGATTTAACTTCTCGCCAAGTTGGCGAGAAGTCGCAGACATCAATTCAGCTGGTTGCAAATCAAGCAGGAGAAAGTCAAAGGCAGGTTCAGAGATTTATCCGTCTGACTGAGCTGATTCCCGAACTGCTGGACATGGTGGATGAAAAGAAAATTGCCTTAAATCCTGCTTATGAGCTGTCCTTTCTCAAAAAGGAGGAACAGGTAGACCTGTTGGACGCGATGGACAGCGAACAGGCTACCCCTTCTCTTTCTCAAGCCCAGCGGCTCAAAAAATACAGTCAGGAGGGGCATCTGACCCTCGATATGATGCGTGTCATCATGGGTGAGGAAAAGAAAAGCGATCTGGACCGAGTGACATTTACCTCTGACACCTTGCGGAAGTATTTCCCTAAAAGCTATACGCCCCAGCGGATGCAGGAAACCATCATCAAGCTGCTGGAGGCATGGCAGAAAAAGCGTCAGAGAGACCAGGAACGATGAAAGGAGCCGCCTATGAAAGATATTTCAGCAAGGGAGCTGAAAGGACATAACATTCTTGCCGTGGAACGCTTTGAGGACAGCACCCGATGGATGATTGAGTTTGTTGTTCTCCATCCGTGTAGTGCTTACGGGAGCAGAGGCGATGAAATGCGTCTGTTTCTTGCAGAGGACAGCTATCAGAATGCTCTCCAAGACCAGCAGCGCCGGAAAATCAAAATCAAGCGGTATGCCCGTGTTGTTGAGGGACACATCCTCGACTTTAAGCCGGGAAAGAAACGCACAAGAAAATATAGAGAAAGTTGAACGCCACAATTCTTTGATTTGGGATTGTGGCTTTTTTTATATCCAAAAGTCGGAAGGAGTGAGGTCGATGGCCGTTTTTCGTATTGAACGGACCCGTGATTATACCGTGATGAGCAATCATCATTTACGAAATGCAAACCTGTCGTTAAAAGCCAAGGGGCTGCTTTCCATGATGCTGTCTTTGCCAGAGGACTGGAATTACACCACCCGTGGTCTTGCAAAGATCTGTAAGGAGGGCGTGGATGCCATAGGCGCTGCGTTGCGGGAATTGGAGGCTACCGGTTACATTGTGCGGCACAAGCTGCGTGACCGGCAGGGACGCATCAGCGATACAGAGTATGTCATATACGAGCAGCCACAGCTTAGAAAACCGGATACGGATTCACCAGATACGGAAAACCCGTATATGGATAAACCGGATACGGAAAAGCCCGCAGAATTAAATATAGAGAAATCAAATACTCAAAAACAAAATATTTATGGATCAAGTACCGATTCCATTCCCTTCCGGGATTGCGCGGCAGATTGTCTGCCGGAACGGAAAGGAAGGGATGCGATGTCACTCACAGAGATAGAGAGTTATCGGGAATTGATTCAGGAGAATATCGGGTATGAATACCTGTGTCAGCAGTATGAAACTTATCGGGAGGATTTGGATGAGATTGTGGAGCTGATCGTGGAAACGGTCTGTGCAAAGCGAAAGACCACTCGTATTGCAGGAAGCGATTTTCCGCATGAAATCGTTCGTTCCAGGTTCTTAAAGCTGGATAACTCGCACATTGAGTTTGTCATGGACTGTTTACAGAAGAACACAACGGAAATTCGTAACATGAAGCAATATCTTCTGACCGTTCTGTTTAATGCACCGACCACGATAAGCAATCATTACACATCACAAGTAAATCACGATCTGTATGGCGGCTGGTAAATGGTCGCTATTTTTATTGCCCGGAACTGCCGGGAGAAAGGAGCAAGCATGATGTCTGAGGGAAAGACCATAGGGCAGCTGATGGAAGAAATGCGGGCAAAGGCAGGAGCGCAGAATTATCACGGTCATGGATATATGGATCTCCAGCGTTTTGCGGAGGACACCCGGCACATGATTATTTTTGATGTGCTGACGAACGATTCCCCTGTTGGCTGGAAAGGCGAACGAACCCGCCTGTTCCTGTCGGATACCGGTTATGAAAAAGCACTGGATAGTCAGGAAAAGGGGCAGATTAAGATTTTGAGCCACGCAAAGGTACGTCAGGGCAATCTGCACTATGACCGTTCTGACCAGTTACGCTAAGGAGGGCGGTATGAAGCGTTATCTTCTGCGGCGGCTGGTGGTTCCGCCTTAGCAAAAAAAGAGATTCCCTGCAAACTTCGTGGAAAGGAGGCGAGAAAATGCAGGAAGAAGTGGAAAACAGAACTTTGACGCTGGTTGTCAGTGGAACAAAGTTTACCGGCAGAATATTTAAGGCTGCCATAAGCAAGTACATGGCACATCGAAAGGAAAAGAAGCTGGAAAAACAGAGAAGCCGTGATGCGCCGGTTGTTCCGCATGGAAAACAGACTGTGAAGCAGCTTGTCGGGCAGAATCAGGGAATATCCAACATTGAGATCACAGACCCCTCTATCAAGGAGTTTGAGAAAATCGCCCGGAAATATGGTGTGGATTATGCGGTGAAAAAGGACCGCAGCAGTTCTCCGCCAAAGTACCTGATTTTTTTCAAAGGCCGTGATGCAGATGCTCTGACAGCAGCTTTTACAGAGTACACCAACAAAAAGGTCAAAAAGGCAACGAAAACAGAGCGCCCGTCCGTACTGGCAAAACTTAACCAGTTCAAAGAGATGGTTAAAAATGCTGTGGTGGATCGCACCAAGCGAAAGGAGCTGGAACGATGAAAAAGACATTGGACATCAAAAAGCTCATTTTGCTGAATATGCCGTATATCCTGCTGGGGCTGTTTGCTACCAATTTTGGAGAGGCATGGCGAATGGCACAAGGGGCGGATGCTTCAGAAAAGTTTCTTTCGCTGGTTGCGGTTCTGCCTGGGGCGTTGCAAAGTTTCTGGCCAAGCCTGCATCCATTGGACTTGTTGGTAGGGCTGTGCTGCGGTGTTGGTCTGAGGCTGGCGGTGTATCTTAAAAGCAAGAACGCCAAGAAATATCGACATGGTTTGGAATATGGTTCGGCCCGCTGGGGAACCCGTGAGGATATTGCACCTTACGTTGATCCTGTATTTCAGAACAATGTGATTCTGACGAAAACGGAGAGCCTGACCATGAACAGCCGCCCCAAGGACCCCAAAACTGCCAGAAACAAAAATGTACTGGTGATTGGCGGCTCCGGTTCCGGTAAGACCCGATTCTGGCTGAAACCCAACCTGATGCAGATGCACAGCTCCTATGTTGTGACGGACCCGAAAGGAACAATTCTGGTGGAGTGCGGAAAAATGCTCCAGCGGGGTGCTCCGAAGTTGGGAAAAGACGGAAAGCCAGTAAAAGACAAAAATGGCAAAGTCATTTATGAACCGTATCGTATCAAAGTGCTGAACACCATCAATTTCAAAAAATCCATGCACTATAATCCCTTTGCGTATATTCACAGCGAAAAGGACATTTTGAAGCTGGTAACAACGCTGATTGCCAACACCAAAGGCGAAGGCAAGGCCGGAGACGATTTTTGGGTCAAAGCAGAAACCTTGCTGTACTGCGCGCTCATTGGCTATATCCACTATGAAGCTCCGGTGGAGGAGCAAAACTTCTCCACCCTCATTGAGTTCATCAACGCCATGGAAGTCCGTGAGGATGACGAGGAGTTCAAAAATCCCGTAGACCTGATGTTTGATGCACTGGAAT
>CAUWAX010000021.1:0-33140 GCA_963557315.1 uncultured Gemmiger sp. | reverse complement strand
TTCACCACCACCATTCATTTTCGGGGTTGACTTTTAATAGTTAATCTTTCTGTATCTTTGAAATGTCAAACTCTTTTTACATTTTCAGCATACCAAAAGCAAGTTGAGATGTCAAGAACTTTTTACATTTTGCGAGGCTAAAAAGAAAAGCGCAAGGACAAAAGACCGCCGCCTGAACTTTCAGGCGGCGGTCTTACAACGTCTGTGCAGAAGATATTTTGCTCACAGGGGCCTAGCTTTTCTTGCGGCAGAGCCGCCCGCCGGAGGCTGCTTTTTCCGACAGTATGGCCGAAAAGAGAACACGCAAGCAGAATGGGGGCGGAAGAGAAGAGGGACGGGCACTTGGTTGAAAAATCCATACCCTTCCGCAGGGGGCGATACTGGGGCTGCCCTTAAAAGCGGCCCCAGCCTTTTATCTTTTTCACGGTATACTCAGCCAGCGCGACGCTTATGATGAAGGCAATGACCCAACAAACGACGGCCAAAAGGTCACTGAAGATACTTAGCGTGTTTCTGAAAATCAAATCTATAAAAAAGCAAAAGATAAGAAAGTATAGCACGATCAAGAAAAACGTAAGGGCTTTTTCTTTCATAGCTGCCACCGCCTCGTATCGACTCTCAAATCCTGCTCGTCCCTTTTAAAAAAGTATAGCACAATTTTTTTGAAATGGACACCTTTTCGGCTGGATGATGGCGTCGTTTTGGCTGGAAAATACAAAGAGGACAGCAAACTTGCTGTCCTCTTTGTGGTTGTAGGATTTTTCTTACAGATGCAGTACGCGATCTTTGATCTCGGCGGTGCGGCCCTGATTCCAGAACTGGGTGCCGATGTAGCCGCAGGTGCGGCGGGCTACATTGAGCTTGTTCTGGTCACGGTTGTGGCACTTGGGGCACTCCCAAACCAGCTTGCCGTCCTCTTCCACGATGCTGATCTCGCCGTCGTATCCGCAGACTTGGCAGTAGTCGCTCTTGGTGTTCAGCTCGGCATACATGATATTGTCGTAGATGAACTGCATGACCTTGATGACCGCTTCCAGATTGTCCTGCATGTTGGGGACTTCCACGTAGCTGATGGCGCCGCCCGGGCTGAGCTTCTGGAATTCGCTCTCGAATTTCAGCTTGGTAAAGGCGTCGATCTGCTCGGTGACATGCACGTGGTAGGAGTTGGTGATATAGTTGCGGTCGGTAATGCCGGGGATAATGCCAAAGCGCTTTTGCAGGCACTTGGCGAACTTGTAGGTGGTGGACTCCAGCGGGGTGCCGTAGAGGCTGAAGTCGATGTTGTGCTGCTTTTTCCAAGTCTGGCAGGCGTCGTTCATATGCTGCATGACGTTCAGCGCAAAGGGCTTGGCGGCAGGGTCAGTATGGCTCTTGCCGGTCATATACTTGCAGCACTCATACAGGCCCGCGTAGCCCAGACTGATGGTGGAATAACCGCCATACAGCAGCTTATCGATGGGCTCGCCCTTTTCCAGACGGGCCAACGCGCCATACTGCCACAGAATGGGGGCGGCGTCGCTCAGGGTGCCTTTCAGACGGTTGTGGCGGCACATCAAAGCCTTGTGGCAGAGCTCCAACCGCTCGTCGAAGATCTTCCAGAACTTTTCAAAGTCGCCGCCGCTGGACAAGGCTACATCCACCAAGTTGATAGTCACAACGCCCTGATTGAAACGGCCGTAATATTTGGGTTTGCCGTCGTAGTTCTTGGCATTGGCCACGTTGTCCCAGCCGTTGCCGGAGCGGTCCGGCGTCAGGAAGCTGCGGCAGCCCATGCAGGTATATACGTCGCCGTGGCCCTCGGTCTCGCCCTTGGACAGCTTGTATTCCCGCATCTTTTTCTCACTGATATAGTCGGGCACCATCCGCTTGGAAGTGCACTTGGCAGCCAGCTTGGTCAGATAGAAGTAGGGGGTGCCCTCCCGGATGTTGTCTTCCTCCAGCACGTAGATCAGCTTGGGGAAGGCGGGGGTGATCCAGACACCGGCTTCGTTCTTGACGCCCTGATAGCGCTGACGCAGCATCTCTTCGATGATGATGGCCAAGTCGGATTTCAGCCGCTGGTTGTCGCCGGCTTCGCCCAGATACATGAACACCGTAATGAAGGGGGCCTGCCCGTTGGTGGTCATCAGGGTGACCACCTGATACTGGATGGTCTGCACGCCGCGCTTGATTTCCTCGCGCAGACGTGCTTCCACGATCTCGGAAATTTTCTGCTCACCGGGGTCGATGCCCAGCTCTTTCATCTCGGCTTCCACATCACGGCGGATCTTCTTGCGGCTCACGTCCACAAAGGGGGCCAGATGGGTCAGGCTGATGCTCTGGCCGCCGTACTGGCTGGAAGCTACCTGCGCGATGATCTGGGTGGCGATGTTGCAGGCGGTGGAGAAGGAATGGGGCTTTTCGATCAAGGTGCCGCTGATGACGGTGCCGTTTTGCAGCATATCGTCCAGATTGACCAGATCGCAGTTGTGCATATGCTGGGCATAGTAGTCGGCGTCATGGAAGTGGATGATGCCTTCCTCGTGGGCTTTGACCACTTCGGGGGGCAGCAGCATCCGCATCGTCAGGTCCTTGCTGACCTCGCCGGCCATATAGTCACGCTGCACGCTGTTGACGGTGGGGTTTTTGTTGGAGTTCTCCTGCTTGACTTCCTCGTTGTTGCACTCGATCAACGCCAAGATCCGGTCGTCGGTGGTGTTGTGGGTGCGCTTGAGGTTCTGTACATAGCGGTAGGTGATGTATTTGCGGGCCACCTCGTAGGCACCGGTGGCCATGATGGCATCCTCTACGATGTCCTGAATCTCTTCTACGTTCATCGCGTGGCCGCGGCCCAGACAAGCTGCCTGTACCTTGTCGGCCAGTTCGATGATCTGATGATTCGTCAGGCGCTGGCTTTCGTCTACGACGTTGTTCGCCTTGGTAACCGCCGCAATAATTTTTGTGATGTCGAAAACGGCTTCACTGCCGTTGCGCTTGATGATCTTCATGATGGTTCTCCTCAACTGATCGATACGGGTAGGTGCTGTATAATTTATAACAATCCGTATAAAAGATTGTAAATATTTCGCATCGTATAAATACGATTGGCGAGCACAATTATCTTACCGCGATGGCTGCAAAAAGTCAAGGGCGAAAACCACAAGATATTGTGGTTTTCGCTCAAGAAAAAACAAAATATTCCGTTTTTATCGTGCCATCGTGCAAAAAATAAATGACGAAAATACCCTCTGTTTTTTGGTAAATTTGAGAAGATGTATACAAAAATACGCTGTATCGATGAAAAGTGAACGGCTGCTGGAGAAATAGGGCTTGCGGTAGGGCGGCAAAGCTGGTATACTGTGGATGCCCATAGGGGTAAAACCAACCGGCACCACAAGATATAGGGGTGCTCTGGGGAAGAGGAGTTTGCCCAGCATGAACTATGCAACGATCAAATACTGCGATATTGCCAACGGGGAAGGGGTACGCACCAGCCTGTTTGTATCGGGCTGCCGTCGGCATTGTCCCAACTGCTTCAATGCAGTGGCGTGGGACTTCCACTATGGCGAGCCTTTCACCAAGGAAGTCCGCAATAAAATTTTGGAAAGTCTGGAGCCGGAATATATCAACGGGCTGTCCCTGTTGGGGGGCGAGCCGCTGGAACCGGAAAACCAGCGGGCGCTGCTGCCCTTTATAAAAAATGTAAAGGTGCTGTTTCCCGATAAGACGATCTGGTGCTATACCGGCAACCACTACGAAACCGAGGTGCTGCAGCCCGGTCCGGGCCGCTGCGAAGTGACCGACGAGTTTTTACAGTACATCGATGTGTTGGTGGATGGGGACTTTGTGCAGGACAAGTACGACATCAGCCTGCGGTTCCGGGGATCCAGCAACCAGCGGATCATCGACATGAATAAGACCCGTGCCGCAGGGCATGTGGTTCTGTGGCAGGATGATCCCATCTTTGCGGACCATAAGATGTGACAGAAAACGAAGCAAGAGGGCGGCCCCTTAGAGGGCCGCCCTCTTGCTGTATAGGCAGTTCAATATTACAGGTTGAAGTAACGCTTAGCGTTGTAGTAGCTGATGCCTTCGACGATCTTCTTGAGGGCTTTCTCGTCGTTGGGATACTGGCCGTTCTCCACCCAGTTGCCGATGAGGTTGCACATCAGGCGGCGGAACAGCTCATGACGGGTGTAGCTCAGGAAGCTGCGGCTGTCGGTCAGCATACCGATGAAGTTGCCCAGCAGGCCCAGACGAGCCAGCGTCTTCATCTGCTGATACATGCCGTCGTCGGTGTCGCAGAACCACCAAGCGGAACCCAACTGGATCTTGCCGGGGATCTCGTCATCCTGGAACGCGCCCATCAGGGTGCCCAGCATGTCGAAATCGGCGGGGTTCAGGCTGTACAGAATGACCTTCGGGCATTCGCCAGTGGTGGTCAGGTTGCTCAGCAGGCTGCTGATGGTGGCGCTGCAGTCGGTAACGGCGATCATATCATAGCCGGTGTCGGGACCCAGCTTCTTGTACATCTTGTCGTTGACGTTGCGCAGGCAGCTATAATGCAGCTGCATAACCACATTGTATTTCTTGTACAGGCGGCCCAGAGCCAGCAGCACGTAGGTGGTGTAGGCGTCGCCTTCCTCCTGCGTCAGGGGCTCACCGGCCATGGCCTTCTTGAAGGCGGCGGTAGCCTTGTCGGCGTCGGTCTCCACATAGGGGATGTAATCCAGACCGTGGTCGGAGGCACGGCAGCCCATGGCAACAAAGAACTGCAGCCGCTCATCCAAGGCGTTTACCACGCAGTCGGCGCAGGCAAACTTGCGGCCAACGACCTCTTCCAGTTTGTGGATGTAGTCGGCGAAGCCGGGCTTGCGGATGTTCAAGGCCTTGTCGGGGCGGTAGGAAGGTGCCACCACGATCTTGATGGAGGGGTCTTCCTTGATCTTCTTGTGCCATTCCAGCGAGTCGACGGGGTCATCGGTGGTGCCCACCATGGCCACGTTGCTCTGCTCAATCAGGCCGCGGACCGTCAGCTTGGGGTCGTTCTGCAGCTTCTCATTGCAGAGGTTCCAGACTTCCTCGGCGGTCTCGCCGTTGAGAACGCCCTCGTAGCCGAAATATTTCTTCAGCTCCAGATGGCACCAGGTGTACATCGGGTTGCCGATGGCCATTTCCAGTGCCTCGGCAAATTTCTGGAAGCGCTCGCGGTCGGGCTTGTCGCCGGTGATGTACTCCTCGGGCACGCCGTTGGAACGCATCACACGCCACTTATAATGGTCGCCGAAGTAGTAGTCGGAACCATCGGCCAGCACATGATGGCCGCCCAGCCAGACCTGCGCGATGTTCTCGAACCGGCGGTTCTCGTAGATCTCCTGCGGGGGAATGTGGCAGTGATAGTCCACGATGGGCAGGTTAGCCGAATAGTCGTGGTAGAGGTGCTGGGCGGTAGGCGTTTCCAGCAAAAAGTCCTTGTCCATAAATGCTTTCATATACAGACGCTCCTTACATTAATAATAGAATAAGACCGTAAAAACGGGCTGCGCTTCTGCGTGCAGACAGTGCAAACTTTGCGGTGCCTACACGTATAAAAAGCGCATACTCTGCTACTATTATACATAATTCCGCAAGGGGCAACAAGTTGTAAAAGTTGCGCGATAAACGAAAAAATTACCAAAAAAACAGCCCTTTTCTTGTACAAGATGTGGAAAGCAAAATTTTGCAGACAATGTGCGCAAAATATGTTTCTTCGGAATGGAAACTGCCTTGACGGAAAACGCGAAAAAAACTACAATATCAGTAATAGGGCGCGCTGTGCACAACCGTGCGCACACCGTAACAGTAACGTAAAAATAAGGAGAAGACGCTTATGGAAACTCTGAATTATGAAGTGCTGAAAAAGTCCGGCTACGACGGCTACATCCTCAAAGATGCCCCCGAGAAGGTCCTCCAGTTTGGTGAGGGCAACTTCCTGCGTGCCTTTGTGGATTACTGGTTTGATCTGGCCAACGAGAAGGCGGACTGGAACGGCAAATGCGTTCTGGTACAGCCCATCGCGCCGGGTCTTGCCAAGATGATCAATGAACAGGAAGGCCTGTATACCCTCTATCTGCGCGGCAGCGAGAACGGCCAGAAGGTAGATGAAAAGCGGGTGATTTCCAGCGTGTCCCGCTGCCTGAACCCGTACGAAAAAGAGGACTATGAGCAGATGATGGCCGTGGCCGCCAGCGATGATCTGGAGATCATCGTTTCCAACACCACCGAGGCCGGCATCGTCTACGACCCCGCCTGCCAGCAGAGCGACTGCCCGCCTGCCAGCTTCCCCGCCAAGCTGACGCAGGTGCTGTATCATCGTTACAAGGCCGGCAAGAAGGGCATCCTGATGCTGGCTTGCGAGCTGATCGATAACAACGGCAAGGAACTGCTCAAGTGTGTCAACCAGTACATCGACCAGTGGGGCATGGAAGACGGCTTCAAGAAGTACGTCAATGAAGAGTGCACTTTCTGCGGCTCTCTGGTAGACCGTATCGTTCCGGGCCGTATCCGCGATCCCAAGGAAGTGGCTGCGCTGGAAGAGAAGCACGGCTATGCCGACCCGCTGCTGGATGTGGGCGAAGTCTTCGGCGTCTGGGTCATCGAGGGTGATCCCAAGCTCAACGACGTGCTGCCCTTCCGCAAGGCCGGTCTGGAGTCCCATGTCTTTGTGACCCCCGATATGAGCCCGTACAAGAAGCGCAAGGTCCGTATCCTGAACGGCGCGCACACCGGCTTCGTGCTGGGTGCCTATCTGGCCGGCTTTGACATCGTGCGGGACTGCATGCACGATGACACCATCCTGAAGTTCATGAACAAGATGCTGCTGGAGGAAGTTGTGCCCATCCTGCCGCTGGATCAGGAAGACTGCAAGAAGTTCGCCGCTGCGGTGGAAGACCGCTTCAACAACCCCTTCGTCAACCATGAGCTGATGAGCATCTCCCTGAACTCCACCGCCAAGTGGCGTGCCCGCAACATGCCTTCCTTGCTGGAGTATGTGGAGAAGAACGGCAAACTGCCCACCTGCTTGGCCATGGGTCTGGCTGCCTACATTGCTTTCTACAGCAACGACGTGCAGGAATTGACCGATGCCGGTCTGGTCTGCAAGCGCGCCAAGGGCAACACCTACACAGTCAGCGATGATCGCTGGGTGCTGGAGTTCTACAATGCCCACAAGGATGACGATATCCCCACGCTGGTCCATGCTGTCATGACCAACGAGCAGATGTGGGGTCAGGACCTGACCAAGGTGCCCGGCTTCGAGGAAGTCACCGTCAAGAACCTGACGATGATCCGCGAACAGGGTGCGCTGGCTGCCTACGCTTCCTGCCTGTAAACTGAAAACCCCATCCCGGGGCCGGAGGTTGCCCTCCGGCCCCGCTTTTCTTTCATCAATAAAAGGAGAAACATTCATGCCGCTTGCTATCAAAATCAATCCCAACGATAACGTGGTCGTTGCTCTGCACCCCATCGCCAAAGGCACCGCTGTTCCGGTGGACAACACCACGGTGACCGCGGTGGAGGACATCCCGCAGGGCCATAAGATGGCCATTGCCAACATCCTGAAAGGGGAGAACGTCATCAAGTACGGTTTCCCCATTGGTCATGCCACCGAGGATGCCGCCCCCGGCACTTGGATGCACACCCACAACGTGCACACCAATCTGTCCGGCGAGATCGAGTACTGCTACCATCCCAAGGTGGAGCCGCTGACCCCGGTGGAACCCGAAACATTTATGGGCTATCGCCGCAAGGACGGCCGGGCGGCCATCCGCAACGAGATCTGGATCGTTCCCACGGTGGGCTGCGTCAATGACTGTGCCAAAGCGCTGGTGCGGGACAATCAGGATCTGGTGACCGGTTCCATTGACGGTTTGTACACCTTCACCCATCCCTTCGGCTGCTCTCAGACCGGTCATGACCATGCCCAGACCCGCAAGCTGCTGGCTTCGCTGGTCCGCCATCCCAATGCAGGCGCCGTGCTGGTGCTCTCCTTGGGCTGTGAGAACCTGACCCATGACCAGTTCGTGGCCGAGCTGGGCGAATACGACCCCGACCGGGTCAAGTTCCTGACCTGTCAGGATGTGGAAGACGAGCTGGCCGCCGGCCGGGAGATCCTCAAGGAACTGGCTGCCTACGCCAGTCAGTTCCAGCGGGAACCCATCCCCGCCAGCGAGCTGGTCGTCGGCATGAAGTGCGGCGGTTCGGACGGTCTGTCCGGCATTACCGCCAACCCCACCATCGGCCGGTTCAGCGATATGCTCTGCGCCCGGGGCGGTTCCACCGTCCTCACCGAGGTGCCCGAGATGTTCGGCGCCGAGGGCTTCCTGATGGATCGCTGCCAGAACGAGGAAGTGTTCGAGAAGGCTGTTAAGATGATCAACGGCTTTAAGGAATACTTCATCAGCCACAACGAGGTGGTCTACGACAACCCCAGCCCGGGCAACAAGCAGGGCGGCATCACCACGCTGGAAGACAAGTCCTGCGGCTGCGTCCAGAAGGGCGGCAGCGCCCCCATTATGGATGTCATCGGCTACGGCGACCCCGTGGTGACCAAGGGCTTGAATATGCTCTACGGCCCCGGCAACGATCTGGTTTCGGCTACCGCCCTGACGGCAGCCGGTGCTCATATGATCCTCTTCTCCACCGGCCGCGGCACGCCTTTCGGCGCCCCTGCGCCCACGCTGAAGATCGCCACCAACAGCCAGTTGGCGGATAAGAAAAAGAACTGGATCGACTTCAATGCCGGTGTGGTGGCCGATGGCGCGCGCACTCTGGACGAGGCCGGCGCCGACCTGTACCATCTGGTGCTGGAAGTGGCCAGCGGCAAAAAGACCTGCGCCGAAGAAAAAGGCTTCCGGGAAATCTCTATCTTTAAGGACGGCGTGGTGCTGTAAGCGTACCCCACCGGCAGAAAAAACGAGGTGTTTTGTATGTCTACCATCCAAACCGGCACCTATGAGAAGTACGGTGCCCGCTATGCTACCCTGACTTTGACCGACGGTGACTATGCCTTGACCGTCACACCGGAAAAAGGCGGTATGGCTACCTCTTTCACCAAAGCGGGGGAGGAGTATCTCTGGCTGCGGGACAAGAACTTTGAATCTACCGACCGTCCCCGCTGCGGCATTCCCATTCTGTTCCCCAGCTGCAGCAAGCCGGACGGCGGCGTGCACCATTTCGGCGGCGCGGACTATCCCATCGAGGTCCATGGTCTGGCCGATCTGGTGCCGTGGCAGGTCAAGACGGCGGCGGATGATGCCATCGAACTGACCTTGGCGCCCAACGGGCTGACCAAGTTTGTCTATCCCTTTGATTTCCTGCTCACCATGCGGTATACGCTGGCGGGCAATACCGCTACGCTGGCTCTGACGGTGGCCAACACCGGTGACAAGGAGCTGCCCTTCAGCGTGGGCTTCCATCCTTATTTTGCGGCCAGCAAGCTGGAGAATGTCCGCTTTGCCATCCAGGCGGCTACCTGCTCCGAGGATGCCAAGGGTGAGCAGCCTGCGGCACCGCAGGAGATCACCCTGACCCGCAAACCGGGCAGCGCCGATTCCATTCGGCTGCTTACCGGCGTCAAGAGCCCCATGGTCATGACGGATGCCGGTAACGGCCACAAAGTGACGGTGGCCTTTGACGAGAGCTGCTTCCGCAACGGTGTGCTCTGGCAGCAGGATGCGGAGTCCTTCGTCTGCATGGAACCGTGGAACGGCTGGGCCAACTCGGTGAACGAGGACGGCAAGCATGAGACGCTGGCCCCCGGTGCCGAAAAGACCTTTACTTGGTCCATCACCATCGAGTAATTTCTGCAATACAAGCCCCCGGCAGCTACGCAGTTGCCGGGGGCTTTCTGTTGCTGTCTGGCAGGAGCCGCGGCCCTGAAACCACCTCTGTGCGGGTCCTTATTGGAGGCATGGCCGGAATGCGGATCGAAAACGGGAAAGGGACAGAGTTCGGTTCGGGGAGGTTTTACTGGTACAACTGCATAAAAATAGGCGTAGAAGTTTGTGCAAATAACCAAGAAAAATATACGTGAAATATTTTCACTTTACAAATTAGAAACGCTCAACTATAATCAAACAAGCGCCACGGATTGCAAGGAAGCAATCCAAAGCCCGGTCCGGAATCTTGCCGGATCGGGCTGTGCTATTTCTCATAAAGGGGGAGCAGCGCATGCTGACACTGGATAAGATCTACCACGCTAAATTTATTTTAAAGCAGATCGCCCGCAAAACCGATCTGATTGCCGCGCCGCGGCTGTGCCCGGGCACCGACCTTTACCTTAAGACCGAGAACCTGCAGGTGACGGGTAGTTTCAAAGTCCGGGGGGCTTACTACAAGATCAGCCAGCTCACGGAGGAAGAGCGGGCCAAGGGCGTGATTGCCTGTTCGGCGGGCAACCACGCGCAGGGCGTGGCGCTGGCCGCCACCCGGATGGGGATTCACAGCGTAGTCTGCATGCCGGACGGCGCCCCCATTATGAAGGTGGAAAGCACCAAGCGGCTGGGGGCCGAAGTGGAACTGGTCAAAGGCACCTACGACGATGCCCACGACCGGGCGGTGGAACTGCAGCAGGAAACCGGTATGACCTTCATCCATCCGTATGACGATGAGCTGGTCATCGCGGGGCAGGGCACGATTGGGTTGGAGATTCTCGATCAGCTTCCCGACGTAGATGCGGTGATCGTGCCGGTGGGCGGCGGCGGATTGATTTCCGGTGTGGCCTTCGCCATCAAGAGCCTGCGGCCCGAGGTGAAGGTCTACGGTGTGCAGGCGGCGGGCGCGCCCAGTATGGCGCGGGCTTTCCACGACCATCACTACGAAACGCTGGATCGGGTAGACACCTTTGCCGACGGCATTGCGGTCAAGACCCCCGGCGAGATCACCTACCAGATGGTGGAAAACTACGTGGACGATGTGGTTACGGTCAGCGAGGACGAGATCGCCGCGGCGATCCTCTCGTTGATGGAAAACCAGAAACTGGTGGCCGAAGGGGCCGGGGCCACGCCGGTGGCGGCGGCACTGTTCGGCAAGCTGCCGCTGGCAGGCAAAAAGGTGGTTTGCCTGATTTCGGGCGGCAACATCGATGTGAATATCTTGAACCGGGTCATCACCCGCGGTCTGGTCATGAGCGGACGAAAGTCCAACTTGATGATCGCGCTGGAAGACAAACCCGGCCAGCTTACCTTGGTCAGCGATATCATCTCGGCTTGCGGCGCTAACGTGGTCAGTGTGCACCACGACCGGTCTGATGCCAACATGGCCATTACCAGTTGCTTCCTCAAACTGGGGCTGGAAACGCGCAATGCCGCCCAAATCGAAGAGATCAAGCAGCGGCTTACCGAAGCCGGGTTCGAGCTGGTCAGCGAGCGGGTATAAAAAACAGAGGCCCGAAGGCCTCTGCCAGAAAAAGCGTATTAAACCTTGACGCCGCCGGCCAGCATCTCGATAAACTGCTTGGCCACCCGGGGGCTGCGGCCCCCCGCCCGCAGGGCGAACGCTGCGCCCTTGATGTACAGCTGATCGCTGGGCATCTGGACACCGTATTGACGGGCCAGCTCCAACAGAATGGCATCGAAACGCTCCTTGTCGGGCTGCTGGAAAGTCACCGTTAAACCGAACCGGGCCGCCAGACTCATCAATTCCTGCCGGGTATCCGAGGCGTGCAGGTCATCTCCGGTGCGGTCCGTCATGGATTCCTTGACAAGGTGCCGCCGGTTGCTGGTGGCATACACCGCCACATTGTGGCTGCGGCCGCCCACGCTGCCTTCCAAAATGGCTTTCAGCGCCGCAAAGTTGTCGTCGTTGGCGGCAAAGCTCAAGTCGTCGATGAAGAGAATGAACTTCAGCGGATTCTTGGCCAGCTCGTCCATCAGGGCGGGGATCTGGTACAGCTGGTTCTTCTTCACCTCAATGAGCCGCAGCCCTTCGGGGGCAAACTCGTTGGCAATGGCCTTCACCGTGCTGGATTTGCCGGTGCCGGCATCGCCGTAGAGCAGCACGTTGTTGGTGGGCTTACCCTCCAGCAGCGCCCGGGTGTTGGCAATGACTTTTTCCCGCTCCCGCTCGTAGCCGGGCAGTTCGCTCAGCCGCTGGGGATCGGGGTAACGCACCGGCACCAACCGGCCGTTCTCCAAGGTGAAGACGTGATGCCGGGCAAAGATGCCGTAGCCCTTCTGGCCCACGGCCGCCCGCCGTGCCTCGTACGCGGCATGGAAGTCCGCGTTGGGGGTCACTTCCCATCGGGGCAGATATTCCGGTGCGCCGTGGCACAGATCATCCAATCCGGCCCGGCCCAGCGCCTGCAAAAAGTCCAGCTCGCTTACCAGCGCGGCTTCCAGCACAGGGCCGGCATCGCCGCCCGCCGCCGTGCGCAGACAGAGGTTCTCATCCTCCAGCACGTCGTCCAGCAGCACGTCAGTCCAGTTGGTGCCCCGGGCAAAAAGCGCCGCCTCAAAGGCAGCTACGGCGCCGCCCAAATCACATTCTTCCGCGGCCAGTGCCGCACGCAGGGCGCGCAGCAGGGGGGTGTCCAGCAGATTGCGGAACACCACCAAAGCATCCAGACGCGCCATCCATTCCATACGTTGCATACAAATCGATCCTTTCCCAAGAAACTACTCTCAGTATAAACAGTACCGCATAAACTTGCAAGAATTTCACAAAAAAACTTGACAAATGGGAAGAAGTGCGGTATAGTTTAACACAAATTCAAGAAATGCTTGGATGAGAACTAGTAACGGTTTGAACACAGCCAACAGAGAACTGCCGGTTGGTGCAAGGCAGCAGGGCAAGCAAACCGCGAACTGATCTCGGAGCAGATCCGCTGAACGCACAGCCAGTAAGTGGATACGGGCGCACCCGTTACAGTGCAGGACTTTGTTGGAAGTCCGGTGAGTGGGGAATTTTTTCCCAATAAGAGTGGTACCGCAGAGCGCTTTTACAGCCTTTGTCTCTTGGGTTCAAGGGGCAAAGGCTGTTTTTTTATTCTTACCTGCGCACCCATGCCGCCGGCGCAGAAGATCGGAGATAGGAAGGAGAAGAATTCATGAAACTCAACGGTTCGCAGATCTTTGTTGAGGTCCTGGTGGAGCAGGGGGTAGACACCCTGTTCGGCTACCCCGGCGGGGCTGTCCTCAACCTGTACGATGAATTGTATAAAAATTCCGACCGTATACACACGGTGCTGACCGCCCACGAGCAGGGCGCCTCCCACGCAGCGGACGGTTACGCCCGGGCTACCGGACGTACCGGCGTGGTTCTGGCCACCAGCGGCCCCGGCGCCACCAATCTGGTCACCGGTATTGCCACCGCCTATATGGACAGCGTACCCATGGTGGCCTTCACCGGAAACGTGGCCACCACCCTGCTGGGCCGGGACTCCTTCCAAGAAGCCTATATCGAGGGCATTACGATGCCCATTACCAAACATAACTATACGGTGCGCCGGGTGGAAGATCTGGCCGACACCATGCGGGCGGCTTTTCGCATTGCCCAGCAGGGCCGCAAAGGCCCGGTGCTGGTGGACATCCCCAAGGATGTGACCGCTGCGGTCTGTGAGTTCACCCCCAAGGCGCCGGAGCTGATCCGCACCGTCACGCGCTACAACGAAGCGGACGTGAAAAAGGCGGCCGAGATGATCAATGCGGCCCAGCGGCCCATCGTCTACTTCGGCGGCGGTGTACGCAGTGCGGCAGGCTGCCAGCCGCTGCGGGATCTGCTGGAAAAGACCGGTATGCCCGCCACCTACACCCTGATGGCTGCGGGCGTGCTCAGTTACGGCGAACCCCACAATCTGGGCCTGCTGGGCATGCATGGCTGCTATGCCGCCAACAAGGCCATCGACGAGGCAGATCTGGTTATTGCGGTGGGCACGCGGTTCAGCGACCGGGTCGCCCTCAACCCCGATACCTTCGCCAAGCGGGCTAAGATCATCCAGATCGACATTGACCCCAGTGAGCTGGGCAAGAACGTGGCGGTGGATCTAAGCCTGACCGGCGACGCCAGCTATATTTTGCAGGCCATCCTGCCCTATGTGGAAAAGACCGAGCATAAGCTCTGGATGGAGCAGATTCGTCAGTGGCAGAAAAATGACTACAAGCCGGTGGACAGCGATACCGAACTCAAACCCCACCAGCTCATCGATGAGATCTGCCGGCAGGCCGGACCCGAAGCGGTGTATGTCACCGATGTGGGTCAGCACCAGATGTGGGCGGCCCAGTACCTGCACCACACCAAGAGCCGCGGCTTTTTGACCAGCGGCGGTCTGGGCACCATGGGCTTCGGCTACGGCGCAGCCATCGGCGCCCAGATGGCACTGGGACGGGATGCCCGGGTCATCATGTTGACCGGCGACGGTTCCTTCCACATGAACCTGAATGAGGGCTGCACGGCGGTAAGCTATGGACTGCCCATCATCACGGTCATCTTCAACAATCAGGTGTTGGGCATGGTCCGGCAGTGGCAGACCACCTTCTACGGCAAGCGCTACTCCGACACCGACCCCCACCGCCATACCGACTTTGTCAAGGTGGCCGAGGGCTTCGGTGCCAAGGGCTACCGTGCCACGACCCCCGAGGAATTTAAGGCTGCCTTCGCCGACGCCATGAAGCAGCAGGGACCCAGTTGGATCGACTGCCGCATCGGCAAGGACGAGAAGGTGCTGCCCATGATCCCGGGCGGCGGCGACATCAACGACATCATCATGGAATGAGGTGAACAGGATGGATTCTATGCAGCAAACCAACCCCAACCAGCGCCGCGTTATCAGCCTGCTGGTGGACAACCAGAACGGTGTTCTGGCCCGGGTAGCCAGCCTGTTCTGCCGTCGGGGCTTCAACATCGACAGCCTGACGGTGTCGGCTACCAACGATCCCAAAATCAGCCGCATTACCGTGACGCTCCGCGGGGACGAGCAGGCCCTGAGCCAGTTGATCCTGCAAACCGAGCGTCTGGAAGTGACCCGCCAGATCTTTGAATTGGATCCCGAAAAGAGCCTGCAGCGGGAGCTGCTGCTCCTCAAGGTGGCCTGCAACAACCAAAACCGGGCTGAACTGCGGGAGATCTCCAGCATTTACAAGGCCAAGATCATCGACCTGTCCCCGGACAGCATGGTGTTTGAACTGACCGGCAAGCCGGACAAGATCGACGCCTTCCTGACGATGTTCAACGGCTACGAAATCTTGGAGCTTTGCCGCACCGGCGTCACGGCGCTGGAACGGGGCGGTAAGCACCAGCACATGCAAAAGCCGGCGCAGGAAATCCGCGAAGCGCAGTTGCCGCTGCCCGGCACCCATTGTCCCCAGCCGTAAGGCGGGAAAGTCCCCCCTACGTTTTCCATAAAAAAATCTACTATATAAAAAAAGGAGACACTCACCATGGCGATCAATAAGTATTACGATTCCGACTGCAACCTCGGCATGCTCGACGGCAAGACCGTTGCCGTCATTGGCTTTGGCTCTCAGGGTCATGCCCATTCCGAAAACTTGGCCGAAAGCGGCGTCAACGTCGTCGTCGGTCTGCGCAAGGGCTCCGGTCACTGGGAGAAGGCCGCGAAATTTGCCGAAACCCATGACAACTTCAAGGTCATGGAAGTGGAAGAGGCCGCCAAGGCTGGTGACGTCGTCATGATGCTGGTGCCCGACGAACTCTGCGCCGACATCTACAACCGTCAGGTCGCGCCCTACATGACCGAAGGCAAGGCGCTGGCCTTTGCCCACGGCTTTAACATCCATTTCAAGACCATCGTCCCCCCGAAGAATGTGGACGTCATCATGATTGCTCCCAAGGGTCCCGGCCACACCGTCCGCAGCCAGTATGTGGAAGGCCACGGCGTGCCCAGCCTGATCTGCGTGGAGCAGGACTACACCGGTAAGGCCAAGGACATCGCCCTGGCTTATGCTTCTGGCATCGGCGCCGGCCGTGCGGGCATTCTGGAGACGACCTTCAAAGAGGAGACCGAGACCGACCTCTTCGGCGAGCAGGCTGTGCTCTGCGGCGGTGTCTGCGAGTTGATCCACGCCGGTTTCGATACGCTGGTGGAAGCTGGCTATGCCCCCGAGATGGCTTACTTCGAGACCTGCCACGAGATGAAGCTCATCGTTGACCTGATCAACGAAGGCGGCTTCGATAAGATGCGGTACTCCATCTCCAACACCGCCGAGTACGGCGACTACCGCACCGGCAAGCGCCTCATCACCGAGGAGACCCGCAAGGAGATGAAGAAGGTTCTGACCGAGATTCAGGACGGCACCTTTGCCTCTGAGTTCCTCACCGAGATGAGCCCCAACGGCGGCCGTAAGGTCCACTTCCTGGCCCAGCGCCGTATGCAGTCCGAGCACCTCATCGAGAAGGTGGGCAAGGAACTGCGTCAGATGATGAGCTGGCTGAAAAAGTAATTCCAGCCAAGCCATCCCCAATCCAATCGAATGGAGACGAAACCCATGAACAGTGATAACGTGAAAAAGGGCCCCGAACGGGCACCCAACCGCAGCCTGTTCTATGCGCTGGGCTATACGCCGGAGGAACTGGACCGCCCGTTGATCGGCGTGGTGTCCGCTTACAGCGAGATCGTGCCCGGCCACATGAATCTGGATAAACTGGCGGACGCCGTCAAGGCCGGTGTGCGAATGGCCGGCGGTACCCCCATCCTCATGCCTGCCATCGGTGTCTGTGACGGCATCGCCATGGGCCATGTGGGCATGAAGTATTCCCTCGCCAGCCGGGAACTGATCTGTGACAGCGTGGAGACCATGTATATGGCCCATCAGCTGGACGGTTTGGTGTTGGTGCCCAACTGCGACAAGATCGTGCCCGGCATGGTCATGGCCGCAGTGCGGATGGATGTGCCCGCGGTGGTCTGCTCCGGCGGTCCCATGCTGGCGGGGCGGTACGGCGGCGAGGAAGTGAGCCTTTCCAAGATGTTCGAGGCGGTGGGCGCCTACAAAGCGGGCCTCATCAACGATGAACAACTGGAGGACTGCACCTGCAACTGCTGCCCGGGCTGCGGTTCCTGCTCCGGTATGTATACCGCCAACAGCATGAACTGCCTGTGCGAGGCCATCGGTATCGCGCTGCCCGGCAACGGCACCATTCCCGCCGTTTATGCCAAGCGCCTGCAGTTGGCCAAGCATGCCGGTATGGCCATCATGGATCTGGTCAAGCGCGGCGTTACCGCCCGCCAGATCATCAACGAACGGTCCATCCGCAATGCGCTGGCCTGCGATATGGCGCTGGGCTGCTCCACCAATACGGTGCTGCACCTGCTGGCCATTGCGCAGGAGGCCGGTGTGCCCATCGACTTGGCGCTCTTTAACGAGATCAGTGCCAAGACCCCCAACCTCTGCCATCTGGCCCCGGCAGGTCCCACCCACATGCCCGACCTCTACGAGGCCGGCGGTATTCCGGCGGTACAGGCCGAGTTGGCCAAGGCGGGCCTCCTTGATTTGGAGGTGCCCACCGTTACCGGCAAAACACTGGGCGAGAACATCGCGGGGGCGAAGATTTTGGATGAGAAGGCCATCCGGCCCATCACCAATCCTTACAGCCAGACCGGTGGTTTGCAGATCCTGTGGGGCAACATCGCCCCCGACGGCTGTGTGGTTAAGCGCAGCGCCGTGGCACCGGAAATGCAGGTCCACAGCGGCCCGGCCCGGGTGTTCGACAGCGAGGAAACAGCCATTGCGGCCATCTATGCCGGAGAGATCCATCCCGGCGATGTGGTGGTTATCCGGTACGAAGGCCCCAAGGGCGGTCCCGGCATGCGGGAGATGCTCAACCCCACCAGCGCGCTGGCAGGCATGAAGCTGGACACCACCGTGGCGCTGATCACCGACGGACGGTTCTCCGGCGCCAGCCGCGGCGCGGCCATCGGTCACGTTTCGCCGGAGGCTGCTTCGGGCGGTCCCATCGGTTTGGTCAAAGAGGGAGACACCATCGAGATCGATATTCCCCATGCATCCATCCATTTGGCGGTGGATGACGAGGAACTGGCACGCCGCAAGGCGGCCTACGTCCAGCCGGAACCCAACGTGAAGTCGGGCTGGCTGGCCCGGTATGCGCGGTTGGTCACCAGCGCCAATCAGGGCGCGGTACTGCAATAACCCGCAGGATTCCGATTTTTTCAGTACGCAGCGGTTGTGCGGCCGCTGCGTACTTTTTTGTGGCGGAAAAAGAAAAAGGCTCCCACAATCCGGCGGAACATGGTATAATCAAACCGAATTTTGTCTATACGAAGGTAAGAAAAGAGGAATCTCATGGTTTCGTTGCTGCTGCCAGTGATTTATCTGGCGTTTATCAGTTTGGGCCTGCCCGACGGCCTGTTGGGGGCTGCTTGGCCCAGTATGTATCAGGCGCTGGGCGCCGGCCTTTCTTGGGCTGGTGCGGTGTCCATGATCATCTCGGCGGGCACCATTGTCTCCAGTTTGGGCAGTGATTGGCTCAACAGCCGTCTGGGAACCGGCAAGGTGACAGCGGGCAGCGTGGCCCTTACCGCAGCGGCGCTGTTTGGATTTTCCAGTTGTACCGCTTTCTGGCAGCTCTGCCTATGGGCGGTGCCCTACGGTCTGGGCGCGGGCAGCGTGGACGCTGCCTTGAATAACTATGTGGCCCTGCATTACGAAAGCCGCCATATGAGCTGGCTGCACTGTATGTGGGGCATTGGCGCCACCATCGGTCCGATCATTATGGGACGGGCATTGGCAGCCGGAAGCTGGCAGGGGGGCTATCGGGTCATCTCGCTGCTGCAAATTGTCCTTACCGCGGTGTTGGTATTCAGCCTGCCTCTTTGGAAACGTCCCGATGAGGACGGCGCGGCGGTGGGCGTAACGCCGGAGCACCGCAGCTTGCCCCAGTTGCTGCGCATCCCCGGCGTGCCGGAAGTTATGGTCAGTTTTGCCTGCTACTCGGCGGTGGAATGCACCGCCGGTATGTGGGCGGCCAGTTATTGCACCTTGGTGCGGGGCATCGATGCAGAAACGGCAGCAGGATGGGCCAGCCTATTCTATCTGGGCATCACGGTGGGACGTTTCTTCTGCGGTTTTCTGACCATGCGCTTCAACGACCATCAGATGATCCGCGGCGGACAGGCGGTGATCCTGTTGGGGTTGGCGCTGATCTTTTTGCCCGGCGGCAACCGGCTGCTGTTTGCGGGATTGATGATCGTGGGGCTGGGGTGCGCGCCGATCTATCCCAGCATCATTCACGAGACCCCCGCCAACTTCGGACGCAACCTGAGTATGTCGATGACGGGGGTCCAGATGGCGGCGGCCTATGTGGGCACGACGCTGCTGCCGCCGCTGTTTGGTTTGCTGGCCCAGCATATCAGCATGACCCTTTTCCCGTGGTATCTTTTGGTGGCGCTGGTGGTGATGACCGGTTCCTCCGAGGCGATGCACCGCAAGACGGCGGCGCATCGTGCCGCCAATCTTTCCCAATAAGGGCGGTACACCTGTTTTTTTTCGTCAAAATCCTGTATAATGGAACAAAAGAAAATAAGGAGGGTCCCTATGCAGAAGTGCAGCCTTTGCGGCGGTAAAGTCGTCAACGGACGGTGTGAGGAGTGCGGTCTGCCCATCCCGCCCGAGAACCGCTACGTTTTGCGCAGCGAAACCGCACATACCCACGAGGTAAACGGTGAGAAGATTTTGCATCGGGTCCGGCAGGCGCCGGATAAAAAACCGTTCTACACCTGCCCGCCGGAGCGCCGCACCAAATCCCAGACGCGGCGCCGCTCCATTGAACCGCGGGACGAAAAGCGCCGTGCCCCGGTGGCACGGTTCATGTGGAGCATCTTTGTGATCGTGGTGGTTATCAACCTGTTGCCAGTACTGATTACCTCCTGCTCGGCCTAATCGATGCCATACAAGCACCACCGCCCGGCACAACGGCTGGTCGGTGGTCTTTGTGCGCCCACTTTGCGGTGTATCCCCATCAAAAAGAGGAAGTGTTGGAAAGATGGTTTTTAATTCCCCACAGTTTTTGCTGTTTTTGCCGCTGGTTGTGCTGGCCTATTATCTGGTGCCGCGCCAAGGCCGTAATCTGTGGCTGCTCATTGCCAGCTATTTCTTTTATATGTGCTAGCATCCGGCACACCTGCCGGTCCTGCTCTTCGTCACGGCGGTGGCCTATTTCGGCGGTCTAGGGCTGGCCAAGCTGCGCCATCACCGGCGCCTATGGCTGGGGGGCGCGGTTCTGCTGGCATTTTTGCCGCTTATCACCCTCAAGTACCTGACTTTTCTGGTCAATTCTTGCTTGGTGGTGCTGGCGCATCTGGGGATTCAGATCGCACCGCCGGTTTTCAGTTGGCTGCTGCCCATGGGCATTTCTTTTTATACGCTGCAGGCAGTGGGCTATCTCATCGATGTCTACCGCGGCGAACCCGCCGAAAAAGCCTGCTGCAAATCGCACTGTTTGTGGCCTTTTTCCCGCAGTTGGCGTCGGGTCCCATCAGCCGGGGCAAAAGTCTGCTTGCCCAGTTCCATGCACCCCAAAAGCTGCAATTTGATCATCTGCGGGACGGCGTACTGTTGATGATTTGGGGGTACTTCCTCAAAATTGTCATTGCGGACCGTGCGGCCATCTTTGTAAATACCGTATACACGCTGGAAAACGGCTTTGATGGCTGGTTTTTGATTGTGGCCACGCTGCTGTTCGGTGTGCAGTTGTACTGCGATTTCTCCGGCTGCACCACCATCGCTATGGGGGCGGCCAAGCTGCTGGGCATCGATTTGATCGATAACTTTCAAGCGCCCTATCTCTCCCGCTCCAATGCGGAATTTTGGCGCCGCTGGCACATCTCGCTTTCCACATGGTTCCGGGACTATCTGTATATTCCGTTGGGCGGCAATCGCAAGGGCAAAGCCCGCAAATACCTCAACGTGCTGATCACCTTTGCCGTCAGCGGCCTGTGGCATGGCGCCCAGTGGTCGTTTGTGTTTTGGGGCTTGCTCAACGGTTTGTATCAGGTGGTGGGGGATTTGCTGCGCCCGGTGCGCCGCAAACTGCTGCACCTCACCGCCTTGGATACCGACACGTTGGGGCATAAAGTTGTGCAGGTTGTCTGTACGTGCCTTTGCGTGAACCTGTCCTGGGCATTTTTCCGGGCCAACCGCCTGATGGATTCCCTGACGATTCTGCACAGCATGTTGACCGCCAAAAACTTCTTTATTTTGTTTGACGGCTCCCTGTATACCTGTGGTTTGGACGCCATCAATTTCCGGCTATTGCTGGTATATATCGGCATTTTGTTTGTGGTGGACCTGTGCAAGTATAAGGGCATTGTGATCCGCCGCGGTATCGCCCGGCAAAGCTGGCTGTGTCAGGTGCTGGTGGTAACCTTTGGTGTGTTGGCCATTCTGCTGCTGGGGGTCTATGGCCCCGGGTTTGAGGCAGCTGACTTCATCTATTCGCAATTCTAAGAGGGGGAGAACAAGAATGGTAAAACGCATTGCGGCCAGTCTGCTGTGTTTGGTGCTCATTGTGGTGGGCATCATCGGGCTGGGGCATATTACCCGGCCTACCGGGGACGATGTGGCCATTGCAGGGATCAATGCTTTCCATGCTTTGCCGGAAAACTCTGTGGATGTCATCGTGTACGGTTCCAGCCATGCATGGCGTAACGTCAACGTGAACGCCATGTACGACAACTACGGCATTGCCGCCTACAACTATGGCTGCAACTGGCAGCACTGGAACACCACGTGGCTGTTCTTCCACGATTCGCTGCGCACCCAGTCGCCCAAGGTGGCACTGATCGAAACCTTTCATGTGAACAGCAATCTTTTTGATACCGACATGGACGGTGAAATCTACTACACCACCGCCATCCCGGAATCTTCCTACAAGCAGCAGTATCTGGATATGTGTTTTGAAGGGGACATCAGCCGATATCTGTCCTACTACATTCCGCTGGTGGCCTACCATGAGAACAAAACCGAGCTGACGGCGGATAACTTTACCGACACCAGCAACACGGTGGACTTTTTGGACACCAAAGGTTTTTATCCCCGGGACGGGGAGTTTGTGGCCGATGTAAAGGACTGGACCCAGATGGAAAAGTGGGTCATCGGGGAACGGTCACTGGCCATGCTGGACGACATCGTCAACACCTGTCACGAGCAGGGCATCGAGGTGGTGTTCTTCACCGCGCCCTGGTCCACCGAGGAATTCCAGTATTTTGACGCTATGCAGCAGTACGCCGATGAGCATGGCTGTGCGTATATCAATATGTTCGAGCATATGGCGGACGCAGGCATCAGTCAGGAAACCGATTTCTGTGACCCCCATCACCTCAACATTTCCGGCGCCACCAAGATGGCAAACTATCTGGGCGCTTATCTGAAAGAACACTACAATCTGCCCGATTGGCGCACGGTGCCCGGCAATCTGTGGGAAAACCACGCCTAAACCAAAACGGACGGCTGGAAAGCCGTCCGTTTTTTTGCGTTAGTTCAGTGTCTTGCCGAAAAATTCCAGTTCAGGCCGGATCACGCCCATCAGGGCATCGAACTGGTCGGGGGTCAGGCTTTGGGCGCCGTCGCTCTTTGCCTTGGCGGGGTCGTTGTGGGTTTCAATCATCAGGCCGTCCGCCCCGGCGGCTACGGCGGCCTGCGCCAGTGCCGGGACCATAAAGGCAATACCCGCTGCGTGGCTGGGGTCGATGACCACCGGCAGGTGGGTCATCTTTTTCAGCATGGGAATGGCGGAAATATCCAGCGTGTTGCGCATGCTGTTCTCAAAGGTGCGGATCCCCCGCTCGCAGAGCACCACGTTGGGGTTGCCCTCGGCCATGATGTACTCGGCGCTCATGACCAGCTCCTCCAGCGTGGAGGAAAGTCCCCGCTTGAGCAGCACCGGAACGTTCAACTTGCCCGCGGCTTTCAGCAGCTCAAAGTTCTGCATGTTCCGCGCGCCGATCTGGATCATGTCCACCTTCGCATCCAGAAAGAGGGGAATGTGCTCGTTGTTCATCAGCTCGGTGACGATGGGCTGGCCGGTGACCGCCCGGGCTGCCTGCAGCAGTTCCAGCCCTTCGGCCCGCAGGCCTTGAAAGCTGTACGGGCTGGTGCGGGGTTTGAAGGCACCGCCCCGCAGAATGCTGGCCCCTGCGGCTTGTACCCGCTGGGCAATGCCGATGATCTGCTCCCGGCCTTCCACGCTGCAGGGGCCGCTCATCACGGCAAAATAGCCGCCGCCGATCTTGTGGCCGCCCACATCCACCACGGTGTCATCGGGGTGGAACTTGCGGTTGGCTTTCTTGTACGGTTCGCTGACCCGGCGGCAGGTTTCCACCACCGGGTTGGCCAGCACCCAGCTCTCCGCCAGTGCTTTGGTATCTCCAATCAGGCCCAAAATGTGGGTGTCGTGGCCCACCGAATCATTGATCTCAAAGCCCATGCCGCGCAGTTCGGTGCAGAAATTCTGGACCTGTTCGGTGGGGGCGTTCTGTTTTAATACAATAATCATAATGCTTTCTCCTGTGCAGTGGTTCTTTGTCAATATCGAGATTTTAACACTTTAAAGCGTTGAAGTCAAGCCCCCTTGCAGAAAAAATTCGGGCGGATTATAATAAGGGCCGGAATGCGTTGATAAAAGAGGGATTTCTATGGGAAAAGAAGCCAAAACCAATGCTATGCGGATGCTGGAGCGGGCCAAGATCGCCTACACCGCCCACGAGTACCCCCACGAGGAGGGGCAGGCCGTGGATGGCGCTACGGTGGCCCAACTGACCGGACAGGACCCGGCCCGGGTGTTTAAGACGCTGGTTACGCAGGGGGCAGACCGCAACTACTATGTGTTTGTGGTCCCGGTGCTGGCCGAATTGGACTTGAAGAAAGCCGCTAAGGCTGCCGGGGTCAAGAGCGTGGCGATGATTCATGTGGCGGACATCAACAAGGTCACCGGGTATATCCGGGGTGGATGCAGCCCGGTGGGAATGAAAAAGCAGTATGTCACAGTCTTTGATGAGAGCTGTCTGACCCAACCCACCATGCTGGTATCAGGGGGACGGATCGGCACCCAGATCGAGTGTGCTCCGCAGGACCTGATCCGGGCTTCCCGGGGGAAGACCGCCGCGATTACACAGGTGCATGACCAATGATGCGGCTGGATAAATATCTTTCGGAGCGCACCGGCCTGACCCGCAGCGAGAGCCGCAAGGCCATCACCAAGGGACGGGTTGTGGTGGATGGGGTGGTCTGTCGCAAAGCCGACACACAGGTAGCCGAAACCGCTGCTGTGGCGGTGGACGGTACACCGCTGGCAGGCAGCTACCAGAAATATGTGTATATCATGCTGAACAAACCGGAAGGGGTGGTCAGTGCCAGCCGGGATAAGCGGGACACTACGGTTGTGGATCTGGTGGCGGCGGACTATCCCCGGCGGGCGCTGTTTCCGGCGGGGCGGTTGGATAAAACCAGCACCGGTTTTGTGCTGCTCACCGATGACGGTGGGCTGGCCCATGATCTGCTGGCACCGGCCCACCATGTGGACAAAGTGTATCAGGTTACGCTGGATACACCGCTCACCGAAGCCATGCAAACTGGGTTTGCCGCGGGGGTCACGCTGGCCGATGGGCAGCAGATGGCCCCGGCCGAGGTGGAGCCGCTGGGGGAGGACCCCTGCACCGTGCAGGTCACGCTGCATCAAGGGGTCTACCACCAGATCAAGCGGATGTTCGGCGTCTACGGCGCCGGGGTCAATGCCCTGCACCGCTGCGCCATCGGCGGGGTGGCGCTAGATCCGGCGCTGGCACCCGGCGAATGGCGGAAACTGACCGTCGAAGAACTGCACCAACTCCAACAGCGATAAACGAAAGAAGGGCATCCCTAAGCGGGATGCCCTTCTTTTTATGACGATCTTGCCTTCATGTATTTTTGCAGAATATCCCGTTCGCAGAAGGGCAAGGTTTCGTTGCCCCGCTGCAAGGTCGTTTCGTGTCCCTTGCCGATCACCGCCACAATGTCCCCGGGTCCGGCATGATCCAAGGCATAGTACAGTGCTTGCCGCCGGTCAGGGATCTCTACAAAAGGAGTGCGGGGATTGCCCCGCTGCATGCCGGTGCGGATGTCTGCCAAAATTTGGGGCAGCGGTTCGCCGCGGCTGTTGTCTTCGGTAACGATGCAGAAATCCGCCAACCGGGCGCAGGCTTCCCCCATGCCAAATCGCCGCACCCGGCTGCGTCCGCCGCCGCAGCCAAACACCACCCAGAGCTGGTTGGGGTGGTAAGCCCGCAAGGAGGTCAGCAAATTTTCTGCCGCGGCCTCGTTGTGGGCATAGTCCAGTACCACCGTGAAGGGGGCTTGCAGCGGCACCGGCTCCACCCGGCCTTCCACCGCCGCCTTCTGTAAGCCGGTTTGGGCGGCGGCAACGGACAGGTCCAATACCTGCGCTGCCGCCAACGTTGCCAAGGCGTTGTAAACACTGAACCGCCCCGGCATGGGCAGACGGTACGAGCGGGCCTGCCCGTCCGGGCCGGTGACGGTGAATTGTACGCCCAGAAAATCCGACTGCCGCAAAAGGGTCAGGTCGGCATCGGCGCGCCAGTCGGCCGGATGGTCGATGCCGTAGGTCACCACCCGGCAGGTGTGCTGGGTCAGGATGGCTTCGGTTTGCGGGTCGTCGGCGTTGACAATGCCCACCCGGCAACGCCGGAATAGTACACTTTTCCAAGCCCGATACTCGGCAAAACTGGCGTGCTCGCCGGGACCGATGTGGTCGGGGGAGAGGTTGGTAAACACCCCGATGTCGTAAAGAATCCCGGTGACACGGTCCATCTTCAGGCCTAAACTGGAAACCTCCATCACGCAGGCATCGCAGCCGGCATCGGCCATCTGCCGCAAAAGCCGCTGCAGGTCGCTGCTCTCGGGGGTGGTGTGGTCCAGTGGCTGGCGATACCCCGGCCAGCATACCCCGTTGGTGCCGATGACCCCTACTTTGTGCCCTGCTGCCCGCAGCACCGAGGCAATCAGGTGGGCGGTGGTGGTTTTGCCTTTGGTACCGGTGATGCCGATCATCGTCATCCGGCGGGCGGGGGCATCGTACAGCCGGATGGCCAACTGGGCCAGTGCCCGGCGGCTGTGGGTCACCTGTACCACCGGTAATTCTGCCGGCAGGCCGAGGATGGGCCGCTCACACACAAGGCCGACGGCCCCCGCCGCCACGGCCTGTGCCGCATAGTGGTGGCCGTCGGTGTGCAGGCCGGGTAGGCAGACAAACAAACTCCCCGGCGTCACGGCGCGGGAATCGTAACAGAGTCCCTGCACCGAAACACGGGCGTCCCCTTGCAGCAGTACGCCGTCGGTGGCCTGTAAAAGCTCACACAAATTCATGCCGCATCACTCCCAAAAAACTGCTCATACCAAACCAGAAAGCAGTAGATACAAAAGATCTGCCGCCAATTATCTTGCCGGCGCCGCAAGTGCCGGTCTAACAGTATATGCAGTTGCCGCACCTGAAAGAAGCGGGCGGCCGCCGGGCTGTCAAAGGCAGCCCGGACCCGGGCGGCATAGGCAGGCTGGCGCAGCCAGTCCCGCACCGGTACCGGAAATCCCCGCTTTTTGCGCTGGGCGTTGGGCAGCGGCAGGTGTCGGCCCGCCGCGGCTCGCAGGGCCTTTTTGGTCTGGCGGGCATCGGCTTTGTCTTCGGGGGGCAGGCGGCGGGCCAGTGCGAATACCTCCCGGTCCAGAAAAGGCACCCGTAGTTCCAAGCTGTGGGCCATGCTCATCTTGTCAGCTTTCAGCAAGATGTCTCCCGCCAGCCAGAGGTGCAGATCACACCATTGCATCCGGGTCACGGTGTCCAGCCCCGCACTGGCTTGCCAGTAGGGGCGGGCTAGATCAAAGGGTTCTCTACGGCGGTAATCGTGGCGAAGCAACCGGCGTTTTTGCCGTTCGGTCAGCAGGGCGGTGTTGCCGTAATACCGTTGACAGAGGGGCACAGCCCGCCGCACCAGAAAATTCACCCCCGGAATTGCCGGCAGATGCTGGGCCACCCGGCCCAACGTCCGCCGCAGCCCGGCGGGCAGTCGGTTATACCACACCGCGGTAAAGGGTTCTTTATAGATATTGTAGCCTGCAAAAAACTCATCGGCGCCCTCCCCGGACAGACAAACTTTGACATCCTGCGCTGCCTGTTGGTTCAAAAAATACAGGGCCACCGCCGCTGCATCGGCCAGCGGTTCGTCCATATGGTACTGCACCGCAGGAATGGCATCCCAAAATTCCTCCGGCGTGATGCGCCGCACCCGGTTTTCGATGCCCAGCGTGTTCGCCAATTCGGCGGCTTGGTCGGCCTCGTCGTAGCCCGCCTCTGCATAGCCGATGGTATAGCACCGCGCCGGACGGGCCAGCGCCGTGATATAGGCTGAATCCACCCCACCGGAAAGAAACCCGGCCACCTCCACATCGGCGATCTGATGGGCTGCTACGCTGTCCCGCAGCACCGCGTCGATGGCGCTCGACCAATCGGTGGGGGAAAGCTCCGGGGCAAAATCTCCCTGCCACCACCGTTCGATGCGCAGTTGGGTCCCTTCCAAGGTCAGGCAGTGGGCGGGCAGCAGCTTCTTCACGCCCCGGAAAAAGGTGTCCTCCCCCGGGGAGTACTGAAAACTCAGATACAGCTCCAACTGTGCCTCGTTGAGCTGTTTGGTGAAAGCCGGGTGATCCAGAAAGGCTTTGATCTCGCTGGCAAACAGTAAGGTGCCGTCGTCGGCTTGATAGTAGTAGAGCGGCTTGATGCCGAAGGGGTCCCGGGCGCAGAACAACGTGCCGGCGGTGCGGTCCCATAGGGCGAAGGCGAACATCCCCCGCAGCCGGGGCAGCAGACCCCGCCCCCATTCCTCCCAGCCGTGAAGCAGTACCTCGGTGTCGGAATGGGTGGCAAAGGTGTGTCCGGCGGCGGTCAATTCCTTGGTCAGTGCCGAATAGTTGTAGATCTCCCCGTTGAAGACCACCACCAGATGGCCGTCCTCGTTGAACATCGGCTGGGGCCCGCCGTCCAGATCGATGATGGCTAGCCGCCGGTGTCCCAGCGCCGCCCGGCCTTCCACAAAGACGCCCTGACCATCCGGTCCACGATGGGCGATGCGCGCCAGCATCTGCTGCAGCACGCCGCCATCCGCCATGCTGCCGGCGGTGACAAATCCCGCAATTCCACACATTCGGTGTCCCTCATTTCCCATAAGCTGTTTTATAGTATGCGCAGAAATCCCCGGGCAACCATGGGTTGCGGGTTTGACAAGACGACTTGCTGGTGTTTCGCAAGGCAGTATGCTACAATGACAGTACCGAAAGGAGGCGGCAACGATGACGTTGGGGCAAAGAATTCAGGAAGCCCGAAAAAACAAGGGCCTCAGTCAGGAAGCGCTGGCCGAGCAGGTGGGGGTCAGCCGGCAGGCGCTGGGTAAGTGGGAGAAGGACACCGCCCTGCCCAGTCTGGAAAATTTGCAGGTTTTGGCCTGTGTGCTGGATGTCGGCGTGGATGAACTGCTGGGCACCGCAGCCCAGCAAAATGGGACCCCCGAACCTACGCTGACGTTGGACGCACTGCGGGCGCTGCTGGATGCCCGGGATGCCGACAAGCGCCGCCGCAGCCGCCTTTGGGGTGGTGCAGCGCTGGGTGTGGCGGCGGTGCTGTTCTGTGTTATGGCAGGGGCTGCGTACCAGTATAACCGGCAGGTACAGACCTTGGCGCAAAACTATCAGGCGGTGCAGACACAGCTCTCCCGCACGCAGGCAGAACTCTCCGACCAGATCGAGGAATTGCAAGCCGCGGTACGGCAGGGGGAGGCCACTGTGCTGGATTGGCAATGGCAGCCTACCAGCAAGGTGATCCATGATCTGGACGGGTCATGGGTGAACGTTCAGGTGGAGGTCACCCCCCGCACCGTCACCGACGGCATGACGGGCCAGTTGGTGCTGGTTCATCAGGGCGGCCCCTATGACGGTACCACCGAGCTGCTGGCCATGTCTCTGGGCACCGACGGCGTCTACCGGGTGGCGAACGACATCATCTTTCATATCGGAGAGACGGCGGAACTCGCGGTGCAGTGGCAGGACGCAGCGGGAACTGTCACGCAGGAGGCGCTGGGCACGGTGGATTGCAGCGAGGAGAACTTCCGGCCCCGGTTTGTCTGGGGAAACCCCGGCGGTGATTATAGCTATGGCTACCGAGTCCAAGAAACGGACGGCCAACCCCGGCTGACGCTGACCAGCTACCCGGTGGAACTGGAAATTGAACGACCCGTCTGGATGCAGGTGCAGGCGGTGACAGTGGAGCTACGGGTGAACGGTGCGGCCGGAGAACCGATGGCGAAAATCGAACTGGCTTGCCAAGGAACATGGGACAGCGGAGACGGCTTCCAAGGCGAAGTTTGGCAAGGAAATTTTTGGGAAGAGGAAACAAAAGATGGCTGGATTTGTCAGGATGATGCCGTGACCACGGCGGACCTGATAGTCCACCTGTACGATACGAGCGGCAACGTTTGGACCGATACCCGTCCTCTCTCTGCCAGATCGTAACGGAATAAAAATCCAAGACCCCGGCGCATAGCCAAGCCCATTTGTCATACACTAAGGCAAGGGGGTGATGGCGGTGGCCGGGGTCTTGCCTGTGCTGCTGGGGGGCGATGCCAACGTCTATGGTATGGCCCGCAGCTTTTATGAAGCTTACGGCGTGCGCAGTGTGGCGGTCTGCAAAAAGGCCCTGCCCGCGTTGGCCCACAGTCGGCTGGTGCGGGCGGCGGTGCAGAATCCCCGTCTGGAAGAGGACGCGGTGTTTACGGCGGTGCTCACGGCGCTGGCCAAGGCCCATCCCGCCCGCACCTGTCTGCTGGTCTCCTGTGCCGATGGCTATACCATGCAGTTGGCCCGCTGCCGGCAAGCGCTGGCACCCTACTACCGGTTTGCCTGTCCGGAACCCGCTGTGGTGGACGCACTGGGCACCAAGGAGGGTTTCGCGGCGGTCTGTGCGGCGCAAGGGCTGCGCACCCCCCAAAGCGTCACCCTGCAAGAGGGCGCGCCCCTGCCGGAGCTGCCCTTCGATGGACCGGTCATTGTCAAACCGGCGGATTCTCCGGCGTATTGGAACTGCCGGTTTGCGGGTAAGCGTAAGGTGTACCTGACCCACAGCATCGAGCAGCTGCAAGCAGTGGTGGCCGCGGTGAGACAGGGCGGCTACCGCGGGGCGCTGCTCTTGCAGGAGTATATCCCCGGTCCCGACACGGCGCTGAGCGTCGTCAATGCCTATTGCGCCCGGGACGGCAGTGTGCCGTGGATCGTGCAGGGGCAGGTATTACTGCAGGAGCGTACCCCCGAAGGGGTGGGCAACTACGGGGCCATCCTCACCGAACCGGCCCGGCAGGATACCGCTCTGCTCACGGCGTTGACGGAACTGCTGCGCCGTAACGGCTGGCGGGGATTTGCCAATTTTGATCTGAAATACGACCGCGCCGGGCAGCCGGTATTGTTTGAGATGAATCCCCGGCAGGGGCGTGCATCCTACTTCTGTACGGCGGCGGGGGCCAATCTGGCCCGGCCACTGGTGGAAGATCTGGTACAGCAAAGGGCGGTCACGCTGCCGGTACTGCGTCCATCGGTGTGGTATACGGCGCCTTGGGGGGCGGTGCGCCGGTTTTGCCCCAACAAAACGCTGCTGCGGCGGGCGGCCGCCCTGCGCCGCCGGGGCCGGGGCTGCCGCCATTTGCTGGCACCGGGGGAAGGACCGGCCCGCTGGGTCTGGTTCTGGGCACGTCAAGGCGGTTATTGGCGTAAATTGTACAGATACCGGCAAGGCACAAGCGACCTTGTCTGATGGGAAAAGGAGGCCCGCTATGTGCGGCATTGTCGGCTTTACCGAAACCACCCATGATCCGGCGGCGGCCCGCCGTACCGTCCAGCAGATGGCCAACCTGATCCGCCACCGCGGTCCCGACGGGGAAGGCCTCTATGCCGATGACCGGGCAGCGCTGGGACACCGGCGACTGTCCATCATCGATCTGGAGGGCGGCGGCCAGCCGATGTTCAACGAGGACGGCACCTTGGTGGTAGTTTTTAACGGCGAGATCTACAACTACCCCGAACTGGCCCGTCAGTTGTCGGCGGCGGGACATACCTTTGCCACCCATTCCGACACCGAGGTGCTTCTCCACGGTTGGGAGCAATGGGGCAAAGCTCTGCCCGGCAAATTGCGGGGGATGTTTGCCTTCGTGCTGTGGGACCGGACCACCGGTACGCTCTTTGGAGCACGGGATCTTTTCGGCATCAAACCGCTCTACTATTACCGCAAGGGGGAGCTGTTTCTCTTTGCCAGCGAGATCAAGGCGTTTCTGGCCCATCCGGGGTTTGAAAAGCGTTTCAATGAGGATCGACTGCCCGATTATCTGAGCATGGAATATCTGCCCGGCGACGAGACGCTTTTCACCGGGGTGTACGAACTGCGCCCCGGCTTCAGTTTTCTCTGGCGAGAGGGACGGCTCTCGCTGGAACGGTACGGCAAGATCCGCTATCGCATCCGGCAGGACCGAAGCCCGGCGGAATGGGCCGAAGCCATTGATAAGGCCTTCACGGGCAGTGTGGCGGCCCACCGTCTGGCCGATGTGGAGGTGGGGTGTTTTCTCTCCGGCGGGGTGGATTCCACACTGACGGCTTGTAAGGCGGCCCAGCAACAGGAGGGGCTGCAGTGCTTTTCGGTGGGGTATGCGGAGCAAGCCTACTCGGAATTGCCCGCCGCCCGGGAAGCAGCTCAGGCGCTGGGGGTGCCTTGTACCGAAACCACCGTCAGTGCCGACCAGTTTTTTGCGGCCAATCGGGCCATCCAGTGGTACCTCGACGAGCCGATGCCCAACCCGGCGGAGGTGCCGCTGTATTTTCTCTGTCAATCGGCACGGCAGCGGGTCAAGGTGGTGCTTTCAGGGGAGGGGGCCGACGAGTTGTTCGGCGGGTATCCGCTCTACTGTCAGGGGGTGCATATGCAGGCGTGGCAGCATCTGCCTCGGGGACTGCGCCGTCTGTTGGGGCGTTGTGCTCCGGGATGCGGCTTTTTGCGCCGCGGTGCGCAAAGCCGCTGGCAGCGCTGTGCCCGGGCCAACTATGTGTTTGAAAGTCCCGAGGAACGGGAGCGCTATCTAAAACGAAAATTTTCTTCCCAGACACCGGCCCGGCGGTTCAAACCCTATTTTGACAAGGTGCGCGGTCTGGACGAAGCTACCGCGCTGCAATGGGTGGATTTGCAGACTTGGCTGCCCCGGGATATTTTGCGCAAAGCCGACCGGATGAGTATGGCCCACAGTCTGGAACTGCGGGTTCCCTTTTTGGACCGGGAGGTGCTGGCGGTGGCCATGGAACTGCCCCGTACCAAGCGCTGCACCCGGCGTAAGACCAAGGTGGCGCTGCGGGCGGCGGCGGAGCGCAGCCTGCCCCCGGCGCTGGCGGGGCGCAAAAAACGGGGCTTCCCGGTGCCGTTGGCCCAGTGGCTGCGGCAGGACACCTACTACACGATGGTGCGGGAAAAGTTTGTGGGCCCGGTGGCAGAACGGTTTTTCGATACCCGGGAACTGTGCCGTCTGCTGGACGAACACCGGGAAGGCAAAACCCAAGCTATGACCAAGATCTGGAGTTTTTATTGCTTCATTTTGTGGTACGAACTCTATTTTGTAGACCCGCTGCCGCCCCGTCTGTAAAAAAATACGAAAAAATCCTGTCGAAACCCCTTGACTTGCACGATCTTCTTTGCTATAATAACCCTCGCAGCATGCCCCTATGGGCACGAACCATGTGCGCCCGTAGCTCAGGTGGATAGAGCAACTGCCTTCTAAGCAGTGGGTCAGGGGTTCGAGTCCCTTCGGGCGCATTTCGTGGTGCCTATGGCGCAGTTGGTTAGCGCGCCAGATTGTGGCTCTGGAGGCCGAGAGTTCGAATCTCTCTAGGCACCCCACCAAAGACCGTGTAGGCCCAAACCCGCACGGTCTTTTCTTTTACTGGGCCGTCGCCAAGCGGTAAGGCAGAGGACTTTGACTCCTCCATCCGTCGGTTCAAATCCGGCCGGCCCAACCAAAACAGCGTTGCGTTTTACGCAGCGCTGTTTTTCTTTTCATATAAGAACCACAAGCTATGCTTGTGGGCGAATATAGC
>CAUWAX010000020.1:0-35107 GCA_963557315.1 uncultured Gemmiger sp. | reverse complement strand
GCTCGTGCTATATTCGCCCACAAGCATAGCTTGTGGTTCTTATATGAAAAGGAAAAGAAGCCCGCCGACTGGCAGGCTTCTTTTGGAATGTTGCAGATCAATCGCATGGTTCCTCTTCGCTGTCCCCCAACTCGTCCCCTTCCGCTTCCACGTGAGTATAGAGGTGCGCCACATCGGGTGCCAGCTGACCGCCGGGCAGTTTTTGGCCGAAGGAAGGCACAAAAAAGAAGCGACGGATGATAAAAATCAATGCAATGGCTACCACGCTGACAAGGTTTTGTACTGCATCTTCGTGGCCGACAATCATATGCCGGGCAATGGCATAAAGCAGCACTTCCAACACACTGCCGGGACTATGCTTGGCCAACATCTTGATGAACTCAATACCAATGACGATGTCCAGCGCACGAGTCAAAAACTCGTACACTTCAACCTCGTTGCCGTCCACAATCAGACCGGGCATCCATTTTAAAAGCGGTACGATACTGAACAGGAGTCCTACCAACACAATGCCGGAGAGAAGTACCTCCAACAGCCCGGCTGCCTCGGCAATTTGGTCCCGGAACACGCGCTTTACACGCTCCTCGGTGCCGTGCAGAGCAGTATTGGTCAGTCGGTTCTGCGTTTTATTCATAGTGGGATTCCTTTCTTCGGGCAGATTTTCCTTATTGTACCATATTTTTCCGATAGATGCCACACCCTTCTGCGCCTCTTTCTGCCTTTTTGTGAAAGTCATACTTTTGCATAATAGCCCTCATCAAAAACGACAAAAAGCGGCAGGGAAAACTTATGCCTGTGGTTTTTTGGCCGAAAAACCTGCCACCATCTTGCTTTTTTGCCGTTTACGCCTTACACTAATTTTACAAGGGTACTTTACTTCTTTATATAAAGGGGGATCTGCCGTGCAAGGCTCGCTGTTGTGTCTTGGAGTTTTTCACGGGTTCTTTGTACCCCGCATGCCGTATTCGTATATCCAAATAGCGCAGTGTACCGTTTTGTCGGCCGCTGCGCTCTTTTCGTCTGGCGTGTAATCAGGAAAGGAGCTTACCAATGAAAAAAGTAGCGATCATCATGGGTTCCGACAGCGACTGGGCTGTGGTGAAAGGAGCCTGCACCGTGCTAAAGGATTTCGGCGTACCGTATGAGGCCCATGTCCTTTCGGCCCACCGCACCCCCGAAGCTGCCTCTGCTTTTGCCAAGTCCGCCCGTGCCAATGGGTATGGCGTTATTCTGTGCGCCGCCGGTATGGCGGCGCATCTGGCCGGTGCCTTTGCCGCCAATACCACCCTGCCGGTGGTGGGGATCCCCATGAAGGGCGGCGCGCTGGACGGTCTGGACGCCCTGCTGGCTACCGTACAGATGCCCAGCGGATTCCCGGTGGCCACCGTCGCCTTGAATGGCGCCAAGAACGCCGCTTATCTGGCAGTAGCCATCCTTGCTGTGGCTGATGAGGAGCTGGCCGCCAAGCTGGAGCAGTTCCGCACCGACACCGCCGCGGCCATCGCCAAGAAGGATGCCGCCATCGCCGCTGAGGCTGCTGCGCTGTAAACAAAATCTTGCACACCGACACAAAACGGGGTACAATGGAATTGCGATTGTGCACTCGTTTTTATACATTACATAAAAGGGAGCGTTTATCATGAAATACGAAGTTAAAGAGCAGATGTACGAAGGCAAGGCTAAGCAGGTTTTCGCGACCAGCGACCCTAACATCGTGATGGTCCACTACAAAGACGATGCCACCGCCGGTGACGGTGAGAAGAAGGGCACCATCCGCGATAAGGGCATCGTTAACAACAAGCTGTCCAACGCCCTGATGCAGAAGCTGGAAAAAGAGGGCGTTCCCACCCACTATGTGAAAGAGATCAACGACCGCGATACCTTCGTGAAGAAGGTTGAGATCGTGCCTCTCGAGGTCATCATCCGCAACGTAGCTGCCGGCCATTTCAGCCTGCGCATGGGTGTCCCCGAAGGTACTCCTTTCAAGACCCCCATCCTCGAGTTCAGCTACAAGAACGACGATCTGCATGACCCGTTCATCAACCACTACTACGCTCTGGCGCTGGATCTGGCCACGCAGGAAGAAATCGACACCATCACCAAGTACGCCTTCAAAGTCAACGAAGTGCTGAAGAAGATCCTGCTGGACGCCAACATTCGCTTGATCGACTTCAAGCTGGAGTTTGGCCGCCTGCCCGACGGCACTATCATTCTGGCTGACGAGATCAGCCCCGACACCTGCCGTTTCTGGGATGCCACCACCGGCGCCCATCTGGACAAGGATCTGTTCCGCCGGGATATGGGCGGTGAGGCCGACGCCTATCAGGAAGTCATGAAGCGCCTGCTGGGTTGATTTGAGAAAACGGAGCAGAAAGCGGAATGAGTGAACTTTCCCAATACACCGAATCGCTGCACGAAGAATGCGGCGTCTTCGGCATTTATGACAAAACCGGCGAGACCGATATGGTCAGTGCCGTATACAGCGCGTTGTACGCCTTGCAGCATCGTGGTCAGGAGAGCTGCGGCATCGCCTTGAACGTGGACGGCGTTCTGTCCGGCCATCGGGATCTGGGCCTTGTCAGCGAAGTCTTTACCAAGCGGGTGCTGGAAGAGCTGCCCCACGACGCCAAAATGGCCACCGGCCATGTGCGTTATGCCACCGCCGGCCAGCGGAGTCGTTCTAATGCCCAGCCCATGGTTTTGCATCACTGCAAGGGTGCCATGGCGGTATGCCATAACGGCAATCTGGTCAACGCCCCCAAACTGCGCCGCAAGCTGGAAATGAGCGGTTCCATCTTCCATGGCACGTCCGATACCGAGGTCATCGCCTATCTGCTGACCCAAAACCGTCTGCTGACCCCCAACATCGAGATGGCGGTTAGCCGCACCATGGACGAAATCGAGGGCGCTTACAGTCTGGTCATCATGACCCACACCAAGTTGATCGCCGCCCGGGATCCTCACGGATTCCGTCCGCTGTGCATCGGCGAGTTGACCAACGGCAGCGGCTACGCTTTCGCCAGCGAGTCCTGCGCGTTGGACGCGGTGGGCGCGAAGTTTGTGCGGGATGTACGTCCCGGTGAGATTGTCATCGCTGACCACGACGGCCTGCGATGCATCGATACCCACTGCGGCACTGCCCCCCACACCATGTGTGTGTTCGAGTACATCTATTTTGCCCGTCCCGACTCTGTGCTGGAAGGCACCTGTGTGCATGAAGCCCGCCTGCAAGCCGGCCGTTTTCTCGCGCAGGAACATCCCGTAGAAGCGGATGTGGTCATCGGCGCACCGGACTCTGGTCTGGATGCGGCATTGGGGTATGCGCAGGAGAGCGGTATCCCCTACGGCATCGGCTTCGTCAAGAACAAGTATGTAGGCCGCACCTTCATTCAGGGCAACCAGAAGCAGCGCGAAAACAGCGTGCGCATTAAGCTCAACGCCATCGAGTCCACCGTAAAGGGTAAGCGCGTTGTGCTGGTGGATGACTCCATCGTGCGCGGCACCACCAGTGCCCGCACCATTCGGCTGCTGCGGGAGGCCGGCGCCAAAGAAGTCCATTACCGCATCAGCGCCCCTCCCTTTGCCCATCCCTGCTATTTCGGCACCGATATTCCGGATGAAAAGCAGTTGATTGCCACCGGCCATACGGTGGAAGAGATCAACCGTCTGGTTGGTTCCGATACGTTGGGCTATCTGAGCATCGAGCATGTCCAGCAGTTGGCCATCCACAGCCGTTGTGGTTTCTGCACCGGCTGCTTCACCGGCCATTACCCCGTAGACCCGCCGGCGGAAACGATGGACATTGTCTACGACAAACCGCTGAGCACTTCCAACCCGAACAAAAAACTGTGACCGGCCCCACGGCCCCTGCGCCGTGACCGTGTCTTGGCAACAATACCCGATAGGAGTAACCGACATGGAAAAAAGCTATTCTGCCAGCTACGCCGCTGCCGGCGTGGACATTACAGCCGGCTACCGCTCCGTCGAACTGATGAAGCAGTATGTAGCCCGCACGATGACCGAAAATTGCATCGGCGGTCTGGGCGGTTTCGGCGGTCTGTTTGAGCTGGACTGCTCCGGTATGGAGCATCCGGTCCTGATCTCCGGCACCGACGGCGTCGGCACCAAACTGCGCGTGGCCCAGTACATGAACAAGCACGATACCATCGGCATTGACTGTGTGGCTATGTGCGTTAACGACGTAATCTGCGCCGGCGCCAAGCCGCTGGTCTTCCTTGACTACATTGCTTGCGGCAAGAACATTCCCGAGAAGATCGCCGAGATCGTCAAGGGCGTGGCAGAAGGCTGCGTACAGGCCGGCTGCTCTTTGGTAGGCGGCGAGACCGCAGAACACCCCGGTATGATGCCCGAAGAAGAATACGATCTGGCCGGTTTTACCGTGGGCGTTGTGGACAAGAGCAAAATTCTGGACAACTCCACCATGCAGCCCGGCGACGTGATCCTCGCTTTGCCTTCCACCGGCGTACATTCCAACGGCTTCTCGCTGGTGCGCAAGATTTTTGACATCGACCATCACCCCGAAGTGCTGGATAAGACGTTTGACGGCATGGACAAGACCCTTGGGGAAGCCTTGCTGGCTCCCACCAAGATCTATGTCAAGCCTGTACTGGCCTTGATGGAGCAGGTCACCGTGAAGGGCGTGTCCCACATCACTGGCGGCGGCTTCTATGAAAACATTCCCCGCAGCTTGAAGAAGGGCTGCGCCGCTCACATCGCCAAGGCGGACGTCCGTACGCCGGCGCTCTTCGACGTACTGGCCAAGGAAGGCAACGTGCCGGAGCGCGACATGTTCAACACGTTTAACATGGGTGTTGGCATGACCATCGTAGTGGCTGCCGAGGATGCCGACAAGGCCCTTGAAATTCTGCACGCCCACGGTGAGGAAGGCGCCTATCGTCTGGGCACCATCGTGGAAGGCGACGGGGTGGAACTGGTATGAAGCGTGTAGCTGTACTGGTTTCCGGCGGCGGCACCAATCTGCAGGCGCTGCTGGAAAGCGAAGCCCGCGGTGAAAACCCCAACGGAAAAATCGTGTTGGTGGTTGCCAGCAAGCCCGGCGTCTATGCGCTGGAACGCGCCGCCAATTTTGGCGTAGAAGGCACCGTAGTCGCCCGCAAAAACTATGCGGACAGTGAAGCCTTTGACGCTGCCTTGCTGGATACGCTGCAGCAACACAACATCGACGTGGTTGTGCTGGCGGGATTTCTCTCGGTACTGGGGTCCCGTGTCATCGAGGCATACCGCAACCGGATCCTGAATGTACATCCCAGCCTGATTCCCAGCTTCTGCGGCCCCGGCTTTTACGGGCTGCGTGTCCATGAGGCGGCGCTGGCCCGCGGCGTAAAGGTGACCGGTGCCACGGTGCATCTGGTCAACGAAGAGTGCGACGGCGGTCCCATCCTGCTGCAAAAGGCAGTGGCCGTTCAGCCCGGCGATACCCCGGAGGTGCTGCAAAAGCGCGTGATGGTGGAAGCCGAATGGAAGCTGCTGCCCAAGGCTTTGGCGATGGTTTGCAACGACGAGGTGTAAGCAATGAAAAAGAATCTGTACAAATATCTTGCCGGCAACGAATACCCCGGCCGCGGCATTGTGTTGGGCCTTACCCCCGATGGCCAGAAAGCGTTGATTGCCTACTGGATCATGGGCCGCAGTGCCAACAGCCGCAACCGCGTATTTGAGGCGATCCCCGGTGGTATCCGCACGGTGGCTGCCGATCCGGCCAAGCTGGAAGATCCCCATCTGATCATCTACAATGCCGTGCTGACCCCCCGGGAGACTACCGTGGTCACCAACGGCGATCAGACCGATACCATCGTTCATTTCATGAACGAAAACCTCTTCCCCGGTTACAGCTTTGAGGCCGCACTGGCTACCCGCACCTACGAGGACGATGCCCCCAACTTCACGCCGCGCATTTCCGGCGTGATGGATATGCGCAACGGCGCCTACAAGCTGTCCATCGTCAAGAGCTGCGAAGGCAATGCAGCCAGCGTACAACGGCAGACCTTCGACTACCCCCAGCCTGTGGCGGGTGAAGGCCATTTCATCAGCACCTACCTGAAAAACGGTGCTCCCATTCCCAGCTACGCCGGTGAGCCCATGCGGGTAACCATCGACGAGAATGACGGCGCCGAATTTGCCGGCAAGCTGTGGGAGTCCCTCAACGAGGATAATAAAGTCAGCCTCTTTGTGCGGACCATCACGCTGGAAACCGGCGACTACGAAGATATGATCCTCAACAAATACAACGCGGTGGAGGGTGAATAAAGTGAAAGAATTTCAGCTGAAATACGGCACCAACCCCAACCAGAAGCCTGCACGCATCTATATGGCGGACGGAAGCGAACTGCCGGTGGAGATTCTCAACGGCCGTCCGGGATACATCAATTTTCTGGACGCCTTCAACTCTTGGCAGTTGGTGCGGGACCTGAAAAAGGCTTTGGGTATGCCCGCCGCTGCCAGCTTCAAGCATGTTTCCCCTGCCGGTGCAGCCATCGGTATGCCTCTGGACGACACGCTGCGCGCCATGTATCATATCGATGCGGATGCGGAACTGAGCCCTCTGGCCTGCGCGTATGCCCGTGCCCGCGGCGCGGACCGGATGTCCAGCTTCGGCGACTGGATCGCACTGTCTGATGTATGCGACCTGTCCACCGCCAAACTCATCCAGCACGAAGTCAGCGACGGCATCATCGCCCCCGGCTATGACGCCGACGCACTGGAAGTGCTCAAGTCCAAGAAAAAGGGCAACTACAACATCGTGGCCATCGACCCGAACTACGAGCCCTCCCCGCTGGAGCGCCGCACCGTCTTTGGCGTCACCTTCGAGCAGGGCCGTCAGGATCTGGAGATTTCCAACGAAACGATGCTGATGAACATCGTTACCGAGAACAAGGATATCAGCGCCGATCAGCGCCGTGACTTGATCATCAGCTTGATCGTCCTGAAATACACCCAGTCCAACAGTGTCTGCTATGTGCAGGGCGGCCAGACCATCGGCGTAGGTGCCGGTCAGCAGAGCCGCGTGCACTGCACCCGCTTGGCTGGCCAAAAGGCCGATAACTGGCAGTTGCGCCATATGCCTCAGGTGCTGAACCTGCCTTTCCGCGATGATCTGTCCAAGCCTAACCGTGATAACGCCATCGACGTTTACATCGGCGATACGCCGGAGGATGTCATTGCGGACGATGTCTGGGCCGAAACCTTTACCGAGCAGCCCAAGCCCTTGACCGCTGAGGAAAAGCGCGCATGGCTGGATCAGGTGACCGGTGTTTCGCTGGGCAGCGATGCCTTCTTCCCCTTCGGTGATAACATTGAGCGCGCCCGCCGCAGCGGCGTGACTGCCATTGTACAGCCCGGTGGCTCCATCCGCGATCAGCAGGTTATCGATACCTGCAACCGCTACGGCATTGCCATGGCGTTCTGCGGTATCCGGCTGTTCCATCACTAAAAATTGCACTTGCCTGCGGCGTTTTTTCGTCGCGGGCAGTTGTGCTGTCAAAGGAGTTTTGTTATGAAAATTCTGGTCGTAGGCGGCGGCGGGCGTGAACACGCCATCATCCGTGCGCTGAAACAAAGCCCCCAGTGCACTGAAATTTGGTGCGCCCCCGGCAACGGCGGTATCAGCTATGATGCCCACTGCAAGGCTATCGCTGCCACCGATGTGGACGCTATGGTTGCCTTTGCCAAGGAAGAAGCCTTTGACTATGTGGTCGTCGCCCAAGATGACCCGCTGGCATTGGGTATGGTGGATGCACTGGCCGCAGTAGGCATCCCTGCCTTCGGTCCCGACAAAGCGGCCGCTCGCATTGAAGCCAGCAAGGTGTTCAGCAAAAATTTGATGAAAAAGTACGGCATCCCCACGGCAGGCTACGAGGTGTTCGATGATCCCGCCAAGGTTGTCGCTTATGTGGAGAGCCAGAACAAATATCCGGTCGTCATCAAGGCCGATGGCTTGGCGCTGGGCAAGGGCGTTTTGATCTGCCAGAACCACGACGAAGTAGAATCCGCCGTCAAGGAGATCATGCTGGACAAAAAGTTCGGCGCTTCCGGTAACCACGTGGTGGTGGAGGAATTCCTCACCGGCCCCGAAGTCAGTGTCTTGTCCTTTTGCGACGGCAAAACCGTAAAGCCGATGGTTTCCAGCATGGACCACAAGCGGGCGTTGGACGGCGATCAGGGTCTGAACACCGGCGGTATGGGTACGGTTGCCCCCAACCCCTACTACACTTCTGAGGTGGCGGACCGCTGCATGAAGGAGATTTTCCTGCCGACGGTCGCTGCTATGCAGGCAGAAGGCTGCCCCTTTAAAGGCTGCCTCTACTTTGGTTTGATGCTGACTCCCGATGGGCCCAAGGTCATCGAGTACAACTGCCGTTTCGGCGATCCCGAGACGCAGGTGGTGCTGCCTCTGTTGGAAAGTGACCTGCTGACCATTATGCAGGCCACCACCAACGGCACACTGGCCGAAACCGAGGTCAAATTCCGCGACGGTGCTGCCGCTTGCGTAATTCTGGCCAGTGGCGGGTATCCCCTTGCCTATGAGAAGGGCAAAGAGATCACCGGTCTGACCGAAGGCCAGCTCCCCTCTTGCGCCGATGTGACCGTCTACCATGCCGGCACCGCCCTGAAGGACGGCAAACTGGTGACCAACGGCGGCCGCGTGCTGGGCGTGACCGCTACGGCAGATACGCTGCCCGAGGCTCTGAAGAAAGCCTATGCCGCCAGCGAGAACATCCATTTTGAGAAACTGCACAAACGCAGCGACATCGGTGCCCGTGCACTGGCTGCCATGCAGTAATCAGGAGGCAATACAAATGGTATACCGCATTTATGTTGAGAAAAAGCCCGGCTTCGACGGCGAAGCACAGGGCCTGTTCCATGAACTGGTGGAGCTTTTGGGCATCACCCGTCTGAAAGGCCTGCGCCTGATCAACCGTTACGACGTGGAAGGCATCGACGAGGCGCTGTTCCAGAAGGCCATCCCCACCGTTTTCAGCGAGCCGCCGGTGGATGTGACCTACACCGAACTGCCCACCGCCGCCACCGTCTTTGCGGTGGAGTATCTGCCCGGCCAGTTTGACCAGCGGGCCGATTCCGCCAGCCAGTGCATCCAGCTGCTGAGTCAGGGTGAGCGCCCCGACGTGCGCAGCGCACGGATCTATCTGCTGGACGGCGACCTGACCGACGAAGATCTGGCTGCCATTAAGAAATATGTCATCAACCCGGTGGAAGCCCGGGAAGCTAGTCTGGAGCCCCGCACCACCCTGAAGATGGAGTTTTCCATCCCCACCGAGGTTGAGACGCTGAACGGCTTCACTTCTCTGGATGACGATGCGCTGGAGGCTTTCCGCAACGAGAAGGGTCTGGCTATGGACCACGCGGACATCGTGTTCTGTCAGGACTACTTCAAGAGCGAACACCGCGATCCCACCATCACCGAAATTCGCCTGATCGATACCTACTGGTCTGACCATTGCCGTCATACTACCTTTGGCACTATTTTGGATGACGTGCAGATCGACGACGAAGTAGTACAGGCCGCCTTTGACCGCTACATGGCACTGCGGGAAGAAACGGGCCGCGACAAGAAGAACCGCACCCTGATGGACTGCGCTACCATTGGCGCAAAGGCGCTGAAGCAGCGCGGCATCCTGAAGAATCTGGATGAGAGCGAGGAGATCAACGCCTGCACCGTCAAGATCCAATGCGATGTGGATGGCGAAATGCAGGATTGGCTGTTCCTCTTTAAGAACGAGACCCACAACCATCCCACCGAGATCGAGCCGTTCGGCGGCGCTGCCACCTGCATCGGCGGTGCGATTCGCGATCCCCTGTCCGGCCGTAGCTATGTCTATCAGGCCATGCGCGTGACCGGTGCCGGTGATCCCCTGAAGCCCGTTTCCGAAACGATGCCCGGCAAACTGCCGCAGCGCAAACTGGTCACCACGGCAGCCGCCGGCTATTCCAGCTACGGCAACCAAATCGGTCTGGCTACCGGTCAGGTCGCTGAACTCTACCACCCCGGCTATGTGGCCAAGCGGATGGAGATCGGCGCCGTGGTAGGTGCTACCCCGGCCAGCCATGTTCGCCGGGAAGAACCGGCCCCCGGTGACGTAGTCATTCTGCTGGGCGGCCGCACCGGCCGTGACGGCATCGGCGGTGCCACCGGTTCCTCCAAGGCTCACAAACTCACCAGTTTGGAAACCTGCGGTGCCGAGGTTCAGAAAGGCAACGCCCCCATCGAGCGCAAACTGCAGCGTCTCTTCCGCCGGGAGGATGCCTGCCGCCTGATCAAGCGCTGCAATGATTTTGGCGCCGGCGGTGTTTCGGTAGCTATTGGCGAGTTGGCGGACGGTCTTCGCATCGACTTGAACAAGGTCACCAAGAAGTATGAAGGTCTGGATGGCACCGAACTGGCCATCAGCGAGAGTCAGGAACGCATGGCTGTGGCCGTAGCCGCTGCTGACGCCGAGACCTTTATCGGCTATGCCCATGAGGAAAATCTGGAAGCTACCATCGTTGCTACCGTCACCGAAGAAAAGCGGATGCGTGAATTCTGGAACGGCAAGGCCATCGTGGACTTGTCCCGTGAGTTCCTGAATTCTAACGGTGCAGAGCGTCATGCCAATGTACACATTCTGCCGGGCCACGTCTGGCAGCCCCAGTGGGCCGGTTCCAACTTCGAGGAGAAGATGGAACATCTGGTCACCGATCTCAATGTTTGCAGCCAGAAAGGGCTGGGCGAACGGTTTGACTCCACCATCGGTGCAGCCACCGTACTGATGCCTTACGGCGGCAAATACCAGCTGACCCCCACCATGGCGATGGTTGCCAAGCTGCCCGTCGACGGTGAGACCACGACCTGTTCCGGTATGGCTTGGGGCTTCAACCCCTATCTGAGCGAAGCGGATCCCTACCGCGGTGCCTATCTGGCCGTCGTGGAGAGCGTGACCAAGTTGGTATGCGCCGGCTTCCACCATACCGATATGTACTTGACCTTCCAAGAATACTTCGAGCATATGAACGACGATCCCACCCGCTGGGGCAAGCCGTTGTCTGCTTTGCTGGGTGCATTGGATGCGCAGATGGGTCTGGGCATTGCATCCATCGGCGGTAAGGATTCCATGTCCGGCAGCTTTGAGGGTCTGGACGTTCCTCCCACACTGGTCAGCTTTGCCACTGCGGTCGGCAACGTCAACGATGTGCAGAGCGCCGAGTTTAAGAAGGCCAATAGTTCCGTCGTCATGCTGCGTCCCCAATACAAGAACGGCCTGCCGGAGATCGGCAGCCTGCTGGCGATCTACAAGACCGTCGAGCAGATGATTGATGAGGGCAAAGTTCTGGCGGCTGCCACCCCCGGATACGGCGGTGTGGCCGAGGCCCTGTTCAAGATGTGCGTGGGCAACCATGTCGGCTTGCAGCTTAGCAACGATCTGAACCTCGATGATCTGTTCAAACCCGCCTACGGCGCTGTGATTCTGGAGCTGCTGGATCCGGCTGCCGGTGAGTTCCTCGGCTTTACCACCGTAGACTACACGCTGGAAGCGGAAGGCAAAAAGATCGATCTGGCACGTTTGCAGGATCTGTGGGAAGCCAAACTGGAGCCGGTATTCCCCTACCGCAAGAAGGGCGAGGCTGTGCAGGCATTGAACTGCGAATGCTCTATGACCGACCGCGTTGCACCGGCGGTACGGCTGGCCACGCCGCGGGTGGTAATTCCCGTATTCCCCGGCACGAACTGCGAATATGATACGGCCCGTGCGTTCCGCCGTGCCGGTGGTGACCCCCACATTCTGGTCCTGAAGAACTTGACCCCTGCCGATGTAGCCGAGAGCTGCGAAGCCTTGGTCAAGGAATTGGATGAAGCCCAGATTCTGATGCTGCCGGGTGGTTTCTCCGGCGGCGACGAACCCGATGGTTCCGCCAAGTTCATTGCCGCTTTCTTCCGCGCACCGGCTGTGGCCGACGCGGTCAATCGCCTGCTGAACCAGCGCGACGGTTTGGCACTTGGCATCTGCAACGGTTTCCAAGCGCTGATCAAGCTGGGTCTGGTTCCCTACGGTGAGATCCGTCCCATCACGTCGGAAGACCCCACGCTGACCTTCAACACCATCCATCGTCACCAGAGCATGCTGGTCCGCACCCGGGTAGCCAGCAACAAGAGCCCCTGGCTGAGCGAGTGCGATGTGAACGACGAGCACCTGATCGCTATCAGCCACGGCGAGGGCCGCTTTGTCTGCAACGATGCGCTGCTGCAAAAGCTCATCGAAAACGGACAGGTAGCCACCCAGTACGTTGACCTTGGCTGCCAGCCCACTATGGACCTGCGCTACAACCCCAACGGTTCGGTTTTGGCCATCGAAGGCATCACCAGCCCCGACGGTCGTGTGTTGGGTAAGATGGGTCACAGTGAACGCAGTGGCAACAAGCTGTACAAGAACGTTACCGGTGACAAGTACCAGCCGATCTTTGAGGGTGGCGTCAACTACTTTAAGCTGTAAGAAAGGGATCACGCAATGGCACAACATGACCGCTATATCTCGCCGTTCAGCACGCGCTATGCTTCGGACGAGATGCAGTATATTTTCTCTGACGACAACAAGTTCCGTACTTGGCGCAAACTGTGGATTGCTCTGGCCAAAGCCGAGCAGAAACAGGGACTGGCCATCACCGATGAGCAGATTGCCGAGTTGGAAGCCCACAAAGACGACATCAACTACGAGGATGCCATCGCCCGTGAAAAACTGGTCCGTCACGATGTGATGAGCCACGTCTATGCCTACGGCCTGCAGTGCCCCAAAGCGAAAGGTATCATCCATCTGGGTGCCACCAGCTGCTATGTGGGCGACAACACCGATGTAATCATCATGCGGGAAGCCCTACGGCTTGTGCGCAAAAAGATCATCGGCGTACTGGCCAATCTGGCCAAGTTTGCCAAAGAATACAAGGATATGCCCTGTCTGGCCTATACCCATTGCCAGCCTGCCCAGTTGACTACGGTCGGCAAGCGCGCTACCCTGTGGATGAACGAGCTGTACATGGATCTGGAAGAGATTGACCACCAGATCAGCCAGTTGGCATTGCGCGGTGTCAAAGGCACCACCGGTACGCAGGCCAGCTTTATGGAACTGTTCAACGGTGCCTCCGCCAAGGTCAAGGCCGTGGAAGCTGATGTCTGTGCCCAGATGGGTTTTGCCAAAGTCGTACCGGTATGCGGTCAGACTTACAGCCGCAAGGTAGACTATAATGTGTTGTCTGCCGTGGCTGGTTTGGGGCAGAGCGCCATGAAGATGGCCACCGACATTCGCCTGTTGGCCAACTTTAAGGAGATGGAGGAGCCTTTCGAAAAGAATCAGATCGGTTCTTCCGCCATGCCTTATAAGCGCAACCCCATGCGGTGTGAACGTATCTGCGCATTGAGCCGCTACCTGATGGTGGATGTGCTGAACCCGGCCATGACCGCCGGTACCCAGTGGTTTGAACGCACGCTGGACGATTCGGCCAACAAGCGCATCGCCATGGCCGAGGGCTTCCTCGCCGCCGATGCCATCTTGAACATCCTGTTGAATGTTTCCGATGGATTGGTGGTATATCCCAAGGTGGTTCGTGCCCGGGTAATGGCCGAACTGCCCTTTATGGCCAGTGAGAACATCATGATGAAGGCTGTCAAAAAGGGCGGCGACCGTCAGGAGCTGCACGAGCGTCTGCGTGAGCACGCTGTGGCCGCAGCGGCCGTCGTCAAGCAGGAGGGCAAGCCCAACGACATGATTGCCCGCGTAGAAGCCGATCCCGCTTTCGGCCTGAGCCGTGAAGAAATCGAGGCTGAGTTGAGCCCCGAAGCCTTTACCGGACGCGCACCGGAACAGGTGGAAGAATACCTCAACGAGGTAATCGCCCCCGTTCTGGCAGCCAATGCCGAAGACATCGGCCAGAAAGTGGAACTGAACGTCTAAGGCAGACGCTTTCTTCTAAATAGCAAAACGCCCGTGGAACGATGTGTTCCACGGGCGTTTTTATTCTTCTTGTACGGTGGTGTCGGTGGAGCTGTCCCCTTCTCCGTCGCCTTCTTCCGTGCCCTCCTCCGGCTCCGGTGTGGGCGTAGGTTCCGGTTCCTCCGGCGCGAAATAGCCTTGAATTTCGCCATCCGTTTGCTGGTAGCTCACATCCAGTGTACCTTTATCACTGGCAGAAAGCCCTTTATCCGGGTCCAAAATCGCCACAGCCGCCAGACGCACTTTATAATCCATCCGGTTGCTGTTGCCTACCAACACCTGAATGCGGTCCTGATAGGTGAATTGAATCTGGCTTAAATCCGTCACATCAATTTGGGTCGCACCATCTTGCAAACCTTCTGCTTCCAGATCTTCCAAAAGCTGCATCAGTACGTCGCTGGCTGTCTGCTGGGATGTTTCCGCAGTGGCAAGCTCGCCTTCCAGCAACGAGTTGTAGCTCTGCGGAGAGACAAATTGGCCCGCTATCGGATTAAAATCCGCCGGCAAGGAACAAGCCAACACCGTCAGGCCCTCGGGCTGCGCCCCGTCTACCCGCAAAATCTTGAGTGAATCGCTTAGTACCACCCAGCCGCCAACATATGCACAGGCAAACCGCTCCGTAGCCGGCTGCACTTGAATGACAACCGTGCCGGGGAGCTGTACCCCTACCGCCACGTTGTCGAGATACGGGAACTGTGATTGGAGCTGCACGGTCTTTTCCGTTGTAGAAAAGCCGAACAGGTTGGTCCCTGTTTCGATTCCCAATGCCGCAATAATGTCATCTTCGGTGTAGATACCGGTATCTGCAGGCGTCGTATGATCAAAGGTTTCTACGCGGAAAGCAGTCGCTTTGAAGAGCAGATTGACCGAAAGGATAGCACCCAAGGCCAGCGTCGCCAATACACCCAACACGCCGAGCGCTCTGCGGCGATTGCGGCGGCGCAGCAATTCCGCTTGCGTGACACGCCGCTGCCGCCGAGGTGCCCCCGGCGTATACCCTGCCTTTTGGGGATTGAGCTGTGGCTGTACGGGGCGCTGTCTAGCTTGGGAAGAAGGCTGCCTGCGAGGTCTGTTGTTCGGGTTTGGTGTAGGCGGCGGGGTCCGCTGCGGACGCGGCATCCCCTGTTTTTGCAGGCCCACGCGGCTGCTTAGGCTTCGTTTTGTCTGATTACGAGAAAAGGAGCCGCCCTTGGACTTTTGCTGACGGCTGCGCTGGTCGCGGTCCATGCGGGTGACTCCTTTCCTATGAGTATAAGGGTGCAAAGCATTTTTACTTTACAAGGTTCAACAGTTTTTCGGTAATGAGCGCAAGGCTGTTGGGGTTGCCCAACTTCTTGGCATTGGCGCCCATTTCCTGCAGCTTTCCCGGGGTGCCTAACAGTTTTTGTACGGTTGCCACCAATTTGTCGCCGGTCAGATTCTTTTCTTCGATGACCACTGCGGCACCGGCTTTTTGCAGCTCCAAGGCGTTATAATACTGGTGATTTTCCGCCACATTGGGGCTGGGAATCAAAATCGAGGCACGTCCCACAGCCTCCAATTCCGCCAAAGTCAGCGCACCGGAACGGGCAATCACCAGATCCGCTGCCGCCAGCAGCTGAGGCATGTTGTTGATATAGGGGGTGACAACCAAATTAGGCCCCGGCGCAAAGCCCTTTTCCTTCTCCAACTGTTCAAACAGCGCCACGCCCCGCTTGCCGGTGGCATGCAGATGGAGCAGATTCGCCCCCTGCTGCTTTTCCCATGCACAGAGATCTGCCACCACCTGATTGATCCGATCAGCTCCCAGACTGCCGCCAAAGCTAAGGATCACCGTGCGGTCCCCTGCTTCCAGCTTTTGCCGAGCAGCCGCCCGGTCGGCAGTCAGTACTTCCGGCCGTACCGGGTTTCCCACCACAAAGGTTTTTTCCGGGGCCCCCAGTTTCTCCACCGCATCGGCACTGGCCGCCAGCACCAAATCCACGTCCCGGGCCAACAACTTATTTGTTACCCCCGGGAACGCGTTTTGTTCATGGATGGCCGTCTTGATGCCACGTTTCGCAGCAGCCCGTACAATGGGACCACTGACATAACCACCGCATCCGATGACCAGATCCGGTTGAACTTCTTTCAAAATTTTTTGGGTGCGGGGACCAGAAAGCGCCAAATGCCATACCGCCACCACATTGCGCACAATGTTTTCCGGATTCAGATGCCGCTGAAATCCATTGATTTCGATGTGATGAAACGGATACCCCGCTTTGGTAACCAGCCCGTACTCCATACCTTCTCGGCGACCGGCAAAATGAATTTCCGCCGTCGGAACGGCCGCCTTTAGGGCACCGGCAATCGCCAGCGCCGGATTGATATGACCGGCGGTACCGCCGGCAGCAATCAACACACGCATTCCCTGCTCCCCTTTTCTATGACTATGTAGGTACGCTCTCAGGTGCTTCTGCGGCGGTATACAGGGCGGCTGGGGGTACGCCCCAGTTTGCGGTCAATCTCCGCCTGATGCTGCTTTTTCCGCGCTTCCATTCGTGCGTTACCGGCACGAGAAATACTGAGCAGCACACCCATCTCGCCCAACAGCAACAACAAACTCGTACCGCCCGATGAGAAGAACGGCAGGCTGATACCGGTGTTGGGCAGCAATGCCGTAGCCACACCAATATGGCAAAAAACCTGCCAAGCCACCTGTGCAGTAATTCCGATGCCCAACAAGGTGCCAAAGAAATCCGGTGCGTTCAATGCGATAAAAATGCCCTGCACGATCAGTGCCGCAAACAGCAAGATCAGTGCCAATGCGCCGACAAACCCCAGCTCCTCGCATACAACTGAGAAGATAAAGTCGTTTTCTGCATAGGGCAGCCACTGGTGCTTCTGGACGCTGTTTCCAATTCCCACACCAAACAATCCGCCTGTACAGATAGCATACACACTTTGCCGGGTCTGCCACAGCATATTGGCCGTATCGGTGGGGGTCAGGCCCCACACGCCGCCCAGACGTTCCGCGGCGTAACCACCGCTGGAAGACAGATAGTTATAAAACGCCAAACCGCCGCCTGCCGCTACAACGCCTGCCACGAACAGCCACCAGCCGCCGCCACCGGCACACAACACCATGGTGGCAAAGATAGCACACATCAAAAGCATGGCAGAGTTATGCGGTTCCAGACGAAGCAAAATCAGCACCGGAATCAGCGGCAAGGCCGGCAGGATAATGCCATACAGAGGATTGCGAATCTGCTCCTTGCGTTTATCCAGTGCATCCGCTGTACCCAAAATAATGGCAAATTTGGCCATTTCGGAGGGCTGCAAAGACAAGCCGCCCGGGAAATAGACCCACCGATAACAACCGTTGCTGTCGCTGGGCATGAAAAGCGCCACCACCAACAATACCAAGGTGATCACATAGAAGGTTTCGTTTAAGTAGCGCAGTGCCCGGTAATTGATCCGCGACATAAACAACATGGCGATAAAGCCTGCCACCGCCACAATAAACTGCGGCTTAATAAAATGATAGATATCACCGTATTTGGTATACCCACTGGAGTAGCTGGCAGAAAACAACATAATCAATCCGTAGGCCAAAGTAACCGCCAGCGTGCCCACAAAGCCCCACGAAACGGCGCCGCGTTCCGCTTTGGGCAGACGAATAACACGCAACATGCGAAAAATGTTGCCTACCGAGTGATCCAAAATTAGGGCCAACAGGCTAAGAGATGTACTTTGCAAGGCGATGGCCCTCCTTTCGGGGCGCAAGGAACCGTGCTGCGTCCCACAGCGCCGCAGTTAACGATTAGACAAGGCAGATATACAAGATGCCCAATGCCACGCCCACTGCAGCAATCAAGGCAAAGAAACCGTCGATCTTTACCTCACGCCAGCCACGCATCTCAAAGGCATGGTGGATGGGCGTCATTTTGAAGATCCGCTTACCGTGGGTGAGCTTGAAATAGACGCGCTGAATCACCACGGTGATGGCGTCCCAGATGTAGACGATGCCAAAAAACAGCACCAGTTCCGGACGGTCCATCACAAAAGCCAGCGCTGTGACCAAGCCGCCGAAAAACATACTGCCGGTGTCCCCCATGAACACCTTGGCGGGGTAAAAGTTCCAAACCAGAAAACCGGCACAGGCCCCCGCCGTCGCCGCAGCAATCAGCGAAACGTGCACAAAGCCCAGCAAACTGCCGGCCAGTAAGTAACCTAGCATCGAAACAAAGGTTACCCCCGTGCAAAGACCGTCCAGACCGTCGGTCAGGTTTACGGCATTCACCAGAAAAATGATGCCAAAGAAAGCGATCGGATAGAACAGGATGCCGAAATCCACCGCACCTGCCACCGGCAGCATCACCTGTGTGGAGAGCAGCCCCAAAGAATGGAGACCAACCATGAATCCCACGGTGACAGCTACCTGAAGCACAATCTTTTGCCCTGCTGTCAGACCCAAATTCCGGTGTTTGATAACCTTAATGAAGTCATCCAAAAAGCCAATTAAGCCGGAGCCGAAAGCCAAAAACAGCACCATCATACCAGCAGCCAACTGCTGGGGTCCCAGTACCTCAGGCGCCTGTGCATGAAAGATGCCCCACACCAGTCCCAGTGTGAGCAAAATTCCAAAAATAAAGCCCAGACCGCCCATGGTGGGGGTACCGTTTTTCTTGTTATGCCAAGTGGGCCCTTCCTCGCGGATGGTCTGCCCAAAATGCAGACGATGCAAGGCGGGAATCAGCAGCCAACAGGTCACAGCTGTGATGGCAAAACCACCTACCGCCGCGGCGGCCAGCATATAGGAGACAGTTTGCTCCATGCAGTCATTCCTCCAAAAAACTCATCTTTTCTTGACGTGGCTGCATGGGAAGCCGTCACGCCTGTGGCAATCCAGCGTAGTAGTCCTGCAACAGGTCTTCCAGTTTCATCGCGTGGCTGGCTTTTGCCAACAGCGCGTCACCGGGCTGTACAAATTGCTGTAAACATTGTAGCACCTCTTGGGCATTTTGGCAATGCACAGTTGTCACACCCTGTTCCTGTGCGGCCTGCGCCATGGCAGCACTACGCGGACCATAGGCAATGAGCACATCAATCCCCGCCTGCGCAACCCACACGCCGGTCTGACGATGTCCTTCCTCACTGGCCTCCCCCAGTTCCAGCATATCCCCCAGCAGGGCAATTTTCCGGGGGTTGGGCAATTCCTTTAAAACAGAGATGGCAGCTTTCATACTATCCGGGCTGGCGTTGTAGCAGTCCTCAATGACGGTCACGCCGCCTTTTTCCACGATGTTTTGCCGCATGCCGGTAGTTTGATAACGGGAAAGCGCCTGTGCGCAGGCTGCCGGATCCAGCCCCAGCCGCGTTGCTGCCGTATACGCCGCCAAGGCATCGTAAACGGTATGCAGCCCCACAGTCGGGATCTGTGCCTGAAAAGACCCATGTGTGCGATCCACGATGGTGAAGGTGGTCCCCTGTGCCTCAGTCTGCACGTTTTGGGCGCGGACGTCGGCCTCCTTCTCTATTCCGAACCAGACAGGACGCAGCCGTGTCGGGATCTGCGCCGTGGGCAGCAGATCGTTGTCGGCATTGAGCACCAGCGGGGCCCCGTCGGGCAGGCCTGCACAGATTTCCATCTTTGCTTTCAGTATATTCTCTCGGGTGCCAAGATTTTCCAGATGAGAAACACCAATCATCGTGATGATGCCGGCAGACGGCCGTGCGCAGCGGGTCAGCCGCTCAATTTCTCCGGCATGATCCATTCCCATCTCCACCACAGCGTACTCCGTGGTGTTCTCCAGCCGGAACAGCGTGTTGGGCACACCAATGTCATTGTTCTGGTTGCCTTCCGTCTTCATGGTATTGCCAAACGCCGACAGCACCGCGTAGCAAAATTCCTTGGTTGTCGTCTTTCCTACACTGCCGGTCACCCCCACGATCTGCGGGCTGAACAGCATCCGATAGTTGGACGCCATACGGATCATTGCCCGGGCACTATCCGGCACCACAACCGTGCGGTCAGCAGGGACACCTTCCACCGGATGGTTGGCAATGATATAGGCCGCACCATTCCGGTATGCGCCAGCGGCGAAATCGTGTCCGTCCACCCGTTCGCCGGGGAAACAGACAAAAACACAGTTTGGTACTACTTTACGACTATCCGTCACAACAGCCTGAATAGAAACCGGTTCGGCCAGCGCCAGACCGGCGAGCAATTCATTGGCGGGAATTGGTTGCATAGAAAAAGCCTCCTTTTGGGCTATTGAATCTCGTAAACGTTGCGGCTTATTCCCCTTCCGACGCCGCATCCTGCGATTCGGACGACTCGGACGCAGGCTCCTCGGTGGTGGACGCGGCGGAAGAATCGGTGCTTTCCGCGCTGTCGGAGCTATCCATCGTCAGTGTGATGATGGTTCCGTACCCCGTACTGGCGTTTGCCTCCACACTTTGCGCCACTACTTTGCCGCCGCTGTCCCCGTCAAACTGTACGTTGAGGTTGGCAGCCCGCAGCATCTGCTCGGCAAAGCTGCCGCTCTTGCCTACCACATCGGGCACCGTAGTCATGGCGTCCCGGTCACTTTGGGTATACAGATAGACCGTAGAACCGGCCGGCACCTTGCTGCCGCCCACCGGGTACTGGTAGATAATGGTTCCGCTTTCCCCAATGAGTTTGTGCTTCAGACCCAACTGGTTGAGGGCCACCTGTGCGCTGGTCCAAGTATAGTCCAGACAGGTCTGCACCGTGACGGTGCCTGTGGGGTTGTAGCTGGGATCCTGCTCGATGCCGAGGTAGGGTGCCACTTCGCTGATGATGTTGCCCACCACAGGAGCCACCACGTCGCTGGCGTAGTCCCGGACCCAACGAGGGTCGTCCAACACAACGAACACTTCGATTTCCGGGGCATCCACTGGCAAAACAGCGGCAAAACTCATCGTCTTATAATAGTCACCGTCAAAGCGATAATCACGGTCGGTCCGTTCGGCCGTACCGGACTTGCCGCCGATCCGATACCCCGCCACGTAGGCGTTCTTGTTGGAGTGATAGTCCCCGGGGCTTTCGCTGTTGGGGTCCACACTGGTTTCCATCATCGATAGAATCTGTTCGCTGACTTCCTCCGAGATCACCTGACGACGAATGTTGGTTTCGGTCTTTTGGATCACGTTACCATCACTGTCGGTGATAGAGTCTACCACATAGGGGGTCACCAGATATCCGCCGTTGGCAATCGCCGCCACCGCCGTAGCCATCTGCATGGGAGTAATCGCTTCGTTCTGGCCGAAGGCCGCCGTATACAGGTTGGTATCTACCTGTGCCATCTCCTCGGCATCGTACACGCTGGTCCAACGGGTCTCGTTGGGCAGGTCAATGCCGGTGGTCTGGGTGAACCCAAAAGCCTGAATATAGTCATAAAAGACCGTGGGCTGTAAGGTCTGGGCAGCTTGAATAAACCAAATATTGCAGCTGTGATTCAATGCGCCGGCCATGTCCAGCAAACCGTGGGCGGTATCGTTGGCACAGTGGTAGGTGTGCAGCCACTGTTCGGAGTCTTCATTGACGGTAAACTCACCGCTGCAGTAGAAGGTCTGTTCGGCGGTCATAATGCCGGAATCCAAACCGGCCGACGCCGTGATCAGCTTGAATACCGAGCCGGGCATGTACAGCTCGGTAATGTTCTTATTCTTCCACTGTGCTTCCCGCATCATACCCTGCAGCTGGGTATATTCGCTGCTGACGGTATTGCCATCTTCGTCGGTGGTCGTTTCTCGGCTGATCTTGCCATCCGCGATAATGTCGGCCACCTCATCCTCGCCCAAACGGCTTTGGAGCCAGTCGACATCGTCTTCGTTCAGTTCTTCTTTGTCCAAGATCGCCTGCATCTTCTCATCATAAATCGTGTAGGGATCGTTGGGATCAAACTGTTCCAGTGTCGCCATGGCCAGTATGGCACCGGTCTTGACATTCATCACGATCGCGCTGCCGCGGCCATGCACACTGAAGGTATCCATGGCTTCAGTCAGATATTCTTCCACAATGGCCTGCACGTTTTCATCAATGGTCAAATTGATGTTGCTGCCATCGATGGCCGGATAGACATCCGCCTCGGCGTTGGCCAGCACTTCCCCGTTGACGTTGGTCTCGGCAATGCTGCGCCCCGGCGTACCGGACAGTACGTCATCATAGGATTTTTCCAACCCGTAAGCACCGGATCCATCTGCATTGCAGAAACCCAGCACCGATGATAGAAATGCCCCATAGGGATAGCTGCGGGTGGAGGTTTGCTCGGTAGTAAGAACGACAATCCGATACCCCTGCTCCTCACCCGCGGGCGGGTCCGTACGGTAGTTCATCGAGTATTCGATGATGGCATCCGCCACCGGCTTTTCTACCCCTTTAGCCACCACGCGGTACTCGTAGGGTTCCCCGTTGGCATTGGTAGCCGTCAAGATGCTGAAGATACTGTCCGCTGTGGTTCCATCGTTCAGCAAGGCAGCAATCTGCTCTGCCGCCTGCTGCAACTGTGCCGTGGTGGCACCGTTGTTCTGGGACTGTTTGGGGTTGGCGATGATGTTCCACACCGTATTGCTTTTTGCCAGCAATTTGCCGTTGGCGCTATAAATGGAGCCGCGGGTAGCAGGCAGTTCTGTGTCCTGCATCTGCTGGGTAACGGCCTCGGTACGGTACAGTTCCGCATCCCGCAGCTGCAGTGCGTACAACTGGTAAATCAGGATGCCGAAAAAGAAAATCAAAAAGACAGCAATAGCAATCAGCGTGCGGCGCAGGACGCGGGCACGAAAATGCGGGTCGGGCTGATGAACTGGATTGGACATGGACGGTTCCCTTTAGATAAAAGTTTTCCCTGATTGCGGCGGCGAGCCTTTCTACGCGCGGCAGCAGTGCCGTTGGTAAAAAGGCTCGTACCTACATAGATTCTTTTGTTACGGATTCAGGCTGCCCAGCAGATTCAGCGCTGCGGTGCGCACATCCGACACCAACAGCTGGGCGCTGCTGGTAGTCTTTTCGATGACGCTCTCATCTTCCAGCTGTACGTAGGTAATCTGGCTGGGATCTACCGGCACAAGGCCTAGTTGCCCTTCCGCCACCTGCTGCAAGCTGGTGCGGCTGGTGATGTTGCTCATCTGGGTAGCCAGATAGTCATATTCGCTCTGTGCCGCCGTCAGCTGGGTCTTGGCCTCGTTGATTTGGCCATTGAGTTCGGTGATCTTAGCCTGACTGTACACCACGCTGACCACCAAGCCCAACAGCAACGCCACTGCCAAAACGTTGACCATCGCAGCCGCAAGATGCCGTGCCCGGTTCAAACCGTGACGTCCGCCCCGCACCACCTTGACCTTGGGCTGGGGGCGCTCCACTTTGGGGGCGGTTTGACCGGTATGCAATAAAACAGTTGTCATGAAAGATGCCTCGTTATACTTTCTCCAACACTCTCAGTTTAGCCGAACGGGATCTGCGGTTTTGCTGCAATTCCTCGGCGTCTGCCTCGATGGGTTTTCGGGTAATAAGTTTTGCTTTGGGCACGCCGCCGCAGGTGCAGATGGGCTGTTCTGGCGGGCAGGTACAGCGCTGGGCCCAACGGCGGAATTTGTTTTTCACCAGCCGGTCTTCCAAACTGTGGAAGGTGATGACACACAGCCGGCCACCGGGGGCCAGACAGTTGAAAATTCCTTCCAGTCCTTCGTTCAGCACATCCAGTTCCGAGTTCACGGCGATGCGAATGGCTTGGAAGGTACGGCGGGCAGGGTTCTTAGCCTTACGGCGCTCGGCAGGCGGCACCGCCGAAGCCACAAGCTCTGCCAACTGCAAGGTGGTGGTGATGGGCTGTACCGCCCGTGCCGCCACGATCTTCCCCGCGATCTGCCAAGCATAGGGTTCCTCACCGTAATCCCGCAGGATACGGGTCAATTCTTCACGGTCCAAGGTATTGACAAGGTCCGCGGCGGTGGGGCCCTGCTGGCTCATGCGCATATCCAGCGGTGCATCGGCATGGTAGGAGAAACCGCGCGCCGCATCGTCCAGCTGATGGCTGGACACGCCAAGATCCAGCAAGGCCCCATTGACCGCCGGGATGGAAAGCTCCGCGAGCACACGCGCCGCGTCGCGGAAATTCGCCTGTACCACCTGAGCGGGCAGGCCCTTGAGCCTTTCGGTGGCGGCTGCCACCGCATCCGGGTCCTGATCCAACGCAATCAGACGCCCTGTGGTCAGACGTTTAGCTATTTGCATACTGTGCCCTGCCCCGCCGGCGGTCCCATCCAGATAAATCCCTGTGGGATCAATGGCCAGCCCATCCAGACAGGGCTGCAGCAGCACGGGTATGTGAGAAAATTCCATCTTGTCAACTACCTATCGTTTAAAAGTCCAATTCTTCCATCGCAGCGGTGAAGTCCTCATCGCTGGTGGCCTGATCACCGTTCCAAGCCGCGGTGTTCCAGATTTCTGCAAAGCTGCGGTTACCGATAATGGTCACATCATGGTCCAGACCAGCGTACTCCCGCAGCTTGGCCGGCAGTTGAATGCGGCCTTGCTTGTCCGGAGTGACCTCCACTGCCGAGGCGTAGAGCATCCGGCTGACCTTGCGGCCCTTTACCAGCCCCTTTTCCTCGATCTTTGCGGCGACCTTTTCAAATTCTTCTGCCGGAAAAGCGGCCAAGCAGTGGTCAAGCCACCGGGTCACGATGAAGGTTTCCCCCATCGCATCCCGAAAACGGGCAGGGAAATTCAGCCGGCCCTTGGCATCGATGGCGTAGTCATACTGACCCACGAGCATGCTGATTCCCTCCTCCCATTGAAATTCGACGCTTTGCACAAACTTTCCGCAAACTTTTTTACGTTGTTCCGTGGTGGCGGTGGAAAACTCTGTGGAAAGCGTGGAAAACTACCCACTTTCAACCACCATATGGGTTAAATTAACCACTTTTCCCCACCACGGTATAATAAGTCTACCATTTGAGCCGCCAAAAAGCAAGAGCGAGGGAGCAAAAACTTCGCTGGGAGCAGAATTTTCACAGTTGTGCAACCCGTGGTGGGGCATTGTGGGGAATGCAGCGTGCCTTCCCCGCCAAAGCAAACAAAAACAGGCATCTGCCCTCCCTGTTGTGGGAGTGGCGAATGCCTGTTCTCTTGCCAAATATTTACTTTTTCTGTCCGCGCATCGAGCGGCTGGCGGCACTGCGCAGGTTCATGCGGGTATTCTTGATATCCGCTACGCTGCGTGCCAGAACCTCTTCAGAGTTCTTTAAGATCCCTTCGCAGTAGACGGTGGCGTTGCGACTCAATTCTTTAGCCTGCGTCTGCGCTGCCGTCAGAATTTCTACTGCACGCTGTTGGCTGCGCTTGACGATTTCCTGCTCACTGACCAGCGCCCGAGCTCGTTCCTCCGCCTGTTGGATGATGTTCTCCGACTCTACCCGAGCGTTCTTCAGAATCTGTTCCCGATCATTGACGATTTTTTTGCTTTCCCGAACTTCGTCCGGCAGGTTATTGCGCACTTCATCGATGATATCCCGCATACGGTCCACATCCACCACGCGCTTGGCCGCCGCAAAGGGCACAGCCGTCCCCGCCTCCAGCGTTTCTTCCATCAAATCCAGCAATTCCTCTACGTTCATGCCTGTTCCTCTCTCTCGTATCGGCTGACCATAATCTTGCCGTAAAAATATTGTTTCGTGCAGATCAACGCGCCTACCTGTTCCGGCAGGACCGCTTCCCGCTCACTCTCCGCCAAAATGACCCCGCCGGGCGCCAGCTTTTCCTGCAAAGCGGGCAGCACCTGACCGATCAAATCATGGTGAAACGGCGGATCCAGCAGCACCAAGTCAAAGGGGCCGCGGATGTTGGCCAAAAACGCCAGCGCTTCGCCGTGCCGGATGTTGCTTTGGAGGTCCACCCCTGCCGCTTTGCAGTTGGCTTTTATCACCGCCAACGCCTCGGTGGATTGGTCCAAAAAGAGACAGCTCTTGGCTCCACGGGACAGCGCTTCGATGCCCAGCTGACCGCTTCCAGCAAACAAATCCAGCACTCGGGCACCGGGGACTAGAAACTGAACGCTGGAGAACATGGCCTCCTTGACCCGGTTGATGGTAGGCCGGGTCACGTCCTCTCCCGGCAGGGCCTGCAGGTTTTTGCCCCGTGCGGTTCCGGCTATGACGCGCATGGCTTGCACCTCACTTTTCTATGGTATCGTTTTTATTATGGGGCCTGTCCTGCCGGTTGTCAAGGGTACAGGGTGTAAAAAATCTATGGCTGCAAAGCCGTCAAAAAAGACGGACCGGCAGCTTACGCCGCCGGTCCGTCCGACTTACAAAAGGATGTGTTTGACTGATTTTTCCACCGTCAAGGCAACGGTTCAGCCGCAGCAGGACCTGCCGAGGGAAGTTGAATTTCCGGCATCAACTCACTGGAAACAATGCTTAGCATCTCTTCCAGCTTCTGGAGTTCGTCCGGAGAGAACCGTTGTTTGGCACGGTCCACCACCTTTTGCAGGTAGGCATAGCTGATGCTGTAATAGTCCACATATTTACGGGTGGGATAAAGGTGATACTCTCGTTTGTCAGTGGTGGACTGGACTTTTTTCACGTATCCCTTCTTGACCAAATTGTTGATCTTATAGGCTGCGTTGGGCGTAGACAGGTTCATCATGTTGGAAAATTCCGCGATAGTGGGATGCCCCAACGCCATGATGACCTCCATACAGAAGGATTCCACTGTTGTCAGCGTCGCTTCCCGATTTTCAAACTTGCTGAACACCTGTTGATAAAAATGCAGCTTAAACTTGGTATACACTTGCTGAAACGCCTGATCCAACATGGCAAAAACCTCCTGCAGGTCCTGCTTGCGGGCTGCCGTGTAAGGCTGTACCTGGCGGCGCAGCCGCACCCGCAAACTTTTTGCATTACTGCGAATTAGTATACCATATCTCGGCGTATTTGACCAGTCCTGTTTATTGGCCGTAGTCACTGGGCAGACTCCCGATCTACAATGGCAAAGGTCAATTCCGCATTGACCGCACGCACACCATCCACCCAGGCAGTGGCTTTACCTATGCCCACCGGGCCATGACGTTCCACCAGTTCGCATTCCAACGTCAACACATCGCCCGGAACCACCTGACGGCGGAAACGGGCATTTTTTACACCGCCAAACAGTGCCAGCTTGCCCTTGGCACCTTCCTCGCTGAGGGCAGCCACAGCGCCGCATTGGGCCAACGCTTCCAGAATCAGAACGCCCGGCATGACCGGCTGCCCGGGGAAATGTCCCTGAAAAAAGGGCTCGTTCATGCTTACGCATTTGATGCCCCGGGCCCATTGGCCGGGCGTGTAGTCGGTGATCCGATCCACCAGTGCAAAAGGATACCGATGGGGCAGGATCTCGGCAATCTGCATGGCGTTCAACCCACGCGGCGGATCATTTGCGACAATGGCCATGATTTACCCCTCCCAACGTTTGAAGATCACACAGGCATTGTGCCCACCAAAGCCAAGGCTATCGCTGAGGGCATACTCCACCTGCTCTTCTACGCCCTGATTGGGCAGATAGTTCAGATCACACTCCGGGTCAGGCACTTTGAGGCCGATGGTGGCGGGCAGGTAGCCGTCCCGCAGCGCCAACGCCGTAAAGACGCCTTCCACACCGCCGGCAGCGCCCAGCAGATGGCCGGTCATCGACTTGGTGCTGGAGATGCGCAACTGGTATGCATGCTCGCCAAAGACAGCCTTGATGGCTGCGGTCTCGCAGGAATCATTGAGGTGGGTGCTGGTGCCGTGGGCGTTGATGTAGCCGATCTGCTCGGGCGCCAGTTCCGCATCCCGCAGCGCCAGACGCATACACTCGGCACCACCGGCGCCCCCCGGTGCGGGAGCCGTGAAATGGTAAGCGTCGCAGTTTGCGCCGTATCCCACCACTTCGGCATAGATTTTAGCGCCGCGCGCCTGCGCATGGCCCAATTCTTCCAAAACCAGAATGCCAGCACCCTCACCGATCACAAAACCGCCGCGCTCGGCGTCGAAGGGAATGGAAGCCCGGGCGGGATCCTCACTGGTATTAAGAGCCTTCATGCTGGTAAAACCACCCACACCCAAGGGGCTGATGCAGCTTTCGGCACCGCCGCAGATGGCCAGATCCTCGTAACCGTCCCGGATACGATGGAAGGCGTCGCCAATGGCGTTGGTACCGCCGGCGCAGGCCGTGACCGGGCTGGTGCACATACCCTTCAGCCCAAAACGAATGGCCACCTGCCCTGCCGCCATATTGGCGATGGACATGGGCACAAAGAAGGGACTGACCCGGTCAAAGCCTTTGGCTTCGCCCTTGGCGTGCTCCTCTTCGATGGTAGGCAACCCGCCGATGCCGCTGGAAATGATGGTGGCAAAACGGGTGGTATCCGTCTGTTCCAAGTTCAGACCGGAATCCTCCATCGCCTCGGTGGCCGCCGCCACGGCAAACTGGGTAAACCGCGCCATTTTGCGGGCTTCCCGCTTATCCACACGAAGGGTGGGGTCAAAGTCCTTGACTTCTGCCGCCAGCTTCACCTTGCTGTTGGTGGTATCGTAATGGGTGATGGGGCCGATACCACATTCCCCGCGGCGTACCGCAGCCCAACTGTCTGCCACCGTGTTGCCGGTGGGATTGACCGTGCCAAGTCCGGTAATAACGACTCTGCGTTTTTCCATAGGAAACCTCGCTATCTTTCCTTTATCTCTGTATCTCACAACACAAAACGACTTTGTCCGCTGCCGCCGTTTTCGGCTCCGCATGGCAGCGCGCCCGTCACTTCAGCTTACATGCCCATGCCGCCATCGACGCACAACACCTGACCGGTGATGTACCCTGCTTCGGCACTGGCCAAAAACGCTACCGCGTTGGCCACATCCTCGGCGTGGCCGATCTTTCCCGCCGGGACCGCCGTCAACGCCGCCTCTTTGGCCGCATCAGACATGGCTGCGGTCATGTCGGTTTCGATAAAACCGGGGGCGACCGCGTTAACCGTCACGCCGCGGGCCGCAAATTCCTTGGCCAAGCTTTTGGTCAGACCAATCAGTCCCGCCTTGCTGGCGGCGTAGTTGCTCTGTCCCGCATTGCCGTGAAGCCCTACCACGCTGCTGATATTGATGATACGGCCATACCGCTGGCGCATCATCAGCTTGCAAGCGGTCTTGCAGCAGAAGAATGCCCCTTTCAGGTTGGCATTGATGACCTTATCAAAGTCTTCCTCCTGCATACGCAGGATCAACTTATCGGCCGTGACGCCGGCGTTGTTCACCAGCACGTCCAGCCGGCCAAAGGTCTTAGCTGCCGTTTCCACCAGCGCTTGGCACTGGGCGGGATCGGTCACATCGGCCTGCAAGGTCATAGCCTGCACACCAAAAGCCTTGCATTCTTCCGCAGTTTGCTCCGCTGCCGCCGCACTGGCCGCATAGTTGATACATACATCGAACCCAGCCTTGGCCAACGCCAGACAAATGGCCCGGCCAATGCCGCGGCCGCCGCCGGTGACCAGTGCCGCCGGGCGGGTGTTTTGTGCTTCACTCATCCTTGCGCCTCCTTCAAGGCTGCAACCGCCTTCTCAAAATCGGCGGCGGTCTCGATGTTTAGGCAGGTCATAGCACTGCCCACCGTCTTTTTCACAAAACCGCTGATGGCGCGACCGGGGCCAATCTCCACCACGGTATCGACGCCCAGTTCCGCCAAACGGCGAATGGTGTCCTCCAGATAGACGCTGCTTTGCACCTGACGTACCAACAGATCCGCAATGGAATCCGCCGGAGCCTTCTCATGGCCAAGGCAGTTGAACAATACCGGCATACGCATCGGTGCGAAGTCCACGGTCTGGAAACGCTCGGCTAATGCCACGCCCGCCGGATGCATCAACACGGTGTGGAAGGGGCCGCTGACTTTGAGGGGCAGGCAACGCTTAGCGCCGGCCTCCTTGGCCAGTTCGGCGGCGCGGTCTACGGCCGCCTTTTGGCCGCCGATGACCAACTGACCGGGGCAGTTGTAGTTGCAGATCTGCACCACGCCCAAGGCAGAAGCCTCGTCACAGCAGGCCTGCAGCTTTTCACGGTCGAGAGCCAGTACAGCGGTCATGCCGCAATCCAACCCTTCCGACGCCTTCGCCATAGCCTGCCCCCGGAAAGCGACCAACGACACGGCAGATTTGGCATCCAACACCTCCGCACATTCCAGCGCGGAATACTCCCCCAACGACAAGCCCGCTGCATATTCGGGACGAATGCCCTCCTCGGCCAACATGGCGGTGACACCCGCCGCAAAGGCCACCATGCAGGGCTGGGTGTACCGGGTCAGGTTGATGACCCCTTCGGGATCCTCAAAGCAGGTGGTTTTCAGATCAAAATCCAGCACCGTGGCGGCTTCGTCAAACACCTTGCGGAATACCGGTGACGCTTCGTACAGGTCGGCGCCCATCCCAGCGTGCTGGCTGCCTTGTCCGGCATACAAAAACGCGAGTTTCATCAGTTTAACTCCTTTTATACGTTCATCTGGCCCATCTCGTGCAGACGAGTATGGCAGCCTTCCATCAATTCGTCCAGAATCTCCGCTACGGGACGCACGCCCTGCAACATACCGGCCACCTGACCGGCCATCAAGCTGCCGGTCTCGGTGTCGCCGTCAAACACGGCGCGACGCAAACTGCCCAACGTAAACTTTTCCAGTTCCATCTTGTCGGCACCGGCTTTTTCCTGACGGACATATTCCCGGCTCATCCGGTTTTTCAGCACCCGGACCGGCGTGCCGCCGATACGGCCGGTGACGATGGTGTCACTGTCTTTTGCTTTGAGCAATGCCGCTTTATAGTTGGCGTGAATGGGACATTCTTCGGAAACCAGCAAGCAGGTGCCGATCTGCGCGCCGCAGGCGCCCAGCGCAAAAGTTGCCGCCAACTGGCGGCCATCGGCAATGCCGCCCGCCGCAATGACCGGAACATCCACAGCGTCTACGACCTGCGGTACCAACGCCATGGTGGTCATCTCACCTACGTGACCGCCGCTCTCGGTGCCCTCGGCAATCAGCGCATCGGCGCCGCATTTAACCAAATGCTTTGCCAGCACCGTAGCTGCTACCACCGGCATCACCGTGATGCCGGCGTTTTTCCAGCTTTCCATGTACTTGCCGGGGTTACCGGCACCGGTGGTGACGAAGCGAACGCCTTCCTCCACCACAATCTTGGCAAACGCATCGGCCTGCGGGTGCATCAGCATGATATTGACGCCGAAGGGTTTGTCGGTAAGTTGCTTCGCGCGGCGGATGTTATCCCGCAGGGAATCGGCGTTCATGCCGCCGGAACCGATCAGGCCCAAAGCGCCCGCATTGGAGCAGGCGGCAGCAAATTCACCGGTGGCAATATTGGCCATACCACCCTGAATAAGGGGATACCGGGTCCCCAAGATCTCGTTCAGCAGTTTCATACGACGCTTCCTTTCACAGTGAGCAACATACCGCCCCATGTCAGACCGCCGCCAAACCCGATGCAGGCAATCCGCATGCCGGGCTGCAGGCGACCATCTTCGGCCAGTTCATTGAGCGCCACCGGAATACTGGCAGCGCTGGTATTGCCATGGCGGTCCATATTTTTATAGAATTTTTCGGGATCGGCCTGCATCTTTTTCACGCAATTGTCGATGATCCGACTATTGGCTTGGTGGCACACCACCCAATCCACCTCGTCCAACGTGTGATGGGTAGCCTCCAGCACCGCGTGCAGGGTGCGGGGCAAGGCATCTACGGCAAACCGGAATACCGCGCGGCCATCCATATGGATGGGACCGTTAGGCGGCGTTTCGATGGCCATATCGCCCCGAGCCCCCAGATCCACCGCGAAATCCGAGTCTTCTGCCAGTGCGAAGATGGCCGCACCGGCACCGTCACCGAACAACACGCAGGTGTTGCGGTCTGTCATATCCATCAAGCGGGAGAGCTGCTCGCATCCAATAACCAGCGCAAACCGGCGGGAATCCTGCGGCCGTGCAGCCAGCAGTCCCCGTGCCACGGCAGCACCATAGATAAACCCAGAACAGGCTGCGTTGACATCCAGTACAGGAATATCCTCCGCCAGCCCCAGTTCATGCTGCACCAGACAAGCGGTGCTGGGGGTGGCATAGGCGCCTGAAAGAGTGGCACAGACACAGCAGCCAATTTGTTCCGCCTGCAAGCCGCTGCGCTCCAGCGCCTGCTTGGCTGCTTCGATGGCTAAGGTGGCCGTCGTCTGCCCTTCCCCACAGAAACGCCGCTGCCGAATACCGGTGCGAGTGGTGATCCATTCGTCGCTGGTATCCACCAACTTGCTCAAATCCTCGTTGGTTACCACCCGGCTGGGCAGTGCCCCTCCGGTGGAAATCAGCTGCAAACCTTCCATAAGTTCCCTCTATCTGTTCTGTGTCACAGGCCGATCTGACGATACTTTTTGTACCGTTGGTCGGCCAGTGCCTTGCCGTTCATCTTGCACAACTGGGTCAGATGCCGTTCCAGCGCTGCGTCCAAGGACGCAAAGAGCTGTTTATGGTCGCGCTGAGCGCCCCCTAGCGGTTCGGGAATCACTTCCTCCACGACGCCATCCTGCAGCAGGTCCTGCGCGGTCAACTTCATGATCTCGCAGGCTTCGCCGCTGCGGGAGGAATCCTTCCACAGGATGCTGGCAAAGCCTTCCGGGCTAAGCACCGAATAGACGGCGTTCTCCAACATCAGGATGTGGTTGGCCACGCCCAGTCCCAACGCACCGCCGCTGCTACCCTCGCCGGTCACCACCGAAAGGATGGGTACCGTCAGGCCGCTCATTTCGGCCAGATTGCGGGCGATGGCTTCGCCCTGTCCCCGTTCTTCGGCTTCTTTGCCGGGATAGGCCCCCGGCGTATCGATGAAGGTAATAATGGGACGGCCAAACTTTTCGGCCTGCTGCATCAGACGCAGCGCTTTGCGGTAGCCTTCCGGTTCCGGCATACCAAATCGGAAACGCATATTTTCTTCCAGCGTAGAACCTTTGCGGTGACCGATTACCGTAACGGGGATGCCCTTGTACCGGGCAATGCCGCCCAGAATGCTCTGGTCATCACTGCACTGCCGGTCACCACGCTGTTCAAAAAAATCGGTGAACAGCTCATGGATGTACTCGTCGATGCGGGGACGGCCCTGATGCCGGGCCAGAAAGACCCGGTCTGCGGGCGTCAAATCACGGCACTGCTCCAGCAGCGCCGCCCGGCGAGCTTCCAGTTCTTCCACCGACACATCGGCGGGGGCGTTTTCCTCCTCCCCCAATAGCTGCTTGTCGGTGTCGTCCTCCGGCGTGGGGTTTTGCAGCGCATCGATGCGCTGGTCGAGAGATTCGACCTCTTTGAGAATATCTTTGATCATGCGCCGCGCTTCCTTCCTTGTGTATGCAGCTTCAACAGCTGGGTAAGCGTCTGTTTCATCTCGCCGCGGGGAACGACCTGATCCACAAAGCCGTGATCCAGCAGGTACTCCGCCCGCTGGAATCCCTTGGGCAGCTTTTCACCGATGGTCTGCTCGATGACTCGAGGACCGGCAAAGCCGATCAGGGCATCAGGCTCCGCCAGCGTGATGTCACCCAAACTGGCGAAGCTGGCCGTCACACCGCCGGTGGTGGGATGGGTCAGATAGCTGATGTACAGTCCACCTTTGGCCTGAAAGCGCTGAATGGCTGCACTGGTTTTGGCCATCTGCATCAGGCTGAAAATGCCTTCCTGCATACGGGCGCCGCCGCTGGCAGAAAAGATGATCAGCGGCAGGTGCTTGTTGGTGGCATATTCCACCGCCCGGGTCACCTTTTCGCCCACAGCAGTACCCATGCTGCCCATAAAGAAGCGGCTATCCAACACAGCCACCACTGCGGGCACCCCGCCAATCTTGCCATAGGCCGTGACTACCGCATCGCTCAGGCCGGTTTTAGCCCGCTGCTTCGCCAATTTTTCATCGTAACCGGGGAAGTCCAGCACATTCTTGCCTTCCAATTCGCCATCCAGTTCCCGGAAAGTGCCGTGATCCAGCACCATACTTAAACGATAATACCCACCCACCGGGTGATGATACCCACAGTTGGGGCAAACATACAAAGTACTGGCCCAAACCTGCCGAGTAGCACGGCGCTCGCACTTTTTGCAGGTGAAAAAGTCCGGTGCGCGCCAACGGGGATTATCGGTACCGGCATCCCGCCGGGCTTTGAGCTGGAATGTCCGTTCCCGGGTACCGAGGGCAAAAATTTTGCCGACATTCATGCGTGGAATCCTCCTGTTCGAAAAAAGTCTTGCGGCGATCAGGCGTTCTGGGTCAGGTAGTTGAAGATATCGCCCACGGTCTTCATGTTGCCCAGTTCCTCATCGGGAATGGCAGAGCCGAACTTCTCTTCCAGAGCCATGTTCAGCTCCACGGCATCCAGACTGTCCGCGTTCAGGTCATCGGCCAGACTGGCCTCCATCGTAACGGCATCGGCATCGGCGTTCAGGGTCTCAACGATCACGTTTTTCAGTTCTTCAAAAGTCATGGTAATACGCTCCTTATACTATGGTGTAAAGTCTCTTTCTGTAATTTTACCTAAATTTATTTAGCTAAAAGAACGTTACCATTATACCGCGCTTCACGGAATTGTCAATATTTTTATCTTAATTTATTTAGCTATTTTTCTTGACTTTTCATTTTTCTATCAAATGTACAAAAGCCTTCTGACTTTGAGCATATTTTTTGGATTTGTTCAAACCGTTTCTGCGGGCCGTTCACAACAAAAAAAGCCCGGGCAGAGCCCCGGGCTTTTTTCTTGCATGTATTAAAGTGTATACGGGCAAAGCAAAAGAGCGCCGCAACATTGGTTGCGGCGCTCAAATTTCTGGAGCAGGTGAAGGGAGTCGAACCCTCGTCCTCAGCTTGGAAGGCTGATGTACTAGCCGTTGTACGACACCTGCGCGGTAATGAGTATTATACCCGCGCAGGTGCCTGTTTGTCAAGAGGAAATCGGCAGGTTTTCTATCCGACGGGGAGTAGAAGATTGTTGGCGCGTTCCTATATAATAGGATAGCGCCTTTACAATCATAACCCCACGTTGAACGTGGGGTTTGCAAAACGGCCCCATAGGGGCCAC
>CAUWAX010000019.1:0-38028 GCA_963557315.1 uncultured Gemmiger sp. | reverse complement strand
TGGCCCCTATGGGGCCGTTTTGCAAACCCCACGTTCAACGTGGGGTTATGATTTATGTTGCCCCGTCCGTCACGGCTTGCCGACGCAAAGGTCAGGAAGGGGTTAGCGTAATTTGAATTCCTCTTTTAGAAGATTTACTAGAAATGTCGCAGTTTCTTTGTCAAATTGAATTGATTGGCTGACCCTTCCGGGGGTTTCACGATCGATGCGCCCATACGTATCAATCTGTACATACTTTTCGTCATCCATCTCGAATACTGTATAGGTTGCGTGTACTTTCTCATGGATGGTGTTGCGGTTTTTCTCGATCCTCTTAATGCTATCCAGACTGATTTGAGCCATGGTTATACCTCTCCATTCTGATTTTTTTCTGCGCTGCCTTTGGCAATCGAGTATAGTGGCGGTTGCTGTCAGCGGGGGCGACCTTGTGGAAAACGAGGATACAGGAACCATTCCGTTGCCGTCCGGCTCCTGTGTGCTTCAATGCGGTTTCGTGACGTTCGGTTAAAGTAAATATTTAATTAAGTATATCAGATAAGAGGTATAAGGTAAAGCTTCGGCTTTAAAGTAAAGCGCGGCAAAAGGCCGTTACCAAAGGCGGATGTTTTCTCCGGTCAGGCCCACAAAGGCGCCTGCTGCGGCTTCGGAAGAATCGGGATGAGCCAGCAGCCATTTGTTTCTGGCCCACAACAGTGCGCCTTCGCCACCGGCACCGATCTTTCGGATTGGGTCAGTTTGGAAAACGGCACGGTCAGCTTCTCCTTGGCGGATGCCGCCGCAGCCATTGGGTGGCGGACCGGGCAAAAAGGCGCGCCCCTCGGGGCATCTGCGCAGAACACCGGTCCCCAAAGCGGCCTTTTTTGTTCAAAACTGCCTTTGCACCCCGGGGCAAAATCCGGTATACTGTAACTACCAACGTGTGGCCTTGCTGCGTAATTCCGGTTGCGTAGCAGGGCCGCACGTTATTTTTTTGCAAGAAAGGCGGAACCGTTTTTTATGGAATCTTCAAACCAGTTTTTGGGCACCCAGCCCGTGGGCAAGCTGATGGGCCGGTATGCGGTGCCCTGCATCATCTCGCTGCTGGTGGGCGCGCTGTACAACATCGTGGACCAAATCTTCATTGCCAACGCCAGCTATTTGGGCTCCTACGGCAACGCGGCCAACACGGTGGTGTTCCCCCTTACGGTGGCGGCGCTGGCCATCGCGGTCATGGTGGGGGATGGCTGCTGCGCCTTTGTCAGCCTTTGTCTGGGTCAGGGCCGGCAGGACACCGCCAAACACAGCGTGGGCAACGCCATCGAGATGAGCGTGGCCGCCGGTGTGGTGCTGACGGCCTTGTACCTGCTGTTTCAAACGCCCCTCATCGCCCTGTTCGGCGGCACCGTCAACGAACAGACCTTTGCCTGCTCGCAGGAATATTTCTTCTATATCACTCTGGGCATTCCCTTTTATATGTTTGGGCAGGCCATGAACCCTGTCATCCGCGCCGACGGCAACCCCGCGTTCGCCATGGGCGCCACGCTGGCAGGCGCCTTGGTGAACATCGTGCTGGACCCGGTGTTCATCTTCGGCCTCCGCTGGGGTATGATGGGCGCCGCCGTGGCCACCGTGCTGGGGCAGGTGCTGACCGCAGCGCTGTCGGTGTGGTACATCCTGCATATGAAGACCATCCGCCCCGGACGGCGGGATTTTCTGCCCAGCCGCACGGTCTGCGTCAAGACGCTGGGGCTGGGGATCACCAGCTTTTTGTCCCAGATCTCGCTGGTGGCGGCCATGGCGGCCATCAACAATATGCTGCGGCAGTACGGCGCGGTGGACCCCATCTTCGGGCAGGCCCAGTACGCCCAGATCCCCATGGCGGTGGTGGGCATCGTCATGAAATTCTTCCAGATCATCATTTCGGTGGTGGTGGGCATGGCCGCCGGCTGTATCCCCATCGTGGGCTTCAATATGGGCGCCCGGCATCTGGACCGGGTGCGGGCCCTTTTTACCCGGCTGCTGCTGGCCGAAGTGGCGGTGGGCGCCGTGGGCTTTGTGCTGGCGGAGTTCTGTCCCAGGCAGCTCATCTCGATTTTCGGCGCCGCCAATGAGAGCAGCTACTACACCGACTTCGCCCTCAAAGCCTTCCGGGTCTACCTCTGCCTCATTATTCTGGCCTGCATCAACAAGGCCTGCTTCATCTTTTTGCAGGCCATGGGCAAGGCGGTGGAATCCACGGCGCTGTCCATGATTCGGGAAGTGGTGTTCGGTGTGGGCTTTGCGCTGCTGCTGCCCCGCTTTTTCGGGCTGGACGGCGTGCTCTACTCGATGCCGGTGTCGGACCTGCTGACCTTCCTTGTGGCGCTGGTACTGATCCGGCAAACCTATCAGGAATTGGGAAAAAAGGAGGAATCTGTATGAAACATCGCATTTTGACCATCAGCCGGGAATTTGGCAGCGGCGGGCGGACCATCGGCAAGACGGTGGCCGGGCAGTTGGGCCTGCCCTGCTACGACAGCGAACTGATCGAAAAGATCGCCGTGGAAAGCGGGTTTGCCCCGTCCTATGTGCAGGCCGCCGAGGAAGCCGCCCCGGCGGGGCTGCTGGCAGCCTTTTCCGCGAACCGGGCCTTCGGCCCCACCAACGAGGACCTGCTCTGGCAGGCCCAGCGGCAGGTGATTTTGGACTTGGCGGCGCAGGGACCCTGCGTCATCGTGGGGCGGGGCGCCGACTACATCCTGCGGGACAAGGCGGACTGTCTGACCGCCTTTATCCATGCCGACAGGGCGTTCCGGGCCCGGCGCATCGTGGAGGTATACGGCGAGCGGGACCAAGCCCCCGAGGCCCGCATCCGGGAAAAGGACAAACGCCGGGCGGCTTGGCACCGCTTTTACACCGAGGAAAAATGGGGCGATGCGAAGAACTACCAGATTTGTCTGGACAGCGGTATTTTGGGCATCGACCGCTGCGCGGAACTGCTGCGGATGCTGTATTGAACAAAAGAACCGAAAAAGAAAAAAGCCGCCCCGCATCGGGCGCAGGGGACGGGGTCAGCCAAGACGGTCGTCTTGACAAAAAGCAGCCTGTGGGTCTACAATCAAAACAGACAATTTGATAAGACCCAAAACAGACGAGTAGTGTGTATCACGTAAATCCAGTTGATGCCGCTGCTCGTCTTTTGCTTTTTGGGAAAGGGGGAAGTGAAACGATGATCCGACAACTGTCCCGCAGTATTCGGGAATACAAGACGGCCTCGCTGGTAACGCCGCTGCTGGTCAGCGGCGAGGTGGTCATGGAATGCCTGATACCGTTTCTCATCGCCAGATTGGTGAATGAGGTCAAAAGCGGCTGCGATATGACCCGTATGCTGCGCTACGGCCTGCTGCTGGTGCTCATGGCGGCGCTGTCGCTGGCCTTTGGGGCACTGGCGGGGTGTACCTGCTCCAAGGCCTCCTGCGGGCTGGCCCGCAACCTGCGCAAAGACATGTTTTACAGCATTCAGGACTATTCCTTTGAAAATATCGACCACTTTACCACCTCCTCGCTGGTGACCCGCATGACCACCGACGTCACCAACGTGCAGAACGCCTACATGATGATCATTCGCACCGCCATCCGGGCGCCGCTGATGCTGGTGTTTGCCTTTGCCATGGCGTTCCGCATGGGCGGGCGGATGGCGTGGATCTTTCTGTTCGTGGTGCCGTTCCTCGGCGTAGGGCTGGCGCTGGTCACCATCAGGACAATGCCGCTGTTCAAAAAGGTGTTCCGCAAATACGACCGGCTGAACCGCTCTGTGCAGGAAAACATTCAGGCCATGCGGGTGGTCAAGTCCTTTGTGCGGGAATCCTACGAAGAGGAAAAGTTTGCCGAAGCCGCGGGGGATGTCTGTACCGACTTCACCCGGGCCGAGCGGATTCTGGCACTGAACAGCCCCATGATGCAGTTCTGCATCTATGCGGTCATGGTGTTTGTGCTCTCCTTCGGGTCCTATACCGTCATCACCACCCGTGGGCTGGCCTTGGACGTGGGGCAGATGTCGGCCCTGCTCACCTACAGTTTTATGATGCTCAACAGCCTGATGATGGTATCCATGGTCTTTGTGATGATCACCATGGCCGGGGAGTCGGGCAACCGCATTGCCGAAGTCCTCTCGGAGCGCAGCACTCTGGCCGACCCGGCCGAACCGGTAAGAACGGTGGCCGATGGGTCGGTGGATTTCGACGGGGTCAGCTTCAAGTATGCGGCCTCGGCCCGGCGGATGGTTTTGCAGGACATCGACCTGCACATCCGCTCGGGGGAAACCCTCGGCATCATCGGCGGGACCGGTTCCTCCAAATCCTCTCTCATCCAACTGATTTGCCGCCTGTACGATACGACCGAAGGCTGCGTCCGGGTGGGCGGCGTGGATGTGCGCCGTTACCATCTGGAGACCCTGCGCAATCAGGTGGCGGTGGTCCTGCAAAAGAATGTGCTTTTTTCCGGCACCATCAAGGAGAATCTGCGCTGGGGCAATCCCCACGCCACCGACGAGGAGCTGGTGGAAGCCTGCCGTTTGGCCTGCGCCGATGAATTTATCCGCACCTTCCCGAAAGGGTACGATACCTACATCGAGCAGGGCGGCACCAACGTGTCCGGCGGGCAGAAACAGCGGCTTTGCATCGCCCGGGCGCTGCTCAAGCGCCCCAAGGTGCTGATTTTGGACGATTCCACCAGCGCGGTGGATACCAAGACCGATGCGGCCATCCGCAAGGCGCTGCGCACCTGCCTGCCCGATACCACCAAGATCATCATTGCCCAGCGCACCGCCTCGGTGGAGGACGCCGACCGCATTCTGGTGCTGGACGGCGGGCGCATCCACGGCATGGGCACCCATGCCCAACTGCTGCGCACCGACGCCATTTACCGGGAAATCTATACATCCCAGAACAAGGAGGGCACCCAGATTGAAGAATAGTTCTACCGGGGCCTGCTGCGTGCGGCTCCTCAAAACCTTGCTGGGGTTTTATCCCGTGCTGCTGCCGGTGACCATCGGCTGCATCGTTTTCAATGCCATTGTGGGGTCGCTGCCCTCGGTCTTTATGCAAAAAGTCATCGCGCTGGTGGAGCAAAGCTGGCAGGACGGCGTCTGGCACGCGGTCAGCGGGCAGATTTTGCGCCTTGTGGGGCTGCTGGCGGTGTTCTATCTCTTGTCGCTGGCGGCGGGGCTGGTGTTCAACCAGCTTATGGCCATCATCACCCAAGGCGCCCTGAAAAAGCTGCGGGTCAAGATGTTCGGCGGTATGCAGCGGCTGCCCATCCGCTATTTCGACACCCACAACCACGGCGACATCATGAGCTACTACACCAACGACATCGACACCCTGCGGCAGATGATCTCCCAGAGTTTTCCCCAACTGCTGGTGTCGGTGGTGACGGTGGTGACGATCTTCTGCATCATGGTATACTACTGCCTGTGGCTGACGCTGGTGGTGCTGGCGGGGGTGGCGCTGATGACGCTGCTCATCAAAAAAATCGGCGGCGGTTCGGCCCGGTATTTCTTCCGCCAGCAGACCGCGCTGGGCAAGGCCGAGGGCTTCATCGAGGAGATGATGAACGGCTAGAAGGTCATCAAGGTGTTCTGCCACGAAGCGGAGAGCAAGGTCGCCTTTGATGCCCTCAACGACGCCTTGTTCGAGGAATCGGAAAAGGCCAACCGCTACGCCAACACGCTGGGGCCTATCCTCAACAATATCGGCAACGTGCTGTACGTATTGGTGGCCGTAATTGGCGGGGGGCTGCTGCTGGCAGGCGCCCCCAACCTGAGCGTATCGGGGCTGGCCCTCAATATCAGCATCGTGGTGCCGTTTCTCAATATGACCAAGCAGTTTGTGGGCAACATCAATCAGGTGTCCCATCAGGTCAATGCGGTGGTCATGGGGCTGGCGGGGGCCCAGCGCATCTTTGACCTTATGGACGAAGCCCCGGAGGAGGATGACGGCTATGTGACGCTGGTCAATGTGCAGCAAAATGCCGACGGTACCCTGACCGAGGTCGCCGAACGCACCGGCCTGTGGGCTTGGAAACACCCCCATCAGGCGGACGGCACCGTGACCTATACCCGGATGCAGGGCGATATGCGGCTGGAAGGGGTAGACTTTGCCTACACGCCGGACAAACCCGTGCTGCACAACATCACGCTGTATGCCAAGCCGGGGCAGAAGGTGGCCTTTGTGGGGGCCACCGGGGCGGGCAAGACCACCATCACCAACCTGCTCAACCGTTTTTATGATATTGCCGACGGCAAGATCCGCTACGACGGCATCAACATCCGCAAAATCAAAAAGGGCGACCTGCGCCGCAGTCTGGGCATTGTGCTGCAGGACACCAACCTCTTTACCGGCACCGTGATGGACAACATCCGCTACGGGCGGCTGGATGCCACCGACGAGGACTGCATCGCCGCGGCAAAGCTGGCCGGGGCCGATGATTTCGTCACCCGGCTGCCCCAAGGGTACGACACCCCCCTTACCGAGAACGGCGCCAACCTAAGTCAGGGCCAGCGGCAGTTGCTTTCCATCGCCCGGGTGGCGGTGGCCGACCCGCCGGTAATGATTCTGGACGAGGCCACCTCCTCCATCGACACTCGCACCGAAAAGCTGGTGCAGGACGGCATGGACGCCCTGATGGCAGGGCGCACCACCTTTGTCATCGCCCACCGGCTGTCCACGGTGCAAAACGCCGACGTCATTCTGGTGCTGGACCACGGCCGCATCATCGAGCGAGGCAGTCACGCCGAACTCATCGCCGCCAAGGGACAGTACTACCAGCTCTACACCGGCGCCTTTGAACTGGAATAAACCTCCCTGCCGCCAGAGCAGGCGGCGGCTGAAAAGGGGAAGCGCTTGAATCCCCCCGGTATACCAAGAGCAGTGCTTTTTGGGCACTGCTCTTTTTTTAGGATAGGGGCTCGCTGGGTCGTGTTCCAATGGTCCCAACCGGATTTTTGAGGGCGGGCAGCGTATTTGGAACTTTGAAATTTTACATCCATTCGTAAGGAATCCTCGCTTTTCCGTGCAAACGGGATATTTACAGTAACAAAAAAACTATGGTAAAATACAAAAAAGCAGAAGGGCGGTATGGTATGGAACTGATGCAGTTACGCTACTTTGTTACGGTAGCGCATTTTCAAAGCATAACAAAAGCCGCACAAGCGCTTTATATAACCCAGCCGGCCCTAAGCCGCTCTATTGCAAGGTTGGAAAAAGAACTCGATCTGCGGTTGTTTCAGCGCACCGCCAATCGGGTGGTCCTAACGGAAGCCGGTGCTTGCTATTTGCAGGCGGTACAGCAGGCTTTTGATGCGTTAGATGCCGGGCTGGTGCAGGCGCGGCAGGCAAATCGCAAAAACTGCAGCCAGATTCGGGTCCTTTCGGCCATCGGTCTTATGAAAAGCGTGGCATCGGAATATGAAAAGGAACATCCGTTAACGGAGATACAGGTGGAATTGGCCAACACCCGTACCATTACACGAAAAGTGGTGGAGGGCAAGGCGGATCTGGGCATCAGCCTGATGCCGGTGCATGAAGAGCGGCTCTACCAAGAAGTATTGATGCAAGCAGGGTATTACCTTGTGGCATCGCCCGGACAGGAATTTTATGAAAGAAAGACCGTTTCCCTGACAGAGCTGCAAAACAAGACGCTGTTTTGCAGTAGATTTGGCGATACAAAGACTATTTTGGAACAGTGCTTTGCCCAGTCCGGCTTACGAAATACCCTTATTGAATTGGATGAACAAGCCCTTTTGTTTCAAGCCAGTATCAAAGGGTTGGGATACACGGTGTGTATCCCGATGCCGGCTTTATTCCATGGCAGCCCTGCCGAAGGGCAGGTGCGCTTTATTCCGATGGAAGAGCTGCGGCACTGCGGCAAAATCCTGCTGTTTGCCCGGCAAAAGCCCGAACTTTTACCGCAGTGGGAATCATTTATCCGGTCTGTACGGTATTACTTTACGCAAAACCAAGCGGCACTTGAAAACTTGTAATAGGTATGATACGCCAGTCCTTTCGGCAATGTGTGAAAGCCGAAAGGACTATTTTTGTGCATTCCGCAGCGGGCTATTACATAGCGGTCATACTAAACGTGCCACAGATGGAAGTGTACAATGGCCGGCGGCTGCTGGTACAATAGAGACAAGAGGAGTGCTCCACAAAAATAATTTCAGAAAGGTGGAAATCCGTAATGACACAGTCCGCAACAACCAAAAAGCCTACACAGGATTTGGGTGCCAAAGGCTGGCTGATGGTTGTCTATCTGTTCCTCTGTTTTTATCTCTCGCCCAGTATTTCCAGCGGCTGGCAAAACTTTATCGGCTTCTGGGCAGATACGTATGCATGGGACACAACGTGGCTCATGAGCCTTTTGTCGATTGGTCAGGTTATTTGCATTGGTACGTGCTTTCTTTTTCCCCGTATGGTTAGTCGGGTGCCGCTGCATAACATCCAGTTGGTTCTGGCGGCCATTACCACGGTTTGTTTGTTTATTCTGCCCCACATTTCCAATTATGTGCTGATGTGTGTGGTGGAGGTGCTGCTCATCTGCTCGGTCATCACCTGGGTGTACGGCCTGAACCCGATTCTGATCGCCCGCTGGTTCCCGCACAAAAAAGGAATCGTTATGGGCATTGTCACCATTGCTGTGCCGCTGGGGGCAGGAACCATCTCCAAGATCGTCAGCTTTATCGGAAATCTTTGGGGGCTGAACTACGGATGTATGTTCTCTGCGGTCCTGTCGGTTGCAGCGCTGGTTTTGCTGGTGACCTTCGTCAAAGATTATCCGGAAGATGCCGGTTACGCGCCGGATAATGACCGCAGCCTGAGCAGTGAAGAAATTGCCCGGATGCAGGCAGAGGTCAAGGCACAGGATGCCCGCAGCCCTTGGACAGTCGCCCGGATGATTCAAGTCAAGGAAACGTGGATCATCGGTCTGACGATTGGCGCAGCCGGATTGTTTGGCGGCGGCGTCATGAGCACGAATTTCTTGTTTATGCTCAGCATCGGCTACGAAGCCTCCACCGCTGGCAACCTCATGCTTTTTACCGCGTTGTGCGGGTGCGTGTTCAGCTACCTGTTTGGTCTTTTGGATGCCAAAAAGAGCCCTCGCATTGCAACCATGGTGGTCTTTGTATGCGCCATTCTTTCTTCGGTCTTCTGTATTTTGGCACAGCGTACCGGCTCCTTGCCGCTTTTGATCGTGGGCCTTGCATTGGCGGGTGCTGTGGTAGGCGGCGCCGCCAACTTCCTGACCTCTCTTACCGCCGAGTATTGGGGGCCTGCGAATTTTGCTCGTGCTTACAGCGTGATCTACCCCATCAACCAAATCATCAGTTCTATGGGCGTTCTGTTCATTACCCAAATTTCCACCAATTTTGGCGGTTATGCGGCTTCGTACAGCGCGTTGTTGGTACTGGAAACGCTTGCGCTGCTGCTGTTCGCTACGGTGAAAGATGGCCGCTTTGTCAAAAAGGCAGAAGCAAAATGGAACGCGGAATAAGGAGGAAGCTGTTGTGATGAAGACAATCTATGCCGATGCGGATCGGGATTCCCGGCAAAAAACCATTTATGAAGGCGGTTCGTTCCGCTACGAATATAAAGTGGATTATCCCCGCAACCTGCCTCCCGAAGTGGCCAACGGCTGTATCCCCGGCGGCTGCGTGGGACCGGATGACACCCTGTATGTGGTGGTGCGCGCCAAAGAAAGTATGATTGCCGTGCTGCAGCCGGATGGTACGTTTGTGCGCTGTATCGGTCGTGGTCAGTTGGGAGATAATGTTCATTTTATTTACTATACCCCGCAGGACACACTCCTTGTGGCGGACTCCAACCACCATATTGTCCGGGAACTGACACTGGAGGGGCAGTTTGTACGAGATTTTGGGCAATATGATCATCCGTCGGACACGGGAATGGATGTGGGCTACTGCGCCCGCACGCGCCGGAAGGCCCTGTACCCTACCGAGCCTTGCAACGCCATGCCCATGACTTGGATGTTTGTGGAGGCAGCTAAGCGCCGGAATAGACTGGGGGAACCCTTCAATATGCCTACCGATGCGGGCATGACCTCTCAGGGAGAGTATGTCTTTACCGACGGGTACGGCAATACGGCCGTTCATATCTTTGACGCCAACGGGAAACTTCGCAAAACGTGGGGCGGAGAAGGGGTCTGGGATGTAGATACCGAAGCACCCGGCCGGTTTATCATTGTCCATTCGCTGGTGGTGGATAAGAACGATCACATCTGGGTCTGTGAGCGTGAAAAGGACGCCGTACAAGTGTTCGACACCGAAGGCAACTGTCTGGCCTATATCATCCACAATTTAGGCCAGCCTTCCGGTGTGGACACGGATGGCCAATATATTTATGTGATCGGCCGTGCCGGTTATTTGACCATCTTTGACTTGGACTACCATATCGTGGCGCAGCTTGGCACCTTTAATAGCGACCTGCGGGCCCATGACATCTGTGTGGACAGCAAAGGGAACCTCTATCTCTTCCCCACGCATGCCAACGAAGACCATCAATTTATCCAGCTAAAACGAATCCAGTCTTGATTTTCTCAGGAATGCCTCCGCCCTCCAGCGGAGGCTTTTTTGTGCAGCGGGCAAAACGTCTGCACTTTGCCGCTTCAAAAGCGTTTTGAATGGAAGGAAACGATACAAAGGGTATGGCGATAGCCGAGATGCGGTGGGGAAAGGTTGGCAATTATACAGTAAGAAAGGAGCGGGTTTTAAGCCGGAGTTGCTGAAACGTTGCGTCAAGAATTTGTGAACCGGTGACAGGCAAAAGCGGCAAGAGTGTATTTGGAGTTTGGCAAAGAAAAAAGGAACAAAAAGAACCCCGGTGAAAATAGTCGCCGGGGTTCTTTTGAGGGGGGGGAGGCCCTCCCTCATGGGATATCTACGAGGTCTTGGGAGCTGGCACGGCGAAGAATACATTTCGTTTGCTCTACCGGAAACGGAACTTCTTGTGGGGCAAAATACTCTACCTTTTCGATCTTTGCAAGTGCCGGATGGCTGTCTTTCCCTGCGGGGACTACCACTTTGTTACCGGGATGGAAGCTGTCGTCGTCGGTCCGATAGTAATAAGTTTTTCCGCCATCGTGAAAAGATACGCTGCAATAGATTAGCTGACCCTGACGCCGTCTGGCCCTGCTGTATGTTGCCGGATCCAGCATGTTGCCATTGTCCAAATGACAAAGTGAGGTAGTTAGCAGTTTTAGCAGGGTTTCAAAGCATTCCGGCAATTCGGATTTGTCATAGTGACCGGTTAATACTTGCCTGGTTCCGTCCACGAATTCAACCGTCATAGTATATAGCGGGACCTCTGTGTACGAGATCAGTTCCCCAGAAGGAATTTTCGGCTGTTGAAACAGCCGGCGCTTCCCAAAATGGCGAAGAATATGATTCAGAGAATCAGAAAACTCATAGTGATGCAATGAACGTCCGTAGTTGTAGCGTTGGTTAACCCATTCCACCGTGCCGGTGTCATTGTCCAGCGTGAACCATTCATTTGGCTGCATAGAATCCGCTGCTTGGGTATCTGGATTTCGACATTCTAACTTCAGATACCGGATTGCGTCCTCCGGCTGACAGTTTCCATCAAAAGCCAATAAACTTTTACACCCAAACGTCTCTCGGAGCAACTCTGAAAGCCGAGTTTGTATATCGTCGGATTCCCCGTACAGGTACCCTTTAAAGAGATAGACGTGACCTTCTGTGTTGGTGAGTTCCAGCTCCCAAGTCCCTACATCATATACACACAAATCCTCTCGCTCTGCGGCAAAGGAAGCAGCGACCTCATCCAATAGGTGACGCACCGCGGTTGGGCTAGCTGTATAGGTGCGCGTTTGCTGCGGAACGCCCTTTTCCCTCGATTGAGAATGCAAGGAGGCATGACCGGTCTGGTCAACCGTTAGAACCTGACAACGGTCTTCCCAAGGAAACAGAATTGCATGAAAGAATTCCTCCTCTGAGCGCAAGCGCATGGACTGCAATGTTCCTTGAAAGAGAAATAAATTCTGGGAGCATAAATAAGCAGCTCTCTTTAGTATCTGCTCCAGACGAAAACAGTATTGATGATTTTCTTCGGCAGAAAGAGGGATTTTCCTTTCGGCCAAAATTGTGCAGTGGGTGTAGATAGTTGCTTGCAACTCATAGACATTGTCGATTTGATCCAATCTTTTTTGAAACGAATCTGGGGCTTCCTGCAAAAGGGAAACGGTTTCTTCGGTAGAAGGCGCTTCGAGCTCTTCATCTGAAAGTCGTGCGGAAGGCTGCTGCAAATATGCTTTTGCCAGTTCAATTCCCTGCGCGCCGTCTGCAGCAAAGGCGGTGCGCCAATGTTCCATGAAATTGTATTCCTTTTGAAAAAAGCGCTCCATGAACAATTCCTCCGCATGGGTTGGATTTGGGTGGATATATTTCGAGATATTCCTTCCTCTTCAATATCTGCATATACGGATCCTTCTACCCCTTTAAAGAAAACGCTGGCCATATTACTGTCTATAATTTGCGAGAAGTCATCCTCCAAGGTATGCATGCTTTGTTCTATGCTTTGCATGGAGAGCGGAACAAACAGCGCTGTACAATCCCAGTGTAAGTCGGCGCAACAGGTATAAAAAGGTGTGGCAGAAAATCTCGACTGGATGAAACTTTCTTCCAGTATAGCATAATTGCAGAAAGAGGGAGACTATAATTTTGTACAAAAAATAGCATGGCGTTTATGCACCATGCTAAAGTATGTAAAAATGGCGGAATGCTTTATCGTGAAGAAATTGTCCGCCTTCAGCCGCTGAAAGGATATAACCAAGGGCAGCGTTCTACTTCCAGAAAAGCACAGGGGCTTTTGGTTTAGAAGGAAACACCCAGTTCCATAGCAATAAGGAACGGCGCCTATCAACAGGCAGAGAAGATGCGGTTAAGGCCGATCAATGGAGCGTTCCGTGGGGAATATTGAATGGAAGAATTTCCCTTTCAATCAAGGGGAAGGTGCATCGGTCCGGTCGTCCAGCACCTCCAAAAGGGTGTCGCGGGTCATCCGGTGCAGCGTTTCTTCCGGGACGCCTTCCCGGTAGATCTGATCCGGATAACGGGGTTTGCTTTTGCTCACATACCCCATGCGGTCACAGATGGTGTCTTGGGACAAGACGATGCGGTCACCGTACCCCTGTTCCACCAGCGTCAAAAGGTGGCGGTACTTTTCCTCATCGTCGGGGATGCCGGGGATGGAAAGGATGCCGAACTGGTCGAAGCCCACGCGGAATCCCTGATCGGCCACAGCCCGGATTTCTGCCAGATCCCGGTTGCTGGTCATATGGCCAAGGATGACCCGGCGGGGGTCCATCCCCAAAGAAAGAAACAGTTCCGCCTGCTGGGCAGCCATGGTACCCCGTTCGCAGTGGGTCAGGATGCCCACATCGCACCGGCGGGCGGCCCGGACGGCGGCAGAAAAAATTGTCTTTTCCAGCGGACGGATCTCCCCCCAAGAGGAGGCGACTTTCAGAAACCCGGCCCGTACACCGGTGTTGCCGATGCCCTGTACCAGTTCCTTCTCAAATTCCTGGGCCAGCGTGGCTTCCAGATCCTCGCAGTAGGAGCGGGCTTTGAGGTGGGCCAGCATATCCCCTTCGTCCTTGAAATAGCCGGTGCAGCAGACCAACGCCACGCCGGTGGCCCGGGAAAGCCGCCGCAGCAGCAGCGGGTCGCGGCCCCATTCGATGGTGGTGGGGTCTACCACAAGATCGACTTGAAAGGGTTTGACCATCTCCAGCCGTTCCACGCCGTGGCGGAAGGCGGTGTCCCGCTGGTAGGGGTTGTCGCTATCCAGCGCAAAACCGGGCTTGCCGAATACCATATGTTCATGGGCCAGCGTGTTGTGGATCTGGCTGCGGGGGAGCGGCCCCTCTACGGTTTGAATCATCGTTGTGCCTGCCTTATTCCTGATAGGGACCCATCTCGATGAGACCCAGATAGTAACAGCATTTTTGGATCTTCCAGCGGCCGTCCTCCCGCTTCAGCACCAGATCATAGCTGGCGCAGGCGTGGGCTTGGTCCACGTTCTCGTTGGTGTATACATAGGGATGTTCCCGCTGTTTGTGGCCGCACAGGCGGTAGAGATGCAGGTAGGCGGTATCACCGTCGATGCGCAAATCTTGGATCTGGCAACAATGCCCCCACAGACGATCCCGCTGCCGGTGGTACTTCAAAGCGGCGATCCAGCCGCGTTTGTCCATGGGTCCCCAGGGCTGAATGTCGGCGATCACATCCTCGCAGGCGATCTTCTCCACCTCGCAGAAGGACAGCGTGTCGATGCCAAAGGCATAGCGGGTAAAGGCTTCGGCCACCTTTTCCTCCTCGGTAAGGACATCCTCCCCGTCGGGAATGCGGAACCATGGGGAATCCAGTTCCCCGTTGATGCAGGGCAGATGCAGCCCGGGATAGGTCTTGGGGTGGGGATCCTCGAAATACCATCCCGAGGAAAATTCCTCAAAGTTGCCGTCCTCCGGCAGAATGTCCAGCCGCAGTTCATCAATGCGCCAACCGGCGTCGGTGCGTACCCAGTGGTTGGCAAACATCATGTCAAAACGGGCGTACAGCGGCGCAGGGTCACCGTAGCGGCCCACCAGACAGACCACATGGGCGATCTGCTGGGCCTGCCCCCCGGCCAGACGGGCATAGTAGTTGCAGACCTGACGGTGGAAAAAGTCAACGGCAGGCATATCGCGGATAAAATACTCCATGCCGAACACGGTGTGCTGGGACCCGTCGGCATAGGCCTTGGCACAGCTGAGATAGCATTTGGCATCCACGGTAAAAATGCCGCGCAGGGCTTGGTTCAGGTCGGCACGTTCCCGCTGGGGCAGCAGACCTACAAAAGAGTCAAAATTCCGGCGGATCTCGTCATAATCGTTCCGCGGCATAGGGCAGACACTCCTTTCAACGGGGCCGCAGTGCGGTCGGTTCAGGCTTTTTTATCTTCGTATCCCAGTACCAGCGCCAGCAGGGCGGCCACACCGATGGACAGTACCATGCCGATGAGGTAGTAGGGGAAGGTGGGACCAAAATAGCCGGGGAAGTTCAGCACGCCGGCAAAGAGGAAAGCCATCACTTTGGTACGGGTCACGCCCACCACGGCGCCGCCCACGGCACCGCCCAGAATGACGCAGAGGTTGAGCTTTTTGTATTTGGTCAGCAGACCGTAGAGGATGGGTTCGGTCACGCCGGTGAACAGACCGGTCAGGAAGCCGGTGAGGGACAACTGCTTGAGGGCGGTATCCTTGCTGCGCAGGAAAACGGCCAGCGCCACACCCACCTGTGCATACGGGCCCATCATCCACATGGGGGTGAAATAATCGTAGCCCAGATTGTTGATGTTGATGAGGATGATGGGAATAATGCCCCATTGCAAACCGAACATAGCCATATAACCGCACAGACCGCCGCCGATGATACCGGCGATGAGGGGGTTAAAGCGGACCAGCGCGTTGAGCCCGTTGCCCAGCAGGGTGCTCAGCGAGTTGCCCACAGGGCCGAAGACCAGCGCGGTCAGCGGCACAACGACGACCATACCCACCAGTGTGATGACCAGATTGCGGATGCTGTCCGGCAGGACCTTGGACAGTTTATGGTCCACAAGGGCGTACAAGCCCACACCGGCGATGGCGGGCAGCACCGTGCTGGTATAACTCTGCATGATCAGGGGGATGCCCAGGAAGGTGACGCCGCCCTCCACCTCAGACAAGGCCATAAAGGTGGGGTGGATCAGCGCGCCGCCGATCATCACAGCCACAAAGGGGTTGGTATGGAACTGCTTGGCAGCGGTAAAGGAAAGCAAAATGGGGAAGAAGTAGAACAGGGTGTTGCTGGCGGCAGACAAAACGGCATAGGTACCGCCGGCGGTGTCGATCCAGTTCATGGAACTGGCAAGGCTCAGCAGACCGGTGATGATGCCGGAGCACATCAGCAGCGGCAGGTAAGGCGCAAAAATGCCGGAAATGGCATTGAAGATCCGGTCCAGCGGACGACCCTTTTCGGCAGCGGCGGGCTGCTGGTCTTGGGCGGTGATGCCGGTGGCGGGCAGCAGGGGCATCAACTCGTTGTACACTTTGTTTACATTGTTGCCGATGACGACCTGGATCTGGGTGCCGCTGCCCAGAACGTTCAGCACACCGTCGGTTTGTTTCAGCGCGTCGGTCTGTACCGACTCGCCGGTTTGCAGGGTAAAGCGAAGGCGTGTGGCACAGTGGTATACATTTTTGACGTTTTTCGCACCGCCGACCAGCTCCAAAACGCGAACGGCGATCTCCTGATTGGTCATTGAGATTCCTCCTTGTTGTCTTTCTCGCTTCTTTTGGGAAAAAGACTGCGTTTTGCTGGCCAACAAAACCGTCTTCTGTGGAATGAAAACTCTGCAAGCACTCGCGTTCTCTACTGCCAGTATACGCACAGAAAGACTTGCCACGCAAGATGTTTTGGACAAATTGTGAAATGTTCCTGCCAAATGGAACTTGTTTTTTGTGAAAAATAGGGGGTGTCTTGGGGTCCTGTGCTTGCGTGGACAGGGGGATTTTCGTATAATACAGCTAGAATGTGATTTTCCGGCCCGCATGAAGAGAGGGAGGATTTCCGTGTTTACCTATGAACAGATCCGGCAGATGAATGATCTGGAGATCATGATCTATAACTATGTGGTTTCCCACGGGGAAGAAGTGGCGGGCATGACCATCCGGGAATTGGCCCAGCAGCTTCATGTGTCCGCTACCACCATCCTGCGCTTTTGCGGCAAGGTGGGGTGTGAGGGCTATTCCGAGTTCAAGTACCGTCTGCGGGCTTTTTTGAAAGAAAAGCAGGCCGCCGATACCGAGATGGATTATACCTTTATTCAGGACTTCTTTTCCCGGGTGAAGGACAGCGACCTGAACGGATTCCATTCGCCGTGTGGCGCAGATCATCTACCGCAAAGAACGGGTGTTTTTTATCGGTATGGGCACCAGCGGTACGCTGGGCAAGTACGGCGCCCGGTATCTGTCCAATCTGGGCAAAAGCGCCTTTTATCTGGACGATCCGTTCCACCCTACCGAGAATGGAAACTATGACGATACGGTGGTGGTGGCGCTGTCGGTCAGCGGGGAGCAGCGGTTTCTGTATAAGCAGATCGACGGCCTGAAAAAAGGCAAGGCCACCATCGTCAGCATTACCAACACCAAACAGTGTACCTTGGCCGGCATTTCGGACTATAATATCGCCTACTACATCCCCATGCGGGTGCTGCCCGGCGGATACAATGTGACTTCCTCCATCCCGGTGGTGTATATTCTGGAAAAGCTGGCCCACGAGATCCATCGCCTGCTGGAAGAACAAGAAGGCTGACCTCCCGACAAAACATAGGACCACATCGCTGCGCAGCGGCGGTGTGGTCTTGTTTTTTGGCAGGAACAAATCCCCAATCAGGGTGACAAACTCCCAAATCACCAAACGCTCTTCCCAACCGGGGCGCCGCTGTGTAAGATGAAACGTAGAAGAACCCGAAGCCGCCGCCCCTATCGACCAAGGGCGGCCTTGCCGGCGCCAAGGGCTTGGCAAGCAGGATGGGAGAGAGAATACAAAAGGAGGTACCACGATTTATGCTGCCGAAGGATTTTTTGTGGGGAGGCGCTGTGGCGGCCCATCAGTTGGAAGGGGGATGGCAGGAAGGCGGAAAAGGCCCCAACGTCTGTGATGTGCTGACGGCGGGGGCCCACAGTGTCCCTCGTCGGATCACCGACGGCGTGCTGCCCGGCGAACGGTATCCCAACCATGACGCGGTGGATTTTTACCACCATTACCGGGAGGACATCGCCCTGCTGGCCGAGATGGGGTTCAAATGTTTCCGCACCAGCATTGCCTGGGCGCGGATTTTCCCCCAAGGGGACGAGGCCGAACCCAACGAGGAAGGGCTGCGTTTTTATGATGAGGTGTTTGCCGAGCTTCACAAATACGGCATCGAGCCGGTGATCACCCTCAGCCACTTTGAGATGCCGCTGCATCTGGCCAAAGCCTATGGTGGCTGGGCCAACCGGAAGATGATCGACTTTTTTGTGAAGTTTGCCACGGTTTGCTTTCAGCGGTACAAGGGCAAGGTGCGGTACTGGATGACCTTCAACGAGATCAACAACCAGATGAACATCCGCAACGACTTGTTTGCTTGGACCAATTCCGGCATTGTGCTCAGCGAGCACGAAAACCCGGAGGAAACCATGTATCAGGCGGCCCACCACGAGTTGGTGGCCAGTGCCATGGCGGTGCGGATCGGCCATGAGATCGACCCCGAAAACCGCATCGGCTGTATGGTGGCCATGATCCCCATCTACCCCTATTCCTGCCGCCCCGAGGACATGCTGCTCTCGGTACAGGAGATGCATATGCGGTATTTCTTCACCGACATCCATTGCCGCGGCCATTATCCCCGATACGCACAAAAGATGTTTGCCCAAAAGGGGTACCATATTCGGATGGAGCCCCGGGATGAGGAGATTCTGGCCAACGGTACGGTGGATTATATCGGCTTTTCTTATTATATGTCCAATGTGGTCAACTCGCAGGTGGAAAAAGACCTGTCGGCCCGCATCGCGGCCAGCAGTCCCTATACGGTGCCCAATCCCCACCTGACCACCACCGAGTGGGGCTGGACCATCGACCCGGTGGGGCTGCGCTACGCCCTGAACGTTCTGTACGAGCGGTACGAAAAGCCGCTGTTTATTGTGGAGAACGGTTTCGGCGCGGTGGACAAACTGGAACCGGACAAGACCTGCCATGACCCGGCCCGCATTGCCTATCTGCGCGCCCATATCGAGCAGATGAAAAAAGCCGTCGAGGAGGACGGCGTAGACCTGATGGGCTACACCCCGTGGGGCTGCATCGATCTGGTCAGCTTTACCACCGGGGAACTGAAAAAGCGGTACGGCTTCCTGTATGTGGACCGCAACGACGACGGCACCGGGGATTATGCCCGGTACCGCAAGGATTCCTTCTACTGGTACAAGACCGTTATTGCCACCAACGGGGAAACGTTGTAAGAACGGCTTTTGCCCTAGATCTGACCACCCGTTCAACCGAAATAGAAAAAGAAGTTGTGGCGAAAAACACCCGCTCGCCCACACAAAAAAACAGCGCCGGAATTTGTGCACGCCGCACAAATTCCGGCGCTGCCTCTTTCGGTGTCCGGCCCGGTGCTAACTTGCCAAAACGGGAACGGCGTTTTCCTAAGCAGAAAGAACTTGGCTTCTGCGGCTCCGGTCAAACGGAATGCGGCAGGCGGTCGGCCACCGGGACTTCCGCTTGCAGCTTACGGAGCAGCGCCAGAGAAATGGGGCGCTGGCCGTTTTTTTGCATTTTTCCGCAGTGGTTCCAGACCAGCGTGCCCGGACCGTTGTACTCTTCGGTAAAGGTTCCGTCGGGATGAATTTTCAAAACGAGCAGCCATTCCGGTTCGCTGGACAGCGCAACCCGTTGAATCTGGGTGGCTTTGATCTGTACCAGACGTCCGTCGGGCGCCTTGGCGTCATGGGTTTCCGCAGAGGCTTCAAACAGTTGCAATCCGTAGTAGCTGGCGGCAAGGGCTTCCCCGATGCTGCCGATCATATGACCGTCCGGTGTGTAGTGCCTGCCGGGGAACAGTTGCTCCAACTCCCGTGAGATGGCATACAGCGCCTTGATCTTTTCCGCTACAGATGTCTGCAAAGAAACGTTGTTCATCACCATACTTCCTTTCCTAAAAACCTTCTGGCGCACCTTCTGTGCTCGCGATGCTTGCAGGCTTACCCCATCAAATCCTGTTCTTCCGGGTGGGTCTGGAACCAATGTACGGCGTAGGAGCAGGTGGGCTTGGCCTTGCGGCCTTCCCGGCGCAGGGTGTCCGCCACTGCGCGCAAAAGCTGCCCGGCTACGCCTTGGCCCCGCAGCGAGGCATCCACAAAGGTGTGGTTGATGACGGCCACCCCTGCCTGCTCGGGGAAGGTCACCTCCGCCAGCAGTTTTCCTGTTTCATCCAGCGCAAAAATCCGGCCGGGTTCGCTGCAAAACTCCATTACGATCACCTCTGCTTTCAGTGTAGCAAAAAAATCCCCCAAGGGCAACCGCCCGGTTTTTCGCGGCTGTGGACGGGGACTTTTTTACAGCCTTGCCGTTCCCATACTCCCGGCGGTGGGATGGGTACGGGCAGAAACGCCGGACAATTTTCAATTTTTATTTCTATTTAAGTTTCGTCGTGCATGCTATAATTGGGTTAGAAATAAGGACCCACTTTCTGCAACAACGGCGAAGCAAAGAGGAGTGCCCCCTATGAGACTTTTACTGGCGGAGGATGAAAAAGCGCTGTCCAAGGCGCTGGCGACCATTCTGGAGAGAAACAAGTATTCGGTGGATGCGGCCTATGACGGGCAGGAAGCACTGGAGTATCTGGACGCGGGAAACTATGACGGCGTGATTTTGGACATCATGATGCCCAAGGTGGATGGCATTACCGTGCTGCGGGAGATCCGGAAGAAGGGAAACCTGATCCCGGTACTGCTGTTGACGGCCAAATCCGAGGTGGACGACAAGGTGCTTGGTCTGGATGCCGGCGCGAACGATTATCTCACAAAGCCCTTCAATGCAAGGGAATTGTTGGCGCGGATCCGGGCCATGACCCGGACTCAGACGGCGCAGGCGGATTCGCGGCTGAAAATCGGCAACGTCACGCTGGACCGGGCCACCTACGAACTTTCCACCCCCTCCGGGAGCTACCGGCTGGCGAACAAAGAGTTCCAGATGATGGAAATGCTGATGGCGAACCCCAAGAACCTGATCTCCTCGGAGCGGTTTATGGAAAAGATCTGGGGGTATGACAGCGAAGCGGAAATCAATGTGGTGTGGGTATATATCTCGTATCTTCGCAAAAAGCTGACGGCGCTGCACGCCAACATCCAGATCAAGGCCATGCGGAACGCCGGGTACACACTGGAGGAGATGGCATGATACGCACACTGCGCAGTAAACTGATCCTTGCGTCCATGGTGTCGCTGCTGTTGGTGCTGACGATCATTTTTGGAACGGTAGGGATCCTGAATTACAGAAAGATCTTGGCGGACGCCGACAGCATTCTGGCGATTTTACAAGAAAACGATGGCAATTTCCCCGACGGCAAACACCCCGAAGGGGAGTCCTTCTCGGGGGAGCCGGCGCCCAAAGGGAACCACCTTTTTTCCCCCGAACTGCCTTATGAATCCCGGTATTTTTCCACTTTTCTGAACAGCGATGGAACGGTGGTGTCGGTAAACACCGGGAAGATCGCGGCGGTCGATACGGAAACCGCCATAGAATACGCGCAGTCGGTCTTTGCCGAGGGAAAGACCCGGGGCTTTGTGGGGGATTACCGGTACATCCGGTACGCAGCAGGGGACGAGGTGCATATCATCTTTCTGGACTATGGGCGAGAGATGCGCTCGTTCCGCACCTTTTTGTTCACAAGCGCCGGGGTAGGGGTGATCGGTCTGCTGGCGGTGCTGCTGTTGTTGGTCGTTCTTTCCGGGCGGATCGTGAAGCCTTTTTCGGAAAATTACGAGAAGCAAAAACAGTTCATCACCGATGCCGGCCATGAACTGAAAACCCCGCTGACCATCATTGACGCAGACGCGGAAGTGCTGGAGATGGACCTTGGGGAAAACGAGTGGCTGCAGGACATCCAGAACCAAACCAAGCGGCTGGCCCAACTGACCAACAGCTTGATCCAACTGTCGCGGATGGAAGAACAGCCCCAGACCGAGAAGATCGAGTTCCCCATCTCGGACGTGGCGGAAGAAACGCTGGAAACCTTCCAAGCCCTTGCCAAAACCCACAACAAAACGCTTTCGGGGCAGATCGAGCCGATGCTTTCCATGACGGGGGACGAAAAGGCCATCCAGCAGTTGATCAGCATTCTGCTGGACAATGCCGTGAAGTATTCCAACGCGGACGGAAAGATTGAACTTGCCCTGAAAAAGCAGAAAAACACCCTCCAGCTAAGCGTGTGGAACACTGCGGACGAGATCTCCCGGGAAGAGCTGGCCCATCTGTTCGACCGGTTTTACCGCGCGGATAAATCCCGAAATTCCAAGACCGGCGGTTATGGGCTGGGGCTTTCCATTGCGTCGGCGGTTGTCAATTCCCACAAGGGCAAGATCACCGCAAGTTCGCCGGATGGAAAATCTCTGCGGATCGTGGCGACCTTCCCGTTGTAAGGGGGCCGCCGCGCATGGTAAGGACGCCGCCCTGCGGAGGGCGGCGTCCTTTTTTTGGCGGCTGCCGGCCAACGGCAAATTTAAAGTAGAATTTAGTTTCGGGTTTAGGCTTGTCTAAGGTTTGGACGGTATACTGTCCTCGAACGGAAGGGATTCTGCCGCAGCGGCCGAAAAGACCGGCGGCAAAAGGGTCCTGCTCAGGAGGTGTACAATCAGTTACCATGGCCTATCAAGCAACATTCAAGCGCTATGAGATCAAATACCTGCTTACATCCCAGCAAAAGGAAAGGATCTTGCGGGTGATGGAACCCTATATGAAGCTGGACTGCTATGGGCGTACCATGATTCGGAACATTTACTATGACACAAGCAGCTTTCGGCTGATCCGGCGCTCGCTGGAAAAGCCGGCCTATAAAGAGAAGCTGCGCATTCGCAGCTACCAAGCGGCAGCGGGAGAGGACCCGGTTTTCGTCGAGCTGAAAAAGAAATACCAGTCCGTCGTATATAAGCGTCGGCTCACCCTGCCGGAGGAGCAGGCGATGTACGCTTTCCGCTACAACCTGCCCCTGCCCGTACACTCCCAGATCGCGCAGGAGATCGAGTATTTCCGGGCGTACTACGCAGGGCTGCACCCTACGGTGTTTCTCGCCTATGAAAGAGAAGCCTATTATTCCTTGGACGGGGGAGAGTTCCGCGTCACCTTTGACGAGAACATCCTGTACCGGGAATACAATTTTAGTCTGGGAAGCAAGGTCAGCGGCACCCCGCTGCTTGCCGAGGGCCAGACGTTGATGGAGATCAAGACGGCGGGCGGGCTGCCCCTTTGGATGAGCCGGGAACTGAACCGGCTTCGGGTGTACCCCGCCTCGTTCTCAAAATATGGGGCGGCCTACCGGCAGATGATGGCCAGGACCCAACGGGATTGTGTATAAGGAGGAACAAAGAGATGTTTTCAGATGTGTTTCGGGGGCTGTTCGACACCGAGCTGACCGGCGTCATTGCCTTGTCGGACTTTCTCCTTTGTGTGGCCAGTGCGCTGGTGGTGGGGCTGATTTTGGCGGCCTTTTACATGTACGGCACCCGGTATACCAAAAGTTTTGTCGCTACCTTGGCGCTTTTGCCCGCGGTGGTCTGCGTGGTCATTATGATGGTCAACGGAAATGTGGGCACCGGTGTGGCGGTGGCCGGTGCCTTTAGTCTGGTCCGCTTCCGCTCGGCCCCCGGGTCGGCCAAGGAGATCGGCGCCATCTTTCTGGCAATGGGCACCGGCCTGATCATCGGGATGGGCTACCTTGCCTACGCATTTTTGTGTGCCCTGCTGCTGGGCGGGGCCAGCGCCCTGTATAACCACTTGGATTTTGGGGCCAAAAAGAAAGCTGCCCTGTATAAGACCCTTCATATCACCATTCCCGAGGATCTGGACTACACGGATGCCTCAACCATTATGCCGCATCCCACGAGCTGACGATGGTCAAAACCACCAACATGGGCAGTCTGTTCCGGCTGACCTACAACCTTACGCTGAAAACCGCAGAGAAAGAAAAAGAGCTGATCGACCGGCTTCGCTGCCGAAACGGGAACCTTGAAATATCGATTTCCGCGCAGGAAACCCTGATCGGCGAACTGTAAAAGGGGGATTTTGCGTGAAGAAAAAAATATATTCGCCGTTGGCGTTGGCAGTTCTGCTGACCTTTTCGGCCTGCGGGGGCACCCAGACGGCCGAAGTAGTAGCATCCTCCGTCCCGACGGCGTCCACAGACACCACCGAAGCCGAAACAACGGCCGCCGCGGCGGACGACCCGTCGGAGATGTTTACCGACCGGGATTTGGAGATCGGCTATGATGAAGAAACCAGCGTTCGGATCACCCTGTCGGGGGACAGCGCCGCCAGTGATTCCGATGCCGTGCAGATCTCCGGCAGTACGATCACCCTCACCGAGGAAGGCACCTACATCCTGTCCGGCGTGCTGAACAACGGGATGGTCGTCGTCGATGCGGAGGACACCGACAAGGTGCAGATAGTCTTGGACGGCGCCGAGATCACCAACGCGACCTCCGCGGCCATTTATAGCTTGGAAGCGGATAAGGTGTTTATTACCACCGCAGCCGGGACGGAAAACGTCCTGACCAATGGCGGAGAGTATGTGGCCATCGACGACAACAACATTGACGCGGTGATCTTCTCCAAAACCGACCTGACCCTCAACGGCGCGGGCACCCTGACGATCAACGCTGCCGCCGGTCACGGCATCGCGGCCAAGGATGATCTGGTGCTCGCCAGCGGCAGCTATTTTATCACGGCGGCCAGCCACGGCATTTCCGGCAAGGACAGCGTGCGGATCGCCAGCGGCAGCTACACCATCACCGCCGGCAAGGACGGCATCCACGCGGAAAACACCGACGACACCAGTCTGGGGTATCTGTATATCGCGGGGGGCACCTTTGCCATCACGGCGGAGGGCGACGGCCTGAGCGCCAGCGGCTATCTGCAGATCGACGACGGTGACTTTACGGTGACCACCGGGGCGGGCAGTGCAAGCGTCACCCTTGCCACCGACACCATGGGCGCCGGCAAGGGCGGTGCAGCCCCGACCCAGACCACCACGGACGCCGCAGCCACCACGGAAGAGGATACCACCAGCCAAAAGGGCATCAAGGCGGATGGGACCATCACCCTCTCGGGGGGCAGCTTTACGCTGGACACGGTGGATGATGCCATCCACGCCGGGGGCGACATACTGATCGCCGGCGGCGACTATCTGCTGCAAAGCGGGGACGACGCCGTACATTCGGACGCAGCGGTCACGATACAAGACGGCATCTTGCAGATCCCGTATTGCTACGAGGGCATCGAAGGATTGTCGGTGACGGTGAACGGCGGTTCGCTGGACATCACCTCTGCGGATGACGGCATCAACGCGGCGGGCGGTGCGGACAGTTCCGGCTTTGGCGGCGCACGCCCCGGGCAGGAACAGTTCTCGGCTTCGTCGGACAGCAGCATCACCATCAACGGCGGGGAGATCGTCATCGTTTCGACGGGCGACAGTGTGGACTCCAATGGCGCGCTGACCATCAACGGCGGCACGCTGAACCTTACCTGCAACGGCAGCGGCAATACGGCCATCGACTGCGACGGGACCTACGCCAACAACGGCGGCGACGTCACCACCAACGACGGCTCGGAAAGCAACCCGGGCCAGATGGGCGGCGCCATGGGCGGTCAGGGCCGCGGCGCACGTTGACACAAAAAGGCTCCTGCCCGGTTTCTACCGGGCGGGAGCCTTTTGGCATGGTGGAGGGTTCAGGTCTTGTTCAGCAGGCGGCGGTAGGTCAGGTCCATCCCCAAAGCGCCCAGCGGTGCGGTGAGCAGGATGGCCAGCACCGCCACCGAGAGCACCAACTGCCCGCAGGGCAGGCCCAGCGCCAGCGGCACCGAGCCGATGGCTGCCTGCACGGTGGCTTTGGGCAGATAGGCGATGACGCAGAACAGCCGTTCTTTGCGGCGAAGGGGCGTCCCCAGCAGGCAAAGGCAGACCCCCAGCCCGCGAAAGACCAGCGCCAGCAGGATCATGGCCACCGCCGCCAACCCGGCGTTCAGGGTGTAGCGGATGTCCACGGCGGCGCCTACCAGCACAAAGAGCATGACCTCGGCGGCGATCCAGAGCTTGCCGAACTTTTCGGACAGCCGCTGGGAAACAAAGGCGGTGCATCGAAGTTTCAGCGTGCAGGCCATGCTGACCACCGCCAGCAGGCCGGACACCGCAACAACGCCTTCCAGCCAAGTTTCCACCGCCATCAGCAAAAAGGCCATGCCCATCACGATAAGCACCTTCATGCTGTTGCGCACCGTGTGGCGGTGGGCGTAGGCGGTCTCAAAAAAGGCGGCCAGCAGCAGGCCGGCGGCAGCGCCCAGCGCCACGCCCAGCACGATGGAAACCGGGATGGCGGCAAAGTCCTGCCAATGGGCGGTGCCGCCTTGGGCGATGCCCACAAAGGTGGAAAACAGGACGATGACGAAAATATCATCGCAGGACGCCCCCGCCATGATCAGTTGGGGGATGCTTTTGTCGGTGCCGTAGCCGGATTCCATCAGTTGGACCATCCGGGGCACCACCACGGCGGGGGAAACGGCGGCCAGCACCGCCCCCATGACGGCGGCTTCCGGGCGGGTCAGGCCCAGCAGCAGCGGGGCAAACAGCACAAAGGCCAAGATCTCGCAGCTAGCCGGCAGACAAGCCATGAGTACGGCGGGGCGGCCCACCTTTTTCAGGTCGGCCAAATTCAGGGACAGCCCGGCTTTCAGCAGGATGATGAGCAGGGCGATCTGGCGCAGGTCGGCAGAGATGCCCAGCAGGGAATCGTCCAGCAGGTCCAGCACGTAGGGCCCCAGCAGAATGCCGGTGAACAGCATGCCGATGATGCGGGGCAGCCGGATGGCCTGACAAAGGGCGGCCAGTGCCAACCCGACCAGAATAACGAAGGCGAGAGATGAAAACATGGATGAATCCTCCTTTTTTAGACGCAAAAAAGCTGATGCCTTTCTGCGGACGATACGTTCACAGAAGTCATCAGCTTAACAAAGCGGTTTAGGTTTCCCAAGGGAGAACTTCATTCCCGGCGGCTATTGTAGCACGGGGAACGCGGCGGTGTCAACCAAAAAATCCCGCCTGCGGCAGGCACCGCAGGCGGGTGGGTATAGTCCGGGGTGGGGAGGACCACCCCGCAGGAAAAAGCGAAGATTATCCGTTCAGACGGCCGTACAGTTCCATCTGGCGGCGGACCTTGGCGGCCAAAGCGTCGTCAAAGACGCCGGACAGCGCCCGCCAGCACCAGTTGCCCCCCAAGGTGGAGGGGGTGTTCATCCGGGCTTCGTGGCCCAGCCCCAGCAGGTCTTGGGCTTGTACAATGGCCAGATCCGCCACGCTGGACCAAGCCGCCCGCATCATGCCCCAGTGGTAGCCTTCTTCCCGGCTCAGGGGCAGGTATTCCAGCGCGTGGGCAATGTCCGGGGCGGGGGCGGTTTCAAACCAGCCGTTCACCGGTTCGTTGTCGTGGGTACCGGTGTAGACCACGCAGTGCCGGGGGTAGGTGTGGGGCAGATAGTCCCCGCCGTCCCGGCTGTCAAAGGCAAATTCCAGCACCTTCATGCCGGGGTAGCCGGTCTGGTGCAGCAGCTCCCGCACATCGTCGGTGAGAAAGCCCAGATCCTCGGCAATGATGGGCTGTTTGCCCAAGGCTTCTTCCACAGCGCGGAACAGCGCCATGCCCGGGCCTTGCCGCCACCGTCCGCCGCAGGCGTCAGGCTGTCCGTAAGGGATGGCATAGTACCCCGCAAAACCCCGGAAGTGGTCGATGCGCAGGACATCGTAGGTGCTGCACAGCACCCGGAACCGCCGTACCCACCAGGCATAGCCGTCTTGGGCCATGGCGTCCCAGTCGTACAGCGGGTTGCCCCACAGTTGGCCGGTGGCCGAAAACCCATCCGGCGGGCAGCCCGCTACCTCGGTGGGCAGCAGCTCCTCGTCCAGTTGGAAGGCCTCCGGCGTGCTCCAGACATCCACGCTGTCGGCGGCTACATAGATGGGCAGGTCCCCGATGATGCGGATGCCCCGCCCGTTGGCGTAGGCTTTCAGCGCCCGCCACTGGGCAAAAAACAGGTACTGCACCCCCTGCCAAAAGTCGATGGCCGCGGCGCACCGGACGCGGGCGGCGTCCAAGGCGGCGGGGTCCCGGCGGCGCAGGGTGGGTTCCCATTCGGTCCAAGCCCGGCCGTCATGCTCGTCTTTCAGGGCCATGAACAGGGCGTAGTCCGACAGCCAAAAATCGTTGGCCGCACAAAAATCCCGGTAAGCGGGGGGCGGGTTCTGCAAAAGCCGGTCACAGGCTTTGCGCAGCACCGTCCAGCGTTTGCGGTACAGGGCCCCGTAGTTGACCCGGTCAGGGGGGCTTTCCCAGTCAATGGTTTGGTATTCTTCGGGCGTCAGCAGGCCGTCCTCGGCCAGCGCGTCCAGATCGATGAGATAGGGGTTGCCCGCAAAGGTCGAAAAGGATTGGTAGGGGCTGTCCCCGTAACTGGTGGGGCAGATGGGCAGCAACTGCCAGTAGCGCTGCCCAGCTGCCGCCAAAAAATCCACAAAAGCCCTTGCCGCCGCGCCCATCGTGCCGACGCCGTAGGGCGAAGGCAGGCTGGACAAGTGCATCAGCACACCGCTTGCGCGCATGGGCAATTCCTCCTTTCGGTCAGTGGGTCTCGTCCGCACCGGGCAGATGCAGCACACTTTCGCCCTCCACCAGTTCGTAGGGCACCAGCTCGTGTACGGCATCGGTCTGTTCCTCGATGCAGCGGATCAAAATGGCCACGCCCCGCCCGGCCATCCGCTCGGCGGGCTGGCGTATGGTGGTCAGCCGGGGGGAAAGATACCCCGCCAATTCAATGCCGTCGAAGCCGCAGACCGACACATCTTCGGGCACCCGCAGGCCGTGGTCCCGCAGCGCCCGCATGGCGCTGATGGCCATGATGTCACTGAAGGCGAACACCGCGGTCAGGTCGGGCAGGGTCTTGAGCAGATGCTCCATGGCTTGGTAGCCGCCGGTCAGGGTATAGCGGGCGGCGGTGTATTGGCGGGCGGGGTCAAAGAACAAGCCCCGGCGGGAAAACTCGCTCAGGCAGCCACTCAAACGGGCGGAACTGGGCTGGGAGGAGGTCAGGTCGCCCCCGATGAACCCGATGTGCCGGTGGCCGTTGGTCCACAGATGGTCCACCATCCGGGCGGCGGCGGCCACGTCGTCCACGCTGACGCTGGACAGGTTGGCGATGGCCGCAGTGGCGGCGGTGTTGGTCATCAGCAGGCAGGGCACGCCCAGTTCCTCCAGATCGGGGCCGAAATGGTTCCGGTCGGAACCCAGAAAGATCACCCCGTGGGGTTTGTGTTCCCGGCAGATCTGGCGGGCGCGGTCCACCTCGTTGTCGTTTTCGTCGATGTAGTAGACCATGCCGTTGTACCCGGCGGCCGTACATTCGGTCTGCATTTTTTCCAGCACCGAGGCAAACAGCATGTTGTGGGTGCCTTTTACGATCATGGCAATGCCTTGGCTGGCCTGCTGTTTCAGGTGCTTGGCGTTGGAGTTGGGCTGGAAGTTGTATTTGCGGATGACTTCCAAAATGCGTGCCCGGGCGGCGGCACTGACGTTGGGGTTGTTGTTGATCACGCGGGAAACAGTGCCCACCGCGTACCCGGCCTCCCGGGCAATGTCCTTGATCGTCATGCCTTACCCCTTCTTTTCTTAGGATACCGTCCCCCGGCGGGGACGGGTGCGGGCGGTACTCAGCCCTTGACGGCGCCGGCCACGACGCCCTCGATGATGTACTTCTGGCAAACCAGATAGAGGATGACCACCGGCAGGACGGTGAGCATGATGCAGGCCATCATGGGGCCCATCTCCACCTTGCCGTAGCTGCCGCGGAAATACTGGATGGCCATGGGGATGGTGCGGTATTTCTTGATATCCAGCACCAGGGTGGGCAGCAGGTAGTCGTTCCACACCCACATGGTTTCCAGAATGGCGGTGGAGATCATGGTGGGTTTCAGGATGGGACATACCACCCGGAAGAAGATCTGCAGCGGGTTGCAGCCGTCGATCATGGCGGCTTCCTCGATCTCCACCGGCATGGATTTCATGAAGCCGGTGAACATGAACACCGCCAGACCGGCGCCGAAGCCCAGATAAATAATGCAGATGTTGTAGGGGTTGTTGAGTTTGAGGGTATCGGCGGTCTTGGCCAGGGTGAACATAACCATCTGGAAGGGCACCACCATGCTGAACACGCACAGATAATACATGCCGCTGGACAGCTTGCCGTGAACACGGGTGATGTACCAGGCGCACATGGAGCAGCACAGCAGGATGAGCAGCACCGACGACACCGAGATGAACAGGCTGTACCAGAAGGATTCCAGGAAGTTCATGGAGGTGATGCCATAGATGTAGTTGGCCAGGCCGGTGAAGGTTTCGGCAGTGGGCAGCTCAAAAATGCGGGTGGTGGTGATGGCGCGCTCGGTCTTGAGGGAGTTGAGCAGGATCAGCACGATGGGATAGACATAGGCCACGCAGATCAGGCCCAGCACCACCGAGATGATGTTGTTGATGCGATGGGTCTTTTTGGAGTTTTCCATTACTGCTGCACCTCCTTGGAGCGGGTCAGCCGCAGCTGGACCAGGGCGATGACGACTACGGCCAGGAAGAAGACCACGGCCTTGGCCTGGCCGATGCCCTTCCACTGGGCGCCGCTGCGGGCATAGAAGGTATCGTAGATGTTGTAGGCCAGGCCCTGGGTCAGCTTGGCCGGTTCGCCGCCGGTCAGGGACAGGTTCTGGTCAAAGAGTTTGAAGGAGTTGGTCAGGGTCAGGAAGGTGCAGATGGTGATGCTGGGCATGACCATGGGGATCTTGACCCGGAGCAGCACCTGGCGGGAAGTAGCGCCGTCGATGCGGGCCGCCTCGATAAGGTCGGGGGGTACGTTCTGCAGCCCGGCAATGTAGATGATCATCATGTAGCCGATCTGCTGCCAGCACATGAGGATAACCAGGCCCCAGAAGCCGTAGGTGGCGTTGAGCTGCAGCAGCGGCTTTTCCAGCAGGGTGAGCACACCGTTGAGCAGGGTGTTCCAGATATAGCCCAGCACCACGCCGCCGATGAGGTTGGGCATGAAGTAGATGGTGCGGAAGATGTTGGTGCCTTTCACATGCCGGGTGAGCAGCAGCGCCAGCAGGAAGCCCAGCACATTGATGAGCACGGTGGCCACGATGGTGAAGGCGGTGCTGAACCAGAACGCGTGAATGAAGGTGGTGTCCGCCCAGAGCTTGATGTAGTTCTGGAAGCCCACGAAGGTCACATTTTTCACGGTGGTGAACTGACAGAAAGAAAGTCCGATGCCCCAGATAAACGGCCATATAAAGCCGATAATAAAGGCCAGCAGTGTGGGCAGCACAAAGACCGGCCAGTATTTTTTGATTGCTTTCTCCATAATGATTTCCCCAAACAAAAGAAGCGGGAAGGGTGGGCGCTGTGTTCGCCCGCCCTTCCCGCAAGGTTTACGCGTATTCCGTCACAGACGGTACAATCAGCCTGCGTTCAGCGCAGCTTCGGTGGCCCAGCCATCCACAAAGGCGGTGACCACATCGTCCCAGGTGCCGGTGCCGGCAGCGTAGGCGGTCAGGGCAGAGCCGAGGTTGTTCTTCCAGTTTTCGGAAGGCATGGTGGTGAAGTTCCAGGACACGGGCACCTTGCCCTCAGCGGTCATTTCCTGGTCTTCCTTCACGAAGATGTTGGTGGATTCCTGTGCATTCTTGAAGGGGATGACAAAGCCCATGTCGTCGGCCATGGCCTTGGTGCCTTCCTCAGAGGAAACGCACCAGTAGATGAAGTCCAGCGTAGCCTGGATGTCTTCTTCGGGGGCTTCCTTGTTGACGCACCAGTAGTTCTCGGTGCCGGTGCACAGGCCCTGGTTGGCTTCGTCGCCCACGCCGATGTAGATGGGGGTCATGGCCAGATCGTCATCGGTGAAGGTGCCGTCCTGGGTCAGGTTGACGTATTCCCAGGAGCCGTTCTGATAGAAGACGGCTTCGTTGGCCAGGAACTCGTTGCGGCTGTCGTCAGCGGTCTTGCCGGCCAGCTCGGTGGGAGCGCAGGTGGAATTGTTGATGTACAGGTCAAAGATGTTCTTGTAGTTGTCCAGGTAGGTGCCCTTGATGGCGTCGGTGGAGGTGATGCCTTCATCCTTGTACTCAAAGTAGATGGGCAGGTTGGCCAGGTGGGTCTTGTAGCGCCAGTCGGAGGAAGAATCCATGCCGGCGGAGGTGAAGGCCGCGAAGCCCAGCTCGTCCTGACGGGCGGTGATGTCCTCGGCCACCTTCTTCAGGTCCTCAAAGCTCTGGATGTCGTCGATGGTGTAACCGGCTTTTTCCAGCAGGGTCTTGTTGGTGATCAGGCCGTAGGACTCGATGACGTAGCCGATGCCCAGCGTGGCGTCGCCGTCTTTCAGGGTGTAGGTGTCGCTGGTCAGTTGGCCGGCGATGTCGCTGCCGGTCAGGTCATAGCAGTAGTCCTTCCAGTTGGCCAAGCCGATGGGGCCGTTGACCTGAAACAGGGTGGGCGCGTCGCTCTTGGCCATCTCGCTCATCAGGGTGGTCTCGTACTCGCCGGAAGCGGCGGTCACCACCGTGACGGGTACGCCGGTCTGCTCGGTGTAGACCTTGGCCAGCGCCTGCCACTGCTCGTCCTGCTCGGGCTTGAAGTTCAGGTAATACACTTTACCGGCAGCCGTGTTGGTGGCGGAAGCTTCACTGGTGGCGGTGTCGCCCGAAGCGGCGGTGGACGAGCTGCTGCCCGAAGAGCTGCAGCCGGCCAGCAGCGCAACGGCCATGGTACCGGCGATGCCCAGCGAAAGAAGTTTCTTGGCTTTCATATTCTTCTCCTCCTTGAAAAAAGGTGTTTGGTGCCTGAAGGATTCAGGCGGGATTCTTGTTGTCTTTCGGTTGGTAACGTTTCCAACCTTTCGATGCCTCTATGGTACATGGTTTCCCACAAAAAATCAAGAACTTTTTCCACTTTTTAATTAATTTTGTTTAAAACCACAAGAGCGCGTCGCTCTTTTTGTGCACTTCTTACGGTGGAAATGACAAAATGGTTGAAATCGTTTCCAATTTGTCATTTTTTCGTTGGGGCAAACAAAATTCCCGCTCTGCCGGCAGGCCGTCCCGCCGGTGGGGGCGGTGGCAGTCCGCGATTTTGCGGCCGGTTCCGGCCGTGGGCACATCTCTGCCAAGGGAGCTTGCCAACGCAGCAAAGCGCCGGACTTTGTGGCCATCGCACAAAATTCGGCGCTCTGTGGTATCCGGCGGCAGAAGGGACCCCACCCGTGGGGGCGCGGCCCTTTGCCGGTTGTTATTTGCTCTTTCGCTCCTCGACCATCTGCACAAACCATTCCACCATGGCTGGGTCGCTGTGAGAGAAGAAGGCGCTTTGCCCTTTGTCCAAGGCGGCGATCCGGTCCATATCCGCCGGTTTCAACGCAAAGTCGAAGATGTTCAGGTTTTCCGCCATGCGGTCTTTATGGGTGGATTTGGGAATGACCACCACACCCCGCTGTATATGCCAGCGCAGCATGATCTGCGCCGTGGTTTTGCGGTACTTTTCGGCAAGCTGTACCAGCAGGGGGTTCTCAAACAGGCCGCCCCGCCCCTCCCCAAAGGGGGCCCAGGCTTCCATCTGAACGCCGTACTTCTCCATCCAGCGTTTCGCTTCGCCCTGCTGGTGGAAGGGGTGGCATTCCACTTGGTTGACCATGGGCTTTACCCGGCTGAAGGAGGCTATGTCTACCAGCCGGTCGGGATAAAAGTTGGAAACGCCGATGGCCCGCACTTTCCCTTCCGCATACAGATCTTCCAAGGCACGGTAGGCGCCATAATAACCCGAAAACGGCTGGTGCAGCAAAACCAGATCCAGATACGAGGTTTGCAGTTTCCGCATGGATTCCAGCACGGACTTTTTGGCTTCCTCGTACCCGTAGTGTTCCACCCACACTTTGGTGGTCAGAAAAATCTCTTCCCGGGGCACGCCGGAATTCACAAGGGCATGGCCCACCTGTGCTTCATTAAAATAGCTTTGGGCCGTGTCGATCGCCCGGTACCCCACGGCAAGGGCGTCCCGCACACAGCGCTCGCATTCTTCGGGGGATACTTGGTAGACGCCGTACCCCACCAGCGGCATCTTTACGCCATTGTACAAAGTGACCTGTTCCATCTTGGTTGCCTCGCTTTCAAATGCTGAAAAAAGGGTGGTGATTTTCTGTGTTTTGTGGTACCATACACAGTGTAGCACCCGGTTGTAACTACCGGTCAACCGGTTTTTCAAAAAAATTGCATTTTTGGGGGTGTTTTCTGTGCAGTACAGCATGAAGCAGGTGTGCCAAGAAGTGGGGATGACCTATGAGGGCCTAAAGTTTTATTGCAACCAAGGGCTGGTCCCCCATGTCAAGCGGGACAAAAACAACTACCGGGTCTTTGACGAGCGGGACATCGCATGGATCAAGGGGCTTACCTGTCTAAAACGCTGCGGCATGAGTCTGGAGGACATGAAGCGCTATCTGGACCTGTGTCTGGGGGGAAAGCCCACCATCCCCGAAAGAAAAGAGATCCTGCAAAAGCAGCGGGACCTGCTGGAACAAAAGCGGAAAGCCTTACAGGAGGATATTGCCTACATCGACGGCAAGCAGCGCTACTATGACGACGTTCTGGCGGGAAAGATCCCCTACACCAGCAACCTCATCGACACAGAAGAAGGATAAAACGCAGAAAGAGCGCGCCCTTTGGGGGTGCGCTCTTTCCTATTATTATATGGGAGAAAAAGAAACTGTCAGAGGAATGGATGCTTCACCGGCGAACGGGAGGCCCGCCCTTTTAGGCGGTGGTCCACACCGTAAAATCGCCTTCCAGCGTTTGGTCCAGCCCAAACACAACATGGCTGAGCACATAGCGTCCGTCGTCGAGGAAAATCTCGATCAAGTTTTCCTCCACAAAAAGGTCCACCCGGCAGGTGTCCGCTCCCAGCGGCGGGGTGTGGGCTGTCAGGCGGCAGCCGGGCAGGCCGTCCATAACGGCGGAGCGGTCGGCAAAAAGCTGCCCGTCCGCCATCCGAAGGCGGTACCCGCCCACGTTCCAAAGCTGCCCGTTGTGCAGGGTGCCCCGCAGCCGTACCGGCTTGTGGGCCGCCAGCGGCGACAGGTCGGTTTCCGGCTTGGTAAAGCAGGCGGACACGTTGGGATGGACCGGAAAGCAAACCTGCCCGTCCCGCCATTCCACCAGCCGGGGCAAACTCATCATGCCGCGCCAAGGGGGACGGTCGTCGGGGGTGCCTTCCACCGGGCGGGGCATCCGCATCCAGCCGATCATCACCCGGCGGCCCGCCGCATCCACCGTGGTCTGGGGGGCGTACAGGTCCAGTCCCCAGTCCACCATGGCAGGGGTGCCCTTGGGGGTCAGGCGGCAGGTGGTTTCGTCAAAATCCACCGGCAGGCAGCAGGCTTGGTCGGGGTATTGCAGCCCGTCCGCGGTGATGCCCATGGGGCAGCCCAGCAAAAGCCAGCCGTCGCCCAGGGGGAACAGGTCGGGGCATTCCAGCGTGGTGCCCAGGGCAGGGGCGGTGTACCGGTTGGCGGGGGTCCATGTCAGGCCGTCGGCGCTGCGGTAAAAAAGCAGTTCGCCCACCCCGTTGCGGGTGCTGCCCAACACCATGCGAAAACTGCCGTCCGCCGCCCGCCATACCTTGGGGTCCCGGGTGTTTTGGGGGTCGCCCTCTTCCGGCGCTGCCGCCACGGGCAGGATCTGGCGCTTGGCTTCCAGATTGTCGAAGCAGACCCCGTCCGGCGAGATCAACAGGGCCTGACTGGCCCAAAATCGGTTGTTCACCGCCCGGTGGATGTTGTCGGGGTTTTCCTGTTCATAGCGGATGGCCGTGTAGTAGAGATATAATTTGCCGTCCACTTCCGCCGCACTGCCGGAAAAAACCCCGTTGCGGTCATAGGCCTTGGAAGGGTAGAGGGCGATGCCTCGGTGCTCCCAATGGACCAGATCCTTGCTGACCGCGTGGCCCCAGTGCATGGTGCCCCACCGCGGCAGATAGGGAAAATGCTGGTAAAACAGGTGGTACTGGCCCCGGTAATATATAAAGCCGTTGGGGTCGTTGATCCAGTTTCCCGGTGCTTTCAGATGGATAAAATCGTGCAGCAAAAGGGTTCCTCCCTGTCAGATGCGCCAACGCCCCGGGTCACTGGGGGCTGACTTCCAGTAGCGGCTGCAAGGCTTGGCAACTGCCGGTGTGTACTTTCATGTCGCCGTAGTCGTCGGCATTGGTCAGCAGCACCGCAACCATGTCGGGGTGACCGGCCGCGGCGATCTTTTGGCGGTCAAAGGTCAGCAGCTTGTCGCCGGCATGGACCTTCTGGCCCTGCTGCACAAAGCAGGCAAAGCCGTCGCCGTTCATCTCCACGGTGTCCACGCCCACGTGGATCAGCAGTTCCATCCCGTCGGGGGCGGTAATGCCCACCGCGTGGCGGGTCTCTGCCACCGAGGAGATCTCGCCGTCCAAGGGGGCGACGATGGTTTCGCCTTCCGGGCGGATGCCGGCGCCCCGGCCCAGCACGCCGGTGGCAAAGGTTTCGTCGGGGATCTGGTCGGAGGGCACTGCCTCACCGGCCACCGGGGCATAGACGGTGCCGGGCTGGCAGGTCATGGCCGGTACGGCTTCGGTGGGGGTGGCGGGGGCATCCTGCGCTTCGGGGGTGGGGTCCTTGTAGCCGAACATCCAAGTCAGGGCAAAGGCCACGCCGATGGAGATCGCCGCCATGATGATGTATTCCAAGGGATGTTCCAAGCAGAGCAGCAGGCCGAAGATACCGGTGACACCGGTGCCGCTGGCGCCCAGATGGACCAGCGAAGCGTACATGGCGCCCGCTGCGCCGCCCAGTGCGCCGCAGACGAAGGGCTTGAAGAAACGCAGGTTGACGCCGAAGATGGCGGGTTCGGTGATGCCCATGAAGCAGGAGAAGGCGGAGGGCAGCGCCAGCGATTTGGTCTTGCCGTTTTTGCTCTTGAGGGCGACGGCGAGGGTGGCGGCACCCTGCGCCATGTTGGCGGCGGAGGCCAGCGGCAGCCAGTAGGTCACGCCGTACATCGAGAGCTGGCCCATATCGATGACGGTATACATATGGTGGATACCGGCCACCACGGTGGTGGAGTACAGGCCGCCCATGATCAGGCTGCCGATGCCGAAGGGCAGGGTCAGCAGGGTCTGGATGCCGCCGATGATGCCGTTTTCGATGGTGACAAAGATGGGTCCGATGATGGAGAAGGTCAGGTAGCCGGTGACAAACACGCTGACCAGCGGGGTAACAAAGAGGTTGAACATCGCGGGCACGATTTTGTGGAGCCGCTTTTCCAAGAAGCACATGACCCACACGGCGATGATGACGGGGATGACGTGGCCCTGATAGCCGACCATATCCACCGAGTACAGGCCGAACCAGACGCTTTGGGTCTGCTGGACGCCTTCGGTGGCAACGGTCCAGGCGTTTTGCAGGTTGGGGTGGATCATCATCATGCCGATGACGGCGCCCAGATAGGGGTTGCCGCCAAAGGCGTTGGCCGCGCTGTACGCGATCAGGATGGGCAGGAAGGTGTACGCCGTGTTGGAGAACAGGTTGGCGAACACATAGATGGACCCGGAGGTGTCGATGTTCAGGAAGTTGTTGTTCACCATGAAGTTCAGCGCTTCCATGATGCCCATAAGGAAGCCGCTGGCCACGATGGCGGGGATGATGGGCACAAAGATGTCGCCCAGCGTCTTGATGGCGCGCTTAAAGGGGTTCTGCCGGGCCGCGGCGGCGGCTTTCACCTCGTCCTTGGTGGCGGCGCTCAGGCCGGAAATGGCGATAAACTCGTCATACACCTTGTCCACAACGCCGGTGCCCAGAATGATCTGCAACTGGCCCGAGGCACTGAAAACGCCCTTGACGCCCTCGATGTCCTCCACCGCTTTGGCGTCGCACTTGGCGTTGTCCACCAGCACAAGGCGCAGCCGGGTGGCGCAGTGCGCTGCCGAGACCAGATTCTCTTTTCGCCCGACCTTGTCGTAGATCGCTTGGGCTACTTTCTTGTAATCCATACATTACATCCTTGTATTATAGAGTAGTAGTTATTAGAGCCCCTCTCCAAGGGCTGTGCTACA
>CAUWAX010000018.1:0-43490 GCA_963557315.1 uncultured Gemmiger sp. | reverse complement strand
TGGCCCCTATGGGGCCGTTTTGCAAACCCCACGTTCAACGTGGGGTTATGATTTACATCGTTTCCGGTGCGTTTCGCTTATATACCGGGTCAGCCTTGTTCTTGCTTCCCCTTCTGGGGAAACAGCACCAGATCCAGCCAGTACAGGCAATCGGCGAACCATTCCGCCACGTGGGGGTCCGCCCAACGCTGCTTTTCCGGTTCTTCCACCGGCGGAGTAGCCAAGGAAAGACCATGCACACCGTAGGGGTAAATGTGCATTTCAAATGGAACCTTTTGTTCCGCCAGTTGCTGGGCAAACAGCAGGCTATTCTGTACCGGAACCAGTTCATCGGCCGCCGTGTGCCACAGAAAAACCGGAGGTGTTTCTTGGGTAACATGGCGTTCCAAACTGAAATACTGTGCCTGCCGCTCCCAATCAGCCGACGCAGTTCCCTGCGGTTTAGGGCCTAACAGGGCCTCGAAGCTGGGACGGTGCGCATAGGTTCCCGCCGTAATGACCGGATACCCCAGCACCACGGCATCGGGTCGTACTGTACGATCCGGCATAGCCGGGTCTTGAACATCCTGCCAGTGAACAGCCAGACTGGCCGCCACATGGCCGCCTGCCGAGAAACCGCACACCACAACCGGTTTTTCCGGCTGCCGGCTTCGCACCTGCCGCACCGCTTCTGCCAGTTGGCACAACGGTGCCTTGCCCGGTGTCACCTGAGGAGCTGCCAGCGTATAGGACAACACCCACACTGTCCAGCCGTCGGCGGCAAAGGCATCGGCCACCGGCTGTGCTTCCCGAGGGGAAAGCCATTCATAGCCGCCGCCGGGGCAGAGCACCACGTTGCCTTTCAGATGCCCCTGCCCTTCTGCAGCCTTATGTAGGCGTTGTTCCCATTCCACCAGACTGTCTCCTTTCATGATGGTATCGGCCCAACCGGTTTATACGCCAAACCCGAAAAATTCATTCGCATTGCGGAAACATACGTCCTCAATGACTTGGCGAATCGCTTCTTCGCCGGAGAAATACTCGCCCCGCTCGATCAACTGGCCCAGATAGTTGCACAGGACGCGGCGGTAAAGTTCATGCCGCGGGTAGGAGATAAAGCTCCGGCTGTCGGTCAGCATGCCCACCGACAGACTGACGGGATACAGGTTGGCGCAGGCCTCGAATTGCCGCTGAATGCCAAAGGCCTGATCGTTGAACCACCAAGGAGCACCCAACTGTACCTTTGCTTTGGTGCCGTTGTCGCAGAATCCCGCCGCCAAAATGGCCCAGGTCTCGATTTTTGTACCGTCCAACGGGTACAGAATGGTTTTGGGCAGTTCCCCTGCGATGGTCAGCCGGTTCAGCAGCTCTCCGACGCTGGTCACAGAGCACTGGTCATCGGCGCAGTCAAAGCCGGTGGATTGACCGACCCGCTGTACACCGGTGGTGTTGGCGTCCAAGTAGGTGCCGATATGCAGCTGCATGACATACCCGTTGCGGTTATACCGGCGCGCCATCTCGTACAGGAAGGCGCTCTGATACTGATCCACTTCGTGGTCGGTCAGCGGAATATTGGCACGGCCTTTGCGGAAGATCTCCTCGATCTCTGCGTCGGTGTAATCCGCCCAAGTAAAGTGCGGGATTCCGTCGTCGCTGACGGTGGTTCCCGTCGTCTGCTGGAAAAACCGGAGCCGTGCTTCCAGCGCGTCCAACATGGTGGCAAAGGAATCAATGGCCACGCCCGACACCTGCGCCAGCTTTTCCAAGTAGGCAGAGAAGCTCTCCAATCCCACAAACATCGCTTTGTCAGGACGGAACGCCGTGATCACCCGCGTAAACATCTCTTCCTTTTGCAGGGCGATGTGATACCGCAGATCATCGACGGGATCTTCGGTGGTGCTGACAAGACGCACGTTGGAATGCTCCATGCACCAACGGCGGGTCATGTGCTTTTCGTGGATCATCCGGGTGGTCTTTTGATAGATCTCCTCCGCGTTTTCCGCGCAAAGAGGCTCATCAATATCAAAATAGCGTTTCAGCTCCAGCGCACACCAGATATAGATGGGATTGCCCACCAATTTGGGCAAAATCTCTGCGAAAGCCAGATACTTGTCATGATAGCTGGCCGAACCGGTGATATACTCTTCCGCAATGCCGAAGGTACGCATGGCCCGCCATTTGTAATGGTCGCCACGCAGCCACATTTCGCCCAGATCTTCAAACTCTTTGTTTTCGTAGATCTCCACCGGCTGCAGATGGCAGTGATAGTCGATGATCGGCATCGGCTCCGCATACTTATGATAGAGCATCCGGCCGGTTTCGTTGGTCAGAAACAGTTCTTCGTTGAATTTTGTATTCATACGTTTCCTCTCCACTCAAAAACCGATCAAAGCACCGCCGTCTACCGGGATGCAGCTACCGCTGATATACCGTGCCGCATCGCTGCACAGGAAGGCCGCACACATACCCACGTCCATGGGATCGCCCACCGTCTTAGCGGGAATACGGCCCATGATCTTCGCCAAACGCGGCGGGTCATTATCGGTAGCCTTGTGGAACATCGGCGTGTCGATCCAGCCCGGTGCAATGGCATTGACCGTAACGCCGTACTCTGCCAATTCGGCCGTCAGCGTATGGATCATGCCCAAGAAGCCTGCCTTGGCGGTAGAATAGCCCGCCACCTGCGGCTGACCAATGTAGCTCGTCATGCTGGCCTGGAAGACGATGCGGCCATACTTCTGCTCTTTCATGTAAGGCACAACCGCCTTGGTCATCGCAAAAGAGCCGACGAGGTGGACATCCAGCACGCGCTTGTAGTCTTCCACCGTCATATCCCAGATGAACTTTTTGCAGTGGTTGCCCGCATTGTTGATGAGAATGTCAATGCGGCCCTGCTCCTGCACGATACGGTCCACAAGGGCCTGTGCATTGTCGGTATCGGTAATATCAAACTGGTAAAATGCCGCCTGATCGCCAAACTCCGCCAAAGCATCGGCAGCCTGCTCCGGTGCCTCGAAGCTGACCACACACACCTTCGCGCCGGCGCTCACCAAGCAGCGGGTGATGGCCAGACCCAAACCGGTAGAGCCACCCGTCACAATCGCCACACGGCCCGTCAAATCATACCACTTTGCCATAGCAAAGTTTTGCATCTGTTCTTGCGTAAACGCAGCCATAAAGATTTGCCTCCTTTTTCGACATTATTTGTCGATCTCGCAAGCACGCTGGAATGCCACTTGCTTTTCTTGATATTTGTAAGGGATAAAAAATTCTCGATGACCCAGCGCTTCACTCTTCGTTTGGGTTCCTGCGGCGATCTGCGCCACATACTGCGCCAGTTGTTCGGTGAGTTCCGCCTGCGTGACAGCGCCGCGCAGAATCGGGCTGGCATCGAACTCCATATCGCCCGCCATGCGGGTGAAGGTCTCGTGATTGCCGGTGATCTTGATGCAGGGCGCCACCGCGCTGCCCACCACGCTGCCCCGTCCAGTAACGAGGAACACAATGTGGGCACCGCAGCTTGCAAGGTCCATCAGCCCCTCGTTGTCGTTGGGGTTGGTGATTCCAAACTGCATCCAGTGGGGGTCCGGCGTAGAATCCAGCAGCCACAATCCGTGCTGCGGCGGCTGTACCGAAACTTTCAGTACCCCTTGGATGGGGCGGGACCCGCTTTTGATCACCGCGCCCATACTCTTTTCTTCAATGGTGGAAAGTCCTCCGGCAAAGTTGCCGGGGCTGACGGAATACTGCCGTACCGAGCGGCAATAGTCCAGTGCTTTGTCGTAGGTGTAGCGAATCTCCTGCGCAGCCTTCTCATTGGCAGCACGTCCCACCAACAACTTATCCAGACCGACGGCCTCGACGATTTCCTCAAAAATCGCCGCACCGCCTGCATCCACCAAGCGGTCAAAAAAGCGTCCTACCACCACATTGCCGGCCAAGCCGCTGGTATAGTCACTGCCGCCGCATTCTGCACCGATGATCAGATCGGACATGCCCATCTCCACCCGCGGCGTGTTTTGCAGTTCCTGCAGCAGTTCTTTCACCCAGCACAGTCCCTTTTCAATGGAAGGCGCTGTACCGCCCTGCTGCTGAATGAACATCCAGCGCGCAGGTTTTCCCGCATGCTCGGCAATGTCGGCCAGCCATTGGGGCTGGATATACTCACATCCCAGCCCCACGGCCAAAACCGCACCCACATTGGGGTGACGAATCAGGCTGATGAGCAGATCGACAGCATATTGGTTGTCCGTACAGCCGTCAAAGCCGATCAGTTCCACATCAGGATGAGCGCTTTGCTCCACAATGCGGCGCGCCACAAACTCAGAACACTTGACGGTGTAAATAACCAGCACCCGGTTGCGGATGCCCGGAGGTCCGCTTTGTCTGCGATACCCTTGCCATTTTTGCTGCATTGCATCCATATGCTGTACCTCACTCATACTTGGTATCTTTGGGCGCACCGGTATTTACGTCCAGATGTCCCGAGCGCTCGTCATAGATGCTGTGCATCACATGCAGGTGCACCCAGCTCCCCGCCGGGATGTCCACCGTTGCACGGCCGATGACCACACCGTATTTCACAATATCCTCTCCGGCTCGTATGGCACACAGTGCAATTTTATGCCCTACCGGAATATCGCCGACCGCAACCAGCGAAGGAATCGTATGCTCGCCGGTCAGAACAACGGAATCCCCTTCTGCAATGGGATCCAGCGCTGTGGCAACGTTGTCCTGCAAATCAATCTGAAATGCGACGATCTCCTTTTGCATATCGCACCTCTTTCACAGCACGCCGAAAGTACGGAAAGCCTCAGTGGAAGACATGCCCTGCTCAATGGCGCGGCGCATCGTCTTTTCAGCGCTGGCTTTTTCCAGTGCACGTTCCAGAACCTCATCCTTGACTTGACGCGGGATGATCAGCACACCGTCAATATCGCCAAAGACAAGGTCGCCGTCATGAATGGTGACCTGCCCGATCTCGATGGTGCAGCGGTAGTCAAACACATAGGTGCGCACCGAGGAATCCTGCGCCCAGCAGTGGGTGCAGAACACCGGGAAGTTCTGTTCCAGCACCTGCGGGGTGTCCCGGCTGTAACCGTCCACCACCGCGCCCACCGCGCCGCGCGCCTTGGCGGTAGCGGTAAGCAGCTCGCCCCACAGTGCACTGTTGTGCGCACCGGTAGCCACATAAACTTCATTGGGCTGCAGTTGGTCAAGTGCTTCGGTCAGGTAACCGAACGGCTTTTTGGGGTTGTCAAAGACATCGTTTTCCAGCACCGTGCAGGCATACCCCGCAATCTTGAGACGGTTGTCCTGCTGGGTGCGGTCAATGAACGCATCGGCAGGGACCAGCGATTCCAAGGGGCGGATCTCGGCCGGAAGGAACTGATGTTTATATCCCATCTGGTCCAAGATATCCCCCACCACCGGGGTATACAGCTTTTCTTTCATGAGGCGGAACATTTCCTCATCGTTTTTCCACATCGGCATAGTATCGTCATCCTTTCCGAGCTGTCACATCATCATCTCAGGCAGCCACATAAAGCTCTGGGGGAAGTAGGTCAAAATCAACAGCGCAATGCCCATTACAGCATAGAACGGAATCATCTTTTTGGCCAGCTTTTCGATTCGGATTCCCGAGATTGCACTGCCGATGAACAGCGTAGAACCAACCGGCGGGGTCAGCAAGCCAATGCCAAGGTTGAGGACCATCACAATGCCCAGATGAATGGGAGAGAGACCCAGCGACATCCAGATGGGCAGGATAACCGGCGTCAGCATCAGGATCAGGCAGGCCATTTCGACCAAGCAGCCCAGAACCAGCATGAGGATGTTGAGCATGATCAAGATCACGATCTTGTTGTCGGTCAGGTTGAACAGTGCCGTAGAGACCATCGTGGGCACCTTCAGGTAGGTCAGCAGGTAGGTAAAGGATCCGGACACACCGATGAGGATCAGCACCTTGCCCAAGGTCATGGTAACGTTGTGGAAGATATTGGGGATATCCCGCAGCTTAAAGCCTTTATAGATGAACAAACCTACGACCAGAGACCAGACCACGGCGCAAGCGGCGGATTCGGTGGTGGTAAACACACCGGTAATAACGCCCACGACCACGATCAGCACGGCCAGCAAGCCCCAGATGGCACGGCCCAACGATTTGATGCATGCGATCAAATTGAATTTGCCGGTGACGGGGATATTCATCTTTTTGGAGTAATAGTAGGAGTAGATCATCAGCACGATGGAGAGCACCGCGCCGGGGACATAACCGGCCAAAAACAACTGGCCGATGGAAACGCTGGTGACACCAGCTGCTGCCAAAGTATAGATAACCATGTTTTGGCTGGGAGGAACCAGAATGCCTTCCACCGAGCTGGCCATCGTCAAGCAGGTAGAGAACGCACGGTCATAGCCCTGTTCTTCCATCATTTTGATTTCGATGGGGCCCAGAGAAGCACAGTCCGCAGAAGAGGAACCGGAGATGCCGCCGAAGAAGAAGGAGGCCACTACGTTGACCATCGCCGCGCCGCCGCGAATCCAGCCGACCAGTTCTCGGGAGAAGTCGATCAGCGTTTCGGTAACACCGCCGGCGCCCATCAATTCGCCCATGAGAATAAAGAACGGAACCGCCAACAAGGTGTAAGAGTTCAGGTTTGTTACAAAACGCAGAGCCATCTGCATCGGGTTGATGCCCAGATAGAAAAATACCAGCAGCGACGAAGTACCAATGGCATAGACCACCGGCACCCGCAAAAAGACAAGCGCCAGAAATACGCCGACCAAAAGCAGCGTTGCAATCATCGTTGTCGTCATTTTTCGGTTGCCTCCTTTTCCTTTTTATCCATGCGATAGAACCAACCGGAAACCAGCCCCGCCAGATGCAGTACGCCCGATACCGGCAGCGAGAGATACATCACCATATACGGAATATTTAAACCCGCCATGGTATTATTGCGGGACTGCTGCATAAGCTGAATGCCGTACACGATCATAAAAACCGCAAAGCAGAAGATGCAGACGGTGGCCAGTACATCGGTGGCAAAGATTTGCCGCTCCGACATTTTTTCGTCGAACATGGTCACTTGCAGATGTTCGTTGGTACGCAGAACCAGCGTAGATCCCAAAATGCTCATCCAAGTCAGCAGCAGCAGCGAGAGCGGCTCGCCCCACGCAGGAGAGGCATGCAATACATAACGACCTAAAAAGATATAAAAGACTACGGCGACCAGTGCGGCCAACATGATAACGCAAACATGCTTCACAATGCCGAACACCACTTTGTCAATCGCCATCCACACTTTTTTGAAGCTTTCCATACGCGTAGTGAATCCTTTCCACTTTTAGTAGAAAGGGGCGCCTTTCGGCGCCCCCTGAGTTTCAGTGTGCACGATGCACGCCGGATTCTCTGCCCCGCTTATGTCGGACAGATTACACGGTTTTCATCAATAATCGGCGTTCTTCAGACGCTCGATCACAGCCTGGCTCTCCTCGTCATAGGTGGCGTAGACGCTCTCACAGGCAGCGGACCAATCGGTCAGATCGGGTACTTCCAGAACCGTGACGCCCTTCTCTTCAAACTGGGCATAGCATTCTTCCACCTTCTGGACGTTGTACTCGTAGCAAGCAGCGCTGGCAGCGTCGGCAGCCTCGGCAATCCAGCCCTTCTGCTCATCGGTGAAGGAGTTCCAGCGGTCTTTGTTCATCAGGATGACGCCGCAGCCGAAGGTGTGCGCATCGGTGATGAAGTAGGGCGCGACCTCGTTGTAAGAGTTGGCCAGATAGTTGACGATGTCGTTCTCGGCACCATCCACAACGCCGGACTGCAGCGAGGTGTACAGTTCCGCGTAGGCGATGGGCGTAGCAGAAGCACCCAGCGCGCTGATGGTGTTAACCATCAAATCGGTCTCGGGCACGCGAATCTTCAGGCCCTTCATCATATCCAGCGTAAATTCGCTGGGGCTGCCCAATGCCTTGTAGGTGTTCTCGGTGATGAACATCTGGCGGGGGCTCTCGGTGAGCCAGCCCAAAGCGACATAGCCGCAATCCGCTTCGTCGACAGAATCCAGCAGTTCCTGACCCAGATCACTTTCCGCCATCTGCTGGAACTGCTCCATATCCTTAAAGAGGAAAGGAGCACCGGTCAGGCTGATCTCGGTGGCGCCGTAGTTGGACAGCGAAGAAGCGTTGCCGCGGAAGATGTCCAGCGTGCCCATCTGGATGCCCTGCATGGACTCGGCCTCGTTGCCCAGCGTACCATTGAGGTACAGCTCAACAACGATCTGTCCGCCGGAAAGTTCTTCCAGCTTCTCGGCAAAGGTGTGCGCACCGACCGTGCCGCCGTAATCTTCGCCGTTGACTTCGTTCCAGGTCAGGACGATCTGATCCCCGCTGGCGGCTGCTTCGGAAGAAGTCTCAGCCGTTTCGGTGGACGTAGCCCCGGACGAGGTAGAAGTGGCGCTTCCGCCGCAGCCCGCCAAAGCAACCGTCATGCAGGTCGCCATTGCCGCCGCCAAAATTCTCTTTTTCTTCATTGTGTTTGCCTCCCTTTAAATTGAATATCCGCAATTCAGAAAACCGTTTTCGTTGGTGCTACAAAAAGGAGCATGCGCTACCAAAACGTTTTTCTTTTGTTGAGTCAATCATAGCACCGTTCCTTTCTTTTGTCAAATATGTTTATTGTTTTTCCTCTGTTTAGTTTTAAATTTAGTCATTTTTCCACAAATCAGCATGGCGGCTTTTATTAACCTTGCCAATTCAAAAGCCAAACACCAAAAGAATATTGACACTTCCTTGTCGAATTGCTAAAATTAAGAAAAACGTTTTTTATTCCTTTGTTCGTCAAAAATTTAAAAAATGTCATAAAAGCATCACATAAAGGAAGGGATTCACCTTATGATCGTCACAAAATTTGAAAGCTGGTGGGTCGAACGCGGCAAATGCCTGTTCGACGAACGCCGTCAAGGCGGTGCCAAGATGGGCTGGGATGTGCTGGTCATCAAGTTGACGACCGACACCGGCATCGAAGGCGTGGCAACCTGCATGGCTGCACGCAGCGGTGCTGTCAGCGAATCGTATCTGCAAGAGACCATCGCCCCCGTCGTTCTTGGCCGGGACCCCCACGACCGCGAAGCCATTTTCCAAGCGCTGTGGGTCATCGACCGGCACGAAGCATTCTTCCCGGTATTCCTGCCCGGCCCGGTAGATGTTGCCCTGTGGGATATTTGCGCCAAAGAAGCCGGGTTGCCTCTTTATAAGTATATTGGCGCCTACCGTGACAGTCTGCCCGTCTATGCCAGCAGCAACTTCCTTCCCACGGTGGAAGATTATGTAAAAGAAGCCCTTTACTACAAGAGCAAGGGCATCAAAGGCTACAAAGCTCATCCGGCAGGCCCTGTCGAATTCGACATGAAGGTTCACGCCGCCGTGCGGGAGGCCGTGGGCGACGATTACGTGTTGATGACCGATCCCGTAGGCGACTACACCTTGGACGAGGCCATCCGTGTAGGACGTCAGCTTGAAAAGCTGAACTACAAATGGTTCGAAGAGCCCTTCCGGGATTTCGAGCTGTATAAGTACACCGAGCTTTGCCGTGTGCTGGATATTCCCATCGCCGCCACCGAAACCACCCGCGGCTGCCATTGGGGTGTCGCGCAGGTCATCGCCCAGCGGGCTGCCGACATCGTCCGTGCCGACGTAAGCTGGAAGGACGGCGTGACCGGCACACTAAAAATCGCGCACATGGCGGAAGGCTTTGGTTTGAACTGCGAAATCCATACGACTACCATGAATTATATGGATATCGTCAACCTTCACGTCAGTTGCGCGATCAAGAACTGCGAATATTTCGAATATTTTGTGCCGGAGGACAACTATCGCCTTCCCATGAAAGGCGACTTGCCCATCGACGAAAACGGCATCATCCACGTACCCAATGCGTCAGGAATCGGCGTAGAACTGGATTGGCCTCTGATCGAGTCGGCCTGCCACAACTACATCTGTCAGGAATACGGGAAATAACCCCCGTCACTGCAACAGATACCGGTAGTGTTCGTTTTCATACATCATCAAGTTGCTTTTCAGCACTACCTCGCTGCCCACATAGATGCGGTCTTCCTCCGGGATTTTACCGGAAGAAAGATATTCTACCAGATAGCGGATGCCCACATACCCTTGGGCATAGGGATTTTTCTGGATGGCAATGTTGATGACGCCGCGTCGAATCCGATCTGCTGTGGTTTCCGGTAGGTCGGAACCGACAGCATAAATGCGGGATGCCTTACGGCTTTCCTCCAAAGCCTGTCCCAACATGACCGTACCTTGCGAGTAAACACAACAAGCGGCTGCAATATCCGGGCGGGACAATTTTTCAAAGATTTTTTCGTAGTTTTTCTGGCTGATCAGCCAGGAGTTGTCCCGGTAGACAAGGTTTTCGCAGCCGTTTTCTCGCATGTAATCCTCAAACCCCCGCACGACCAAGGTGTGTGCCGCCCATTTGGGGTTGCCGGCGCAAAGCAGAATGCTGCCGAAAGGCGGAATGTGGTCGGTAATAAGCTGTGCCATGGTACGGCCTATTACATCATATTCCGGCTGGATGCAGCACAAGCAATGGCAGCGCATCAGATCGGAGCCGATACTGACCACGGGAATGTCCTTGGCCATCACCGCACGCCACCCGGCTTCGGTTTCGGCTTCGTCTATATGACCTACCGTTAAAATCCCATGCAGTTCGCCGGTTTCCGCCAAAGCTGCCATCTGCTGAAATCGCTCTATCTTATTGTGATCCGAGAAGGGCAATTCCACCGGGTCCAGTTTAACGTTGGCTTTAGCAATGTAATCCCGAACGCCAAACCACATGGTCTGGTAATAGTACTGCCCTTCCCCTTCATCACTGGGCAGCAAGATGGCAATGCGCTGGGTACGGCGCTTGAGGTTGGAGGCCAACGGATTGGGCTGATACCCCATTTCCTGCGCCACACGGCGAATCCTGCTGCGGGTCTCCTCGCTAACGCCGGACTGTCCATTCAATGCGAAATGAACGGAACTGATCGAGACACCTGCTTTGGCCGCCACGTCGCGGATGGTAACTTTTTTGTCCACTGTTTTTCCCTCATCGCATAAATTTTGGTGCAGGTCCACTATCCTGCTCTTACTAAAAAGTATTATACAACAAAAACCTTTTTCTGAAAACAAACTTTTATTGGGAGGTATATCATATGGCATCATTAAGCGGCAAGGTCGGTATTGTCACAGGCGGCAGCAGCGGCATTGGTTTCCAGATCGCCAATGTTCTGGCCGAAAACGGCGCCACGGTCTATAACATCAGCCGTACCGGCGCCCCGAAGGAAGGCGTTGGAGAAAGCGCGCCGGGCGTGCGCCATGTGAAAGGCGACATCGGGGATGACGCCGCCATGCAGACGCTGATCGCGCAGATCGCTGCCGACAACGGCGGTTGCATCGACTTCCTTGTGAATAACGCCGGCGCCTCCTACAAGTGCCGCGCCGAGGACTTCCCCATGGATCAATTCGATCATATCATGGATGTGAATGTCAAATATGTATTCCGCATGAGCCAGCTCTGCTATCCCTACCTGAAGAAGTCGGCCGACCGCGGACGCATCATCAACATCACCAGCATGAGTGCGCATCTGGGCTTTTCTCTGGTCATCCCCTACTGCACCAGCAAGGGCGCCGTACTGGCTTTGACCCGTGGTTTGGCGGTGGAATGGGCACAGGACAATATCTGTGTTAACAGCATCGCACCCGGCTGGTTCCGCAGCAAGATGACCGAAGCCATTGTGGACCCGGAACGCGAGCAAAAAATCTTGAACCGCATGCCGCTGCACGCTTATGGCGACACCCGTGATCTGGGCGCCATGGCCTGCTTCCTTTGTGGTCCCGGAGCTGCCTACATCACCGGTCAGGATTTTGCCGTAGATGGCGGCGCTTTGGCGTACGGCTATTAAGCTTCTCTTTTTCTTTTGCATCACCTTCTGCCCTATCGCAGCATAGCCTGTGGGCAGGAGGTGTTTTTTGTATGCCCAATGGAACCTTACTTGTATACGCTTCAGTCGCCGGACAGGCGGCGCCTCTGCCCGGCGTGCAGTTGGCGGTACTGGACGAATCGGGCGCAGTGGTAGCGCGCCTTGCCACCGATGCATCCGGTGCCAGCGAAGCGCTTTTTCTTCCCGCCCCGGACGCTTCTTACAGTCTGGATGAGAACAACCAAACCGTGCGGCCCTATTCCGTCTACCGCCTGACGGCACAAGCAGATGGTTGGCAAACACAAATCTTGGACGGTGTGCAGATTTTTGACGGCCAGCAAACGGTGGCCCGCCTGAACTTTTTGCCTGCCGCCACCGCCGACAATCCTTCCTTGGCGGACATCCGCAGCGAAGAACAAAACGGCGAGGTTATCACCATTCCTCCCCACGCTCTTTTTGCTGGAGGCGGCGGCAGCGGCCCCACTCCAGAAGAAAATCCCAATGCCCGTGTGCTGACCGAGGTGGTGATCCCGAAGAAAATCACCGTGCATCTGGGCAAACCTTCCGCCAATGTCAGCAATGTAACCGTAGGCTTTCAGGAATATATCGCCAACGTAGCCTCCAGCGAAGTCTACCCCACTTGGCCGGAAGAGGCCCTCCGCGCAAACATTTTGGCGCAAATCAGTCTGGCCCTCAACCGCATCTGGACCGAATGGTATCCCAGCCGCGGGTACTCCTTTAACATCACCGGTTCGCCGGGCTATGACCAAGCCTACGTGGAAGGCCGCACGGTTTTTGCTGTAATGGAACGCCTTACCGCAGAGCTGTTTAACACCTACGTTCGCCGTTCCGGCGACCAAGAGCCCTACTTCACCGAATATTGCGACGGCAAAACGGTAACCTGTCCCGGCATGAAGCAGTGGGGCACCGTAGATCGTGCCAACGAGGGAAAAAACGCTTTGCAGATCCTGCGCTACTATTACGGCGACCGGGTTCAACTAGTAACCACCAACAATATTGCTTCCATCCCTTCCAGCTGGCCGGGCGTCACCCTAAAGCGAGGATCTACCGGCACCAGTGTCAGCATCTTACAGCGGCAGCTTTCCCGCATTGCCAAGGACTACCCCTCTTTCGGCAAGCCCGAAGTCACCGGTACGTTTGACGCCGCCACCGAACAGTGCGTAAAAAATTTCCAGAAGCAATTCAGCTTGACGGCCGACGGTCTGGTGGGCAAGGCTACGTGGTATAAAGTCAGCTACATCTACGTCAGTGTTAAGGATCTGGCCGAACTGACCAGCGAAGGCGAGACCGCCACTGGTACCGAGAGCACCGGCGGTTGGCCCGGCACGGTGCTGCGCCGCGGTTCTACCGGCAGCGACGTGGAACAGGTGCAGTTCTGGCTTTCGGAATTGGCGCAGTTCAACAGCGCTTTGCCCAACCTGACAGTAGATGGGAACTTTGGCGCCGCCACCGAGCGGGCCGTGAAAATTTTCCAACAGGAACAGGGATTGACCGCAGACGGTGTGGTCGGGCAGGCCACGTGGGATGCCCTGTATGCCGCCTGGTTGGATATGCAGAGCGATCTGGGCGGCACGGCTTGGCCCGGCACGGTGCTGCGCCGGGGGGATACCGGTATGGAAGTGCGTCTTGTGCAGTTCTGGCTGCGGTTGGCAGCCGACAACTATACAGCGCTTTCGGCTGTCAGTGTAGACGGCAGCTTCGGCCCTGCCACCGAGAAAGCCGTCACTGCTTTTCAGAACCTATTCGGCCTAACGGCAGACGGTTTGGTAGGCCGCGCCACTTGGAATAAATTAAACGAAGTAGCACTGGCGGTAGCCAATGAAATTGTAGACCCGAACATTGCGCCCGGCCAATTTACCAGCACCGTGCGGGAGGGCAGCCGCGGCACTGCAGTACGGGCGGTGCAGTACTATATCCGCCGGCTTTCTGCCTATTACAGCGATATTCCTTCGGTCACCGTGGATGGCGTCTTTGGTGCTGCCACTACCCGCGCCGTCAAAGCATGGCAAGCGCGGGCAGGGTTGACGGTAGACGGCGTAGTGGGGCAACTGACCTGGAACAGTCTGTACAACGCCGCCCAGCAACTGCAAACCAGCGGCCCCGTCGTGCGAACCGCTTCCCTGCCTGCACCGTCCACCACTTTAGAGGTAGGCGACAGTGGTACCAGTGTCGCTCGTCTGAGCCGTCTGCTCTTATTCTTGAGCCGATGGATCCCGGAAATCAACTTTTTAGGCAGCGACATTCCCACTTCGGAGTTCACATCCAATCTGGAAATCGCCGTGCGCAGTGCCCAACGCTATTTTGGACTCCCCGAGACCGGCGCCGTCACCGCTGCCAACTGGTCGGTGTTTAAGCAGGCTGCACAAGCACTGGCAGAGGTCAACCCGGCAGCCGCTGCCCCAGAACCCGCCGGGATTTGGCCGGCTTCCGGCCTAGCTTTGGGCAGTTCCGGTCCGGCGGTATTGCAGGTGCAGCACTGGTTGAATCTAATCGCCACGGTAGATCAGGGATACAACTTTGTTCCGGAAACCGGTGAACTGGACGCCGCCACACAAGACGCCTTAGAGAGTTACCAACTGACCGCCGGTCTGCCCACACTGGGTGTGGTAGACGCCGATACTTGGGAGAGCTTACAACAGGCAGCGCAGGCACTGTGCAGTACCTGTCGGGGCATGCAGGAGGGTTGAGACAATGGCAAAAGTATTTGTATACGATTCCTACACCAACAAGTTTTACACCTATACCCTCGGCGAAAACGATCCTATGCCTTACAGCTCCGGCACCACGCTGCGGGTACGGGAATTCCGTGGTTCCAGCAAAGCCAACGTGTTATGGACGACGGTGGCGGCCATGGAAGCGTGGAACCTGACCCGCCGCAACTATGGCAGCGGCATCCCGGTGGGGTATGCTTTCAAACGCATTTGGGAGGGTAGTCACGGCACCACCAGCCAGCATTACGCCGGTGTCGCCTTTGACGTGGGGCAAAGTTTGAGCAGTACGGCACGGCGCAAGATCTACAACACCGCTGTGGCCACCGGCGCCTGGGGGTATGTGGAGCCGCTTTCCATGACGCCCACTTGGGTACACTTCGACCGGCGCTACGGTACCCCCGCCTGCCCCAATACCACGGCAGGCTACCCCACGGTACGCCGCGGCAGCCGCAACACCTATGTGCTGATCTTACAAGATGCACTTAACGCACTGGGCTATCCCAGCGGCTCACTGGATGGCATCTTTGGTTCCGCCACCGAAAGCGCGCTGAAAGCGATCCAGAAGGATTTTTCACTAACTGCAGACGGCATATGCGGCTGCAACAGTTGGAAAAAGATTGCTTCTGCTGCGGTGGGGATTGGCCGCACTTCGACAGTCGTTGATAAATAAAAGCACAACTGGTATAATGAAAAAAACGTATAGACAAAGGATGTGATCCACTGTGGATATGATGGAATTTTTGCGGACCTTGCGCACCTATCGCCGCTTCGAGCAGCGTCCCGTCGCGCAGGAAATTTTGACCGAAGCGGTAGAGGCGGCCCGCATTGCCAGCTGCGGCAACAATCGCCAGACCCTGAAGTATATGATTGTGCAAAGCCCTGAGGCTGTAACGGCGGTGCAGCCGTTGGTACACTGGGCGGCCAGCTTGCCCCCTGAGCAGGGTACGCCCAAACCTGACGAGCAGCCGGTAGCTTTCGTTGCAGTACTGCAGGATGAGCGCATTCCCGGCTGCAGCGATACTGATGTCGGGCTTGCCATGGGCAATATGACTGCCGCCGCTTGGGCCCATGGAGTGGGAAGCTGCATGATGGGTTCCATCGACCGCCCGGCGCTGAGCAAGCTGCTGGCGCTGCCTGAGGGCGTAAAGCTGCGGTATATGGTAGCATTTGGCTATCCCAGCCACCAGAGCCATCTGGTCACCGCCCAGAACGGCGATACCAAATACTATCTGGATGATGCCCGGGACTACTGTGTTCCCAAGCGCCCGCTGGAGGAAGTCCTTCTGAAAACGCTGTAACCGAGTAAAAAACGTCCCCGACCATTTTGGTCGGGGACGTTTGTATTTGTTTGAAACGGGAAATCAACCCACTACGGCAAAGCTCTGCGGTCCCAGCACCAACATGCCATCCCGTACCTGCGCAGTACCAATGACAAAGAGGGGCCGTGCATCCGCCGACAATTTCAGCGGCAGGTCCGCCGCGGCACCCGCCGGGTTGACTGCACAAATCAACGAACCGCGGCGCCATGCAAAGGGCCGGTAATCTCCCTTCGCCTTCGGGGCGAACAACACCTTGAAGGGAGCGTCGGAATCCAAATCACGGTGGGCATGGCGGAAAGTCAGCAGTGCCTGTACCGTATGCCACAAGCTATTCGGGTCCGCCTGCTGGGCTTCCACCGTGGGCGCATCCGGCGACGGGTCCACCGGCAGATACAACGCTTCCGGTTCCGCCTCGGAAAAGCCCAGATTCTTCCCCTGCGTCCACTGCATGGGGGTGCGGGAACCGGTGCGGAAGTAACCGCCCTCCTTGGTGGGCAGCTTCTGGTACCGCATGCCAATCTCGTCCCCATAATACAAAAACGGGGCGCCGGGCATAGTAAACAGCATAGCGTAAGCGATACGCAGCTCTTCGGTGGTCAATCCTGCCGAGGGACGGATGGTATCATGGTTGCAGGTAATCAGGCAATATAGACCATCCTTATGGGTCGCCTTATAACTGGGCAGCCAGTCGTCCAAGAACTTATCGATACCGGTGCCGGAATCCTTACAAAAGTAGGCCTTGCCAATGTTGTGCGGGTCAGAGTCCATGGTGCCGTCGTAGGCGCGCATCAGCCAATCGTATCCATTACCGGTCTGGCTGAGCATGAAATCCATGTCAAAACCATTCTTCAGCGCCATCCGCGGACCATTCCATTCGCTGATCAGCACTGCCTGCGGATATTCTTTCTGCAGCATCGCCGCAATGTCCCGCCAGATTGCACAGGTATATTTTTTGTGGTGCGTGTCGTTCTTTACCAAACTGGATGCCATATCCACTCGGAACCCATCGCAGCCCATTGCCAGCCAGAACCGCATCACGTCCTTGATGGCCTCCACCGTCGCTTTGCAGTCCGGTGCATCGGTAGGCTGCTGCCAAGGTTCATGGATCTTGCCGTACCCATAGTTCAGCGCCGGCTGGCATTTAAAGAAATTCAGAATATAGGTTCCGTTGCGCTCCGTTTCGCCGCCAATAAAGGGCATCCCGTCACCGCTGGCAAAGCAGTGGTCGGTCCAAACATAACGTCCCCAATACTCATTCTTCTCCGCCTTACAACTGGCCTGAAACCAAGGGTGTTCCTCACTGGTATGGCCCGGCACCAGATCCAACAGCACATGGATTCCCTTCTCGTGGGCCGCACGGAACAACTGGGCTGCATCCTCATTGGTGCCATAGCGAGGGGCGATCTTTTTATAATCCCGCACGTCGTAGCCCGCATCTTTGAATGGCGAATCAAAACAGGGATTGATCCACAGGGCATTGCACCCCAACGTTTTGATGTAATCCAACTTGGAAACAATGCCCGGCAGATCGCCAATGCCGTCGCCGTTGCTGTCCCGGAAGCTCTGCGGATAGATTTCATAAAAAACCGCATCTTTGAGCCATTGTTTCATGATATCCCTCCCAATTTTCATAGGCACGGTACGATACCGCCCGTTTTTCTTTATACTATCCACTGACCCCCTTGTTGTCAATGCCGCAGCTTACACAAAACAGTCCATATATTTTCTACTTTTTTCACAAATATTTGTCATTCCGACAAAATATTAACAAATTGTTGACATGCGCACATCAGCGCGCTAAAGTAATGAAGCAAGCGATTGTAAATCTGTTGTAAGAAAGAGGGAGTAAGAATCATGAATACGCTTGTGATCGTCTTGATCGCAGCGGTCTGTCTGGTATGTGCGTACGCCGGATATGGTCGCTGGATCGCCAAATCGTGGGGCATTGACCCCAACGCCAAAACTCCTGCTGTGCGGCTGGAAGATGGCAAAGACTACGTACCCACCAACGGCTGGACCGTGTTCAGCCATCAGTTCTCGTCCATCGCGGGTGCAGGCCCCGTCACCGGTGCCATTCAGGCTGCGGCGTTCGGTTGGCTGCCGGTGTTGCTCTGGGTGCTGCTGGGCGGCATCTTTTTCGGTGCGGTGACTGACTTCGGCGCGCTGTATGCCAGCGTCAAGAACGACGGCAAATCCATGGGCATGCTGATCGAGAAATACATCGGCAAATTGGGCCGCCGCTTGTTCTTGCTGTTCTGCTGGCTGTTCACCCTGCTGGTCATCGCAGCCTTTGCCGACATGGTAGCCGACACCTTTAATGCCTACACCACCACCGACGGGGTCACCTCGCTGGCTGCGGCGGCCACTACCAACGGCGCCGCCGGCATGGTTTCCATCATGTTTATGGTCTTTGCCGTGGTGTTCGGCCTGATCCAGAAAAAGTTCAACTTTGACGGTTGGAAGGAAGCGGTACTGGGCATTGTCTTTATCGTGCTCTCCTTCCTCATTGGCTCGAACTTCCCGATCATCCTCGCCAAAGAAGGCTGGATCTATATTACCTTTATTTATATCTTCTTCGCGGCAGTCCTGCCCATGTGGCTGCTCAAACAGCCCCGGGACTACATGACTACCTTTATGTTCATTGCTATGATTGCCGGCGCGGCCATCGGTCTGCTGGTGGCTCACCCCACCATGAATCTCCACGCGTTTACCGCTTGGAACGTGGTCAAGGGGGAAAACGGCAGCCTGATCAGCGGCAGTCTTTTCCCCATCCTCTTCGTTACGGTGGCCTGCGGTGCCGTGTCCGGTTTCCATAGTTTGGTATCCTCCGGCACGTCCTCCAAAACGGTGGAGAACGAAAAAGACATGCTCAAGGTGGGGTACGGCGCCATGGTGCTGGAAAGCCTGTTGGCTGTACTGGCTCTGTGTGTGGCCGGTGCTTCCGCTGCGGCGGACGGCACCCCTGCCGCCGGCACCCCCTTCCAAGTGTTCAGCAACGGTGTAGCCGGTTTCTTTGAAATGTTCGGCGTGCCCGTCTATGCTGCCACCGTCTTTATGACGATGTGTGTTTCGGCGCTGGCACTGACCAGTCTGGACGCCGTGGCCCGTATCGGCCGTATGAGTTTTCAGGAACTGTTCAGCGTGGACGATATGGAACACGCCGAAGGTTGGCGGAAGCTGTTCTGCAACACCTACTTCTCCACCATCATCACGCTGCTCTTCGGTTACATTCTGGCCAAGATCGGATACAGCAACATCTGGCCGCTCTTCGGCTCTGCGAACCAGTTGCTCAGCGCGCTGGTGCTGGTGACGCTCTGCGTTTTCCTGAAAGTAACCGGCCGCAGCAACAAGATGCTCTTCCCGCCGCTGGTCATCATGCTCTGTGTGACCTTCACCGCGCTGGTCCAGATTCTGGCCGGCTGCGTTCAGGCATACACCGCAGGCAGTGCCACCTTCTTGATGCAGGGTCTGCAGTTGATTTTAGCTATTCTGCTCATCGCCTTGGGTGTTATCATTGTTGTGAATTCGCTGCGCGTCTATGCCGCCAGTGAAAAAGACAGCGAAAAGACCGCTGCCCACTAAAAGCGTTCTACGATAAAGACGCTTTTGGCCCCACCCGAACCGATACCATACAAACTTTCTATCGCTGCAACGGCATGACGACGCAACGTGCCATCTGACAGCGCAAGCCCCGGTATTCCGCAAGAATATCGGGGCTTTTGTATTATCGGCGCTGGCCCCAGCCCCGCAGCCTTGTCCGCCGGGTCCCCAACACGCCATCGGGCCTTACCCCGATGCTTACCGCAACAAGGCGGTCATAGCTTCCTGTGTTTGAACCGCCTTGACGACCGGGCGAACTTTGTTGTGCAGTGCCTGAGCAAATAGGCCCCCGCGCATAACCGGCTCACTTTTTTATTGCAGCAGTGTACACAAGAATTGGGCTCCGTCCTCGGTCAGCGTCACTTCCCTACCGGCGGTCTGCACAGCCACCGAACGGTATTCCACCGTCAAACCGGGCTGCTTACTCACGTAGCGAAGGGTCGCCTCCAGCCCGGCCAAATCGGTGGCCAGCAAATCTGTTAAAGTGCGTGCGCTGTATGTTCGCCACCCTTCAGGCAAAGATTCCAACAGCCCAGCATTTTGCCGTGCAAAGGCTTCCCACACAGCCGCCCTTACATCCGCTTTCTTTTCCGGTGCTTCCAAACAGGACTGAAGTTGATCGATCAGTTCCGCGGCTTCCTGTGCGCTGGCCTCGGCCACCGAATCCTCCCCATACCCAATGCTTTCCCGCTGGGCCTTGGTGAGCAGCGCTGCTGTATCCAATCGTGCCACGGCTTCCTCGCCTGCGCAGGACGCCCAACAATCCGGCGTGGCTGCCAGATAGTAAAGGGTAGGCATGGCCGTTTCACCGGTAGCCACCGTCTGTGTCAGCAGTTGGGCGGCTCGCCCCGGCCCCGCTGTAAGTGTACAGTCTGCCAAGGTGGTGGTTCCAGCCGGAGCCTGTACCTGCAATGTGCCCGGCAGCGCGCAGAGGGTGACCCTTTGTGCAGGACCATCTACCCGCGCCAATACAAAACCGGGTTCTTCCTGCTGGACCACCAATAGCACCCGCCACGTATCCTGCGCCCCTTGTTCGATGGGCAGTCCGCCGCGCTCCGCTGCCGCCTGCCGCAGTTCCTCCTGCTGCTGGCGCTGGTTCACGAAAAAGAAAGTCACCCCGATCATAGGCAGCAGCAACAGCAGGGTCAACCCTAAACTATACCAAAAAACAGCGCCGCGTGAACGCATAAACAACACCTCTTTGTGTCAAAATCTATGGTATAGTGTGGGCCATATAGCCCGCCTGTATACCACAAGGAGGTTGTAGTTATGTTGCATGAACCGTTTGGGCCCCGAGGCGCTGAGGATGAGCGCGATACCTTCTGGACTGATCTGGGCGAAGTGACGGATGCTGCCTACCGGGAAGAACCCGAGACCGGCACCGCCTCTCGCCGCACAGTGGCTATGAACCACGCCAAACATGGTCCCCGTAATCAGCCGGATTCCCTGCAGGCCGTGCCGCCGATGCCGCCCGAAGAGGAACTTTCCAGTCATCAGGACCCGCTGGGTAGCTGGACCGGTGTCCCCAGTGAAAACCAGTACGAGACCCCCACACAGGACGCTGACGATCTGTAACCAAAAAGGTCCCCTGCCCTAAGGCAGAGGACCTTTTGATTTTATCAGGCTTCTTTGCGATAGACAAGGTATCGAAAACCGATCTCCGTCGTCAAAGTATCGCAGGCCGCCAAACGGGCAGCGCCGTCCGCAGGTGTATTCCAGTAGTAGGGCGTCATGGCAAAGAGCTGCTGAACACTCTCTCCCTGTAAAGTTAGGGTCGCCGTCGCCTGCCGTTCTTCCGCAAAAGCAAAGCCGTCGTAGGCTGTCTGCTTGACCTCATTTTCATAAGGCGTGGTATAGAGCACTTCCTTAAGACCGTACAGATGCCGCGCAGTGGGAACCGCGTAGATCAGATGTCCGCCGGGACGCAGCATGCGGTGAAATTCCGCCCCCGCAAAAGGGGAAAAAATGTTGAGCAGAAGGTCCGCCCAGCCGTCCCGTACCGGTGCGCTGAAGCTGCCTCCTACGCAGAAGGCCGCTTCAGGGACTCGTTTTGCGGCCAACCGCACGGCTTCTTTGGAAAGATCGAATCCCACCAACTGCATCTCCCCCAACGCATCACAGAGATACCGGTCATAGCTGCCTTCCCCGCACCCCGCATCCACGATGTGGGTATGCGGCAGTTCCGCAGCCAGTGCCGCCAGCGCCTGCATCAACGGCGCATAGTGTCCCGCGGCCAGAAAGGCGCGGCGGGCACGGACCATCTCTTTGCCGTCGCCGGGGTCTACCGCATGCTTTTTCTGAATCGCCAACAAATTGGCGTAGCCTTCTTTGGCCAAATCAAAGCTGTGCGCCTTGGGACACCGCAGCGTGCGCCCCACCAACAGCAACGGTCCGCCACACACAGGACAACGCAGCGCCGCTGCCAATGCCGGGGTCATTCCGTCACTCCGTCCGACAAGGCAGCCGTTCCGTCCTCCACCGGGGTTTCCTCCGGCAGCGGTACTGTCATGCCGCCATGGGCCGCCAAATATTCCTCAAAATTGGCAAATTTCTGCTTCGGCGGGCGGCGAGCAATCAATTCCAGCCCCGGCTCCTCCTCGGCTGTATGCCGCGGACGGGCAGGCTTCTGGGCCGGTTTGGCGTTGTGGGCTGCCTCCCGATTGGGAGCCTGTGCCCCGCCTCGATTGCGGCGGCTCGCCGGTTGTTGCGGTGCCGGCTCGCTTTGCGAACCGCGGTGACGGTTGCGACTATTGCTAGGCGATTCCTTTCCCTCTTTCCGCGGCGTTTGACCGCGGGAAGATTTAGCCGGGGTAGCCTGTTGGGTCGTCTTGGTGGTTTCCTGCTGGGTGGAAGCTGCCTGCGCCGCCCCCGAACCGGAACCCCGGCGACGACGGCGACGGCGCGGCGCGCCGGATGTATTCTGTGCAGTTTTTTCCATACTTCACCTGAATTCTTCAGCCGATGACTCGGCATTCATTATAATACCGTTTTTCCTCTGCGTGGCCCATGCTAAAGGTCTTGCGCGGCAGCACACCACCCAGCACCACACCGCGGAACAAATCTGCTTTCGCAAAATCCGGCAGCAAAATGGCTGTGGTGGGCGTTCCGGGGCGGGCAGCCAAGGACAACGCGGTGGAAGCGCCATGAATATAATCCACATGCGCTTGGGGATGCTGAGGCAGCCATTCCTCTAAGAAGGCTTCCACGCTGCCTACCGTCAGCGGCGCCGGCGGATTTTGCAGCGCCACTTCGATTTCTCCCTGCCGGTCGGCCAGCTTACAACGCTGGGCAGACGGCTCGGTACGGCGGCCCTGCGCCTGATCCCAACGGTCCAACGCCTCATACAACTCCTGCGCCGAAACGCCAAATACCACCCGGTGGATGGGTTCAATCTCAATGGCCGGGCTGTGGACGTTGCAGACTTCCGCCAAACACCAGCGCGCCGGATGATGCTGCCGTTCTTCCTCGGTGAGTGTGGGTTTCAGTTCTTCCCAATAGGCTTTGGCCGTAGCCAGACTGTGGTTGCCATCCCCTACCGCCAATACCATGGGTGTTTGCCCCGCAGCGGCAGGCCAACGGCGGTCAAAGGCAGCTTGGTCCGCCAAGGCTGCCAAGGCTGCGTCAATCTGGGCAATGTACACAGGATCTTCTACGGCCCAGCCGCGAAGATGACCGCCCCCCAGCATAAGTTCCCCATCATACAAAAGCGGCAGCTTCTCCTTTTGCAGACCGATGGGTTCAATAAGCGTCTTGCTTGAATCGTCTGCCAACATCATCACATGCGGTGTTTCCAACAACGCGCCACGCCGCACTTTCAAGCGCGGTGGGATGCGTTCCACCACCGTACTTTCGCTGGGGCGAATCGCCGGTTTGGTTCCGGAGGCATAGTCATAGGCCTCCAGATCCACTGCGCCTACCAAGCCCTGCCGGATGCTGCCATCCATCTGGGTGCGCTCCACATACACATAGCCGTGTACCTGCCGGGTCAAGACCTCGGCACGGTAGTTTTCCATTGTATGGCGGATGCTCTCCAGACGGTCTGCCTCCTGCGGAGTGCCCAGATACGCCTCGGGCAAAACGATATGCAGTGTGCTGGGCTTTCCCTGTGCGAGAGCCTCGGCACGCTGCCAGTATTCCGGCTGCGAGGTAAACTGGTCTACCGCAATGCAGGCCCACGGGTCCAGCGGCGTACCTGCCGCGGGGAGCAGAATATCGGCAGCGACAAAACATGGCAGAGCCATAGCAAAAGCCTCCTACAGAACGACGGCATGTCCCACCAGCCCGTAGATGGCCAGCGACAAGATGCCGATGTAAATCAAAGAACTGGGCAAGCCCTGAAAGATTGCCGGTACGTCTTTACTGCGCAGACGGCGACGGCCTTCCCGCACGACAAAGATAATGAATACATAGCCCAAGGCACTGCCAATTCCAAAGGCAATGCTTTGCAGCATCGTATAATTCTGGTTGGCACAAATCAGCAGTGTGCCCAGCACCGCCGTGCTGAACCCTGTCAGGGTAAGCTGGCTGTGACAAGCCTGCCGGTGACGGCGGGGCAACAAAAAGAGCAACAGCCATGTGACAATCATCGCTGCACTGCCGCAGCTGAGATACACCAGCGGCCGCAGGGCCGAAATCGGCAGCCATGCCGGCAGATAGTTCCGCAGCCACGGGAACAGCAGATTGTGCGCGGCCCACCCCAGCGGGGCAGACAGCCCCATGACCAAAATCAGCGGCAGTCCGAAATCCCAAACCGGGGCCTTATGGTCGGGGACCAGTTTCAGTAAGCGGGTAACGCCCAGTGCCCGGGCTAAAATAATGTTTTCCGCAAAAATGGCCAGCCCCATATAGCTGATGAATTGCAGCGCGCCGCGCAGCACGGGATACCACTCAATGTTTGCGATCGGCATACAGACGGCGCACCTCCTCCTGCTTATAGTCGGTGTAGGCATTGGCGACCGCACACCACACTGCAGCGATCACACCTAACAGAACAAATCCGCCTGCCGGCTGGGAGGCCAAAGGCAACGGAGCCGTGCTCAGAACCGCATGGCCGAACAGCGCACCCGATCCCAACAGCTCTCGCAGACAACCCACGATCAGCAGCGCTACGCACATGCCAATACCGTTGTTGAAGCCATGGCGGAGTGCATCCCGAACCGGTTCCAGTTCGGTAAATTCCATTCGTTTGACAATTGCGGGCTCTGCCACCAGAATCGGCAGATAGATGCCCAATATGGACAGGTCGTTGCCGAATAGATTGTACAGCAACGTATACACAGGGATGTACAAAACCGCTGCGGTATAGCAATAAATCGCCGGCCGAAAGCGGTTGCCGGTGAGATGGCAGATCGCCACGGCGAAAACGCGGGTAAAGGTAATCAGCAGCAGACAGGCCAAACAGAGCATCAACGCCCGTTCGCCGTCCAACGCAGCCCCTACCACAGGCGCCAAGCCCAGACCACGTACCATCACCGGGTTGGAAAGCCAAATATGATCGCTGCGGATTTTTTCTTTGAGGCGTGCCTCTGCCTCGGCACGGTTGTGCAGCAGCCCTGCCTGCCGTTTGGACACAGCCGCCGGGGCAGGTTGCGAGGGTGTCTCGGACACGGCAGGTTGCTTCGCCGCTGGCTTGGGTGCTGCCGGGCGGGGCGGTTCCATCGTGCGGGTAGGTTCTTCCACCGACGCCGCAGGCTGGTTCAGGGTCACCGTCCGGGTCGGCTCCTCTGCCACCGGCTGAGAAGGCTGGGGCTGAGAAGGCTGGGGCTGAGAAGGCTGCGGCTGTGCCTCCGTTTTCGGCGGTTCGGCTTCCGGTTCCGTCGGACGCACGGAGGCGGCTGGACGGTTCAATACGCGGGGTGCCTTCGGCGTGGGAATCTTCCAAGCCTGACGTTCTGTCCGACGGGTGGCTTCCGCACGCCGTTCCGCCTGCTTCTGTTCCTGCTCTTGCTGCATCTGCTCCAACAGAGCTTTGCGTTCTTCCTCAGTATAACGAGGCCGACTGGTGGGAATGATCCGATGTGGTTCCCCTTCCGATGTGGTTTCCTGCGCAGGAGGGGGCGTTGTGCGGTTCTGCGCAGCCTGCATCTGGGCAATGGCCTGCTCAATCTCGGCGCTGGATGCCCCGCTCTCCGCCATAGTGCGGGCCTTTTCCAGCATTTCTTTGGTAATATGGGGAATGATCAGCGTTTCGGATTCCCCTTTACGCTGCTTGCGGCGGTTATTCCGGTTTTGTGAATTGGGCAAGGCGCCGTTCCTCCTTCCTCATAAAGCGGATACGCTCGGTGCGGTGGCTGACCAAATCCAGCCATTCGGGGATGGCGCTCACGATCAGCAGTGCGAAACAGACTGCACTTTCGTAGGGGCTGAACACGCGGAACGCATGGGTGGCAATACCCAGCGCTGCACCATACAAAATTCGGCTGCTGGTGCGGTTGGGCATAGTAACGGGTTCACAGATCAGGAACAGGCCGCCAAACAGCACCGTTCCCGAGAGAATGACGTATTTTTCCAGATAAATGCGCTGGCGGATAAATTCCCAGGGCCAGCTGAATACAGGCAGCTCATTGAGCTGGGGCAACAGCCACGGCAACCCAATGCAGAAAATCAGGAACGGAACCAACACGGTGGTCTTAACATGTCCCCTTACCAACAAAAACAGACCACAAGCTACAATAACCAGAATGGCACTGGTTCCAAGTCCGCCCGGCACGTTGCCGGTCAACAGATTCATCGTGCTGGCACTGGGCAGACCGCCATCCCGCAGGGTAGCGTTCATTCCTTCGTTCATCGTCACATCGGTTATGCTGCCGAACACCGGCAGCCAACTGCCGGGGGTAGGATAGCTGTATACGCTGCCGGGCCACGAGATTCCCGCCACCGCCATGCCTACCGCCGCCGGATGGAAGGGATAGTGTCCCTCACCGCCGAAGGCTTCCTTGACGAGTACGGCCGCAATGACCGCTGCTACCACCACCGCATAGGGCACGGTGGCCGGCATCATCAAAACGATCAGTGCCGCAAAGCACTCGCTGGACGGTTCATGGGGATGATACCCCGCCCCGTGCAGCGGTGCCAACGCGCAGTCACACAGATAGGCTGTAAGCAATCCGGCCAACAACAAAAGCACCGGACGCGGGCCATAGTAATACCATGCCATCCCGGCCAGCGGGACGGCACACCACAGCAGGTCACGATAGTAATCGTAGTTTTCGCTGTGCTCAATTTTCATATGGTTGGGCATGGGGTTTGGCTTCTCCTTTGGTTTGTTCAGGCTTGGCCGTGAAGCAGACGTACCATGGCGGTGGGGTCCGCTGCGCGGAACAACGAATTACCGGCCACCAACCAGTCGGCACCGGCCTGTACGCAAAGCGGACCGGTCTCGGCATTGATGCCGCCGTCTACCTCCAACAAGGTCGTGCAGCCCCGACGTTTGCGCTCTGCATCCAAGGCAGCCAACCGCTGCGGGGTAGCCGGCAGGAATTTTTGACCGCCAAAGCCCGGTTCCACGCTCATCACAAGGATGAGATCCACCACGTCTAGATAGGGGAACGCCGCTTCTACCGGGGTGCCGGGACGAATGCTCAATCCCACCTGACAGCCGGTGGCCCGAATCGCAGCGATAACCTCCTCCGCCGTATTGGGAACAGCCTCCAGATGGAAGGTGATCAGGTTGGCACCCGCCTTGGCAAAATCAGCGGCGTACCGTGCCGGGTCGCTGATCATCAGGTGAACATCATAATACACGTCGGGCAGGGCTGCATGCAGGCTGGTCAATACCGGCGCGCCGTAGCTGATGTTGGGTACGAAGTGCCCATCCATCACGTCGAAGTGCAGCAAGTCCACGCCTTCGTTCAACAGACGGGTGCAATCCTGCTGCAAATTGGCAAAATCTGCCGAGAGAATCGATGCGGCAATTTTGGTCATAATATTTCTCCCTTTATCTTTCCCACAAGTCACTGCACCTTGCATGCGGCGCAGCGATATACTAGATTATTATAGCCCATCAACGGGGAAAAAGCAAGGCGGCCTCCTTCTCCCCTACCGTCAAAAATACCGCAGTTCCGCCTTGCAGCGGCTCTGCGGTATTTTTTGTATGAAGCTCGTTCTTAGGCCAATTCGGCGCGTACTCGTTCCAACGCCACCTCAATGACACGATCCATGTCGTAGTATTTGTACTCACCCAGACGACCGCCAAACAACACACGGGGCTGTGCGTCCGCCAGTTCTTTGTACCGGGCATACAACGCCCCATTGGCCTCGTCGTTGACGGGATAATAGGGTTCATCGCCGGGTTTCCACTCCGCCGAATATTCTCGGCTGATTACCGTTTTGGTACCCGGTTCGGTGGAACCGAACACAAAGTGTTTGTGCTCGATAATGCGCGTGTAGGGCGTCTCGGCATCCGTATAGTTCACGACGGCATTGCCTTGATAGTTGGGCATATCCAACGTTTCGGTTTCAAACCGCACGCTGCGATACTGCAAAGCTCCCAGCTGATAGCCAAAATAGGCATCGATGGGCCCCGTGTACACCACCTTGCGGGCCAAGGCATCCAGCTCCGCCCGATCGGCCAGATAGTCGGTGTTGAGACGCACTTCGATGCCTTGCAGCAAGTTGGCAACCAGTGCAGTGTACCCCTCGTTGGGAATGCCCTGATACAGCGCATTGAAATAGTTGTTGTCAAAGGTAAAGCGCACCGGCAGCCGCTTGATGATGAAGGCAGGCAGCGCCGTACAAGGCCGACCCCACTGTTTTTCGGTATAGCCTTTGATGAGCTTTTCGTAGATATCCATGCCCACCAGATTGATGGCCTGTTCTTCCAAATTTTGGGGATTGGGCGTATAGTGGGCGGCGCGCTGCTCCTCGATTTTCGCCTGCGCCTGTGCCGGCGTGATGACCCCCCACATGGCATGGAAGGTGTTCATGTTGAAGGGCATGTTATACAGCTCACCCTTATAGTTAGCCACCGGAGAGTTGGTATATCGGTTGAACACCGCAAACCGGTTGACGTAATCCCACACTTCCTTATTGTTGGTATGGAAAATATGCGCGCCGTAGCGATGCACAGCAATTCCCTCGATGTTCTCGGTATAGATATTACCGGCGATATGGTCCCGCTTGTCGATGACAAGGCACCGCTTTCCCGCCTGCGTTGCTTCGTGGGCAAATACCGCGCCAAACAACCCGGCCCCCACAATCAGATAGTCATACATGACGGTTTCCTCCTAGAATACGATCTTCCTTCTTACTCTTCGTCCGTGCGCTGCCAATGCTGCACGGTTTGCAGTTGAAATTCAAAGTCCCGCGCGTCTTTGGCCAACTGGCTGGAGAGAATTACCCCCGAGATAAAGAGCAGCAAGGCCGCCACCAAAACAAAGCAGCAAACAATCAGCGTGGGGAAACGAGGTACCAGCCCGGTGTGGAAATACTCGTTGAGCACCGGCACCATAAAGGCAACACCCAACACGGCCAATACAGCGGCCAACACCCCAAAGAAGGCGAAGGGCCGGTAATTTTTGAAAAGGCGCAGAATCGTTCCCAACACCTTGAAGCCGTCGGAATAGGTATTGAGTTTACTTTCCGATCCTTCCGGGCGGTCCCGATATTCGATGACCACATTATCCACCTGCATATTGCGCTGCAAAGCATGGATGGTCATCTCGGTCTCGATTTCAAACCCTCGAGAGAGCACCGGATAAGTTTTGACAAACTGGTAGCTGAAGGCGCGGTACCCAGTCATGATGTCCTTGATTTTGCCGCCGAACAGATGGTTGGTGCAAAAGCGTACCAAGTCGTTGCCAAAGTTGTGAAACGGACGTTTATTCTGGGTGTAGTAGGTGCTGGAAAGCCGGTCCCCCACCACCATATCTGCCTGCCGCTGGGTTACCGCCGCCACCATTTCGGGGGCTGCCTCCGCCGGATAGGTGTCATCGCCATCTACCAGCACATAGGCTTCGGCTTCGATCTCTCGGAACATCCGCCGCATAACGTTGCCCTTGCCTTGCTGATACTCGTGCCGTACCACGGCGCCGGCTTTTGCCGCCAACTCTGCGGTACCGTCGGTGGAGTTGTTGTCATAGACATAAATTGTTGCCTCCGGCAGCACACGCCGGAAATCGGTCACTACCTTTTCTACCGTTTTTGCCTCATTATAACAGGGGATCAAAACAGCAATTTTATCCATAAACGGGTCCTCCCTTTTTCTTTACATCCAGAATTGAACCAAACGGTTGACCGTGTAGTACAGCGAGGGATTCAATCCCCGCAGCCACGGTTCCATCGCAAACAAGGTACTGAACCGGTAGAAAACGCTCCAAGCCGCTGCAGCCACCATGGCCATCCGCAAAACGGGCAGCAGAGAAACCGCCAGCGTCTCCCCCTGTTCGGCACGGCGAGCCAGTGCCGTATCGGCCAACAGCCAACACAGCGCCGCTCCCAGCAGCAAAACGGGGCTATAATCCATTAGGTATCGGTACAAAACCCCGGCCATCTGGCAATCTACTACCGTGATAAGCAGCATAGCCGCCACAGAGCCATAAACCACTGCCGCCGCGCCCCGGCGACGATGCAAGCTGCGCCGCGCCAAAGGAACTACCGGCAGCAAAAGCGCCCATGTAAAAGGCGTAGAAGCCAACATTCCCCCGGCAAATCGTTCACTGATGGTATGAATCAGTGCGTTGGTCTGTACCTCCGTTTCCGATAGATACGGGAAGATACCACTCAACCGCGGCGGATCCAACAAGCTGGTAAAAATCGCCGGACCAATGCGCACCACATTGAAGCCGCGTTTGGTCATATCGTTGCCGGTGATATTATAGTTGGCACCGAAATCAAAGGGCGAGCCAAAGCGGGCATAGTTGTACCACATCAGCCCCGCGGCTACCAACACAACCGGCAGCAAAAAGGCCACAGCCTCCCGCACACCGGCCCGGCTGAAAAGCCGACGCTGGGTTCCATATCGATGCCAGAAAATCGGCAAAGCCAGCAGTGCAAACAGTTCCATCTGCGGGCGGCATCCCGCAACCAACGCCACACACAAGCTTCCCAGCGTCAGCCGCAATGTCAGCACACCGCCGTGCTCCACGGGTGTAGCGGCAGCCGCCAGCCACAGCCACAGACCCAGCATTAGCAAAGCCGCCCCACAGACAATGGCATATTCATAGATAAAAGGACGTTCCAGCAGCACATAGAGCTGACTACCCAAAACCAGCGCGGCGGTACACAGCAGATACGCAGCCGTAGGCGTCGCGGGGAACCACCGGCGGATGACCTGTCCCATAATGCCGAAGCAGCTAAGCAGGAACACCAGCCCCAAAATGACCATACAAGGGGCACACGCCAAGTTCTGAATGCCGGTAATGGCTTCAAAGGGCAGTTGGAACAACAGACACGGTACGATGCCAAAATAAACATAATACCGTCCCTGATAGTAGACATGATCCCATAGCACGCCCTGCAGCCCCATCGCGTCCCGAGCCGTGGCGTCATAAGGATTGTCCATGGCGATCAATTCCGCGGGCGGATCCGCTTCCAAATCCAGTCGCCCGTTCAGCAAACTGTGCGCCAGCGCACCATACTGTTGATAGGAAAAGGTGATAGCACTCTCCCCATCCCAGCTGGCAGTATTATAGAAGGATGTGGCCAGCCCAGAATTGGTCGGTTCCCAAAAAGGCACGGTGACCACAAAGGCTGCCAAGATCACGCCCAACACAACTGCTGCTCCGCGATCACACAGATTGCCGGCCAGCCAGCGTCGCTGCCACAAACCACTGTGAGGACGCAGCAGATACAAAGCTCCCAGTATCAGCCATATCGCCAACATGCGAAGCCACGACCATTGCAGCGGGCGCGGCGTGTTGGCTGTAATACCTGTAATGGTAAAGGCCAGCGGGTACTGGGCATAGGTGGTGCCGTAGGCATGCGCCTTGAGAGTCAACGTCCCCACCTGCCCGGTCATGTCCAGACTGATGGTTTGGGTCCTCTCCGCCTGTACAGCCACATCCCACGTGCCAAAGCCGTTCAATGCGCCATTGGCCTCGTCGGTAGCGCCCACATCAAAGGTAAAGGTGCTGTCAGCATGGAGCGGGTCCGGATCATCGTTGGTAAGATTGTCCAGATGCAGGTTGTAGATGGGCTGGTTGATCTCCAGAAAACGGAGATAGGGGCGTTTTTCGTCCAAAGACCAGCTCCCATTTCCCCGCCCCACATTGATGTTGGGGTCCAGATAGTCCATAAGCTGGAAGGGCTTATAACTATGGGTGTTAAAATAGGCGATATTGCATACAAACAACTCCGCGCCTACCGCCACCACCAACAGCAGCGGCAGCACTGCCCGCGCCCCTTTGCGCCCCAAAAGCCGCAGTCCTGCGGTGCAAGCTCCTGCCCACAAAGTAAGCGCCGCCATAGCCGCCAGACGGAACGCATCAAAGCCAATCGTCAGTCCGGGGCGATGGTAAGCACACAGGCAAAACAGCCAGACGGCCAGCCATAGACCTACCGCCCAGACCAGATCCCTTCGGCACGCTTTACGGTGTGCCAGCCATGCCGGTGCCACTCCCGCGGCCCCCGCGAGGAGCGCGGTCACCGGAAACGCCAGAATCCACATGGTTGCCTGTCCTCTTTCCCTTGCGCAAAATACATTCTGTACAGAAAATATCCGTCATTCCTGCGCGTATTTTTGAATCTGTTCCAACCAGAAGGCGGCTGTTTTATCCCAGCTGTATTTTTCGAGTACAGCATCCGGCGGCGCCACCGGCTGAGCCGCCAATGCATCCAGATCTACGTCGTAGTCATAAGGATCAAAATAACGGGCAGTATCCCCGTAGAGTTCCGGCAGGCAGCTCGCCCGTGCCAGCGCAATGGGTGCCCCCAGCGAGAGCGCCTCCAGCGGCGGGATTCCAAACCCTTCAAAAATGGCCGGGTGCAAAAACAGCTTGCAATGCTGCATCAGGGCCGCATTTTCCTCATCGCTGACATAGCCGGGGTAAAACACATTATCGGTATCTTTCGCCTGTGTATCATCCCCGAAGGCCCGCAAGTCCTTGCCGCCTGCCACCACAAAGGTTTTGTCAGGATTCCGACGGGCCACTTCGCGGATCCATTGGAAGTTTTTGTGCTTGGCGAGGCTTCCCAATGCATAAAAATATTCGCCTTTGGTAACCCCGGGCAGCTTGTCAAAGATTCCCTCATCGGGGACCACCTTGCGCATATGCTCCCACCCATTGTAGGTCACACCGATCTTGTCCATGGGAATACGGAGCTTTTTGCTAATCAGACGGCGTTGGTCTTCACTGACGGTATACACCTTTTGGGCAAACCATTTGGTAGACAGGCAATGTACCCAGAACTTAAACCGGAAAAAGCCCCGGTCTGTATCCATGACCAGCGGGCGAATATCGTGCAGCACCACTACGCTGCGGCGGGTCATCAGCATATCACTGGCCAACCCCACAAAAAACGCATGGTTGCGCCGCAGATAAGCCGGCAATACCGCCATATTGTAAAAGTACTTGACGGCTTTCAGGGGAACTAGCTGGATGTTTTTCAGCTTAGGCAGATGGATGGGCCGCCCGTCGTCCCGGTAGGCGATCCGCACATCAAGGCCGGTACCTTCCAGCAAGGCGTCCAACCGGGTAACCGTCTCGTACACATAGCGCGGAATACCGGTAATATTATCGCACAGCACGGTGCCGTTGATGACGATGGGGTTCAATCCAGTTCCTCCTTATCCCAGTGGGAGCAGTCCAGCAGTTCCTGTTTCCAGTCTGCCATACGACGGGCGCAATAGTCGCGCAGCTCGTTTTCAAACCGTTCCTCGCTGAAAGAACGGCTATGGTCTCGAATTTCTTCTTTGGTATACGCCACGCCGTCCCGTTCAAACAGTTCCATGCAGCGCATCAGGCTCTCAACCGTCTGCTCATGGAACCAATAACCGGTCTTGCCCGGCAGCACCGTTTCGCAGGCGCCGCCCCGGCCATAGGCCAACACCGGCGTTCCTGCCGATTGGGCTTCTACCGGCGTGATGCCGAAGTCCTCCTCGCCGGGGAAGAGGAACGCTTTGGCACGCAGATAATAGCTGCGCACCTCTTCGTCGCTCAAACCGCCACCCTTGAATTCGATGGTAGGACCGGCAATGGATTTGAGTTTTCCTTCCTCGCTGCCGCCGCCGATGACCACCAGCCGCTTGCCCAGCTTGGTGCAGGCCGCCACTGCCAGATCGATGCGCTTATACCAAGTCAGGCGTCCTACCACCAGATAGAAGTCCTCTTTCTTGACGAAAGGAGCCTCATTGATATGGCAGCAAGGATAAATCACATCGCTGTCCCGGCGATAATATTTTTTGATGCGCTGGGCGATATAATGCGAATTGGCGATAAAATAGTCCACCCGATCAGCGGCACATTTATCCCAAATGCGCATCTTGTGCATCTGATGCGGCATCACCGCCCGTACCAGCCAGTTGGCATTGTCCCGATAGGTATAATAAAAATCCCACACATACCGGATCGGCGTATGGCAATAACAGATATGTACCGCATCGGGCCGTGTGATGACCCCCTTGGAGCAGGACGACGACGACGACAGGACCAGATCGTACTCCGACAGGTCCAGCGCCTCAAACGCCCCGGGCATCAACGGCAACAGACTTTTATACAGCTTGGTAGCAAAGGGCAGCTTCTGCACCCAGGTGGTGCGGATGTCATAGTCCTTGAACCACGCTGGCATCTTTTTTTCATCATAGACCAGTGTATAAATCACCGCGTTGGGAAACACATGGTGCATACAATCCACCACGCGGTCCGCCCCGGCATAGGTCACCAGCCAGTCATGCACAATGGCAACTTTCGGTTCGGTCTTGCTCATAACTCTCACCCGGTTTCCAGTGGGATCACTGTAATTTTTCGTCGTTGATCATCTTGCCGCCGAATACCGTGCGGAAGATGATCTTGATATCCAGTGCCACGGTCCAGTTTTCGATATACCAGATATCATAGCGGATACGCTCCGCAATGTCGGTGTCGCCCCGCAGACCATGGATCTGCGCCCAGCCGGTACAGCCGGGGCGCACCTGCTGGCGCACCAGATACCGCGGGATCTCCTCCTTGAAGTGCTCTACATGGAAGGGCACTTCAGGCCGTGGGCCCACCAAGGACATATCCCCTTTCAGTACATTGAAGAACTGGGGCAGTTCATCCAGACTAAACTTGCGGATCAGACTGCCGAACCGCGTCTTGCGGGGATCATAGTCGGTGGACCAGCCCGTTTCCTGCTTGGCATTGACCCGCATGGAACGGAACTTATACATCATAAAGGGCTTCTTGTTCAAGCCGATGCGCTCCTGCCGGAAAATCACCGGTCCGGGGCTAGACAGCTTAACGCCGATGGCCGTGACCAACATCACCGGGCTGGTCAGCACGATGAGCACCAAACTGCCCACAATATCCAACCCCCGCTTAACGGCGGCGTTCAATATGTTGTCAAAGGGGGTCTGCCGCACATTGATGAGCTTGCACTCATCCAGCACGTCGATGGTGGGACGTGCGGGCAGATAATCGCTGTAAAAAGGCACCATGGTGATGCGCGTACCATGCTTATCGCAGGCAGCAAAGGTGTGGGGCAGCATCTGAATTTCGTCGGCTTCCAACGCCACCACCACTTCATCCACAAGGGGGCTTTCCAAACATTCGTCCAGCTTGTCATAGCTGCCAAAGTAGGGCACGCCCAACCCCGGCTCCTCCATCGGTGCCAGATACCCGTCCACCACAAAACCGTAGTAAGGATTGTGTTCCAGTGCCCGCAGGTAGAGGGCCGCCGATTTGCCGCCGCCCACCAGCAGGATATGCCGCAGCCCCAGCCCCTTGCGGCGGCGGGCACGGTCGTACCAACGGCGGATCATCCGCTTGGCAACTACCAACACGGTGGCAAAGAAGTAGAACAGGCCCAATACCACACGGGAGTAATCGTCCAAATGGAGCAGGTAAAGGATAAATACGAACCCTAAAATGCCGCCGCCGTTGATGATGGCAATACGGGTGCAGCGCTCCGACAAGCCATGAAGCCGAGAATTGCTGTAAATCCCTGCCACCCAATAGGCAACTACCAGCAGCAGCGACGTAGCCACCCCGGCCAAAATGTTGCGGGGGTCCCGCGCCACATCCAGCGCCGGACCGGCACCGCCCGGTTCAAAAAAGCGGACATAGTTGAAGCGCACATAGTTGGCCAGCAAAAAGCCGACAAACAGAAGTGCGGCATCCAGCAATCCGCTGAGTATACTTTTGTAACGTTGGTTTTTTTCCAGCACCGGTGGTGCCCTCCCTTAGATGTTGCTGCTCTGCCCTGCCGGATTTTCACCATGACAGACCTGTTCCGATAGGATACATAGAGCGTATCGTATTACCATACCATATTTCCCATCTATTTGCAATCAACGGTAAAGATCCTGCAGGCGGTCCAGCGTCTTTTTCATCTCGGCGCGGACTTCCGGCGGGCCGGCCACCACAACGCCGGGGCCGAACCCAGCCACCCAACCAAAAAACTGGGGGCTGACTTGAATCTGCGCAGTCATGGTAAAGTGTTCCCCATCCTCACAGGGATTCAGGATCGGACCGGTGCCAAAGCGGTCGATCATCGCCCCGGCAAACCGGTTTTCACACAGCAAGGTCACTTTTTTCAGCGGGCCGTTAAACATGCCGAACATCTGCTGCATGTAGGTATTCACATCAAAGGCCGCATATTCCGCCGCGCCTTCCCGGCTGGTACCCGCCAGTTGGTGGACATTCTGCATCTTGTCCACACGGTAATGCTTTAGGCGGCCTTCGGTATAGGCAATCAGGTAGTAGTTGCCGCTCTCCCACACCAGCACCCACGGGCTGACCCGATAAAGTTGTCCGTCATGGCGGGGCGTCATCTTCTTTTGCAGGTTCCAATCGCAGTATTTGAAGGACACCTGCTCCCCTGCCGTGATGGCTGCATGCAGTGCGTCCACCGTGTAGAGGATTTTCTCGTCCGTGCTCTTGATTCGGCCGCTGACCAACACCTTGCGGTCCAGCTCATCTTGCCGATACCGGGAGGTAAACTGCCCCAGCTTATCGATGAGGATTTTGGATTTGCGCGCCGTAATGAACTTGCTGGCGTATACCGCATCCACCAAAAGTTTCAGCTCCGCTAGTTCAAACAGCGCGTCGGTCATATAGTAACCGCCGCCCCGTCCCCGTAGCTGCACGATCTCATAAGGGGCGCCGGGCATACTGTTCAAAGTATTCAAGTCGCCGTATACGCTTTTACGCTCCGCCTCGATGCCCCGCTCCTGCAATTTTTCGACCAACTGCGGCACACTCAACGGATGCTTTTCGTCTGTTTCACGGCACAAAATTTCCAAAAGGACCAGCAATTTGCGTTTTTGACCTTCTTTGCGCGGCATGTCCCAGCACCCTCCCGATTTTCACATATACAGTCCTATTATACACCCTGCAAACCCTTTGAGCAAGTATTGCCGCAGAGTTTACAAATCTTTCAAAGGCAAAAAGCCGCCGCCCGGCTTGCGACCGGGCGGCGGCAGTTAGTATGCAGTTTGCAAAGGAGATTAGGCGTTGACCTGAGAAGCAGCCACCGCGCAGGCGACGGTCATACCGACCATCGGGTTGTTGCCGGCGCCGATCAGGCCCATCATCTCAACGTGAGCAGGCACAGAGGAAGAACCAGCGAACTGGGCATCACCGTGCATACGGCCCATGGAGTCGGTCAGGCCGTAAGAGGCAGGACCGGCAGCCACGTTGTCGGGATGCAGGGTACGGCCCGTGCCACCGCCGGAAGCGACGGAGAAGTACTTCTTGCCATTCTCGATGGCCCACTTCTTGTAGGTGCCGGCAACCAGATGCTGGAAGCGAGTGGGGTTGGTGGAGTTACCGGTGATGGAAACTTCCACGCCCTCAGCCTTCATGATGGCAACGCCTTCCAGAACGTCGTTGGCGCCGTAGCACTTAACGGCAGCGCGCTCACCATCGGAGTAAGCGGTGGTGTTGACGACCTTCAGCTCGCCAGTCTTGAAGTCATACTCGGTCTGGACATAGGTAAAGCCATTGATGCGGCTGATGATCATAGCAGCATCCTTGCCGAGGCCGTTCAGGATAACGCGCAGAGGCTCCTTGCGGACCTTGTTGGCGGTACGGGCAATACCGATGGCGCCTTCCGCAGCAGCGAAAGACTCGTGGCCAGCCAAGAAGGCGAAGCAATGGGTATCCTCATGCAGCAGCATGGCGCCCAGATTGCCATGGCCCAGACCGACCTTACGCTGCTCGGCAACAGAGCCGGGAACCGTGAAGGCTTCCAGACCTTCGCCGATGGCAGCAGCGCACTCAGCAGCGCTCTTCAGGCCGCGCTTGACGGCGATGGCAGTGCCGAGGGTGTAAGCCCAAACGGCGTTGTCGAAGCAGATGGGCTGGATGCCGCGGATGATCTTATCGCAATCGATGCCCTTGGCCAGCAGCATTTCGTTGCAGGCGTCGAGGCTCTCCAAGCCATTGGCTTTCAGGCAGGCCTCGATCTTGGGCATACGGCGTTCCTGGGATTCAAAAGTTGCCATAGTGTATGTTCCTCCCTCTCTTATTCTTCACGCGGGTCGATGTACTTGACAGCGCCCTGCTCGGCAGAGAAGCGGCCGTAGGTGCCGATGTTCTTCTCGTAGGCTTCCTTGGGATCCTTGCCGTGGCGGATGTCTTCCATCATCTTGCCGAGGCGGACAAACTGGTAACCGATGACCTGATTGTCCTTGTCCAGAGCGGTCTTGAGGATGTAGCCCTCGGTCAGTTCGAGGTAACGAACGCCCTTAGCCTTGGTGGAGAAAATGGTGCCGGTCATGCTGCGCAGACCTTTGCCCAAGTCATCCAGACCAGCGCCGACAGGCAGGCCGTTCTCAGAGAAAGCGGTCTGGCTGCGGCCATAGACGATCTGCAGGAACAGCTCACGCATAGCAACGTTGATAGCGTCGCAGACGAGGTCGGTGTTCAGCGCTTCCAGAATGGTCTTGCCGGGCAGGATCTCGCCAGCCATAGCGGCAGAGTGGGTCATACCGGAGCAGCCGATGGTCTCGACCAAAGCTTCCTCGATGATGCCGTTCTTGATGTTCAGGCTGAGCTTGCAGGTACCCTGCTGGGGAGCACACCAGCCCACACCGTGGGTATAGCCGCTGATATCCTCAATTTTATAGGCCTTTACCCATTCGCCCTCTTCGGGAATGGGCGCGGGACCGTGCTTGGGCCCTTTTGTGATCGGGCACATGTTGTTGACCTGTGCGGAGTATTCGATCATAATTTTCTCTCCTTTGCATATTGTTAGGCTTTTCACAGCTAAGTTTATTATAAAGGGTCGAAGCGTTTTTTGCAAGACGTTAGGCTATGCTAACGCCTCGTTTTTTCCCCGTTTCTTCCCTTTTTTCTTAAAACAAGAAACCGAACAGCACCCGGGAAGCCGCCCCGCACACCGCCATCATGACGATGGCTGCCACCGCCGGGGGTGCCCAAAGGCGAACCAGCCCCGGTTTGGGCTGTGCTTCGAGTTTGACCTTTTTCCCCTTACCGCGGTGGGCTTTTTCCAGAGGAAGCGTTTCTTCCTCCGGCGGCAGGCAGAAGACCTGCAGCAGCGCAAAGAGCATCATAATCTCCGGGAAGATCATCGATACCCGGATGGATACCACCGCGTGGGTCAGATAACTGACCAACGCCAGCGTCACCGGCGCCACCCCGGGCCGCAGCCAGTTTTTGGCAGCCTTGCGCAGATGGGATGCGATAAACCACAGCCATGCGGCCAGTCCCAGCAGGCCGGTGGTCAGCAACTGTTCCAGATACTCATTATGGGCCGCATAGAAGGTTTTCATACGGTCGGTGACATCGCTGCCCGCCCACGCCATCATAGCGGTGTGCATCATGCCGGTGCCCACGCCCACGATTTTGCGCCACAGCGGCTGGTCCAGCCAGGTGCTCCAGGTGATGCGCCACGCGGTGCCCCGGTAGGTGCCCCAATCGTCGTTGATGATCAGGACATCGTCCAACCGGCCCAAACTGGGGAAGCCCGGCCAGAAGTTGGCCAACGCATAGAGCAGCACCGTGGCGATCACCGCCACCGCTGCCACCACCCGTCCGGCACGCCAGAGAGGAATTTCCCTCCCCCGCAGACCAAACCGCAGCACGGCCCACAACAAGGTGCAGATCACAAAACCTTCCACGCCCATATGGCCCAGCGCCGCCAGCATAGGCTTACCACCTTGCGTATACACATGGGTGCGCATGTACTGCATCCACCCGGCGTGGAAAAAGAAAAACGCACCGATGACCGCAATGCGGCGCAGCGTGCGGGTGGTGAACATCTTCTGGCACATCAGCACCAGCACAGCCACCCCAATTCCCAATGCCAGTCCTTCGGCATCCACCACCGCAAGGGCCAAACCGCCGAAAAAGGCCGGCACGCCATAAAACAGCGTGTGCCGTACGCCCCGTGCCACCAAAAAGGCATAGAATACCAATGGCAGCGCAAACGCCATAAACCCGGAGTTGAAGTTTTTCTGCCCCAGCGTAGAGAAGAACTGGGCGCGCTCCACCACGGCGGTATCGGCATAGGTGCCGATGAGATCTATATTAAAAATGTTGAGCACATACAACACCGTAACGATGGCCGTCGTAATGCCCACACAGAAAGTCAGTCCATTGAGCAGGTCCTGCGGTGCAAAAGCCCGCACTGTCAGGTAGCTGGCTGCGGTAAACAGCACCATCATAAACCCGCCGTAATAGCCGCCCAATCCCCAGAAGGAAGAGATCGGCGACAGGGACGCCACGGTGGAAATAAGGCCGGTGAGCACCACAGCCCCCAGCGCCCAAAGCGTCGTATCTTTGCCGGAGAATCGGCCACTGTGGGGAGCCGCTCCCACCAGCGCCAACGCGCCGATCCATAGGCAGAATGCCCAAGACAGGGTGCAAACACCGGTGAATTTGACCACACCGAGATTGGAAAATTTGTCAATGTATAAGGGGTAAACGCAAAGCACCGCCAACAAAAAAGCGGTAGCTGAGCGCGCTGCGAACTGTCGCAGCCGGATCATTTGCTGCATGGGTCCTCCTTCAAAATTGATAACCAAACGAGATATAACCCTTATAGTTTATAGTCTACACGCCCCAAGGCGTTTTTTCAAGATTCGCCCACGGGTTTTACAAGTCTAACACAAAATAATCCCACCAATGCACAGCCGCCAGCCAGCCAATGCCGGGCCGCTAACGGCAGTGCCTGACTGCCGATATAACTCAGCAGACTGCCGGCGCTCATCCCCAACGCAATAAAGCCGTAGTTGACCCCGGCATGCCGCAGACCGAACAGGTCGGTGTTCAAAGCAGGCTGTACCGCAGCCCCGCCGGAATAGAAAAAAGTCAGGAGCGCATAGGAAGCCAACACCCACCAATTTTGTGCAAAGGCAAACCAGACCGAACCCGCCGCCAGCCCCAGATAAACGAGATACAGCACCCGCTTGCGGCCAAAACGGTCACTGCCCGCCGGGCAAAGCAACCGCCCGGCAGCACTGGCCGCCGACCCCAGCACAATGCTGAAAGGAGCCGCGTTTTCCGGCAGTCCCCGGTCGGCGGCAATGGAAAAGATCTCCGGGCTGAAGAGCAGCACCGGCGGCGAGCTGAGCGCCACCGCCGCCACACACAGCTTGTAGGCCCGGGTGCGGATCATCTGCCGGTGATTCATTCCCTGCTGGGCAGCCTTCGCGTTCCCTGTACAGGGCGGGTCCTGCAAAATGGCTGCCCCGGCACCGCAAACCAGCAGCATGATGGCCCCCAGCGCCGCAAAACAGATGCGGATGCCCCACCGTCCACCGACGCCTTTGACAAAGAGGGTAAAAAACGCACCGGAAAGCCCCATCGCCACTCCGGTCACCCCAGTAGCCCATCCTTTTCGATTCTGATACCATTTTTGGGCGCATGCCATGACGGCGGGTGCCAAAAACGCGCTGCCTACCCCCACCGGCACACTGTAAACCAGCAAAAAGAGCGGCGCATTGCCTGCCGGCACCAGCGCCGCCGCAAAGAAGCCCCCGGCCAGCAAGGCGGTCCCCCATAACCCCGCCGTGCGGGGGCCGCGGCGGTCCTGCAGCAGCCCGCCCACAGCACACCCTACCCCGTAGGCGGCTACCAACACGGCAAAGCCCAACATCGCCTGACCGCGGGACAAACTGTATCCCTGCATTACCGGCCGTTGAAAAACACCCCATGCCGCCGGAATGCCGGTAAGCATCTGAACACCGACCCCCGCCGCCAAAATGTACGGACCGCGGTTCTGTTTTGCCATGGCTTTCCACTCCCCTCTGTTTTGAGTATGCCCGGTTTGCATTGACAAAATGCGGCGGGAAGTTTATCATGATAACATTATAAGAATAAGGAGCCATTGCCGATGAAAACCCAGCCGTTAAAAGGCATGCGCGACCTGCTGCCCCACGAGCAGGCACTGCGCGACTATATTCAGGGCCAGATTCTGGCCACCTACCGCGCCGCCGGATTCCAGCGGATCTCCACCCCTATTTTGGAAGATATGGAGAATCTGGACAAGAGCGATGGCGGTGACAACCTCAACCTGATTTTTAAAGTATTGAAGCGCGGCGACAAGCTGGAAAAGGCGCTGGCTAGCGGGGACGAAAAGCAACTGTCCGATATGGGTCTGCGCTACGACTTGACGCTGCCCCTTTCCCGCTATTATGCCGCCAATCGCAACGAACTGCCCACGCCGTTCAAGGTCATTCAGACCGATCGCGTCTACCGCGCCGAGCGCCCCCAGAAAGGCCGCCTGCGGGAATTTGTGCAATGTGACATCGATATTTTGGGCGATTCCAGCCCCAACGCCGAGGTGGAACTCATCGACGTAACCGCCCGTGCGTTGCTGGCCATCGGCTTTACCGGGTTCACCGTGAACATCAATGACCGCCGCATCCTGCGGGCCATGCTGGAAAAGACGGGCTTTGCTGCCGATGAGTTGGATTCGGTTTGCATCAGCTTTGACAAGCTGGACAAGATCGGTGCCGATGGTGTCAAGAACGAATTGACCGAGAAAGGTTTCGCCGCCGAAGCCGTGGAAGCACTGGACGCCTTCCTGCGGGCCGGTGATTTCAGTCTGGACACGGTAGCCGCCAAGGTGGACGACGATGCCCTGACCGCTGATCTGCGCTATGTCATTGCCACCAGCGAGAAGATCGCCGCGGGTCGGTATGGGATTGCCTACGCCCCCAGTCTGGTCCGTGGGCAGGGGTATTATACCGGCATGGTGTTTGAGGTCACCTGCCCGCAGTTCAGCGGCGCCGTAGCTGGAGGCGGCCGGTACGACAACATGGTAGGCAAGTTCATCGGCCAGCAGGTTCCGGCGGTGGGCTTCTCCATCGGGTTCGAGCGGGTCTGCGGCATCCTGCTGGAGCAGGGCTACCAGATTCCCGGTGCCAAAAAGCGGCTGGCGCTGCTCTACTGCAAGGACGCCGACTTTGCCGCCGTGCTGGCCAAAGCCCAAACGCTGCGCGCCGACTACGATGTAACCGTACTGCCGCAGGCCAAAAAATTGGGCAAACAGTTCGGCACATTGGAAGCGGCCGGATACGCGGCGGTAGCGTTTGCCGACAACGACGACCTGAAGCTGTTGGGGCAAAAAGCAGAATAACCCAAGTTTTACGGAACAGATGGCCTTGCGGCCATCTGTTCCTTTTTTGTTGCCGTTTTGTTGGGAAGATGTAATCCACAAATTTGTCGGAATATGGTATACTGGAGCCAGAAAAGAGACCGCGGCATAGGCCCGCTTTATACAGAAAGATTAACTATTAAAAGTCAACCCCGAAAATGAATGGTGGTGGT
>CAUWAX010000017.1:0-48038 GCA_963557315.1 uncultured Gemmiger sp. | reverse complement strand
GTGTAGCACAGCCCTTGGAGAGGGGCTCTAATAACTACTACTCTATAATACAAGGTCGTCGAATACCAGCCAATCGTTGAGCTTCGCTGCGACCCAATAATGGGCGGAATAGTCATTGCGGTCAGCTGTGGGAAGTTGGTTGGTGATTTCGCGCTTTTCACCGGTTGTGGGATCCACCGTATAAAGGGTCCCTGTGGTACGGTCCACCACATAGTATTGTCCGTCCACAATACGGATGTCCAGCAAGTCGAGATTCCATTCATCGGAGGAGTAGGTCTGAAACACCTTCCATTCACCAGTGTAGGGATCAAAAAGCCAGTGGGTGGTGGTGCCTGTGGGGGAGGCCAAGGCATCTGCGGTCAGGTCACCGGTGGGCTCCGGATAGGTTACATCGGACTGAGAGAACACGAACAAATTCTCTACAACGCCTAAAAATTGCAGGTCCTGCGCCGGTGCGTTTTCCAATAGATTGGTGACGGTGCCATTTTCCAGCTCGATGCGGAATAGGGCGCTTTCACCGTTGGAGGCATTGGTATAGCCGAAGCAGTACAGGGATTGTTCATCGGTGTAAGGGGAGGAAAAAAGCGTCGCCGCCCATCATGGACAAGAAACAACTGTTCGGTATTGTGGCTGCCACCCGGCGGTTTTGGCAATCGCGGTCCAGCAAAATAACCTGACTGTCTTCGGTTTCGGGAAATTGGTTGTTGGTGAACGCGACCAGTGTATCTTCGTCCAGCACAAACACCCGGTCACATTCGCCCCGGCGGAAAACCGCCGGACAGCTTTCGCTGTCGTGGGGGCAGCCATCTATATTGCAGGGAACATCGGTCCTATGGCTGACAAGGTCGGCGACCCGGTACCGGATCAGTTCTCCGGTGACCATCTCGTTCATGTAATATTGTTTTTCATCACCCAGCCATAGCGGGCGCAGGTCAGCGGCAGGAGCGGCTGCCGGAGGTTCCGGTGCGGTAGTGGGGACAGCAGTGGCGGCGGCAGAACTGGCGCTGCTGTCCGTTGGGGCAGCGGTGCAGCCCGTCAGCAGCAGAACAGCCAGTGTTAGGGAACAAAGTCGTTTCATACAAACTCCTTCTCGTTTCTTACAGCATAGATCATCCGGCTATAACGCCGACTTCCGTATAATTGGGGACACCATTCAGAAAATCCTCAGCAGAAATCAGACCCAAGTATCCTTGACTTGTCTCCACAGTCATGGGGACGCCGTCCGGGCCTACGTCGGTACGGGTATAAGGTTCGTATCGGCAATCTACCAGCAGGGTGTCCCCCAGATTCAGATAGATGCGCGGCTGGTGTCCGCCGCCGTTCCAGTAATTGTCGAGCAGAGCGGGGTGTTCCCGCACCTCGCCGGTCTTGACGTTGATCATGACCATAGGGTAAGAAAAAACCAGCCAATCTCCCACTTTGTCATCGATCCAGTGATGTCCTTCCCGGTACTCGGTGGGAATGTTTTCTGCAAAGCGGTGCGCTTCACCGGTTTCCGGGTCCAGTGTGCTGGCGGTGCCCGCGGTCCAGTCTACTTGATAATAAGTTCCCTCCAAGATTTCGGCCGTGTGACTGTCCAAAATCCCACGCGGTGTATCGTAGGAAGCTAGCTGCTGCAACGCACCGGCGGCTGGATCAAACAGCCAGTGTACGATTTGCTGGGTGGAAGCGCTGGTGAACCCTTCACTGTTATCCGGCGGGGCTTCTTGCTCAAACTGGATCAGAACAAATTTTGAGCCGACAGCGCCCAGCAGCATGTCGATGGGGATGTCTGTGTTCTCCAGCAAATCCACGGTTTCGCTGGTGCTGGGATCGATGCGGAATAGGGCAGTCTGCCCGTCATATCCACCATGGTGTCCCAAGCAGTAGAGATAGGTCCCATCGGTATAGGGGGCGGTGGTGTTGTCATAGCCCAGCGCATCAAAGGTGGCGTCGGTGACGGTAGCTACTACCCGGCGATTTTGACAGTTGCGGTCCAAAAGCACTACATCGCTGTCCTTCGTTTCGGGAAAATGGTTGTTGGTGAAGGCTACCAGCGTGTTATCGTCCAATACATAGACCCCGTCGCACTCGCCCCGGCGGAAGGTGGCGGGGCAATCTGCGGTGTCGTGGGAACAGCCTTCTATCGTGCAGGGAACGGCCGTTTGATGGGTCGTCAGGTCGGCCACCCGGTACCGGATCAGACCACCGCTCAACATTTCAGTCATGTAATATTGCCGCTCATCCCCAACACGCAGGGGGCGCAGCGGTTGCGCGGGGGCGGGGGTGGAAAGCGCTGGCTCTTGTGTGGCAGAGGTTTCAGCGGTGAGGGTGGTGGAGCTGGTACTGCCGCTGGCAGGTGCGGCCGTGCAGCCGGCCAGCAGCAGGGCAGCCAACGTCAGGGAAAAAACGCGTTTCATACAAACTCCTTTTTGCAAAACTCAGGCAGGTCCTTTGCAGACTTCGGTATAGTTGGGGACGCCGTTGAGGAAGTCGTCAATAGAGATCAGCCCCAAATACATCTGGTCGCTCTGTGTGGTAAACGGTGTGCCGTCATCGGAAAGGTCGGTTCGCGTATACGGCTCGTACCGGCAATCCACCAATAGACGGTCTTTCAACTGCAAGAAGATTTGCGGTTGGTGACCGTACCCGTTCCAGAGATTTTCCGGCAGGTCGGCCCGTTGGCGGACTTCACCGGTCTCTGCGTTGACGAGAAGCGGCAAATCGTAGAAGACCAGCCAGCCGTTGAGATTGGCCTCCATCTGGTACTGGTATTCGGCGGAAAGAGCGTCCGGTTCGGTGATGGGGAGTTGGTCGGTGAGTAGACGGCTTTCCCCTGTGGTGGGGTCCACGGTGGAAAGCGTGCCGGCGGTGCTGTCGATCCAGTAATACTGGCCGGCTATGACATAGAAATACAGCCGGTCCAGAACGTAGTCATCGGAGGAATAACTGCAAAAGTCCCGAACTTCGCCGGTGTCAACGTTCAGCAGGACATGACTTTTGGTGCCGGTGGGATGGGAGGACGCGGTTGCCGTCGGGTCGCCAAAAGTATCTGGGTAGGTGAGATTCTCTTGATACAAAACGAGATCGCGGCCCACGGTGCCTCTCATAAACTGGAAATTGTAGAAGTGCTGCGTCAGATTGGTGGTTGTTCCGTCCGATAGGTCAATACGGTAAATGGTATAGAGCGTGGCGCCGAGGGAAGCATTTTTCTCGTAGCCACAGCAATAGAGAAAATCGCCGTCGGTATACATGTGATTGGGGTCAAGGAACAAATCTACGCCCTCCAACTTTTTCAGCACCCGGCGGTTCTGACAGTTGCGGTCCATCAGTGTGATGAAAGTAGACTGAGAGGAATGATTCATGCCGCTCAATACCAGCAAGGTGCTGTCGTTCAGAACAAAGGGTTGATAGGACGGGATTTGTGTGGTGACGGCAGGGCAGCTTTCGCTGTCGTGGGTACACCCTTCCACATCACAGGGGATGGTATCCTCTCCGGTCTGCAGGTCTACGACATGATACAAAATCATGGAATCATCTTTCCCGAGGGATTCTTGTCTGTAATACTGCTTTTCGTCACCGTGCTGCAACAGGCGCAGGGGTTCGCCATTTCCAGTAGAGGCTTGTGCAACCGCAGTTTCAGCGGTGACGGTGGTGGAACTTTCGCTGCCGGCAGCCGGGGCGGCGGTGCAGCCCGCCAGTAACAGGGCGGTAAGCGCCAGAGAAAAAACTCGTTTCATCCGGACATCCTCCTTTTCTACAATGCAATTACAATTCGGCGTAGGTGTCAGGCGCCATAGAGGTTACACTCACGCTGAAATACCCAAGATCCATATTGGCCACTAGATACAACTGGGCCTCGGCGCTGTAATAGGGGGCGGGCGTGCCGTGACCTCTTGGATTGGCGTTCTCCCAATCGGTAAAGCTGTCCAGCCCCAGCATGGTGCGGTAGGCTTTGGCAACATCGGCGGATACAAACCCATCAGCCAACCCCAGTTCTCCGCTTAGACCGGTCAGGGTGCCGTATTCGGTTACGGTTATGTTCAGATACGGCTTGTTTGGCCCTTGACTAAAATAGTACGTGGTGGCCCCGACTGTTTCGCTGCTGGCGGAGCATTTGGCGGCTTGTGCAACCAGTTCTTCGGCGGCATCTAGGTAGGCGTCTGGCAAAACTTTGGCGCCGCGCAGCGCTTCCAGACAGGGGGCGACGGTTGCCCGCGCGGTGGATAGTTCAGTGGGATGAGCGTTGGTTGTTTCGGTGGGTTGCTGCCGCCAGTAATATAGTTCTCGAGCCACAGCGTTCTCACGCCCGGCGGCGCTTAAAAAATTGCTGTCGGCGGGGATGTCCCAATGGGCGCTGTCCAACTGACGGTCCCGGACGGCAAACCATACAAAGGGCAGGCTCATACAAACAATTATCAGCAAGGCGGTGCCGCATAACGGCAGCCAGCGTTCACGCAGTTTCATGGTCAGCCTCCTTGGGTTTGGGCAGGGTAAAGGTCACGGCGGTCCCGGTGCCGGGGGTGCTCTCAAAAGTTAGGTGGGTGCCGTGCAGTATTGCAATGCGTTCGCACAGGGCTAAGCCCATGCCGCTGCCACCTTGCTGCCGGGCGCGGGACTTGTCCACCATATAAAAAGGTTCGGTAATGTGGGGGAGATCCTCGGCCGGAATGCCGCAGCCGGTGTCCCGTACCGTAAGCGCCACCCCATCCGGCTGTTCGGAAACTTCCAACGTAATAGTGCCTTCCGGCGGGGTGGCATGGCGGGCGTTCAACACCAGATTGTACAAAAGGTCACACAGCAGTTCCCGCTGCGCCAGCACCGTCAAGTGGCAGTCCGGTACCGTTAGGAGCGGCGGGCTGTGGGGTAAAGCGCGGGTCAACTGCCGGAAAATTCCGTCCAGCTGTACAGGCTCCAGCGAGGGCAAGTCGTTTCCGTTTAGCTGCATGAGCTCCATCAAGCGCCCGCTCAAGGATTCCAGACGCTTGCTTTCGTGATAGATAAAATCGGCGGCTTTCTGCCGGGTGGCGGCAGGGACTTCGGCACCGCGCAGCAAATCAGCGTAGCCCAGTATACTGGTCATGGGCGTTCTCAACTCGTGAGTAAAAGCTGCAATGAAGTCCTCCCGCTGCTGTACGTGCGCTTGCAAGGCGTTGACTTTGTCCTGCACGGCGGCAGCCATTTCGTCAAAACTGCGGCTCAACCCGGCGATTTCGTCGCTGCCGGGTAGGGCTGTGCGCCGGTCGTAGGCTCCGGCGGCAATCTCCTGACTGGCGGCATTCAGTTGTTCCAGCGGACGCACCATCCGGCGGCAAAACAGCAGCGCTAATAGAGCAGCGACGGCCAATGCCAACGTTTGTCCCAACACGGCGTCCCGCAGACGCAGCGCACGGTCAGCAAAAAGACCGCTCAGGCTTTGGGCGCTTACAAAGGTCAGGCATTGTTCCGGGCAGACGATCAGCCCGCTGCACACCAGATACCGGGTCCCATCCACGGCGGTGAGAAGACGGATCTGTGTTCCTTCACCGCCTGGCACCACCTGTGCCAATTCGTTCTGGGAAAGGGTGGCGGGCATGGTGGAGGCTAGAGATTGCCCCTCTTGATCGTACACCGCCAACAGACTGCGGTTGTCCTGACGGGACAGACTGCCTAGGTAACTCCATGCCCGGGAATTCAGCTGGAATTCGGTATCAGAACGCAGACCCCGCTGGAAAGCAGCAGATTCCCGCAGCCATTCTTCCTGTGCGGTCTGGCGTAAGTCGGCCAATGCGCGGCTGAACTGCCGCTCCTGCGTCCACAAGGTGCTCAGGCTCAATACCAAAGCCAGAACTCCCAGCAGTACAAGAGTGAGCTTGTGTCCGAATTTCATGGGGAGGTTTCCTCCTTTTCCAATCGGTAGCCTACACGGAATACGGTACAGATTTCATTTTTCCAGCCCAGCTTTTTCCGCAGCCGGGTAATGCATAAGTCCAGAGGACGGGTGTCGAAGGCTTCATCGTCGCCCCACAGCCGTTCGTACAAGACCTCTCGGTAGAGAGTCAGCCCTCGGTTGCGCATCAGCAGTTCCAGCAGTTCAAATTCTCTCGGCGAAAGGTGAAGTGGATGACCGTCTTTCGTGACGGTTCGGGCGCCCGGGTCCAGCGCGACCCCAAAAGCATGTAAGATTACGTTGGCACGGCCGGTGCGGCGCAGTACACTCTCTACCCGGGCTACCAATTCCAGCGGTTCAAAGGGTTTGGTTAGGTAATCGTCGGCGCCTTCATGCAAACCCCGGACACGGTCTTGCAAAGCGCTTTTGGCAGTCACAAAAATCACCGGTGTGCCCACGCTGCGCAGATACCCCAACAATTCATACCCATCCACCTTGGGGAGCATAATATCCAAAATTGCCAGCTCATAATCCCGTTCGGCAATCAAATCAGCGGCGGTTTCTCCGTCGTTGGCCTGTTCACAGGCGTAGCCGGCGCTGGTCAGCGTTAACTCGATCAGATCGGCAATGGGGTGTTCGTCTTCTACAATCAAAATGGGGCGCATGCACGGTCCCTCCTTCGGTGTGCTTTTAGTTTACTGTACACTTCTTTCCGACTTCTATCAATGGCAAAAAGCGGAAGGTATTCACAAATTATTTTCAAATTTCCTATTGACACAGAAATGGGATGTGGTACAATATTGGCAGTCGGATGCATAGAGTGCTAATTTAAACGAAACGGCGCCGATGCCGCGCCGTTATAGAGGTGAACGGGAGAAAGCAGCACTCGACAGTGTCCGTTGCTAATAGATTGACTTTGCGTGTATCTGCACAGTAAGGAGGTACGCACTTATGAACATGAATCAACTTACCCAAAAAACCATCGAGGCGCTGCAAAATGCCCAGCGTCTTGCCGTGGAATATTCGAATCAGGCTGTGGAACAGGAACATGTGCTGGCTGCGCTGGCACAGCAGCAAGATGGTTTGATTCCCCAGCTTCTCACCAAATTGGGGGTGGACCCCAATGCTTTTGCGCAGGCTGCCCTACAAAAGGTGGAAGCCCTGCCTCGCGTGACCGGTTCCGGCCGTGACCCCGAAAAGGTTTACATCTCCGGGGAACTGGACCGGGCTTTCAATGCCGCCGAGGAACAGGCCAAGCAGATGAAAGATGAATACATCAGTGTAGAGCATCTGTTCCTTGGTATGCTGCAGCGCCCCGGCAAAGCTGCGGGGGAACTGTTCAAGGCCTTCAACATTACGTTGGAAACCTTTATGAAGCAGCTTTCGGTGGTGCGGGGCAACCAACGGGTTACCAGCGATAATCCCGAATCCACCTACGATGCCCTGAAAAAATACGGGCAGGATCTGGTGGAGATGGCCCGCGCCAACAAACTGGACCCGGTCATCGGCCGTGATAGTGAGATCCGCAACGTTATCCGCATTCTTTCCCGTAAGCGCAAGAATAACCCGGTGCTGATCGGTGAAGCGGGTGTCGGTAAGACGGCCATTGCTGAAGGACTGGCCCAGCGGATTGTGCGTGGCGACGTGCCGGAAAATCTGAAGGATCGTACGGTGTTCAGTTTGGATATGGGCGCACTGGTTGCTGGTGCTAAATACCGCGGCGAGTTTGAAGAGCGCTTGAAGTCCGTATTGAACGAGGTCAAAAAGTCGGAAGGCAAGATCATCCTCTTTATCGATGAGCTGCATACCATTGTGGGTGCCGGCAAGACCGACGGCGCGATGGATGCGGGCAACTTGCTTAAGCCGATGCTGGCCCGCGGCGAACTGCACTGTATCGGTGCTACGACGCTGGACGAGTACCGGGAATATATCGAGAAAGACCCCGCCTTGGAGCGTCGGTTCCAGCCGGTCATGGTCAATGAACCCACTGTGGAGGACACCATTTCCATCCTGCGTGGTCTGAAGGAACGCTATGAAGTGTTCCACGGCGTCAAGATTCAAGACCCGGCTTTGATTGCTGCGGCAACGTTGTCTGACCGGTATATCACCGACCGTTTCCTGCCGGATAAGGCCATCGACTTGGTGGACGAAGCCTGCGCTATGGTGAAGACTGAACTGGACTCTATGCCGGCAGAACTGGATGAGATGAATCACCGGATTACCCAACTGCAGATCGAGGAAGCCTCGCTGAAGAAGGAAACCGATGAACTCTCGAAACAGCGTTTGGCGGCACTGGAAAAGGAAATGGCCGAACTGCGGGATAGCTTTAACAGCAAGAAAGCTCAATGGGAGAACGAGAAGAACGCTATCAACAAGGTGCAAAGTCTGCGCGCTGAAGTGGAGACCACCAAGGCGGAGATCGAAAAGGCTACCCGCACCGGCGATTATGCCAAAGCCGGCGAGCTGCAGTACGGAAAACTGCCCGACCTGCAAAAGGAACTGGAAGCGGAAGAAAAGTTGGCCAACGAGAAGAAGGAAGCCAGCTTGCTGCGTGATCGTGTAACCGATGAGGAGATCGCCCGCATTGTGGCGCGCTGGACGGGGATTCCGGTGGCAAAACTGGTGGAAGGTGAGCGCGAAAAGCTGCTGCGTCTGCCGGATGTACTGCATCAGCGGGTCATCGGGCAAGACGAGGCGGTGCAGAAGGTATCGGATGCTATTCTGCGCTCTCGCGCCGGTATTGCCAACCCCAACCGTCCCATCGGCAGCTTCCTCTTCCTTGGCCCCACGGGCGTCGGCAAGACCGAGCTGGCCAAAGCTTTGGCGCAGGCCCTGTTTGACGACGAGAAGAATATGGTGCGTATCGACATGACCGAGTATATGGAGAAGTTCAGCGTCTCTCGTCTGATCGGTGCGCCTCCGGGATATGTGGGCTATGAAGAGGGCGGTCAGCTTACCGAAGCGGTGCGCCGTCATCCTTACAGTGTGGTGCTCTTCGACGAGGTGGAAAAGGCCCATCCTGATGTGTTCAATATCCTGTTGCAGGTTCTGGACGATGGCCGCATCACCGATAGTCAGGGCCGCACGGTAGACTTCAAGAACACCGTCATCATCTTGACTTCCAACTTGGGTTCCGACCTGATTCTGGAAGATCTGGAAAAGAGCCGTGCCAAGGGCAGCAATGAGCTGTCCGACGAGGCAAAGAATGCCATCGACCAGTTGCTCAAACGGCAATTCCGTCCGGAGTTCCTCAACCGTCTGGATGATATTGTTTACTACAAGAGCCTGACCAAGCAGGAGATCGGTTCCATCGTGGATTTGATGCTTACCGATCTGCGTCGTCGACTGGAGGACAAACAACTGCATCTGGCGGTGACGGAGGCTGCCAAGAATGCCATTATCGATGGCGGGTACGATCCGATCTACGGTGCTCGTCCCTTGAAGCGGTATATTCAGGCGCATGTGGAAACGATGATCGCTAAGGAGATCATCGCTGGGGCCCATACTGCAGGGGACACCCTGACCGTGGATGCTGACGAAAATGGTCACCTGTATCTGCGGTAAGTAACCGTTATAAAAAGTGACGCGCCGCGCAAAGTGTATCGCTTTGCGCGGCGTTTTTTTGTTTTTGGCTGGGAATAAGGATTTTCTGCGGGGAAGGGGATGTGTTGTAAAAAACATGCAAAAAGGGACTTGACTTATCTGTTGGCTTTATGCTAAAATATCCCTTGCAGTTAAGCTGTGAGCGGAAGTGCTGGAATCGGCAGACAGGCACGTTTGAGGTGCGTGTGTCCATGACGTGTGGGTTCAAGTCCCATCTTCCGCACCAACAAAAGAGCGTTGCAACGAAAGTTGCGACGCTCTTTTGTTTTGACAGTGTACACTTGCCTAAAAAGAACGCCCCGGGATCCTTCCGGGGCGTTTGCTTTGCTTTTTAGGCAGTGTTTCAAAGTAGAAAGTCGCTGCCATGGTGACAATGGTCATCACCGTGAGATATAGGCACAGGGATGTAATGGGGCCTTTTACAATATGGTAGGCAATAGGGCACGTCCTATTGTCTTTGGCATACCACCGGAAGTGGTTGCTCCGGCGGGGCTTTATGCGAAGAGAAGAATACGCAGGGAGCCAACAACAGGAAGGGGTTGGCCGACAGCAGGAAAGGTTTGTTCTCCATGAAAAGGTAGAGCACCAATGCTACAAGGCACAAGACCTCGGTAGCATGCCGATGCTTGACCAGCTTCCACAGCAGCAGTAAAAAGAATACGGCCACAAGAAGGGCACCCAAATACCCTTTGTTCATGGGAATCGCCAAGAAGGTGTTGTCAATGGCATGGTGCTCGTCGCCGTCGGTGGGAAGCCCGCCCAGCAAAGAGAGGTCTGCACTCCAGAACACGTTGTGCCAGATCTCGAACCGCCCCGATAGGAAGATGCTCAGCAGCAGCAAAGCCATCCGTTCATAGGGCCATTCGGGGTTGTACACATACCCGGCGTAGAGACTAAACACGCACAGGCCGATAGGCAATGCAATTACCAAGGCGTACCATACTTTGTTGTCAAACAACCGGGGCAGAAAACGCTGTACGGCAAACAACAGCAGCAGAGCTGCCATAGCGCCGGCCGCACCACGGCTGCCCGGTACTTTATAGGTAAACACAAAGAGAGCAGCAAGTCCCAGCCAATCGAACCACCGCAAGTGGTCGTGCCGCAGCCAGCTCCAGACAAAAAATACGCCGACCAGCCGCGCGCCGAAACCATTGTAATGGCCGTAACCGAAATCCCAGTTGCGGCAATAGAAATTGTAGGGCATCAGCGGTGTGGCAAAGTGCAGCAACTGCACCAAGACAAGACCGGCCACGGCCACGGCCAAATAGACACGCAAAGCGCCTTGCAGATCGACATCTTTGGCGGCCACCGCAACCAAAGCAGCCAAGAAAAACCATACATCGTCACCGTACCATGCGGCAAAGCCGGTATACAGTAAGACGAAGGCAACCAATACCGGCTGCCAGCGGCGCTCGTAATCGGTTAGCAGCACAACCTTGGCTCCCAGCAGCAACACAGCGCCGCCGGTCAATGCCAAGCGGGCCAGATGGCTTAAGGTGGGGAGGGTGGACTGGATGTTGGAACTGAATACTTCGGACAAAATCAGCAGCAAGGCAATTCCTGCGCAAAACAGGCGTTGTGCCCACAGCCGCAAACGGGCCTGTCCGGGATCCAGCGGGGAATAACGTTGTAATACCATACGGGAAAAACCTTTCTTTGGAATGCGGCTATTATAACACAAAAACCGGCGCCCGCAAAGTCCGGTGGCGTAATCCGGAAAGGCAAATGACGAAAGTCGTACTTTTCGTTGCGACTTTGGTGCAACTTTCACAACTTTCCCAAATCCGGTGCAAGAAAGATTTTCACGAAAACTTTTGTGTTTTGTCCGTGAATGTGGTACAATCTTCCTAATAACATAAAATCAATCGTTCCCATTGCAGCGGAGCGTTGAAATCAGGAAGTCAGGAGAGTGCATTTATGGCGTATTATTTTTCTGAACCGTCCCGTACCTTTGGTGAATATCTGCTCGTCCCCGGTTATTCTTCGTCGCAGTGCGTGCCCACCGCGGTCAGCCTCAAGACCCCGTTGGTCAAGTACCGCAAAGGTGAGGAAGAGTGCCCGCTGGAGATGAACATCCCCATGGTGTCGGCTATCATGCAGTCCGTTTCCGGCGAGAAGCTGGCGATTGCGTTGGCCAAGCAGGGCGGTGTTTCCTTTATCTATGGTTCTCAGACCATTGAGCAGGAAGCAGATATGGTGCGCCGTGTCAAAGCGTATAAGAAAGGCTTTGTCACTTCCGACTCCAACCTGCCGCCGGAGGCGACGTTGGGCGATGTGTTGGACCTTAAAACCCGCACTGGCCACTCCACCGTTGCCATCACCGATGACGGTACGGCCCATGGCAAGCTGCTTGGCATTGTGGCTTCCCGTGACTATCGGCTGTCCCGTATGACCAATGACCTGAAGGTTACCGAGTTCATGACGCCGCTGGAAAAGCTGGTCACGGCACCGGCGACCACCAGCCTGCATGACTGCAACGATATCATCTGGGACAACAAGATCAACTCTCTGCCGCTGGTGGATGAAGAAGGCCACCTGCAGTATATGGTGTTCCGCAAGGACTACGATTCCCATAAAGAAAACGTCAACGAGCTGCTGGACGTGAACAAGAGCTATGTGGTGGGCGCTGGTATCAATACCCGCGACTACGCAGAGCGGGTACCTGCTCTGGTGGAAGCAGGCGTGGATGTGCTGTGCATCGACTCCTCCGAGGGCTTTAGCGAATGGCAGTCCCGCACGATCTCTTGGATCCGCGAGCACTACGGCGACACCGTCAAGGTGGGCGCCGGCAACGTGGTAGATCGTGACGGCTTTATGTTCCTTGCCAAGGCAGGTGCCGACTTTGTCAAGATCGGTATCGGCGGTGGTTCTATCTGCATCACCCGTGAGACCAAGGGTATTGGCCGTGGTCAGGCGACGGCGGTCATCGAGGTAGCCAAAGCTCGGGACGAGTACTACAAGGAAACCGGCATTTATGTGCCGATCTGCTCTGACGGTGGTATCGTGCAGGATTACCACATCACGCTGGCGCTGGCCATGGGTGCTGACTTCGTCATGCTGGGCCGTTACTTTGCCCGTTTCGACGAATCTCCCACGAACAAGCTGCGTGTAGGCGGCAACTACGTCAAGGAGTACTGGGGCGAAGGTTCCAACCGCGCCCGCAACTGGCAGCGCTACGATCTGGGCGGTGCTCAGAAGCTCAGCTTTGAGGAAGGCGTAGACTCCTACGTGCCTTACGCCGGTTCTTTGGCGGATGGCGTGCAGACCACGCTGTATAAGGTACGCTCCACCATGTGCAACTGTGGTGCGCTTTCCATCCCTGAGCTACAGCAGAAGGCGCGGCTGACGGTGGTTTCTTCCACTTCCATTGTGGAAGGCGGCAGCCATGACGTTATCTTGAAGAACAGCGCGCAAAATAGCTAACCAACTTGCTGAGAAGCAGGGGATTTTTCAATGAAAAGCCTCTGCTTTTTTTGTGCCTGTTCGCAGAAAATTGCCGTACGGTCAGGATTTTCTTCGGATTCAAAGAAAGTCCTATTGCTTTTTTTAGCCACTTTGCTATAATTACCCTAATACTGTAGAAATCTGTGCCGATGGCCCTGAAGCACGGCACAGTCGGATGGAATGGAAAAAGGAGTATTAGTATGAGAATCGTGGTTGTCGGCTTGGGAAAAGTCGGCCGTGCCCTGACCGCGCAGCTCGCAGCAGAGGAACACGATCTTGTGGTGATCGATCAGAATGCAGAGATCATCGACAATATCGTGAACATCTATGACGTACGCGGGGTGGCGGGCAATGGCGGTTGCTACGATGTACAGAAAGAAGCCTTTGAAGAAGGCGCGGATCTTCTGATCGCAACGACTTCCAGTGATGAGATCAACATTTTGTCCTGTCTGGTAGCCAAAAAGTTGGGGACGCGGCATACCATCGCCCGCATTCGGAACCCGGAATATGAAAAGCAGCTTCGCTTTATGCGGGAAGAATTGGGGTTGTCAATGGTTGTCAACCCAGAAAAAGCCACCGCACGGGAGATTGCGCGGGTATTGCGTTTCCCCAGTGCCATCAAGCGGGAGCAATTCTGCCGCCAGCGCTTTGAGTTGGTAGAATACCGGGTGGGGCCGGACAATCCGATGGTGGGGATGCCGTTGACCGACTTGTACCGCAACATTCGGGTAAAGATTCTGATTTGTGCCGTAGCCCGCGGGCAAGAAACCATCATTCCTTCCGGATCGTTTATGCTGCAACCGGGGGATAAGGTTTATCTGACGGCTTCTCCCCGTGATTTGGAAACCTTTTTCCGTAAGCTGCACCTCTTTAAAGAGCGCGCCAATAACATTATGATCGTTGGCGCAGGTCGGATGACCTATTATCTGGTCAAAGAATTGCAGGACGTGCAAAAGCGTGTGACGGTTATCGATAACAATATCCGGCGCTGTCAGGATATGAGCGAAAAATTCCCCGGTGTGTTGGTGATCGATAACAATATCCGGCGCTGTCAGGATATGAGCGAAAAATTCCCCGGTGTGTTGGTGATCCACGGGGATGGCGCCGACAGTGAACTGCTCAGCGAAGAGCGCATTGCCGAGATGGATGCTTTTGTGGCGCTGACCGGCATGGACGAAACCAATATTATCTTGGCGATGTATGCCTCCCAGTTCAACTCCTGCAAAGTGGTGGCCAAGATCAATCGTCCCTCGTTTGCGGATCTGGCTGCCGCCAACAATCTGGTGGACAGTGTGGTTTCGACGGCAGCAGTCACCAGTGAAGCTATTGCTCGGTATGTTCGTGCTATGCAAAACAGCTTGGATTCCGATAACATCAAAACGCTGCATCGCTTAGTAGGGGGCCGCGTAGAAGCGCTGGAGTTCAACGTGGGGCATGGTGTGCCGTTTATTGGTACCCCCTTAAAGAATTTACAGCTGAAAGACGGGCTGCTCATCGTCGGCATTGTGCGGCGCAATGGGCAGACGGTGATCCCCTCCGGTGACGATGTGCTGTCCGAAGGGGACGATGTGGTGGTCGTTACCACCGATACGACGTTGCATGCGCTGCGGGATATTGTAAAGTGAGGCGCCGGGCATGAACTTTAAAATGGTAGGTTTTGTGTTAGGCCGCATCTTTTTGATCGAAGCGGTGCTGATGCTTTGCCCGACGGTCTGCTCCGCCCTGTATGGGGAATGGAATATCGTGCTGGCCTTTTTGTGGCCCATTCTCGGGTTGGGCAGTATTGGGGGCGTTGTTAAGCCACCGCAGCCCCCGCAATACCACGATTTACGCCCGGGACGGTTTGTTGATCGTGGCGTTGGTATGGGTATTGATGTCGGTATTTGGGGCGCTGCCCTTTGTTATTTCCGGCGAGATCCCGTCCTTTTTTGATGCCTTTTTCGAGATGGTTTCCGGCTTTACCACGACCGGTTCTACAATTTTGACCGATGTGGAGTCGATGAGCCGTGGCCTTTTGTTTTGGCGCAGTTTCTCCCACTGGATCGGCGGTATGGGCGTGTTGGTCTTTGCTATGGCCATTCTGCCTATGACAGATGGACGGGCTATGCACCTGATGCGTGCTGAGGTCCCGGGGCCTACGGTGGGTAAGATCTCCAGCAAACTGCGGGACAGTGCCAAAATTCTGTACGAGATTTATTTCGTGATGACAGTTGCAGAGGTGATCATCCTCTGCGTTGGCGGTATGCCGCTGTACGATGCACTGATTCATTCCTTTGGCACGACCGGTACAGGTGGTTTCAGCAACAAGGCACTCAGCGTAGGTGCGTACAATAATCCCTTCTTTGAAGTGGTTATCGGCATCTTTATGCTGCTCTTTTGTATCAATTTCAACCTGTACTATTTCATACTGCTGCGCCATTTCCGTGATGCCTTCCGCTCGGAAGAATTGCGGGTCTATCTGGGGATTGTGGCGTTCTCCACCATTACCATCACCATCAACATTGCCAGCTTGTACGATAATGTGGGGACGGCGTTGCGCACTGCTTTCTTTCAGGTGGCCTCAGTGGTCACAACCACCGGCTATGCCACGGCGGACTTCAATCTCTGGCCCAACTATTCCCGTACCGTGCTGGTGCTTCTGATTTTCGTTGGTGCCTGTGCGGGATCCACTGCTGGCGGATTGAAAGTTTCCCGCATCATTATCTTCTTTAAGGCAGCCCGGCAAGATCTGAATAAGATGCTGCACAGCCATGCTGTTACCACCGTCCGTTTTGAGGGAAAACCTCTGGATGAAAAGACGCTGCGCGGGGTCCATAACTACTTCAATATTTACATGTTGTTGTTCTCGGCTTCGGTTTTGCTGGTATCTCTGGATGGATTTGATTTGGTAGCTACCTTTACGGCGGTGGCTACCTGCTTCAACAATGTGGGGCCCGGTCTGGAACTGGTCGGACCGATGGGTTCTTTTGCGGATTTCTCCGATTCGGTAAAACTGCTGCTCTCCTTTGATATGTTGGCCGGCCGTTTGGAACTGTACCCCATGTTGGCGCTGTTTTCGCCGCGGCTTTGGCGCAAACGTGCCGCGAGTACCGTGCAATCCTATTGATTACAAAACCCTGTTTTCCGTCAAAGGAAAGCGGGGTTTTATTTTGTCCACACGGTGCATACCTTGTAGCAAATCATGCGGGGAGGGGAGCACCATCCGTTACAATCGCCGACAGGAAGAAGAACGCCAAAAAATTTTGGCGTGGGTGGTATTGGGACTGCTGCTGGCCGTGCTGACGGCGATGATCCATCTGTTGTACCATCGGGAATATGCAGAAACAGAAATTCCCAACGACTGCTTTGCGGCTGTTGCGGCAACGGGAGAAACTGCACTGCCCAAATTGGTGTGCCTAACCTTTGACGATGGCCCCAGCGTGAATACCCAGCCGCTATTGGATATTTTGGAGGAAGAAAAGGTCCCCGCCACCTTTTTTGTCTGTGCACAGGACATCAATCAGGCATATTTGCCGTTGGTGCGTACCATCGTGGAGCAGGGACATCAGGTGGCCATGCACAGCGCTACCCATCGCTATGCGACGATCTATCGCAGCAGCGATGCTTTTTGGCAGGATATCAAGCAACTGCGGCAGGCACTGGAGCCCTATCTGCTGCTGGAGGATGTGACATGGCTGCGGTTCCCCGGCGGCAGTACCAATACGGTAAGTTACCGTTACGGCGGCCGGGAAATCATGAAAACACTCAAGACGCAGACAGAGGAAAAAGGCTGGCATTGGATCGACTGGAATGTGTGCGGCGAAGATGCCACCGCCTCCCATCCAGATGCCCAGCAGATTTTGCGCAATATCCAAGAAGACGCGGAGGGCCTTTCTACCTGCGTCGTCCTGCTTCACGATACCAAGGCGACCGGACAGACCGTGAAAGCGCTGCCGGATATTATCCAGTGGTTCCGTGCACAGGGCTATACTTTTTGTACGGTGGAACAGCTCTCGGAATTGCAAAGCACAGGGGAATAGGGTATAATAACTGCGAAAGCAGGTGAAAGGAATGCACAGATCCGAAAGCAGAATTGTTGCCCTTTGCGGTGTGCTATGTGCGCTTTCGGTGGTGTGGATGCTGTTGGGCGCTGCATTGCAGATTGGCACCTATGCGGCGCCGATGTTGGCCAGCTTTTTGCTGATTCCCGTGTTGGAGGAATATGGCCCCCGATACGCGCTGCTGCTGTATGGGGCAACCTCCGTGCTGGGACTTCTGCTGGTTCCTGAAACAGAACTGGCACTGTTTTACGCGATGCTGATGGGCTATTATCCTGTGCTGCGCCGCGGATTATGCCGTATCCGTCCGGCAGCGCTGCGGTGGGGTCTTACTCTGTTGGTGTTCAACGGAGCGACCCTCTTGATTTATGGGCTTCTTTCTGCCTTGTTGGGGCCTGTGGTATGGCAAGAACTGACGGCAGACGGCCCTTTTGTGGCAGGACTGCTTTTGGCAATGGGAAATTTGTCCTTTATTATATGTGACCGTGCTGTGGGGGCTGTTACGCTCTATTACCGGCGGGTACTGCGCCGAAAACTCAAGCGTTTTTTGTAATAGATATGCGGGGGATACTCCCCACGAAAAACAGGAGGAAAAACTATGTGGTACAACGAAGCCGTCGTCTATCAGATCTATCCGCTGGGGTTGTGTGGTGCACCGCTGCAAAACGATGGAAACAGCGAACAAGCCCAGCAGCATCGACTGCTGCGGGTACTGGACTGGGTAGAGCATATCCAAAATCTTGGCGCGACCTGTGTGCTTTTCAACCCGTTGTTTGAAAGTGACGCGCACGGCTATGATACCCGCGATTATACCAAGGTGGATTGCCGTTTGGGCACCAACGAAGACCTGAAAACCGTGGTGGATGCGCTGCATCAGGCGGGGATCCGGGTACTGTTGGACGGCGTATTCAACCATGTGGGTCGTGGCTTTTGGGCCTTCCGGGATGTGCAAGAGAAAAAATGGGACAGCCCGTATAAGGACTGGTTCCATATCAGCTTTGACGGCAATACCAACTACAACGATGGTTTCTGGTATGAATCGTGGGAGGGCTGCAACGAACTGGTGAAGCTCAATTTGCAGAATCCGGCGGTCAAGCAGTATCTGTTTGAGGTGGTCCGCGGCTGGGTCAAGGACTACGACATCGACGGGGTGCGTCTGGATGTGGCCTATTGTCTGGATCTGGGCTTTTTGTCGGAGCTGCGGGCGCTGGCCGATCAGGTCAAGCCGGAGTTTGTGCTGGTAGGGGAAACACTCCATGGGGATTACAACCGATGGATGAACGACCACGCTTGCCATAGCGTGACCAACTACGAGTGCTATAAGGGCCTGTATTCCAGCTTTAATACCGGCAATATGCACGAGATCAGTTACAGCCTTAACCGGCAGTTCGGTGCAGAGCCATGGTGCCTCTACACGGGCAAGCATCTTTTGTCCTTTGTGGACAACCACGATGTGACCCGGGTGGCTACTATTTTGACCGACAAGGCTTGCCTGCAGCCGTTGTACGGTTTGCTGTTCGGCATGCCGGGGGTGCCGGCGGTCTATTACGGCAGTGAATGGGGCGTTGAGGGAGATAAGAAGAACGGCGACCCCACCTTGCGCCCGGCCATCGAAAAGCCCGAAGAAAATGAGCTGACCCACTGGATTTCCTTGCTGGCACAGGCTCGTACGGCCAGCCCGGCGCTCTGCAATGGCAGCTACCGCAACGTAATGGTACAGCCTAAACAACTGATCTTTGAGCGCCGCACTGAGGAAGAGCGGGTGTTGGTGGCCATCAACGCCGACAGTGCGCCTTATGTGGCCCACTTTGATGCGGGCTGTGGTATGGCGATGGACCTGATTACCGGGGAACCCCATGACTTTGGCGGAGGCAGTACTTTGCCGCCTTATAGCTGCGCTTTCTGGAAGATGGAGCGCTGAGCAGCGTCTTTTCTATAAACGATAAAAACCACCCTGCCGGATTATTTCCGGCAGGGTGGTTTTGGTTACTAAGGATTACAGGTTGGTATATCCCATCAGATAAGCGTCTACTACGGCGGCAGTGTCGCGTCCTTCCCGCAAGGCCCAAACCACCAAGCTTTGGCCGCGGCGCATATCACCGCAGGCAAAAACCTTGGGAATGTTGGTGGCATACTGGGTGTCGCAAACGGTGCCGCGAGGTGTCAAATCTACCCCAAAGGCATCGGCTACATAGGACTCGCATCCTACAAAGCCAGCGGCAATCAGTACCAGATCGCAGTCCACAGAGAATTCTTCTCCGGTTGGCACCATCTGACGGCGGCCATCCACAATCTGGCTTTCCAGTTTGGCAAGCAGAGCGCCACAGACCTGACCGGCATCGTTTTTGTAGAATTCCTTGACGGTAGTCTGGTACACGCGCGGATCGCTGCCAAACTTGGCAATGGCCTCTTGCTGGCCGTAGTCGGTTTTCAGCACCCGGGGCCATTCAGGCCAGTCGTTGCCGGGGGTACGCTCCGACGGCGGGCAGGGCATCATTTCCAACTGCAGGACGCTCTCGCAGCCTTGACGGATGGCGGTGCCCACACAGTCGTTGCCGGTGTCGCCGCCGCCGATGACCAACACTCGCTTGCCGGCGGCATTGATGGCTTTGCCATCGGTAAAGTGGGAATCCAGCAGACTGCGGGTAACACTGGTCAGGTAGTCCACCGCAAAGTAGATGCCATTGGCGTCCCGTCCCGGTGCATTGAGGTCACGGGCTTGTTTGGCACCGCAGCAAAGTATCACTGCGTCATACTGGGCTTTCAGATCTTCGGCGCTTACGTCGTTGCCAACGTCAGCCCCCAGCACAAACTCAATGCCTTCTTCCTGCAAGACCTTTACCCGGCGGTCAATGACCCACTTTTCCAACTTCATGTTGGGAATGCCGTACATCAGCAGGCCGCCTACGCGGTCCTCGCGCTCGTAAATCGTTACTTGGTGTCCGCGTTTGTTCAAAAGATCGGCCACCGAGAGACCTGCCGGGCCAGCGCCGACCACCGCTACCTTTTTGCCGGTGCGGGTCGGCGGGGGAACAGCATGGATGGCGCCGCTCTCGTAGCCGTATTCCACAATGGCGCGCTCGTTCTCCTTGACGGTGACCGGATCGCCGGTGGTCATGCCGCAGGTGCAGGCTGCTTCGCACAGGGCGGGGCAGACCCGGCTGGTGAATTCAGGATAGCGGTTGGTGGCGATCAGGCGGTGTACTGCCAAATCCCACTTGCCCTGATAAATCAGGTCGTTCCATTCGGGGATCAGGTTGTTCAGCGGGCAGCCGCTGTACATGCCGCCCAATAGCATGCCACTCTGGCAAAAGGGGACGCCGCAATCCATGCAGCGGGCGCCCTGTGCCTGCTGTTCCTCTGCCAACAACGGAAGGTGAAACTCTTTGAAATTTTGAATACGCTCTTCGGGCGGCAGTTCCAGACTGGTCTGCCGTTTGATCTCCATAAATCCTGTCGGTTTTCCCATTGTAGTCTGCCTCCCTTACTTGGCGTTTTTCATGGCGTAAAATGCTTCGATCTGGGCCTGCTCGCTGTCCTCGCCCTTTTCTTCCATCTGGGCAATCAGCCGCAGCATCTTGTCGTAGTCGTGGGGCAGGACTTTCTTGAACTTGGGCAGGTATTCGCCAAAGTTGTCAAGAATTTCCTTGCCGCGGGGCGAACCGGTCAGTTCTACGTGTTCACGGATCAAATCTTTCAGCAGAGAAACATCATACTTGTGCTCCACCGGCTCCAGACTGACCATGTCCTTGTTGACGCGCTGGTAGAAGTCCCAGTCCTCGTCCAGTACATAAGCAATGCCGCCGCTCATACCGGCTGCAAAGTTTTTGCCGGTCTTACCCAGCACCACTACGGTACCACCGGTCATATATTCACAGCCGTGGTCACCCACGCCCTCGACGACGGCTACGGCACCGGAGTTGCGCACGCAGAACCGTTCGCCGGCCACGCCGTTGATGAAGGCTTTGCCGCCGGTCGCACCGTAGAGCGCTACGTTGCCGATCACAATGTTTTCGCTCCGGTCAAAGGTGACCTCTTTGGGCGGATAGACGATCAATTTGCCGCCGCTCAACCCTTTGCCCATATAGTCGTTGGAGTCGCCGATCAGTTCCAGCGTCAGGCCTTTGGGCAGAAAAGCGCCGAAGCTCTGGCCGCCATAACCGCGGCAGATTACATGGAAGGTATCATCGGGCAGCGTATTGCCGAACTTGGCCGTGATTTCGCTGCCGAAGATGGTGCCGAAGGCACGGTCCGTGTTGCCTACATCCAGCGTAATGGTCATGGGTTTGGGTTCGGCCATGTCGAAGGATTTTTTGAACTTCTTCATCAAAACCCGCATGTCGGGGGTCTTTTCCAGAGCAAAATCATAGACCGCTTTGGGGTCGAAGTGCACACTGGTATCTTCCAGCAAGGGATTCTTGAGCAGTGCGCTCAGATCCATTTCACTGGCGCGGGACCCCTTGGGGGCGGCCTTTACCTTCAGCAGGTCGGTGCGGCCTACCAGTTCATCCACGGTGCGAACGCCCAGTTTGGCCATGTATTCCCGCAGATCTTCCGCCATGAAGCGCATGAAGTTCATCACATATTCGGGTTTGCCCTTGAACCGCTTGCGCAGTTCAGGGTTTTGGGTGCAGATACCCATGGGGCAGGTGTCCAGATTGCAGACACGCATCATCACGCAGCCCATGGCCACCAGCGGTCCGGTGCCAAAGCCAAATTCCTCGGCACCCAGCAGCGCGGCGATGGCTACATCACGACCGCTCATCAGCTTGCTGTCTGCCTCGATGCGAACCCGGCTGCGCAAGCCGTTCATAATCAGGCACTGGTGTGCTTCCGCAATGCCCAACTCCCACGGCAGACCCGCGTTGTGGATAGAATTGCGGGGGGCTGCACCGGTACCACCGTCAAAGCCGGAGATCAAGATGACCTCGGCACCGGCTTTGGCCACGCCGGCGGCGATGGTGCCGACACCGGCTTCACTGACCAGCTTGACGTTGATGGCGGCTTTGCGGTTGGCGCATTTCAGATCATAGATCAGCTGGGCCAGATCCTCGATGGAGTAAACGTCGTGGTGCGGCGGGGGAGAGATCAACCCTACACCAGTGGTGGAGTTCCGGGTCTTAGCAACCCAAGGATACACCTTGGCGCCGGGCAACTGGCCGCCCTCGCCGGGCTTGGCGCCCTGTGCCATCTTGATCTGGATCTCACTGGCCGAAACGAGGTACTTGCTGGTGACACCGAAACGGGCAGAAGCTACCTGTTTGATGGCGGAATTGCGCTCGGTGCCATAGCGGTCCTCGGCCTCGCCGCCTTCACCGGTATTGGATTTGCCACCCAGACGGTTCATGGCGACGGCCATACATTCGTGGGCTTCCTCAGAAAGCGCACCATAGCTCATGGCTGCGGTTTTGAAGCGTTTGACGATGGATTCCACGCTTTCCACTTCGTCCAGCGGCACGCCCTGTTCAGGATAGTTGAACTCCAACAGGCTGCGCAGATGCATCTCGTCGCCGCCCTCGTTGGCAACGGCTTTGGTATACTGCTTGAAGGTATCGTAGTTGCCGGTCCAGCAGGCCTGTTGCAGCAGATGGATGGTCTGCGGGTTGTACAGATGCTGCTCGGCAGCGGGGCCGCTGCGGAACTTATGAGCACCCAAGCTGGGCAGCTCGCGGTTGATGTCCAGTCCCAGCGGGTCGAAGGCCTCCTGATGACGTGCCTCCAAATCGTCCTGAATGTCGTGGATGGTAATACCACCCACCCGAGAGATGGTATTCGTGAAGTACTTATCTACCACTTCCTTGCTCAGACCCAACGCCTCGAAGATCTGGCTGCCTGCATAAGATTGGATGGTGGAAATGCCCATCTTGGACGCGATTTTTACAATACCGGCCAGTACAGCTTTGTTATAGTCCTGTACAGCAGCATAGTAGTCTTTGTCCAGCAGGCCTTCATCAATCAAGTTGCCGATGGTCTGCTGCGCCAGATAGGGATTGATGGCGCTGGCGCCGTACCCCAACAGCGTGGCAAAGTCATGGACAAGGCGCGGCTCGCCGCTTTCCAGAATCAGCGCCATGGCGGTGCGCTTGCGGGTGCGGACCAGATATTTGCTGACGGCGCCCACAGCCAGCAGGCTGGGAATCGCCACATGGTATTCATCGATCTCCCGGTCAGAGAGAATCAGGATGTTGGCGCCGTCCCGGTAGGCACGGTCCACATCTACAAAAAGGCGCTCGATGGCCTTTTCCAGATCGGTGTTTTTGTAGTAGCAGATGGACAGGGTCTCCACCTTGAACCCGGGAACATTCATCGACTTGATTTTCAAGAGGTCGGTTTCGGTCAGGATGGGATTATCAATCTTCAGGACCTTGCAGTTATCGGCCTGCTCTTCCAGCAAATTGCCCTGCGCGCCCACATAGACGGTGGTGGAGGTGACAACCTTCTCGCGCAAAGCGTCGATGGGCGGGTTGGTGACCTGCGCAAACATCTGTTTGAAATATTCAAACAAAAGCGGGCGCGTGTGGCTCAGCACGGCCAGCGGGGTATCGCTGCCCATGGCGCCGGCCGGCTCTCCGCCATTCTTCGCCATAGGTAAAATAATGGTGGAAACATCTTCGTAACGATACCCGAAGGCCTTTTGCAGCTGTACCAACTGTTCCTTGTTGTAGGTGGTGGCCCGTTTGTTGGGGACTTTCAGCGAGGACAGGCTGACCAAATTGCGGTCCAGCCATTCACCGTAGGGCTGGCGATTGGCGTAGTCGTTTTTCAGCTTTTCATCGTCCACCAACTCACCCTTCAGGGTGTCAACCAACAGCATCTTGCCGGGGCGCAGGCGGTCCTTGCGCACAATTTCGTCGGCGGGAATATCCAGTACACCCACCTCGCTGGAAAGGATCAGCCGTCCGTCTTTGGTGATGTAGTAGCGGCTGGGACGCAGGCCGTTGCGGTCCAGCACGGCACCCATTACGTCGCCGTCGCTGAACAAAATGCTGGCCGGGCCGTCCCACGGCTCCAACATGGTGGCGTAGTACTGATAGAAGTCCCGCTTCTTGGTGTCCATGGCCTGATTGTTGCTCCACGGTTCGGGGATGGTGACCATCACAGCCAACGGCAGGTCCATGCCATTCATGACCATGAATTCCAAGGTATTATCCAGCATGGCCGAGTCGGAACCGCCCTGATTTACAATGGGCAAGACTTTGGTCATGTCATCTTTCAAGTAGTTGGAGCCGATGGTTTCTTCGCGGGCCAGCATGGTATCTGCGTTGCCGCGGATGGTGTTGATCTCGCCGTTGTGCAGGATGAACCGGTTGGGATGGGCGCGGTTCCAGCTAGGCGCTGTGTTGGTAGAAAAACGGCTGTGCACCATACCGATGGCCGATTCGTAGTCGGTATCCTGCAAATCGAGATAGAACAGGCGCAGCTCCTTTACAAGGAACATACCTTTGTATACAATGGTGCGGCTGGACAGGCTGCAAACATAGGTGTCAGGGCTGGACTGCTCAAACACCCGGCGCGCTACATACAGGCGGCGGTCAAAAGCAATACCGGGCTCCAAACGGGCGGGTTTGCCCACGAACCCCTGCCAGATGCTGGGCATGCAGTCCCGAGCCTTATGGCCCAGAACTTCGGGGCAAATCGGCACTTCACGCCAGCCTAAGAAGGGCAGCCCTTCTTTTTTGCACACGATTTCGAAGAGCTTTTTGGCCTGATTGCGGCGCAGTTCTTCCTGCGGGAAAAAGAACATGCCGATGCCGTATTCCCGCTCGTTGCCCAGTTCGATCCCCAACTGTGCGGCGGCTTTCTGGAAGAACTTGTCGCTGATCTGCGTCAAGATACCCACGCCGTCGCCGGTCTTGCCTTCGGCGTCTTTGCCGGCGCGGTGCTCTAGATGCTCTACAATCTGCAGAGCATCCTCAATGGTTTTATGGGTTTTGCGGCCTTTGATGTCGACCACGGCGCCAATGCCACAGTTGTCGTGTTCAAAGCGCGGGTCATACAAGCCGGCAGGGGCTTTGCGTTCGGTAAAATTCTCCATGCTTCGTGTTCGCTCCTTCCCAAGATAGTACCGCCGAGCGGTAACAAAAAAGACGTCCCCGCAAGGATACACTGATCCTTTGTGGGAACGTCTTTGTTCTTGTGTGTTACTATACCATAGGTTTTCTGCTTTTACAAGAGGGAAACGAAAGATTGTAAAGAAATTAATGCAAAAAACCAAATAAATATGACTTCGAAAAGAAAATACTTTCTTTTATTTTGCGGTGGACGTTTCACGCTCGTTCTGGGCGCGCAATTCTTTTAGAATGGCGGCCAGCAGTTCCTCCTGCGTGGGCCCTTTCGGTGCAGCGGGGGTCTTGGCGACCTTGGGGCGGCCCAAAGCCATCAGGCGGTTCATGGCTTTTACAAGGCAGAACAATACAAACGCCATCAGGATGAAATTGATAACCGCAGAGAGAAAGGAACCCACATAAATGCAGTTGTCACCAAAAAGAGGGATCACCACATTGCTGAAATCGGTGGAGAAGGCGATGCCCAAAATAGGGTTGAGAATGTCATTGGTCAGCGAAGTGACAATCCCTTGGAAGGAGGCGCCGATGATTACGCCAACGGCCATATCCATGACATTGCCCTTCAAGGCAAAATCCTTTAATTCCTGAAAAAATTTCTTCATATGTATCATCCTTTCTTTTTGGGGAACGGTGGTCCCCAGCACCAGAGAAAATAAAAATTCCGGCGCAGGAATTACCCTGCGTCGGAAGTAAAGCGTGGGTTTAGGCCTGTTCTTTCAGCAACTTGGCAACGGTGTTGGCGGCGCCGTTCAGATAATCACCGGCAAACATCTCGATCATACCGGCATCGGCTTCTTTGGAAAGTTCGGGATCGATGGGCATTTTGGCCAACACAGGCAGTTGGTACTTGCCGGCAATCTCATCGACGTGGCTGTCGCCAAACACGGCAATGTGCTTGCCGCAATCCGGGCAGATGGCGTAACTCATGTTTTCCACAAGGCCCAAAATCGGCACATTCATCATCTTGGCCATCTGGACGGCTTTGCCGACGATCATCCCCACCAGTTCCTGCGGGCTGGACACGATAATGATACCATCCACCGGCAGGGTCTGGAACACCGTCAGGGGCACATCACCGGTTCCCGGAGGCATATCCACAAATAAAAAGTCTACATCCCATACGACTTCCTGCCAGAACTGTTTGACGGCACCGGCAATTACGGGACCACGCCAGACAACAGGAGCTTCGGGGTCCTCCAACAGCAGGTTGATGCTCATGATCTCCACGCCCGTACGGCTGGCAATGGGGTTGATGGTTTCGCCGTCGCCGGTAGCGGGACCATGTACGCCAAACAGACGGGGAATGGACGGACCGGTAATATCGGCATCCAGAACGCCGGCCTTGTAACCAAGGCGATGCATCGAAACGGCCAGCATGGCGCTGGTCATACTCTTGCCCACGCCGCCCTTACCGGATACAACGCCGATCACCTTGCGGATTCGGCTTCTGGGGTGCGGGGGCTCGTGCTGCGGGGCACGGTGATCACAATTCGCACTACAAGTGCTGCAATCGTGGGTACATTCTTCACTCATGATGTTTTGCTCCTTACCATAAAAATGCGCTCAGGCAACGTATAGTATACCAAAAGTGCCGCCATATTGCAAGGCTCGCAGGGGGGGTCACAGTGCCTCCACAATGCCGCGCACCAACTGCTGGAATACAGCGCCGCGTTGGTTCGCAATTTCAATGACCTCATCGCCGGACAGTCGCTTGCCAGCCATTCCGGCGGCCATATTGGTGATTAGGCTCAGGCCCAGTACCGGCAATCCACAGTGGCTGGCGGCAATGGCTTCGGGGACCGTACTCATGCCCACGGCATCGGCTCCCAGCGTGCGGAAGGCACGGATCTCGGCAGGGGTTTCGAAGCTGGGACCCATATAGCCGAGATAAACGCCCTTTTGCAGCACCAGATTGTGCGCGGCTGCGACCTGCAGGGCAACCTGTTGGAGTTCGGGTGTGTAGACGTGGGTCATATCACAGAAGCGCGGACCGATGCTGTCATCGTTGGCGCCGCGCAGGGGATTGGCGCCCATAAAGTTGATGTGGTCGGTGATGAGCATGAAATCTCCCACGTTGAAATCCCAATTTACCCCGCCTGCCGCGTTGGTTAAAATGAGGGCACGGCAGCCCAGCGCTTTGAATACACGCACCGGCAAAGCGATGGCAGACATATCGTGGCCTTCGTAATAGTGAAAGCGCCCCTGCATGCACAGAACCTTTTTGCCGCCCAATCGACCGGCGACAAACTGGCCGGCGTGTCCGGGGGCAGTGGAAAGGGGAAAGCCCGGTACATCCCGATAGGGAATCACCACGGCGTCTTCGATTTGTTCGGCAAGTCCTCCTAGGCCGGAACCTAAAACCAGCGCCAGTTCGGGGGTGAAGGGCAGGTGTGCGCGCAGATATGCAGCAGCGGAATCGACTTCTTTCATACAGAACCTCCTGATGTGTGGTTGTGCCCATTGTACCACCGGAACGTTCGGTGCGCAAGGAATAAAGCAGGTGGGCGGCACATAGGCATACAAAAGGAAGAGAGGGGGCCGGCTGTATGACAAGGCGCAAGGTGTACCTGCATAATGCGATGCTGCTCACAGCGTCAGGGTTTATACTGCGCATGTTGGGCATGGGATTCCGGGTAGTCCTCTCGGCATATCTGGGCGGTGAGGGGATGGGGCTGTACCAGTTGATCTTGTCGCTGTACATGGTGTTTGTCTCGCTGGCCACAGCGGGAATCAATGTGGCAGCCACCCGGCTAGCGGCCCAAAGCTTGGCCCGCGGGCAGGGGATGGGGGCTACGCTGCGCGGTTTGTGTGCAACGGCGCTGGCTTTTGGCACGGCAGCCATGCTGGCTCAGACGGTGTTGGCCGGGCCGGCGTCACGGTTTTTGCTGCACGATGCTCGTGCGGAGGCTGCCTTGCGTGTGCTGGCTCCGAGCCTGCCCTTCATGGCGGTGGCAGGGGCTTTGCGAGGGTGTTTTTTGGCGGCTCGGCGGGTGACCCCCAATGTGATGGCACAGTTGATCGAACAATTTGTTCGCATGGGCGTGGCAGTGGCAGGTCTGCGGGTTATGGCACAATGGGGGGCCGGCTATGGCTGCGCTGCGGTGGTGTTGGGCAATACCGTGTCGGAAGGGGGATCCTGTGGACTGATGCTGCTATTTGCTGCACGCACGCAGGAGTTTCGGCGGCAACGGCAGGAACCCCTGCATCCTTATACGCAACGGGAACTCTACGAAATAATCTTACCGGTGACTGGCAGCCGCCTGTTGGGCAGCGGATTGCAGGCGGTGGAAAGCAGTTTGATTCCGCTGACACTGTCCCTGTATACCGGCAGCCGCGCAGTGGCGATGACCCAATATGGCAATTTGAAAGGCATGGCGCTGCCGCTGTTGTTTTTTCCATTCTCGGTGTTGTCGGCGCTGTCGGGATTACTGATGCCGGAAATCACCCGCGCACACACCCGAGGAAACGCCTCGGAGACCCGACGCCTGATTAGGTGGATGCTTACTCTGACAGGGGCCTTTTCGTTGGCGGCAGGCATAGGGTTTGTGATGGCGGGACCGCAGTTGGCACAGCTTGTCTACCGTGATGCGGAGGTGGGACGCTATGTACAAATTCTGGGGTTTGTGGCCCCATTTATGTATTTGGAAAGCATGGTGGACGGTGTCCTTAAGGGACTGGGGGAGCAGTTGGCTACGTTCCGGTATTCTCTGTTTGATTCGGTGTTTCGCATTGCGGCCATTGCGCTGCTACTGCCGCGGTACGGTATGATCGCTTTTTTGGGGATTATGATCGCGTCCAATCTATTTACCTTTACTTTGAACACCCGGCGCATGCTGCGCGTGGCAGGGGCGGATTAGAAAAAAGCCCCCGCTTAGGGCGGTGCCCATAAAACAGTAAAATTTAAAAATCCCGATTTTCGGGGACAAAACGGCGTGACTTCGGTTACGCCGTTTCTCTTTGCGTCAATAAACTCAGCGGAATAAAACCTGCACCATCATAATAGATTTCGATTTTCTGCTGACGTTTACCCGAAGATTTATCCGGTGCGCTTACATAAATAGCACTGACCATATCTCGCAGAGCATCCGGTGTCAGCGAATCTAAATCCTGATAGTGTGTTGCTTTTCGGATAAACTTTTCCAGCCGTTCACTCTGGTGCTCTTGATCTTCAATGCTCTTCTGAAGCTCTACAGCGTCCATTCTGAGTTTTTTCTGTTCCTCCTCATAATTTGCACTCATCATAGAGAAACGTTCATCAGACAGCTTTCCTTTTGTATTATCCTCATAAATCTTCACGAACAGCCTGTCCAACTCTGAAATTCTCTTTTCAGCCTGTGTAAGCTGTTTTTTCCATGCCTGAATCTTTTCCTTGCTCTCCATGCTCATACTTTCCTGAACAACTGCACGGAAGTGAGCTTCATAGCGGAGGATATAGCTGATGACTGTTTCCATGTGCATCCACACCATATCTTCCAAAACGACTGCTCGGATATAGTGGGATTTGCATTTTTCATCGTTTTTACGATGTGTGGAACACTCGAAGAAATCCTGTCTTTTTTCAAAATTATTAGCTGTGCAGTAGTACAGCTTTTCTCCACAATCGGCACAATATACCAAACCGGAGAACAAGCTTGTTTTTCCAGTCTTGCTTCTGCGGTGACGATTCTGTCGCAGTACCTGAACTTTTTCGAATATATCTTCCGGGATGATTGCTTCATGAGTATCATAAAAGATGGATTGATTCTCTATCGGATTCTCACGTTTTTTCTTGTCCCAGATAGAATTGGTGAAAGTCTTGAAGTTAACGGTACAGCCGGTGTACTCTCTGCGCTCCAAAATGTTTCGTACCGTTGTCTGGTGCCATTTGCTTGGATTCTCAGGTGTTGCCTGTGGGGTATTTAATCCCTGTTTCTGCTTGTAGGCTGTCGGTGTAAGTACTTTTTCCTTGGTCAGCTGCGATGCAATCTGGCTTGGTCCACGTCCTTCCATTGCCATCTTGAAGATATACTTCACCACAATGGCAGCTTCTTCATCTACAAGCCACTGAGCCGGATTATCCGGGTTCTTTATGTACCCGTAAGGGACATTAGTAGTCAGTGGGATGCCACGAGAACCTTTTGACTTATTAACGGCTCTGATTTTGCGACTGGTATCACGAGCGTAAAACTCATTGATCCAGTTTTTGATACCTGCCATATCAATACCCATGCCGTTTTGGTCGCTGGTATCAAAATTGTCATTGATGGCAATATATCGGACACCATGTTTCGGGAATGTGATATTGGTGTACAGCCCTGTCATAGCAGAGTTTCTGCCAAGTCTGGAGAGATCTTTTGTGATACAAATTGCCACATTGCCGGATTCGATTTCATCCAGCATTTTCTGAAATCCTGGGCGGTCAAAAGTAGTGCCACTGTAGCCATCATCTACGAAAAAAGTTGGGTTCGGAAAGCGATTATCCTTTGCATATTGAAGCAGGATATTTTTCTGATTCACAATAGAATTACTATCGCCAGCCAACGCATCCTCTTGGGAGAGTCTGCAATATAAAGCGGTTATTTTATCTGTTGCCCTTAACATTTCTGTTTCCTCCTTCATAGGGGCAACTGGCAGTTCTTGATTAGTCAAGGTTATTGTATCAAACAATTTGTTATTTGTCATCGGTGTCACCCTCCATAGCTCTGTGCATTCTGTCAACAATCATTCGCTCTAACTTACGAATAAAATCCGTTTTGCCCTCATAGTATCCGGTAACTGTATAAACTGTACCTCCAATTTCCTTTTGAAGTGTAAGCTGCGGTATCCAGTAAGCGGAGAGATTATCTGCATGGATGTTTCCGTCTGTGTCTGTTTTGGCAAATATTCTATTTGAACTTTCTTGAGAACGAACGCATTTTGCATAAGGGTCTGGCGCAGAAAACTTTAGGCAATTATTTTCCTCTGTTTGACTGATTTGGCTGAACCACTCCTCATAATCATCTTGTTTTACATTAAAATCAAATTCGTTAGTCATTTATTTCCTCCTTCGTGTGTCGTCTGCTAACTTCCGCCCAAGTTGGGTGGAAGAAAAACAAAAAAGCTGTCACACAGAGCATCAAGAAACAAGTACAATAAAACATGCACTTTTCTGATGGTTCTATGTAACAGCCAACGTGAAGAAGAATTTATCCTCACAAAAATATGTCAGACTTTAAATCGGGCAATCCCACAAAGCTATAAAATCGAGTTCGAACAGATATTCTGTTTTCTATGTCTATTCTACCGGATAATTGTAGAAAAAACAAGTATGCAGAACTGCGTCAAAGAAATATTTTTCACTTCGGTACAAATTGCATCAGAGTTTTTTCTAAAAACAGTTTTTACTTATGGGCGATTTGTCCAGAAGTAGTATCTACAAAAGCGTTCAGAATGAACGAGTAGCCGGTATCGCAGATACCGTTCAAAGGGGATTGGGGATGCTTCCCCAACAAGCAATTTGCGAAGATTGACCCAGAGGGAAAATCGAGAAAATAAGTGAACCTGTACAGGTTTACACTGCTTGCCGATTTGTGAATGGTCAAAATATGGCTCTAAATTATTCCCAGCTTGGGAATAATTTCTCTATACTGCCTGTGACCAATTCTTCCACAAGCCAAAATTCTCTTTTGGTATTTTGAACTTGTGCCCAACTTGGATACAAGTGAAATTAAGAGTTCTCACGATCTGACCTGTTCCCAAATCGGGAACAAGTCAAAGAGCAGGAATCGTACCTCTCGTCAATTTGGCGAGAAGCAATCTTGTGCCAAGTTGGCACGAAGTCAGAAGCGATAACTGACAATTTTAACTTCTGCTCAACTTGCGCAGAAGTTATTTTTATTCCTGATAAATTATCGGGACGTTGTGTTATCACTTCGGTCCAACTTGGTCCGAAGTGGTAACATCAGCATAAATAATGTAAAAATTAAATTCCCATGGATAGAAAAATCCCGATACTCATTTTTATAGATTATAAATTCTTATCAATAACTTATCTAAAAACCAATTTATAACTTCGTCCCAAATTGGGATTAAGTTATTCTATCGTAAATTCATGTACCCTACCGATAATTTGCCTTATGAGAAAGTCGGCAAAAGCGAGCCGGTGTGTATTGCAGATGAGGTGCCATTTGACATTCCTGAGAGTTGGGAATGGGTACGAATTAGTTCCCTCGGAAGTATTGTCCGAGGAAGTGGAATAAAAAGGACTGAAACCGTTGAATCTGGAAAACCCTGCGTACGCTACGGAGAGCTATACACAACTTATCACACGTCTTTCAATCAAGCGGTTTCGTTTGTTTCAGAAGAATTATTTGAACGATGCAAGCATTTCTCTTATGGTGATATTCTTATGACTCTTACCGGCGAGAATAAGCCTGATATAGCCAAGGCTGTGGTTTACCTTGGGAATGATCTAATTGCAGCTGGCGGAGATTTGGCATATTGGACAGCTCATGGAATGAATCCGCTTTACCTTACATACCTTATGGCATCGCCGTATGTAGTTGGACGAAAGGTTAATCTTGCTACCGGAGATATTATTGTTCATATTTCTGGTGATAAGTTGGGAACAATCTTAATTCCAATACCACCCTTGTCTGAACAACAGCGTATCGTTGATAAAATTCTTGAAGCAGAAGTAAAGTTGGCAGAATATACCGGAAAAGAAAATTCGTTGAATCTGTTGCAAAAGAATTTTCCTGATGCCTTAAAAAAATCAATTCTCCAATGGGCTGTACAAGGGAAACTTGTACCACAAGATCCTGCTGATGAGCCAGCTTCCATCCTTTTGGAGCGTATTCGTGCGGAGAAGCAAAAGTTAGTTGCCGAAGGTAAAATCAAAAAAGATAAGCACGAATCCGTCATTTTCAGAAGGGATAATTCTCATTATGAGAAGTTGGACGGAATCGAGCGTTGTATCGATGATGAGATACCATTTGACATTCCGGAAAGTTGGATGTGGACCCGTCTGGGCAGTATAACAGAACTAATTACAAGTGGTTCTCGTGATTGGGCAAAATATTATGCTGAAACAGGGGCATTGTTTTTACGTATGGGAAATCTATCAAAGGATTCTTTTGATTTGCGTTTGAATAATATTCAAAGAGTCCAGGTACCCAAAAAGGCAGAAGGAATCCGAACAGCGTTACAGGCAGGTGATTTGCTTTTTTCAATTACTGGTGAAGTTGGAATGCTCGGACTTATTCCTGATAAATTTGAAACTGCTTATATTAACCAACACACTGCTATCCTAAGATTTTTGCCTGCTCTCCGAAATAAATATATACCATATTTTTTGCTAACTGAACATGCAAAAAAGTGTTATAAAGGAAATCAGCATGGCATAAAAAACAGTTTTAGATTGGATGCCATATGTGATATTCTTGTACCCATACCATCTTCACAAGAACAAAAAAAGATTGTAGATAGGATTGAAGAATTGTTCAATAAGATCACGCTGATTTAGCGTAGAATTGTATAATATCTGGCGAAAGGAGGTCTTTCACCATGATAGAAAAAGAAAAATTTGAAAGACATTTGAGGGGGACGAACCTCTCGGAAAACACGATTTCATCGTATCAGTTTGCCATCAAACAGTATGGAGGGCAATACGATGATGTTACCCAGAAAAAGCTGCGAGAGTACAAGGTATGGCTGATCGAGAATTACAAGCCCAAGACAGTTAATCTCAGACTTCGAGCCATCAACTGCTACTTAGAGTGCATTGGCAAAGAAAAATGGAAACTGCCCTTTGTCCGTGTTCAGCAGAAAACATTTCTGGAAAATGTAATCAGCGAAGCAGATTACGAATACTTCAAATCCTGTCTGAAAAATGATGATGAAATCTTCTGGTACTTCGTGATCCGTTTCCTTGCCGCCACTGGGGCCAGAGTCAGCGAACTTATTCAGATTAAGGCTGAACATGTTAAGTTAGGGCATCTTGACCTGTACTCCAAAGGCGGTAAATTACGCAGAATTTATATCCCCAAAGAATTACAAAATGAAGCCCTTTCTTGGTTGGCGGAAAAGCAACAAGAAAGCGGCTTCATTTTTTTGAACAAATATGGGGAACGTATTACCACACGTGGAATCTCTGGACAGTTGAAGAAACTGGCAGTGAAATATGGTATCAATCCTGTGGTTGTGTATCCGCACTCATTTCGTCACAGATTTGCCAAGAGCTTCCTTGACCGTTGTAATGATATAGCATTTCTTGCTGATCTTATGGGACATGAAAGCATCGAAACTACCCGTATTTACCTCAGAAAAACAGCTACAGAACAGAGAGAAATTGTTGATACAATCGTAGATTGGTAAAAAGAAAGGCATACACTTCGGTTTGTTGAAGTGTATGCCTTGTTTCACATATTCGTAATTACAAGAAAGATTTCATTAATCTTCTGAACGATGCGAGCCTGTTCATCGGTTGGTGGGATGGGAATGAGAATGGAATTCATTTTTTCTTGATTCATCTTTGGTTGAGCTGTCCCTGTTACATACGGTGCAAGGTTGATTGCATTGATATATGCGGCAACATACTCTAATAGTAATCCGTCTGACGAATCAAGGACATGGGCGTGATTGTTAACCCAATATTGACCTCTTGCAATAAAGGCGATTGGCTTGCTACGTGTAAGTAGGTTTGCGCCATCCTCACCGATTAGAAGTAATGGTTTTGAAAATAGATATTTGTCAACTTTGTCAATGACACCAGATGCACCATAGTAATCGTATATTTTCTGTAACTTCTCTCGTTCGTTAACAGAAAGGGGAATTCGTTCAGCATCACGGTTAATCATTGCAGTTCCAAATCGTGCCCAAACCCAGCTATCCGGAATCTCAAACGGTATCTCATCGTCAATACAGCGCTCAATTCCGTCCAACTTCTCATAATGAGAAAATTCAGAAATTCAGCTTATCAATGCGACCGAATATCTTGCTAACTTCATCAACAATTCGCTGTTGCTCATTTAGCGGCGGAAGCGGTAAGAAAAAAGTTTTCATTTTTTCCTGCGAAATATTAACCTGTGAAGCTGCCATTCCTGTCATGGCGTCAACAACAAAATATTGCATTGCAGGACTACTTAATGCAGTCATTACATAATGTGGATTCACAAAATTACGCAGATATGATAATCGGACAGTCTTGTCCGATAGAATCAAATTTTCAGGCTCTCCATCTACAACACAAATAACTCCCGTTCTATTTCGAGGGCCAGCTCTGGTGATAAGCAGATCTCCGTGATGTACTACCATAGATTCCTGTAAATTAAAATCCGGGGGTAAGACTTTGTTTTCTTCAGCGAGGAAGTACCCGTCCTGAATTGCGGTAGTTTTTATAACGCCCCACTCGCCAATAGTCCGAGGGCGATTCTCACACTGAGGGCTTTTTCCTGCATCTGTGGATGTAAGTATTGCAGACAATCTAATCCATTCCCAAGAATCTGGTAGTTCAAAAGGAATAATATCATCAATATTTTCTTCCTTAGAACCACGCTTTTCATAATGAGAATTATCCCTTCTGAAAATGACGGATTCGTGCTTATCTTTTTTGATTTTACCTTCGGCAACTAACTTTTGCTTCTCCGCACGAATACGCTCCAAAAGGATGGAAGCTGGCTCATCAGCAGGATCTTGTGGTACAAGTTTCCCTTGTACTGCTTCCTGCAGAATCGACTTTTTAATCAGATCTGGGAACTGAGTATTTAGATTGTTTAGTTGTTTTTCTGCCTGTGCATATTTATCCAAGAAAGGCTCGAACTCTTTTATCTTGGTAACAATTCGATACTGCTCAGATAGCGGTGGTAGTGGAAACAACAAAGAGTGTAAAGCGTTTGCAGACAGTCCCTGGATGCCAATACCTTTTCCGCCAATCCATCCTGCGTGCTTGTAAAGGAAAAAGATGTAGTAATAGTATTCGGTACATATTTCAGAATAAGAACGCAGCCTGTGGATATGGTTTTGTATTCTAATATCTGTGTCATATGGCCAGATTGCTGCCCTCCCAATATCTCCGCCTTCACAAACAAGCAGATCGCCCTTGGTTACAGTGCATTTCTCAATTTCCGATTCGGAAAAATACATTTCTCGTAGAGAATCAATTTCAAACCTGTTCCAGTAAAGATTGGACGTAGTAATGTATGTGAGTAACTCACCAGAACGATTAGACGCATTCAAAGCTTTACCGGTATTGTGCTGATAAATTTCTCCTAATCGAACCCACTCCCAACTGTCTGGGATCTCAAACGGAACCTCATCAGCAATACACACTGGCTCGTTTTTGCCGACTTTCTCATAAGGCAAATTATCGGCACCACGGAAGATATATGAAGGGGTCTTTTCTTTTTTAATTTTTCCCTCCTTAATGAGTTGTTCCTTTTCTTTTCTGATTCTTTCAAGCAATACAGAAGCCGGTTCGTCATTTGGGTCTTGCGGAACGAGCTTGCCCTGAACAGCCATCTGCAATATTGAATTTTTTAGCTGTTGTCCGGTCATTATTCTTCCTCCAAGTCAATTCCCAAGATTTCTGTAATTTGTGCCAAGATGCGGTCAATATCAGCATTCAGACTTGCCCGTTTTTCCTGATACTGCTGAATCAACTCTTTAGGAGGAAGGATTTCTTCTTCCTCATGAGGATAACCGCAAAGGTCAATGTTGTAATTTCTGGCAGCAATCTCATCAACCGTAAATTTCTTTGCTTTATCAAAGCCGTCTACATTGATTTCTTCTCTGTTATCCCACCAATCCATCGCCGGAGTAAAGTGCTTAAGTTCCATTGGTTTGGTCTTTGAGAAGTTTTTGTATCCTTCCGGCATATCCAAACGATAGAACCAAGTTTCCTCTGTTGGCTTTGTATGATCAAAGAACAGAATGTTGGTAGTAATAGATGTGTATGGAGCAAATACACTGTGTGGCATACGGATTACAGTATGCAGATTGAACTCAGAAAACAGCTTCTTCTTGATAGCAACTTTTGCATTATCTGTACCAAACAGAAAACCATCTGGTAGGATAACAGCTGCACGACCATTCTTTTTCAAACGGTACATGATAACAGACATAAAGAGATCTGCGGTTTCGCTGCTTGCTAAGTCTGCTGGGAAGTGGTTCTTGACTTCAGTTTTTTCATTACCACCATACGGAGGATTCATCAGGATAACATCAAACTGGTCATCCTGTGTGTAGTCCAGAACATCTTTCAGCAAAGAGTTGTCATGGTAGATTTTCGGCACATCGATTCCGTGCAATAACATATTTGTGATGCACAGCATATAAGGGAACTGCTTTTTCTCGATACCGTAAATTGATGCATCATAAGCTGACTGATCTTCGGTAGTTTCGATTTTAGCAGCAAGTTCTTTCAGCCAGCTTGTAAGGAAACCACCCGTGCCACAGGCAAAGTCTGCAACCTGTTCACCAATCTGCGGATTGATCATCTTTGCCATAAAATCAGTCACAGCACGAGGAGTGTAAAACTCACCAGAGGAACCTGCACTTTGCAGTTCCTTCAAAATGGTTTCATAGATTTCACCGAAAGCATGGCTCTCCTCATAGTCTCCAAGGTCGAGGTCATCAATAACATTGATAACCTGACGAAGCAACACACCATCTTTCATATACTGATTGGCATCGGCAAAAGTGGTCTGCACGATAGCTTTTTTAATTGGAGTAGACACATCAACAGGAAGTTTTTTCAGAGTTGGGAACAAAGTGTTATTCACAAAGTTCAGCAACTTATCGCCTGTTAAAGCAGTACCGGTATGGTCATCAACAGCCCAGTTCTTCCAACGGCATTCTTCCGGAATGATGGAAACATACTCTTCGTCGTCCCATTCCCAATCCTGCTCTTTAGCATCATATACTTTCAGAAAGAGCATCCATGCAATCTGCTCAATACGCTGGGCATCGCCATTGATACCTGCATCGTTACGCATGATGTCACGGAGCCTTTTTACAAATCCTGATAAATTACTCATAGTTTATACCGCCTTAGTATTTTTGCTTCAAATAAGGAACAAATACATCGTAGAACTTCTTGCTCCACTCTGCGTGGAACTTTGCCATTTGTGTCCAGTCGGCTTCGTTTTCAATGCTTACTCCGTTCAAATGAATTACAACATAAGAACTCTTGGTGTCATCACTACGCTGCCAGCTAAGCTGTGTTCCCAGAACCGTTTCGATTTCACTCTTGTAACTGTACAAGTAATCAAACGCTTCTTTATTTCGCTCTTTGTTGGAATGAGCAAGGGTTAAATCCACTCGTGCTTTATTATAATTCGCTACACACACGAGACTGAAACCTCCGATACCGAAGAAACCACTCAACCAGTTTTCTTTAGAAGTAGTGCACCCAGAGAAGCAACCATGACCGTTTCCGTCATCATGTGCCTGCTGAATATATGGTAATGCGAACGCCCAATAACGGCGGCGCAGTTCATAACGGGTTCCTGCTTCCTGTGCGGTTCCATCGTCATTCATATCTTTGAGATAGAACATCAAATCTTCTTCGTTTGCTCCATAAGCTTTAAAGAACTTGCGAAGCATAGAAATCTTCGTGGATGTACTGGTGTTTCTTTCAACATAAATGTCCGTATCAATTTCAAGGGCATTTCTTAAATCCTGTGGTTTGTTGCTGACATAAGCATCCAGATCATTTGCTGTACCCTTGGAGTATGCCAGACGAGACAGAACTAATTTGTCCTCTGCGTGAAGCATCTTCAATACCTGTTCCATCATATCAATCCAGCTGGTAACAGGCTGTTCGGTGTTCTTATATCCAAATCGAACAATTTCACGACCACTCAATTCAACGTCATCGTCCAGAGAATAGACATCCATCTGTTTTTCCATTGGCTTAAACTCTGATACATGTTGTGGCCATATTGTCAAGGCTCGCTGCATAAGCATCTGATTTCGTGCTTCCAGCTCTGACAGTCTCCAATGCTCCTGCTGTCCAATCCAGCTATTCATATAAAGGTGGCTATCAATGAAGCCATTCTTCATGTCACGCTTCTCAAGGAATGGACTATTGCTGTATTTGGAGTTATATCCGGTTAGGGTCAGGTTGGCCATACGATGAAGCCATGTTTCGTGAATTTCTTCATAATCTTCGCCAAGCTCTTTTACCCAAGCGGGGGTAAGATGTTGTGGCATGATATGTTCGATGGAATATACTCCCTCATCGCACTGTTTATAGACATTCTGAATTTCCACAGTTCCGTAGTTTTCAAAACGCTCTAAAATATATATCTTATTTTTACTGTTCATCTGATAAACAGGACGAGCAGCAAATGCTTCAACAAATTCCCCATCATCCGGAAATCTGCCACGATCAGACTTGGAATTAAGCGTATACTTGAATTTTTCGAGATAGCTGTTATCTGTCCCGTCATACCTGATGATCTCTCGATGGAGCATCAAGAAAATCTTGTTCAGAGCATTGGTAGGAAGATCGCAAATTGTTCTACGGAACAAGTAATTCTCAGTGTAGAGGAAAATTTCCTTTACTTCTGCGAGAGACAATTTTCCTGCCGCCTGCAGGCGCAGGACTTCAAGGAAGAATGGTCTTGTAACTGTAGTTTCCAAACGGTTCAGACGGTAAATGCAAGCGTTTAACTCCTTATCCGCAGTATTGCCTTTGAGCAGAATTTCGTACCATTTTGCATAGCTCAACAGCTCTTGCAGCAACGGTTCGATCTTCGTGCCATTTCCTTCTACATATGCCTTAAATGTAAAGTAAACCTTGCTCATGGCAGGAATAAGCTGCTGTTTTACGCTGAGGTAATCTCGAACAAACATACTTACATCGTAATCCGTGCAAATCTCAATCTTGTTCCAGTATTTTTCGTAATAATCATTCTGCTGCTTTGTAGGTAAGCCCATGAGAATGAAGTTTCTGATTTTGTCACCCTCGCTTAGAGCAACGCCGGTAGAGTTCAAACTCTCAAAGATAAGCTGAGGATTATCGTCCTGATTCAGCGTAATGTTGATAATTTCCAGTTTTGTTACAGCTTCATAAAGTTCATCAAGGGTAATTTCTTCTTTCTGAATGCGAGAATAGAAGTAGTTATAGTTAATTGTAAGATTGGAGTCTGGAATATGCTCAGATTCTTCATCAAACAATTTTCCAAAGGCATTTCTATCATTCTTTACAGGTTTCAGCTTAATTCTGGTGTCATCATCCTGCCATTCATCAATCAGATAGATCTTATATATTTTCTCTGCAAGATTACCTTTTTCTGGTGTTAATACACCGTTTTTCATCAGGTTGTACATTGCAAGCAGAAGCAGAGAAATCGTTGTCAGTCGTTGCTGACCATCAATGACCAGATATTCATTAAACTCACCATCGTTATGTACAGACACAATGCTACCAAAGAAATGGCTCTTGCGTCCACGGCGGATAACCTTAATCAGATCATCATACAGCTGCTTGCAGTTTTCAGTTTTCCAATCGTAGTTTCTCTGATATACAGGGATGACAAATCTCTTGTCGGAACCCTGCATATAGGAAACAAGTTTAGTTTCAGATCCTTTCATAGTTTATACCGCCTCTTCTGAATAAATTGCTTCTTCAAGTTCCTTAACTGCTTGCATATATCCTGACTTCCCACCGAAATAACCGGCAATCTTTGCAGGTTTTCCAAGCTTTAAGAACGGATCAAGTTTTAGAATTTCTGTCTTTTCTATCTCATAAATACCCGTGTTCATATACTTATCGAGAAGTGCTTCCAGTACCTCCCTTGCAACACCACTGTATTTACTAAGAAAATCACGCTTTTTCACATTGTTAGCTCTTTCTTTGCGGGTCAATGGCTTTTTATCGAAAGCCACATGACAGATAAAGTCAAAGTCATCTACATCAACCATGTTTTGATCGGCTTTCATCAATTCAAGGTCAATGCCACGCTCTAAAAGCATTTCTCTGATTTTTTCCTTTTTTTCTTCCTTCGACCATTGGCGGATAAAATTATCCAAAGATGCATATTCACCACGAATGTTCTCCTTCGTGTAATCGACAATGCTTTCCTGACGAAGCAGTTTGCCATTTGCATCGTAAACAGAAACCGTTTTATGGATAATTTCTACCTTACAGCCGTCACGACCAACAACCGGCTTTACAGTCGGAGGATTAGGCGGTGTAGGCGGGTCAACAGGGTCATCACCGCCCGGAGGTGGTGTATGTACACCAGGAGTAAATCCAGGATCAATCATAATCGGACCATCCCAATCGGGATCTGCAAACAGTCTGCTTACATTGCGGAAGTCCATAACAACAAAGTGTGTTTTGCCTTCCTTTTCACGCAGTCTGGTTCCTCGACCAATAATCTGCTTAAACTCAGTCATGGAACCAATCATTTCATCCAGAACAATCAGCTTTGTCATCTTACAATCTGCACCGGTAGATAGCAGTTTAGATGTGGTCGCAATAACCGGATAAGGTGCAGAAACGGAAATGAAATAATCCAGTTTCTTTTTGCCGTAATCATCACTGCCAGTAATACGCACAACATAGTCAGGGTTCTCTTTTACCATATCAGAGTTCAGATTAACCAATGCCTGACGCATACGCTCCGCAGCATCTTCTGTGGCACAGAACACGATGGTTTTCGCCATTCTGTCTGTGCTTTTCAGGTAGCGGGTGATTTCAGAAGCAACCTGATGAATGCGATCTTCGATAATGATGTTATAATCATAATCGCTGTTTGTATAGATACGATCTTCAATTTCGTTGCCATAAATATCTCTTTGCCCCTTGCGAGGACGCCAGCCATCACCAATATCAGTCATAATATTGATAACTTTGAACGGCGCAAGGAAGCCATCTTCGATACCTTCTTTCAGGCTGTACATATAGATAGGTTCACCAAAGTAACTCAGGTTAGAGATATACTTGGTTTCCTTCGGAGTTGCGGTCATACCGATTTGGGTGGCAGAATTGAAATATTCCAAAATTCTGCGCCAACGGCTTTCCTCTTTTGCAGATCCACGATGACACTCATCTACGATAATGAGATCAAAGAAATCCGGGGTAAACAGTTCGCTGAAATGTTCCTTATCATCGTCACCAACCAACTGCTGATACAGAGAGAAATATACTTCATGGGAAGTGATTGTACTCTTATCATCCTTGGCAACATTAATTTTATGAATAACCTTTTCCAGCGGAGCAAAGTCCTGCTGAATGGACTGATCCACAAGAATATTACGGTCAGCAAGGTAAAGTATCTTTCGCTTCAAACCGCTTTGCAGCATACGGTAAACGATCTGGAAAGCAGTATAGGTTTTACCCGTACCGGTAGCCATAACAAGTAATAAGCGGTTCTGACCTCTTGCAATGGCATCTACGGTTCTATTGATAGCAATACGTTGATAGTAACGAGGAGGGTATGTATTCTGGCTGCTGTAATAAGGTTGCTCAATTACCATTTCCTGTGCCGGCGTCATTCCAGACTCATGCTTGAAGCGGGCAACCAGTTCGGCTTCTGTTGGGAATTCATCCAGACCGAACTGACGTTCTTTTCCGGTAAGGAAATCATGCTCAGCAAAACCATCACCATTAGAGCTATAGGCAAACGGAAGATCAAGCATCTGAGCATAGGTCATGGCCTGCTGTAAACCATGTGAAATACTGTGCTTGTTGTCCTTTGCTTCAATAATAGCAATCGGGTTATTTGCGTTCAGATACAGAATATAGTCTGCACGTTTTGGCTTTTCACGGAACACAAAATTACCTTTCAAGTTTATTTTACCATCTGTAACCTGTGTCTCCATGGTAATCTTGCCTCTGTCCCATTTGGACGTAATAGCAGGGGTAATATACTGCAATTTGATATCTTCTTCAGACATTTCTTTTTTCGATAAAATTGTACTCATTTGTATATCCTCCTCCCGCTAACTGTTGCTATCTGGAACAATTTCCAAGATATCATCAATAGAACAATTTAATACTCCGCATATTTTAACTAAGACCTCTACTCGGACATCTTCATTTTTCCCCAGTTTTGCCATGGCATTTGTGCTAATCTTGGCTGCCTTGATAAGCTCTGTTTTACTCATCCCTCGATCAATGAGAATTTTCCATAATTTATTATAACAAACAGCCATGTTACTACCTCCTGCCAGCATAACTTCTCATATTTTTTTACTATAAGAACATTATAACATTATTTTTTCAAAATTCAATTTCAGATTGTAATTCTCAATCTCCGAAAGAAAAGAAATTGCTTATCTAATCCTGTCGTATTCCTTTCCGGAAAATTGGAAGAAAGGAAAGGATCAGTATTACTATAATCAGTATTATTAATATCAGTATTATTAATATCAGTATTATTACATTGTGCTTTTGACAACTCAAGAATTGTGCTTACAACAAGTCCAGAATTGTCCTTTTGACAATTCAAGAACTGCCTTTCCACCAAAAAGAAAGGCTGACCATGTAGGCCAGCCTTAGTGATAAACTATTAAATTTAGTTGTAGATCAGCTCTGAAACCACAATTTCTTCCGCCTGTGCTTTCAGGCTATTCATGTGCGACATCCACGTAAGCTGCTGTGTTGCCTTGTCTGGCGCTGGGTTCTTCAATAACAAATCCGCCATCAATAACTCCATTCGCTTCTCACAAGTCTGCTGTACTTCCCACAGATGCGGAAACAGGGTTTCCGTCAAAACCATATCATTGAAAAGTATGGGATTGTTCCGCTCCAAGAAGGTTCTACGCATTCTGCCATATTTGCCGAGTTTCTGTTTTTCTGCATTTACTAATCTGATGTCAGGGATAAAGTAGTCCCCGCATTGAATATAGGTTAAATTCTGCACTATAATAGTACCTCCAATCAATCTTATTTGCATTTTGATTGTACCGGAAAGAAAAGAAAAAGTGAAGTTTGTCGCATACGTAAATGAGCGATACTTGGTCACAAAACCAAGTATCGCTCATTCTCTTTTTTGCTAACCTCAACTACCAGATGCCGTAGTCATAGAAAATTTGTTGCTTCCTATTTTATGGGCACCCAGCATTAGCGGGGGCTTTTATGTGTATTATAGGGTCTGGCCCGAAACCAAGCCGTTCCACAATCGGTAATAGATGCCTTTCTTGGCCAGCAGTTCGGTGTGGCTGCCTTCCTCCTCGATGCCGTCCTTGCCCAAAACCAAGATACGGTCAGCGTTTTGGATGGTGGTTAACCGATGCGCAATGGTCAAGGTGGTGCGGCCTTTGGCCAACTTGTCCAGACTTTGTCCCACCAGAATCTCGCTCTCATTGTCCAAGGCGCTGGTGGCTTCATCCAGCAGCAGGATGGGCGGGTTTTTCAAAAATACTCGAGCAATGGCAATGCGTTGCTTTTGACCGCCGCTCAGCTTGACGCCGCGTTCTCCCACGTAGGTATCGTATCCCTCTTTTAGGGCGCGCACAAATCCATCCGCTCCGGCCAGCTTGGCGGCTTGTTCAATTTCTTCCCGGGTGGCGCCGGGTTTGCCGTAGGCTATATTCTCTGCAACGGTGCCGCTGAACAGATATACGTCCTGCTGTACAACACCAATGGCTTCCCGAAGGCTGTGCAGCGTTACGGACCGTACGTCTTGTCCGTCAATCAGGATCTCGCCCCCCGTTACATCGTAAAAACGGGGAATCAGGTTGCACAAAGTGGTTTTACCGCCGCCCGAAGGCCCTACCAAGGCAAGGCTTTCGCCGGGGCGGATACGAAGATTGACGTGGCGCAGCACCTGATTGTGGTCGTCAGGATATTCAAAGCTCACGTCGCGGAACTCAATACCGCCTTCCCGAACTACCAGCGGTTTGGCATCCGACAAATCGGCGATGGTCACCGGGGTATCCATAATTTCCACAAAACGTTCGATTCCGGTCATGCCTCGCTGGAACTGTTCGGCAAATTCCACGATGCGCCGGATGGTGGCAATCAAGGTGGAAACATACAGCACGTAGGCGACCAAATCACCGGCGTTGATAGCGCCGTATACCAAAGCGAGACCGCCGGCCAAAATAACCACAAGATACATCAGCCCGTCAAACAACCGGGTGGAGGTGTTGAAGGCTGCCATAGCATGGTAGGTCAGGGTTTTGATGTTTTCAAAGGCTCGATTGCCCTCAGCAAACTTTTCCCGTTCCTGATCCTCTGCGGCAAAGGCTTTGACGACCCGCTGCCCCAGAAGGCTGTCCTCGATAGTAGCGTTCAGCTCACCGATTTGGAATCGCTGCTGGCGGAAACGTGCCCGCAGCTTAAGATTTAGATAAACCGAAACAACGCCCATCAGGGGAACACAGGCAAAGACTACCAAGGTCAGTGGGATGCTGGCCTGACAAAGGATGACAAAAGAGGCCACAATCTTGATGAATGCGATGAAAAACTCTTCCGGGCAGTGGTGGGCAAATTCTGTCACATCGAATAAGTCGTTGGTGATACGGCCCATGATCTGGCCCACTTTGGTGTTGTTGTAATAGGTGTGATCCAGCCGCAGCAGGTGATCGAAGGCGTCCCGCCGCATGTCGGTTTCGATGTGTACACCCATGATGTGCCCGATGCCAGACATAAAGTAGCTGGCGGCACCGTCGATGAGACGCAGTACAAAATACAGTGCGGCCATGCGCAATACAGCCTGCACGGTGAGTGCGGCACCTTGCCCAGAAGCGGCGTTGGTCAGTAAGCCCATGATTTTGGGCAGTACAATGTCACATAGGGTGGTCAGTGCGGCACAAAATAGGTCGAAAAATAGGATGCCTTTGTACTTCATCAAGTAGGGCAGAAAGCGGTGCAGCAACTCTTTGCTGCCTTTTTGTCGGTTGTGAATGGGGGGCATAATACGATCCTCTCTTTTTGACTTTTACAGGGAACGACCGCCCCCGCAAGGGAGCGGTCGATTGCAGTTCTTTAGGTCGTTTGTTGTATAAGAGACTCCTCTTGCGGTTCCGTGCTCAGCGATTGGGGTGCTGCGTCGCCGCCATTTTCGGATTCGTTGCCGGAGTCTCCCGTGTCGGTGCCATCGCCGCCGGTGTCGCCGCTCTCAGAACCAGAATCCGATGGAGTGGGGGTTGGAGTTGGATCGGGGGTAGTAGTCGGTGGGGTGGAGGGCTGCGGCGTGGGCGGTGTGCTAGGCTGTGGGGACGGCGTGGGTGTTTCTACCACCGGAGGTGTGTAGGGCTCGCTATACGTGGCGCCGCAGCGGGTACAGGTATAGATTTTTTCGTTCCCTTGTACCGCCCCTTCGTTCCAACTGTGCCCCAATGCACCTTGTCCGGTGGTGGTCGTCTGCGCGCCGCAGGAACATTGCAGTACGATTTTTTCACTGTCAGTACAGGTGGCGGGGGTATCGCTTACCACAGTATCAAAGCTGTGGGTGTGGGCTGCGGCTTCGCTTTTGGTCTGCCCGCAGCGGCGGCAGGTATAAACGATCTGGTCACCGCTCTGGCGGCCACCATCCCAGTCATGGCCTAAAGCGGGGCTGTCTTTCTCGATCATCTCGCCGCAGATGCTGCACTGATATTTGGCACTGCCGGCTGTCATACAGGTGGCGGCTACTTCAGAACCTTGTACCACTACGTAGTTGTGTTCATGGGCCGTGGCAGTAAAATGGGCGGTCAGTACAACGCCGCCTGCGTTGGCGTCTGTCGGCATTGTGAACTGAATGGTGGCGCTGCTGTAACTGCCGCCGGTGCTGGCAGTCCACCCGGCAAAGACGAAACCTTCGTTGGGAATGGCAGTCACTGCACTGGCTACGCCGCCTTTTTTGACCAACTGGCTTGTGGTACCCGAAAGCTTGCCGCCATTGGTGGCCACAAATTCCAACGGCACCTTGGCACCGCGCACTGCAATGGGGTCTTCACTAATCAGGTTGGCGGGAACGCCGTCCGGTGTGGGAATGGTACCCAGCGGCTGGGGGCGGTGATCCTCCGTAACGTAGGCATGGGTGCGCAGGTATTGGAAGTAAGCCGTTACCGCTGTTTTGGAAAGGTGAACGCCGTCCGAGAGCGTATAATCCGTCTTGGCCCAGCCGGTGGTGTTGTCCCGCAGTACTTCCGCGCTGTTCAAAAATTTGAACCCGTTTTCTTCGCACATCGTTACGAGCGCAGCGTTGTATGCGTCTACCTGCGTCATGGTCAAACGGGGGTTTTCCCGCTGCTTGTCCAGCGGCGGGATGGCGCTGACGATAATGTCACAGTAAAGCCATGCGGTTTGAATGGCCTGCAAACCTTTTAAGTAAGAGGAAATAAAATTGCTGGCATCGGTGGAAGAACCGCTCAGATTGTTGGTCCCGAAACAGATGACGATGCGTTTGGGCTTGAGCATGGCTACGGCATCCGGGATGGTGTACATCGTAGAGGAACCTTTAAACTTTTCGCATTTTAGGGTTGTGATGGCGCCGGCTCCCATGCTGACCACGCCGATGTTGTTGTTCAGCGTGGTGAAGGCTTGGCCGGTATCGTCTGCATATAATAGGTATCGTGCAGTATTGGAATCCCCGATAAACAGTGTTTCGTCCACATAGCTGCGTCCGGCATCAGGGGTTTGCGGCAATACGGTGCCCACAGCGGCGTTTTGTACTGCCAGATCGGCAGCATGGGGAAGCGCCGCATTTTCGGCAGTGGCGGTTTCCGCTGTTTCTGCCGTTTCAGCGGTGGCGGTAGGGGCGGAGGCCGGCGGTGTGTTGCTGCGCATCAGCCAAACGATTCCGCAAAGCACGATGACTAGAACCGCCAGACCGCCACCCAATAAAGACAACTGGCGGCGACTGAAACGATCCAGAGGTGGAAAAGATGGGAACTTCATCGCGGAACACTCCTCGCAGCATCAATATAGTTCATCATACACCATTTAGAGAGGCCACGCAAACAAAAATAGTAGAAAAACGGCACATGGATCCACAATGTTACAACTTTTTATAGGCAAAAAGAAATTTTCAGAGCAACCTATTGACATTTCTACCCGAAAGGAGTAAACTATACAAGTCGGACAAATTTGGGCCTGTAGCTCAGTTGGGAGAGCGTTCGGTTCGCATCCGAGAGGTCAAG
>CAUWAX010000016.1:0-70591 GCA_963557315.1 uncultured Gemmiger sp. | reverse complement strand
TTTTCACCACCACCATTCATTTTCGGGGTTGACTTTTAATAGTTAATCTTTCTGTTTAGCCTCCCATAAAGAAGTCCAGCACATCCCATCCGTCGCCGCCGTGTTCTTTGTACAGCTCGGTATAACCACACTGGCAGCAGCTGATGGTGACAAACTTTTTGTTTTGGACATCGAACAGTTTGGCAAAGTTGCCCCCGGTGGCCTGCAGGCGGTCCGCCTCATATTCGGTGCAGCCGCATTTCGGACAGACATATTGACGTTTTTCCATAGAACATTCTCCTTTTTTATAGAACGTAGATCAGATAAGGTTCAAGCGGCGGGTCATCAACCACTGAATGATAGCCCATTTGATAGCCGCAAGCACCAACAGCGCGATGATAATCACCACGGCCAGACAGACTGCCGCCCATTCACTGTCCATAGAAAACAGAATGTTGAACCACCACAATCCATTGGCCTGAATTGCACTGAAAGCCACCACAATCATCGCGAGAGAGGTCAGCACTTGTTCCACAAAGGTCAGCACAAAATACGATACAATACTGGCCAACAGGCGCTGCTGGCCAAATTGCCCACCGACCGCACAGCAAAGGTAAAAGCTCAGGTAGGCCGATGCCACGGCAACCACCACACAGCAGAAAATCAGGAAAAACATTGCCCACTCGCTGGGACCCAGAGTAGGCAATGTTAGGCTGTCTGCCTGAAAAAGAACATTGCCGGCCAGCAAATTGCCGCACACAATAAGATAGACGATACTCGCCAACGACCATACAATCGCGCAGAACAATTTAACGGCAATATGCATCCAGACAGGGACCGGCAACGACAGCATCAGATATCCTTGCTCCCCCAGCAGTTTGTAGAACCGCTGTACCTGAATGAATACACAGATGCCTACCACAAAAATCAGCGCCAATGCTCCGGCAAAATTCATAAGGGCCTGAATCCACACCACAGGTTCCGGCCATTCAGACTGCCCGTTCAAAATCCGGTTCATTACGCCGACTACCAGTGTAAAGAGGATCACACCGCCGCCCACCGGCAGCAGTACACGGGCTGTGGCCCGTCCTTCGTAACGCAGCAATTTGGTCAGCATTTGTACACCTCCCGGAAATATTGATCCACACTCTGGCCGCTCTCTTCCCGCAGGGCATCGACGGCCACCTGACGCATCACGGCACCTTCCTTTAAGAAGATCACTTCATCCAGCGCTTTCTCGATGTCCCCGATTAGGTGGGTGGAGAGTACCAGTGCGGCATCCTCGCTATAATTGCGCAGTATGGTCTGCAGAATGTAATCCCGTGCTGCCGGGTCCACACCACCCAGCGGTTCATCCAGCAGATACAGTTTTGCCGCCCGGCTCATGGTCAGACAGAGCTGCATCTTTTCCTGTGTGCCCTTACTCATGGCTCCGATACGGTCCTTCGCCGCGATATGCAAATCAGCCAGCATGGCATGGGCTTTTCCTGCATCGAAATCCGTGTAAAAGTCGGCATACAAGCTCACCGCATCGGCCGCACGCATCTCTGTGGGCAATACCATCCGATCCGGCAGATAGCTCGTTACACTTTTGGTATACATGCCCGGCGTCTGACCATCGATCAACACCGTACCACCGGTTGCCGTAAGCAATCCGGCCGAGATCTTCAGCAGCGTGGTCTTGCCGCTGCCATTGGGCCCCAACAGCCCCACCAACCTGCCGGCCGGCACCGCAAAGCTCGCCCCGTTCAGGGCTGTCTTGTGGCCGTACCGTTTATAGAGGCTGCGTGCCTCGTACACGATTGTTTCGTTCATCCTTCACTCCTCCTCTTCTGTCTGCCGCAGCAGCTCTTCCGTTTCGGCTTTGGTCAGTCCCAACGCCTGTGTCTGGCGCAGGAAGGTCACGGCCAAGACCTTGGCCAACCGGCGCCGCAGCTGCCGCAGCACTTCGGCATCTGCCGTCACGGTGCGTCCCGCTGTACGTTGTGCCTGCAATAAACCCCGGCTTTCCAGTTCCTGCAAAGCACGCTGCATGGTGTTGGGATTGACCCCCGCCTGTGCAGCCAGTTCCCGCACGGGCGGGACTTTGCTTCCCGGTGGAAAAGTCCCGTTTGCCAGTGCCAGTTCCATCTGTTCCACCAGCTGTACATAGACTGGACGCCCCCCTGTGATGTTCCATTCCATGGCGGTCTCCTTTGTATTATTGTATTAAGTGCTTAATACAATAATACACCATTTTCCTCATTTGTCAAGGGTGCAAACAAAAAATCCGCAGAGGTCCTCCTCTGCGGATAAATCTTATTTCTTATTTAAGAAAGATGTCCCTCTATCCATTGAAGCACATCGTCAAAAACTTCTTCGCGATTGAGTTCGTTGTGCAGTTCATGACGTGCCTCCTCATAGATTTGGCAAGTCAAATCTTCTATTCCCGCATCGCCCAGCATCTGCCAAACCTTGCGCACCCCCGCACCATAGTCCCCTACCGGATCGGCCTCACCCGATATTAAAAGGATCGGCAAGGTTTTCTTCACCGCACGGGCCCATTGCGGGCGATTGACATGGTTGATCGTAGCCAGCATTTCCCGGTAGGTACCTACCGTAAAGGAGAAGGTGCACCGCGGGTCGGCGTCATAAGCCTCTACCACCGCCGTATCCCGGGTAAGCCATGCGTTGCGGGACCGAGCATCGGGAATCCGCTTGCAGTAACTGCCGAAGTTGGAGCGAACCATGAACGGTGAGACCGTCCGTGGCCCCCGCAGCGCTGCCAACACAGTGGCCACACCTTGGCCAATCCGGTTGAGCAGCCGCGGCCCCGCTGTGCCGGAGATAATCAGGCCCGCGATGGTTTCGGGCCAGCGCTCGGCATACCAACGGGCATAAAAGCTGCCCATGCTGTGCCCATACAGAAAAATCGGCAAACCGGGAAATTCTTCTCGCAGCAGACCGTTCATGGTATGGAGATCCTGCAAAAGGTAGTACCGACCGCCGGGTTCTCCATAGTGGCCATACTCTTCCGGGACGGCGGTATCCCCGTGTCCCAGATGATCATTGCCGGCCAATGCAATGCCGTGGGCCGCAAACCAGCGGGCCATCGGCTCATACCGGCGCAGATATTCGCACATGCCATGGCTTACCTGCAACACGGCATGCACCGGTACATCCGGCATCGTGTAGACCACCGCCGACACGGTATGCACCGTATCCGACGAAGGAAAATGGAGTGTCTCACAGCATAATTGTGACATGATGCCCTCCTTTATGCTTCCCCCTTAATCTTCTTCCAATATTGGGCAAAGGCCTGCTCGTTTTTATTGTCGCCGGGTTCATAATACCGGCGGTCCTTGATGGCGTCGGGCAGGTATTGCTGGGGTGTCCAGTGATTGGGGAAATCATGGGGATATAAATAATGTTGCCCTTTGACTTTGGCATCCGCACCGTCGTAGTGCTTGTTTTGCAACTGCCGAGGAATGGGACCAGTTCGCCCGGCCTGCACATCCGCTATGGCTGCATTGATGCCGTCGTGCGCCGAGTTGGACTTGGGAGCCGTAGCCACCAACACCACCGCATCGGCCAGCGGCAGGCGGGCTTCGGGCAAACCTACCGCGTTGGCGATATCCACCGCCGCCTTAACAATGGGGATGATCTGCGGCCACGCCAGACCTACATCCTCACAGGCACAGACCATCAGACGGCGGCAGGCGCTGGGCAGGTCCCCTGCTTCCAGCAAGCGGGCCAGATAGTGCAGCGCCGCATCCGGGTCGGACCCTCGCATGGATTTCTGGTAGGCCGACACAATATCATAGTGGTCATCCCCCAGCTTGTCGTATCGCATCGCCGTGCGCGCCGCCACTTGCTGGACCATGTCCAGTGTGACGGTCCGCTTCCCATTTTCGATGAGCGCTGCCGTCACAGCAAATTCCAGATTGCCCAAGGCCTTGCGCATATCACCGCCGGAGCTTTGGGCCAGATAGTCCAGCGCATCCTCGGGAATCAAAATAGGCGTTTTGTCTTCGGCCCCCAGACGGACTGCCGCATTTTGTACCCCTTTGCGGATATCCTCCGCCGTCAGGGACTTGAACTCAAACACCGTGCACCGCGACAACAGCGCATTGTATACATAAAAGTAGGGATTTTCGGTGGTGGAGGCGATGAGGGTGACCGTGCCCTGTTCCACACATTCCAACAGACTCTGCTGCTGACGCTTGTTGAAATACTGAATCTCGTCCAGATACAGCAAGATCCCACCGGTCGCCCCTAAAGTACCGATGTCTGCCAGCACCGACTTGATGTCGCTGGTGGAAGCGGTGGTACCGTTGAGCTTATGCAACTGCATGCCGCTGCCCGCCGCGATGATACTGGCCACCGTGGTCTTGCCTACCCCGGATGGCCCGTAAAAAATCATATTGGGAATCCGTCCGCTTTCCACCGTGCGGCGAAAGACCTGATTCTTTCCCAAAAGATGCTGCTGACCGCAGACTTCGTCCAAGGTTCTGGGACGCAGCCGTTGTGCAAGAGGTTCCATGCGTTCCTCCTCCTTTTTTCTATACCATGGAAAACCGCCGGGCGCATGGCCCCGTTTTTTTATTTGTTTAACCCACAGTCCCACAAACTGGGGGGCTCTTCCTCTTGATTATAAGGTATCGCCGTGGTAGAATCAAGAGAAAGAACGTGAAACGGAGCGAATGCTGTGACAAAAAAGGAACTGGCGCAAATCTGTATCGACCGTCTGAAAGCCGAATATCCGCTGGCGGAATGCACCTTGGATTATGACCACGCTTGGCAACTGCTGGTGGAAGTGCGTTTGGCCGCCCAGTGCACCGATGCCCGGGTGAACGTGGTAGTACAGGAGCTGTTTGCCAAGTATCCCAGCGTAGAAGCCTTGGCCGCCGCCACCCCGGAGGAGATCGAGGCCATCGTCAAGCCTTGCGGTTTGGGTCACAGCAAAGCAAGAGATATTTCTGCCTGCATGCGGATGCTGCGGGACCAATACGGCGGCAAAGTCCCCGATGACTTCGACGCCCTGTTGGCGCTGCCCGGCGTGGGGCGCAAGAGCGCCAACCTGATTATGGGAGATGTGTTCGGCAAGCCGGCCATCGTCACCGATACCCACTGCATTCGTCTTTGCAACCGCATCGGGCTGGTGGACCACATCAAAGAGCCCGCCAAGGTGGAGCGGGAATTGTGGAAGATCATTCCGCCCGAGGAGGGCAGCGACTTTTGTCATCGTCTGGTCTACCATGGCCGCGAAGTCTGTACAGCCCGCACCAAACCTTTCTGTGATCGATGCTGTCTGGCAGACGTTTGTCAGGCGCGAAAGGATTTTCTTGCATGAAAAAAACAACCGAAGCACCGCTGGGCGGGGAACTGCGCAGCCAGCAGACCGCCGACCGCCTGATTGCAGAATTGCGGGACGGTCTGTTTGCCGGTGCCACCCAACTGCCCAGTGAGGTGGAATTGGCCGGTGCCTTGGGCATCAGCCGCACCGTAGTGCGCGACGCCCTGAGCCTGTTGGAGCGGGAAGGGTATCTGGAGCGAGTGCGGGGAATCGGCACCCGGGTCAACCGGGATGTACTGCAGGTAGAAAACCGTTTGGACCAGAAGATGGAATTTTACCGTATGATTCGGGCCGCCGGTCATACCCCCCACAGTGATCAGCTGCTGGTCACCCGGGAAACCGCGCCCCCTGCCTTGGCCCAACGGCTGGGCCTTGCGGGGCAGCCGTCCCCCACCCTTGTGTTTGTGCGGCGCCGCGTGCTGGCCGATGACCTGCCGGTTTTGTATTCCACCGACATTCTACCGTTGGCCTTGTTTGATGGGCAACGTCTGGACACGTTGGATTTTACGCAACCGATCTTTGACATCGTATCCAAGTATTGCCATGTAGAAGTCACCAAAACATTGGCCCACCTGCGGGCGGTGACCGGCAGCGCTGCGATCCGCCGCCAGTTAGGGCTGCGCCCCGATCAGGCGCTGATGCAGTTGGAAGAAACCTGCTATTCCCGGCTTTGTCAGCCGGTTTTGTGCTGCCAAACCTGTTACACCGATTTTTTTGACTTTGCCATTGTGCGCAAACTGATGTAACACCACCTTTCATGTTTTCATCGGGTATGGGGACGGGGTTCCGCCCGCCGTGCCCTATGAGATAAAACCATAGAGTTTAAAGGGGAATGTGTATGAGACATCTGATCGATCCGGCGGACTTTACGCTGGAGGAAACCCTTCGCCTGTTGGATCTGGCCGACCGTATCCACGACGATCCGGCCGCTTACAAGGACGTGGCCACCCGCAAGCGTCTGGCGACGCTCTTCTACGAACCGAGCACCCGCACCCGCTTGTCCTTTGAGGCAGCCATGCTGAACCTCGGCGGACAGGTACTGGGCTTCCCCGATGCGGGCGTTTCCAGTGCTTCTAAGGGCGAGACTGTGGCGGATACCATCCGCATTGTCAGCTGCTATGCCGACATCGCCGCCATGCGCCACCCCAAGGAAGGCGCGCCGCTGCGCGCGGCCCGTTACAGCCGCATCCCGGTCATCAATGCCGGTGACGGCGGCCACAGCCACCCCACCCAGACTTTGCTGGACATGATGACCATCCGCCGCCGCAAGGGCCGGCTGGACAACCTGACCATCGGCTTCTGCGGCGACTTGAAATTCGGCCGTACCGTCCACAGCCTCATTAAGAGCCTGTCCCGCCTGCCGGGCATGCGGTTTGTGCTGATCTCACCGGAGGAACTGCGGGTACCGGATTACATCATCAGCGAGATCCTGACCCCCAACGGCATCGACTATGTGGAGACCCGCAATCTGGAAGAAGCTCTTCCCGGATTGGACATCCTTTATATGACCCGGGTACAGCAGGAGCGTTTCTTCAACGAGGAGGATTACATCCGTCTGAAAAACAGCTACGTGCTGACCAAGGACAAGCTGGCGCTGGCCCCTGCCGACATGGCGGTGCTGCATCCGCTGCCCCGCGTGAATGAGATCACGCTGGATGTGGACGACGACCCGCGCGCCGCCTACTTTGAACAGGCACAAAACGGCGTATACATGCGCATGGCTTTGATTATGACGCTGCTGGGTCTTGCAGACCCCAAAACCGGGGAGGTAGCTTTTGATGTTAACGGTTGATGAAATTCTGAACGGTGTGGTCATCGACCACATTACCGCCGGTACCGGGTTGGGCCTGTACCATATGATGGAACTGGAAAAGCTGCATGACGCCAGCGTAGCCCTGCTGCAAAACGTCCGCAGCCAGAAAAGCGGCAAGAAAGACATCATCAAGATCGAAGGCGATGTCAGCAAGCTGAACTTCGATATTCTGGGCTATCTGGACCCCAAAATCACCATTACCGTGATTGAAAATGGCCACATCGTCAACAAGATTCGTCCCAAGCAGCCCCAGCGCTTGGTGAACGTGATCAAATGCACCAACCCTCGCTGCGTCACCTCCATTGAGGAAGGCTGCGATCATATCTTCACCCTGACCCCCAGCGGACGGTACCGCTGCATCTATTGCGAGCAGGAATTCCGCGTAAATCCGTAAAAATGCACGAGTTTTTCTCGGATGCCGAGTTTATCGGCATCCGATTTTTTATTGGTCAATTTTGTCATTTTGTACAGTAATGTTCCACAATTTCATAATTTGTTATTGATTTGTCATTGTCGTGCCCGTATAATAGAGAATAAACGAACCCATATAAACGGAGGATACGCCATCTATGATACGACTCTCGATCGAAACGCCCGATCGCGCGCAGCAGGTCGTGCAGGACCTCTGCCGCGATATGGGGCACCGCATCGCCGCCAACCCGCCGGGACTTTGCCCGGTGGATATGGCGCTGAATTTTTTGCGCCTTTGCCATGCGCAGACCTGCGGCAAGTGTGTTCCCTGCCGAATCGGCCTTTCCCAGTTGGAAACCTTGCTGGAAAGTGTACTGGACCAGACCGCACCGGAAGGTACCATCGATCTGATCGAACAGACCGCCGCTGCCATTGTGGATTCCGCCGACTGTGCCATTGGTTATGAAGCTGCTGCCATGGTCTTGCAGGGAGTGCGGGGATTCCGCGAGGACTACGAAGAACACGCCCACTACGGACGCTGCATCTGCTCACTGAAGCAGCCCGTTCCCTGTGTGACGGTCTGCCCTGCCCACGTGGATATTCCGGGTTACATCGCTTTGATTCGGGAGGGGCAATACGACGCCGCTATGGACCTGATCCGCAAAGACAATCCCTTCCCCCATTCTTGCGCCTATGTGTGCGAACATCCCTGTGAGCGGCAGTGCCGCCGCCGTCTGGTAGATGATGCCGTGAACATCTGTGGTCTGAAACGCTTTGCCGCCGACCATGCGGGTGCACAGACGCCCCCTGCCCCGGCCGAGGAAACCGGCAAACGCGTTGCCATTATTGGCGGAGGCCCCAGCGGCTTGACGGCGGCCTACTATCTGCGGCTGATGGGCCACAACATCACCGTATTTGAACAGCGTGACAAGCTGGGCGGCATGCTGCGCTACGGCATTCCCGACTACCGGCTGCCCCCGGAAGTACTTCAGCGGGATCTGGACTATATTGTAGCCACCGGCATCGAGGTACGCACCGGCGTCTGCGTAGGCAAGGATTTACAGTTGGCCGACCTGCAAAAGGAGTACGACGCTCTGTACATCGCTATTGGTGCCCACGCTGATAAAAAGCTGGGATTGGAGGGCGAAAATAGCAAGAATGTCCTGTCTGCCGTAGAGTTTTTGCGCAACTGTGGTGAGGGCCACGCCCCGGATTTCACCGGCAAGCGCATTGTGGTCATCGGCGGCGGCAATGTGAGCATGGACGCCACCCGAACGTCCATCCGACTGGGCGCCGAGAGTGTGACCTGTGTCTACCGCCGCCGGGTGGATGACATGACCGCCCTGCCGGAGGAGATTGAGGATGCCATGGCAGAGGGCTGCCAGATTTTGCCCCTGCAGGCGCCCGATCATATTGAGGCCAACGAGAACGGCGAAGTCAGTGCATTGTGGACCCGGCCTCAGATCATCGGCGGGTATGGCCGCGATGGCCGACCGGCCCCGCGGGACGCACAACAGAAGAAGTTCCGCATTCCCTGCGATTATCTGATCATCGCCATCGGCCAGCGCATCGAATCCGATGAATTTGAGAAGGATGGCATCGGTACCAGCCGCGGCGCTCTGAAAGCCGATTTGTCCGGCTATGTGCCCGGCACTCCCAACGTCTTTGCCGGCGGCGACGCAGTGACCGGCCCCGCCACCGTAATTCGGGCAGTGGCAGCCGGAAAGGTCAGCGCCGCCAACATCGATAGTTTCTTGGGATATTCCCATACCATCGGTACGGACGTCAAGATTCCTCCAGCCAAGCTGTCCAACACACCGCCCTGCGGCCGCATTCAACTGAAGAGCCGCAATGCACTGGAAGCCCGCTGCGACTTTGCACTGGCAAGCTGCGGCATGACCGAGGAGGAAGCCATGCAGGAGGCCGGCCGCTGCCTGCGCTGCGACCACTTCGGCTACGGTATCTTTAAAGGAGGGAGGACCACCCAATGGTAAACGTTACTGTCAACGGCGTGGCGGTGCAGGTACCGGAAGGCACCACCATCCTGAATGCCGCCAAAGCCGCCGGGGTGGACATTCCCCACCTGTGCTATCTCAAAGATCTAAACGAGATCGGCGCCTGCCGCGTCTGCTGCGTGGAGATCGAGGGCGAACGCAATCTGGTGCCCAGCTGCAACAATCCCGTTTTTGAGGGCATGGCCATCCGCACCAATACGGATCGGGTGCGCCGCACCCGGCGCATCAACGTGGAGTTGATCCTGAGCCAGCATGACTGCCACTGTGCCACCTGTCTGCGCAGCGGCAACTGCCATCTGCAAAGTGTAGCCAACGATTTGGGCATTTTGGAAAACCCCTACCCCGCCGATCTGGTGACCGGTGCCCGCGCCATGTGGCCTCGGGATTTTCCCCTTTACCGGGACACCAACAAATGCATCAAGTGTATGCGCTGCATTCAGGTATGCGATAAAGTGCAAGGGGTACACGTGTGGGATCTGTCCGGCACCGGCAGCCGTACCCGCGTAGATGTAAGCGGCAATCGCCGCATCAAAGAAAGCGACTGTGCCTTGTGCGGCCAGTGCATCACCCACTGCCCCACGGGTGCCCTGCGGGAACGCAACGACACCCAACGTGCCTTTGATGCCATCGCGGATCCCAACAAGATCACGGTGGTTCAGATTGCACCGGCAGTACGTACCGCTTGGGGAGAAACGCTGGGTCTTGCCCCCGAACAAGCAACCGTCCACCGCATGGCTGCTGCCTTGCGCAGACTGGGCTTTGACTATGTGTTTGACACCTCCTTCAGTGCGGATCTGACCATTATGGAAGAGGGCACCGAGTTTCTGCACCGCTATCAGGCTGGCGATACCCGGGAACTGCCGATGTTCACCAGTTGCTGCCCCGGTTGGGTGCGCTATCTAAAGAGTCATTACCCCCAATGGACCGACCGACTATCCACCGCCAAAAGTCCTCAGCAGATGTTTGGCGCTGTGACCAAGAATTACTTTGCACAAAAGCTGGGGGTTTCCCCCGACAAGCTGTACTGCGTGTCCATCATGCCCTGTATTGCCAAAAAACAGGAGTGTGATCTGCCCACCATGTACACCGAGGCCGGGCGTGACGTGGATCTGGTCCTGACCACCCGTGAGCTGGTGCGGATGATCCGTGCCGAACACCTTCACCCCGAGACCCTGCCCGAGGAAGCGTTTGATTCCCCGTTGGGCACCTACACCGGCGCCGGTGTGATCTTTGGTGCAACCGGTGGTGTGATGGAAGCCGCCTTGCGCACCGCTTACTATCTGGTCAACGGCAAGAACCCCAAGCCGGAAGCCTTCACCGCAGTGCGCGGCAGTGCCTACGCGAAAGGGTGGACCGAGGCGCAATTCGATTTAGGCGGCGGCGCTGTGGTGCACACCGCCGTGGTCAGTGGGCTGGGCAATACCCGTCGCCTATTGGATGCCATTGCGGCCGGAAAAGTTCATTACGACTTTGTGGAAGTGATGGCTTGCCCCGGTGGCTGTGCAGGCGGCGGCGGACAACCGCAAAACCGCGATGATGAGGAGCGTGCCGCCGAACGCGGAAAGCGGCTCTACGCACTGGACCAGTGCAGCATGCTGCGCTTTAGTCATGAAAACCCTGAGATTCAGCTTCTGTATCGTGAAGCACTGGGCGAACCGGGCAGCGAACTGGCAGAAACTTGGCTGCACACCGACCATCACGGTTGGCAAATGCCCCAAAACCAGTCTTAAAACAATAAAATCATTTTAAAAGGAGCCTTCCGGTATAAGCCGGAAGGCTCCTTTGGGTTATCTGGTCATACACAAGCGGCCAAGTCTTGTTCCCGCAGGACAATACTTCCATCCGATGCCGCATCCGCCGTATAGACTGCACCTGTCTGGGCGGTGCCCGCGGCTATGCGGTCCGCCAACGCCTGCTCCACCGCCCGGCTTACGGTACGCCGCAGTTCCCGGGCCCCATAGGGCGGCACTTTTTCCCCTGCCAGACAGCGAGCTGCCGCTGCCGTATGATGCAGGGTATATCCCTGCCGTGCCGCCCGTTCTTCCAACTCGCAAAGCAGTCGGTCTGCGATGGCCGCCAACTGCTGGGGCCCCAAGGGGTCAAACAACACCGTTTCATCCAGACGCCCCATCAATTCCGGCCGGAAAAAGGACTTTGCTTCCTGCAATGCCTGTTTGCCCCGCCGAGCCGCCTCACCATCGGCTGCGCCGAAGCCCATAGGGGCGGTCTGCCCGCTGAGACACCGTGCCCCCAAATTGGAAGTGAGTAAGATAATCGTGTTGGAGAAGTCCGCTTTCCGTCCTTGGGAATCTGTCAGGCTGCCATCCTCGAGAATTTGCAGAAGCAAATTCTGAATATCGCCGTGAGCCTTTTCGATCTCGTCAAACAGCACCACACTGTAAGGCCGGCGACGTACCGCTTCGGTCAGTTGACCGCCCTCATCATGCCCCACATAGCCCGGCGGCGCCCCCAAAAGACGGGCCACGGTATGCCTTTCCATATATTCCGACATATCGAAACGAAGCAGCGCTTTCTCGCTGCCAAACCAGCATTTGGCCAACGTTCGGGCTAACTGGGTTTTGCCCACACCGGTAGGGCCCAGAAACAGCATCGCACCAATGGGGCGTCCACTTTCCCGCAAACCGGTACGGCTGCGCCGGATGGCTGCCGCCACCGCTGCCACAGCCTGCGGCTGACCAATCACTTCCGAGGCCAACCGGCTTTCCAAATGCGTTAGCCGTTCCCGCTCGGCTTCCCCCACCCGTTCTACCGGTACGCCGCTGGCTTTGCTGACCACCTTGGCAATGTCCGACGGCTGCAAGGCCCGCCGTTTTTCCCCCTCCTCGGCGGCGGCGATCCGCACCGAAGCCGCTGCTTCATCCAACAGATCAATGGCCTTGTCAGGCAGATACCGCCCCGGCAGATACCGCACACTGAGTTCTACCGCTGCGTGAATCGCCTCCTGTGGGATGGCCACCCCATGATACCGCTCGTACCGCGGCATCAGGCCACACAAAATCTGTTCGGCATTCTCTGGGCTGGGTTCCTCCACCATCACCTTGCCGAAACGCCGTTCCAACGCCGAATCTTTCTGAATCGTCTTGCGGTACTCCTCCACCGTCGTGGCACCGATCAGTTGGATTTCTCCCCGTGCCAGCATAGGCTTTAAGATGCTGGCCGCGTCGATGGCCCCTTCGGCAGCACCGGCTCCCGCAATCACGTGGATCTCATCAATGAAAAGAATCGTTGAACTGTCACGGTAGAGTTCCTCCAACAGATTTTTGAAGCGTTCTTCAAAATCCCCCCGGTATTTGGTGCCCGCCACCATCGATGCCATATCCAGCGCCAGCACCCGCTTGTTGCGCAGTGATGGCGTGATCTGCCCCGAGGCAATCCGCTGAGCCAGTGCCTCGGCCAGTGCGCTTTTCCCCACCCCCGGCTCCCCCAACAGACAGGGGTTATTCTTCTGACGGCGGCATAAAATTTCGATCATCCTCTCCAGTTCGGCGTCCCGACAAAGTACCGGATCCAGTCTGCCTTCCTGCGCCAAGCGGGTCAAGTCCCGGCCATATTTTTCGCTGGGTTTGCTCCCCCGGGAGGTAGCCATCCGCGGCTGGGTCGGCAGCACCATCTGCCCGGAAAGCTGTCGGCATTCCCGGGCAGCCTGCGGCACCTCGATGCCCAAAGAGGCCAGCCACACGCTGGCCGTACAGGCGGAATCCTCCAGCATCGCGCAAAGCAGATGCTCGTTTTCCGCCTTGGCCACACTGGCCGCATGGGCCCCCAACACCGCAAATTCCATGGTTTTGCGCGTCTCGGGTGCCAGATCGTTTTTGCGCAGACAATGGGGCTGCCCCGTACAGCTTCGTGCCTGCACACAGCTGCGCAACGCCGACTCCGTTACCCGTTTGCGGCGCAAAAAGTCTGCTGCCGGTCCCTGCGCCGTTTGCAGCATAGCCAACAACAGATGACCGGTATCTGCTGCCGAACAGCCCTGCTGCCCGGCCAGTACTACCGCCGTATATAAGGTGCGGGCGGCCGCCCCCGAAAATCCTTTATAAGAATGAAACAGCATCCTTGTGCCTCCCCATATGATCTTATAGCAAGTATAGGCGTCTGCCGCGCAAATAATCCTCGAATCGAGGCAAATCCTGCCATGACAAATGGTTTAGACTGTGCTATACTAAAAGTTATAATGTCAAAAGCTGAACAAATGGGGTGGTTTTATCAATGCATAAACTGTTGCGCTACATCCGGGGCTACGAAAAGCAAGCCCTGTTGGCGCCGCTGTTTAAAATGCTGGAAGCCTGTTTCGAGTTGTTCGTACCGTTGGTGGTGGCCAGCATTATCGATACCGGCATCAAGAACGCCGATACCGTCTTTATCTGGCAGCGGTGCGGCCTACTGGTATTGTTGGCGGTCATCGGACTGACCTGCAGCTTGACGGCTCAGTACTTTTCTGCCAAAGCGGCGTTGGGCTTCGGAACCGCCTTGCGCAAAGACCTGTTCCGTCATATCGATACCCTGAGTTACAGCGAGTTGGACGGCATCGGAACCCCTACGCTGGTAACCCGCATGACCAGCGACATCAATCAGGTGCAAAACGGCGTCAACCTAACGCTCCGTCTGCTGCTGCGTTCTCCCTTTATCGTCATTGGTGCGCTTATCATGGCATTTTCCATCAGCCCGCACCTGACCCTTTTGTTCGTGACCGCCACCGTGATCATCTCGCTGATCATCTGGCTTATCATGCGGGCGACAGTGCCTATCTACCATCAGGCACAAAACGGACTGGACCGGGTCACCCTGCTTACCCGAGAGAATTATGTGGGTGCCCGTGTGGTCCGCGCCTTTGCCCGGCAGGCAGATGAGCTGGCCACCTTTGTGGAAACCAACGATCATCTGAAATCGATCCAGCTCAAAGCCGGACGAATTTCAGCCATGATGAATCCGCTGACCTATCTGGTGGTCAATCTGACGGTGGTTGCCCTGCTGCTGTTGGGCGGACGGGAGGTCAACACCGGCTCGTTGACCCAAGGTGAGGTTATCGCCCTTATCAATTATATGAGCCAGATCCTGCTGAGTCTTCTGCGGCTGGCGGATCTTGTCATTTCGGTAACCCGCGCCTTGGCCAGCGGGCTGCGCGTCAACGAGATTCTCAACACCAAAACCTCTATGCCTGACCCCGGCACCGCCGAGCTGCCTGCGCAGCCTCACAGTCCCGCAGTGGCCTTTGACCACGTGACCTTCACCTATCGGGGGGCTGGCGCCCCCAGCCTGACGGACATTTCCTTTGCCGCGCAACCCGGCGAGACCATCGGCGTAATTGGCGGTACAGGCAGCGGCAAAACCACCTTGATCGATCTGGTGGCCCGCTTCTACGATGCCGAAACCGGCTCGGTTCACTTATTCGGGCAGGACATTCGGCAGTATGGGTTTGCCCAACTGCGACGACTCATTGAAATCGTGCCCCAGCAGGCCATGCTGTTCACCGGTACCATTCGTGACAATATGCGGTGGGCCGCACCGCAAGCTACCGATAAAGAAATTTGGACTGCCTTGGAGATTGCACAGGCTGCCGATTTTGTGCGCAGCAAACCCGGTCAGCTGGACGAGCTGGTGGAAACCGCCGGACGAAACTTTTCCGGCGGACAACGGCAGCGTTTGACCATCGCCCGTGCTTTGGTCCCGAAACCCAAAATTTTGATTCTGGACGACAGTGCCTCGGCGCTGGACTTTGCTACTGACGCTGCCCTGCGCAAAGCCTTGAAGGAAAAGACGCAAGGTATGACTGTATTCATCGTTTCTCAGCGGGCAGCCAGCGTACAGCGCGCCGACCACATTCTGGTGTTGGATGACGGTGCCTTGGTAGGCGATGCCCCCCACGCCGACCTGCTGCACAACTGCGATGTCTACCGCGAAATTTGTCTCAGCCAGCTGAGCAAGGAGGAGGTGGCCAAAACCCTATGAGCAAGACAAAACTCAACCGCTCTACCATTCGACGGGTTCTGGCTCTCATCCGCCCCTATACCGGTTCTGTGGTTCTGACCTTAACTTTGGCCGTTCTTACGGTATTCACCACCCTGCTGGCTCCGGTCATTTCCGGCAAGGCAGTAGACCTTATCCTTGGTCCCGGACAGGTAGACTTTGCCGGGCTGGGCAAATTGGCGGTAGCCATGGCCGCTACCATTCTCTGCACGGCGGTGGCCCAGTGGCTGATGAATGTCGTCAACAACCGCATCACCTTTCAGGTGGTACGGGATATTCGGATCCAAGCCTTTCAGCAGTTGGAAATTCTTCCGCTAAAATATATGGACGCCCATCGTCCCGGTGATGCCATCAGCCGCATCACCACCGACGTAGAGCAGTTCAGCGACGGCTTGTTGATGGGGGTCACCCAACTATTCACCGGTGTGTTGACCATTCTGGGCACACTGGGTGTTATGCTGTATATCGATTGGCGCATTGCCTTGGTGGTAGTGGCATTGACGCCCTTCTCCATCTTTGTAGCCCGCTTTATTGCAACCCACACCTATTCGATGTTCAAGGTGCAGAGCGAGACCCGCGCTGAACTGACCAGCCTTGTGGAAGAGCTGGTGGGCAACGAACATGTGGTGCGTGCTTTCGGGTATGAAAGCCGCGCCGAGGCACGCTTTGACCGGGTCAATCTGGATCTTCAAAAATGCGGTGTACGGGCAGTCTTCTTTTCTTCACTGACCAACCCCTGCACTCGCTTTGTCAATGCGCTGGTGTATGCAGCCGTGGGCGTGTTGGGTGCCTTTGCCGCCATTGCGGGCAGTCTGACGGTTGGTGAACTTTCGGTTTTTCTCAACTACGCCAACCAGTACACCAAGCCTTTCAACGACATCTCGGACGTTATGACCGAATTGCAGAATGCCTTGGCTTGTGCACAGCGGGTCTTTGATCTGATTGATGAGACCCCCATCGTGCCCGATGCGCCCGGCGCAGTGGAACTGCCGATGGGCGCCGGAAGCGTGGAATTTGAGCATGTAAAGTTCCGCTATGTTCCCGATGTACCGCTGATTGAGGATATGAACCTGCGGGTCTGGCCCGGGCAGCGCATTGCACTGGTAGGGCCTACCGGCTGCGGCAAGACCACCCTTGTCAATCTGCTGATGCGTTTCTATGAGATCAACGGTGGATGCCTGAAAGTGGATGGTCATTCCATCGATACCGTTACCCGGGACAGCCTGCGGGCCAATCTGGGTATGGTATTGCAGGAGACTTGGCTTAAATCCGGCACCATCGCCGAGAATATTGCCTACGGCAAACCGGACGCCACCCGGGAAGAAATCATCGATGCTGCTAAGCGGGCGCGGGCCCACAGCTTTATCTGCCGCCTGCCCAACGGTTACGACACGGTGGTAGCCGAGGATGGCGGCAACATCAGTCAGGGACAACGGCAGTTACTCTGCATCGCCCGGGTCATGCTGCGGCGCCCGCCCATCCTGATATTGGATGAGGCAACCTCCAGCATCGATACCCGTACCGAAGTGCTGGTCCAAGATGCTTTTGAGGAATTGATGAAAGGCCGCACCAGTTTTATTGTGGCCCATCGCCTGTCCACCATCAAAAACGCCGACCAGATTCTCGTTATGAAAGCCGGCAACATCATCGAACGGGGCACCCACGACAGCCTGCTGGCCAAAGGCGGCTTCTATGCCCAGCTATACGAGAGCCAGTTTGCTAAAGCATAGCCCCCTATCCCCCATACTTGTAGAAGGAGTGTGTATTTTCCATGAGTTCTGTTCGTATTCCCGAAAACTATAAAAGCCTTCTGGGGCTGTACGATACCCAGAAAGCCATCGGCCTGATTAAGACGATTTTTCAGGAAAAACTCTGCCTTGCATTGCATCTCAAGCGGGTAACCGCTCCCCTCTTTGTGCTCCACGGCAGCGGTCTAAACGACGACCTGAATGGTGTGGAGCGCCCGGTGGCTTTTGACGTTCCTTGTCTGGATGGGCAAGCCGAAATCGTACACAGCCTTGCCAAATGGAAGCGTTACGCCTTGTACAAGTACGGTTTCCGCCCCGGTCAGGGCTTGGTAACCGACATGAACGCGGTTCGCCGGGATGAAGAGCTGGACAACCTGCACAGCATCTACGTCGACCAGTGGGACTGGGAGCGGGTGATCACCGCCCGCCAGCGCACCACCGCCTTTTTGCAGGACACCGTGCGGGACATCGTGGATGCGGTGTGTGCCACCTCCGATGAGCTGCGTTGGAAGTTCCCTGCCCTGAAAAAGGTCCATCTGACCCGGGAAGTCACCTTCATCACCACACAGGAGTTGGAGGATTTGTACCCCGATTTAACGCCCAAAGAGCGGGAAAACGCCTTTGCCAAAGAGCATGGCACCACCTGCATCCAGCAGATTGGCGGCAAGCTGAGAAGCGGCAAGCCCCACGATGGCCGTGCCCCCGACTATGACGACTGGACACTGAACTGCGACATTCTGTTCTGGCACAAACCGCTGGGCTGCGCCTTGGAGTTGTCTAGCATGGGCATTCGCGTAGACGCTGATGCCATGCGCCGTCAGTTGGCCGAAGCCGGCTGCCCCCAGCGCGCTGAGCTGCCCTTCCACAAAATGCTGCTGGACGGCACCCTGCCTTTGACGATGGGAGGCGGTATTGGACAGAGCCGCTTGTGCATGCTGCTTTTAGGAAAAGTCCACGTAGGCGAAGTACAGGTTAGCCTGTGGGACGACGAAACGGTGAACGCCTGCCATGAAGCCGGCGTAGAACTGCTGTAAGCTTGAAAAGACCATAAAAAGCCCCCGGTGTGAATCCACACCGGGGGCTTTTCTTTGGAGCTAGTAACAGGAATCGAACCTGCAACCTGCTGATTACAAATCAGCTGCACTGCCAATTGTGCTATACTAGCGGGACTAAATTAGTTTAGCACATTGGCGAGGTCTTGTCAATGCCAGAAAGCGCTTCCAACAGAGCGCCGTAATCCTGCAGCGTCAGTTGCTCGGGTCGAGCACGCTGGTCCAGCCCTGCGGCTTGCAGCGCCGCAAGGACTTCTGCCTTGGGACGATGCAGTCCATTGGCGATTGCATTGGTTGCCGTTTTGCGCCGCTGGGAAAAGGCTGCACGAATCAGAGCAAAGTAGGCGGGTTCCTGTTCGACCGGCAGTTCCACCGGCGGCTGCTGCCGCACATCCAGCCGAATCACCGCACTGGTGACGTTAGGGGCCGGATAAAAACTGCCCGGCTGAACCGTGAAGAGCAGCTTGGGCTGGGCGTAATAGGCCACAGCATAGCTGATTGCCCCCGCCTCCCGCGTGCCGGGCGCCGCACAGAGGCGCTGTGCGGCTTCCTTTTGCACCATGACGGTAATGTTGCGAATGGGGAGTTTTTCCTCCAACAGACGCATGAGAATCGGGCTGGTGATGTAGTAGGGCAAGTTGGCACAGACCGCCACCGGCTTGTCGCCAAATTCTTGCGCCAAGAGGGCTTTCGGGTCCACCTTGAGCACATCGTTGAGCACCAGCTTGAAGTTATCATAGCCAGCCATTGTTTCGGCCAACAGCGGCGGCAGGCGTTTGTCCACTTCGATGGACACCACCCGATCGGCTCGTTGGCAGAGCTGCTCGGTAAGTACCCCAATACCGGGGCCAATCTCCAGCACACCCCATCCCGGACCGATCCCCGCAGCTTCCGCAATACGGGGGCAGATTCCGGGATTGATGATGAAATTCTGTCCAAAGCCTTTGGACAATGCAAAATCATACCGCGCACACAGGTCGCGGATGGTAGAAAGGTCAGTCAGATTGGGCACAGTCTGCTTCCTTTCTGATCAGCCCTGCCCCGTCAGCGCCATCGCGGCATTGACGGCCTTGCTGATCTGCGGGTCGGTATCCACGGTATAGTCGTAGTAAGCGCTCTGTTCATCCGTCGACAGGCTGGCATCCACGTCCGGCGTCAGACCTTTGTCGTTCCAGCTCTGGCCTTCGTTGTCCAGCAGCAGCCCTACCGTAATGTAGGCGGCAGAACCGTCCGAGAAGCTCTGGGCGTCGCTCATCACCACGCCCTTGCCAGCGGTGGTGGTGCCCACCAGTGTGGCGCCTGCCATCTTTTTCAGCGCGTTGGCAAACAGTTCTGCACCACCCGACGTGCTGCCATTTACCAGACAAACCATCGGCAGGGTGATCTCATTTTCATCGGACATGCGCAGGTCGGTGACGTTGCCATCCTTGTCCTCCTGCTGGGCAATCAGACCAGAGGGGACGCAGTAGTCTGCCGACACCAATGCCGCATTGAGATTGTCGCCGGTGTTGTCACGCAGGTCAAAGACAAAGCAGGTTGCCCCTTGCTCCTGCAAACTGTCCACCGCATTTTTGAACTCGGTGGCCGTGCCGGTGCCAAAAGAATCGATCCGAATATAGCCACAGGTATCCGCCGTCAGTTGGTAGAATACCGTGGGGGTATTGTAGTTGGTGTGGACCAGATCCAACGTCTGCTCCTGACGATCCGGCGTCAGATAGGTGATGGTGGTGGTAGTGCCTTCCTCACCCAGCAGCGCCGAGGTAATGGTGGCTGTGTCCGTCATGGTTTTGGTGGACACATCGTTGATGGCCGTGATAAACCCTCTGGCTTCCAGACCGTTTTCGCTGGCCGGCGAACCGTCATACACCCGGATGATACGAGCATACCCGGAGGAGGGGTCGTTGACTACCGATACACCGATCCCCGTCAGCTTACCGGACTCCACTGCCTGCATCTCGCTATACGCCTTGGCATTATAGTACCGGGCGTATTTATCGTTGATGCCCAGCATATAGCCGGCTGCCAGCGTATCGTTCAGGGTATCTTCGTTGATGGTAAAGTATTCGTTGGCGCGGACAAAGCGGTCAATTTCCGAGAGTTTGTTGTACTGCCGTTCCTTATTTTTGACACTGGAAACGGTGGAGTTGAACATGTTCATCGAAACGACCATCGTAAGTGAAAAAGTGACTGCCATTGCGATCAGCGCGATGGTAGCGGCTACGCCCAGACTGATTTTTTTGCTCATGGAACAGACGGCTCCTTACTGATTGGTGACCGCATCATGCGGCGAAAGACAACGAAAAGATAATGGTGCTGAACAGGCTAACGATCATCAACGCTGCAAAAACCAGACAGAAAATGCGTACAGCCGTTTTATGCTTTTGCGGTTTCATAGGTATCCCCTTTCCCGCATCAATGCGGAATCCAGTTGGCAGCGTTGACCAGCGTGCCGTTGATCTTCATTTCAAGATGCAGGTGGTTGCCGGTAGAATAGCCCGTCGATCCCACATAGCCGATAACCTGACCTTTGGTGACACTCTGGCCGGCGCTGACCACCGGCGTACTGATCATATGGGCATACAGCGTGGAATAGGTGCTGCCTTGATCGTCTTTGCCGTGGTAGATCTGCACATAGTTACCCCAGCTGTAATGGTAGGTAGCGTCGGTCACGATGCCGTCTGCCACCGCATAGATGGGCGTGTTGGCGGGAGCTGCGAAGTCGGTGCCGCGGTGCCCACCGGTTCCGAATACGCAGGAAATGTACTTATAACTGGCCAATGCCGGGCCAAAGTTCAGCGAACAGGTCAAGGCGGCGCTGCTGTACTTGTCCACCTGCGAATTCAGGTAGGCATCCAGTTCTGCAGCTGCCTTGTCCAGATTTTTGCGGGCTTCTTCCTCTTCCGCAGCCAGCACCTCTGCCGCTGCATCTGCTTCCGAAATCGTCTGGTCCTGCTGCTGAATGCTCGTCTGCAGCTCAGACTTCTTGCTGTCCAACTGACTGTTCTGATTTTGCAGTTCGGCCTGCTGGGCTTCCAGCTCTGCCTTGGCGTTTTCCAACTCGGTTTTCTGGGCTTCCAGTTCCTGCCGCTCCGCCTCAATAGTCTGGCAGATTTCCTCGTCTTTGCTGGAAATCTGCTCCAAGGTATTCGCAAAGGTCAGCAGTTGATATAGGTTCGTGGCACTGGAAAGCAACGCAATGGAACCGCCATCGTTGAGCATCTGCATAGCGCCCAACCGATCTTTGAAGCCTTCCCACCGCTCATCGTACTCGGCCTGCTTGACATCCACTTCCGCTTGCTTTTCATCAATCTCCAACTGTTTGGCGTTGATGTCTGCTTCCACCTGCGCAATGGATTGCTGCAACAAACCGATCTGGGTGGTAATGATCTCGGTCTGCTGTTCAAACTGTTCTTTCAGGTCTTCGGCGTTGGCTTTGTTGGCCTGATTCTCTTTGATCTTATCCTGAATAGCTTCCAACTCTTGCTGGGCGGCCTCTTTCTGTGCCTGCAATTCGGACTGCTTATCGTCCGCCAGTGTAACGGTGTTGGTGGAAACGGCCAGCGTGACCACCATCGCTACCGACAACGCCAGCGAAACGGCTCGTTTTATGGCAGGAGATCGTTTCATCTTCATGGTACTGCTTTTACTCCCTCACACATTCAGATGCTTACGGATACTGGTCGCTGTGCCGATACCGCACAAAACAAAGCCCAGCAGGGCAAAACCGACCACAATATAATACCATACCTCGGTCAAAGGCACCAACTGGCCGCCAAACATCTGGGTCAAGCTGGTCGGATTTTCCACGTACCAGCGGCAAAGTCCATAATAAGCACCGCATACCACGCCGGAGGCAATGGCAGCTGCGATGAGGCCGGAGGCCACACCTTCCACAAAGAAGGGGAAACGGATAAAGCCGTTGGTGGCACCCACCAGTTTCATAATGCCAATTTCCTTACGGCGGTTGAACACCGTAATCTTGATGGTATTGTTGATCACCACAATGCTGACAATGGCCAGCACCGCCACTACCGCATAGCAGGCATAGGTAATCGCCTTTTGCAAAGACACAAAAATGTTGGACAGTTCCAACGGCGCATTGACCTGATAGACCCCGTCGATCTGCTCCAACTGCTGCTTGACGGTGGGGATGTTGTCGGGGCTGTCCACTACCACACGATAGTTGGGATAAAACGGGTTGTCCTCCGAGAAGGCCTCCTCCAAGTTGATGTAGTCAGCCAGCGCTTCATTATAAATGGAAAGGACCTCTTGCGGGGAAACGTACGTCACCCCTACCACATGTTCGGTACTGCGAATGGCGGAATCTGCCGCGGCAATCTGTTCCTCCGAAGCATCCAGATTCATATAAACCACGGTTTCGTTTTGATCACCGATATATTCCACCATGGCATCGATGTTGACGCCCAGCAGATAGGCTGCACCGATCAGCAGCATGCAGACCGTCAAAACGCCCATGGAAGCAAAAGTCATCAGTCGGTTGGCCCGCAAATTGTGCAAACCTTGCCCGACCAGATAGGTAAAACTGGAAAAACGCATGATGTTCCCCTCTTTGGTTTAGATCCATTATTCGTCGTCGTACTCATCCCGACGACGGGCTGCCACCTTGGCGGCGTATCGACGGGCCACTTCCGGATGGGCGGTGTCCGAAGCCACCATACCATCGGCCAGTGTGATCACGCGATTGTTGTATTTGCTTGCCAACTTATGTACCAGTTCGTGCTCGTGGGTAACCACGACGACGGTAATGTTGACCTTATTGATGGCTTCAAAGAGCTGCATGATGTCCATAGACATTTCCGGGTCAATGTTACCGGTAGGCTCGTCCGCAATGATGATCTTGGGACCGTGGGCCAACGCCCGCGCCACCGCTACACGCTGCTGCTCACCGCCGGAAAGCTCGTCCGGCAAACGGTCCATCTTGTCCTCCAACCCCACAAGGGAGAGGGCAAACGGGACACGGGCCTTGATCTTTTTGGTGGAAATGTTGGTCACCCGCATGGCGAAAGCCACATTCTCATACACCGTCATGGTGGGAATCAGGCGGAAGTCCTGAAACACAACACCCATCTGCCGACGCAGATAGGGCACTTTGCGACGCTTCAGCTTGGTAAGATCCTGCCCGTTGATCAGCACACGGCCTTCCGTGGGCTTTTCTTCCATCTGGATCAGCTTAAGAAAGGTGGATTTTCCTGCACCGGAATGCCCCAGAATAAAGACAAATTCGCCTTCTTCAATATGGATATTGATATCTTCCAACGCCACGTTTTCATCGTTATGCGTCTCATAGGTTTTGGATACATGTTCAAAATCGATCATTTGGTAAGCTCCTGTTTGACATGCTACGTCCGATAATGGTTACAGTCATACATTTATAAGAATACCATGCTGGGCACTTTCGGTCAAGGGGGCCATTCCGGACAAAAGAGTGAAAATTATGCGAAGGTCCGCCCAGCCCCGTCCTATAAGGGAAAACAACCGCGACCGGAAAATTCTTACAAAACCGGTCGCGGTATTTTTCTGTTTGGTTGTTTTTGCTGTCAGCCCAGATTACGCAGCCCCTTGGGATAATGATTTTTGATGCGCCCGCCGCTGACTTTGCCCCCGCCCAGCGGGAAGCCATCCACACAAACGGCACACCATCCATTTTGGGCGGTCTGTGCGGGGATCTCCTCCCCACGCAGCCATGCCGCTGTGCGCGGATCCCCCCGGGTCAGTTCTTCGCGGTTCGTGCATTGGGTACCGTACGCCATAAACAATGCATGGGCCGGCTGGAACCGCTTTTTGATAACGCTGCCAGCCAGCACACCACCCCGTACCAGACGCAGTTTTCCCAGCGGCAGCGCTTCACTGCCCGCCGGCGGCAAAACCACCCATTCCCCTGCCGCAGTCACTGTACGCTGTGCCAACTGCGGGAAATACATCTCAGCAAACGCCGTCCACTCGGCGGGTACTTTGGCGGGGCGCGGCGGCTTGCCTCGCCACGCCTGCGGCGGCTGGGCTCCCCCCGCTTTTTGCAGCTTGGCCATAAAGTGACCCTCGCCGCCGTCGGCCGGCCAGATGCGGCGACACCGCTCGGCAGCAAAGCCTTCCGGTCCACGGTTTTCTTCGCCAGGACGGCCGAAACCGCAGTCCGAAAGATCGCAGAGGGTAAATTCGGGATGATGCTGCAGGAACGCCGCAATTTGGGCTTCGTCTTCCTGCGGGGCGAAGGTACAAGTAGAATAGACCAACACGCCGCCCGGCGCCAACAGGGTAGCGGCATTTTCCAAGATTTCCGCTCCCAGTGCCGCACAATGGGCTACCAACGTTTCGTCATGTTGGGCAGTTGCAGCAGGCTCCTTGCGGAACATCCCCTCCCCCGAACAAGGGGCATCCACCAACACCCGATCAAACCGACCGGGCCACGCCGCGGCCAACCGTCCTGTGTCCTCGTTCGTGACCAACGCGTTGGTCACCCCCATGCGCTCCAGATTTTGGCGCAAAATTTCAGCACGAGCCGCCACAAATTCGTTGGCTACCAGCACGCCCTGCCCTTGCAGGGCCGCCGCCAACTGACTGGTTTTGCCCCCCGGGGCGGCACAGAGATCCGCCACCCACATACCGGGGCGCACATCCAACAACGCAGCAGGGGCTGCAGCGCTGGGTTCCTGCGCATACAGCACACCTGCATGGTGCCATGGATGGCGACCGGGCCGCCAATCCGGCGCGGTGGTAAAAGCCGTCGCACAAAAGGGCGAAGGCGTTACCGAAAAATCGGCCTGCACTGCAAACCACGCCGGCGTGCAGCGCAGCGTATTGACGGTCACGCCTCGGGCCGGTTCCGGTGTGGCATAGCTATACAGCTCCGCAAAACGAGGTCCCAATAAGGCACGTTCCCGTGCGGCAAACCCAGCGGGAAAATCCATCCCGTTTCCTCCTTGCATAAATACGCCATGAGCGGGCAAACTACCAGTGCGGACAAAACCGCAGATCGTTTTTTACTTGCGAAAGGAGCACTCTCTCATGGCAAAGAATCAGACGAACAACACGACCAACCGCAGCACCAATACGACCAACACCACCCAGAAGAAGACCACCAACGGCACCCAGCAGCGCAGCACCAACCGCACCACCAGCGCTACCGAGAGCAAAAACTGCAAGTGATCTTCTGCCGCAGGTCCGCTGCGGCATAGAAAAGGCTCCGGCCCCCAAAGGGGGCCGGGGCTTTTTTCAGGTGGGCTGGTACCCCGCCCACAGCGCATCGAACAATTCTTGTATCCGGTCGTTGCGGCCTTGCAGATAGAGCCATCCCAACAGGCATTCAAACCCGGTGGAAGCCCGGTATTCCTGCACAGTGGCATGCTTGGCCACGCTGGCCTTGCTGGCGTTTTTGCCCCGCCGCAGCACACTGGCTTCGGCTTCGGTCAGCAGGGGTTCCAAAATCTCCAATTCCCGGCTCTGGGCATGGGCGCTGACATAGTGGGTGGCCACGGTGTGCAGCCGGTTGGGCTGCAGCCGAGTAGTGCCCACCAATTTAGAGCGCACCAGCAGTTCCAGCACTGCATCCCCCACAAAGGCCAGCGCCAAGGGAGACATTTCGTGGATATCCACTTCGGATTTCGTTTCAAACAGCATACTCAATACAGATAATCAAACTCGTATTCGCCAATCTTGATGGTGTCTTCTTCTTCAACGCCCATCGCCACCAGCTTATCCAGAATGCCGGAATCCCCCAACTGGGTCTGGAAATACTGCAAATTTTCGTAGTCTTCCACATTGGTACCGGCCAAAATCCGTTCCAACCACGGCGCGTCCACGGTAAATTCGTGTTCGCCGGTCTGGGTGACCGTGAAAGGCCGGGTGGGTTCCAAGCTCTTATCAGGCCGCTTGTATTCCGGCTCATAGACTTTGATGGGAGGCAGATCCTTCAAGCGATTGTAGACCAACGCCGGAAGGTTGTCCACCCCCTGCCGAGTAGCGGCAGAGATGGGCAGGAAGGTAAGGCCTTTGGCCTCCACATACTGCTGGAAGTCTGCGATTTGCTCCGGGGTGGCAATGTCGCACTTGTTGCCCAGTACGATCTGGGGACGTTGTGCCAGTTCGGCGCTAAAGCCCGCCAATTCGTGGTTGATCTGCTCAAAGTCCGCCTTGGGGTCACGGCCTTCGCAGCCCGAAACGTCCACCACATGCAGCAGCAGACGGCAGCGCTCCACATGGCGCAGGAAGTCATGGCCCAAACCCACACCCTCGGCAGCACCTTCGATGAGGCCGGGGATGTCGGCGCAGACAAAGCTCTGCTCCGGGCCAACCCGCACAACGCCCAACACCGGCGTCAGGGTGGTGAAATGATAGTTGGCGATTTTAGGCCGGGCCGCCGAAATGATGCTGATGAGGGTGGATTTGCCCACATTGGGGAATCCGATCAATCCCACATCGGCAATGACCTTGAGTTCCAGCTTCACGTGGAGGTCCTCGCCGGGCAAACCGGGCTTGGCAAACTTGGGAATCTGCCGGGTGGGCGTGGCAAAGTGAGAGTTACCCCACCCGCCGCGGCCGCCTCTGGCCACCACCACCGGTTCGGAACCGGATAGGTCGGCAATGACCAGCCCGCTTTCGGCTTCCTTAAGCACGGTGCCGCGGGGGACCCGAATCACCAAATCGTCGGCGTCGGCGCCGCTTTGCCGTTTGGCGCGACCATTTTCGCCGTCCTGTGCCGTATATTTGCGCTTATAGCGGAAATCCATCAAGGTGGACAGGTTGTCGTCGGCCACAAAGATAATGTCGCCGCCGCGGCCGCCGTCGCCACCGTCGGGACCGCCCGCTGCCACGTACTTTTCGCGGTGGAAGGTCACCGCGCCATCGCCGCCCTTGCCGGCATGCAGCCAGATCGTAGCGGTATCAATAAAATTGCTGGTTGCCATAGTATACCTCGCGCGGTGCCGGGCACCGTTTGTAATAAAAATCGGGCAGGCCTTGCCGGCCCGCCCGTCTGGTGTTTTTACTGCTTGACCGTGCAGCGCTTGCGGTCACGGCCCATGCGCTCGAAGTGAACGCGGCCATCGACCAGAGCGAACAGCGTGTCATCGCTGCCGATGCCGACGCCCTCACCCGGATGGATGTGGGTGCCGCGCTGGCGGACCAGAATGTTGCCGGCCAGAACGTACTGACCGTCGCCGCGCTTGACGCCGAGGCGCTTGGACTCGGAATCACGGCCGTTCTTGGTAGAACCTACGCCTTTTTTATGTGCCATTGTACTGTACCTCCTTAGCCGTTAATCGCGGTGATTTCCACCTTGGTGTAGGGCTGACGATGGCCCTTGCGAACCATGCTGCCCTTCTTGGGACGATAGGTGAGGATGTTGAGCTTCTTGCCCTTGCCGTTCTTGACGACCTTGGCGGTGACGGAAGCGCCCTCGACAACAGGAGCGCCCACCTTAACAGCGCCCTCCTCGCCAACGGCCAGAACCTGATCGAAGGTGACTTCGCTGTCAGCCTCAGCGTTCAGCTTCTCGACGTAAACCACGTCGCCAACCTTCACGCTGTACTGCTTGCCACCGGTCTTGATAACTGCGTACATACGGATAACCTCTTTCAATAAGTCTCGCTGGACAGTAGGGCGTTGCGGCAAAACCGCACACTTTTCGGGCCCATACCAAGCGGCTATAAAACTATAGCACAAACCTTTCGGCTTGTCAAGGATTTTTTGGCAAAACATGGCCGTTGCATCGTGTTTTACACACCTGCTGCCCGGCGCGCCGCCTCCACCGTGTTGAGCATAAGCATCGCCCGGGTCATGGGCCCTACGCCACCGGGAACCGGCGTGATCCAAGACGCTTTCTCGGCTGCCGCTTCAAAATCCACATCGCCGTGCAGTTTCCCGTCGGCGCCGCGGTTGATACCCACGTCAATGACTACCGCCCCCCGCTTGACCATCTCTCCGGTGACAAAGCCCGCACGGCCCACCGCCGCCACCAGAATATCGGCCGAGGCGCAGAGTTCCTGCAAGTTTTCGGTCTTGGAGTGGCAGATCGTCACGGTAGCGTTCTTGGCCAACAGCAGCATAGCCGCCGGCTTGCCCACAATGTTGGACCGCCCAATGACCACGGCGTGTTTGCCCGCCATTTGGGTACCGGTGGATTCGATCATGCGGATGCAGCCTGCCGGAGTACAGGGCAGATAGCAGGGTTCCCCAATCTGCATACGGCCCACGTTGACCGGCGAAAACCCATCCACGTCTTTTTCGGGGGGGATCGCTTCGATGATCGCCTTTTCGTCGATCTGGGGCGGCAAAGGTAGCTGTACCAGAATGCCATGAACCGCCGGGTCCTGCGCCAACTTCTGCACCTGCGCCAGCAATTCTGCCTGCGTGGTGGTTTCGGGCAGACGAACGCTGCGGCTTTGGATGCCGCACTGGGCGCAGTCGTTGATCTTACCCCGCACATAGACCTGACTGGCAGGGTCCTCCCCTACCAGCACCACGGCCAAACAAGGGGTGATGCCCTGTGCCTGCAAAGCTGCCACCTGCTCGGCGGCGTCCTTCTTTACCGCGGCAGCCAACGCCTTGCCATCAATGAGGTTTGCTTTCATCCCTTACTCCCCCTTCGTTTCTTCTGCGACGGACTGCTCCTTCGCAGGCTCTTTTTCCGGTTCGGGGTCCGCCGGTGCGGCCGTTTCTTCTGCGGCATGCTCTGTTTCAAACGCCGGAGAAGCCTCCGCCTGTTCCGGTTCGGGGTCTTCCAGTTCTTCGATGTCCATTGCATCCAGATCCAACGCCGCCAACCGCGCGTTCATCGCGTTGGTAGCGGCCAAAAACTCTCCGTGGGATGCACTGGCCACCAGCGCATCCACCGTAAAGCGGTCCCCGGCTTGCTCCTGCTTGTGGATATCCTGCACAGCCAACGCAACCATCAGCGGTTTACCCTTAGCCCGGCGCACCCCTGCCACCAGCAGCAAAAAGGCCACAAATGCCGAAAGGATTGCCACCAGTTGGCTGGCCCGCAGACCGGTATTGCCGATGAGCAGCGAGTCGGTACGCAGCCCTTCGATCCAGCCGCGGCCGAGCCCGTACCAGATGGCATACAGCAAGAAAATCTGGCCGTGGAACTTGCGGTGTTTGACATACAAAGCCAGAACCACAAACCCGATCAAACACCAAAGACTTTCATACAAAAAGGTAGGATGTACCGGCATGCTGGGGTCCACCGTCACACCGGCGGGCAGCGTGACCTGCACCGATTGCAGGTAGGCTTCGGTCCCTTCGCTGTACATACCCCAAGGCAGCGTCGTGTTGGTGCCGAAGGCTTCCTGATTGACAAAGTTGCCCCAACGGCCGATGCCCTGCCCGATCAAAAAGCCCAACGCGACCAGATCGAAGAGCGGCAGCAGCGGCACCTTGCGCCATTTAGCGGCTAAGCCGCCAAAAACAAACGCGCCGATGACCGCACCATAGATGGCGATGCCGCCCAAACGAATGTCCACCATTTCCCACAGACTTTGGTACTCAAACGGTGCCATTGCCACATAATAAATCCGGGCACAAACGATGGCCATAACCGTACCGATCGCCACTACATCCACCAGACGATCCGAGTCAATGCCGAAATCCACTGCATAGTGGAACGCGTACAGCAGTGCCAGCAGCATTCCCACAGCGATGATTACACCGTACCAGTAGATGTTGAACCCACCGATGGACAACGCCACCCGGTTGATGGTAAAATCCAGCCCCAGTCCCGGGAATTGAACATGGTATACCATAGTTACCCTTCCTCGATTCCTTGTTGATTTTGCTTTCTTGCCAGCGTGTTATTGCGGATCAATTTGCACGTAGGCACGGTTTTCTTCCCGCAGCGCCGTTTTCATCAGCGCGTTGGCATCTTCCACCGTCAATTCCGCCAGTGCTGCGATCTCATCCGCCAGCGTGCGGCCTTTCAGGCAAGCGGCTGCCGCTTCCTCGGCTGCGTCGTCCACCGTTTCCACATCGCCCAGCAGTTCCCCGTACATCTGGTTCTTGACCAACAGGAAAACTTCGGGGTCAATGCCTTCGGTGCGCAGACGCTCGATTTCCTGCTGCAGCATTGCCGCCACTTCCCGGGGCGTATCGCTCTCTCCGGTAAAGGCCACCGCACAGGCCCCCCGCACCGCGATAAAGTCGCCGGAAAATTCTGGATTGACCAGCGCCTCATCGTACAACTTGCGGTAGAGCTTGGTAAGTCCACCAACTACCAAGTCGCCCAACATATCCAGCAGCAGTTCTCGCTTCAGATCTCCCTGCGCCAAAGGCGGTTCCCGGTAGGCCACCCCGAAGCAAGGTTTGTTCACCGGCATGGTAAAGGTAGCTCCCTTGCGGGGGATGGGACCTTCCTCCACCGGAATATCCCATTTCACCTCATGGGTGGTCCGGGCACGGTAAAGGCCGTTGCGTTTGCAGGCTTCCACGGCTTGTTCCAACGTGATCTTGCCTGCCACCGACAGCACCATATTGGAAGGCGCATAAAATGCCTTGGTGCAGTTGTAGAGCATCTGGGGCGTCAGCGTTGCGATGCTGTCTGTGGTACCGGCGATGTCATCCCGCAAAGGATGATCCGTGTACAGGCAGCGGAACAGCGCGTTAAGCAACCGCCAGTCGGGGCTATCGTCATACATTTTTATTTCCTGCCCGATGATCCCCTGTTCTTTAGCGATGGTTGCCTTGGTAAACCAAGGCTTACCCACCAACCCCAACAGAATATCCAGATTTTCGTCGATCTTTTGGGTTGCGGAGAAGATGTAGCAGGTACGGTCATAACTGGTGAAGGCGTTGGCCGAAGCGCCCGTCTTCGCATAAAAACTGAACGAATCCCCTTTGGGTGTTTCGCACATCTTGTGCTCCAAAAAATGGGCCGTGCCCGCCGGAAGAGAAACCGGCTTGCCATCCAGTACAAACTGGCGGTGGATAGACCCGAAAGCGGTAGCATAGATGGCATGAACACTGCTATACCCCGGCATGGTACGGCATAAGACCGTCAACCCGCTGGGAAGCACCACCCGCTGGCATCCCACCGCAGACGCCGCCCGGGCCTGCGCGGCAGAGAACTGCGCCTGTTGTTCCTTATTGGACATCTTCGGCACCTCCTTTGCCCTGTGTACCGGGTTTGGCGGTAACCGCATAACAAACCGAATAGTGGTACCCTTGCAGTGCTTGCCGCACTTCGTCCAGTGTAACGGCGCTGGTCAGCACCTTACCGTACTGGGGCGGATAAAGGGGCTCACCCCGGGTGATCTGACCGTAGTACCAGTTTTCCAGTGCGGCCAGACTGTCCCCCAGCGCATCCATACTGGAAAGCAGCCCCCGACGGCAGTCATCCACTTCTTCCTGCGTGATGGGGCCGTTTTTAAGGGCCTCCCACTCCGCCAGAATAGCCTCCTCGGCCTGCTGTTCTTTCCCGGGCTCCACACCGGAATCGATCATCATAACACCGGTCGCCCGCTGGGCCGCCGAGCCGCAGTAGTAGCACAGCGATTGTTTTTCCCGCACGTTGCGGAACAAACGGCTGGTGGCAGAACCGCCCAGCACGCTCATAGCCACCCGCAGAATGCTGACGCTGGGCGGGTTGGGATTGTCCCCCGCCGTGAACAGCATGCAAAGTTTGGCTTGCGTCAGGCCGGGGATCTCCTCGGCAAAATGCCGCACCGTTGTCGGCGGCATGCCCATGGGTGCCGCAAACGGCTGCGGCGTGCGAGGATGATTTTGCAGTTTTTGCAAGAGCAGGTCAGCCACCCGCGCCTCATCAGCCCCCTGCACCATAACATCGATGGTGGCGTTGGCCAAGATGCGGTCATACTCCGCCTTCAAGCTGGCGGGCGTCACATGGACCAGCTCCCCGGGATAGCCGCCCAGCTCGATCCCCGCCGGGGAATCCCCAAAAAATTTGCGCCGGGCCTGCCGCACACAGTAGAGTCGCTTGGAATTGAACTCAGCTTCCAAACGGCGCGCCTGTGTCTCGGTTTCGATGCGCACAGCCTCCGCGTCAAACACGCCGTCCACCAGATACGGGTCAAAGATGGTCCCAAACACAATATCGGCATAGGCGTCGGTAAGGTTTTCGCCGTTAAGGGCATAGACATCCTTAATACCGCAGATATCTGCCGAGAGAATGCGGTCCGTTCCCGCATTGGCAAGGTCTACCCCCAGATCGGCGCCATAGAGTTCCGCCAACCGACGGGAGAGGGCGGTCATATCCGGGCAGGCTGCATAGCCGCGTTCCAGCACAAGAGCCAGCACGGCGGCATCGGTAGCGGACTCCCGCCGGGCGGGAAAACGCAGATGGATCGTGATGCGGCAGCGATTGAATTTAGCAGCGTCCAGCGTGGTGATAAACACCCCGGGCGCGAGTTGTTTGCGTTCCAAATCAGTATTCCTTTCCAACAAATAGATAGGAGTATTATACCGCTTGGGCCCGTAAAAGTAAACCAACCCTATAAAAAACTTGGGCCGGCTGGGTTTTCATGCAAAAAAGTGCATCTTTTCTCAAAAAAAGCATTGACGCCGGTGGGGGTTGCCGCGGTATTATAGATAGTATTGGAGGGAAAAAGGATCCGCAGGTCTTGCCGGGTACCAAAACATCCGCGCCCGCTGTACGGGCAAGACCGAGGACAAATACATGGAAAGAAACTTAACCACCGGCAGTGTACTGCGCAACGTACTGTACTTTTCACTGCCCTATCTATTATCGTACTTTTTGCAGACACTCTACGGAATGGCCGACCTATTCATCATCGGTCAATTTGAAGGAGCCGCCAGTACCACCGCCGTATCGGTGGGCAGTCAGGTCATGCATATGCTGACCGTGATGATCGTGGGGCTGGCTATGGGCGCCACCGTCAACATTGGACGTGCCATCGGCGCCGGAGAGCACAAACAAGTTTCTGCTGTCGTCGGCAACACCATATCGCTCTTCATGGTGGTTTCCGTGGCGCTGATGGCGCTTCTGCTTGCGCTGGTGCAACCCATTGTGTCCATCATGTCCACACCGGAGGAAGCCGTGGCCGGCACCACCGCCTACCTGACCATCTGCTTCATCGGCATCCCCTGCATCACCGCTTACAACATCATCAGTTCCATCTTCCGGGGGCTGGGCGACTCCAAAAGCCCCATGTATTTCATTGCCGTGGCTTGCGTTGCCAACATCGGGCTGGACTACCTGTTCATCGGTATGCTGGGAATGGGCCCCGCCGGCGCCGCACTGGGAACCACCTTGTCGCAGGCCTTCAGCGTTGTGGTGTCACTGGCTGTCATTGCAAGAGGCAATACCGGCATCCGGCTGCACCGCGCCGATCTCAAACCCAAACGCTCGGTGCTGCGCCGGATTCTCAAAATCGGATTGCCGGTTGCCTTTCAAGACGGCTTTATTCAAATTTCTTTCATCTTCATCACGGTCATCGCCAACCGTCGAGGACTTAACGACGCCGCCGCGGTGGGCATTGTGGAAAAGATCATCAGCTTTTTGTTCTTGGTTCCCTCTTCCATGCTGTCCACCGTATCTGCGCTTGGCTCCCAGAATATCGGCGCCGGCAAGCACGACCGTGCGGCCCAAACGTTGCGCTATGCGATTCTGATTGCCGCCGGATTTGGGTTGTGCATCAGCATTGTAATGCAATGGATTGCCGAACCGGTGGTGGGACTTTTTACCACCGACGCAGTCGTGATCCTTGCCGGCGGACAATATATCCGAGGTTATATCTGGGATTGTCTGTTTGCGGGCATCCATTTTAGTTTCAACGGCTTCTTCTGTGCTTACGGGCGCTCCGAAATCTCCTTCCTGCACAACATTATCACCATCGTGCTGCTGCGGGTGCCCGGGGCCTACCTAATGTCGGTTTGGTTCCCGCAGACACTTTTCCCCATGGGTCTGGCCACCGTGGCCGGTTCGATTCTGTCGGCAGCGATCTGTGTAACCGCTTACCTATGGCTAAAACGAAAAGGCTGTTTCGACCGCGTACCGGCTTGATCTGCTTTTTCCTACACAATACACAACAAAGCCCCCGCGCACCGCAGTGCGCGGGGGCTTACCCTTTCCCCTCTATGTGGTCCGGAACCCTTAGTTGATAAAGGCGTCGTGGATCGCAGCCACAGCCTTGTCAGCATCTTCCTTGTCGATGATGACGCTGATCTTAATTTCACTGGTAGAAATCATCTTGATATTGATATTCTGGTTGAACAGCGCCTCAAACATGGTGGACGCCACACCGGAATGGCTCTGCATGCCAGCACCCACGATAGAGACCTTGGCACTATTCTTATCGACGCTGATCTCTCCAGCGCCAAAGCGAGAAGCAGCACTGTTCAGCGCGGCAACCGCAGACTCGGCGTCGCTGAGGGGGACCGTGAAGCTCAGATCCTTCTTACCCTCACTGCCGGAGCTCTGCAAAATGATGTCTACATTGATGTTCTTCTGGGCCAGCAGGCTGAACACCTTGAAGGACATGCCCGGCACATCCGGAACATTCTTGATAGAAATAACGGCGACATCATTATCCTTCGCCACACCTTTGATCAGCATACCTTCCACGTTGGTTTCCTCCTTCACAACGGTGCCGGGCACCGGATTGATGCTGGAGATGACTTCCAGCTCGACGTTATACTTTTTCGCCAGTTCGACGCTGCGGTTGTTGAGCACCTGTGCGCCCAGCGAAGCCAGTTCCAGCATCTCATCGAACGTGATTTCTTTCAATTTGGTCGCTTTGGGAATCTTACGGGGGTCAGCGGTATACACGCCTTCCACGTCAGTAAAGATCTGGCAACGGTCTGCATGCAGCGCCGCCGCCAACGCTACCGCCGAGGTATCGCTGCCGCCGCGTCCCAACGTAGTGATGTCGTCCGAACGGTTCAGGCCTTGGAAGCCTGCCACAACCACCACGCGGTTACGAGCCAGTTCGCTTTCCACACGCTCGGTATCCAGCCGCTTGATGCGCGCCTTAGAGTAGGCACGGTCGGTGTTGAAGCCTGCCTGCCAACCGGTCAAGCTGATGGCCGAAACACCCAATTCCTGCAGTGCCATGGTCAGCAGCGCAATAGAAATCTGCTCGCCGGTAGCCAGCAGCATATCCATCTCACGATGCGACGGGTCCGAGGTAATCTCGGCCGCCTTCGCGATGAGGTCGTCCGTGGTATCGCCCTGTGCGGACACAACCACCACCACATCGTTGCCGGCGTTGCGCGTATTCATAACAATGCGCGCAACGTTAAAGATGCGGCTGCGGTCCTTGACCGACGTGCCGCCGAATTTTTGCACGATCAAACCCATAGGTATCCTGTTCCTCCTCTATTTCTACACGCACGCTTTACTGGACCACCGCGCCGACATTGTCTGCCAGCAGACGATGCACCGTAAAGTGGCGGAGCAACTCACTCTGGGGCAGCGCCGCCGCTGCCCGATCAAAAAATGCCGTGTCTTCCTTATGGACCACCGCCATGATGGTGGGGCCAGCACCGGAAATGTACACCGCCAAGGCCCCCAGATCCAGCGCCAACTCGAACACTTCATCGCCGCCCTGAATCAAAGGCAGACGGTACTGTTGATGGAGCGAATCCTTGGTCGCTACGCCCAGCAAGCCATAATCACCATCGCAGAACGCCGCGGTGGCCAGTGCCGCTCGGGACAGATTGTACACGGCGTCCTTATGGCTGACCATCTGTGGCAGCGCCGCCCGCGCTTTAGCGGTAAGCAGCCGGAAATCCGGAACAAAGGCGGCAAAAGCCAATTCAGGATCGATGTCCTTTTTGACGCTGTATACCTGCCCTTCGTCGATGACGCTGGTCACAAAACCGCCCAGCATCGCCGGCGCCACGTTGTCGGGGTGTCCTTCAATCGCGGTAGCCAGCGTAAGCATCTGCCGTTTGGTCAGCTTATCCCCCAACAGCGCATTAGCCCCCAGAATGCCCGCCACAATGCAGGCGGAACTGGAGCCCAGTCCCCGGGCCATGGGGATATCGTTGCGCTGGGTAATGCGCAATCCCCGCAGCGGAATGCCCAACTGGTCATACACAACTCTGGCCGAACGGTACACCAGATTGTTGGATCCCGCCGGCACATGCGTGCCGTCCAAAGAGGAGATCTGAATACCGTCGCACTCCTCAAAGGTAAAGACATTGTGCATCGAAACTGCCAAGCCCAGCGAGTCGAAGCCGGCGCCCACATTGGCACTGGTAGCCGGAACGCTTACTTGTATCATATGAGAGGCCCCTCTCTTTCGTGAATCTTGGATTATTCCGCCAACTGCTTGAGCGCGAGGGCCACTTCTCCGCCCAGTACGCCGATCTTACTGCGAATTTCTTCAATCTGCGCAGCAGTTGCCCGCTCGATGCAGTAGGCGGCCTCACCGTTTTCTTCCAGCACCACGCTGCCGGGGCCCGCTACGCTGGGCAGCAGTGCCGCTGCGACACCGCGCACCCGGATGTACCAAGCATAAGTTCCGCGGTCCTGCACCAGTCCTTCCTGCCGAGGTGCCGGTTTCCAGAAAAGGCTGTCATGAATTTTAGAGCCTTCTTTCAAGGCGTCGATCACATCCGCTACCACCGCGCTGGCCGTGGGCAGCTTGCCGGCGCCCTTCCCGTAGAAAACCACGTCGCCCAGCATGTCGCCCTGCATGAGCACCGCATTGAAAACATCGTCCACACCGGCCAACTGGTTGGCGTAAGGCACCAACATGGGCTCTACCCCTACGGCCATCTGCCCCTCTTTGCCTTCATCATACCAAGCAATGAGCTTGATGGCGCAATCCAACTTTTCCGCCGCCTTCACATCGGTAACGGTGATTTCGCGGATGCCTCGGGTGGGAATATTATCCGGGTAAATGTGGTGCCCGCAGGCAAGACTGGCCAAAATGGCGATCTTGCGGCAGGCATCCCGGCCATCTACGTCGTCGCCGGGGTCCTTGGTTTCCGCGTAACCCAACTGCTGTGCGATTTTCAGCGCCTGCTCAAAGCTCATGTTCTCCCGCTTCATCTTGGTGAGCATGAAGTTGGTGGTACCGTTGACGATTCCTTGAATGCGGCTGATATGATTGGCCGCCAGACATTGATGCATCGGCGTAATGATGGGCGTACCGCCGCCCACGCTGGCCTCGAACAAGAAAGCCACGCCGTGTTCCCGGGCCAGCGCCAGCAATTCGGCGCCGTAGGTAGCCACCATCTCTTTATTGGAGGTACAAACACTGCGGCCGCTTTCCAGACATTGCCGCACATACGGGTAGGCAAACTTCGTGCCGCCGATGGTTTCCACCACCACTTTCACCTCAGGGTCCTGCAGGATGGTGTCAAGGGACTTGGTGAAAAGCGCGGCATCCGGCGAATCGGAAAAATCCCGCACATCCAAGATATATTTAACTTCCACCGGCTCGCCGGCGCGGCGGGCAATGGAGGCCGCGTTGCGGCGACAGACTTCCAGCACGCCGCTGCCGACGGTGCCGAAGCCCATAATTGCGATTTTTGCCATGGATTGTTCCCCCTTACTTTTTCCGGTACACGGCCAACCTCTTTGCCGTACCCATTGGATCGGCTGTCACTTAGACCCCGCGGTGGATCTCCACCACACAGGGCTGATGCGAAAGCCGCGTCAGCATTTCTTCCACCGGCATCTGCATCATGCCGGTGCGCACCGTCACTTCCACCTGCGCCGCCCCATTCTCCGGTCGGGATTGGGTGATGGTCACGATAGAAGCACCCGCCGAGGAAATGCCGGACAGCAATGCCTGTAAGGCACCGGTCTTATCCAGCAGGGTCGCCACCACGGTGATGGACTCCCGCCCGGCCTCAGCATCAAAAACGGTATCCTTATATTTATAGAATGCGCTGCGGGAGATCCCGGCTTGCCGCGCTGCCGTGGAAATGTTGCTGACCGCTCCGGAAGCCAACAGCTCCTTGGCTTGCAGCACTTTGACAAACACTTCCGGCAGGACATCCGCATCCACCAAAAGAAAACGGCGGTCCGGCATACTGTCCCCTCCTTGCGTACAGTTGTAGTTTCGACAAGCAACATCATACCACCAACCCAACTGTATTGCAAGTATTTTCTCCGCTGATTTCCTTGTTTTTGGCGTTTTGCACAGCCTTTCCGATATTTCGCTCCTGTTTTTCTACGGCGGTTAGCTGTCCGCGATACAAAAACAAGCAACCCCTTCGACAGATACTGCCAAAGGGGTTGCAGGTATTATCCTATTATGCAGCCGGCGTCGTGGTATCCGTAGCCGCTGCCGCCGCAGGATCTGTTGCGGGATCGGTGGTCAATGCCCCTTCCGCAGCCTGCTGGGCCAGTGCAGCATAGGGGTCGGTTTCGGCCACATAGCTGTCGTCCGGCATGTTGTCCTCGGTGTAGTAGCCCGTAGCACCGCCACCGGACACGATGGCACCGGTGGAAGTATCAAACTGTCTGGCCACTACGCCGTCCGGCATCGGGAACTCCGCCGCTTCCTTGTCGGCTTGCAGTTCCTCCATCAGGTTCTTCCAAACCTGCTGGATGGGTTTGCCGCTGCGGCCAGCCGAACCCAGCTCATACAAGCTGGTGGGCTTGTCGCAACCCCACCACAACGCGGTAACATAGTAGGGCGTCAAACCTGCGAAGGTGTAGTCCTTGTAGTCGCTGGTCGTACCGGTCTTGGCCGCTGCCTCGATGTCGCCCTGCGGCGCCATACCGCTGGCCGTACCGCCGCTCTTCAGGACATTGGTCAGCATCCGGTTCATAATATACGCGGTGCTCGGCTCGATGGCCTGAATGGTGTTGATATACTTGGTATTGTCCAGCACCTCATTGCCCTGATAATCGGTAATTTCGGTGTAGTAGTGCGGCGTGGTGAAGGTGCCGTCGTAGAAGATGCTGTAAGCACCAGCCAACTGCACCACTGTCATACCGTGACTCTGGGAACCCAGTACCAGAGGTCCAAGGTCCATATCGGTCTCGGCATCGATATAGCTGCATTCCAGCGTATCGTGGACAAAGTTATACAAGAAGTCCACACCGACCATGCTGCCCACACGCACCGCTACGGTGTTGTAGGACTGACGCACAGCGTCGTACACCAGCATCAAATCGCCGTTACCGCCGGCACCGCCGTAGTTGGTAGGCCAATCACGCCAGATGTCGGAGCGGGACTGCGCGGCCTCGGAATAGGGATCCATATAGGAGTAGGCGTCTTTCAGTACACGCTTATCCGCTGCCGAGTAGTACGGCGCATCCATAATGGGCGTAGAGTAGTTGATGAGCTTGTAGTCCAATGCCAAGCAGTAGGCACCGATGGGTTTCATGGTAGAACCGGTCTGGTGAGGAATGGTGGCACGGTTGGTACCAAGGTCATACTTCTTCTCGCCTACACCGCCGCCGATGCCCAAGATGTTGCCATCATAGTCCAACGTGGCGATAGCCGCCTGCGTGCGCACCTTCTCGTACACACAGAGATAGACGGTATCATCATTAGGATAGTTGTCATCGGTGGAGGTGCCCATCTTCAAGGTGGTCTTTTCATCGTCGGTATATACCGGGATGTCATCCACGCCGTAAACCGCCAGCCCATCCTTCGTCAGCGGCAGGCCGGTGTTTTCGTCAAACTCCACATCGTCCCAGCTGCTGGTGTCGGCCGGATAATCCCGCAGGCAGACCGCTTCCTCATGCTCCAACGCAGGGATCACGCCATCGGCGTCATACATCGCGTTTTCAATGGCCGTCTGAACCTCAGGATCCACCGTGGAGTAGACGCGCAGGCCGCCGTTGAAGATCATCGAACGGGCCTCGTCCTCGGTCATGTTCAGCTTTTCCTGCAGGTCGTTGAGCAGTTCATAGTACAGCGCATCGGTAAAGTAGGAGTTCTGGGAAGAACGAGTGGCGTTCTCGGCAGAGCTGCTGGTTTCTGTCAGCGTAATGCTCTCGGCACAAGCCGCATCGTGTTCCTCTTGGGTAATATAGCCCTGCGCGTACATCTCATCCAACACATGGTTGCGCCGAGAAATGAGGTTTTCGGGGTTGGTAAAGGGATTGTACATGGTGGGGTTGTTGGTGATGGACGCCAGCACCGCACATTCCGACAGGGTCAGATCTTCTACGGATTTACCAAAATATTCGTTGGCGCCTGCCTCCATGCCGCAGACAATGCCCGTCAGCGGGATGGTGTTCAGGTAGGCTTCCAAAATGGTTTCTTTGCTGTAACGGTTGGCAAGACCCAAAGCACGGAAGATCTCGCGCACTTTACGCATCTTGTCCACCTCATCGTCACCGGTCAGGTTCTTGATGAGCTGCTGTTCCAGCGTGGACGCGCCCTGCCGCTCACCGTAAATCGCATGATCGGTCAGCTCGTTCAGCGCTGCACCGATGGTACGCTTTAGGTTGATGCCCGGCTCGTCGTAGAAGTTTTTATCCTCGATGGCAATGACCGCATTCTGCAGGTCCTCCGGCATGGCGGACAGTTCCCGCCAGATACGGTTTTCCCCCTGCGTTAAGGTAGCGTAAGGATCACCGTTCTTGTCATAGATGATGGTGGTCTGCTTATTTTTCAGGTTATCCAGATCCAGAACCTCGCCATCGTCTGCCGTGACCTGTACAATGTACATCGACAGCAAAACAGCGGCTATGCTGCCCAGCATGATGCACACACAGAAGACACAGCCGATGAAGCGAAGAATCATACCGGCAATACCACGGCGCTTTTTCTTCTTTTTCGGCTGCTGATCCTTCGGGTTCACCGGTCCAAACTGGCCCGTCGCCCCCGTGTTAGACTTTACGCCATCCGTTGAAATATGGCGTTCCTTTTTGGGTTCTATGGGAACCGCCTCCTTTGTTTATATCCCAAAAGCATTCCCGGCATAGCCGTAACACAGAATGACAGAATGTTATAGAATGGATTATACCACAAAACCGCCGCAAAAGTACAGTCCGAAACGCAAAATTCACAAGTTTTTGTTTTTTTGACGCTGCATCGCCCCATACTAACCCAAAAGGAGGGCTTGCTATGGAGAACAAGCATGGGAAAAGTGCCAAATTGTATCTTTCACTGTTGGGGGCAGTGGCCGTGCTTTGTCTTGTGGCATCGGTTTTGTGGATGCTGCGGGGGCAAAGTGCGCCGGAAGCGCCGCTTTACCTATTGAAAGACAACGCCGGGCATATCGCCCTGTATGCCGGAGACGGCACCGGCCCCTTGGCACAATACGAGGAGATCTACACCCATCTGCTGCCGGAAAGCGATGTGCTGGCCTTGCAGCAGGGCGTGCCGGTGTATACCGAAACCGAGTTGCAGAAACGCTTAGAAGACTACGGTTTGTAAGGCGGCAAAAACCGCGGACTTTTGCAACTTTTCTTGCGCCACTCGGGATTTTATGTTATAGTATGGATAACTACCAATAAATAAAGGAGTACCAAACATGACCGAACAGGAGATTTTGACTGCGGTGCAGGATATTTTCCGGGATAATTTTGACGACGACACGCTGGTGATCACCCGCGACACCTGTGCTGACGACATCGAAGACTGGGATAGTTTGGAACAGATCAACCTGCTGACCGCCATTGAGAAGAAATTCAACATCAAATTCAAGCTGGCGGATGTGCGGGGTCTGAAAGATGTGGGCGACCTGTTGGATCTGGTCGCACGGATGGTCTGATTCCAGCCACAATACAGGAAAATAGGGCGGCCCCGTGCCGCCCTTTTTGCAAAGATAAAGGAGTCTGCGATGAACCACTACACGTTGGCGGAGATGACCCCCGGATTGACCGAATCTTTCACCGTCACGGTCACCGCCGAAATGATGGACGCTTTCCAAAACATCACCGGGGATGTGTCCCCCATTCATCTGGATGCCGCCTATGCCCAAGACCGTGGGTATCCCGGCCGCGTGGTCTATGGCATGTTGGGGGCCAGTTTCTTTTCCACGCTGGCGGGGGTCTATCTGCCCGGGGAACACTGCCTGCTTCATGGCGTAGAGTGTAAGTTTGCCAAGCCGATTTTTATTGGTGACACCTTGACGGTGCAAGGCACCGTCGTCCGTGTGAGTGAGATTGGCAACGAGGCAGAGATCAAAGCCGTGATCACAAACCAAAACGGCCAACGGGTGACCCGTGGTCTCATCAAAGCAGGACTTGCAAAATAAGGAGGAGTTCCCGTATGGCGTATACCTATCTGATCACCGGCGCCACCAGCGATGTGGGCCGGACGCTGATCGACCGTTTGCTGACCGGCGCCCCCGACGCGTTGGTACTGGCGCAAGGCTGCGGCGATCTGGACAAGCTGGCGTCCCTGTGCCAGCGTTTTCCCGGGCAGGTCCGCCCCTACGACGTCGACCTGTCCGATCGGGCCAAAGTCGATACTTTTATGCAGTTGCTGGAGACTTCGGCTCCCTCCCCCACCCATTTCATCCATCTGCCGGCCCTGCCGGTGGTCAACACCAAATTCAAAGCCTTTGACCAGACCCGCTTCGACAAAGATCTGGAGATCGAAGTCCACAGTGCCATCCGCATCTGCCGTACCATCCTGCCGGCTATGGCACGCGCCAAGTTTGGGCGGGTCCTGTTCATCCAAACCAGCTATACCATCGGCTGTCCGCCCAAAAACACCGCCGCCTATGTGATGGCCAAAAGCGCCATTGGCGGCTTGGTGAAGAGCTTGGCCGTGGAATATGCCAAGTTTGGCGTGACCGTCAACTGCGTAGCCCCCAGCATGATGGAAACCAACTTCTTGAAAGACACCCCCGATCTGATTGTGCAGGCAGCAGCCGCCGACAATCCCATGGGCCGCAATGCCACCCCCGAAGATGTGGTACCGGCCATGGCGTTCCTGCTTTCCGACGAAGCTGGGTTCATCACCGGCGTCACGCTGCCGGTCACGGGAGGTTCGGCCATTGTCTGACGTAACATTTCGTCTGGCCCGGCTGGGAGAAGACCGAGCCATCGTAGATTTTATCAACGAAAATTTTGATATGCGGTTGCCGCTTCTCAATCGGAGGGAATTGTACCATCACTACTATGCCGGACGTGGCGGGGTTCCCCAATTTGCGGTAGCCGAACAGGACGATCAGTACGTCAGTGCCGCCGGTTACATATTGGCTAACACCGCCCGTCGCCCCGATGTGTGGGTCAGCGTATGGGTAGCCGTAAAAGGACACAACGGCGTGGGTTTGGAATTGATGAATGCCCTGCCGGGGCTGCTGCACGCGAATGTTATTGCCTGCAACAACATTCGCCCCAACACCTGCACATTCTATCAGTTCTTAGGCTGGCAGGCCGGACGAATCCCCCATTACTACCGGTTGGGACGCCGTACCGACTACCAGTTGGCCAAGCCGCTGCGCTATGTACTGCCCCCGGTCCAGCGCGATCTGGGTTTGGAAAAGATTGAATCTGCCGCTGACCTGATCCCGCTTGGCATGCCCCCTACCCCTCACACGCCCCGCAAGGATGTCTGGTATCTGCGGCGGCGGTACTTCCACTATCCCCATTTCCATTACGATGTATGGGCTGCCCGGGAACACGGCAAGCTGCTGGCCTATCTGGTCACCCGCACGGTCACTGCACAGGAAACCGGTTGTGTGCCGGTGGTCCGTCTGGTGGATTTTATCGGAGTCGATGAGGTACTGCCTCGGCTGGGCGGTGCACTGGATGCCATTTTGCGCCGCACCGGGGCCGAGTACATGGACTGCTACAACGTAGGTATTCCTGCCGCGATCTGGCAGGCTGCGGGATTCACCGAGCGGGTGGAAGGCGACGGGTGCATCATCCCCAACTATCTGACACCGCCTTTGCGAGAAAACACCGAATACTACTACTTTACCAATAAGCCTGAGAACTTTGTGCTCTTTAAGGCTGACGGCGATCAGGATCGCCCCAACTTACAATAATAGACAAACGCCCCGGCAAGCTGTCGGGGCGTTTGTGCTGTACCAACTTTCCACAAAAAAGACCGCCTTGCGGCGGTCCGAACGTTGGGGTAATAGGATTTACTGCGCGACCTTCTCTTTCAGGCGGCCGCTGGCTTTGAAGCCCGGAATTGCAGTGGGCTCCAGCTTGCTGGTCACCTTGGTCTTGGGGTTGGTAAAGTTCTTGGTCTGGCGCTCCCGCATTTCAAAGCGGCCGAACCCCGCAATGGTAACCTTATCGCCGCCCTTGAGCACGTCACCGATGGTGCCGAAAATGCAATCCATGACCTTTTCCACTTCGCCGCTGGTCATGCCGGTGTCGTTTGCAACCTTAGTAATCAACTGAGATCTCGTCATAATTCCTTTATACTCCCTATTGCTTAGGCACAGCCTGTTATTATTACGCCCCATATTATAGAAAAAATACCGCGCAGAATCAAGGGTTTTTGACCAATTACGACGGAAATCGGCAAATGGTCTAAAAATTTCCGAGCACAGTTGCGCAAATTCCGTCATTCAGCGAATAATCGTACCTTTTTTGCATTCAAAGTTTTGCACCCCTTCGCAACCTACACAAAAAATAGGCTTGTCCCGCGGGACAAGCCTATCTTTTTTACCATCAGTCCTGCTTGGCTTCGCGGTGCAGGCGGGCCACGTCCACCAGTTCCATCTGGCTGATGTCGTGGTCACCCCGCAGCGCATCGACCAGCACACGGGCGGTATCCATCGCCGTGATGCACGGAATGGAAAGCTCGGTGGCTTTGCGGCGGAACTTGACCGAATCCCGGTGGGGATCCCGGCCATGGGGACTGGTGGAGATGATATAATCCACCAAGCCACTCTCCAGCAGATCGATGACGTTGGGCCGTGCGCCGCTCATCTGGCGGACCACACTGCAGGGCACCATCTGGCTGTTGAGATAACGGGCCGTTTCGGCCGTGCCGTAAATCTTATAACCGTAGTCATGCAGCTTCCAAGCCAAATCGGCAGCTTCCTTTTTGTCGCTGTCCTTGACCGTAATGATGACGCAGGAGCCGGGGCCGGGCACTTTGAACTGGTAACCGGCGGCTACCAAGCCCTTCATCATGGCCTCGTGGAAGGTGGGGGCAATCCCCAGCACTTCGCCGGTAGACTTCATCTCGGGGCCCAGCATGGTGTCCACGCCGTGGAGCTTTAGGAAGCTGTAAACCGGCACCTTGACCGCATAATAGGGGCTCTTGCCGCCGCGCCACAGACCGGTGCCGTAGCCCATATCCTTGAGCTTTTCGCCCAAGGTGCAGCGCACCGCCAAGTCCACCATGGGAACACCGGTGACCTTGCTGATATAAGGCACCGTACGGCTGGAACGGGGGTTGACCTCGATAACATAGACCTTGCCGTCCTGTACCGCATACTGGACGTTGACCAGACCTACGACCTTCAGTTCCCGGGCAAAGCGGCCAGTGTAATCCACCAGCGTATCGATGACCTTCTGGCTGAAGTTATAGGGCGGGTAGACGCAGATGGAGTCACCGGAGTGTACACCCGTGCGCTCGATCTGTTCCATGATGCCCGGCACCAGATAGTCGGTACCGTCGCAGATGGCGTCTACTTCACATTCGGTACCGTAGATATATTTGTCCATCAGCACCGGGTGGCTCATATCCACATGGGCCGTAATAACGCCCATGTACTCCACCACGTCGGCAGAGTTGTAGGCCACGATCATGTTCTGGCCGCCCAACACGTAGGAGGGGCGCATCAGCACCGGGTAGCCAACCTCCTGCGCCGCCTTCAGGGCCTCCTCCAGCGTGTAGACGGTGCGGCCCTCGGGACGAGGAATGCCGCAGCGCTCCAACAACTGGTCGAACCGTTCCCGGTCCTCGGCCTCGTCGATGGCATCCGCCGGTGTACCGAGGATGGGCAGCCCGATCTCGTCCATATGCTTAGCCAGCTTGATGGCCGTCTGACCACCGAACTGCACCAAGCAGCCGTCCGGTTTTTCGGTGGCGATGATGTTGTCCACGCTCTCGGGGTTCAGCGGATCAAAATACAGCCGGTCACCGGTATCAAAGTCGGTGGAGACCGTCTCGGGGTTGTTGTTGACCAGAATAGCTTCACAGCCATGGTTCTTCAGCGTCCAAACGGCGTGCACCGAGCAGTAGTCGAACTCGATGCCCTGTCCGATCCGGATGGGGCCGGAACCGAAAACCAGCACCTTTTTCTTTTTGGGGTCGCTGTGCTCGGCAATGAACTGCGCTGCTTCGTTATCCTCATCGTAGGTGGAATAGAAGTAGGGCGTCTTGGCTGCAAACTCGGCTGCGCAGGTATCGACCATCTTAAAAGCAGCCTTGGGCCCCTCGGGCAGGGTATCCACGCCGGCCAACCGCTTGATGGTCTTATCCAAGAAGCCAAACTTTTTGGCTTCCAGATACTTTTCCCGGGTCAACTCACCCCGCTGCAGCCCCAGCTCGATATTGGCCAGATGCTGCATCTTGTCGAGGAACCACCAATCGATCTTGGTGATGTTATAAATCGTTTCGTGGGGAACGCCACGCTTGAGGGCCTCGTACACGCAGAATGCGCGCTCCGAATCCTGCACATGCAGGTGCTCGATGATCTCCTCGGTGGAGAGATTCTCAAAGTCGGGCAGCGTCAAGGTGTCCATGCCCAGTTCGATGGAGGATACCGCCTTCATCATGGCATGCTCGAAGTTATTGCCGATGGCCATAACCTCACCGGTAGCCATCATCTGGGTACCGAGGGATTTGTCGGCATAGACGAACTTATCGAAGGGCCACTTGGGATACTTAACTACTACGTAGTCCAGCGCGGGCTCGAAGCAGGCGCAAGTTTCGCCGGTAACGTCGTTGGTGATTTCGTCCAGCGTGTAGCCCAGCGCGATCTTGGTAGCCACCTTGGCGATGGGATAGCCCGTGGCCTTGGAAGCCAACGCCGAAGAACGGGACACACGGGGGTTGACCTCGATGACGGCGTACTCGAAGCTGTCGGGCTTGAGGGCAAACTGGCAGTTGCAGCCGCCCTCGATGCCCAGCTCGGTGATGATGTCCAGCGCCGCCGTACGCAGCATCTGGTATTCTTTATCGGACAGGGTCTGGCTGGGCGCCACAACGATGGAGTCACCGGTGTGAATGCCCACAGGATCCAAGTTCTCCATGTTACAGACGGTGATCACGTTGCCCTTGGAGTCCCGCATGACCTCGTATTCGATTTCCTTCCAACCGGAAATGCACTTCTCCACCAAAATCTGGTGAATGGGCGACAGACGCAGACCGTTGGTAGCAATCTCATGCAGCTTTTCCCGGTCCTCGCAGATACCGCCGCCGGTACCACCCATGGTAAAGGCCGGACGGACAATAACGGGATAGCCGATGACCTCGGCAAAATCCAGTGCATCGTCCAGATCCTCCACCACTTTGGAGGGGATAATCGGCTGGTGCAGCTTCTCCATCGTATCCTTGAAGAGCTGGCGGTCCTCCGCCCGGTCGATGGTCTCGGGCTTGCAGGCCAGCAGACGGACGCCGCTGCGGTCCAAGAAACCGTTACGGGCCAGTTCCATAGAGAGGTTCAGGCCCATCTGGCCGCCCAAGTTGGGCAGGATGGCGTCGGGCTTTTCCTTCTCGATAATCCGCTCCACCACTTCTGCGGTCAGCGGTTCGATATAGACATGATCGGCAATGTCAGGGTCGGTCATGATGGTGGCGGGGTTGGAGTTGACCAGCACCGTCTCCACACCCTCGGACTTGAGGGCGCGGCAAGCCTGCGTGCCGGAATAGTCAAACTCTGCCGCCTGTCCGATGATAATGGGGCCGGAACCAATGACCAGCACCTTTTTGATACTGGGGTCTTTAGGCATCGTTGTTTACTCCTTTCGCCGCCAGCATACGGCTGACAAACTCGTCAAACAGGAATTCGGTGTCCTTGGGGCCACCGTTGGCTTCGGGGTGGAACTGCACGGTAAAGCAATTCCAGCGGAAATAATCCACACCTTCGCAGGTGCCGTCGTTGGCATTACGGTAGCTTACGCGGCCCACCTCGGCGGACAGGGTCTCCCCTTCCACCGCGTAGCCATGGTTCTGGCTGGTGATAAAGGTCCGCTTGCCGCTGTAATGGCTGACCGGCTGGTTAGCACCGCGATGGCCGTACTTCAGCTTGATGGTCTTGGCGCCTGCCGCCAAGGCCGTGAGCTGATGGCCCAGACAGATGCCGAAAGCCGGAATGCCGGAATCCAGCATCTCGCCAATGTTCTTGATAATCTCCACATTTTCTGCCGGGTCTCCGGGACCGTTGGAGAGCATCAGCCCGTCGGGGTTCAGGGCAGCCAACTCGGCTGCCGTTGTGGTGCCGGGCAAAACCGTTACCCGGCAGCCCCGCTTTTGCAGGCAGCGCACAATGTTGTTCTTGCAGCCCAGATCCAGCAGCGCCACATGCAGCGGCGCGCCTTCCCAAGCGCCTTCCACGGTAGGTTCGTAGGTTTTGGCCTCGCGGCAGGTCACGGTCTTGACGGCTTCGGTCACCGCATAGGCCTGAATCTGGGGCAGCAGTTCTGCCACCTTCTCGGGTTCCGCAGCAGGGTCAAACTCGGTGGTGATGGCACCGTTCATAACACCGCTCTCCCGCAGGGTACGGGTCAGGCTGCGGGTATCGATGCCCTCGATGCCGATGATCCCATACTGTTTCAGGAAGGCGTCCAGCGTCTGCTCGCTGCGGAAGTTGGACGGGGTTTTGCATGCTTCCCGCACAATGTAGCCCCGAGCCCAGATCTTGGTGCTCTCTACATCCTCATGGTTCATGCCATAGTTGCCGATGAGCGGATAGGTCTGGGTGATGATCTGCCCATAGTAGCTCGGGTCGGTCAGCGTTTCTTCAAAGCCGACCATACCGGTGGCAAACACCACTTCGCCGATGGTAGTGCCGGGGCAGCCAATGCTCTGCCCGGGGAACACCCGGCCGTTTGCCAGTATCAGATATGCCTGCATATTCTAAACTCCCTGCATTCTATTAAAGAGTCTGTTTGGCTGCTTCTTTCATCTTACGGCTGCCCAGATGGACCAGCGGCAGTTTGCCCTCCTTGCAGATGGGGCACTCCTCCGGCGCGTAGTTGGGCAGATCCAGCTTGAGAGCGCTGGCCACAATGGGAATCGGGGACGGCGCTTCGGCGCGGGTGCGGTCCACCACGCAGGCAATGCCCAAGCAGACGCCGCCTGCTTCCTCGATGACGCGCTTGGTCTCGAGGCTGGACACACCGGTGGTCACCACGTCCTCGGCAATGATGCAGCGCTCACCGGGATTGATTTTAAACCGTTTGAGGGTCATCACATTGTCCACCCGCTCGGTGAAGATGGCACGCTTACCCATCTGGCGGCCCAGCTCATAGGCATAAACGATGCCGCCCATGGCGGGACCGACTACGACGTCTACGTCCAGCGCCTTCAGCTTTTCGGCCACAGGCGCCATGACTTCCGCGCACTTGTCAGGATACTGCTGCAGGAACGCCATCTGGCAGTAGGCACCGGAATGCCGGCCCGACGACAGCAGAAAATGTCCTTCCAAAAAGGCTTCACATTCCTTCAAAACTTCGATTGCTTCTCTCGCCATGATACTTTCCTCCTAATAGAATCACTCAGTTTATAGTAGCATAAATTGCATATTATTGCAAGAATAACGCATAAAAATTCAAATCAACCTCGTGCACAGCCGCGGATCTCATCCAGCGTCTTAACACCGTGGGCATCCATCCACTGACCGATCTCGGCAGTGATGCGCACACAGGCTTGCGGATCCAAGAAGTTGGCTGTACCGACCTGCACCGCTGCTGCACCGGCCATGATAAATTCCAGCGCGTCCCGGCCGGTCAGGATACCGCCGAGGCCCACCACCGGGATGTTGACAGCGCCCACCGCCTGCCAGACCATCCGCAGAGCAATGGGGCGTACCGCCGGACCGGACAGGCCCGCGAAGGTGTTGTTGAACACCGGGCGGCGTTTTTCCAGATCGATGGCGCAGGCTTGGAAGGTATTGCACAGGCTGATGCCATCGGCGCCGGCAGCTTCCACCGCCTTGCACATCTCGGGGATACTCTCGGCCTGCGGGCTGAGTTTGACTACCAGCGGCACCGTGCAGACTTTGCGTACCGCACTGACCACCTCGCTGGCGTCCTGCGCGCGGATGCCGAAGGCAAGACCGCCTTGCTTTACGTTGGGGCAACTGATGTTCAGCTCCAGAATATCGATGCCGGCAGCACAGAGCATCTCCACACCCTCGACATTTTCTTCGATGGTATGGCCGCCCAGATTGGCCCAGACGGTGGTGCCGCAGCGGCGCATGGCCGGCAGCTCATGGTCGATGAAATGCTGTACGCCGGGGTTCTGCAAACCAATAGAGTTCATCAGCCCGGAAGGCGTTTCGTAGAGGCGTTCTCCCTCATTGCCGGGCTGACCGTTCAATGTCAGACCCTTACCGGAGATGCCGCCCAACAGGCGCAGGTCCTCGATGTCGGCGTATTCCGGGCCGAAGCCGAAAGTACCGGAAGCGGCAATGACCGGACCGGCCAAACGCTTACCGAGAAAATCCACATGCAGGTCCGCCATCAGTCAAACACCTCCTCGGCTTGGAATACAGGGCCATCCTTACAGACCGTGCGGGGGCCTACCTTCGTATGGCAGGTGCAGCCCAGACAGGCGCCCAAACCACAGGCCATCTTCTTTTCCAGACTGGCAAGGCAAGGTTTGCCCGCTGCGACGCAGAGCTTGGCCACGCCGCGCATCATAACCATCGGTCCGCAGGTGAGCACCACATCGTAATTGGCCGCATCCAGCAGGTCGGTGACCAGACCGTGGTGGCCATGGGCGCCGGAATCGGTGGCCAGATGGATGGTATGGCACCAAGGCACAAAGGCTTCCATGCCGTAAGGTTCATCCCGGAAGCCCACATACAAGTCGGGGCGTACCCCGGCGCGGCAAAGCTGCTTGCAGAGCAGCAGCAGCGGCGCCGTGCCGATGCCGCCGCCTACCACCGCGATGTTCTTGTACTGCTGGGCCAAAGCATCGGTAGCAAACCCATTGCCGCAGGGGCCGGTGACTGTCAGCGTCTGACCGGGCTGGAGGGCCGCCAGTTTCTGGGTTCCCTCCCCCTTGACCTGATACAGAAAGGTCAGTGCCCCCGTCTGGTTGTCGAAATCATGGACGCTGATGGGCCGGGAAAGAATCGGCGTGGCGTCGGGCGCCCAAGCACGCAGCATATAGAATTGACCGGCGTGAGGTTCGTGGCTGGGGTCCTGCCACTGCACCACCAGACGGCGGATGTCCGGCGCAAGGGCTTCCTGCGCCAACACTTGGATCTTACAGCTTATTGCATTCACCCTGAATATCCTCCCGCATACGCACACATTCATTATAGGCGGCCTCGTCGAAAGCCACGCCGGGCTGCTTCTTGTAGGCCAACAGGATGCCGCGGCTGGAATTGACCACGCCGCCGTTGCCCTTGCTCAAGTACTGGGCGATGTCTGCGGCTTTGCCGCCCTGCGCACCATACCCGGGGATCAGGAAGAAGGTGTTCTTGTAGGCTGCGCGGATGGCGGTAGCCTCTTCGGTATGGGTACCACCGATGACCAGACCGATGCTGGAATAGCCGTGCTCACCCATGTAATCCTTGCCCAGTTCGGTCAGGCTGTCGCCCACCAGATCGTAGATGTGACGGCCGTCGGCCAGTTTCTGGTACTCAAAATCTTTGGCGCCGGGGTTGGAAGTACGGCAAAGCACAAAGACACCCTTGCCCTGTTCCTTGCAGTACGGCAGATAGGGGCTGATGGAGTCCAGACCCATATAGGGAGCCAGCGTGATGATGTCTGCCTCAAAGTCGCCGGTAAAGTGCGCCTTGGCATACATCTCAGCGGTCTTAGCAATGTCGCCGCGCTTGATATCGGCAATGACCGGCAAACCGGTGGCCCGGGCCATCTTCAGCGTTTCGGCATAAGCACGCATGCCGTCCAGCCCCAGCGACTCATAGTAGGCGATCTGTACTTTGTAGCAGCCCGCCACACCTTTGGTCGCTTCGATCAGGGCGCGGTTGAAATCCGTCACATTCTCTCCCGCGGTTTTGGCAGAATCGATGGTGGGCAGATAGCTGATCTCGGTATCCAGACCGACACAGACCGGGCCGTTGGCAGCTACGCTCTCGTACAGTTTATCCATATTGGTCATGATGGTTCCCCCGTTCTTTTCTCGTTGTTATTCCTCAATCTGAAAGGTCACCTTGCCACCCTTGATGGTGGTGACCACTTTGCCGAACAGATACGCGCCGTCGTAGGGGCAGTTCTTGCTCTTGCTGTGCAGCTCAGCCGCACTGACCTGATACATATGGTCCAAATCCACCAGCACCACGTCCGCGTCATAGCCGGGTTCCAGCAGTCCCTTGCGGTCTGCCAGCCCCATCACAGCGGCCGGGCCGGCGCTCATCAGGAAGCTGAGCAGTTCCAGCGGCAGGCACTGTTCCCGGCAGAGTTTGGTGTAGCAGACGCCGAAGGCCGTTTCCAACCCCACCATGCCGGCAGCGCCCTTCGCTTTTTCCTCGTCGGTATGGGGCGCATGGTCGGTACCGATGCAGGTCACGGTACCATCCTTGATGGCCTCGATGAGAGCCGTCACATCATCCGCCTTGCGGATGGGCGGATTGACCCGGTATTGCAGGCGGCTGTCGTCAAACCAGAGATGATGGGGTGTCACTTCGCAACTGACCCGGGCGCCCCGCATCCGGCTAGAGCGGATGGCGTCCACCGCTTCCTTAGTGGAAACATGGCACATATGCAGCCGGGTGCCGTAGTACTCGGCCAGATGGCAGTTGCGTACCGTCTCGATGTTTTCGGCCAGACGGTAGTCCCACGGGCTGATGTCACTGTCCTCGGCATGGGACATCACGGTGAGTCCCCGCTCGGTGGCCAGTGCAAAGACCCGGGCCATCACCGCGTTGTTCATAACGCCATGGCCATCTTCGGTGATGAATTTGACGTCTTCGGGCAAGACAGCCAGATGATCGATGGTTTTGCCGTCGAAGTTCTGGGTGATGGAAACCGTCTGGTTGGCATCACACAGGCCGATACGGCGAGCTTCTTCTTCCACCGCATGGGCGATCTCTGCCGAAGAGCAGACCGGCTTGGTGTTGGGCATCAGGTTCACGAAGGTGTACCCACCTGCGGCAGCCGCCGCAGACCCGGTGGCGATATCCTCTTTGTATTCAAGCCCCGGTGTGCGCCAATGGCAATGGGTGTCGATGAAGGCGGGCAGCACCGTGCGGCCCTTGGCATCCAGCACTTCCTCCCCTTCGGGGACCAGCAGCCCCTGTCCGACGGCAGCAATTTTGCCGTCGCGCAGCCACAGTTCAATGGGTTTTCCAGTGCTGTCTTTCGCATGGCGGATCAGCATGGCAAGACCTCCTGTTTTTCTTTCCACAACCCGACGTTTTTCGACGTGCGGGCAAAAAAAAACTTTTCCCCAAAAGGGAAAAGTCAAAAAACGATACCCTGTGCGGTGCCGGGAAAGAACACCCCACCGTACATTTTCAAGCTGGTCCAACAGCTCATCATGTGGCGCACCTCTCCCTTACACAGATTTTACTTATTGTACCATGCCGCGGCGCCCCTGTCAATGCGGCGCGGTGGTTTCGCAAGCGAGGGATTTTATGGATTTTTGCGTCAACTTTTGGACATTTTGACAAAAAAGCCTCCACAATGGCGGGCGTTGCCTTTTACAAAAAAGTGTGTTACTATCTATTTTATAAAAGTAGGGTGTAAAACAAAAGTAGAGAGGGAATCATTATGGGGCTTTGGGAAGACGCCAAAAACATTCGTGATAAGGACCCGGCAGCGCGCAACGTGCTGGAAGTCATTATTCTATATCCCGGTTTTCATGTTCTGGTCACCCACCGCATTGCTCATTTTCTGTACCAGAAAAAGTGCTTTTTTGTCGCCCGGTTGATCAGCCAGCTTTCCCGTCATTTCACCGGCATCGAAATCCACCCCGGTGCCAAGATTGGCCACAAGCTGTTCATCGACCACGGCATGGGCATCGTCTTTGGCGAAACCACCGAGATCGGCGACAACTGCACCATCTATCACGGCGTTACGCTGGGCGGCACCGGCAAGGATACCGGCAAGCGTCACCCCACTTTGGGGGACAATGTGCTGGTGGGCGCCGGCGCCAAAGTGCTGGGTCCGGTCTACATTGGGGACAACGTCCGCGTGGGTGCCGGCAGCGTGGTGCTGAAAAACCTGCCCGCCAACGCCACCGCCGTAGGCGTACCGGCCGAAGTCGTCCGGGTGGGTAATATCAAGTGCTGTCCGGCAGATGACTTGGACCAGCAGGCTCTGCCCGACATCACCAACCAGCGTATCTCGGAACTGGAAGCCCGGCTCAGCCGGATGGAAGCCAAGCTGCAAGGCGAATATCCGCCGGACAAACCCCGTTCCCCACAATAAGCGACAGCACAGCGGTTTCTCCGCTGTGCTTTTTTGTTTGCTTCATTTTATTATACTGGTTTTCTTGCCGTAGAAAGTATGATAGAATGAAGGCAATATCGCGGCGATGTATTCGCGGAAAGGGTCCTGCCTACCATGCATACCAACCAAGAATCCCGCAAGGTCTGGAAAAAGATCTTTGCGCTGCTCCCCCAAAAGCAAAAGCTGGAGTTTTTATTGTGCTGGCCATCTTAGGCATCTCGGCGGTGCTGAGCCAACTGACACCGCTGGCTGTGGGTACCTGACTGATCATGTGCTGGCAGCGCAAACCGCCACCTTCCAATCGGTGCTGCCGATTCTGTTGGCCATCCTGCTGGTCAATGTGGTAAACGAGATCATCAAGGTGGTTCGCCGCCTGATCGTGGAGGACGCTGCGACCCAAGCCGAAAAGAACGCCCGACAGCAGGCCGCAAACTCTCTGCTGCAAGCTCCGCTCTCCTATTTTCGCGGCCACATGACCGGCAACATCCATGGTCGGCTCAACCGCAGTCTGGAGGGCACTGTCAAATTGATCAAGCTGCTCTTCATGGACTTTGCCCCGGCAGTTTCCACCGGCTTGGCCGCCATCGTTACCATCTTTTGGCAGCTTCCCTTTCCGGTAGCCTGTCTGGTCATCTTGGTCATTCCGGTGGGCACCTTCATCGTGTTCCGGCAAATCAGCACCCAAAAGGGGATCCGCGTGGAGCTGATGGAAACCAAGGCCGAAATGGACGGCACCATGGTGGAACTGTTGGGCGGTATTGAAACCATCCGTGCCTTGAACAGCGCCCACGCCGAGAGCACCCGCATCGAAGGGCAGTCCGAGCATCTGCGCAAAAAGGAGATGCGCCACCACAAAGCTATGGCTTTCTACGATTGCCTCAAGTTTGTGAATGAAGCCTTTTTCAGCGTGCTGGTCATCGGTATTTCGGTGTTGTTGGCCTCCCAGCAGGTCATCACCATCGGCACCGTACTGACAGCCTACCTCTGCTTTACCCAGTTGACGGGACCGCTGCGGGAACTGCACCGCATCCTAGATGAGTTTTCCGAGTGCGTGGTGCTGGCTGACGATTACTTCCAACTGTTGGAGCTGCCGCTGGATTTTTCTTACCAGCCAATGCCCGCCCTTTCCTCGGCGCTTCCCACCGGCAACGATATTCAACTGCAGCATGTGCGCTTCAGCTATCCCGAAAAACCGGATACATGGATTCTGAAAGACATCACTTTGTCCATCCGCGGCGGCACCTTCATCGGCGTTGCAGGCCCCAGCGGCTGCGGCAAGTCCACCCTTATCAAGGTCATCGACAAACTGGAACCGGCACAAGGTTCTATTGTGCTGGGCGGTGCTTCGCTGGCGGGTCTTTCCCGTCAGGTACTGGCCGACAACATAGCCCTTGTACCCCAGACGCCCTTCTTGATTGCCGACACCGTCTACCACAACATCTGCTACGGTCTGACGGAGCCTGTCCCGCTGGAAGAAGTTCGTCTGGCTGCCCAAAAAGCCAACATTGCCGCCGACATTGAAACTTGGCCGGGCGGCTACGATTTTCTGTTATCGGAAGGTGGTGCCAACCTATCCGGCGGACAGCGGCAGCGCATCGCGTTGGCACGAATCTTTTTGCGCAAGCCCCGCGTGCTGATTCTCGACGAGGCCACTTCTGCTCTGGACAACACCTCGGAGAAGCTCATCCAGCGAGAGATCGAGCGGTTGAAAGAAGAATGCGGTACCACCGTGCTCTCCATTGCCCACCGCCTTTCCACACTGCAAAACTGTGACGAAATCCTTGTAATGGAGCAAGGCGCTATCGTACAGCGAGGAACCTTTCAAGAATTGGAAGCCGTACCGGGCTTGTTCCGCGACATGGCGCGAGGCATCGTAAAATAAAGCGAGCGGGTCTCCCCCAAAAGGGAGGCCCGCTCTTCTTTTTTATGCTTCGTCGTTTTTGCCCAGTTCCAATCGTCGGAATCCCTCACCCTGCACCTCATTGGATTGCAGCATGATAATAAAGCACCCCGGGTCCAGCTCTCGCATAGCCTGTTCGATCTCATACAGTTGTTTGTTGGAGCAAGCGCAAAGCACCACATCTTTGGGCCGTCCGGCATATCCGCCGCGCCCCTGCAAAATGGTGGAGCCCCGGTCCGCGACCCGGTCAATTTCCCCGCAGGCCGCCTTGCCGTCGTCTGTCACAATGAGCGCCAACATGGAGGAGGAGAAACCGAACATCATCTTGTTGATGACCGCTGCCACGATAAAGTTAAACAGCAAGCCGTAGATGATGGAGTCTACATCCTGAAAGACCGCGCCGTTCAGCAGAATCACCGCCAAAGCCGCCCCAAAGGTCAGGTTGCCAAACGGCAGGTGGGGATGCTTGGCTTTGATGGCCATGGTGATGAAGTCCAGACCGCCGGTGCTGGAGTTCTGCATGTAGATCAGCGCATCCCCAATGCCGCCCACCACGCCGCCGCAAATGGTCGCCAGCAGCCGGTCCCCGGTGTAGATGGGCAGCACCGGCAGCAGGTAGTCGGTAAAGACCGCAAACAGGATCATGCAGCGCAGGCTGCGCAGCAGAAAGGACCGGCCCAGCAGTTTATAGCTGAAAATGATGATGGGGATGTTGATGATCACGTTGCTTAAGCCCATGGGCAGGCCAAACAAACGGTACAGGATGGCGCAAATACCGGCCACACCTGTGACAGGTACTTCGGCAGCCACCGCAAAGCTATAAATTCCCGCCGCCGATATAAAGCACCCCAGTACTTCCAACAACAGGTTGACTGTCTTGTTTTTGGTCATAAAATTCCTCCCTGAAAAACAAAAAGGCCGGGGCACACCATGATGCTCCCGGCCAAGATATTCTTAGACGTTCTTTTTAATTTTGGAGGCGCTGTAAGTTTTCATCGCGCCTTCATCCAACGCATGCTCCATGGCTGCGCCGTCTGCATAGAATTGATCCTGCAGCTCATCGCTCTTCAGTGCGGTCAGCAGGTCATACATACTGGTCAACTGCTCCACCGTGTAGCTCTTCAGCGGATCGACCCGGCGAGCCACCAAGATGGTCGTACCCAGATCGATGGTCGTCCACTGGTTCATACCCGCTTCATCCAGAGGATCGGTCAAGTTGTTGTATTCATCCGTGCCGTAGCCGGCCAGATCGTCGGGGGTGTAGAGCTGCGCGCCGGCGTAGTAGATCGCCTCCGAAGCATTCTCCATCGTAGCGCCCAACGTTTCCATCGCCTGCGGTACATATTCCGAAGCCGCCGTATACAGCACCGTCATATCGCTGGTTTCGCCGGAAGCGTTTTCTTTCAGCTCCGCTTCACACTGGGCGGCAATCTCCAGAATCTTTGTCTTCTGGTCGTCATCTGCCATGGTGTACGTGCTGTAATCTACCAGCGGGATCTGAACGCTCTCGATATAATAGCAAGAATTGTTCAGGAAATCCGTGTACTCAGCCTCGGTAACCGGAGTGGAGCCATCCGGGCCATAGAGCAGGTTCATGATCGTGCTGGCTTTCTGCGCGTTGAGCAGGTAGGCTTCCAGACTGCTCTTGCCGATGCCGTTGGCCTCGTACAGTTCGCCGTTGGATTCCCACATGCTATCCACGCTGCTGGCCACTTCCGAAGTGGCGGCGTCTTCCAGCGTAGCGCCCAGTTCCGCAAACTTGGCTTCCACCGCAGCATAGTACTCGATAGCCCGCAGCGTCAGCTTTTCCACATATTCTGCGCCGGTAGCCGTAACTTCCTCGTCCCCGATGGTACCGGTACACTCTGCTTTGAGAACCGCCTTTACATCGTTGGCCGTTTCTCCAGTGGCAAGGTCAGCCAGCCCCGATGCCGTATTGTACGCATTATACTGAGCCAACAGATATACACCCGCCGGGATGTCCACCCCACCGATGGTGCCCACGCTGGACGGCGTGGAAATATTGCAGCCCGCCAAAGCCAACAGCATGGCCGCTGCCACGCCAAGGCTCAACAGTTTGGTTTTGATCGAACGCATAGAGAATGCTCCCCTTTAATAAACTCTCCTGCGGCACAATGCCGCAACATAAATGGTATTATACCGCGTTTGATCGCACATTGCAAGTCCCATCCCCCTGTGTTATACTGGTGAAAATTCTAGGAAGGAAAAGATCTCTATGCTGCTGCGTGAACAACTGGACCAACTTTCTTACAGCGACTGGGCCCTTTTCTGGCAGGCGGAAGCTGCCAAGCCTTACTTTGCCGAATTGGATGCCTTTGTAACACAGGCCGCTGTATCCCATACCATATACCCTGCCGCCCAAAATATCTTCGCCGCCTTCCGCGCCTGCCCGCTGGAAAAAGTCCGGGTCGTGATTCTGGGACAGGACCCCTACCACGAACCCGGTCAGGCGATGGGCCTTTCCTTCTCGGTACCGGACGACTGCAAAACCCCGCCCAGCCTTAAAAACATTTTTAAGGAACTGGATGCGGAATGGGGGCCGGTCCCGCACCGCCACAACGATTTGACCTTCTGGGCCCAACAGGGGGTTTTGCTGCTGAACACTGTGTTGACCGTAGAACGGGGTGCAGCATTCTCCCACGCGGGACATGGCTGGGAAACCTTTACCCGCGCCGCATTGGACTACCTGACCGCCCATGGCCAAACGCCGCTGGCGGCAATTCTTTGGGGCAAACCCGCCCAAAAGTATGCGCCACTCTTTCAGGCCGCCGCCCAGCAGCGGCCGGTGCTGGTGTTGGAATCCGCCCACCCCAGCCCCCTTTCCGCCTACCGGGGATTTTTCGGTTCCGCCCCCTTTGGGAAGGTCAATGCCTTTTTGCAGGCCCATGGTGAGGCACCGATCGCGTGGCAATGAACTGGAAAGCACCATCAGGGGACAGCCCATGAGGCCCCCGCAAGAATCGTTCCGGCTCGCTTACCTTTTATAATATATACCGACCACCGCGTTGGCGCCGGCGGTCTTCCCTCTGGTCCACAGGCGGCGGGATGTCCGCGCGGTTGCCGCCTTTCCCGGCCCCTACTATAACAAGGAGATTCGTTATGATTCGTGAAATCTGTAAGGATGTTATTTTTCTGGCACAAAAAGCTGAACCTGCCACCCCGGAAGATCTGCCGGTCGCAGCGGATCTGTTGGAAACCCTGACCTACCACAAAGACGGCTGTGTGGGGATGGCTGCCAACATGATCGGCGTCAACAAGCGGATCATCGCCTTTGACAACGAAGGGGAATATATGGTCATGTTCAATCCCGAAATTTTGCGCAAAACCGGCCCTTACGAAACCGAGGAAGGTTGCCTTTCGTTGACCGGCGTCCGGCCTACCAAGCGATGGAAAACCATCAAGGTAAAGTGGCAAAACGAAAAATTCCAGCAGCGAATCAAAAACTTTACCGGCTGGACTGCCGAGATCATCCAACACGAGATCGATCACTGTGAGGGAATCCTCATCTAAGAAGGCCACGGGTTTTCCTGTAATGCCGGACGCTGTTCCATACGCTTTTGGGCGGCACCGTATAAAGTTCCTAGCGAAGAGAGGAGTTCTTATGTTTACAGATAAGGTGGTCGTGGTAACCGGCGGTGCCAAAGGCATCGGGAAAACCATTGCCGAGGAATTTCGCGAAGAGGGAGCCCATGTCTGTGTCATTGACCGGCTCCCCAACGATTATTATGTAGGTGATCTGGCCGAACAGGCTGTGTTGGAAGACTTTGCCCACAAAGTTCTTGCCCAGTATGGCCATCTGGATTACCTGATCAACAACGCCCTTCCCCTGATGAAAGGGATTGACCAATGCAGTTATGAGGAGTTCAACTATGCCTTGCGAGTGGGGGTCACGGCCCCCTTCTATCTGACCAAATTGTTTGCGCCCTATTTGGCCCCCGGCGCTTCCATCGTCAACATTTCTTCTTCTCGGGACCGCATGAGCCAGCCGCAGACCGAGAGCTACACCGCCGCTAAAGGCGGCATTTCGGCCTTAACCCACGGTCTGGCGGTGAGTTTGGCCGGCAAAGCACGGGTAAACTCGATCTCGCCCGGGTGGATCGACACCAGTGACACCGTCTATGAAGGCCCCGACGCCGTACAGCAACCGGTAGGCCGCGTGGGGAATCCCATGGACATTGCCCACATGGTACTCTTTCTCTGTTCGGACAAAGCCGGGTTTATCACCGGCGAAAACATCTGTATCGACGGCGGTATGACCCGCCAGATGATCTACCACAATGACTTTGGCTGGACCCTACAAGGAGGTACTGCTGAATGAAAACCGCAATCTGCTATTATTCCCGTCATCATGGAAACACCCGGAAAGTGCTGGATGCCATGGCGCAAGAGGGCAGCGTCGACTTGATCGACGTGACCACCCGCCAAGCCGTCCGGTTGGAGGACTACGACTGTCTTGGTTTTGCCTCCGGCATTTATGGGTTTGCGTTTCACAAGGTGGTGGTGGACTTTGCCCAGCAATATCTGCCTGCCGGCAAACCTGTCTTTTTCGTGTACACCTACGGCGGCGCGAAAGGCACCGGCGCCAAGGCAATGGTTACGCTCGCGCAGGAAAAAGGCTGCCCCGTGCTGGGCGAATTCAGTTGTAAGGGATACGATACCTTCGGACCGTTCCAGATGGTTGGCGGCATTGCCAAAGGACACCCCGATGCCCAAGATCTGGAAAAGGCCCGGCAATTCTATCGTCAACTGTGCAGCCGCCGGCAGGAGGGCACCCAACCATGAGACTAGCCCTTCTCTCCGATACCCATGGCTTGCTGCGCCCCGCGGTGGTGGAATATCTACAATCCGCCGATGCCATTCTGCACGGCGGCGACATCAATCGTCCCGAAATCGTGGAAACACTGCGGCAATATGCCCCCTTGTATATCGTACGGGGCAACAATGACAAAGAATGGGCTGCCGCGCTCCCCCATGATCTTACCGTCACTTTGGGCGGCGTCACCTTCTTCCTCGTCCACAACAAAAAGGAGGTCCCTGCCGACTTGAGCGGTGTGGATGTAGTTTTGTTCGGGCATTCCCACAAGTATTCGCAGGAGGAACGGGATGGTCGGCTTTGGCTGAACCCCGGTTCCTGCGGCCCTCGCCGCTTCCATCAGGAGATCACCATGATGATGGCGGAGGTGGCAGACGGCAAGATCACCGTGGAAAAAATCACCATCCCCCATGAGGTGCCGTGATGGAACTGGGACTGACATTTCCGTTGCAGCGGTTTTTGAAAAAGACGCCGCCGCCCTACGGTGTAGAACCGGATCGACGGTTTTGCTGGGACCTGCATCGGATTGCGCTTCAGGGGCGAAGCTGCTTACTGGCGGTCCATTGCCACAGTCGGTATACCCTTATACGCTATGACGTAGCGCCCTTTCAATGGGACAACCTCCCGGAGCTATTTCGGGAAAGTCTGCTGGAGAGCCTGACCGCTGCCGGTTACGCCCCACTTCAGGTAGAGAATTACCTGCAAAAAGCCGGCACTGTCTTTTTGACCCGTACCCATGGCCGCCGGGAAGTTGCTTTCCTTAACCGGGCGTGGGACGATGTACTGGCACACAGTACCTTTCTGGACTGCACCACCCAGCGCCAGCCCTTGCTGGAGCACGCCGTCAACACCCAACCCAGCCGCTGCGTAGGGTTTACCGGGTTAGGTACCGCACTGGAACGAATAACGGCCACCCTTCCTTTCGATGGAGAAACGCCCTAACGCCGCACTGTACGGTCAATGGCTTTGCCGGACAGCATAACGTTGCAGTAACCGTTCTGAAAAGCGGCGAGTGCGGGTTTCCTCCCCCGGTACAGCGTTTTGCTCTCCGTGGCGGAGAGAGCGCTTCCTGCCGAATCTTTACGTCCCCTTTACCGCTGTCAATATACCAATGCCCGTCCGGGACCTTATGTCTCCCGGACGGGCATTTTGGGTACAAGCCGCAGCGCTGGCCCCTCAAACTGCATAAAACTGCCTATACGGGCGGTTCTATGGTTTTTGTTTGGGCTTAACCAACGTTCGGTTCATGTATTGGGGATTGATCACGTAAAGGTAGAGCAGGCACACAACCAACAGCGCTGCCGTTCCCACCATGCGAAAGCCGCTGTAATATGCAGCCACTGAGATTGCAAATTGAAGCGCGCAATACAGAGATTCGATTTTGACATTCTTCCAATATTGTTTCGGATTTTTTTCGTCGTGCAGACGGTGTGCCATCCAAAGCGTACTGGCTGCCAACGGAATCCATTTGAACAGTAGAAGACCGCCCAGCGACATCGGAAACGCGTCCGGCGTCATATAGATGCAAACATTCAAAGTCGCCGCCTGCCAAAGAATCGCCAATATGGTTAGGTTGGTGCGCAAAATCGTCCGATCCTTCCGTTGGTGGAGATAGTTTCCCACCAATTCTTCCATTGGCACTTCATAGAGAGATGCCAGCGCCAGCAGATTTTCTGCAGACGGCATCGTCTGGTCGTTTTCCCACTTTGTCACCGCTTGTCGGCTGACGCCCAATCGCTCTGCCACCTTCTCTTGGGAGAGTCTTCTCCCCATCCGGTATTGTTTCAATCTGGCTCCAAGGGTCATTTCCATCACCTCACACCATCATGGTACTCCAAACGGTGTGCCTGCGTCTACCAACTGCTTGGCAACTATCGGTTGCCGTTCCCAGTTTCTTCGCCGTCACAGGCTATCATCTGGGCAAACCGCTGTTGCGCAATGGCGCAAGTTTCCCGATCAAAAACCACCAGATATACCGTGAGGTCATGGCCTTGCAAAAAGGTGAGAATGGTATCCACCGCTACTTGCAGCGCCTGCTCTTTCGGGTAGCCGTACACCCCGGAAGATATCAGCGGGAAGGCCACCGTCCGACAATTATGGGCGGCCGCCAGTTCCAACGAGGTACGATAGGCAGAAACCAGCAGCGCTTGTTCCCCATGACCACCGCCTCGCCAGACCGGCCCTACCGTGTGAATCACATACCGGGCCGGCAGCCGATATCCCTTGGTGATTTTGGCTTGCCCTGTACGGCACCCGCCCAAGGTGCGGCATTCTGCCAGCAACTGTGGTCCGGCCGCTCGGTGGATAGCGCCGTCTACACCGCCACCGCCCAGCAAGCTCTCGTTGGCAGCATTGACAATCGCATCCACTTTCATCGTGGTAATGTCGTTTTGGACAATTTGAAAGGACATAGAAACACCTCCTCGCGTGGTTATTTTCATCATAACACGAAGAAACGCTGCTGGCAATTTAAAAAGCCATCCCCTTCCCCATATTTATTTTCACCGCAGGGAGTTCTGTGTTATAATAGGCATAAACACCCCCTCAGGAGGCACTGTATGGAAAACCAAGCTATTTTTGCCATGAAGTTTGCCAAAGTTTTTCCGCTGTTGATTGCCAAAGCGGAGCGCAAAGGCCGTACCAAGGCAGAGGTGTACGAGGTGACCCAGTGGCTGACCGGCTATTCTGCCGCGGATCTGGACCGCTTTTTGGAGAGTGACCTTGCCTACGGCGACTTTTTTAACGACGCCCCCTGTTTGAACGAGAATCGCCGCCTCATCAAAGGCAGCATTTGCGGCGTAAAGGTGGAAACCATCGAAGATCCGTTGATGCAGGAGATCCGGTATCTGGACAAGCTGGTGGATGAATTGGCCAAAGGAAAATCCATGGACAAAATTTTGAGGAAGTGAAACGGCATGAAGGTCCTTTGCCTCGGTGATTCCAACACCTACGGGTATGATCCCCGGTCTTATTGGGGGGACCGCTACCCCAAAGAGAACCGGTGGGTGGATCTTCTTGCCGCCAAGACCGGCTGGGAGGTCTGCAATCAGGGCGAAAATGGTCGCGCCATTCCCCCCGCACCGGTTCTGCTGCCAACGGATACCGATCTGCTGATCGTGATGCTGGGCACCAACGACTTGCTGCTGGGCGCCTCCCCTGCGACGGCTGCCGCAAAGATGGAGCGCTTTTTGCTGGGCTTGACATTGCCGCGGGACAAACTTCTTTTGGTGGCGCCTCCGCCCATGGCACGGGGTGAATGGGTGCCCACGACCGCTTTGGTGGGTGCCTCCCACACCTTGGCCGAACTGTATTGCGAGTTGGCGCAGTCCTTGGGCATCCGGTTTGCTGACGCCGGCGCGTGGGACATTTCTTTGACTTATGACGGCGTCCACTTTACCGAGCAGGGGCATCATGCCTTTGCGCAGGGGCTGCTGACGGTATTGCATCCATAGCGTGAAGCGAGGCGAATACAGCAATGCGCACATTTACAATAGAGGGAAAAACCGTATCCGTCTATCCCTGTGAACAACCGGGCGCCCCCATCGTGTATTTGAATACTTTTGCCGAGGAGGGGCAGCAGATTTGGCGGGAACTGTGTCAGAATCAATCGACTTCCTTTTCTTTGGTTTCCGTGACTGATCTGGACTGGAACCATGATATGGTCCCTTGGGACGCTCCCCCGCTCTTCAAAAAAGCGCCGCCCTGCACCGGCGGTGCCGATGCCTATCTGCACCTGCTGACCCACACCATTTTGCCTGCCGTGGAAGCAGAACTGCCCGGACCGCCTTGCTGGCGCGGTTTGGCCGGCTACTCTTTGGCCGGTTTGTTCGCCCTCTATGCCATGTACCAAACCGATGCATTTTCCCGGTTTGCCAGTATGTCTGGTTCACTCTGGTTTCCCGGGCTCCAAGAATATCTTTTTACCCATAACGTAAAACGCCCGCCAGATTGTCTGTATTTTTCTTTGGGCGATAAGGAATGCAAAACCCGTAACCCGGTTTTACAAACCGTGCAAGAAAACACCCAAAACATCCAGCGTTATTACCAAAGTCACGGCATCTGTACAACGTTTCAGATGCATCCCGGCAATCATTACAGCCATGCTGCCGAGCGCACCGCTGCCGGCATTCGTTGGTTATCAGCTCACCCCTAATCGCCCCAGCCGCACAGTGCCAAAGCATTGTCTTTCTCTCGTTCTATTCCAATTTTGATCAATCATATCGTCCTTCTTTGCCTTTCTTGTAGAAACATTCTTGCTTGGGAAACACACAAAACAGCCCGCCGAGTTTTCTGTCGGCGGGCTGTTCTCTTTCTTTTTTAGAAACGATGGCCTTAACCATGGACATTGCCATAGCAACTCTTTCGGCGGTAGATCTTCGCCCCCTTAACAGGACCTGTTGCTACCGGAACTGAGAGGGCAGCGTGCCCCCTTCACCGGAGACGGCACGTGCCGTCTTACCACAGTTTAAGGACTTTTACCCCCAAACGGGCCGTTTTGTACAGAGGGCCTTCCAATTCTTTGGCAGCGTCTTTCAGCAGGCTGCGAATCGGCAGGTGCTGCGGGCAATGCCGCTCACATTGCCCACAGCCAACGCACTGGCTGGCACCAGTCCCCTTGCGCCGCAGGCCCGTAGTAAGCAGGTATTGCATCTTGGCATGGTTGCCCTCGGTAGCCGCGCGATTATAGCTGGCAAATACCCCCGGAATATCCACCCCCGCCGGACAGGGTTGGCAGTACCCACAACCGGTACACCCCACCCGCATGGAGGCTTGCAGATCTGCCCGCAGTTCCGCTACAAAGGCATGTTCTTCCGGCGTCATACAGCCGGGATAGGCTTCGTCTGCCTGCGCGGCATTGTCCTGAATCATTTCCAGACTGTTCATGCCGGATAGCACCACCGTGACACCCGGCTGGTCCCACAACCATCGCAAGCCCCACCCTGCTGCGGTGCGGCCGCTCTCTCCCACTCGCTTTTCTGCCTCGGCAGATAGCCCTGTGATTAGTCGCCCGCCGCGCAGCGGCTCCATAATGATGACCGGAATCCCCTGAGCCGCAGAGGCTTCCAGCCCTTTACGTCCTGCTTGCGTGTGCTCATCCAGATAGTTGTACTGAATCTGACAAAAATCCCAGTCATAGGCGTTGAGCAATTCCAAAAAGGCTGCTGTATCCCCATGGAACGAAAATCCGATGCGGCCAATCGCCCCGGTGCATTTCTTCTCCTCGATCCATTCCCGGATCCCCAGACCGCACAATTTCTGCCAAGCGGCCAGATCGGTGAGCATGTGCATCAGGTAAAAGTCAATGTGGTCCGTACCCAAACGGGACAGTTGTTCCTGAAAACAGCGCTCCATGCCCGCCTTAGATTTGATGAGATATTGGGGAAGTTTATCTGCTATATAAACCTGATCTCGGCACTTTAAACGGCGCAGCGCTTCGCCCAGCGCCGCCTCGCTGCCGCCGTAGACATAGGCGGTGTCAAAATAGTTCACCCCCAGTTTGACCGCTTCTCCGATCTGCTCGGTAGTGGCGTCCAAATCTATTTTTCCGCCTTTTTTGGGGAATCGCATACATCCATATCCCAGAACGGACAAATTGGTATCGGTTTTATCGCTGCGATATTGCATTTCGCATTTCTCCTGTAAACACTAATTCACTGCCGCTCAGTTTGGCATCAAAGAAACCATCGGAACGGCTTTTCTGTTTCTATTATAATCAGCGCCTACGGAAAAAACAATGCAGCACACGCTCTGGTTCTATGCCGGAAGCTTGTGCCTTTTTCTACCACAAAGAATCCAACAAGAAATCATCTTGCCACTATTGACAAACGGCGTCCCAAGGCATATGATTAACAACGTTAATCATATGCAAAGGAGATTTTTATGGAGTGGACGGATATGATTCACTACCAGCAGCAGATGCAAAAAATCATGCGCGCTCTGTTGCCAGAACATAAATCGATGCTGACCGTCAGCGAATGTGAGCTTTTGGCGCATCTTTATCTACAGCCTGAGCAAAACACCCCCATCCTGCTCAGTCAGGGCAGCGGTATGAAAAAAGAAGCGGTTAGCCGCTGCCTAAAAACGCTTTACGAAAAAAACTGTATCTCCAAACAGCGGAATGCTGCCGATGAACGCAGCTATCAGCTGTTTCTTACCGAAACAGGCCTTGCGGAATTGCGAAAAGGATACGAAAATATTTTGCAGCCCTTTTACGATTTGTGGCGAAGTTCCGGAAAGGATTTCGAGATGTTTATGTATTATGCAGATAAACTTGCTGCACATATCGAACCGGGAAAGGGAAAAAAACATGAAAATGAAATTTTATGACGCATTACAGATGGACCCTGCCATACTCAAGCGGAAAATCTCTGCTTGTAGCACAAAGCAGGACGAGGCCTATTATTGGACTGCCATTGCGATACGTTCCGTGCTGATTGTGGCCTTTGCCATTATATTCATAAGCTTTCTGTCCCGTGTGTTTGGCGCCGAAAACACCCCATTGGCCGTAGCACTGTTCTGTATCCTATTGGGAATCCGCTTTGTCAATTTCGAGTACTGTATTGGAGATTCGCTCTTGACGCTGGCGGCAGCGCTGGCGATTCTGGTGCTGGGGCCCAGCGCTGCCGCTATACTGCCCCCGCTCTTTTTAATTCCTCTGCACTTCGTTTGCTTTTTTTCTCTTCTTGCTATTACCACGCAGCGGCCCGAAATGGGCAACGGTGGTTTATACAGTTTCGCATACATCTATCTCACCGGCAATCCTGTCGCGGGGGAAGCACTGATCCGGCGCGGCCTTTTGGCCTTGACTGGATATATACTCTGCGGTGCGATTTTGTTCGCCAAACACCGCCACCAACACAAAGAGATTCGCTTCCGCCATGTGGTGCAAAAGTTTGATTTGTCCAAACCAGTCTGCTTATGGCAACTACGTATGGCGCTGGGAGTAAGTCTAGTTCTGACTGCCGGGCAGGTTTTTGGCGTAGAACGATTTATGTGGATGGGTTTTGCCTGCGCTTCCCTCTTGTCGGAATATCCCTACTCCAACAACACTCTTCCCCGCTTTTGGCAGCGGATTATCGGTGCGGTTGCAGGGTCCTGCCTATTTTTTGTTCTGTATTCGATACTGCCGGAATCCATGCACCCACTGTTAGGACCGTTGGGCGGTCTGTGTCTGGGTTTTTGCATCGATTACCGCTATAAAACCGCCATGAATTGCCTAGGTGCCCTAATGTTGGGGGCCGGAATCTACGGACTTCAGAGCGCTGTGGTCCTGCGAATTGCCGATACAGTTTTAGGCGTAACATTTGGTCTCGTGTTTGCAGCGATTTTTCATCATCTGGTGGCAAGTCGTTTTCTGCCTGAGCCACAGACCAAGTAATTGGTTTTTAGCATGCCTATACTTTGGCATTTTCCCCTAGGGATGCCGCATGCAACAGAAAATCTCCCTAACCGTTCCTACTTGGAAAATGGTTGGGGAGATTTTTCTCATTGCCAATGTGCTCAGGGTAGTTCCTATCCCTATAAAGCCTTTTGATTGCAGCCTGTCCTGCGCCAATCCCGCCGCCGAAATGTCCCCATTCAGCCGACCGTTCCTGTTGATCAGAAAGTTTGGGCGGGAAGCCCCGGGGGGCGGCCAGGCCCCCCGGTATAAATTGCTTTCCAGTGTAATGCGCGGATATTCCTTCCGCCCGTTGACCTCACAGACCAGCGTCTGGGGTTCGGGCGCCAAATCCAACACCCAGGCGAACCGCGTGTCGTCGATGGGTGTGATGCGGCGGACAAAGTTCTGGATGAACCACTCGCTCACCATACCGTCGGTGAAATCCACCGCTTCGCAGAGGCTGGCCTCAATTGCGTCCATGTCCAGCGCCTTGTGGTCCCCCTGCTTGGCCAGCAGCTCCGCTTTTTCCTTGTTGACCCGCTGCTGCTGGACGCCGATCTCGTTGCTCTGCTCTACAAACTGGCTCAGGGTGATCTGGTTGGATGCCTTCATCATGATCAGGTTATCCAGCCGTTGGTTCAGGGCGTCCATCCGCTTGTCCAGCGCTTTCAGCTTGGCCGGATCGGCGCTTTCCTCCCGATAGCAGGCGTTGAGCATCCGGCAGGCTTCCAGCACTGCCTCCCGACGGTTGCTCCACACGGTCTCAAAGATTTTCAAAGCCATCAGTTCCAGTTTCCATTCCGGGAAGGCTTTCAGTTCACAGACGCCCTCGGGCAGGCCGTGCTTCTTCAGATACAGGGCGGATTGCCTCTTGTGGCGGTAGCACTCAAAGCCATAGACCTGCGTACCGTCCCTCTTGGTGTTCCACAGATACCGCCGCAGCTTGGAACCGCAGTGGCACACCAGCTTGGTGACCCAGACGTTCTTGGCGACGGTTCCGCCGTACTTGCGGGGCTTGCCGTTCTCGTCCAGCAGGTTCCGCTGGCGGCTTCGGCGGATGTCGTTGCACCGGTGCCAGAGTTCCTCGTCGATGATGGGGGTGAAGTTTCCCTTTTTCAGGATGTAGGTTTCCTCGTCGTTGTTCTTCTTCCGGCTGTGTTCCAGCAGGTCAGTGGTCTGGGTGCGGTTGTAGACGCAGTAGCCCATGTAGGTGGGATTGCGCAGGATACGGGTGATCTTGCTGGAATCCCATTTCAGGCGGCCACCGCCGTCCTTGCGGCCTTTCGCAATCAGGGCTTTGGCCACCTTTCCCAGCCCGTCGCCAGTGGCGTACTGTTCAAAGATCATCCGCACCGTTTCGGCCTGTTCCTCGTTGATGATGTAGGTCTTGTGGATCTTGTCCAGGTCGTAGCCCAGAATGTTGCCATTGCCGTACAGCACACCCTTTTCCCGGCTCATCTGGATGCCTGCCCGCACCCGTTCGCTGATCTTGCGGCTTTCCTCCTGGGCCATCGTGGCCATGATGGTAAGCCACAGTTCTCCGTCGTTGTCCATCGTCCAGATGTTGTCAGAGGCGAAGTAGACTTCCACTCCCAGCTTGCTCAGCTTCCGGGTATAGGACAGTGTATCCACCGTATTGCGGGCGAAGCGGCATTTGGAGACCCCCAGTTTGTTTACTCATGGAAGTTAGTACCTACTGACAAAGTACCTGCCGGGAAACGGCCCTGTCTTTCCCTGCGCGAGAAGATCAAGCAGATACAGAAAGACCTTGACG
>CAUWAX010000015.1:0-70724 GCA_963557315.1 uncultured Gemmiger sp. | reverse complement strand
ATCAACGCTCGTGCTATATTCGCCCACAAGCATAGCTTGTGGTTCTTATATGAATCGAAAACCCCCGCTCCGAAAGGAGCGGGGGCTTGGTGTTATCGGAAGGATTTTACGTTCAGCATGCGGGTGGCATTAAGCACTGCCAGCACCATCACGCCTACATCGGCAAAGACAGCCCACCACATGTTCGCCACGCCCACGGCACTGAGCAGCAGGCAAAGGAATTTGACGCCCAGCGCAAACACAATGTTCTGGTAGACGATGGTCATGCACTTGCGGGCGATCCGCATGGCCAGCCCGATTTTGGCCGGGTCATCGTCCATCAGCACCACGTCGGCGGCCTCGATGGCGGCATCGCTGCCCAGCGCCCCCATGGCAATGCCGATGTCCGCCCGCATCAGTACCGGGGCATCGTTGATGCCGTCCCCGGCAAAGACCAACATCTTGTCGGCAGGTTTATGGGCCAGCAGTTCTTCCACCTGCCGTACCTTGTCGGCAGGCAGTAGCCCGGCATGGACTTCGTCAATGCCCAGCCGCTGGGCCACCTTGTCGGCCACGGCGGGGCTGTCACCGGTCAACATGACGGTGCGCACCCCCTGCCGCCGCAGATCCTCCATGGCGGTCTGGGCGGTGGGCTTTTCTTCATCCGAGATAAGGATGGACCCCAGAAATTGGCCGTCCCGGGCCAGATACACCACGCTGCCTGCGCCGTCGTCGGCGGTGTAGGTGATCTGGTTGGTTTCCATCAGGCGGGCGTTGCCGGCCAGAACCACCCGGCCATCCACCAAGGTGCGCACGCCTTGGCCGGCAATCTCCTGGGCGTCGGCCGCCCGGCGGGCATCCACATCGGGGCAGGCTTCCCGCAGGCTCTTGCTGATGGGATGGCTGGAAAACCGCTCTGCCAAGGCGGCGGTCTCCAGCAGTTCCTGCTCGGTCACGCCGGGGGCAGGGGTAAGGCGGGTCACCGCAAAGACACCCTTGGTCAGGGTGCCGGTCTTATCAAAAGCAGCCACGCCGGTGTGAGCCAGCGCTTCCAGATAGTTGCCGCCCTTGACCAGAATGCCGCACCGGGAGGCACCGCCAATGCCGCCGAAGAAGGTCAGCGGAATCGAGATGACCAGTGCGCAGGGGCAGCTGATGACCAAGAAGGTCAAGGCTCGCAGCAGCCAGAGCGTCCAGCCGCCGCCCAGCACCAGCGGGGGCAGCACGGCCAACACCAATGCCGCCAGACAGACCAGCGGCGTATACCAGTGGGCAAACTTGGTGATGAAGTTTTCCACCTTGGCTTTTTTCAGGCTGGAGTTTTCCACAAGGTCCAAGATTTTGGCCACGGTGGATTCGTCATAGGCCTTGGTGGTGGTGATGCGCAGCAGGCCGTCCTCATTGACGCAGCCGCTGATTACCGTTTCTCCGGGCCGCACGGTGCGGGGACGGCTCTCGCCGGTCAGAGCCGCAGTGTTCAGGGTACTTTCACCGCTGAGTACCACGCCGTCCAGCGGGATCTTCTCCCCGGGGCGCACAACGATCACCGAACCCACGGCCACTTCGTCGGGGTCCACCACGTCCACCGTGCCGTCGGGCTGCTCCAGATTGGCGCTGTCCGGCCGAATGTCCATCAAATCGCTGATGCTGCGGCGGCTTTTGCCTACCGCGTAGCTCTGGAACAGTTCCCCGATCTGATAGAAGAGCATAACGGCCACACCCTCGGCGTACTCGCCGCAGCCCATGGCGCCCACGGTGGCCACCGCCATCAGAAAGTTCTCGTCAAAAACCTCGCCGTTGCGGATGCCCAGCACGGCCTTGCGCAGGACATCATATCCAATGAGCAGGTAGGGAATCAGCCATACGAGTAGCTGCCCATACCACGGTAGGGTCACCAAGGACAGCACCAGCGCGGCGCACAAAGTCAACACCGCGGCCAGCAGGATGCGCCGCAGCGTCTTTTTCTGCTTTTTGGTCATGGAAGGATTCCTCCATTTTCAGTCCGGGTCTTACAACTCGATCTCGAAATCCGGCTCGATCTTCTTGGCGGCCCGGACAGCTTGCTGCAAAATTTCCTCAAAGCGGTCATCTTCGGCTTCCAGCAGCATCTTCTGGGTCATAAAGCTCACGCTGGCCCGCTGTACGCCGGGCAATGCTTTGACGGCGGTCTCGATTTTGGCGGCACAGTTTGCGCAGTCCACTTCGATCTTGAATTTCTTCTGCATAACAATACTCTCTTTCTATAAAGATGTGTCACTCTTCCACGTGTTCCATACCCAAGGCAATCATGGTACGCACATGGTCGTCGTCCAAGGAATAGTAGATGGCTTTGCCTTCCCGCCGGAACTTGACCAGCTTGCTGGCCTTGAGCAGTCGTAGCTGGTGGCTCACCGCACTCTGGGAAAGCCCCACCACCTGTGCAATGTCATTGACGCAGAGTTCGCTTTCGAACAGGGCGTACAAGATCTTGATGCGGGTGGTGTCGCCGAATACCCGAAACAATTCGGCCAAATCGTAGAGAACTTCGTCGTCGGGCAGATCGTCCTGCAATTTTTGCAGGGCCTGTGGGTCCAGCGGTTGGCTCTGCGCCGGTGGGGACGGCTCATGGGGCAGCATGGCAAACATCCTTTCATATGTTTATTTGTTCATATGATACACCCGGTAAAAGGAACTGTCAATAGGTTATACAAAAAAATCCCCGCATTTCTGCGGGGAAAAAGGTGTTTTATTGGGGCGGCTGAAAGCCCGGTTCTCCGGGCAGGACCACACCGTTGTTTTGCAGCATCCGGCGAAATTCCTCGTCGGGCATTTCAAAGACCACCTCGCCGATCATGGCGGGTTCGTGGACCAGAATCTTCCACGGGGCGCCTTCGGGCTGCTGCAAAAACAGGATGCCCGACACCTGTCCCAGTTTCTGGATGCCCTCATCGGCCCAGAAGGCGGGGGAGGGGGTCACATAATAATGGTCGACCATCCGGCCGTCGGCAAAATCATGCTCGATGGCGGCGGGCAGTTCCCCCTCGGCCTGTTCCGATTTATATTGCAGGTGCAGGTTGGTAAAATCCGCGGCGGTCATAGGCCGTCCCTCCTTTGGCAGTGTGGGATCAGACGCGCAGGCTGGCGCCTTCGCCGTCGTTGCTGCCCTCGTCGAATTCATAGTCGTTGCCGGGCAGCAGGGCATTGAGCAGAATGCCGGCAATAGCAGCGATGGCCAGACCGGACAGGTTGACGTTAACGCCCAGCACGGGGAAGGTGATACCGCCCACCGAGTCAAAGCCCAGAGCGCAGACCAGAATCACCGCTGCGATGATCAGGTTGCGGGAATTGGTGAAGTCCACCTTGTTTTCCACCACGTTGCGTACGCCGATGGCGGAGATCATGCCGTACAGCACAAAGCTGATGCCGCCCACGATGCCGGCGGGGATGGTGTTGATGATGGCCTCAAACTTGGGGCAGAAGCTGAGCACCAGCGCAAAGACTGCCGCAATACGGATGACCAGCGGGTCGTAGATCTTGGTCAGCGCCAGCACGCCGGTGTTTTCGCCGTAGGTGGTGTTGGCGGGGCCACCCAGCAGGCCGGCCATGGTGGTGGCCAGACCGTCGCCCAGCAGGGTACGGTTCAGACCGGGGTCACGGATGTAGTTTTTGCCGGTGGTGGCGCTGATGGCGGCAATGTCGCCGATATGCTCCATCATGGTAGCCAGCGCGATGGGCACGATGGTAAACAGGGCGCTGATGAAGGTCTCACTGCCGTCGATGGCGAACAGACCCATGGAATCTTTATGCAGGGGAATGCCGAACCAATCCGCTGCGCCGATGGCCGCAAAATCCACGGCGCCGGTGGCCAGCGCCACCGCGTAAGAAACCAGTACACCAATGAGGATGGGCAGAATCTTGACCATGCCCTTGCCCCAAATGTTGCAGATGATGACGGTGGCCAAGGCTACGAAGGCCAGCAGCCAGTTGCTCTGGCAGTTGCTGATGGCACTGGGGGCCAAAATCAGGCCGATGGCGATGATGATGGGACCGGTGACGACCGGCGGGAAGAATTTCATCATCCGGCGGATTCCGAACGCCGAGATGAGGAAGCTGAACAATACGTACACAAGGCCCGAGAACGCCACAGCCGCACAGGCGTAGGGCAGATTTTCGGGGTTGGCGCCATCATTGCTTACGATGGTGAAGCCGCCCAGATAGGCGAAGCTGGACCCCAAGAAAGCGGGAACTTTGCCCTTGCACAAAAAGTGGAAGAGCAGGGTGCCCAAACCGGCGCAGAGCAGCGTGGTGCTTACGCTCAAACCGGTGAGCAGCGGCACCAGCACGGTGGCGCCGAACATTGCGAACATATGCTGCGCACCCAGAATCAGCAACCGAGGCGTGCCCAGTTCGCGGGCATTGTAGATACCTTTGGAATAATCGATCGTTTTTTCGCTCATGATCGTCCTCCTCATACTTCCTTTATCCTGCCGCAAAAAAGGAAGCCGGCTGCAGGGGCCGCTTCCTCATGCACGTTTTCAGTATAGCGGGTTTAGTGGCAAAACGCAAGGCACAAGCGCAAAAAGCCGTTCTCTTGCAATCCACCGCAGGCCCCGCTATAATAAAAAGAAAAACAAGCGACAAAGGGGAAATGGCAGATGTTGGAACCGGGGATCAAGGGCCACGCAGCGCTGCGTGTCACCACCGAAAATACCGCACAGGCAGTGGGCAGCGGTGAACTGCCGGTGCTGGCCACGCCGGCCGTGGCAGCACTGATCGAAAAAGCCTGTTGGAAGTCGGTGGCACCGGAACTGGATCTGGGCACCGGCACGGTGGGCACCAGCCTTTCGCTGGCCCACACCGCCCCCACGCCCATCGGCATGGTGGTCTACTGCGATTGTGAATTGACCGCGGTGGCCGACCGCCGTCTGACCTTTACCGCCCGGGTCTATGACGATGTGAGCGAGGTGGCCCACGCCACCCATGAGCGCTACATCGTGGACAACGATCGCTTTACCCATAAGGCGTCGGCCAAGCTCAACGCCGACTGAACCGCAAACGGCCCCACCAAACGTGGGGCCGCCGTTGGGTCAATAGATAGCTTCCTCTCGCCAGCGGGCCAGCCGCTGTACGGTTTCGTCGCTCTCTACCCAGCCCTTGGCAGGGTCGGGCTGGGCGTCGGGGGCGTAGTGCTGCATTACACCGGGCACCTCACCTTGCAGGTACGCTTTGGCCTGCTTTTGGCGGCTGGGGGCGGTGCGCCGCAGCAAGGCGTCCTTTTCCTTCCGATTCAACGGTGCGTTCACACGCAATCCCTCCCTTCCCGGTTAGCGTGCCCCGCCCGACGGCTGGCCAAACCCGGCAAATTGTGGTATACTACCTTTTCGTCAACTTTATCCCAAAGGAGCTTTGTCCAACATGGAAGTCAAGATCAATCAGGTGATCCTCCATCTTCTGGACCCCGGTGCGTCGGAGCCGCTGCTCTCTGACCGGCCCATGGATCTGGATGCCGATCTCTTTGAATATTTTTCTGCAATTTTGGAAAAGGCCTTCGTCAGCGACGAGGTCAAGAACTGCCGGTTCCTGCCGGATTCCGCCTTTGCGCAGGAGATGGCCCAGAATCAGGATTTCGTGGACCTCTCCCGCCGTATTGCGGGGGTCATCTTTGAACAGATGCTGCAATATCCCGCCATTCCTGCCGGAGATCTGGCGGTAGTGGACTTTGCCGGGGACGGCGTACCTTATTACGGGGTACTCAAACTCAACTATCGCCCCGGGTATACCCATCATACCGAAACATTGGGCAATGGCCGGTTCAGCAGTATGGTGCCCCAGCGCACCTTGCTGCCCGGTACCCCCAAGGCCGACGAGGCGGCCCTCATCGACCGGGCCAACGGCACGGTGCGCCTCATCGAGAAAAAGTTCACCATGGACGAGAAAAAGGACTTCTACCTCTCCACCAGGGTGTTCGGCTGTACCGAGGCCATGCAGGAAAAGGCCAAGCTCAAAGCAGTTTGCGAAACGGCGGTGGCAGCGGTGAAGGAAGCCTACCCCGAACCGGAAGAGCTGGACGACGTGCCCCCCTTTGACGGCGGCACCGAAACCGCGGTGGAACTGATGGTGCGCAATCAGGCGGTGGACAACACCATCTCGGTGGAGGATGTCCGCACCCGCATGCGGGAAGCCTATCCCTTGGCGGCACCCACGTTCGAAGCTGCCTTGGCCGAGACCGGCGTGCAGGAAAATGACCGGGTGACAGTGAGCCCGGCGCGGATCAAAAAGCTGGAAAGCCGCAGCTTTAAGACCGAGTCTGGCATCGAGATCAAGATCCCGGCGGAACTTTGCAACTCCGATGACGCGGTGGAGTTCATCCACTCGGCCACCGGCGGGCTGAGCCTGCTCATCAAGGACGTACTGGTATAAGACATGCTGCCGCCCGCCCGCTTTTGCGGGTCGGGCGGTTTTTGCCACAACAAGGAGGTCGCCTATGGAATGGAAAGATGGCCGTCCCCGCTGCCGGTGGGCCAACCCGGACAATCCCCGTTACCTGCACTACCACGACTGCGAATGGGGTGTACCGGTTCACGAGGACCGGATGCTCTTTGAGATGCTGATTCTGGAAGGCTTTCAAGCCGGTCTGTCGTGGGAATGCGTGCTCAACAAACGGGACGCTTTCCGCCGCGCTTTCGATGGCTTTGACTGGCAAAAGGTGGCTGCCTACGATGAGGCCAAATGTGCGGCGCTGGCGCAGGATGCAGGCATCATCCGCAACCGGCGCAAAATTGCCGCAGCGGTGGGCAACGCCAAGGTTTTTGCCGCCATCCGGCAGGAGCGGGGCAGTTTTGACCGTTACCTTTGGCACTGGACCGATGGCAAGACCTTCTGCGAGCGGGATAAAACGACCTCGCCCCTTTCCGATGCAATCTCGGCCGACCTGCAAAAACGAGGAATGAAATTTGTGGGTTCCACCATTGTATACGCCTATCTGCAGGCGGTGGGGGTACTGTGGAGCCACGAGGAGGGATGCTTTCTGCAGACGCCACCCTGCCAAAACCCGTGAACCTTCTTTTACAAATGTTGGCGATTTTTGCGTCTTTCCGCTCAGGGCATTGTGTGTTACAATAGGGGTGGACCGAAACAGACCCCCATCACAGCAAAGAGGACTGTAAACATGTTTGAAAATCATCTGTTTGCCCGTACCACGGCTCATCATGCCGTGCTCTACTGGGATAAGCCTGCCGCCGCCGGCGCGCAGGCCGAATATACCGTCTATCTGAACAATGAGCCGGTGGGTACCGCCGCGCGTACCCATTATACATTGCAGGGGCTGGAACCCCAGACCGAATACCGGGTGGATGTGGTGTTTGAAAACCAGCCGGTGGGTGCCTGCCTGCTGCGCACCGGCGCCGAAAAGAACCGCATCAACGTCACCGAAGCGCCCTACTGGGCCAAGGGGGATGGTGTGACGAAAAATACCGCCGCGCTGCAGCGGGCCATCGATGCCTGCGGCCCCGGGGATGCCGTCTATCTGCCGGCGGGCACCTACCTGACAGGGGCGCTGCGGCTGCACAGCGATATGGAGCTCTATCTGGAAGAGGGCGCTGTACTGCAAGGTACCGACCAGATCGTGGACTACCAGCCCCGCATCCCCAGCCGGTTCGAGGGCATCGAGATGCGCTGCTATTCCAGCTTGCTGAATCTGGGCAAGATGGACCATGACGACGGCTACAACTGCGTGAACGTAGTCATCCGCGGCAAAGGCACGATTGCCAGCGGCGGCAAAGCGCTGGCCGAGGCCATCATTGCCGATGAGCGGGAGCACCTGAAAGACTATCTGGCCGAAAATCCCGAACTGGTGGCGAGCTGTGAGAACGAGGACACGATTCCCGGTCGGGTGCGGCCGCGGCTGCTCAACCTGAGCAACTGCCAGAACGTCTGGATCAGCGGTCTGACCCTGCGGGACAGCGCTTCGTGGACGATGCATATGATTTACAGCGATACCATCGTCACCGACCACTGCACCTTCCGTACCGAAGGCGTCTGGAACGGCGACGGCTGGAACCCCGATTCCAGCACCAACTGTACGCTGTTTGCCGCCGAGTTTGCCACCGCCGACGATGCAGTGTCCATCAAGAGCGGTAAGAACCCGGAGGGCAACGCCATCGGGCGGCCCAGTGCCCATATCTATGTCTTTGACTGTCACAGCACGGCGGGGCATGGTATCAGCATCGGCAGCGAGATGTCGGGCGGTGTGGAGGATGTCCAAATCTGGGACTGCGATTTGGAGCGGTCTTTCTCGGGCATCGAGATCAAAGGCACGCCCAAGCGGGGCGGCTATGTGCGGGGGGTCACGGTGCGGGACTGCAAGGCGCCCCGGGTGCTGGTCCACGCGGTACCCTATAATGATGACGGCGACCCGGCCGAAACACCGCCGGTGTTCGAGCATTTTACCTTTGCAGGGCTGACCCTGACGGGACGGGTCCTGAACCGCAAGCAGGAATGGAAAGATGTGTCCCCGGTAGAACTGGCCGGATTCGAGGGACCTGCCTACGCTCTGCGGGATGTCAACTTTGACGGGCTGACCATCACGGCCAAGGCGCCTCGTCTGCCGCTGCAATATTGTTGCGATGTGACGCTGCGGGGGGTGACCTGCCTGCCGCCGCAGGAAGAAAACCGTGCATAATGTAAGGAGGGTATTGTGATGGAACTATCCGAATTGACTGCGCAGGCGCGCCAAGCCACCGAGGAACTGCTGGAGGCTGCGCATCTGGAAACGGGGGATATCTTTGTGGTGGGCTGCTCCAGCAGCGAGATCACCGGTGGGCGGATCGGCCATCACTCCAGCATGGAAGCCGCTGCCGCTGTGTTGGCAGGGGTGCTGCCGCCGCTGCAGGAACAAGGCATCTATCTGGCTGCCCAGTGCTGTGAGCATCTGAACCGTGCCATCGTGCTGGAACGGGCGGCAGCCCGGGCATACGGCTACCAGATCGTGGCGGCCGTTCCCCAGCCCCATGCGGGGGGCAGTTGGGCCACTAACTGCTGGCGTACCTTTCAGGATCCCGTTTTGGTGGAGGAAGTGCGCGCTGCGGCGGGCATGGACATCGGCGGCACCCTCATTGGTATGCATCTGCGCCGGGTGGCGGTGCCGGTGCGGCTGAGTTTGGACCATATCGGGCAGGCGATCCTGCTCTGTGCCCGCACCCGACCGCCCTTCATCGGCGGGGCACGGGCCGTTTACAGTGAGGAGGAAGTGCGATGATCCCCGAAGCACAACAGCAGCAGATGGCGGAAGCCGTGGCCCGCATCCGGGAAACGATGGAGGCAGCAGCCCGCCGTGCTGGGCGTGACCCGGCGGATGTGAGCCTTTGCGCCGCCTGCAAAACCCGCACGGTGGAGGAGGTGCGTTACAGCGCCGACCTGGCCATCGATTTGTTTGGCGAAAACCACGTGCAGGAACTGGTGGAAAAGACCGATGCCGGAGCCTACCACGGCAAACCGGGACATTTTATCGGCCATTTGCAGACCAACAAGGTCAATAAGGTGGTAGGGCGTGCGGCGCTGATCCAAAGTGTGGACAGCACCCGCCTGCTGGACAAGATCGACACGGCTGCCGAGCGACTGGGACTGACCCAGCAGATCCTCATCGAGATCAACATCGGCGCCGAGGAGAGCAAGAGCGGCGTGGGTCCCAATGACCTCTGGCCGCTGCTGGAGGCCGCTGCCGCCAAGGCTCATTTGCAAGTCCGCGGCCTGATGGCCATTCCGCCCGCCGACGCGGACGACGACCAGACCCGCCGCTTTTTTGCCCAAATGCGGGAACTGCTGGCCGCAGCGGCTGCCCGCGGGTATGAGAATGCCCAGATGGACATCCTCTCGATGGGGATGAGCCATGACTATGCCATGGCCATCGAGGAAGGGGCCACCATCGTCCGGGTGGGCACCGCCATCTACGGCGCCCGGGATTACAGCAAAACCTAAAGAAACAGCAAAACGCCTGTGCAGCAGCCATGCTGCACAGGCGTTTTTTCGTAGACATAGTATAGGGGGCAGGCGGTTACCGGATGGTGGCGCGCTGCATCCAGCGCACACTCAGGCAGGTAAGCGTCACCCAGAGCAAGACCGCCGCCGCCAGCAAGGGCAGCCAGAGGGCGGTAGGGAAGAAGGCGATCACAGGGTGCAGCCATTGGTTGATGGTGGTGGTGCTCAGGATGAACAGCAGGTAGAGAACGCCCACGCCACGGGCACCAAACCGCTGAAAGACGGCGCCCACCACAAGGCTCACCCACACCGGTCCCGCCAGCACAAGGGGCCAGACCGGCCAAGGAATCCACTGCCAAGGCAGTGCGGCTTCCCCCAGAAAGGCCCGGCGGGCCAGCGCGTCCACCGTCCCCCAAAGAAAGGTCAGCGCTACCTGCAAGCCGCTTATGCGCAGCCCATGGAGTAATAAGCCCAGCGTCAGCCCCCGGCGGGTGGTGGAAAAGCTGAGAAACACCATAAACTGGGTGCTCAGGTAGACCGCCATAAAAATCAGCGTGACCAGACAAGACAACGCCAAGATCATAGCCAGCAGGATCTGAGGGGCAATTTCCGGTTCCCCGGACAGTACGGCGATGGCGGCTATGCCTTCCCCCAGCAGACCCAACAGGACGATGAGCAGCACCGCCCATTTTAGGTCACTTTGGGTATAACGCAATACCGCGCGGATGGTTCGAGTCATACCAATCCCTCCTTTACGCTTGGGCGATCGCCAGTGTTTTCATTTGGTGCAGGGCGATGGCCATAAAGGGCAGGCTCAGCAGACCCAACGCCAGACTGTGCAGATTCAGTGCATAGGGCAAAAATGTGCCCAGCAGCATAAAAACCGCGATTTGCAGATAGACCACACAGAGCAGCAGGATGGCCAGCACCCGTTTCCAGAGGGGCAGCATCGACAGGTTCAGGGTGCCCAGCCACAGCATGGAGGCACACAGCAGAAGCTTGAGCCCCAACCCCTGCATGGGATACAAGAGCAGATTACGGAACACCTCATTCACGCTCGTTTGGAACAGACGGGCTGATACCGAGTTGCAAAGGTAATCCAGCACCATGCAGAGCAGGGGCAGCACCACCCAGAAGGCGGCTACGGCACCGCGCAGAGAACGCCGGGTCACCCCGAAGCTCAGGGCCAGCGGGGCATACCCGCTGATGGCCTGTGCCGCACAGATGCCAAGGATGACGTCATACAGCACAAAGAATCCCTGCACGTAGGAGAAGAATAGTCCTATGTTGTTGGTTAGGCGGCACAGCAGAAGCAGTACCGGATACAGCAACGTCAGACTTCCGATCATGACCAGTGCCGGTTTGAGCAGAAACCACAGGGCTTTTGCCATTCAGCATCCCTCCTGTTCATGGCCGCAGAGCGCCACAAAGACCTTTTGCAGCGGCAGGGCCGTGCAGTCCACGTCCAGCCCTTTGGCGGCGATGGTCTGTGCCGAGGCCCGCACGGTGCAGCTTTTTTGGCGTCCTAAGGTTTCGGTGCGCAGCACTTCGCAGTCGGCACAGGCGGCGTCCACCACGTCGTCCCGGCCGGTCACCGCACAGAATTGGCTCAGCAATTCGTCGGTCTCGCAGTCCTCGATCAGCCGTCCCTCTTTTAGGATCAGCACCCGTTCAAACACGGTGGCGGCCTCCTCCAAAATGTGGGTGGAGATCACAAAGGTGCGTCCGGTGGCGGTGTAGTCTTCCAACAACAGCCGGTAAAAGTCCTCCCGCGCCACGATGTCCAGCCCGGCGACCGGCTCATCCATCATCGTGATGGGGGCTCGGCTGGCCAGCGCCAGCACGATGGTCACGGCGCTCATCATGCCTTTGGACAGTGCGCCGATCCGCTTTTTTTCGTCCAACCCAAACTGCTGAATCAGCCGGTGGGCATAGTCGTCATCCCAGTGGGGATAAAACAACTGCCCGGCCTTGAGGTACTCTCGGACCCGCAGGGTGTTGGCATTGGTGCCCAGTTTGCCGGACAGCTCCCGGCTGAAGCACAGGTCCGCCAAGGCATTCTCATTCTCCCATACCGGTTCGCCGCCGTAGGTGACCTGCCCTTCGTCGATGGGAAGCTGGGCGGTCAGGGCGGACAGCAGGGTGGTCTTGCCCGCGCCGTTGCGGCCAATCAAGCCATAGATATGTCCGGGTTCCAGCGTCAGATCCAGATGATCCAGCGCCCGGGTCTTGCCGTAGGTCTTACACAGGCCGGTGGCCTGCAAACATTTCCTTTCCATGGTTTACTCCTCTTGTGGGCAGGCGGCATCCAGCATCGCCTGCAGTTCTTGGGCCGTCAGCCCCAACTTGCGGGCTTCGGCTACCATCGGCTTCACATACTGTTCCAAAAATTCATCCCGCCGCTTGGCGCGGATGCGGGCTACGGCACCTTCCGCTACAAACATGCCGATGCCTCGCCGCTTGTACAGGATGCCCTCCTCTACCAACAGGTTCAACCCCTTAGCGCCGGTGGCCGGATTGATCTGCAAGGTGCGGGCCAGTTCGTTGGTGCTGGGGACCTGCGTTTCCTCTGGATAAATGCCGCGCAGGATTCCATCCTCCAGCATCTTGGCGATCTGTAAATAGATCGAGGTGTGGTCGTTCAATACCGGGGGCAAATGCTCACCGCCTTTCAAGTTGGTTGTTTGGTTCATTACTTGTGTAACCAACTATATCACCTAGGCGTTTCCTTGTCAATACCTCCTGCAAAATAACAGGCCGGGGTGGGCCACTTGCAAACTTTTCGGGTGGCTGGTACAATAAATTTATGTTTTTGTGTTTTCTTAAAGGGGAGATCAACCATGAATTGGCAGCAAGCCTGCGAACTGCCGTATTATGGCGGTAACGATCTGGGGGCCAGTTGGTCCGGCACCCAAACGACCTTTAAACTCTGGGCGCCTACCGCGACGGCGGTGGCATTGGAACTTTTCGCCACCGGCACCGATGCCGAGCCGAACGCAGCCAAGTTGGGGGTTCACCCGCTGACGGCTGTGGGGCAGGGGGTCTGGTCCGTCACGGTGGCGGGGGACCTCAATGGGGTCTATTATCAGTATCATCTGCAATTTGCCGACGGCCATAGTGCGTCGGTGGTGGACCCCTATGCCCGGGCGGCGGGGGCTAATGGGCGGCGGGGCATGGTCCTCGACTTGGATTCTGCCGCACCGGCGGGCTGGCATGGCGACTGCCGCCCCACCATTCCGGCCCATGCCCGGGCTGTCTGGGAGGTCCACGTGGCGGACTTTTCTGCCGACGAGCACAGCGGTGTGCCCGAAGCATGGCGGGGCACTTATCTGGGCTTTGTGCCCGATGACACGACGCTGGACGGTGACGGGCAGCACCCCACCTGCTTAAACTACCTCAAACAGTTGGGCATCACCCACGTGCAGCTACAGCCGATCTTTGATTATGCCACGGTGGATGAGACCCGCCCCGACGGGTACAACTGGGGGTACGATCCGCTGAACTACAACGTGCCGGAAGGCTCCTTTTCCACCGATGCTTTCCACGGGGCGGTGCGGGTACGGGAATGCCGCGCCATGATCCAAGCGCTGCACCGGGCTGGGCTGGGCGTGGTGATGGATGTGGTTTACAACCACACCTACCACACCGACAGTTGGTTGGAACGTACCGTGCCCGGCTACTGGAACCGTCGCTGGCCCAACGGCAATATAACCAATGGGTCGGGCTGCGGCGACGATCTGGCCAGTGAACGGCCGATGGTGCGCAAATATCTGGTGGATTCGGTGCTCTATTGGGCCAAGGAATACCACATCGACGGGTTCCGGTTCGACCTGATGGCACTGGAGGACGTAGATACCATGAACGCCATCCGCGCGGCGCTGGATGCACTGCCCGGCGGACAGGACATTTTACTGTACGGCGAACCTTGGACGGGCGGCGGCACCCATATGGAAGGCGGCGCCTGCCCCAGCGACAAACGGGCGCTGGATGCCCTCAGTGACCGAATCGGCTTTTTCTGCGACGATACCCGGGACGCCGTCAAGGGCAACGTCTTTGACGCTGCCAACGCAGGGTATGTAAACGGGGCGCCCCAGTGCGGGTACGATGTACTCCACGCGGTGGGGGCTTGGCGCAGCGGGGCCCGGGGCTTCCGGCCCAAGCAGGCTGCGCAGGTGGTGCAGTATGTGTCGGCCCACGACAACCTTACCCTCTGGGATAAGCTGGCGGCGGTGGCGCGGCGGACAGACTATGATGCCGCCGACGGAGAATTGCTGGCCCAGAACCGGATGGCGGCAGGTATCTGCCTGACCTGTCAGGGCTTGCCCTTCTTTCAGGCTGGGGAGGAGTTTGGCCGCACCAAGTACGGAGACCACAACAGTTATCAGGGGCCGCTGACCACCAACCGGTTGGACTGGCGCCGGGCGCACCGGCCGGAATTTGCCGCCCTGACCGCCTTTTACCGGGGCATGTTGGCCATTCGTCGGGCTTATCCCCGGCTGGCTGGGGCGGACGGGGAACCGGAACCTTTCCTGCTGGCGCTGCCGGGATGGCTCATCGGCTTTGTACCCGAAACAGAGGGGGATGACCCGGTGGGGCAGTTGGTGGTGTACTACAACCCCGAACGCACCCGCCAGTGGGTGTCGCTGCCGTCGGGCACATGGCGACGCCTGTGTGACGGTACCCATGCGGGCACCACGCCCTTCGGCCCGCTCTGCCGGGATGCATTGGAGCTGGAACCCCGCAGCGTCACCATCTTGGTAGCTGAATAAAAACGCAGCAGCGTGTGCCCTACGGTACACGCTGTTTTGACAGGAGGGAGCCCTCTATGGCAGAGGCCTATACGGTAACGGCACAGCAGGTGCGATGGTATCGTCTGGCAGCCCACCATTTGGACCGCCTCGCTCCGTCGGACACTTTGTTGGCCGCCGCCGGCGTTTGTGGACTGCAAAATTCACCGCCCGGCGGATGGGAAACCGCTCTGTTTGCCCGGTTGGAAGGGATTTCCCGCCCACTTTTGCGGCAGGCGCTGGAAGAGAAAAAGACCCTGCTGCAAGCATGGAGCTATCGCGGCGTACCGGTGGTTTTTCCCACGCAGGAAAGCGCGGTTTTCCTCTCGGCATTGGCGGCCCGCCCGGGGGAGGAACCATGGATCTACACCCGGGGCGTTACGCTGGCACTGGATTTTCTGGGCATGGAGTGGGAAGAAGCGCTGTCTCTGGTACGGCAGGCGGCTGTCTGGCTGGACGGCCATACCGTGACTACCAAAGAAGAACTGGACCGGGTGCTTGCCGCCCGGGTGGCGGACGGATTGCCCGCCGCACTGCGGGAAAGATGGAACGCACCCTCTTTGTATGGCCGACCGGACCGGCAAAGCGTAGGTGGGGCGGTGGTATCCTTCGCGCTGCGCCCCTGCGCCTTCTTGGGGCAGGTGGTATTTGGTGCCCGGCAGGGGATCCACCCCACCTTTACGGGGTATACCTCGTGGGTCGGGAAACCGCTTGTCGCCACGCCTTCGGCAGAAGCGGCACTGGTGCGCAAGTTTTTGCATGCCTATGGTCCGGCCACGCGGGCCGAGTTTGCCCTTTGGCTGGGCAGCAGCCCGCAGCAAACCAAGTGATTGTGGCAAACGGTAGCGTCGGAGTGCGTTCCGGTGCAGAAAGCGGGCAAGCGCGCCTATCTTCTGGCGGAGGATCTGCCGGCGCTGCTGCAGGTACAGCCACCCGAAGAAAGGTGGGCGCTGTTGGGGGCACATGACCCGTATCTGGATGCCCGGGACCATGATTTACTGCTGGAGGATGCAGCCTTGCAGCGGCAGGTATGGCGCACGGTGGCCAACCCCAATGTGATCTTACAGGATGGCCGTGTGGTAGGGATCTGGAAAGGAAAAAGCCTGCCGCAGGGTATGGAAATCACACTGACCTCCTTCGAACCCTTGCCGGAGGATGCCCTTCGGCGTCTGCGCCAACGGGCGGAGGCCTACGCGGCGTTTCGGGAATTGCCGTTGAAAAAACTTGTGGTGGAAAACTAAAAAACCACGGATGCTGTCGGCATCCGTGGTTTTTTGTTGGTTCAAGCGGCCCGTTTGATCAGACGGGCGAAAGGCGCAGCCAGTGCCGTCAGCAGAGCGGCCAGCGCAAAACTGACAAGGAAGAAAACCGGCAGCCAAACCGGCAGCGGCCAGCCCAACCGGGCTGCGGCGGGCAGCAGTACCAGCGTCAGCAGCACATGATGTACAAGGTAGACACCGTAGGACCAAGCGGCGGGGCGGCGAAGCAGCCTCCAGTACCGCTGGGGCAACCGCTGCCCAAGGGCGTAGACTACCCAGAACAGCGGGACGGAAATCGTCAGCAAGACGGCCAGCCGGGGAACGGCGGGGACCCACAGCAGCGGGAAGGCTGCCAGTGCCCATAGAACGCGGGGCAGGACCGTGCGGTTTTGCCGCAGCAATGTGCCGAACCACACCCCCAAAGCAAAGGCGGGCAGGCGGCCCAGCACGGTATGCCCGGCCTCGAACGGGGCAGGGCAAAGGGCCGGCCAGAGGAGCTGCAAGGCCACCAGAGCAGTCAGCAGAATGCGGCGGCGAAGGGGGCGGTCCATGCACCACAAAAGCAGTGGAAAGACCAGATAGAGCAGCAGAATGACACCGAGAAACCATTCTCCGATTTTGTAAAAGGTGGGGGTCACCGGCGCTAGGTAGCCATCCACACCCAGAACGGAAAAAATCACCCGCCAGCGGGGAATCTGGGCGTTGTTGCCGTGGAGGATCTCGCCGTAGATGAACAGCACGGCGAATCCTAACCAGAAAGCGGGGTACATGGCTGCGGCGCGCCCTACCAGATAGGGGCGCCAGCGAAAGCGCCCCTGCCATTGCAGGCAGAGTGCCGCACCGGACAACAAGAAGAACCAAGCCAGACCGATTTCCACCCAGTCAGCCATACCGCGCCCCACCAAGATGGCGGGGACGGCAAAGCCCAGACGGGCGGCCTCGATGCAGAAATGGTAGCACAGTACCGGCAGCAGCGCGGCCAAACGGATCACATCCAGCCCGGGGCGGTACTGGGCGGGGGTTTTCAGCATAGTGTTTCCTTCCTTGTCGAAGTAATCAGGGCAGTTTGCGGTGCAGAGCTGCGTTCAGCGCCGCGCCCAAAAAGAGCAGGTTGATGATGATATCCAGCCAAAGGATCATCAGGATGATGGCGGTCAAAGATCCGTAGATATAAGACAACTTCCAGAAATGCACGATATAAAACGAAAAAATGTGGGAGAACAGGACCCACCCCGCGGTGGTGAACGCCGCGCCGGGCCATTGGCGGCGCAGCGGACGCTTGCCGCCGGGCACGAAGGTATAAATCAGCAAAATCAGCACAAAGAGGACGGGAATAGAGATCAAGTCGCTGAAATTGATCCAGTGGCGGAACCATTCCAGCACGCCCTGCCACTGGGACGTGGGGGACAGCAGTTCGCTCAGCGGCCGGAAGATGGAGCTCAAACCTTGCAGCAGCAGGACCACCAGCAGCAGTCCCACGAACACCACGGTGTAAAGCAGTGCCAGCAGTCGGTCATACAAGGTGAACCGGGCCCCCGGCGTCAATCGCTGCAGCCCCTTTTGTACGGCATACATCCCGCTGGAAGCGGAATACAGGGTGGTGATGGCAGCAAAAGAGGCCACAAAGGTGGTGGACTGCAAACTCAGGTTGTTCAGCACATCCAGCACGGTGTCTTGAATTTCCGGGACCTGCGGCAAAAATTGGTAGAGCAGGTCTGCCACATCGGTGACGGAGTAACCGGGCAGATGGTTGACGATGACCAGTACCCAGATCAATAAAGGGAAAGAGGCCATCAGCAAGAATAAGGTGGCACAGCCTGCAAAAATCGGCATGTTTTGGCCCAAAAAAGGACCCAGAATCCCAAAGGTCATCTCTTTGGCGCGCTGTAATTTCGGTTTCATGCAGGGTGAAACCTCCCTTCCGGCAGCCGGTGCACAAAGTTGTTTTTCTCATTATAATATGCAACCCACCCAAAAGCAACGCCAGACGGACAAAAGGGACATCGAACGTGCCGAATTTGACCTTGCCAAACGACGGCAAACGGCATATAGTATAGTTACATGGTAGGAAAAGAAATGGTTCCTGCTTTTCAAGAGAGATTCGGGAAAGGAAGACGTGTACTTTCATGCAGACACAAACGATACAACCCAAAAACCAAACGGCGACCCCCAAACGGTATACCCTGCGCGGCGAACTGGCGCTGGCGGTGGCAGTGACCATCAATAGCTTTGCCGTGGCCACTACCGTCTATGCGGGGCTGGGTATCTCGCCGGTATCCAGTTTTCCCTACGCTATTTCGCTGGTTTTTCCGTTCCTGACGCTGGGCACTTGGACCTACCTGTTTCAGGGGGTACTGGTCCTGACACTGATGCTGCTGCGGCGCAAATTTGTGCCGTCCTATCTGTTTGGTTTTGTGGTAGGGTTTGTCTTTGGCACGCTGCTGGACGTTTTCGGCGCATGGCTGCCCACGCTGCCCTATACGCTGGGATGGCGGATCGTCTATTTCGCCCTCAGCTGCCCCATTGTGGGCTTCGGCATTGCGCTGTCCAACCGCTGCAAGCTGCCCATCATCCCCACCGACCTTTTCGCCCGGGATTTGTCCGAGATCATCCACAAACCCTACCCCAAGGTCAAGACGACGATGGACCTGACCTGTGTGGCGCTCTCGGTGGTGCTGACTGCAGGGGTCATGCACAACCTGCAGGGCATTGGCGTAGGTACCGTCATCGGTGCGCTGAGTTATGGTCGTCTGGCCGGGTTCTTCGGCAACCTGCTGGACAAGCGGTTTGACTTTGTTTCGGTGCTTTCGCCTAAAAAATAATGGCACCGCGGTTTGGTTTTGCGGCAAGGGCAGTTAAAAAAATATCAAAAACATCTTGCGCAAAAGCCGGTTTGTGCGTATAATAGAGTCAGGCCATTAGGGCATCGTGCCCTGACAAAAACAAATTGTAAAACATACCGAGAGGAGCTTTTACTATGGGTTTGGGTAAAAAGACCATTGATGATGAAAATTACGCTGGCAAGCGCGTTCTCGTCCGTTGTGACTTCAACGTCCCCATGAAGGACGGCGTCATCACCAACGATAACCGTATCAACGCTGCGCTGCCCACGATCAAGAAGTTGATCAACGACGGCGCCAAGGTCATTCTGTGCAGCCATCTGGGCAAGCCGAAGAACGGCCCCGAGGCAAAGTTCAGCTTGGCCCCCGTTGCGGTTCGCCTGAGCGAGAAGCTGGGCCAGCCCGTCCAGTTCGCCGATGACGACGAGGTCGTGGGCGCACAGGCGAAGGCCGCTGTTGCCACCATGAACGATGGCGACGTGGTGCTGCTGCAGAACACCCGTTTCCGTAAGGAAGAGACCAAGAACCTGCCCGAGTTCAGCAAGGATCTGGCCAGCTTGGCCGATGCTTATGTGGACGATGCTTTCGGCTCCTGCCATCGCGCCCACTGCTCCACTGCCGGTGTGACCGAGTTCGTCAAGGATACCGCTGTCGGTTACCTGATGGAGAAGGAAATCAAGTACCTCGGCAACGCCGTGAATGATCCCGTGCGTCCCTTCACTGCCATTCTGGGCGGTGCCAAAGTGGCGGACAAGCTCAATGTTATCTCCAACTTGCTGGAGAAGGTCGACACCCTGATCATCGGTGGCGGCATGGCCTACACCTTCCTGAAGGCAGAGGGCTACGAGATCGGCAAGAGCCTGTGCGATGACACCAAGATCGATTACTGCAAGGAAATGATGGCCAAGGCCAAGGAGAAGGGCGTCAAGCTGCTTCTGCCTGTGGATACCGCTTGCGTGACCAACTTCCCCGATCCCATCGATGCTCCGGTGGAGACCAAGGTGGTTCCCGTCACCGCTATCCCCGCTGACATGGAAGGCTGCGACATCGGTCCCGAGACCATGAAGCTCTTTGCCGATGCCGTCAAGGCCAGCAAGACCGTGGTTTGGAACGGCCCCATGGGCGTGTTCGAGAACCCGACGCTGGCGGAAGGCACGCTGGCTGTTGCCAAGGCTATGGCCGAGAGCGACGCTACCACTGTCATCGGCGGCGGCGACAGCGCGGCTGCTGTGCAGCAGATGGGTCTGGGCGACAAGATGACCCACATCTCCACTGGCGGCGGCGCCTCTCTCGAGTACCTCGAGGGCAAGGAACTGCCCGGCATTGCCGTTATCCAGAACGCGTAAAAACCGCAGGGCGCGGCGGCACGGCCGCCGCGCCCTTTTTGGGGATTTCCCGTATTCGGAAATGATTCGGAAGGAGTTTTATCATGGATAAGCAGAATCGTAAAGCCATTATTGCCGGCAACTGGAAAATGAACATGACCCCCACCGACGCAGGCCACCTGATCGACGCGTTGGTTCCCGCTGTGCAGGGCGCCAACTGCGAAGTGGTCATCTGCGTTCCTTTCACCGACCTGTGCGTGGCAGTGGCCAAGTGCAGCGGCACCAACATCCATGTGGGTGCTGAGAACGTCCACTTCGAGAAGTCCGGTGCCTTTACCGGTGAGATCTCGGCCGACATGCTCACCGATCTGGGCGTGGAGTATGTGGTCATCGGCCACAGCGAGCGCCGTCAGTACTTTGCTGAGACCGACGAGACCGTCAACAAGCGTGCTCGTGCTGCGCTGGCCGGTGGTCTGAAACCCATCATCTGCGTGGGCGAGAGCTTGGCCCAGCGTGAGCAGGGTGTTACCGAAGAATTGGTCCGCATGCAGGTCAAGATCGCGCTGAATGGCGTTACGGCGGAAGAGCTGAAGAACGTGGTCATCGCTTATGAGCCCATCTGGGCCATCGGCACCGGCAAGACCGCTACGGCGGATCAGGCACAGGAAGTCTGCGCGGCCATCCGCAAGGTGGTGGGCGAACTCTATGGTGAGGACGCTGCCAAGGCGCTGACCGTGCAGTACGGCGGCAGCATGAATGCCAAGAACGCCGAAGAGCTGCTCAGCAAGCCCGACGTGGACGGCGGCCTGATCGGCGGTGCCTCCCTGAAGGCAGACCAGTTTGCCATCATCGTGGACGCAGCCAGCAAGGGCTGATTTTCCCCTAACGTAAGGAGAGTTCCGGCGGCTCCCGGTGAGCTGCCGGGCCCTCTTTTGTCATTTTCAGATTTTTCAATATTCTAAGGAGATCACACTCTTATGAGCAAAAAGCCTGTACTTCTTTGCATTATGGATGGTTTCGGCTGGACTCCCGACCAGACTTTCGGCAATGCCGTGACCACCGCTAAGAAACCCAATCTGGATAAGATTTTTTCCACCTACCCCATGACCACCATCGATGCTTCCGGCATGGCGGTGGGCCTGCCCGACGGCCAGATGGGCAACTCTGAGGTGGGTCACACCAACATGGGTGCCGGCCGCATTGTCTACCAGCAGTTGACCCTCATCACCAAGTCCATTCAGGACGGCGAGATGGTCAAGAACCCCGTGCTCTACAACAACATGAAGAAAGCCATTGATGCCGGCAAGGCCATCCATCTGATGGGTCTGGTGGGCACCGGCGGCGTTCACAGCCATGCCGACCACTGGTTCGGTGTGCTGGATATGGCCAAGCAGATGGGCGCACAGAAAGTCTACCTGCACTGCATCATGGACGGCCGTGACACCGACCCCCACAGCGGCAAGGGCTTCTTGGCCGATTTGCAGGCAAAGCTGGATGAGCTGGGCATTGGCCAGATCGCCACGGTTACCGGCCGTTACTACGCCATGGACCGTGACAACAACTGGGACCGTGAGGAAAAGGCCTACGCGGCGTTTGTTTACGGTGAGGGCAACCATGCCGCCAACGCGCAGGAGGCCATCGATGCCAGCTATGCTGCCGATGTGACCGACGAGTTCGTGGTGCCGGTGGTTACCTGCGAAGGTGGCCGTGTGGAGAACGGCGACACCGTTATCTTCATGAACTTCCGTCCCGACCGTGCCCGCCAGATGACTCGCGTCTTCTGCGACGACGACTTCACGGGCTTTGAGCGCCGCGGCGGCCGTCTGCATGTGAACTATGTCTGCATGGCCGAGTATGACGCCACCATGCCCAACTGCGAAGTGGCCTACCCACCGGTAGAGCTGAAAAATGTGCTGGGTGAGTACCTGTCCAAGAACGGCAAGACCCAGCTGCGTATCGCCGAGACCGAGAAGTATGCCCATGTGACCTTCTTTTTCAACGGCGGCGTGGAAGCTCCCTACGAGGGCGAGGACCGCAAGGTGATCCCCAGCCCGAAGGTGGCTACCTACGACCTGAAGCCCGAGATGAGCGCCTACGAGGTGGCGGATGAGTGCAAAGCCCGCATCGAGAGCGGCAAGTACGACGTCATCATCCTGAACTTTGCCAACTGCGACATGGTCGGCCACACCGGTGTGTTTGACGCCGCCGTCAAGGCCGTGGAGGCTGTGGACAAGGCCGTGGGCGAAGTGGTGGATGCCGTGCTGGCGCAGGGCGGCGTGGTCTTCCTGACCGCCGACCATGGCAATGCCGAAAAGATGGAGAATCCCGACGGCAGCGCCTTCACTGCCCACACCACCAACGTGGTGCCCTTTGCGGTGATCGGCGCCGGTGATGTCAAGCTCCGCGAGGGCGGCTGCTTGGCGGACATCGCACCCACCATGCTGCCCTACATCGGCCTGCCCGTCCCCGAGGAAATGACCGGTAAGAGCATCATCGTCGAGTAAGCACTGCGAAAGCAGGTTTACTCGGGATACGATCCAATAGAAAGAGCGCCCCGCTCCTCGCTGCCATGTGGCAGGGGAGCGGGGCGCTTTGGCTTTTTGTAGGAGATTACGATGCAGCCGGCACATAGTAGTAGATGCGGCACCATGTGTTGTCCAACAAGGCGCCTTGCCAACTGTCCATTTGCAGACCCGCCTGTGTCAGCGTTTCCGCCCAAGCACCGGTGGGGTCTTCCTCTTGGTAAATTAAGAAAAGGCTGCCGCCCGATTCAGGCAGCGCAGCGCCGGGATCGGTTCCGGCGGCAGTGTTCTGCTCGGGGAAAAAGAAGTCCAACACCCGCTGGTCCACCAGATCCACGGTGGAGTAGATCCGGTCGCCCTCCTGATACCGGTCCTGCACAAAGGCAAGTTCCTGTGTTATCACAGCGTTGCATTCCACCATTTCCCGCAGGGCGGTCTGGGCGGGCTCCGCCATAGCGTAGAGCAGCAAAGCGGCCAGCAGTACGCCGGAACAACGCTGCAAGTTGGGCCGCAGCTGTCGAATCAATCCCGACGCAGCCACTGCCATTCCCAGCCACAGCAGCCCCGCCGCGGGGAAAAAGTAGCGCGGCAGATACATGGGGCGTACCAGATAAGTGGCAGCATACCCAAAGGCGGGCAGCCCCACCGCCGTCAACAGGGCGGTAGCTACCAGCCAGCGGTTGGCGGCAGGGGCTTGCCGGGGCCAAACCAGATAGGCCACGCACCCCAACACCAGTAGAAAGAGCGCCAACCAACTGGAAAGCTGATCGCCCACGATCAGTTCCAACGTTTCTTGCAAGGCCGGGGGCTCCTGCAGCCAAAAGGTGGAAACCTGTTGGGTCAGGCGCAGAGCGGCCACCGCTACCCAAGGCAGATAGCAGACAATGCAGACCGCAGCGGCAATTCCCCAATTCCGCAGCAGGGCGGGACGGCGGACAAGGCTGTAAACCAGCAGCGCTAGGTAGACAAACGCCACAGCCAGCAAGGCAAAATAGTGCAGGTAGCCGGCTGCCAAACCCGCCGCTACCAAGGTGACCCACCACCGGCGTGGGGGATGGTCCGCCTCTACAAGGCGGTACCCGGCAAACCCGCAGAGCAGCACAAAAAACAAGGCCCAGCCATACATGCGCACTTCGGTGAAATAGTGCAGCGAGGCGGCGTTCGGTCCCATCAGACAGAGAAAGAGAAAGGTGGCCAGCCGACCGAAGGTGGGCCGGAACAGTACCAGAGCCATGCCAATGGTCAAGAGATAAGCGGCAAAAGAAGCAACGCGGTAGATTACCGGTGCATGGCCCAGCAAACTGAGAAAGGCCTTCAGCAGATAGTAATACAACGGGGGATGGACATCTCCGGCGGTGTAGGAGGCGATTTCCTCCCAGCCCAAACTTGCAGCATGAATGGAAAAATACTCATCCAGCCAAAAGTTTTGGTTGGTCGTAAACAAGGCGGCAAATACCACCAACACTACCGCAAAGGCTACCAGAAGCAGGTCCGGTAAAAGACGCCGCACCGTGCAGGGAGAACGGTGGGGATTTGTCATGGAAAAACAGTCCTTTCTAACAGAGGCGGTCGGTTTGCTCAACCGCCGGACAACGGCATAAACCAGACGGCCGCCAGATACACCAGATACACCAGCAGGCAAACCAAACCCTGCCAGCGATGCAGGCGACGACGCATAAGGGGCGGCAGCAGCAACACCAATGCCATCAACGCGCAGGCGGGCAGGTCGTAATGTCGGAACTGGGAGCCGAAAGGCAACCGTTCCCGATACATCAGGCTGGAGATCGGCAGTGCCAAAGTCAGGTTGAGGATGGCACTGTTCAGCAGTTGCATGGGCAAGGTGCGGGGCGGAAAATACCGGCACCGCAAGGAAAAACGCTTCCAAATCGACCCCAGCGGATGGTCGAGGGCGTCGGCCAACAGCGGCAGGCAGAATCCGAAACTGATGAGAGTGGCTGCCCACAGCGCCTGAATGGTTCCGGTCATATTGGCCAAACTGGCGGCGCTGTAAACCAGCGCCTGCGCCCCAAAAGCCAACATGGCCAGCCCGCCGATCACGCCGGCCAGATTCTTCAAGGCGTTGGCAACGCTCATAACGGGAAACGCCATTGTGTGGGCCGTGTACCCGTACAAGTCAGCAGCTTGCTGGACCTGAGAATCCTGTGCGGGACGGGGGTCCGTGGTTACATGGTCGCTGCCCTCGCCGTAGATATAGTGATGTTGGTAGACAATGCTGATGAGTACGAAGGCTACGAACAGGAACATGAGCAGCCCGGTGCCGGTGTAGCTCAAGGTGCCGTCCCGGACGAAGAGGGCCAGCACGCCGCAGGCGGCCAAGAGCAGCAAACATTTGCGGCAGAACTCGTTGCGATCCACCGAAATGGTGTGCTTAGGGTTGAGCAGGCAGATGGCCAACGCCAACCCTAGATTGGCTACGGCGCCTGCCAGTGCGGTGCCCACGGCCAACGAGGTAATGGACAGACCGGCGGCCAAAAAAGCCAGCATGAGCTGGGGCAGCGCCAGACAAAAGGGCGCTACCGTTCCGCCGACAACCCACATAGGCAGCCCGCACAACGCGCAGCACCAAGTGGTGCAACGCCCGGCCAGACGGCTGCCCACAGCTGTCAGCACAAGGCCGATGCCGTATACCAGCAATGTCAGAAAGAGAACCGACATTTCAATCACCTGAAAAGGGCAGCGCACCGCGCTGCCCTTGGTTTGTATTTCTTAATAGGCGATGCCCCAAACGACCATCTTGGTGGCGGGTTTGCCGCAGATCGGGCAGACGTCGCTCAGATGCTCCTGCTCAAAAGGCATGCAGCGGCTGGAGAGACCGGCCTGCTCCTTCATGGCTTCTTCGCAGGCCAAATCACCGCACCACATGGTCTTGATGAAACCAGTGGAGGTCGCGGTCTTTTCCTTGATTTCATCCAACGTGGTGGCGCTGGTGGTGCGGGCTTCGCGGTTCTTCAACGCGCGGTCGTACAGGTCCTTGGCCAGCGCATCCAGCGCAGCCGGAATGGCCGTAGCCAAATCCTCGAACTTGACGAACTGCTTTTCGCGGGTGTCGCGGCGTACCAGCACGCACTGACCCTGCTCGATATCCCGGGGACCCACTTCCAAGCGGATGGGCACACCCTTCATCTCCCACTGGGCAAACTTCCAGCCGGGCTGTTTGTCGCTGTCATCCAGCTTTACGCGGGCATACTTGCCGATCTCGGCAGCCAACTCCCGGGTCTTTTCCAGAACGCCGGGTTTGTGGGCGGCGACAGGAACAATCACGACCTGCACCGGGGCAATAGCCGGGGGCAGGATCAGGCCGTCGTCGTCGCCATGGGTCATGATGATGGCACCGATCAACCGGCTGGAGGCGCCCCAACTGGTCTGGAAGGGGTACTGCAGGGTGTTGTCCCGGCCGGTAAAGGTCACGTCGTAAGCACGGCTGAACTTGTCGCCGAAGTAGTGGCTGGTGCCGCTCTGCAAAGCCTTGCCGTCCTTCATCATCGCTTCGATGGTGTAGGTGGCTTCGGCACCGGCAAACTTCTCCTTGTCGGTCTTGCGGCCCTTGATGACGGGAATGCACAAATCCTTCTCGCAGAAATCGGCATAGCAGTTCAGCTGCTGCTCGGTCTCGGCTTGGGCTTCCTCTGCCGTCTCGTGGATGGTGTGACCTTCCTGCCACCAGAACTCACGGGTGCGCAGGAACGGACGGGTGGATTTCTCCCACCGCACCACGCTGCACCACTGGTTGTACAGCATCGGCAGATCACGGTAGCTGTGTAGCACATGGCTGAAGTGGTCACAGAACAGCGTCTCGCTGGTGGGGCGCACCGCAAGGCGCTCCTCCAACGGCTCACTGCCGCCCATCGTGACCCATGCAACCTCCGGCGCAAAGCCGTTGACCAGTTCGCCTTCCTTTTTCAGCAGGCTTTCCGGCATCAGCATCGGCATCGCCACGTTCTCATGGCCGGTGGCCTTGAAACGGGTGTCCAGATTCTTCTGGATGTTCTCCCAGATTGCATAGCCGTAGGGACGCAGCACTACAAAGCCCTTCACGCTGGAATACTCCACCAGCTCGGCCTTGGTGCAAATATCGGTGTACCACTGGGCGAAATCGACTTCCTGTGCGGTAATCGCTTCCACCATTTTTTTCTTATCGCTTGCCATGTCTACTCCTTCACCTCATACGGCGGCATGATTACAGCCGCTCCTCCAGATAATTCACCACATCGCCCACGGTGTGGAAGGTCTCAATATCCTCATCGGGAATCTCCACGCCGAACTCATCAGACAAAGTGGTGATCATATCGATAACATCGAGGCTGTCGGCGCCAAAATCATTGACGATATCGCTCTCGGGGGTGATCTTCTCAGGGTCAACTTCCAGCTGGTCGGCCAGATAATCGCGGATACGCGCAAAAACTTCGGAATCCATAGTTTAACTCCTTCTACAAACAAATATTCATTAAATATATAGCGTATCTGCCGAAGGATGTCAAGGGGGTGCAGGGAAAAAGGAACGGCCCGCCGCTGAGTGTTGAAAAGATGGGCTGCCGCATACCATGTTCGGGGGAGTGATGGTATGAAATTGCAGTTTACCAAAATGCAGGGGGCCGGCAATGATTACATTTATCTGGATTGCCGCCAGAACGATTTGCCGGACCACCCGGAGGAATTGGCCCGGCAGCTTTCCCGCCGGCATTTTTCTATTGGAGCCGATGGCCTGATCTTGATTGCACCGCCGCTTTTGGCTGACGTGGACGCCACCATGGTGATGTACAACGCCGACGGCAGCGAAGGCAATATGTGCGGCAATGGGGTGCGCTGTGTGGCGGAGTATCTCTACAACCACGGCGTGCGCAAGGATCGTATCGAGGTGGACACCCGACGGGTAGGCCGCAAGACGTTGTATCGGGTGGCGCCCCACCAGTGGCGTGCAGGCATGGGACGATTCTCCACCCGGGCAGCAGATCTGCCGGTGGAAGGTCTGGGGGCAGGCCCTTTGCTGGATGTGCCGTTGGTAGCAGCGGGACAATCTTGGCGGGTCAGCTGCATCAGTATAGGCAACCCTCATTGCGTGGTGCGGCGTGACTCATTGCCCACACCGGCTCAGCTGGCAGAATGGGGGAGCGCTTTGGAAAAGCATCCGGCCTTCCCACAGGGCGTCAATGTGGAGTTTGTACGGCAGGATGGGCCGACGGCATGGACGGTCATGGTCTGGGAACGGGGCAGCGGAGCCACGCTGGCCTGCGGCACCGGCGCTTGCGCTGCTGTGGCGGCGCAGGTTTTACAGGGATACTGCCCTCGGCAAAACCCGGTGACGGTGACTCTTCCCGGCGGGACCCTCACCGTACAAATTTTACAGGACGATACGGTGTTGCTCACGGGTCCTGCCGAAACGGTGTACGAAGGAGTGCTGGAAATTTGAACCCGTTGGCTTTACACTACAAGGGCCAATTTGGTATAATAAAACTAATAATGGCTGAAGGAGGAAGTCAAAAAGTCATGCAGAATGTGTTGAAAATGTGGAAAACTCTTTGGCACCAAAAAAAAGGGGGGGGGGCACGCTTCTTTCAGGTGTTTCCTTGGGTGTGGTTGATTGCGGCCTATTGCATCACTTTTGCGGTGCTGGCGTTATATGGACGCCCCTATATCGACAGTGATATGGCTAGTGAGATGGTTCTGGCCAATTTACTGAAAGAAGAAGGGGGAATTTTATCCGTAAATTGGTGGTACTCTACAGAAATTGAGTTTTGTGCACTTCCGGTATTTTATGAAGTCGGTTTATCATTTTTTCCGACAAACTGGTATGCAGCACGTATTATGGGGCAAGCCATTGCAATGTTGTTGTTATTGCTTTCCTATTTATACGTTGGACATGGATTGAAATTAAAGAATAGTGGCGTTTGGGGAGCCGCTGCATTAGCGTGTCCGTTTGGTGTATGGTATTTTTGGTATGGGGCCTTTGGAGGTCTTTACCTAATGTACATGATTTGGCAGTTAATGAGTTTTGGTGCAATTTTACATTTGCTCTTCGCAAGCAAAAAAAGGGCGTATGTTTTGCACGGCTTGTTATTGGCGGCAAGTTGCTTCCTTTCCGGACTAAACAGTGTGAAGGGCATCATGGGATTTTATCTGCCGATGCTTTTAGCGGCATGCCTGATTTTTCTGTTGAAATGGAATAATAAACCGCAGCAGTTACCCGAACGGGGCAAAAGGCTTTTGATTTGGTCGGTAGTGGCAGCCTTACTTGCTTGTATTGGATATTTGATTAACGGTACATTTTTAGCGAAAAATCATTTGTTTAAAAGCTATAATGGGCAAGAATGGGTTCAACTTAGTTTTAGTCAACTACTGGATAAGTGGGCAGAGTTCCTAAGCTTGTTTGGCCATCCAGGGGACGGCTTTTTAAAAGATAAAATTCCGCTGTTTTCTGCAATTGGACTTTTGGGTTCCTTTAGCCTTCTCACTATCTTCGCAATCATTGTGAGTACCGTGCGATTGCTTTGGCGCTGGAAAGAATTGAATACGTCTCAATTGATCGCACCTGTCCTTTTGGTCTGGATTTGCATTGTTCAAGGAATTGCTTTTTCCTGTACAGGTGTACCTAGTTCTATCAATGCTTCTTACTGGCTTACGGCAGTCCCCTTTGTATTTCCGGTGCTCCAATTAGAAGGAGAGACAGAGCATTTCTCTTTGAAGTTTACAAGGAAACTTGCCGCGATTGCGTTTAGCTGCTGTTTTGTGGCAACTAGTATTGGAGCAACTATGCAGTTTTTCTCTTCTGGGTATAGAATCAATCCGCATCTTGAAACTATTTGTGACTGGTTGGTAGGACAAGGATATACGCAGGGATATGCCACATTTTGGAATGGAAATGTGTTAACTGAATGGTCAAATGGACAAATTGAGATGTGGGTGACGGAAGATTTCAATGACATGGAAATGCATCAGTGGCTACAAAAGAGCAGCCACCAGCAACCTCCCGAAGGTCAGGTGTTTTTGATTACAACGCAGGAAGAATTGGAAAAGATGGGCCTCTCTCAACTGTATTGGTGGTCGAATGTCGTATATGAGGATGACAGTAGCCAGTGGCTTTCCAAGGTGGGCCATTATCTGGTCATGACTTACAAAAACTACGACGACATGATGAACGCCATTCATGGCGCCCAGTCTTGGGAGCAGGAGGCTGCGCAAGAAACGCAGGATACCCAGTCGGCTTGACGCAGTTCGTTGTGTCTTCTCTCTTGCGCGACGTACAAAATTGTGGTACAGTAAGTCTAATTGGATAAGTATACACAAGAGGGGGATTATTATGCAACTCAATCCGCATTATGCCGAGCTGAACGAAAGTTATCTCTTCAGTACAATTTCCCATAAGATTGCGGACTACCAAAAAGCGCATCCGGAGGCGGATGTTATCCGCCTTGGGATCGGCGATGTGACGCTGCCGTTGGCCACGCCGGTTATTGAGGCGTTGCACAAGGCCGTTGAGGAGATGGCTCATAAGGAGACTTTCCGTGGGTATGGCCCAGAACAGGGATATGATTTTCTGCGGGAAGCCATCCGCGGATACTATGCCGACCGTGGGGTAAAGCTGGAACTGGATGAGATCTTTGTTTCGGACGGCGCCAAGAGCGACCTTGGCAATCTGCTGGACCTGTTTTCTGTTGAGAATTCGGTGCTGGTCCCCGATCCTGTCTACCCGGTCTATGTGGATGACAACGTGATGGCAGGCCGCACGATCCGCTATATGGCGGCCAACGCGGAAAACAACTTCCTGCCGATGCCGGATGCTTCCACGGAAGGGGACATTGTTTATCTGTGCAGCCCCAACAATCCCACCGGTGCTACGTATACGAAGGAACAGTTGGCCGTGTGGGTCCAGTGGGCCAAGGAGCATCATGCGGTCATCCTGTACGATGCAGCCTACGAATGCTTTGTCAGCGAAGAAGGCTGTGCCCGGAGCATCTATGAAATAGATGGTGCCAAAGAAGTTGCCGTGGAAGTGTGCAGCTTTTCCAAGATTGCAGGCTTCACCGGTACCCGCTGCGGATATACCATTGTGCCCTTTGGCATCCAGTCGAACGGTCAGAGCCTGAATAAGATGTGGCTGCGCCGTCAGACCACCAAGTTCAACGGTGTACCCTACATTGTACAGCGCGGTGCGGAAGCCGTCTTTACCGAAGAAGGCATGCGGGAAATCCAGAACAATCTGGATTACTACCGCAACAACGCAGCGGTCATCGCAGCGGCCTTGGATGAAGCCGGTGTGTGGTACTGCGGTGGCAAGAACAGCCCCTACATCTGGCTGCGCTGCCCCAAGAATATGGGGAGCTGGGAGTTCTTTGACTGGCTGCTGGAAACGGCACATATCGTCGGCACGCCCGGCGAAGGCTTTGGTGCCTGCGGCAAGGGATATTTCCGCCTGACGGCATTCGGCGATGCCGAGCGTACCAAGCAGGCGGCGGAACGTCTGAAGAAGGTGTTGGCAACACTGTGAATCCAAGAGGAGGGATTGTCATGAAACCGAGCGAAGAAATTATGAATTTCCTGAAGGAAAATCCTACGTTCTATCTGGCCACGGTGGAAGGATATCTGCCGCGGGTACGGCCGTTGGGGTTTGCCATGTGGTATAAAGATCATCTGTGCATTGCCATCGGTAAGCACAAAGCGGCTTACAAGCAGTTGCTGGATAACACCAATCTGGAAATCTGCACCGCCAATGATCGCGGCGAATGGCTGCGTGTGCAGGGCACGGCCAACTTTGACAATACCCCCGAAGCGCAGGAAGCTGCCTTTAAGGTGGCACCCCAGCTGCAGGATCTCTACAATGAGGAAACCGGCAACAAGTTGGGGATCATCTATCTGGATCACCTGTCTGCGAAACTGTTCTCGATGTCGGGAGCAGTAAAAGACATCATGAGTTACTAATTGTTCTAGTACATCAGCGGGACCCGTTCGGGGTCCCGCATTTTTTATGAAATTTGTAACGTTTGAAGTCTTTCTGCGTCTTATGGGTACGACCGGTTGAAAAACTAGGAAAGGAGGGCACTGGATGGAGAAAGACAGTTTTGAGCAGGTGTATAGCCAGTATTATAAAGTGGTTTACGCCTACCTGCTGACGCTCTGCAATAGCGAGGAATTGGCAGCCGATCTGGCGCAAGAAACGTTTTATAAAGCCTTGCGCAGCATTGACCGCTTCCAGCAAGAGTGCCCACTCAACGTCTGGCTGTGCAGCATCGCCAAACATGCGCTGGTGGATCACTACCGCCGCCACCGTCGGGAAATACAGCCCGAACAGATGCCGGAGCCGCCGGACCGTGATCCCTTGCCGGGACAGAGGCTGGAAGAACGGCAAGCGGCATTGGCGCTGTACAAGGCGCTGCATGGTCTGTCGGAGCCCTACCGGGAAGTTTTTTGGCTGCGGGTTTACGGCGAACTGAGCTTTGCAGAAATCGGGGCCCTGCATGGAAAAACAGAAACTTGGGCACGGGTGACCTACTACCGTGCTCGCACCAAATTGAAGGAGGTTTTGCCATGAAATTGCCTTGCTATCTGGTACGGGATTTGCTGCCACTCTATCAGGACGACGTTTGTGACCCACAGACTGCTACCGACGTGCGGGAGCATCTGGAAGATTGCCCGGATTGCCGCCACCTGTGGGAAACCATGCAGGCGGCCGCTCCGGTGGAGCGGGACATGGTAGCCGCGCGGGAGCGGGAACAAACTGCGGCGCTGCGTCGGGTCAAACGTACCCAGCGGAAAAAGCGGCTGCTGACGGTGCTGGTAACCCTGCTGGCAGTGGTGCTGCTGTGTTTCGGGGGATGGACTTTGTATGACCGTGCCAATACTACCTATCTGGACTATCCACAGGAGGCCATTTTGGGGGTGGAGGAAGAAGCACTCTCTGATGAATGGCTGATCAAGGGGCAGGGGATCGTTCTGAAACTGGATCCTGAGGAAATGGCTTCGGTTCACTGGACGCGGGTCTTGGATACGGTAGGCGGCGATACACTGGTCTTTACGTTGGGCCGCTCCCAGTGGCATGCATGGACCCATGCCCAGTGGGGGGATGACACCGAAGACGGATCTCATGAGATTATTCTCTATAGCGAAGCGCTGAATGGCAGGGAGGAGATGGAGAATCTGAAAGCAGTCTACTACCTGCCCTACGCAGAATTTGAGGCGTGGTTCGACATCGTTGCCCGAGGGGTACCGAAGGATGCGGTGCTGCTCTGGCAGCGGGATGAAACAAAATAAAACAAAAAAGCCCGCCGCACGCGATATTGGCGTGGGGCGGGCTTTTCTGATTGGATCGCTAGATCAGTGCTGCGGATTCAGGATGGTACGCCAATCCAGATCGCCATGTTCCAGACCGTGGATCAATACCTCCGCAGTGGCAATGTTGGTAGCCACCGGAATGTTATGTACATCACAGATACGCAGCAAGTTCATCTCGTTAGGCTCGCTGGGTTTGGCGCTGATGGGGTCGCGGAAGAACAACAGCATGTCCACTTCGTCGCAGGCAATACGCGCCATGATCTGCTGGTCACCGCCGTGACCGCCGGGCAGAAATTTTTGAACCGTCAAACCGGTGTTTTCTTCGACCAGACGACCGGTCGTACCGGTGGCAATCAGTTGGTGCTGTGACAAAATATGACGGTAGGCGGTGCAAAATTGTACCATCAACTCCTTTTTGGAGTCGTGGGCCACCAAGGCAATTATCATAACGCTACACCATCCTTCACAAACATTTAAAAGGTAAGCGGAACACGTTGTCCGCATAGACGTTTGGCCATGGCCTGCCCGGCGATCACCGCTGGATCGCCGGAAGGGGGAATCGAACCCTGTGCACCGGCCAGTTGTAATTCTCGGCTCTCGGGAATGACCGCCAGCAGCTGGGCACCGACGGTATCAATGCATTCATCCAAATCAAAAACTGCTGCCCGTTTCCCAAAGCTGTCCCGGGTGATGCGGTTCATCACCAAGCGCACCGCGCTCTGGGGGCGGCCGCCGCACAACAGCCGGTCAGCCACAATCTTGCCGTCCCGCAGCGCCACAGGGTCGGGCGTCAGCACCAGCAGGGCTTTGTCGGCTACCGAGGCAGCGGCCGTAAACGGCGCGCCCATACCGGCGGCGGTATCCAGCAAGACAAAATCAAAATACGGGCGTACAGCCATCAGCAGTCTGCCCAAGGGCGCCGCTTCCACGGCGCCACCTTCGTACGGGGCGCTGATGACTGAAAGCCCGGGGTATAGCGGGCTGGGTACAATGGCTTTGTTGGCTTCGCACCGCCCGCAAAGAACATCTTCAATATCATAGACAGTCCGGCCATAAACACCTGCGATGATGTCCACGCTGCGCAAACCGGAATCCAGTTCCACCAGCAAGACCTTGCGGCTCAGCTGTGCCAGCGCGGCACCCAGTAATACCGAAACGGTGCTTTTGCCGGTACCGCCCTTGCCGGAACAGATCATGATACATTGTGCGTTCAAAAGGCGCGCCTCCTGTATTCGTGGCCGCCAGAACCGCGACACTCTCTCATTCATATTCTAACACACTTTGTCTACTGCGACAACTGGCTTTTTGATTAAAAAAAATTACGCATTTTTGAACGTTTTAACAACGAACTGTTTAGAATGATGTGTAAAAAATGGAGAAATCGCCCATTCATAAAACGTTTCAGCCAAAATACGCATCCAGCACGGACCGCAAGATGGGAGCTGCGTTAGATCCGCCGCCGCCGTATTCCAGAACTACGGCCACCGCGATCTGGGGGTCATCTGCCGGGGCATAGCCGATCAGCACCGAATTGACGTAATGGCTGCCGTTGGGCAGGGTTTCGGCCCGTTGGGGACTGCCGGTTTTGGCCGCACAGACCACCGAGGCCTCCCGCAGTACCCGGGTCGTTTGCGCCATCCGCTTCATGCCGTCTCGGATGGGACCAAAAACGGTTTCGCCGCCCGCCACGGCTGTAAACTGGGGCTGGTACTGCCACACCGTTTCCCCGGTGGCGGTGTTTACAGCATGGTCGGCAAAATGCAGGGTGGGGCGCTGCCCGTTGTTGGCCAAGGTGGCGGCATAAACGGCCAACTGGGCAGGGGTCACGGCGGTGTTGCCTTGCCCGATGGCTGCCATCAGGGTCAGCCCGGCCTGATAGTTGTCGTCGCGGGACCAGGTCAAGCGACCTGCGGCTTCGTTGACTTCCACGCCGGTGGAGCTTGCCAGTCCCAACTGCTGGGCCATGGCGCTGAAGGTGTCCACTCCCAGACGCCGTCCTACATCGTAGAAGAAGATATTGCAGCTATGTTCCAATGCGGTGCGCAGGTCTACCGGCCCGGCGTGGCCGTATTGCAGGCAGCCGGGCTGATACCCGCTGTAATAGAGATACCGTCCCGTACAGTTGACGGTATCGTTAGGGTCGAACTCCGCGGTCAGGGCGGCAGCCGCCACCGCAGGTTTGAAAGCGGACCCCGGCGCATACAGCCCTTGAAAGACCCGATCCAGCAAAGGAGCGGCGGGGTCGGCAGCCAAGGCGGCGTAGTCGGTGCGGTACTGGGTCAGGTCGTAGTTGGGCCAGTTGGCAGCGGCAAGGATTCCGCCGGTTTTCACATCTACCACGATGGCGGCCCCGGCAGTTGTTTCCCGTCCGCCGCCCGTTGCAGCGGTGGTCCGCAGCGTCTGGATCCGCTCCTCCAGCGCTTGCTGCAGGGCGGTTTGCAGCTTGGCGTCCAGCGTCAGCACCAGTGTGGCCCCCGGCGTAGGCGAGCTTTGCTGCACCGTGGTGCGCACCGCACCATCCAAACCGGTGTTGATGAGCAGTTGTCCGTCCTGCCCGCGCAGCAGGTCGTCATAGGCGGCCTCCAAGCCGCTTTGCCCCACAATGCTGTCCATAGCCAACCCTTTTTCTTGGGCGGCGGGCCATTGCTCGGCGGTGATCGGCCCCGTGAATCCCAGCGCATGGGGCAGCAGAGCGCCCTCCGGCCAGGTCCGCACGCCGCGGGCTGCCAGCCGCGCGGCACCGCTCTGCACCAAACCGGCACGGTAGATAGCCGTCATCTGGTCGCTGCTCAGCGATTCCATGACCAACAGTTCCCCCGCCGAAACGGCAGAACAAAAGGCGGCAAGTTGTGTTTCCACATCCTTGCCGCCTGTAATGGCCTGCACTGTTTGTACGGTTTCCTGTAAATTGCTGCCCGGAGGTGCCGGGATCCGCAGATATAAGTCGTATACGGTGGTATCTCGAGCCAGTACCACCCCGTTGCGGTCGGTGATCGCCCCTCGCGCCGCGTGCTGCTCCACGGTGTAACTGGCGGAGCTGGCTTCGGCCAACTTTTCCGCGTAGTGGTCGGCCATGGCAAACTGCATCCAAGCCAGCCGCGCAAAAAACAGCACAAAGACGACGCAGCATAAAATCAGCAACACCGCGATGCGCCCCCGGCCGGTCGAGCGGCCGGTTTGTCGTTTTGCCATGGTGCAACACCTCCCTGTATAGTATTCCCAGTATAGGCGATTTCTGTCGAAATGGCAATCATTTTTTTACAAAAAACACCAGACTGTTCTGGTCGGCAGTATCCTGCAAAGCCGCAGAGGCCGTCAGTCCGTCGCCGTCAGGCTGCGGCGTTTCGGCCAGCGTACCCAGCCAATACCCACCGGGGGTGGTGACTACGGTGCCTGCCGGCAAGCCGCAGTCGGCGGGCAGACCGGTCAAAACCCAGCCGCCGTGCCGCGCCAACAACCCGGAAAAGTTGCCGGATAGTCCGGCGCAGGGGCTCTCCTCGGTGCCGGCAAAGGCGATTCGGCAGGTATCGTCTGGGCGGTTCTCCACCACACGCCCTACATAACGCCCCTGCGGGTCCACCACGGCAGCTCCTTCCGCTGCCGTACAAGCCAGCGTGGCGCTATTGGGCTGCCGTGCTACCACCCGAGCGGGCTGCCAACTGCCCGTTACCCGCTGACTGTCCAGCAGCCTGCGCAGCGCTTCGTTTTCTGCCAAAGCGGCTTCAGCCGTAGCCAGTTGATGATGCAGGGCGGCATTCTGCTCGGTCAGGTCTGCCAGCCGCTCCTCATACCGAGGGGCAACGTGGGACGCCAAAAGCCGGTCCAGATAGCTCCACCCGGCAGGAAAGGCGGCTGCCAGCCAGGGCGCGCTCCCTAGGAGCAACAGTGCCGCTACGATTCCCACTCCCCAGCGCCAACGGCGCTTGGATTGGGCCAACTCCAAACCACCCCGCATCTGCATCACCCCTGTTTACAATATGCCTTGCGGGAAGTCGGTAGACTTTGTTATAATACCCCCGGGAGGGAATTTTCATGAAATATAAGCTGTTGCTTTTGGATATAGACGGTACGCTGCGCCCCGATGGCTGCGAGCGCATCCCGCGGGAAAACGCCGACGCAGTCAACGCCGTTCAGCGGGCCGGGGTGAAGATCGCCATTGCCACCGGGCGGGGACGTACCGGTGTGGGTAAAGGACTGCTGCGCTCGGTAAAACCCGATTATTGGGTTTGCGCCGGGGGTGCCCAGTTGTTGGACGGTAAGGGCAATGAACTGGCGCTGCACCGCCTGACCAACGAGGAAATGTATGCGCTGGTAGACTTCTTTGAGGATTATGAGCTGCCGCTGCGCTTCACATTCCATGACGCAAACTATGCCTATCTGGGATATGAAACGTTTATGGAGCGGGAAAAAGCCAAGAATCTGCATAACAACATCGTGGACGGCGAAGATCAGGACCACCATTTGGTGGAAATGCCTTTCGGCGCCTTCGGGTTCGCGCCCCGGGAACGGGCCGAACAGTTCCAGCAAAAGTATGGGTATCTGGGCCTGCAATTTCTCTACTCCTATCCCGGCAGCAACGGCTGTGACATCGCCCAGACCGGGGTGGACAAAGGGCGGGGCCTGTGCGAACTGGCCCAGTTGGCGGGCCTGACCCCGGCGGACTGTGTGGCGGTAGGCGATGGCGACAATGACGTGTCCATGCTGCAAGCCGCCGGACTAGGCATTTCGATGGCCAACGGCAGCGCAGCGGCTAAGGCGGCTGCCGACTGTGTGGGACCGGATGCTGCGCCCTTCGGGGTGGCGGAACTCTGCCGCCGCTTGTGGCCGGAGGCTTTTTAAGATGGCGGTGACCAAGGCCGCCTACACCCATGTGGGGCCGGGGCTGCCACCGCTGCATGGGACGCAGGCCGGGGCACTGATTCTGGGCAGTTTTCCCAGCCCCAAAAGCCGGGAACAGGGGTTCTTTTATGGGCATCCGCAGAACCGATTCTGGCCGCTGATGGCCGCGATTACCGGGGAAGCACCCCCTGCTTGGGACGACTTGGAAGCCAAAAAGGCCATCATCCTGCGCCATCATCTGGCGGTGTGGGATACCATCGGCGCCTGCGATATTCGGGGTGCATCCGATGCGTCCATCCGCAATGTGGAGCCCAACGATGTGGCGGCGCTGATCCGTCAGTTGGGGGTACAGGCGGTGTTCTGCAATGGGGCGGCGTCGGGCCGGGTGTATGCCCGGTATGCCCAGCCGCTGACCGGATTGCCTGCCACCGTTTTGCCCAGTACCAGCCCAGCCAATGCGGCGTGGTCGATGGAAAAACTGCGGCAGGCATGGGGAACGGCGTTAGCACCTTTTTTACAACTGCACGGTTGAAACAAAGCGGTTTTTGTTCTATAATAGGTCTATTATTTCATCAGGAGGAAAAGGCGCCATGAGCAAATGGGAGGAAAAGCAGGTCCGCCCGGTTTTGCCGCTGTATTTGGCGGCTTTGGCATGGCCGGTGGCCTCGCTGTTATTCCCGCCCTACACGGTGGGCAATCTGGCCATTGTGGCAGTGAGCAGTGCGGTGGTCTATCTGGTTGCCCGGCGTTTGTGCCCCATGCGGGTAGTGCGCACGCTGGTACCCTATGCCACCGGCAGCGAGGAAGTGGATGCTATGCTCAATGGCATCACGGCCAATCTGGATGCGCTGCATGCCTTGAATGACGCCATCCCCGATACACAACTTTCCCGGGCGATGGACCGGATGGAGAAAGCCGGCCGCAGCATTGTTTCGGTGGTGGAAGGTGCCCCCGATAAGGCGCGGCAGATCGACCGTTTTGCGCGGTATTATCTGCCAGAGGTGGTCAAGCTGATGAGCGCCTATGCCAATTTGGAGAAAAACGGTGTCCGGGGCGAAAACGCCGAACAGATCCTCACCGATCTGCGCCGTAACGCCGACACCACCGCCAAGGCGTTTGAAAATCAGCTGGATGCACTGTACAGTGCGGAAGCAATGGATATTTCTACCGACATTGAAGTGCTGGACAGCATTTTGAAAAGTCAAAACTTGACCAAATAATGATGAAAGATGAGAAAGGATGGAACTCCTATGGCTGACCTGAGCAAGGAATTGGATCTGAACGTGCCCGCAGCCCCCAGCCTGACGCTGGATGCAACCCCGAGCCTGACGCTTGACCCCACCGCAGAAGAGAAGGCGGTAGAAGAGGCCAAGCAGGCGGAACCGGTCAAGGTGGAAGATACGCCGCTGAGCCCGGAAGAGCAGAAGATGGTGGACGACTTTGCCGAGAAGATCGACATCACCAACTCCCAGATGGTGCTGCAGTACGGTGCGGCCAGCCAGAAGAAACTCAGTGATTTTTCCGAGACCGCCCTTTCCCGGGTCAAGACCAAAGACATGGGGGAGACCGGGGACCTGATCACCGGGCTGATCGCGGAGCTGCAAGGCTTTGACGCCACCGCCGAACAGCCCAAAGGCATCTTCGGCTTCTTCAAGAAGGCGGGCAACAACATCGAGCAGCTCAAGACCCGCTACGAGAGCGCCGACAAAAATGTGGAGCGCATCCGTGCCCAGTTGGAGGATCATCAGGTCACCCTGATGAAGGATATCACCATGCTGGATAAGATGTATCAGCTCAACTTGGTTTATTTCAAAGAGCTGACCATGTATATTCTGGCGGGCAAGAAAAAGCTGGCCGCCGTGCGCAGCAACGAGCTGAAAGCTGCGCAGGAGAAAGCCCAGCGTACCCAGCTGCCCGAGGATGCGCAGGCAGCCCGAGATCTGGCGGACTTGTGCGACCGGTTTGAGAAAAAGCTCTACGATCTGGAACTGACCCGCAATGTTTCCATCCAGATGGGACCGCAGATTCGGCTGATCCAGTCCAACGATACGATGATGGCGGAAAAGATCCAGACCACCATCGTCAACACCATTCCGCTGTGGAAAAACCAGATGGTGCTGGCATTGGGCATTGCCCATAGTCAGGAGGCTATGAAGGCCGAGCGGGCGGTGACCGACGCCACCAACGAATTGCTCAAGCGCAACGCCGCTACCCTCAAGCAGGGCACCATCGACATTGCCAAGGAGTCGGAGCGGGGCATCGTGGACATCGAGACGCTGCAGCAGACCAACAAGCAGCTCATCGAAACGCTGGATGAACTGAACAAGATCCGCGCCGACGGCAAAGCCAAGCGGGCCAATGCCGAGCAGGAACTGGGCCGCATCGAAGGCGAATTGCGCGCCAAATTGCTGGAGATCAACGCCTGACCGCTTAGGCGGCCCATCGCAGCAGAGGAGCTGTCATGCAACTCGAACAACAGGAAACTTTTGTCATCCACGGTCCCCAGCTGGAAGTGCTGGGCGAAGTGGAAACCAAACTGCCGCCGCCGGCCAAAAAACGTCCCACGGCAGTACTGGCCCTTGTGGTCTTGGCGCTGGTGTCGGTGTTCGGCATCGGCGGTGCGCGGCTGAAAGGGCTGCGCAGCCGCACAGCTCAGATCTATACGACCCAGCAGGATGAATATGGCCACAGCATACAGGGGGACTTTGCCACCCAGACCGACGCGGCTGCCAGCCTGATCCGGGTGGCCTCCAACGTGCTGGGGGAGGCGGATGCCGATGTACAGGCCGCACAGGCGGCGCTGGACCGTTGGAATGCCGAGGCGGACGCAGCCCAGCCGGCAGTGCAGTATAGCTGCAACACCACGTTGGTAGGGGCGGTGGACCTTTTGTACACCGCGGCTGCCGATACGGCTGATGCCAAAACCAAAGGACAGTTGGACGACCTGTACGATAGTTTCACGTCGGCACAGGCGACCATCCAACGGGCGGCAGCCGAGTATAACACGCAGGCTGAGGCCTACAACGAGACGGTTTCGGGCTTCCCCGCTAAGGTGCTTGCGGGCTTGTGGGATGCAGGTACGCTGCAGACCTTCGCCCCCAGCGATGGAGGAACCGTAACCACAGGAACTTGAAGAGGAAACAGGACATGCAAAGATACCTTCGCCGCATCGCGGCCACCGCCGCGGCGTTCTGCCTGCTGGCGGTGACGGCGCTCCCGGCGTTGGCGGCGCCGGAGTTGGACCCCAACACCGCCGTCAACGACTATGCCAATATCCTTTCCTCCGACACGGAGGAGTATGTAGAGGGCCTTTCGGTGGCGCTGCAAAACACCTGCGGCGCGCAGATCGGCGTATATACCACCGAGTACATCGGCAATTCCACCATGGAAGGGTACGCCTATGACGTGCTGAATGCATGGGGACTGGGGTCTGCCGATAAGGACAACGGTGTGTTGCTGCTGCTGGTGCCGGGGGAGGATGACTACTTTGTGACCCGTGGCGCTGGATTGGAGACCCAGCTCCCCATCAGCAAACTGGGCACCATTTTAGACGAAGATCTGGAACCCAACTGGGTCAAGCAGGACTATGATACCGGCACCCAGCAGACGGTGCGGGCCATTGCCGAGGAACTGTGTACCATCTACGGCATTCCGGTTTCCACGCTGGACAATGCCGCACAGGCTCCGGCTCCGCAGCAGAGGGGAGGCATCAGCTTTGTGACGGTGCTTTTGATTGTTTTTGCCGTGCTGTTGGTCATCGCATTGCTGGCCAGCCTGACCCGGCCCCGGGGCTCTGGGCCCCGTCCGCCTCGTGGCGGTGGGGTTGCCAACGGTCTGTTCTGGTACAGCTTGGGCCGTGCATCCCGGCCGCGCCGTCCTCGGCGCCCGCCGCCGCCCCCGCCCGGTTTTGGTCCGGGCCCCGGCGGCTTTGGCGGTCCTCGTCCGGGTGGTCCTCGTCCCGGTGGTTTCGGAGGTGCTCCTCGTCCGCCGCGTGGCGGTGGTTTCGGCGGGGCAGGCCGTTCCGGCGGTGGATTCCGTCCGGGGGGCGGTTCCAGCCGCGGCGGCGGTGTAGGACGTCGCCATTAAGTCGTGTCGTTTGAACCGGCCCGCATTGCGCGGGTCGGTTTTTGTTATAGAAGGGAGGCTGCCATGGCAGCTTTTGCAGTGATCACCGGTGCCAGCTCCGGCATTGGGGCGGAATTTGCCCGCCAACTGGCGGCACAAGGGTACGACCTGTTGCTGGTTGCCCGCCGGACCCAGCGATTGGAAGCCTTGGCAAAGGAGTTGCCCACCCGGTGCGAGGTCCTTGCGGCGGATCTGTCCCAGACAGAGGTTTGTCTGGGGCTGCTGGACGCTTTGCAGGACCGCCGGGTAGATTTGTTTATCAACAACGCCGGATTTGGTGCCTGCGGGGTGTTTGAGCAGGTGGACCTTGCCAAGGAATTGCAGATGGTGGATGTGAATGTACGGGCGGTACAGATCCTGACCAAAGGGATGGTCCAAAAGATGGAGAAGCAGGGCGGCGGCGCCTTGCTCAATGTAGGGTCCAGCGCAGGGTTGCTTCCCGCAGGACCCTATATGGCCACCTACTATGCCACCAAGGCTTATGTGGTCAGCTTGACCCAGTCGGTGGCGGCAGAACTGCGGGCACGCCGCAGTCCGGTCTATTTGGGATGCCTTTGCCCCGGGCCGGTGAATACCGAGTTCAATGCGGTGGCACAGGTACAGTTTGCACTGCCCGGTATTTCGGCACAGGCCTGCGTGCGCAGCGCGCTGGCAGGAATCCGCCGCCGTAAGACCATCATTGTGCCGGGCCCGATGATGGCTGTCGGTATGACGCTGAGCCGTCTGGTGCCCCGGCGGCCTCTGATCGCGATGGTGGCGCACCAGCAAAAGAGAAAAATGGGCCGCTAGCCAGCGGTAAGACCGGGCACAGATGTCGCGAAGAGATGAATTTTTGCCGTTGGAACGACGAAAGCGTGGCACAGTTGACAGAGCGGTAAAATCTTGCGTTTGCCTCTGTTTTTATCGGCCGGTTTGTGCTATAATCATACTGAATATAGTCAAATTTGCCTGTGGAGGAGGGAAAGTGCCCATGGCGAACCCACAGCGTCCCGACCGGGACCGCCCGCGGCGGTCTCAGCCGGAATCGGAATACAACTGGCAGGACGGATGGGCTCGGCCGGATGCCCCGCGCCGTCCCGACCCACAGCGCGCTGCGCGCCGCGGTCCGCTTACGCCGGAACAGCAGCGGGCGGCTGCCCGCCGTGCCCGGGAGCGCCGCCGTCGTCGCCGCCGCACCTTTTTTGCGGGTACGGTAGGGGGCATTTTGCTGCTGTCCGGCATTATCACCCTGCTTTTGCCCCGCAGCGTGACCGGTGAGCCGGCCCCCGTCGAGGAAACCCCCACCGGCAGTGCCCAGTTGGTGGCCCCGCTGCCTTACGGCGGTTCCGGCAACAGCGAAACCGCCACGCAGACACTGAACTGGGGCAATGTGGGCCCGGTGGAACAAACCGCAGATGCGGGCTATACCTATACGGCGGTTCCGTCGGCGCCCACGGCGTTGCCGGAATTTGGCCGGGTGGATACCTCTTGGTTTGCCGATGCGGCTTTTCTGGGTGACTCGCTGACCGCCGGCTTCTGTGAAAGTGAATATAACATCGACGTAGGCGGGGCGCTGATCTGCGGCTATGAGGGCGTCAGCCCCAACAGCATCGTCAACCGCACCACGGTAGAAAACCCCGACCGGGGCGAAGAAGTGGCGATGGATGTGCTTACCAATGCTCAGCCCGCCAAACTGTATATCTTGATCGGCACCAACGCGCTGGTATCCACCGGCAACGACGAGAGCTTTTTGAACTATTATGGCCGTATGCTGGACGAGCTGCAGGCGGCCTTGCCCAACACGGCCCTGTATGTTCAGTCGGTTCTGTCTGCCACGCAGGAAAAGGTGGAGGATGACGCGCCCGGTCTGGCGCCGGATCGGTTGGCTTCCATCAATGCCTCTATTGAGCAGATGTGCGTGGAGCGGGGCTGCTATTTCCTCGACCTCAACGCCGAGTTCAGTGATGAATCCGGGTATCTGCTTACCGACTATGCCCAGCCCGACGGCGTCCATCTGACCGTTTCGGGATACAACAAGTGGGTCAGCTATCTGTGTACCCATGTGCCTTATAATAAAAACAACCCCTATCAGGCCGGCAGCACCTACTATTTGAGCGACGAAGTCAAACAACTGTTGGCCGACATTCCCTGAGCAAAAGAGGAGAGAGTATGCCCAAACAGGACGAAGACCCCCGTTACACCGATCCCAACCATCCTTACAGCGGCAGCGGCAACCGCTACCAAAACCGGTACAGCAAGGACGAATACCATCGCGGCGACGGCCCCTTCCAGTTCCCGTGGTGGGCCATTGTCATCGGTTTTGTGGTGTGGTGGCCGTTGGGAATCGTCTTCCTCATACTGAACCGTGCCATGCGCAATGGGCGGTTGGGCGGCTTTGAGGAGGCAGCCCGGCGGCGGACCCGAAAAGATATGTCCATCCCGATCGAACCGGTCTATACGGAAACAGAAACCCCTGTCTATGCCCAAGAGGAGCGCTCTGCCAATAAGGCGAAGCCGGCAGCGACTCCTAAAAAGGAGGGCGGTCAGGGCTTGATCACAGGTTTGACCATCGCCGGTGTGGCCCTGCTGATCTGCGGTTTGCTGGCATTGCCTGACGGCATGTATTGGCTGCCCGATGCGTTGGTGGAAGGCGGATATTACTGGACTTGGGTGTTGGAAGAGATGATCCCTGTCCTGATGATGCTGACCGGCGGCGTAGGGTGCCTGTTTGGCGCGCATACCGTGCGCACCAATCGCCGGATGCGCAAAAAGATCGACAACATCGTGGGGGATGCCAAAAACATGCCCATTGCCGACATTGCTGCGGCTGTGCCCTGCAGTTACGAGAAGTGCTGTAAGCATCTGGAAAACTGCATCGATGACGGGGTGTTTGGCCCCGATGCCTATCTGGATATGCGCCGCCGGTATCTGGTGGTGGAAGGCAAAGCGCCGGAACCGACCCCCAAAAAGCCGCGCAAGGCAAAGCCTGCCGCCGAGGAAAAGGACCAATACCAAAAAATCTTAGAGGAACTGCGCCGGGTCAACGACGCCATCCCCGACGAGGAGATGAGCGATAAGATCAGCCGGTTGGAGGCAGTCTCGGCCAAAATTTTCGAGCAAGCCAAGGCCGACCCTGATAAACTGCCCCGGATGCGCAAGTTCATGGACTATTATCTGCCGACCTCCTTAAAGCTGCTGCAAACCTACGCGGAGTTGGATGCGCAGGGGGTCGAAGGAGAGAATATCACCGAGTCCAAACGCCGCATTGAGCAGACGATGGACACGCTGGTGCACGCCTTTGAAACCCAGTTGGATCAGCTCTTTCAGGAGGATGCACTGGATGTCAGCGCCGACATCGACGTGATGGAAAATATGCTGCGTGCCGACGGTCTGGCCGGCGACACGCCGTTTAAACTGTAAAAAATAGGGGAGAGAACCGAACCCATGCAACACCAACCCCAAGGCCAGCTGCGCACCAGCTGGGGCCACTTCAAGAAATACCGCCCGCTGATCCGGGAATTGGTCACCCGTGACCTCAAGGTCAAATACCGCCGCAGTTTTCTGGGCTACGTGTGGAGCATCCTCAATCCGCTGCTTATGATGCTGCTGCAAACGCTGGTCTTTTCGTACATGTTCCGCTGGGATATTCCCAACTATCCGCTTTATCTGATCTGCGGCAATACGCTGTTCAGCTTCTTTAACGAAAGCACCAATATGGGTATGGGCAGCGTACTGGGCAATTCTTCCCTGATCAAAAAAGTGTACGTGCCCAAGTTTATCTTTCCCATCAGCCGGGTGGTGTCCAGCTTTGTAAACCTGCTGTTCAGCTTGACTGCCATCGTGTTGGTCATGCTCATCACCCGGTCGCCCATCTACCCCACGCTGCTGTTGGTCTGGGCACCGCTGCTGCTTCTGTTTTTGTTCTGCTGCGGCATGGCGCTGCTTTTGTCGGCGCTGGCGGTCTACTTCCGGGATTTGCAGTATCTGTACGGCATTCTGACTATGGCGTGGATGTACGCCACCCCGCTCTTCTATCCATTCTCGCAGCTGCCTCTTTTTATGCAGCAGGTCGTTAAATTCAACCCGCTGTATCACTATGTCAACTGCCTGCGCTGTCTGGTTATGTATGGCTTTGTGCCCGGTCCCAATACTTGGTTCGCCTGCATTGCCAGTGCAGTGGTCATGATGGTGCTGGGGCTCGCGGCCTTCCGCAAGCTGCAGCGCAACTTTATTCTGTATCTGTAAGGAGCCGCTCGCTATGCCCATCATTCAGGTGCAAGACGTCTCGATGCGCTTTAATCTGGCGCAGGAAAAAACCGAGACCCTTAAAGAATACACCGTCAAATTGCTGAAACATCAGCTCTTTTTCAATGAGTTCTACGCCCTGCAAAATGTTTCCTTCTCCATCGAACAGGGGGAATCGGTGGCCTTGATCGGCCGCAACGGCAGCGGCAAGAGCACGATGCTCAAGCTCATCGCGGGGGTCATGTATCCTACACGGGGAACTGTGCGTGTCAACGGCGAAATTGCCCCGCTTATCGAGCTGGGCGCAGGTTTTGATCTGGAGCTTACCGCCCGGGAAAACGTCTTTCTCAACGGGGCAGTGCTGGGCCATGACCGGGAGTATATGGAGGCACATTTCCAAAATATCATCGACTTTGCCGAGTTGTGGGACTTTGTGGACGTGCCGGTGAAAAACTACTCCAGCGGTATGATCGCCCGGCTGGGCTTTTCCATTGCCACCGAAGTGGAGGCCGAAATTCTGGCTTGTGACGAGATCCTGTCGGTAGGCGATTTTATGTTCCAGCAAAAATGCCATCAGCGCATGGAAAAGATGCTGTCCGGCGGCACGACGCTGCTCTTTGTCAGCCATGACATCAATCAGGTCAAACAGCTCTGCAAGCGGGCCATCTGGATCGACCATGGCCATCTGCGGGGGGACGGCCCGGCGGAGGAAGTTTGCGACGCCTATGTGGCCGCTATGCAGCGCGGCGAATGAGGAACCCTATGACGTTACACAAAAAGCAAAATCTGTTGCAGGAAGGCGGCATGATCCTTTTGGTGATCGCCGCCATCGCTTTGACGGAGTATTTTTTCTTTCAGCTTTGGCGGCTGGACTGGCATGTGCCAATGCTCTACGGCGGCGACGGCATCTACTGGGTAGGGCAGGTGCAGCGCAGCTACGGCGAACTGACCCAGTCGCTGGGGTGGCCTTTCTACCAGCCGCCCAGCCCCTACGAACCCAACTATGACCTGATCTACGACCTGTTTGTGGCTTTCGTAGGGCTGTTTACCAAGGATACCGGCATCGTCTTTAACCTGTACGTGCTGGTCATTCCCTTCGCCAATGCTTTGGCCGGCTATGCGGTGTTTCGCATGGTGGGCATGCGGCGTTGGTTGGCGTTTGCCTTCGGTGTGACCTTTGGCATCTGCCCCTATGTGCAGCAACGGTTGGCCGGACATATGATGCTGGCCGCTGTGGAATTTGTGCCGTTCTCGATTCTGCTTTGTCTGTGGTGTGCCGAGGATCCCACCTTTGCCCGACCGGGCAAGGGCTTTTTCCGCAATCGGCGCAACTGGCTGGCCATTGCCTTTGCATGGGGAATCGCCAACAACGGTGCGGCGTACTACCCCTATTTTACCTGCTTTTTCCTCTGCATCACGGCGCTGTGCCTGATCCTGCGGGACCGGAAACTGGCCGCCGGTGTGCCCTGCTTTTTGACCATTGCCGAGATTGTGGCGTGGATGATCCCTGACTTTTTCCCCATGGTATTGGGGATGCTGGCTGGGGTGGGCAGCACCCTGACCAATGGCGTGTATCGCAGCCCTATCGGCGCTGACATTTACAGCCTGCGGATCAGCAGCTTACTGCTCTCGCCCAATGGGTACGGCTGGGATAAACTGGCCAAATGGCTCAAACAGTATTTCCATCTGCTGGCCACCGACGAAGGCCCCATGTACAACGAAAATGCCTACGGTTATCTGGGCATTGTGGGCGTGGTGGGCTTTCTTGTACTGCTGGTGCTGCTCTTCAAAAACCATGATTGGCAGTCCGGTAAGACTCAGACCCCTCGTCTGGGGGACCGGGTTTGGCTGTTGGGGCGTCTGAACGTAGCGGCACTGCTGTTGGCCTCGATTGCCAGCTTCGGCGGCTTGATCGGCATTCTGGTGCGCTATATCCGCGGGTACAACCGTATTAGCCCTTATATTGCCTTTTTGGCCTTGTTGGCAGTGGGGCTCTGGGCTGAACATTGTCTGCAAACCCGAAAAGGCCGGGCAAAACGCTTGTTTGCGGTGGTGCTGGTGGTCGTCATGGGGTACAGCTACTGGGAACAGCAGGGCCTGTTTACCCCCAACTATGAGAAGGTCCAGACCACTTGGTATCAGGATGCTGCCTTTATGGAACAGGTGGAAGCGGAAGCCGGTGACGGCGCAGTGATCTTCCAACTGCCCTATATGAAGAATTTTGAGAATGGATCCCTCAACAATATGTGGGATTATACCTTGCTGCGCGGCCCCTTGCACAGCGACACGCTGCGGTTTAGTTACGGTGCCGGATACGGTACCGAGAACGGTGTCTGGTATCAAGAGACCAGCCAGTTGGAACCTGACGCCATGGTAGCGGAACTGCGGGCGCAAGGCGTGGCAGGCATCTATCTGGATCTGGACGGTTACGCGGTAGCGGAACAGCAGCAAACGCTGGAGGATCTCATGACAGCGGCTGGCTGCGAAGAAGGGGATGTGATCGCCCACGAAAGCGGGCTTGTCTACTACATTCCGCTGGACTGAACGTGACGGAGAATAACCGATGGAACTGAAACGTTGGACGGAAAAGCGCTGGTTTTGGCCGGCGGTATGTCTGTTGTCCTTTGCGGCGGGATGGTGGTACCTGAGCATCACCACCTGCGCCCAGCTGGGCGGCGATGACGAGATCATCAACCTGCAAAACTATTACTATGCTACCCACCATACCTTCTGGGACGTTCTGCTCATGAACTGGAAGTCGGTTTTGCCCCAGTTTTTGTTGCAGGCAGGGCGGTTCCGGCCTTTTTCTTCTCCGCCTTTGATTGGTTGGACCAGCTATTTTTTGGGCGACTTGGTGGGGTATAGGCTCTATATTTTGGCTTGGACCTACGCCGATATTGCCCTGACCGGTTGGTTGGTGGGCAAGGCGACCCATAACAAAAAATTGGGCATGCTGTGCTTCTGCCTGATGCCTATGATGTTTTCGCTTTGGCAGGACTCCACCGGCAACAGCCTGTATTCCTACGGCGCTTTGGTGCAAAGCACCTTGCTGCCGGTGCTGGTGGCGGGGCTGTGCGTGCTGCGCTGGCAGGACACCGGCCATAAACGCTGGGCAGTGATAGCGGCGTATTGCGCGTTACACGCCTGCGCCACTTTTGAGATCGGCTTTGTGTATATTGTGCCGCTCTTCGGGCTGGCATGGCTCTACACCGGCAAGGTGCGCCCGGCCCTGCGTCTCAGCCTGCCTATCTTGGCAGGGGAGGGGGCTGCGCTGGCCTTCAATGTGGGGGCGCGGGTGGTCAACGCCCTGCGTGCTGCGGGAATTTTGGCGGGGGATGCCGCCAATCTGGAAGGCATTTCTCCCAATTTCGATTTGGTGGCCATTCTGCGGACCTGGGTTATGCAGATGTCGGCAGGGTTCCCCCTCAACGCTATGATCGCGGGCAAAATGCGACCCGGTCCGGTGGAAGTTTCCGATGTGATCTGTGGCGTGGTGCTGGCTGTGGCGGTGATCCTTGTGTTGGCCGCGCTGGATCGGCTGCCCACCCCGCAGGAAAACGGCATCCTTTTCCTTACCGGATTGGCGATGCTCTCTGCCCCGGCGCTGCTCATTGCGGTGTCGCCTAAATATCAACAGGACGGCAACGTGGACTGGCGGCACGGCTATATTCCCCAGACGGTGGAATCGTTCGGCGTGGGCCTGATGGCAGCCGCCGTATTGATCTGGCTGCTGCGCTGGGCCCGGCGTAAAAGTTGGTGGCCCCGCCGTCGGGCGGTGGTCAGCGTGCTGCTGGCGGCAGGCATGGCGTTCTCGGTGGTATGGCAGCGGTCGCTGACCCGAGCTTCCTACGAGGGCGGCGGGCGGGATTATACCGTCTTTGGTGAGGCGGTGGCTGCCGGTATTGCCGACGAAGTGGGCACCGAGGATCCGGTGGTTTGCGACTTCATCGTATGGGGCGGTAACCTGACAGCCCAGAAGGCGTTTTTCCAGCGCTATGCCGACACCAACACCAACGCCCATGCACTGGTGGTTTGGCGTGGTGAATCCCATGAGGAAACCACTGTCTACCGGTTGGGCATCGGACGAGGTGCCGATAAGAATTACGACATTGCGTGGCTGGGGCTTGGGGCCGATGAGCCGTTGGAAACGGTGACCGGCGTAACAGTTTATCTGCCGCCCCGAGCCGATACGGAGGGTGTGCTGCAATATACCACCCGCAGTGCCGACGGCACCGAAACCGCCTACACCGTACCGGTTCAGTCACTGGTCAGCGGCAACGCGGAGGACGGTGGCCTATGGCTGACCATCCCCGAAACCGATCCGGTGCTGGGGGACAGCATTCAACTGACGGCGGCGGAATAAGGCGCCGATTCTAGCAAAGAGGATTTCTATATGCAAGAACAGCAAAAGCGATGGGGACAACGGTTGTTGGCGTTTGTTTTGATGGCGGTATACTTTGTTGCAATGTGCAGCCTGCACTACCATCAACTCTGCGCCACGGAGGGGTTCCCCTCGGACCTGCCCCAACATCTGGACGAAGCCCTGCGGGGGGAAGTCTATACCCTTGCCTATCTTTTGATTCCGCCGGCCTATGCACTGGCCAAAGAGTGGGGCATGGCGGTGTTGTTGGCTATTTTTCAGGTGGCCGCAATGGGGGTATTTGCTTGGGCCCTGCGTCCTGCCGCGCCGCAGATGTCCGCCCCGGTACGATGGATCGTTAGCCTGATCGTCAACCTGTCGCAGGCGGTCTGGATCCCCCGCGGCGGATACTGGTATCTGGGTACTGTCAACGGTGTCAACTACCATAATACCACCTACATCATGCTGGCGCCTTTTGCGTTGCTGGCGGTGGTGAGTTTTTACCGTGTTTGGCAGCAGATGGAGAGCGGGCTAAACCGCCGAGACTGGTTGGTTTATACGGTGTTGCTTACAGTAGCAACCGGATTTAAAGCGAGCTTGGTTTTCGCCTTTGCACCGGCACTTTTGGTGGTGTTGGTAATAGACCTTGTGCGGACCCGGGGCACCAACCTCAAGTGTGAAATCCTTGTGGGATGCAGCGTGCTGCCCAGCATTGCATTATGCCTGCTGGAATCCGTGGTGCTCTTCGGCGGGGAAAGCGGCGGCTTGCAGTTGGTATTTCAGGTGGACCCGGCGGAATTTGCCACCCACGAAATTTCTTGGGGCTTGTTTACCGAAGCCTCGCGCCGCGGCTTGGTTCGTTCCTTTGTGTTTGTGGGCGCAGTGGCGGTGCTGCTGGGACGCCGTGCATGGGGGAACTTCCGCTACCGGTTCAGCCTGCTGACCTTTGCCATTGCGATGGCCGAGGCACTGCTGATCATCGAAAGCGGAGACCGGATGAGTCATGCCAATCTCTGGTGGGGGCCCTTTATCTGCTTCTGGATCTTTTTCTTGGAATCTTTTTGTGCTTGGCTGCGGGGCTGGACCGCGTGGCGCGCAGGAAGCCGCACGGCCTGTTTGGGCGGGCGTTTGGCCATCTGTGCAGCAGCGCTGCTTTGGCATATCATCAGCGGCATCTGTTTCCTTGTACAAATGCTGCAAGGTGCTTCCTTTAAGATTCCCATTGCCACATGGCAGTTGTGGCCGTTCTAATATACAAAAAACGCGCATGCGGGTATTCCGCATGCGCGTTTTGCTTTGGGTTAGGATTCCGACTCGTTGTTCCAACGGGAGATTGGCACGGCAAAAATAGCACCGCAGAGCAGCAGCGCCGCCGGGTCGCTGGTAATGTGCAAAACCTGCGTTTCCATATAGCCGTAGAGCAGCACTGCCACCAGACAGGTGACCTCCTGCCAACTGCCACGGCGGGCGTAGCCGTACAGGGCCACCATCATCAATACGGCGGCAATCAGCAGCAGTACCGGACCGAACTGGTAGAGCAGATAGACAAAGATGTTGTCCAAAATGGGCCATTCCATCAGCATCTGCCCGGCAATTTTCACATCGTACATGCGGTAGGCCGCCCAGGAAAGGGAGATTCGGCAGGTCAGCAGTTCATCCAGACGGCGCAGCCATGCGGGGCCGATGGCGTTGGCCCAAGGGCCGATCTTGATGACAAAGAGCGGTAAGATCATACTGACTGCGCCTACCAGCGCCACCAGCGCGGCGCAAAGTGCCGCCAGCGGTTTGGGGGCGGGACGATGGCCGACCAGTTTGGCGGCGGCCAGTAAAAGGGCCAGCAACAGCATACAAAGCGCTGCCGAGCGGGAGGCCGGCCCCACCAGCAGAAAAACTGCCACCGCTGCCACACCGGCCAGTTCTACCCAGCGCAGTTTGGCTCGGCGCAGCAGCACCCATGCCAGCACCAGACCAAACACGATGCCGCCGAAGGTGTTGGGGTGTCCGTAGCCGAACAGCAGCCGATAACTGCCGTCCCGTTCACTGGTGGCACCGGGGGCAAGGATGCCCGCAAAATGCAGGATCTCTACCAGTGCCAGCGTGGGCACACCGCAGCCCAAAAAGGCTTTCATGGCCCGGCGCAGCGGTACATCCTTGGCGGCCAGCAGTACCACCGCCAAGCCTAAAAACCAGATGTTTTGCCCATTGAAATACACCCAGCGGGCAATAAAATACAACGCTCCGGCAAGGCCCAAATTGCGCCAGTTGTACCGGGTGCCCAGCAAAATCTTGGCAAAAAAGGCAAGGTACATCACGGTATCCAGCACCGGGGAAACTCGTGCCTGCAGCCAAGGCCAATGCTCCCGTGCTGTGCTGTTGCAAAAAACCACAGTGAACTCATAGAGGGCCAATCCCAAACAGAAGGCATACTGGCCCAACCGCAGCCGGGCAGCCTCCCCCCATGGACCGAACAGCAGGTGTTCCTGCTTCCATAGGCAGCGCAGCGCCGCCGCAGGCCCGCCGCAGCGGTGCCAGCTTGCTATCAAATCTACCGCAGCTGCGGCAAACAGAGCCAGCAGCAGGGCGTTTGCAAAACCAAACAAAGGCAAATCCTCCGTATTCTTCCAGACTGACTTTATTATAAACACAAGGTCGGCGGTTTGACAAGCCTTTTGCGGGATGCTATCCTTATACCAACAAGGAGGGGCTGTCCATGAAAGAAGAGCAATACCGGGCGATCATCGGCTGGTTCAACGCACGTCCGGCCGCACGGCGGGGGCTGTATCTGGTCAGCCGTGGGGCGGTGGCAGCGGTCTATCTGTTGTATGGCGCACTGCTGCTCTGGCTGGCGGCGCGCCGGCAAGCGCAGTTTTTGCCGACGCTGCTCGTCCCGGCGGCAGCATTCTGGCTGGGCAGTGCCCTGCGAACCCGCATCAACCGTCCCCGGCCTTATACAGCCATGGGCTATCAGCCTCTGTTCCCTAAAAAAGAGAAGGGGCGCAGTATGCCCAGTCGCCACTGCTTTTCGGCAGCGGCCATCGCCGTAGTGGCATGGCATTGCAGCCTGCCCTTGGGAATTGCCTTGGTGGCCTTGGCCTTGCTGATTGCGGCTTCTCGGGTCATTACCGGTGTACACTATCCCAGCGATGTGGTGGCGGGTCTTGCCTTTGGGGGCGGATTCGCCTTGGCGGGCTGGCAGCTCTACGGATGGGCTGTGCAGATGCTGCTGGGGTAAAACAAAAAACCGGGCGCGCGGTGCGTCCGGCCTTGGAAAGATTTCTCAGCGGATGAAGTTGGTGCGCTTGCCGCTTTCTGCCTGCGGGGCTTCGATGCCTGCGGCTTTGCCGGCCTCGATGCAGCGCAGGATCCACGCCATGTTGTGGCCCAAGTTGCGCATGATCTGGCAGCCTTCTTCGTCCAGCAGGGCCTGCTCGGCGTTGCCGCCGTGAACCATGGGCCAGTAGGTGGAGCTGATCAGCGGCATTTCAAAGAACTGGGGAATCTTCTCCATGGCTTCCAGCGCCGTGGTGGTTCCGGCGCGACGGGCGCTGGTGACCACCGCAGCGGGCTTGTGGCGCAGATAGGCGCCGCCGCTCATCCCTAACCGGTGCATAAAGCCCAGCATGCTGGCCGCTGCCGTGGCATAGTGAACCGGCGCGCCGAACACGATGCCGTCGGCCTTTTCTACCAGCGGCAGGACCTCGGCGACCGGGCCGCCGAATACACATTTTCCGGCCTTGGCACAGCCGCCGCAGCCTACGCAGCCGCCTACCGGCGCTGCCCCGATGTGAAAGATAGTAGTCTCGATGCCGGCCTGCTGCAAGGCACCGGCCACTTCGTTCAGGGCCGTATAAGTGCAGCCGTTTTTGTGCGGGCTGCCGTTGATCAAAAGTACATTCATACCGTTTGCCTCCGTTTGTGTGGGATCTATCCCAGTGTATGGTCCCGGCGGGGGACCGATGCGCTGTTTTTATTGTAGCACACCCAGCGGTTTTGGGCAAATCTGCCGGAAAGGAACCCCTGCGATGAACAAGACCTGTCCCAATGTGTCCCAGCACTGCGGCGGATGTCCGCTGCTGACCACACCCTATCCCCAGCAGTTGGCGCAAAAACAGGCGCGGCTGCAAACGCTGTTGGGGCGGTTTGCCCCCGTGGAAGCGGTGCGGGGGATGGACGAACCGTGGCATTATCGGAACAAAGCCATCGCCAGTTTCGCCATGCGGCAAGGAAAACTGGTCTGCGGTCTTTATGCCGAGGGCACCCATCGGGTGCTGCCCGGTGGGGACTGCCTGTTACAACAGCAGATTTTGAATCGTACGCTGGCGGCGGTGACCGAAGCGGCGCAAAGCTGTCGCTGGACCGCCTATGACGAGGACCGGGGGACCGGACTGCTGCGCCATGTGGTGCTGCGCGCCACGCGGGATGACCATGTGTTGGTCACATTGGTCACGCCGGGGCCTGCTTTGCCGGGGGCGCGGAACTTCTGCGCGGCGCTGCGCAAGGCAGCTCCGTGGGTGGCAGGCATCGTCCACAACTGCAACCCCACCGCCACCAGTGCGGTGTTGGGTAACCGGGAAAAAGTCCTCTATGGTCCCGGTTTTGTATTGGATACTTTATGTGGTCTGCGGTTTGCCATTTCCTCCCGCAGCTTTTATCAGGTCAACCCGGTGCAGACCGAAGTGCTTTATGGGGCGGCTATCCAACTGGCAGGGCTGACCGGCCGGGAAACGGTGGTGGATGCCTACTGCGGCATCGGTACCATCGGGCTGTGTGCGGCACCGTCCGCAGGACGGGTGATCGGGGTGGAGCGCAATCCGGCGGCGGTGGGGGACGCCATCGCCAATGCCCGCCGCAATGGGCTGCGAAACGCGCGGTTCTACTGCGCCGATGCCACCCCTTGGATGACCCGAGCTGCCCAAGAACACCTGCGGCCCGACGTGGTCTTTCTGGATCCGCCGCGGGCAGGCAGCACCCCGGCCTGCATCGAGGCAGTGGCGCGGATGGCGCCCCGGCGAGTGGTCTATGTGAGCTGTGACCCCGAAACGCTGGCCCGGGATGTGGCGCTTTTCGGGAAGCAAGGGCATCGGGCCCAGCGGTTTGTACCGGTGGATCTCTTCCCCCACACCCGCCATATTGAAACGGTGGCTTTGCTCACCCGGCAGGAGAGATGACCATGATCTACCATACCAATCCTCGCAAGCAACGGCAATATGACCGCAGCGATTATCGGCTGGAGCCCTATTGGATCCAGCGCCGCCCGGTTCGGAACCGGCGTCTTGTGCTGGCGGTGGCGATTCCACTGGTGTGCGGCGTGGGGGCCTATCTGGCAACGGCCGGGGAAGATGCGTTTCAGCGCGTTAACTGGACGATGATTGCGGCGCTGCTGCCCGGTCTGATCCTGTGGCCCATCGCCATCATCACTTGGAAAAACGATCGTGCTGCCTGCCGGGGTGTGGCAATCTGCCGCTGGGATGACAAGCTGGACCTGCAGCCCAAGCGCTTGATTTATAGCTACCGGGATCGTCGGGATGGGCGGCGCGGACTGCGGTATGAATCTTCGGTGCCCTATTCGCTGCTGGATCGGATCCTCTATTTTCCCGACCGGAGCTTTCTGGTTTTGTGGTGTGGGGGAATCGACACGGTGTACGAAGCCTCCGGTGCGGCAATCAAGCACACCAACTACTGGACGGGCTTTGGTAAGATCATCCGCAGCAACCACAGGGTCTTTTTGCCGATGGTCTACGACGACAACGAAGCCGTTTTGAGAGAATTGGAAACCCTGTCGGCTACGCCGGTGGAGCGTTACCCCGGTACCGATGCGGAAATTCCACCGGATAAACCTTTACAGAATCCGCCGCAAGTGTAAAAAAATGCGGCTCCATGTGTAAAATTTTGAAAAAGTGCTTGCTGTGCCGGGCGGCAGACGGTATAATAAAACCGTTGGAGCGAGGAAAGCAAAAAGGAGCGTGCCTATGTTCTGTAAACTGACCCCGGCGGAAGAAACACGGATGAAAGAACTGCTCTGCGGCGTGGCGGATGATCCCAGCGCCTTGGAAATGCGGCAGTTCATCCAGCACGGAACGGTCACAACCTATGAACATTGCCTGCGGGTGGCGCGGATCGCCTACTGGCTGAATCTGCGGTTTGGGTGCCGTGCGCGGGAGGCCAGCCTGCTGCGGGGAGCCTTCCTGCACGATTTCTATCTGTACGACTGGCATGCCTGCCGCAACATCACCCGTTGGCATGGCTTCAAGCATCCGCTGATTGCCCGGTACAATGCCGAGACGGTGTTCCGCCTCAATGAAACCGAGAAGAATATCATCCAAAGCCATATGTGGCCGCTGACCCCCATGTGGGTGCCCCGCTGCCGCGAAGCAGTGCTGGTTTGTTTGGCCGATAAAATGTCCTCGACATGGGAAACCATCATGGAGCGCAGCGCACCGCAGCCTGCGTGGCAGCATTCGTAATCTATCCTACAAAGTCCTGCTTGGTACTGCCAAGCAGGACTTTTTTCGTATAACAAGATAAATTTATCGAAAAACAATAAAAAATGCTTGCAAAACAATAATACCTGTGCTATACTGCTGCTAACCTGAACAAGACGGGAGCGATCGAGCAATGAAGTGTTGGCAATGGGACGACCACAAAAGCATCACCCTGACTCGCTATGTGGTGGCGTTGGCCATCTTGGCCAGTGTAGTGATGACGGTATCGGGACCGTGGTTGGTGCGCTGGCTGGTGGATACCCATATCTTGCAGCATACCGGCCCGGTGGTGGAGGTGGCCCTGCTGGTGTTGGGGTATCTGTGTGCCGCACTGACGTTTTGGATGTTGTACAATCTATACCGCTTTTTACAGCGGCTGGAACAGGGGCAGGTCTTTGTCCCCCAAACCGTGCAGGCGCTGCGGCGTATCAGCTGGTGCTGTATGGGGGCGGCGGTCCTCTGCCTGCCTGCGGGGGTGCTGATCTATCTGCCCTTTGCCTTTTTGGCGGTGGCGGCCGGGTTTATGGCGCTGCTGGTGCGGGTGCTGAAAAACGCTTTTGAACAGGCTGTCCGTATGAAGGATGAATTGGACTATACCATTTAAAGGAGGTACGCCATCGTGCCCATTGTGGTCAATCTGGATGTGATGATGGCGCGCCGCCATAAAGGTGCAGGGGAGTTGGCCGAGGAAATCGGCATCACTCCGGCCAATCTTTCCATCCTAAAAAATAACAAAGCCAAGGCGGTGCGTTTTTCCACGCTGGAGGCTTTGTGCAAGGCGCTGGATTGCCAGCCTGCCGATTTGTTGGAGTATATTCCCGACGAGCCGTAACGGCTGCCGGATCAACAACCGAATAGGAGGTTTTCCATGACCGAATTGTCGAAAGAGGGCGCCGGGCGTCCCCTCTGTGAAAGTGCGCCCAAAATTGCCCCCAAACCACTGGCAAAAGCCTATCTGTGGGGGGCGGCGGCCAGCTATCCACTGGCCTATCTCTATACCCGAAGAATCCTCTTTTTTGCAGGGGAGCTGGGATGGGAGATCCTGCTTTTTGCCCTGCTCTTTGTTGCCGGGGTGGAGGCAATGGCCCGCGCCCTGCACCGCAAGGCATCCCCCGAAACGCCGCTCTGGGCGGGGTGCTGGCTGGTGCTTTCTTGTGTGATGCCCCTTTGGGGTGTACAGCCGGCATTGACCGGGTGGCAGGTAGTGGTGTGGCATCTTTTTGCCATCTGGTTTGTACTGGCCCGCTGCGGTATGCTGGCACAGGGATATACCGGCAGTCTTTGCTTCCTTGACGGACTGATGGGCGGCGTGGTGCTGCCTTTCGGCAATTTTTTCCGCCGTATCGCGGCGGTGGGCGCGGGGCTGCACGCTTTGGCGCAGCATCGGGTGAAGCTGCGCCAGACTGCTGTGGCGGTGGGGACGGTCTTACTTACCTTGCTGCTGTGCGGTACGGCATGGCAGTTGCTGGCGGCGGCCGATGCGAACTTCGCTGCACTGGGACAGGGACTGGACCGTTGGCTGGATGAATTGCTGAATAGCTACCGATTTGTGGAGACCTTCATCTACTTTTTGCTTTCTCTGCCGGTGGGGGCGTGGCTGTACGGGTTGGTGGCAGGCTCGCTGCATCGGGAAACCCCGCCCTGTACGGGGGACCGCTTCTTTGCCTTGCTGCAGCCCGTCCGGGTGCTGCCCGCTGTGACAGCGAACGTGGTCGTGGGGGCACTCAGCCTTATATATACCTTGTTTTTTGTGCTGCAAGCCGCCGAATGGTTCGCGGCTGCACCGTTGGGGCTTACAGCGCCGGTGGCCGCTTCCTTTGCTGTGGATGGTTTCTGGGAATTGCTGCGCATTCTTTTGATGAACTTCTGCGTGTTGGCGGCGATACGATTTTTGGGCCGTCAGCCGCTGCCCAAAGCCTTGGCAGCCCTTTTCTGCGGTTATGGGGTGGCTTTCGCGGTGCTGGCGGGGGCAAAGTTGGCCACCTATATCCACCTGTTTGGGTATACGCCCCGGCGGGTGGTAGCCGGCTGGTTTTTGTGCGTGCTGGCAGTCTGGGCCGTCCTGCTGCTGGTGCGGGTCTTCCGGGTACTTCCGGCGGCCCGTATCGGACTGGCTGTGCTGGCCGTGAGCTTTGTGGTGCTTTCCTGCACGGATCTGGAAAGCCGCATTGTGAAAGCCAACGTGGCGCGTTATACAGCCGGTGTGGATGCTGAGTTGGATCTGGATGTGCTGCGGGACTGCGGCTTGAACTTCTGGCAGCGTGGCCGGGACCGGACCAAGGTGGTGACCTATACCCGTTGGCTGCTGGATGCCGGCTGGTTTACCGACCGCAGCATACAAGATCTGCTGCCGCTGTACAATCTGACGGGATCCCTCAGTGTCGGCCAAACGCAGGAAGTGGAGCTGGACGACACCCATGGGCTTCGACTGACCTTTGATGTGAACGGCCGCTGCACAAGCGCTGCCTTGACGACCCGGGAAAAGGGGGTATAATAAAACCGTCGGGACCCAACCCGGCCACCTTGATGAAAACCACCCGGAGGTACCTTGTATGCCCGATATCTATACCCGAACCCGTGCCCTGCTGGGCACGCCGGCCTTGCAGACGCTGCGCAGCGCCCATGTGGCGGTGTTTGGCATCGGCGGGGTGGGCGGTCAGGCCGTGGAGGTGCTGGCCCGCAGCGGGGTAGGAACGCTGAGCCTGTTTGACAGCGACACCGTGGCAGAGTCCAACCTGAACCGGCAGTTGGTGGCGCTGCGCTCTACGCTGGGACAGTATAAGGTGGATGCCATGGCGGCCCGCATTGCCGACATCGACCCCACCACGGTAGTATACGCCCACCGGATGTTCTATGGCGCTGATACCGCCGATGCCGTCGATTTGAGCCGGTTCGACTATGTATTGGACTGCATTGACACCGTTTCGGCCAAGCTGCTGCTCATCGAGCGGTGCAAAGCGGCGGGAACGCCCATCTTGTGCAGCATGGGGGCCGCCAACAAGCTGGACCCGATGGCTTTTCGGGTAGCGGACATCGAAAAGACCAGTGTGGATCCGCTGGCCAAGGTGATTCGCATCCAGTGCCGCAAACGGCGGTTGGGCAAGGTCAAGGTGGTGTTTTCCACCGAAGTGCCGCTGCCGCCCCTAACCGATGAGCTGGAGGAAAACCCGGTGCAGGGCCGGCGTACCGTGCCGGCCAGCAACGCCTTTGTGCCGGCGGCCTGCGGGCTGCTCTGCGGCAGTGAAGTGGTCAAGGACCTGCTGCGCAAAGCTGGAACCTACCGTGCCGAATCCGACAGATAAACCATGCGCTCCCCGTTGGGAGCGCATTTTTTTGTGGAATTTTACATTTTATTCCGGTGGTACCGGATTGTAATTTGTTCGGCAAAATGTTACACTATTCTTACTTATATTGTTTGAATTTTGCTGCATACCCTGCCAAGGAGAGGTACATCGCCGTGTCTGAAGATCGCAAAATTTACCGCAGCTCTGCCCGGGCTGCTTCCCCCACCGCCGGTCCGGCTGCCCAGCAGCCGCCGACGGGGCGGCCCAACCAACCGCCGACGGGACGGCCGCAGCCGCCCCGCAACGGAAAATCTCGTCGTAAACGCTCTCGCCGCCGGCGCAACCGGTTGGTGTTGGCGCTGTGTTTGCTCTGCCTGTTTGTGGTGGTAACGGTCTGCATTGTGCTGACCCGGTGTACTGCCGGCCCCAGCGGCCCGGCGCAGGCAGATTTTGGCACCCCTGCGGCCGCGTGGCAGAAAAATGAACTGGGATACTACTTCAATTCCAGCGGCGAAGCTATGCCGGCAGCTGTGCTCAAGGGTATCGACGTGTCCAAATTCCAAGGGGAAGTGGACTGGGAAAAAGCCAAAGCGGCAGGCATTGATTTTGCCATCCTGCGCTGTGGATACGGCGGCGAGTGGGATGGGCAGGAGGCAGACTGGGCGCAGGATGACGACCAGTGGCGCCGCAATGCCGACGAATGTACTCGACTGGGGATTCCTTTCGGGGTGTACCTGTATTCCTACGCCACGACGGTGGAGGAAGCTCGGTCCGAAGCCGACCATGTGGCGCGGTTGGTGGGACTGGTAGCGCCTCCGCAGGAAGGGTTGGAGGACTATACCGCTTCGCCCTACACCTTGTCCTATCCGGTCTACTACGATCTGGAGGATAAAAGCATCAGTGACATCTTCCCTGAGGAGATGGCCGCCATCACGCAAGCCTTCTTTGACCGGTTGGTGGAGTTGGGCTATACAGGGGAGCAGGGCATTTATGCCTCGCTGAACTGGGGGCGCGCCCGGTTCGATGACCCGGCCTTTGACCCGTGGCGGGATAATCTGTGGATTGCGCGGTTCTCTGACTCGTTGGGCTATACCGGTACCTACGATATGTGGCAGTGCACCTATCAGGCCCCCGGCGCCGACTACGGTGTGCAGAGCGAAACGGTGGATGTAGATTTCATCATGCGGCCCTTTACCTTGACCGGCATTGCGGACGGTATGGGCAAAGCGGCGGACCCGGTTTTTGTGAATGATACCTACCAGATGGAACTCCATCTGGATGCGAAGGATGCCCGTGCCACACTGACCACCAACCAACCCTCCGAGGAGGAAGGCGGCCAGAAGATCTACTGGCAAACCAGTAATAAAGAAGTCGCCACTGTGGACAAAAACGGGACGGTGCTGGCCCGGGCGGACAGCGGGGAGTGTACCATCACCGCTACGCTGGCCGATGGTACCGAGAGTGTCTCCTGCGTGGTGCGGGTAGGGGACATCACCGTGCCGGTGTTTGCTACCGGCCAACTGGATGGTCAGCGGGACGACGGCAACGTCAGTCTGGCCGATGTGGCGGCCCTCAAGGCCTCTACGCCGGATTCCATCCTGCTGGATGCAGGCGGCAGTCTGCATGGAACCCTCAGTGCCAGTCTGACCGGCGGTATGGATATGTTCAGCAGTTTCTCGGCCGCCGGATATGACCTGCAGGCCTGTGGCGCCGAGGACCTTGCCTACGGCATCGAGCGTCTGCGCAGCGACGCCAATATGGGCGCCGGTCCGGCGCTGGCCGCCAACCTGCGGGATGCCGAAGGTTCGGCCATCTTCTACCGCTCTACCAGTTGGAACCGCAACCGCATCACCAACGGTATGAACTATGTGGTGGAACGTGCCGGTTACAAGATTGGCTTCTTCTCGCTGGCAGACAGCGAGGCCGTCACCCAGACCATCGGCCTTGTCAACGAGGAAACCCCCATTGCCAACGATCTGGCCCAGACGGCCAGTGAGCAGGTGACGGCTTTGCAGGCCGAAGGGGTGGATGCGATCCTCTGCATTGCCACGCCGGGGGTGGATGTGGCTGCCTTGCAAGGTACTCTTGCCCAGTTGGACGTCACCGCGGTGATTGACGGCGGCGCCACCGAAAACCAGACCGGTTCGGTGCCGGTGCTGGCTGCCGGACAGGGACTGGAAGCTGTTGGCCGTTTGAACCTCGTCTTTACGCAGGGAGGGAGCTGCCGGGTAGAGTTGACCGATGCTGTGCCGGCAAGCACCTTGGTTGCCAACCGGGACCGCTGGAACGGCTATGGCTCCGACAATAGTACGGCATCGGATTCGGCAGCCGCCGATGGAGCCGACCCCGAAAAGGACCCTGCAGCGGATGCCGCCGACCCCAGCACCCCCACCGAGCGGGCTGAGGAAGCAGAGGCCAAGGGCGCTGCTGCCTACTTGAATGCTTCGTCGGCACTGGAAGAACTGGATACCGACGACTCCAGCATTTTGAACACGCCGCTCTTCAGCTACGCCCAGAATCCCGATGCCAGCAAGACGGTCAGCTACGCCAATTATCTGGCTACGCTGTATGAAGAAATCGCCGAGAATGACCGGGAGCATTGGCCGGAAGGCTGGGCCGATGCGGAGGTCACCGGCGTGGCGGGAGGCGTTACCGAACTGGAATACGGCGACATCACCCGGCAGGCGCTCATCGATTCGCTGCCCACCACCGCCCGTCTGGTGTTGGTTTCCACCACCGGCGAGGCCGCGCAGGCACTCATCGATGGCGGCATGGTGACCCGGACCTATCAAGCCAGCCTGACCGCCTATGAGCCGGAAGGGGACAACGTGCTGCTGGTGGGGGACACCACCACCCTGCAAGCACTGGGCGAAGGCAATTATACCATCCTACGGGATTACGGCGACCTGTTCTGGGACGTCCGTATGAATATCAACGACAACACCAACAATTTCACCGAGGATTTCGTCCTGCCAGAGGCGCCCACCTACGGTGTGGGGCGCAACCCGTAAGCAGGACATTGGCAGGGAGGCGTACTGTATGAAACTTACCTTTTTGGGCGCGGCTCGGGAAGTAACGGGCAGTTGTACCCAGTTGGAAGCAGCGGGGCACCGTCTGCTTATTGACTGCGGCATGGAACAAGGGCGGGATGTCTACGAAAACGCCGACCTGCCCTATGCGCCCGGCACCTACGAGGCACTGCTGCTGACCCATGCCCACATCGACCACTCGGGGCAGATCCCTTACCTGTACAAAAACGGGTATCGGGGGCCCATCTATTCCACCGATGCCACGATGGACCTGTGCGGCATTATGCTGCGGGACTCGGCCCATATTCAGGAACAGGAAGCCGAATGGAAAAACCGCAAAGCCCAGCGCAGCGGTGCTGCCATGGTGGAACCGGACTACACGGTGGAAGATGCCGAAAAGGTCATGGCACAGTTTGTGCCCTGCCCCTACGGCGGCTGGCAGACCTTGTTCGAGGACGACGGCGGCAAAATTGAAGTCTGCTTTACCGATGTCGGCCATCTGTTGGGCAGTTCTTCCATCTCGATCCGGGTTACCGAACCGCAGCGTGACCCCGAAACCTTGGTCTTTTCCGGCGATATCGGAAACACCCACCAGCCACTGATCAAAGACCCGGTCACGCCGCCTCATGCGGATTACCTGATTATGGAATCCACCTACGGCGACCGCAGCCATGGTCCACGGCCGGACTATATCGGGGAACTGACCGAGGTGCTGCAATCCACCTTTGACCGGGGCGGCAATGTGGTCATTCCCAGTTTTGCGGTGGGCCGCACACAGGAATTGCTCTATTTTATCCGGCAGATCAAGGCGGAAGGGCGCATCCATGGGCATGACAATTTCCCGGTTTTTGTGGATAGCCCGCTGGCCAGCAAATCCACCACCATCTTCCGGGAAAATTTCATGGAGTGCTATGACGAGGAGGCCATGGACCTCGTCAAAAAAGGCGAAAATCCGCTGTGGTTCCCGGGTCTGTGCATCAGCGAGACTAAGGAAGAATCCATGGCCATCAACGGGGACCCCACCCCCAAGGTCATCCTCTCGGCCTCCGGTATGTGCGATGCCGGCCGAATCCGCCATCACCTCAAATACAATCTCTGGCGGCCGGAGTGCACCATCCTCTTTGTGGGCTTCCAAAGCCCCGGTACGTTGGGCAATGCGCTGTTGGGCGGTGCGCAGGAAGTCAAGCTCTTCGGCGATGAGATTCAGGTCAAGGCCCACATCCATCGGCTCAGCGGTCTGTCCGGCCACGCCGATCAGGACGGACTTGCCAACTGGCTGCACGCCTTTGATGAAAAGCCCAAGTTTGTCTTTGTCAACCATGGCGAGGATGCGGTGGCCGACCACTGGGCCCGCCGCTTGCAGGACGAAGGCTACGAGGCGGAAGCCCCCTACAATGGTTCCATCTGGATCGTGGGGGATGGCCGGGTGGCCTGTGCCGAAGTGGGCAACACCAAGAAGATCGTCAAGACGCCGGGGGTGGCCACGGTGCGCAGCAGTGCCGCCTACGACCGGCTGGTCAACATGGGCAAACGCCTCATGGCCGTTATTCAGCACAATCAGGGCGGCGCCAACAAGGATCTGGCCAAATTTGCCAGCCAGATCGCCAGCTTGTGCGACAAGTGGGACCGTTGACGGGCACCCTTTGCATTCTATCGTCCCGAAGGAGGAACGCCGACTTTGTGGCATCCCATCAAACACTATAAAACCATCCATCACCATAAAATGTTGGTGATGAAGAACTGTTTTCGCTGCGGGCTGTACTGGCAGGGGCTGACCCATGATCTCAGCAAGCTGGCCCCGGTGGAGTTCTGGGCCGGGGCCAAATATTGGCAGGGAACCTGCAGCCCCAACAATGCCCAGCGCAAAGCCGAAGGGTATAGCGCGGCGTGGCTGCATCATAAAGGGCGGAACAAGCATCATCTGGAATACTGGATCGACTATGCGCCCCATGGCGACCATGCCATGGCCGGTATGCGGATGCCGGCCCGCTATGTGGCCGAGATGGTCTGCGACCGCATTGCCGCCAGCAAAAATTACAAGGGGGCGGACTACACCGATGCGACGGCGTGGGATTACTATGACCGCAGCAAGGACCACTATGTTCTGCACCCCGAAACCCGGCGGGAACTGGAAACCTGCCTGTTGATTCTGCGGGATCAAGGGGAGGACGCCTGCTTTACCTACATCCGCACCCAACTGTTGGGCAAAAAAGCATAAACCGTACCGCAAAAGGGACGCACCCTCTGGGCGCGTCTCTTTTTTTCTGTGGGGGTGTAAGGTTTTGGGCAGCAGCACCGTCTGGATAGACAGAAGCGCTTCCAGAACCCAAACAAGAGGGAGGAATCTTATGTGAAAGACCGGGATCTGACCCGTTTATTGCAAAGCGACCCAGACGCCGGGCTGCAAGCGGCGATGCAAGCCTATGCGCCCTTGGTCAAGGCGGTGCTGCTGCACATCCTGCCGCAGGACCCGCGGGATGTGGAGGAATGTATGGCCGATACTTTTGTGGCGCTGTGGCGGCATGCGACGCGGCTGGAACGGGCAGCTACGCCGCTGCGGCCTTGGCTCATCGTCACCGCACGGAATAAAGGCATCGACCGCTACCATACGCTGTGCCGCCATACAGCCCTGTCGCTGGATGCTGAATTGGGCGAGACCATTGGCGAACTGGCGGAATTTGACCGTGCCACTACTGATGCTGCCGATTGGGTGGGGGCGTTGGTGGCCGCCATGGACCCGCCTGACCGGGAAATTTTTCTGCGCAAATACTATCTGCTGCAAACCAGCAAGGAGATTGCCGCGGCACTGCATATGGCCGAAGGCACCGTCAATACCCGCCTAAGCCGCGGCCGGGATCGGCTGCGCCGCCAACTGGCACAGAAAGGAGTGTACTCTCATGCGTAAATCGGACTATGATCCGTCCCTTCTTCACGAACTGGATACCTTGGACCTACCTTCCGTTCCGCTGAAAGAGGAGGAGTGGGACCGGGTATTGGCTTCTGCCCGGGGACAGGTCAACGCCAAGCGCCCCTACCGGAAAACCCGGCGGCCCCGGCCGCTGCTGCGGTTGGTACGCAGTGCGGCGGTGGCGGCTGCTGCCTGTGTGGTGGTGCTGGGCAGCGTGAATCTGGCCAACCCCGCTTTTGCCGAAAGCCTGCCGCTGGTGGGCACCCTCTTCAGCCGCATCAACCGGGAGGAGGATACCCGCCTGCGCAGCGAACAGCTCAACCAGTACGCCCAGACGGTGGAACAGACGGCGGAAAGCGCCACCAGCCCCTATACGGTGACGCTGGGACAGGTCTACCGGGACGAGGACTGGATGCGATTGAGCTTGGTCCTCACCACCGAGGATGAGAGTCTGGCCGGGTTTGATACCATCCGGGCCGATGCCGGCGGTTCCATGCCGGCTGACACAGCCGATGCCTCGGGTGCGTTGGTTCTGGACAGCGGAGGCGTTCTTTCGCAGGAAGGGGTGAGCTGGTTTACCCGGCAGGATGAACACACCTTTGTGATGGGCCTCAACTATCCGCTCTTCCTCTATGAGGAGGGGAATGGTTCCTTGACCGGACAGTCGGTGACCATGCATCTCTACGGACTGGTGGCCTGCAACGTGGAGGTCGTAGAGGAGCGCACCAACGACTGGGGCGGCCAGTACCAACAGGTGGCGTATCATGACGAAACCCCGCTGGAAGGGGACTACACCCTGACTTTCACCATCCCGGCGCCGGGCACCGAGGGCATCCGCACCTTCACCGGGCCGCTGACGCAGGACGGGGTGACGCTCCACAGTCTGAAGGCTACCCCCGCTGCCGCCAAGATGGAGATCCAACTGCCTAGCTATGAGGGAAGCAACCGGTATACCACCGAGGTGAAGCTCACCGCTGCCGACGGTACGTTGCTGAAAGCGGAACGAGGGGAAGGCAAGCATCTGGACGAAGCCGATCCCCAGAGCGATTATCTCTGGACCTACTACTTTGACACCGTGCCGGAGGACAGCCAAACGGTGACGGTAACAGTCTATCGAATCGACTATTCCGCCCAGCCCAGTACCGGAGAAGTGCTGACTGAATTGACCGTGCCGCTTTCGTAAACCAAAACCTTGCCCACAGCTTGTCCGCTGTGGGCAAATTTTGTTGACAAAGCGCCCCGCGTGTGATTGAATAGTACTTATTACAGCGGGTCAATTCGGCCTGCGTATTTATAGAAGGTGGAAATTATGGCAGAAGAAAAACGTAAACGGATTCTTTCGGGCATTCAGCCCACCGGCACGCCCACGCTGGGCAACTACATCGGGGCGGTGCGGAACTGGGCCATGCTCCAGCCCGACTATGACTGCCTGTATATGGTCGCGGATCTGCACGCCCTGACGGTGCGTCAGGTCCCGGCGGATCTGCGCCGCCGTACCCGGGAGCTGGCCGCCCTGCTGCTGGCCGTGGGTATTGACCCCCAAAACCATGTGCTCTTTGTGCAAAGCCATGTGCCGGCCCATTGTGAGCTGTCTTGGATCTTGGCCTGCAACACCCAGTTCGGCGAACTGTCCCGTATGACCCAGTTCAAGGATAAGAGCGCCAAGCACCCCGACAACGTCAACGGCGGCCTCTTTACCTATCCGGTGCTCATGGCGGCGGATATTCTGGTATACAATGCCGATCTGGTACCCGTGGGTCAGGACCAGACCCAGCATTTGGAGATCGCCCGTGTCATTGCCAACCGTTTCAACGGCGTCTATGGCGACACCTTCACCCTGCCCGAGGGATATGTCCCCAAGGCGGGCGCTAAGATCATGTCCCTGTCCGAGCCCACCAAGAAGATGAGCAAGTCCGACACCAACGTGAACTCCTTTGTGCTGATGACCGATGACAAGGACACCATCGTGCGCAAGTTTAAGCGCGCCGTCACCGATTCGGACGGTGTGGTTCGCTTTGACCGGGAGAACAAGCCCGGTGTTTCCAACCTGATGGCCATCTATTCTACCTTTACCGATAAAACGATGGAGGAGATCGAAGCAGAGTTTGCTGGCAAAGGCTACGGCGACTTTAAGCTGGCGGTGGCGGAAGTGACTGCCGATGCGCTGGCCCCGGTGCAGGCCGAGTACAACCGCATTCTGGCCGATAAGACTTATGTGGACACCGTGCTGAAAGACGGTGCGGCGCGGACGGCGCGGATTGCCAACCGGACGGTCAGCAAGGTCTATCGCAAGGTGGGTCTGCTGCAGTTGGATAAATAATGCGCCCCATCGCAAAACCCTTGACAAATTGGCTTTGAGCCGATATAATATCTAAATTGGTGCGGCTCTTTTGCGGGCCGCACAACTTTTACTATCGCGTATCAGTTAGGAGAATCGAGCATGGCTAAAGAAGTCGTCGTTACCCGTGAGGGTTACCAGAAGCTGGAACAGGATCTGAACGAACTGCGCACCGTCAAACGTAAAGAGGTGGCAGACAAGATCAAGGTCGCACGCGGCTACGGCGACCTGAGCGAAAATGCCGAATATGACGCCGCCAAGGAAGAGCAGGCCATCGTGGAAGCCCGCATCGCCGATTTGGAGGCAACTTTGAAAGTGGCCCGTATCATCGATGACAGCGAGCTGTCCAACGACACCGTTTCCATCGGTATGCGCGTCAAGATCCTCGCCGAGGGGGATGACCCCGAGGATGCCGAAGAATACGACATCACCGGCTCTACCGAGGCCGATATGAACCTCAACCGCATCAGCGACGAGAGCCCGGTGGGCGCTGCGCTGATCGGCCACAAAGCCGGCGATGAAGTGGACGTTACCCTGCCCAACGGCAACATCATTGTGTACAAGGTGTTGGCCGTTTCGCGCTCGAAGTAAAACCAAGCAGGGGCGGGACATACCTGCCCCTGTTTGTCTATCAAAAAGAAAGGAAGATCTCCCATGGAGCAGAACAAGCCCCAGACCGAGCAGGATCTGACCCAGCAGGCGGCAGTCCGCCGCCAGAAGCTGGCCGACCTGCGCGCCGCCGGCCATGACCCCTTTGTGATTACCAAGTATCCGCAGGATGCTTATTCCGCTGACCTCAAGGCGGAATTTGCCGATCTGCCCGCCGAAGCCGAGACCGGTAAAGTCGTCACGCTGGCGGGCCGTATGATGTCCAAGCGTGTGATGGGCAAGGCCAGCTTTGCCCATCTGCGGGACCAGAAAGGCGACATCCAGATCTTTGTCAAGCGTGACCTGCTGGGCGACGAGGCTTATGCGGCGTTTAAAAAGCTGGACATCGGCGATATCATCGGCTGCAAGGGCGAAGTGTTCCGCACCAAGATGGGTGAAATTTCGGTTCGGATCAGCGAGCTGACCCTCCTTTCCAAGAGCCTGCTGCCGCTGCCCGAAAAGTTCCACGGTCTGACCGACCGGGAGGCCCGGTACCGCCAGCGCTATGTGGACCTGATCGTCAACCCCGACGTAAAGCAGACCTTCATGAAGCGCAGCGCTATTTTGCGGGAACTGCGCAGCTATCTGGACGGCAAGGGTTTCCTTGAAGTGGAAACCCCCATCCTGACCCCCTTTGAGATCGGCGCCTCGGCCCGGCCCTTCCTGACCCACCACAACACGCTGGATATGGATATGGTGCTGCGTATCGAAACGGAGCTCTACCTCAAGCGTCTGATCGTGGGCGGCATGGACCGTGTCTACGAAGTGGGCCGTATCTTCCGCAACGAGGGTATGGACCCCAAGCACAACCCGGAGTTCACCACCATCGAGCTGTATCAGGCGTACACCGACTATCACGGCATGATGGATCTGGTGGAAGAGATGATGAAGACGGTGGCCCAGAAGGTCTGCGGTACCCTGCAGATCTCCTATCAGGGCAAGGAGATCGATCTCTCCCACTGGGAGCGGATGACGATGGTGGAAGCTGTTAAGAAGTACTCCGGCGTGGACTTCGATACCGTCAAGACCGACGAGGAAGCCATCGCACTGGCCAAGGAGCATCATGTGGAGCTGCCCGAGATTCCCACCAAGGGTTCCATCGTGGCTGAGTTCTTCGACGCCTTCGTGGAGGAAAACCTCATCCAGCCCACCTTCATCTATGACTATCCGGTGGAGGTCAGCCCGCTGGCCAAGCGCAAGCCCAATGACCCGATGTTCACCGAGCGTTTCGAGTATTTCATCAATGCCACCGAGTTTGGCAACGCCTTCAGCGAGCTGAACGATCCCATCGACCAGAAGGGCCGTTTCGAGCGGCAGGTAGCCGAGCGCAAGCAGATCGACCCCGCCAGCAAGGCACAGGTGGACTACGACTACGTCACTGCGCTGGAATACGGCCTGCCCCCGACAGGCGGTTTGGGCTTCGGCGTAGACCGTCTGGTCATGCTGCTCACCGACTCCGCCTCCATCCGGGATGTACTGCTCTTCCCGACAATGAAGACCCTGGAACCAAAGCGGGCTGAAAACAAAGCCGAAAAAG
>CAUWAX010000014.1:0-83632 GCA_963557315.1 uncultured Gemmiger sp. | reverse complement strand
ATCAACGCTCGTGCTATATTCGCCCACAAGCATAGCTTGTGGTTCTTATATGAAACGAAAAGCGTGCTACGATACAGTATCATAGCACGCTTATTGGTGCGGCCGGGGGGATTCGAACCTCTGGCCTTTGGAGTCGGAGTCCAACGCTCTATCCAGCTGAGCTACGACCGCACATTGTATTTGTGTTTCCGGGATATCGGGAACTTATATAGTATACCAAACTCTGCGGGAAAATGCAAATGATTTTTTTGCGGGGGCGGACTTTTTCTGCGGGGGGCGGGGTCTTTGTATCGTGCAAAGGCCGGTGCCAAAGGGAAAGGGTTGCCGTGGCGGCGGGCAACATTGCACATTCCGTTCCATTTTGCTATACTAAGGCAGGGAGCACCTGTCTGGCTCCACACGAGGTACTTATTATGAAAAAAAGACATCTGGTCGCGGCCGGGGCGGCCGCCACGGCTGCGGCAGCGGCTTCGGTACTGGGAGCGGCCTACGGGATTTATCGGCTTTGGTTCTACCATGCGGCGCAGCCCGAGGATACCGCCGCCGAGGAAATGTCCAAGACGCTGCCCTACGGCGCCCAACTGAAAAAGGACGCCGAGGCTTTGGCCGCGGCCCCCTATGAACCGGTACAGATCACCGCGGACGACGGCACTTTGCTGGCCGCGCGGTACTATCATCACGCCGACGGCGCGCCGGTGGCCATCATCTTCCACGGATACAAGGGCTTTGCCCGCCGGGACGGCATGGGCGGCTACACGCTGTGCAAAAAGCTGGGCTACAACGTCCTGCTGCCCGACCAGCGCAGCCACGGCGCCAGCGGGGGACACACCATCACCATGGGCGTAAAGGAACGCTACGACTGCCGCGCTTGGGCTTTTTGGGCCTACAAACATTTTGGCCCCGAGACCCCGCTCTTTTTGATGGGTGTTTCGATGGGCGCGTCCACCGTGCTGCTGGCCGGCGGCTTGGATCTGCCCCCCACAGTGCGGGGCATCATTGCGGACTGCGGTTACACCAGCCCCCACGACATCTGCCGCAAGGTGCTGGCTCAAACGCTGCCCCACGCGCCGGTAGGGCCCATCTCCACCATTGGTCGGTTAGGCACACTGGTATTTGGTCACTTTGATCCCGAGGATGCCGACTGCCGGCAGGCGCTGTCCAAAACCACCTTGCCGGTCCTCTTTATCCATGGCGACGCCGACGACTTTGTGCCCGCCGCGATGAGTCAGGCCAACTACGACGCCTGCGCCAGTTCCAAAAAGTTGGTAACCATTCCCGGGGCAGGACACGCCGTGGCCTACTATGTGGACACCCCCGCCTACGAGAAGGCTGTGACAGAGTTTTTGCGGGACTGCCTTTCCTGATTTTTCCTTGTCAAAAAGCGAATGCGGAAAACCGCATTCGCTTTTTTGTTTTCTTCTTATCTCAATTTTCTCTATTGAATCCTTCTCATTTTCACATTATAATAAAACACAGAATTGGTTTTTATCAAATTTTGGAGAATCCTTGCGCCAAAAAATCCATTTCTTTTGTGGAGTTCTAAAAAATGAGGAGGTCCTATATGAAAGTAAAAATCAAAATAACCCCCAAAAGAATGGTGAGCGCAGCCGTCTTATTGGTGGTACTGATCTTCGGTATTGTGAGCTGTATCCGTCTAATGGTTTCCGACACCTCGGAAGCAAAAATACTCACAGTATCCACGCTGTCCAAAATCATTAACACCAGCGAGTTTTCCACCTATCGTACTGTCTATAATGGCGTGGCAAAGGCACTGGACGAAAAATCCCCCGATAAAGTGGACTACTACGTATCCTATCAGGCCACTGTGGAAGCCGGCATCGACTTCAGCCAAACCCAGATTGCGGTAGACGACACAGCCAAGACCGTGGTAATCACGCTGCCAGAAGTAACCGTTACTGACACAGCGGTAGATCCTGCCACGCTGGATTACATTTTTGTGGACAAAAAAACCGAAACCGCTACCGTGTCGGAGCAAGCACTGAAACTTTGTGAGGCCGATGTCCTGCAGGAGGTTTCCAGTCAAACGGCCATTTTGACCTTGGCCCACCAGAATGCGCGCAATGCAGTGGAAGCATTAACCCAACCACTGGTGAGTCAGAGTAACCCTGACTACACCCTTACCGTTCAGTAAGGCAAAAGGAGGAACCGATTATGAAAAAAGGGTTGATCGGCCTACTTGCGATCCCGATGTTGCTGCTGAACGCTTGCGGTACCCCGAAACCCGAGTCAGACCTGACGCCGCGGGTTTCCCAAATGAAGGCGATCTGCGAATTGTCGGTAATGGAGTGCTACTACCATAACGTGGCCAAATTCTACGAGGAGGACGCGGAATCCTTCCTGTTCTGGAGCAAAGACAAGGAATTTTGGATCGAGTATGGGGGCATTGTCAAACTGGGCATTGACACCGCCAATGTTGCCATCGAGGTAAACGGCGATACTGTTTCCATCGCACTGCCAGAAGCCACCGTGTTAGGCTGCAAGGTAGACCAAACCACATTGAAAGAAGATTGCTACATTGTAGCCGATGGCTCTGCCAAGGTTACCGCAGATGACCAGACCGAAGCTTTTGCTGCCGCTCAGAAAAACATGGAAGAAGCCGCTGCGCAGGATACCACCTTACTGACCATGGCCCGACAGCGAGTTCAGCAGCTGCTGGAAGAATACATTCACAACCTATCCGAGGCTTCTGGGCAAAGCTACACCATCCAGTGGCAGGATACCGCCGGACAGGCACTGCCTGAACCTCCTTCCAGCCCCACACCAACCAACAGTGATGCACCCTAACAAAAAGCCAGACGCCGGAATTTTCCGGCGTCTGGCTTTTTTCATGCTTCCAGATAGGTTTGCAGGGCGTCCAGTTGGTCCCGCATCTCGCGGCGGCCCCGGTTGTAGAGGTCCAGCAGCCGTTCGGTGTTCTTTTCGAAACGGCCGATCTCGATGGGTTGGGCGGGGCGCAGCACAAAGATCTTGCCCGCTTCTTCCAGCGCGTCGATTTGGTCCATCAGGGCGTTGTAGCGCACCTCCTGCGTGAGCAGCGTGGCCAAGAACAAGGTTTTGTCGCCGTAAAAGTCATCGTACAGGTTGATCATCCGCTGGCCGGGCATCGTTTTGCGGAAGCCCTTGTGCCGGGTGGTGATGATGACGATTTTGGCAAAGCCTTCGGTCTGGGCCCATTCCAGCGGAATGGGGCAGGAGCAGCCGCCGTCCAGATAGCTGAATTTTCCGATATGCACCGGCACTGAGACCAGAGGCAAACTGGCCGAGGCCCGCACCGCATCCAGAAAATCGAAGTCGGTCTTGCCTTTTTCAAAATAGGCCGCCTTGCCGGTTTGCAGGCAGGTGGCCACCGCCACCATCCGCTGTCCGCCATGGTAGAAGGTCTCGCTGTCGAAGGGGACCATCTGCGGGATGTCCCGCAGCATGAAGTTCAGCCCGAACAGACTGCCCCCGTTGAAAGCCGCCATCGGTCCGAAGTACCGGGGGTCTTTGCGGTAGCGCAGGTTGATGCTGGCCGACCGGCCCAGTTCGTGGGCCACATAGTTGACGCCGTTCAGCGCCCCGGCACTGACGCCGGCTACCGCCGGGAAGTAGAGGTCCTCTTCCATCAGGGTATCCAGCGCCCCCGCCGTGTATAGACCGCGCAGCGAGCCGCCCTCCAACAACAGAGCAGCGCTTTGCGGCATTGCGAAGTTTTTCATAAGAAAATACCTCCCTAAGACTTTTATTGTAACGCGCAGCGGGGCGCGGTGCAAGGGAAGAACCGCGAATTTACAGTTTTTTTAAATTGTGGTACAATACAACAAAAAGCCGTCTGTACGACAAAGGAGCCTTCCTCATGCTGCATCTGAATCCCGAAACGCCCTGCATCATTGTGCCGCTGTTCGCCCACACGCTGGAGGCGTTGACGGCGCAGGCCCGCGCCGCTCAGGCCGCCCCCGAGGCGGATGTGGTGGAGCTGCGGCTGGACCCGCTGCGGCAGGGGGACTGGCTGTCCGGGCTGGCACTGGTCCGGCAGACGGTACGCAAACCGCTGATTGTGACGATCCGCACCTCCCAAGAGGGGGGAGAGGTGCCGCTGGACGACGACACCTACCAAGAAGCCGGGCTGGCTTTATTGGCCCAAGGGGGTGTGGATGCGCTGGACATCCAGTGGCGGACCGACGCCCGGGTGGTACGCACCCTGCGGGATGCGGCGAAACGGGCTGGGGCGGCAGCGCTGTTCAGCGAGCATCACTTTGACGGCACGCCGGACCGCCACGCCATGACCGAAGCACTGCACGGCATGCTGGACGCCGGGGCGGACATTGCCAAACTGGCGGTGATGCCCCATAACCGGGCAGATGCGGCGGCCTTGCTGCTGGCCACGGCGGAGGTCCACGATGCCCGCCCCGAGGCTGTGCTGATCACGATGAGCATGGGCCGGGACGGCGCGGCGACCCGGTACTGCGGCGGGCCGTTCGGCAGCGCGGCCACCTTCGGCACCTTGTCGGCGGCCAGCGCGCCGGGCCAGCCCCCGGCCGCCAAGCTGCGCGCCAAAGGATTGACCGAAGCCGATTTGGGGTAAGAAGGGCGAGGTTTTTAAACCCACTTTCTTTGCAAAGAAAGTGGGCAAAGAAACTCCAAACAAAAAGCCCAGAACATTCCCGTCACGGGGGTTCGGGCGCCCCATTCTCTTACCTTTATATATTATGCAACATACAAGGAGCTTTCTATGGACCGTTTAGAGCAGACCATCTGTGCGCTGGCCACCCCGCCGGGGGAGGGCGGTCTGGCGGTGATCCGGGTATCGGGGCCGGACGCCTATCCCATTGTGGAGAAGGTGTTTGTGCCGGTACGGCAGGGCCGCCGGGTGGCGGACGCCAAAGGATACACCGCCATGCTGGGCCACTACCACCTGCGGGGGGAGGAGATGGACGAAACGGTAGCGTTGTTCTACCGGGCGCCCCACTCCTACACCGGGGAGGATGTGATCGAGCTGTCGGTCCACGGCGGCACCGCCATGGCCGACGGCTTATTGGAAGCGCTGCTGTTGGCGGGGGCGGCCCCTGCCGGACCGGGGGAATTTACCCGCCGGGCGCTGGAACACGGCAAGCTGTCCCTGACGCAGGCCGAAGCCGTGATGGAAGTCATTGCGGCCAACGGACGGCAGGGGGCAGCGCTGGCCAAATCCGCCTTGGACGGGCGGCTGGCCAAACGCATTGGCGGCATCCAGACGGCGCTGCAAAGCCTGAACGCCCACCTGACCGCTTGGGTGGACTACCCCGAGGAGGATGTCCCCGAGCTGTCCGACGCGGCGCTGACCGGCACGCTGCTGGCCCAGAAAGCCGAGCTGGACGACCTGATCGCCGGGTACGGCGCCGGGGCGGTGCTGCGCCACGGGGTGGACTGCGTGCTGTTGGGACGGCCCAACGTGGGCAAAAGCACCCTGTTGAATCTGTTGGCCGGGTTTGACCGGGCCATCGTAACGCCGGTGGCAGGCACCACCCGGGACATCGTGGAGCAGGCGGTCCAGTTGGGGGAGATCCGGCTGAACCTGTTTGACACCGCCGGGGTGCGGGAGGTAGGCGCCGACGGCGACGCCATCGAGGCGGAGGGCATCCGCCGCAGTTGGAAGAAGCTGGACGAAGCGGGGCTGGTGCTGGCGGTATTTGATGCCGCCCAGCCGCTGGACGAGGCCGATCTGGACATTGCCCGCCGCTGCCAAGGCCGGCCGGCGCTGGCCATCCTGAACAAGCAGGACTTGGCCGAATCCACCGAGGCCGCCCAGACCGCGCTGGCCCCCTATTTCAAACAAGTTTTGACCCTCTGCGCCAAGGACGCCGCCAGTTTGCAGCCTCTTTCGGCGGCGGTGGCGGCCCTGTTGGGCACCGCCAAACTGGACCCCCGGGCCGGGCAGCTTTGCAGCGCTCGGCAGTTGGCCGCCGCCACCCGGGCCCGGGACGCCGTGGCGGAAGCGCTGCAAGCCAACCGGGACGGCTTTGGGCTGGACGCGGTGGCGGTCTGCCTGACCGACGCCCTGCAAGCCCTCTGCGACCTGACCGGCGAGGACGCCGCCGACGCCACCATCGACGAGGTCTTTGAGACCTTCTGCGTGGGCAAGTGAGGGGAGGCCATCCATGAATAAAGTTCTGCTTTGGTTGGGCATCCTCTTCACGGCGCTGGGCATCGTTTTTGTGGCGGCAGGCGGCACACTGGCCTTGTTGGTCGCGCCGCTGCTGGGTCTGGTGGCCCTGCCCGGTGGCATCTTTCTGGTGCTGGGTCTGGCATTTTTGGGCACCATCGCCCGGATCCGCCGGGACCGCACTTGGCTGCAAGAGAATGGCCGGATCATCGAGGCGGATATTCTGGGGGTCCAGTACGACACCCGGGTGCGGGTGAATGGCCGCTGTCCGCTGGTATTGCAGTGTCAGGCGGTGAACCCCGCCGACGGCAAGGTATATGTCTTTGAGAGCGACAGCCTGTGGTTTGACCCCACCCCGTTTTTGGAGAACCGGGACAAGATGCCCGTGCTGGTAGCCCCCGACAACTACCACCGGTATCAGGTCTTGACCGAGGACGTTTTGCCGGAACAGGGGTAATGCCCCTACACAATCAACCATAGAGGGAAACACAACGTTATGGATATTTTGGGAAATTATGACGTGATCGTGGTGGGCGCGGGCCATGCCGGCATCGAAGCCGCCCATGCGGCGGCGGTGCTGGGCGCCAAGACCGCCGTCTTCACGCTGACTTTGGATTTTATCGGCAACATGCCCTGCAACCCGTCCATCGGCGGTACGGCCAAGGGGCATCTGGTGCGGGAGGTGGACGCGCTGGGCGGCCTGATGGGTCTGGGCGCCGACGCCACCTTTTTGCAGAGCCGGATGCTCAACCGGGGCAAAGGCCCCGCCGTCCACAGCCTGCGGGTGCAGACCGACCGCAAGCGGTACCACATCTGGATGAAGCACGCCTTGGAAAAGACCCCCAACTTGGACATCCACCAAGCCGAGATCGTCGGCGTGGACGTGCAGGAAGGGCGCATCGTGGGGGTCATCACGGCGCTGGGCGGCTACTACGGCTGCAAGGCCTGTGTCATTGCCACCGGCACCACCTTGGGCGGGCGGATCTTTGTGGGGGAAGCCCACTACGACGGCGGCCCCGACGGCACCCACGCTGCCACCGCCTTGACCCGGTCGCTGGTGGACCACGGCTTTACCCTGCGCCGCTTCAAGACCGGCACCCCCGCCCGGGTCCATCGCCGCAGCATCGATTTCTCCAAGCTGGAATGCCAGCCCGGTGACCCCGACGAACTGCTGCAGCCTTTCAGCTTTTTGACCCGCGCCCCCATGCACAACAAGGTGGACTGCTACATCGCCTACACCAACCCCGAGACCCACAAGGTCATCCTCGACAACCTGCACCGCTCCCCCCTCTACGGCGGGGACATCCAAGGCGTGGGACCCCGGTACTGCCCCTCCATCGAGGACAAGGTGGTGCGCTTCAAAGAAAAGCAGCGCCACCCCATCTTTGTGGAGCCCTGCGGCGAGGACACCGAGGAGATGTACCTGCAAGGGCTTTCCTCCAGCCTGCCCGAGGCGGTCCAGAATGCCATGTACCGCACCATCGTGGGCTTTGAACATCTGGAGATCATGCGCCCCGCCTACGCCATCGAATACGACTGCGTGGACCCCACCACCCTGAAACCCACCTTGGAGAGCAAGGTGGTGGCGGGCATCTACGGCGCCGGACAGTTCAACGGCACTTCCGGCTACGAGGAAGCCGCCGCCCAAGGTCTGCTGGCCGGGCTGAACGCCGCCCGCCATGCGTTGGGCAAGTCCGAACTGGTGCTGGCCCGCCACACCAGCTATCTGGGCACCTTGGTGGATGATCTGGTCACCAAGGGGGTGCTGGACCCCTACCGCATGATGACCAGCCGCAGCGAATACCGTCTGTCCCTGCGGCAGGACAACGCCGACGAGCGGCTGACCCCCATTGGCCGGGAGTACGGTCTGGTGGACGACGCCCGGTGGGCGGTCTTTTGCCACGACCGGGACATCAAGCAGGCCGAACTGAAGCGGCTGCAAAACGCCCACATCAAGTTAGCCGACCTGCGGGCGGTGGTGCCGGAGGGCACCGAACTGGGCGAGAGCGGCGGCACCGCAGCCGAGCTGATGCGCCGCCCGGCCATCACCTATGAGCGGATCGCCGCGGTCATCGGCCGAGGCGAAGGGGTCACCCCCGCCATGGCCCAGCGCATCGAGACCGAGATCCGCTATGCGGGCTACATCGCCCGGGAGGAGCGGATCATCCGGGACATCCAGCGCCACGAAAACGTGACCATCCCCGAGGACTTCGACTATGCCCCCATCGAAACGATGACGCTGGAATCCCGGGAGAAGCTCTGCAAGATCCGGCCCCGGACGCTGGCCCAGGCCGGACGGATCCCCGGGGTCTCCCCCAGCGATCTCGCCCAGTTGAGCATCGTACTGCTGAAAGCCCGCGCCGACGGGCAGAAAGAGGAAACCCTATGATCGACAAGGAACGTCTGGCCCAAAAATGTTCCACGTGGAACATTGCCCTCTCCCCCACCCAGTTGGACCTGCTGGACCGCTACGCCGAACTGCTGGTGGACTACAACCAGAAAGTCAACCTGACGGCCATCACCGCCCCCGAGGGCATCGAGGACCGCCACTTTGCCGACAGCCTGCTCTTTGCCGCCCAGCCCGAAGTGGCGGGCAAGCTGGTGGACGTGGGCACCGGCGCGGGCTTCCCCGGTGTGGTGGCCAAGATCTACAAGCCCGATTTGCAGCTCACCCTGATGGAACCCACCGGCAAACGGGTGGATTTCCTCAAATATCTCTGCGCCGAACTGGGCCTGACCGGCATCGAGTTCGCCAAGGAACGGGCCGAGGAAGCGGCCCGCAAAGTCTGGCGGGAACAGTTCGACGTGGCCTGCGCCCGGGCGGTGGCCGCGCTGCCGGTGCTGTGTGAATACTGCCTGCCGCTGGTCAAACCGGGCGGGGTCTTCATCGCCCTGAAAGGCCCCGAGGCCGACGCCGAAGCCAAGGCCGCGGCCAACGCCCTGCATAAGCTGGGCGGCCAATACCGGGAAACCCGCACCTTTACCCTGCCGGACGGCAGCGCCCGGGGGCTGGTGGTCTGCAAAAAAATATCGCAAACTCCGACGGTTTACCCCCGGAACGGCGGAAAAATCGCAAAAAAACCGCTGTAACACCGCGAAAAACGCCCTTTTGGGACGAACGATTTTTGTTCCCGTTTGCGGCACGATGTGCTATGCTTTTTGTAGAAAAAGCATAGCACTTTTGTTTTATCGGGAGATTGCGCCCGCAGGGAGGAAATCATCGTGTCCAGAAAAGAAAGCCAAAAACCGGGCCGCGTGATGCTGCTGCCCATCGACAGCATCGAGCCGTCGCCCTATCAGGCCCGCACCGCCTTCGACGAGCCGGAGATCGCCGCCTTGGCGGTGAGCATTCTGCAAAACGGCCTGCTGCAGCCCATCAGCGTGCGGCGGGTAGGGCTGCGGAAATACCAACTGGTGGCCGGGGAACGCCGTCTGCGGGCCTGCCGTCTGGCCAAGCTGGAAAAGATCCCCGCCATCCTGTCCGACTTCGACGACAGCGAATCGGCGGCGCTGGGTCTTTTGGAAAACCTCCAGCGCAGCCAGTTGGACCCCTTCGACACCGCCCGGGGCATCAAGGAGGTCATCCGGCTGTGGGGCTGCACCCAAGCCGAAGCCGCCCGCCGTCTGGGCCTTAGCCAGCCCGCCTTGGCCAACAAGCTGCGCCTGCTTACCCTGACCCCCGAACAGCAGGACCTGTGCACCGCCAACCATCTCAGCGAGCGGCACGCCCGGGCGGTGCTTCGCCTGCCGGAAAGCCGCCGCACCGCGGCGCTGGAAAAGATCGCCCGGGAGAATATGAGCGTCCGTCAGGCCGACAAGCTGGTGGACACCATGCTGGCCGCCCCCAAGGCCCCCAGCCCCTGCCGCAAGACCATCCCCATGGTGCGGGACGTGCGGTTCTTCGTCAACACCTTGCAGCACGCCGTGGACCTGATGACCCAAAAGGGCATCGCCGCCACCACCAGCTGCGATAAGCGGGACGGTTGTCTCGAGTACATTGTCCGCATCCCCGTGGGCACCGATGGCCGGGTGGCCACCGGCACCCCGGCCCCCTCTGCCGCCGCCCCGTCCCCCGGGGCTGGGCAGGCAGCTCCCCTCTCCCCGGCTGGTGCCGGGGTTTCCCCCGCCGTCCCGGCCGCTGCTGCGGTTCCCCCTGCTCCCGACGCCGACGCCCCCGCCGACCGCGAGAGCTTTGCCGTACAGCTGCTGTGACCTCCTTTCCCCCTTCCACGGCGCACCGGGCTTTCCGGTGCGCCGCGCTTTTGTTTTTGGAAAAGCGGGTGATTTGCCCCCGGGAATGTTCCACGTGGAACATTCCCGGGGGAGTTTTTTCTGCAAAACCCTTTTTAAAGGGGGCAAGCTGTGCTATAATAGGGTGCGGACGCAGTTTTTGCGCCCTATTTTGCAACAAAGAGGAGGGTACGCCGTGGCCAAAGTCATCGCGGTAGCAAACCAGAAAGGCGGCGTGGGCAAAACCACCACCGCCGTCAACCTGAGCGCCTGCGTGGCTGCGCTGGGCAAAAAGGTCCTTGTGGTGGACCTGGACCCCCAGGGCAACTCCACCTCGGGCTACGGCGTGGCCAAAAATAAGCTGGACGCCGACATCTACACCTGCCTCATCGACGATGACGATGTGCGGGATGCCATCGTCAAGACCGAGTACAACGCCGACCTGCTGCCTTCCAACACCCAGTTGGCGGGTGCGGCGGTGGAACTGGTCAGCATCCCCCGGCGCGAAATGCGGCTGCGGGCTGTGCTGGCCCCGGTGGTCCCCCTCTACGACTATATCTTCATCGACTGCCCGCCCTCGCTGGATCTGCTGACCATCAACGGCCTGTGCGCCTGCGATACCGTGCTCATCCCCCTACAGTGCGAGTTCTTCGCGCTGGAGGGCCTGACCGAGCTGATGAACACCTTAAAAACGGTGCGCAAAAAGTACAACCGGTATCTGGACATCGAGGGCGTGCTCTTCACCATGTATTCCGGCCGGCTCAACCTGACCATGCAGGTGGTGGCCCAAGTCAAGAAATACTACGGCGACAAGGTATTCAAGGCGGTCATTCCCCGGTCGGTGCGCCTGAGCGAGGCGCCCAGCTTCGGTATGCCCATCAACTTCTACGAGCCCAGCGGCAAAGGCTGCGAAGCCTACATGGAGCTGGCCCGGGAATTTTTACACAACAACGAGCGGTAAGGAGGTACGCCGATGGCCAAACGCAAACTGGGAGGGTTGGGCAAAGGACTGGACAGTCTGTTTGCCGACCTACCCGAAACCAGTGCCGACGACGCCGGCGTGACCACCCTGCCCTTGCGGGAGATCGAACCCGACCCCGAGCAGCCCCGCAAAAAGTTTGACGACGAGGCGCTGGCGGGTCTGGCGGCCAGCATCACCGAAAACGGTCTGCTGCAGCCCATCGCGGTGCGGCCCAAGCGGATCGGCACCGGGTATCTGATCATTGCCGGCGAGCGCCGCTGGCGGGCGGCTCGGCTGGCCGGGCTGGACGAGGTGCCGGTCCTCATCAAGGATGTGACCGACGAACAGGCCGCAGCCTTGGCCCTCATCGAGAACCTCCAGCGGGAGGACCTCGACCCCATCGAAGTGGCGGAGGGCTGCCGTCAGCTTATCGAAAAATACGGCCTGACCCAAGAGACCGCCGCCAAGCGGCTGGGCAAAAGCCGCAGTGCGGTGACCAACTCGCTGCGGCTGCTGGCCTTGCCCGACGATGTGCGGGCGCAGGTCAGTGCCGGTACGCTCAGCGCCGGTCATGCCAAGGTGCTGCTGGGTCTGCCCAACGAGGAGCTGATCCAAGCCGCCGCGGCAGAGATCACCGACAAAGGCTTGAACGTGCGGCAGACCGAGGCGCTTTGCAAGAAGTTGTCCAAGCCGCCCAAGCCCCCCAAACCCAAACCCGACGCCTTTACCCGTCCCAAGCGGGCGGTGGAAGTGGAAGCCGCGCTGAAGGAAGTCACCGGCAGCGAGGTCCATGTAGAGTACAAGGATGGCAAAGGCAGCCTGAAAATCGACTTTTACAGCGACGAGATGCTGCAAAAGTTCGTCAGCCTGCTGGGCCAGTACGACCCCGAATCCTGAAGGAAATTACCATAGAGGAGTGCATCAATCATGTTAGACATTCGCTTTGTCCGCGAAAACCCCGAAGCCGTCAAGGAGAACATCCGCAAGAAGTTCCAAGACGCCAAGCTGCCCTTGGTGGATGAGGTCATCGCGCTGGATGCCGAGTACCGCGCCGCCATCGGCGAGGCCAGCGACCTGCGGGCCAACCGCAACAAGCTGTCCAAGCAGATCGGCATGCTGATGGGACAGGCCAAGAAAGACCCCAGCAAAGCCGCCGAGGCGGAAGAGGTCAAAAAGCAGGTCACGGCTCAGGCTGACCGCCTGAAGGAGCTGGAAGCCAAGGAGACCGAGCTGCAGGCCAAGATTCAGGAGATCATGTACACGATTCCTCAGATGATCGACCCCAGCGTGCCCATTGGTCCCGACGACAGCCACAACGTGGAAGTCCAGCGGTTCGGTGAGCCGGTGGTGCCCGACTACCCCATCCCCTACCATGTGGACATCATGGAGAGCTTTGACGGCATCGATCTGGATTCCGCCGGTCGGGTCGCGGGCAACGGCTTCTACTATCTGCTGGGCGACATCGCCCGCCTGCACGAAGCCGTGCTGGCCTACGCCCGGGATTTCATGATCGACAAGGGCTTCACCTATGTGATCCCGCCCTTCATGATGCACGGTGACGTGGTCAAGGGCGTTATGTCCTTCCCCGAGATGGACGCCATGATGTACAAGATCGAGGGCGAGGACCTCTACCTCATCGGTACTTCCGAGCATACCATGATCGGCCGGTTCATCGACCAGATGCTGGACGGCAGCAAGCTGCCCCTGACCCTGACCAGCTATTCCCCCTGCTTCCGCAAGGAGAAGGGCGCCCACGGCATCGAGGAGCGCGGCATCTACCGCATCCACCAGTTCGAGAAGCAGGAGATGATCGTCGTCTGCAAGCCCGAGGACAGCATGAACTGGTACGAAAAGCTGTGGCGTAACTCGGTGGAGCTGTTCCGCTCTATGGAGATCCCCGTCCGCCAGTTGGAGTGCTGCTCCGGCGACTTGGCCGACCTGAAGGTGAAGAGCTGCGACATCGAGGCCTGGAGCCCCCGTCAGCAGAAGTACTTCGAGGTGTGCAGCTGCTCCAACTTGGGCGATGCCCAGGCCCGCCGTCTGCATATCCGCTACAAGGACGAGAACGGCAAACCTCAGCTTGCCCATACCCTGAACAACACCTGCGTGGCCCCGCCGCGGATGCTCATCGCCTTTCTGGAGAACCATCTGAAGGCCGACGGCAGCGTTACCATCCCCGAGGTCCTGCGCCCCTACATGGGCGGCAAGGCCCTGCTGGTGCCCAACAAGAAGTAATTGGGTGGTGCTGTTCTTTCTTTACAAAGAAAGAGCCAAAGAAATTCCAAAGAAAAACGCATGGTCACATGACCATGCGTTTTTTGGTTCTTTTGCGCCTTTGTTCTTATAACTTCTGGGGGTAAAAGTCCTCCCAGTAAAGGGCATAGAGTTTCAGCTCCCTACTGCCCGAAGGACTGCCCAGCAGGAAATACCGCTGGTAGCGGCCTGCGGGTAGTTGGGGACCGGCGGCTTCCTTCTCTGGGGTGTAGGTCCAGTCCAGATCCACCGCTACCATCGTCCACTGCTGCAGGTCGCAGTCCGCCAGATACTGCTGCAGTTGGGTACGGGTGTAGTTCGAAGCCCCCTCCACCTCCTGCCATGTCATGGTGTGCAGTTCGTGGATGGTTTGAGTGGCCATCTCCGGGTCCCCGTCCCGATACATCCAGGCGGTGGTTCCCATTGCCCCCATGAGGGCGTTATCCTCGCCTATCAACCCCTCTACCTTCTCGACCTCTCCCTGTACTTCGTAGAGATACCCCAGATAGACCAACAACTCCGGCTCGGTGTCCAGACTATCCTCCAATGTCAGGGTGCAGCCATTGGCGGTGACCGTGGTTTCAACTTCCGCTTCCGGCGCTGAGAATGTTTCGATGTATCGTTCTTTCATTGTTTCTACCGGCACCGGCGTGGCTTGGGGCGTGGGCGCCGGAGTAGCGTCGGGCGGTTCGGTGGGGTCGGGGGTGGCCTGCGCCGCAGCGGAAGAACCAGAATCCGAGACCGCGTTCTCGGACGGAGCGGCGGTACAGGCCGTCAGCGCCAGCAGGGCCGCCGCAAAAAGCAGAGAAATTTTCATGATGTGACCCTCCTTTTCTTGAGTCCAGTATAGCATATGCCGCGGCAACGCACCATAGAGCGCTGAAAAAGTTACAACTTAGCCGTATTTTTTAAAAAAAATTGCAAAAACTACTTGACAGAAAGCCCCCGGATTCGTATAATAATAGAGCGCTTTTTGATAAGGCGCCGATATGTGGCGGTATAGCTCAGTTGGCTAGAGCATTCGGTTCATACCCGAAGTGTCACCGGTTCAAATCCAGTTACCGCTACCATAATGCAGGCTTTCGCTAAAATACTTGGGGGCCGATTGCAGCAGTGGTCGGTAAGTTGCTTGCTGTTTTAGCGAAATCCTGCGTCATATGGCCCGTTGGTCAAGCGGTTAAGACACGGCCCTTTCACGGCTGTAACATGGGTTCGATTCCCGTACGGGTCACCAAAAATAAGCCCCCAGCTTAGGCTGGGGGTTATTTTTGTGCTTCCGTACGAGGAATCGAACAGGGCGGCGCACCGCAGTGCGCAACGAACAGTCCAGTGGACTGTTCGTTAGCCCGCGGGAGATTCCCGTCGGGGCTATGGAAAAAGCTCTTATTCTATACAGTTTGGGCCGACGTACGGGAATCGAAAAGCTTTTGCCCACCGTTCGCTCCGGTGGGCAAAAACGCTCCTGCGGAGCGTTTTTAGAGCGCGGGAGATTCCCGTACGGGTCATAAAAAATTTCCTCTAGCTCAGGCTGGAGGAGATTTTTTTGTTTCCGTACGAGGAATTGCTGCGCAGGCGACCGCCGCCTGCGGCGGATGCAGGGTGCGGTCGCAGGGCCGCGGGTCGCAGAGGGCCAGCCCCGCCCCAAGGGGCGTCGCCCGATGCGGGGCACCCGCGCCCGATACAGGGCGGCGCGCCGCAGCGCGCAACGAACAGTCCGGTGGACTGTTTGTTAGCCCGCGGGAGATTCCCGTCGGGGTCACAGACTATTGCCCTATTCCTATAAGATAAGAAATCCGGGAGCGGCTGCTCCCGGATTTTTGTTTTGGTTTGCTTTACTTGTTGGCGTCCAGTTCGACAACCTTTTTCTGGTACATCTTCATCAGTTCAGCTACACAGGCACTTTCACTAGTTCTTGCTTCTGTCCCTTTTACAAAACCGTAAGCATCCATCACCACACGATTTAAATTATCATGTGCAGTTTTTAGCTCACCAAAAAGCAAAAAATTTTTTTCCTTATACATAGCCGCAAGAGAAACATTTTTATGCTTATCCCTTGCTTCTAAAACTTTTTGGGCAGCCTTTTTTATAAGTTCTTTTTGCTTTTCGGATACGCTGGGCCAAGGGAAGTTATTATATACAATACCCGAAGAATATTGATAATCACTTTTCATACGTCCTGCCACAATACGCATCCATGCATTATGCACATTCGATGATAAAATACCAAAATGATAGAGCGATGCATTCGGAATCATAAGTGCACTACCATTTATGATTATTCCGGGCTTTACGTATGCAATCGGAATATAGAGTCTGTCTTCTGACGACACCTTAGGGATAACCAGCGCTCCATTTTGCGGTTGACGGATTTCTCCAAAGAGCTGCGGCGTTTCAGCCGCCTTATTCGTTTGTGGGCGAGTAGATTCATAAAGACGATAATTTTTAGTTGCCTCGATTCGGTTCATTATAAATTTAGAATTTATATAAACCGAAGGGTCAACTCCCTCTAACCACAAGCACCAACGTTTTTTGTTGTTTAATAGTTCATCGCCACCAACATATTCTCGAATACATTGGGCATTATTGGGATTTTCCTTCAATGCCGCATCAACATCTTCCGCACTCAATATCAAATTATTGTTATCTATTGGCATAGAGCCATAACACATTGCTGGGACATCACATATAGGACCTTCTTTTCTATTTTTAATATAAACCATTGGCGCATCAACCAAGTATGAATTTATAAACTCAGCTTCTGTATAGCGAGTTCCTGTATATATTTTCTTAGTAAAAACGCCTGTTGAGCAAGTAAAACCAATGATAACGCAATGAACATGAGCTTTTTCATTAGCTTCGCTTTCCCATACAAAACTTCGGTATGCAAAAACAATCTGTACATTGTATTGAGAAAGTTTTTCCCATAATACACCAGGCTGTTCTCCTTGGGTAACAGAGTTTGTCGAAACAAAAGCTGCTACTATAGATGTTTCCTGCATATATTCGGCGGCTTTAATATACCAACCCGTTACATAATCCATATTTCCTATGCCAGAAATGCCTTTACCGTAAATAGTCATAAGTTCTTTTTTCTGACTGGAAGTTTGCTCTTTCTTTCCCACAAACGGCGGATTGCCCATGATATAGTTCAGCCGGGTCTTGGGCACAACTTCTTCCCAATCCATCTGCAGGGCATTTCCTTCCACAATATAGGCGTTGGTTTTCAGAGGCAGGAACTCCAACGGCACCAGCAGGATTTTCTCGGTTTCCTTCATCATTTGACTTTCGGCAATCCAGAGCGCCGTCTTGGCGACCGTCACCGCGAAGTCATTGATTTCGATACCGTAAAATTGAGAAATAGAAATTTGAATCGGGCTGTCGCTGGCCGTATACATTGCCATCTGACCGTGCAACAATTCCAACAGGGCCCGGTTTTCCAAACGACGCAAACTCAGATAAGTTTCCGTCAGGAAGTTGCCAGAACCACACGCTGGGTCCAGAAAAGTCAGGGATGCCAGCTTGCGCTGGTAGGCTTTCAGCTTGGCCATCTTGGTGCGGTCCACCGCAATGGCACAGATTTCGTCCAGTTCCCCTTTCAAATCATCCAGAAACAGAGGGTCTATTACCTTGTGAATATTCTCGATGCTGGTATAGTGCATACCCCCGCTGCGGCGGGTCTCCGGGTTCAAGGTGCTCTCAAACACGGCACCGAAAATGGTGGGGCTAATCTCCGACCAGTTGAAATCGTCACTGGCCTTTGCCAACAGCAGCTCCCGAATCTCATCGGTAAAGGGAGGGATCTCGATATCTTCATCCGAGAAAAGGCCGCCGTTCACATAGGGGAAAGCTGCCAGTTCCGGATTATCCGCTTTTAAATATTGATCCCGATCCTCTTCTTTGGTATCCAATACCTTGAAAAGATCCACTAAAGCGCGACGCATACTGCGGGTATCAAAGGCCGACAGATAATCATGGAACATGCCGTGGCGGCCGAAAATACCGGCATCCTCGGCATACAAACAAAAGACCAGCCGTACACACAGTTTGTTCAGACTTTTTAAGGCTCGCTCGCTTCTGGGGTCTGCATACTGCTTCAGGAAAGCATCGTATAAAAGCCCGACAATCTCACCGGCGGCGATGGATACCTCCATCTCCCGTTTCAGATGCTCATTGCCGGAATCTACCAGAAATTGCAGCCGATAGGCTTCGCTTTCCAGATTCTCCAGCTTAATCACTTCCGGCTCACCCTGAGGGCGTTCCATATCATACACATAAAAGGTACTGAAATTGCAGGTAACCACCCACCGCGGATGTTTGGACACCGGCAGTTCGGTAATATACCGCTTGGCCTGCTGGAACGGCGACAAATAGGAACCGTCCGACTGGCGGATGCCTTTCTTCATATCCTTGTCCAACGCCTTCTGCTCGATCAATACACGGGTAGAAGGAATATAGCCATCAATAAAGCTGGTGTGGTCCAGATGGACCTGATCTTCAAATTCAATAAACTGTTCCGGGTGCTCCACGCCATAAACATCCCGGAGCAGAGAAAGCCAGAAGGGTTGGCTTTCCCCTTTTTCATACCCTTTGCCTTTCCAATACTCGGCAAACTCTTTTGCTGCCTTCTGCCTTTGTGCATCCGTCATGCTGTTCACCTCATCGTGCCGTCAAAATAGGGCAAACGCCTTGCTTTTTTCTTCTGGGTTCAGTATACCATGCCGGCCGCGGCAAAACAACAACGCCGGGCGCTTCTGCGCCCGGCGTTTTCCAGTTTTATCAGCCGAAGGTCACACACCAGTAGGTGGTACCGCCCTCCTCGAAGGCACACCCAATACCACAAACCGTGTAGTCGGGGCTGGTCATGGCGGCATAATGTCCCGGACTTGCCGCCCAAGCATCCACGACAGCCTGTGCGGAGTTCCAGTTTTGTGCAATGATTTCAGGGGTTTGATACCCGTCGTGGCTCATCGTGCCAGAAATCACCATGTCAATACAACGCTGTCCCGCAATGGCGGTCAAATTGCTGTCTACGCTCAGAGCAGGCACCCCCGCCGCAGCCCGGTAGGCATTGATGTTTTCCAGCGTCGCCCAATAGGCATCATCGGTAGAATCGATCCCAAACCATTCCTGCGTTCCTGCCGCAAGGCTGAACGGAATGGCGCCGTAGGCTGTGCTGGCCGCCGGCGCCGGGGTCTGGGCGCTGTCGGCGGTGTCGCCGCTCTCGCCGCCCTCGCTGCCCGATGCCGCCGGGGCGGTCTGTTCCGCCTGCCCGGTAGTTTCTGTGGGGGCTGTGGTATTCGGTTCTTCCACCGTCACCGTGCAGCTCGCTTCCAAATCTCCCAGCTTCGCCGTGATCACCGCTTCCCCTGCGGCCACCGGCGTTACGCTGCCTGCGGCATCTACCGTGGCCACCGCTTCATCGGAGGAGGTGTAGGTAACGTTCTGGTCGGTGGCATCCTCGGGCTGGACGGTGGCCGCTGCCGACTGGGCTTCGTCCCCCACCGTGAAGGTCAGCGTTTCGGGCATGGTCAACCCGGTGGGGCTGACCACCACCGTGATGGTCCCGCTGGCCGAGATCTTGCCGTCCGCACTGGTCAGGGCCACTTCCGCCGTGCCTGCCGCCAAGGCCGCCAGATTGCCGTCGGCATCCACCATCACCACCGACGGGTCGCTGGATGTATAGCTCAGGCCCAGCTTGTCCGCCAGTTCCTCGACTTTCGCCGCCTCCGGCGTGGCACCGCTGTACGCATATTCCGGGGTGGCCATTCCGGTGGCGCCGCGCTCCATCTGGTCGGGCAGGCCCAGCGTCACCCCTGTGATGGTGGTGCCGCAGCCTGTCAGCAACAACGCAGCCGTCAGGCTTAAGGCGGCAAGTTTTCCATACAATCTCATGAAAATTCCTCCACCCTTATTCTTTTTGTTTCATTATAATACGGCAATCGCGCCCCGTAAAGAGCCGCCGCCCCCATGCAAAAACCCGGGAGCCGATGGCTCCCGGGTTTGGGTCAGTGGAAGACGACCCGCCGGCCCCGGTGGGGCAGCCCCCCGGGCCGCTTCTGGGCGGTATGGTTGACGGCCTCCAGATAGGCGCCCTCCGACGAGAGGCGAACCAGCAGGTGGAGGTACCCATCCCCCGGAAGCTGGGCCGCCCGGGCGGGCAGCGTCACCACCAACCGCAGGCTCTTGCGGCGGTACTTGCCCCGCCGGAACCCCAGACAGAGCGCGCACAGCGGCTTGCGCAGCGCCCGGCACCGATACAGCCACCGCCACCCAGCATAGACCACCGTCTGGAGGTCCAGCGCCGGGTTTTCGGTGGCGGCCACCGTCTTGTCGTTGGTAAATACCGAACAAACAATTCCTTCCTGTTCAATTTTCTGCAACATTTGTAGACATGCTCCTTTCTGCGAACAAAAAAATGACACACTTATCCCGTATGGGAATAGGCGTGTCATCAAAATTCTTCGATTGTTCGCTCTTAAGGAGCACAGTCTTAGTATAGCACCGGGCCGGGGCGCTGTCAAGCGGGGAAGGCGGGCACCGGATGCGCTTTTGCATTGGTGGGCCATCCTCTGTTCACCCGCGCCCTGTCAAACAGTCCGCAGGACTGTTTGCCTACGGGCTGTTCAAGTTTTTTGCCTGCGGGGCCATGCCCCGCAACCGCGCCCACAGTGTACAGCGCGGTGCAAAAACCAACGCAGCGCGTTGGTTCCGATTTATACGGCCGCGAAAAGCGGCCATTTTCAACGGCAGAATCTTGTCTTTGCATAATAAAAAAACGTCCCCTGTTTGGGGACGCTCTTTTATTGGTGGGCCATCCTCTGCTGACCCGCGCCCTGCCAAACAGTCCGCAGGACTGTTTGGCTACGGGCTGTTCAAGTCCTGAATGGCCTTTTGAATAAAAAAACGTCCCCTGTTTGGGGACGCTCTTTTATTGGTGGGCCATCCTCTGCTGACCCGCGCCCTGCCAAACAGTCCGCAGGACTGTTTGGCTACGGGCTGTTCAAGTCCTGAATGGCCTTTTGAATAAAAAAACGTCCCCTGTTTGGGGACGCTCTTTTATTGGTGGGCCATCCAGGACTTGAACCCGGGACCAAGCGGTTATGAGCCGCCAGCTCTGACCAACTGAGCTAATGGCCCGCATCAGTCGTACACAATAGTATATCACAAATCGGGCCGGTTGCCAAGGGCGGCGGGCATTTTTTGGGGCGGACGGGCATATCTTTCCCCAAAAGGAGGTGCGGGTCGTGCGGCGTTGGGGCTGGGGTCTGTTGGTGTTGGGGTGGGCATTGGTGGCGCTGGTGGCACCCCTATGGATGCTCTCCGATAGGGCGGCGGGTTCCCGCGGTTCTTCCTCTGCGGGGGATTCCGCCCCGTCCACCGCCACCGCTGCGCCGTCGGCCACGGCGGCGCCCGCGACCCGCACCACCCCCTACCGGGCGGTGTGGGTCAGCTATCTGGAATGGCAGCAGGTGGACTTTTCTTCCGCCGACACCTTCGCCCAAGATGCCGGGGCGCTGCTGGACAACATCGCCGACGTGGGGGCCACCGTGGTGCTGGCCCAAGTGCGGCCTTTCGGGGACGCCCTCTACCCCAGTGCACTCTTTCCCTTCAGCCACCTTTGCACCGGTACCCAAGGACAGGACCCCGGCTATGATCCCCTGGCCCTGCTGGTGCAGGCTGCCCACGACCGGGGGTTGGAACTGGAAGCTTGGGTCAACCCCTACCGCTTACAGGTGGGGGGCGTGCCCGCCCTTTGCGACGACAGCCCCGCCCGGCAGCACCCCGAATGGTGCAAGGTCACCACCCAAGGCATCTACCTTGACCCCGGCGACCCCGCCGTGCGGCAGTTCATCGCCGATGGGGTAGAGGAACTCTGCCAAAACTACGACTTGGACGGCATCCACTTTGACGACTATTTCTACCCCACCACCGACGCCTCCTTTGACGCGGCGGACTATGCCGCGGCGGAGAGCGGCCTTTCGCTGGAAAACTGGCGGCGGCAGAACGTCAACGAGCTGATGACCCTTTGCCACAGCGTGACCCAACGCTACGGCGTGCGGTTCGGCGTGGCGCCCATGGCCGATTTGGAGCTGTGTTACAGCGGCCAATACAGCGATGCCGCCCGGTGGCTGGCACAGGGCGGCTTTGTGGATTATCTGATGCCCCAGCTTTACTGGGGCCTTACCTACGAACAAAACGGCGACACCACCCGCAGTCTGCCCGAACTGGCTGCCCAATGGGCGGCGCTGTCCCGGGCCGAGGGGGTGGCGCTCTACGGCGGGCTGGGCGCCTACCGGCTGGGGGATGGGGACGGCAGCACTGCCGGCGCCGACGAATGGAACACCGGCCACGCCTTGGCCGACCAACTGGCCCTGCTGGAAACACTGGGCTTTCAGGGGGCGGGGCTCTACCGGTACGGCTCCCTGTGGGCCAATCCCCCATGGGAAACCTTGGCCGCCCAAGAACGGCAGGCAGTGGCCCAACAGTGGGGCGTTACAGCGTCCCTCGGGTATTGAGGCGATACCCTACCTTAAAAACCGTCTGGATCTCGTGCTGGAGGCCCAGCTTGCGCCGCACCCGGTTGATATGGACATCCACCGTGCGGCTTTCGCCAATGTAATCGTACCCCCATGCGGCGGTGAGCAGTTGCCCCCGGGTCAGCGCAATGTTGCGGTTGATGACCAAGGTTTCCAACAACGCATACTCCCGGAGGGTCAGGTCTACCTCTACCCCCGCCCGCCAGACCCGATGGGCCCGCAGGTCGATCTGGAGATCCTTGAACCGATACTCGGTCAGCTTACGGTTGGTGCGCCGCAGCAGATGATGTACCCGGGGTTTTAGTTCTTCCACAAAGCATACTTCCTTTTGATAGGCGGGTTCGGCCACGGTGCAGCCCTCCTTTTGTTTTCTTTCACCTATATAGTATAACGACAGATGTTGCCGACTTGTTACAAATATTGCAAATATTTGAACATTTATAGTTTATCTGTCTATTTTTAATAGGATTATTTTACCTTTTCCACCGCCCTGTGCAAAAATGGGCATCCTATCACCGGCAGAAAAGAGAGTAGCCACTTCTATTCTAGCGCATTATCCGCTAGAGTGCAATAGCGGAAATTCCGCTATGCTATACTTTTTGTATCCCTACAAAGAGTTGAGGCTGACCATGCTGTACCGACGAATCCGCGACCTACGCGAAGATCATGACTTGACCCAAACCCAACTGGGGCAAATTTTGTCTTGCAGCCAGCGGGTGTACAGCAACTATGAGCGGGGCGAACTGGACATTCCCACCGAGATCCTGCGCAAGCTGGCCCGGTATTACGGCGTCACGGCGGATTATCTTTTAGAACTGTCCGACATCCCTTGGCCTTACGGCGGCGCCCCCCGGGAATAAAAACCGGCTTTTCCACCGGGCAGCCCCGGCGCCGAGTTTTCCCCAAACACCCTCTGCCGGCAGGGGATTTTTGCCGCCCTTTTCCCCTATTTTGTGTCTTTTCCACCGCCCGGATCCCTCGGTCCGGGCCGTTTTTGCACCTTTTCGGTGGACAGTTGTGGAAAATTTTCCGCCTATTTTCGCCGTTGCTGCTGCAAATTCTCGGAATTTCCCCACTTTTCCACCCGGTTTTCCACAGTTTCAACAGGGTTTTCCACCATTTCCCCGTGGAAAAGTCCGTGGAAAGAGTGGAAAACTCGGTGCAAACGGTGCAAAACCCTGCATTTCTCTGGGATTTTTCGATTCGTTCAAAATCCATTCACATGCGGTTCATGATTTTGGCGCATGCTATACCTTAGTAAGGAGTTGAAGATCTATGAAAGAAACCACACCCCCCAAAGATCCCAAAAAGAAACTTTGGGTCGGCTATTCCATTGTGATCGTGCTGCTGCTGCTCAGCAACATTTTCCTATTCCCGGCCATGATGCAGGCCAAAGTAAAAAGCGTCAATTACAGCACCTTCTTGCAGATGCTGGAAGATAAAGAACTGACCACCGTCCAGTTGGAAGACCAGCAGATCTTCTTTGTGGACAAGGACGAAAACGCCTACAAGACCAACGCCATCTCGCAGGACGGCGATCTGGTCAACCGGCTGGAAGATGCCGGCGTAGAGTTCGGCACCGTCTACCAGAACCCCACCATCTGGGATTCGCTGCTCAATCTGGTGCTGAGCTTCCTGCCCTTCTTGGTGCTGTTCTGGCTGGCCAACCGGATGCTGGCCAAGCGGATGCAGGGCATGGGCGGCGCCAATTCCATGTTCTTCGGCGGCAAGTCGGGGGCCAAGCAGTATGTGGTGGACGACAAGACCGGCATCAAGTTTCAGGACGTGGCCGGTGAGGACGAAGCCAAAGAGAGTTTGCAAGAGATCGTGGACTTTCTCCACAACCCCAAAAAGTACGAGGACATCGGCGCTAAGATGCCCAAGGGCGTTTTGCTGGTAGGCCCTCCGGGTACCGGCAAGACCTTGCTGGCCCGGGCCGTGGCCGGCGAGGCCGGTGTGCCCTTCTTCTCCATCGCGGGCAGCGAATTTGTAGAGATGTTCGTGGGCATGGGTGCTTCCAAGGTGCGGGACCTCTTTAAACAGGCCGCCGAAAAAGCCCCCTGCATCGTCTTTATCGACGAGATCGATACCATCGGCAAAAAGCGTGACGGCGCCGGGAACTTCGGCGGCAACGACGAGCGGGAGCAGACCCTGAACCAGCTCCTCACCGAGATGGACGGCTTTGACGCCACCAAGGGCGTGGTCATTCTGGCCGCTACCAACCGTCCCGAATCGCTGGACCCGGCCCTGACCCGGCCCGGCCGGTTTGACCGCCGCGTGCCGGTGGAACTGCCCGACCTGAAAGGCCGGGAAAGTATCCTGCGGCTCCACGCCAAGAAGGTCAAGCTGGGCCCCGACTGCGACTTTTCCATTATAGCCCGGATGACCCCCGGTGCCTCCGGCGCCGAGCTGGCCAACATCGTCAACGAAGCCGCCCTCTGCGCCGTGCGTCACCGCCGCAAGGCCGTGACCCAGTTCGACCTGCAGGAGGCCGTGGACACCATTCTGGCCGGTGCCCAGAAGAAAAACAAGATCCTCAACGACAAAGAGAAGTGCATCGTGGCCTACCACGAAGTGGGTCATGCCTTGGTGGCGGCGCTGCAAAGCCACAGCGCCCCGGTGCAAAAAATCACCATTGTGCCCCGTACCTCCGGCGCGCTGGGCTTTACCATGCAGGTGGATGAGGGCGACCACACCCTGATGTCCAAGGAGGAGATCCTCAACAAGATCGCCACCTTTACCGGCGGCCGTGCTGCGGAGGAATTGATCTTCCACTCCATCACCACCGGTGCTTCCAACGACATTGAACAGGCCACCAAGCTGGCCCGGGCCGCTGTGACCCGGTACGGCATGACCGATGACTTCGACATGGTGGCGCTGGAAACCGTCAACAACGCCTACCTGGGCGGCGACGCCAGCTTGGCTTGCAGCCAGCAGACCGCCGCCGCGGTGGACGCCAAGGTGGTGGAGATCGTCAAGGCCCAGCACCAGAAGGCCCTGTCGCTGTTGGCCGAAAACAAGCGCAAACTGGACGAGATCGCCCAATATCTCTACGAAAAGGAGACCATCTCCGGCGAAGAGTTTATGCGGATTTTGAACGCCCAGCCGCAATTACCGGCAGCGACCCCGGCAGATTCCACAAAACAATCACAGTAATTTTGTGCTATTGTACCCTTGCACCCCCTTGACGAATGGGGTGCCGCCCTGTATCATAAAAGAAAACTTCTCAGCGAGGGGGGAACGCAGAGTGACGTTCGAAGAACTGCAGGAGCTTTTGGCGGAACAGTTCAGCTGCGACACGGCCGAACTTTCCCGCGGCGTTGCGCTGAGCGATCTGGGCGCCGACCATGAGGACATGGTGGAACTGGCCTGGGCACTGGGTGAAGCGCTGGGCGTGGAAATCGACGAGAGTGAACTGAACGTGGATATGACGATCGGTGAACTGTGGCGCTTTGCTGTGGATCTGGCTGAAAACGCCGAGATGTAAAACAATGTAGCCCGCCCCTTGGGGGGCGGGCTTTTTTGGTGATGGGAGCACGCTATGGCACAACGGAAAAAGCGGTATCTGCTGGCGCTGGTCTTGCTGCTGGTGGCGGGGCTGGGCTTGATGCTTGGCTATGCCGCCTGCAAGCAGGGGTATCATGTAGACGAGCTGTATACCTACGAACTGACCAACTATCCGGGGGGATTCTACGCCCTGCAGGACGGGTATCTGGATACCTGGCAGGACGGTGCGCTCTACCAGAGCGCCCTGCACCCCACCCATTCCTTTGACTACCGCATCCTCTGGAACAACCAAAAAATCGACGTTCACCCGCCGCTCTACTACTGCGTGGTCTATACCTTTGAATGTCTTTTCCCCGGGGTAGACCTGCCTTGGGTGGGGCTTTTGCCCAACTTCCTCTTTCTGCTGGCAGCCACCTTTGTGCTGTACTGGGCGGCGCGGCGGCTCACCGGGCGGTTCTGGGTGTCGTGGGTGGCGGCGGCGGTCTTTCTGCTCAACGTAGGCACCCAAGGCATGGCCATCCTGACCCGGATGTACGCCATGCTGATGTGCGAGACCCTTTTGCTGGTGTTGGCTCACCTGACCCTCTACCGCCGGCTGCGCGCCGGGCAAAAGCCCGGGCTGGTCTGGCTGGGGTTGGCGGCCGCCACCATGGCCGGCGCACTGACCCAGTATTTCTTCCTTGTGTTCTGTTTCTTCTTCTGCGGGCTGTTCGGCCTATGGCTGCTGGCCACCCGCCGCTGGCGGGCCGCCCTGTCCTATGTGGTGGCCGAATTCGGCGGGCTGGGCTTGGCGTTTTTGGCCTTTCCCACCATGCGGCAGCACATCTTCTCGGGGTCCCGGGGGCAGCAGGCTTTCGGCAGCTTTTTGGACCTCTCCTCCCTGTCCGATTGGGTCGCCAGCGTAGGCCGGGTCCTGGCCCTGCTGGGGGGCCAATTCGGCGGCGCGGCTCTCTGGGCACTGCTGCTCCTCTTTGCCGGGGCGCTGCTCTGGAAGGCGGGCTGCCGTCCCCGGGGCATGGGGTTGTTTGCCTGCATGCTGGCATTGGCGGGGCTGTGTTATATTTTGGTCATCAACAAGACCGCCCCCTATGAGGCGGACCGCTACTATGTGCTGCTCTACGGGCCGCTGGTGCTGGCAGGCGCTGCCGTGCTGGCCCGGTTGGCGGCCCTTTATCCCCGGTGGGAACCGGTGATGGCCCTCATCGTCATGCTGCCTGTCCTGATGGCCCATCTGACGGTGGGCAACGAATACCTCTACACCCAGTACGCGGGCCGCGCCCCTGCGCTGGCAGATACCGCTTCCCTGCCCGCGGTGGTGCTCAACCAAGCGGGGTACGAAGTGGCCCCCGACCTTTTCTTACCGGAATTTGCCCAGCGAGAGGCGGTGTATCAGGTCACCGGCGGCCACGACGCCGAAGGCTTGGCCGATGCGGTGGAAAACCGGGACCTCTCCGATGGGTTTGTGCTCTACGGCTACCTGTATTCCGCCGATGAGCTGTTGGAGTTGGCCAACGAAGTGCTGGATATTCAATCGGCGGAGCTGCTCACCGAGGTAGCGCGGTGCCCGGTGTATTATATTACGTTACATGCGTGATGGTTCCTTGATAAAGCCCTACTTTCTTTGCAAAGAAAGTAGGCAAAGAAACTCTATAGAAAAAGGCATGGTCCTAAGACCATGCCTTTTTGGTTGAAATTCTTTGGTCCTTTCTTTATAAAGAAAGGATGGTTAGCCGCGGGTGCCCACGATGCTGGAATCGGTGCTCCAGCCTTGCAGGTCGGTGGGGGTCAGGCTGGCCAGCCAGTTTTCCTGTTCGGCGTCCCACTGGTCCCACGCCTCTTGGCTGCGGATAGCCGTGCCGGTCAGGTAGCTGTCATCCCACGGGTTGGCCGGGTCGGGGTCGGTGGGGTCCCAGCCCCGCTTTTCCTCGTCCTTCGGGTCGGTGTAGATGGTGCCCGGTTTGCCCATCGGCCCGGGGTTTTCCGCGTCGTCATAGATCACCACCGGCGTACCGATGGGGCAGTTATCGTAGATCCACTTTACGTCTACCACCGCCAACCGGATACAGCCCAAGCTGGCAATGCTGCCCAGCTCGTTGAACTGGTCGTATTCCACGTCGTCCTTGTGCTGGCTGTAATAGGGCACGCTGTGGAACAGATACCCGCCATAGATGCGGGTGGCGTACTGCCCATAGCTGGGTCCCATCAGCAGCCGCCAGTCATAGTTCACCGGGGTGGTCCAGTAACCCGTGGGGGTGTCCTCGCCGCCGCTGCAAACCATCGCCATGAACGGTACCGTGTACCGGTTCTCCTCGTCGGTGGTGTAGACCGTCACCGTGCTGGCTGCCCGGTTTACCGCCAACAGGTAGGGGTATCCTTCCTGCGCGTCCAGCGTCATGCCCGCGTCGGCAAACTGTTCCGCCAACTGCTCCATCAACGCTTTGCCCGCTTCGTCCCAAGTGGTGGGGTCGGTCACTTCCGGCGCGTCCTTGGTGGCGTTGCTGGACGCTGCCGCCATCACCAACGCACTCTCCGGCGTGGCGGTGGGTTCCGGCGTCGGCGCTACCGTTGGTACCGGTGTCGGCGTGGGTTCCGGTTCCTTCGCTTTCTTGGAACAGCCCGCCAACAGCGTTACGGCTAACATCAGCGGTAGTATACGGCGTACAATCGTCATAGCTTTCATCCTTTGTGTGGTTGTTGTTCCTTCTTTGTTCCTTCTTTACAAAGAAGGAACCGAAGAAATTCCAATAGTATACCCCGTCAGACCTTCACGCCGTACTGTTCCCGGACGAATTTTTCCAGTGCGGGGATGCTGCGGCGTACCTTTTCGGTTGCGATGCAGTAGGCCATGCGGAAATATCCCGGGCAGCCGAAGGTATCCCCCGGCACCAAAGCCAAGTCGTAGGCCATGGCCTTGCGGCAGAAAGCCTTGGCGTCCTCCTCCAAGGCTTTGGGAAAGATGTAGAAGGTGCCGTTGGGCTTGTTGACCGTAAAGCCCAGCTTGGTAAGCTCGACATAGAGCAGTTCCATGTTGGTTTCGTATACCGACAGGTCGCTGGTCAGGTCGATGCAGCGGCCCACCGCCCACTGGAACAGCCCCGACGGGCAGTTGTGCCCCGTCCCCCGGGAGATCTGCCCGCACATCGGCACGATGTAGGCGGCGTCCTCGCAGTGGGGGTTGGCGGCCAGATACCCGATGCGCTCCCCCGGCACGCTCAAACTCTTCGAGAAGGAGTAGCAGGTCAGGGTATCGGGATAGAACTTGGCCGGATAGGGCACCTCTACCCCGCCGAAGGCGATCTCCCGGTAGGGTTCATCGGAAATCAGGAAGATGTGATGCCCATACCGTTTGCTGGCGGCGGTCAGGTAGTCGGCCAGTTTGGTCAGCGTGGCGGCGCTGTATGCCACACCGCTGGGATTGTTGGGGGAGTTGATCAGCACGGCGGCGGTGTTTTCATCCACCAGACCGTCCAGCGCGTCAAAGTTGATTTGGAAATCCTCCACCCGAGGCGGCGCCACCCGCAGAGTCAGCCCGGCGCCTTCCACGTAGGGCTTGTACTCCGGGAAGAAAGGCGCAAAGGTCACGATGTTCTGCCCCGGCACCGCCACGCAGCGCAGCGCGTGGGCCAGCGCCCCCGCCGCACCGGAAGTCATAAAGATATGGTCGGCGGTGTAGTCCATGCCGAACCGGCGGTTCAGGCTTTCCGCCACCTGCGCCCGCACTTCCGGCAGGGTCAGCGTGGGGGTGTAGCCGTGCAGCGTTACCGGGTCGGTATGGTCCAGCAAATCCCGGCAGGCTTCGGTGAACTGCGCCGGGCAGGGCACCGACGGATTGCCCAACGAGTAATCAAAGACATTCTCGTACCCGATTTCCTTGCCGCGGGCGGTGCTCCATTCGGAAATTTCCCGAATGACCGACTTGGCCCCCAGCATATCTTTATAGTGCTGCACAATCATGCTACCAGATCCCCCTTACAAATTTTGTAAAAGTATGCCTTTCCCTACTTTCTTTGCAAAGAAAGTAGGCAAAGAAATTCTAAACAAGACGCCCAAAAATTCCCGGTCACGGGGGTTCACCGCCCAAACCTCATCCCAAAATGACCGCTTCCAACTGGGCGGTGTCGGCGGCCAGATATTCGGCCCCTGCCTGCTGCAGTTCCTCCCGGGTGCGGAAGCCCCACAGCACGCCGCAGCAGGGCAGTCCCGCGTTGTGGGCGGTGGCCACGTCCACGTTGCTGTCCCCTACGTACAGCACGTTGCCGGCGGCGGGGTCTACCCCCAGATGGGCCATCAGGGCCTTGGTGCCTTCCGGCGCGGGCTTGGTGGGCACGCCTTTCCGGGCGCCCCGGATGACCTCAAACAGGCTGGCGTCAAAGTACCGCGCCACCACGTCCCCGGCAAATTCGTCGGCTTTGTTGGAGTAGACCGCCATCCGAATCCCCCGTTCGTGCAGCCGGGCCAGCAGCTCCGGCATGCCCGGGTAGGGCGCGGTCTTGTCAAACATATGGGCGCCGTATTCGGCGTCAAATTCCTTTAGGGTAGCGGCCAGCGTTTCGGGGTCGCGGGCCGATTCCGGGCTGAACCGCTCCACCAATTTGGGGATGCCGTTGCCCACAAAGTACCGGTATTGGTCCACCGTGTAGGTGGGCCAGCCATGGGCCGCGCAGACCCGATTGGCCGAGTCGGCCAGATCGTCGATGGTGTTCAGCAAGGTACCGTCCAGATCAAACAGCACGGTGGTATACATATCCCTATTCCCTTCCTCTATGCACAGATATACTTTATTATAGTGGCATCCGACAAAAACGGCAAGACGGTTTTGGCAGTTTTGCCTAGAGGCGACCAAAATAGTTGTAAAATCTACAAAAAAAGAGTACCCTCCCCTGCCCGTTTTGTGGTATGATAGGTACGCGAAACAATAAGGAGGCATTGCCCGCATGGATTTACTCTTTGACTTGCTTCGGTCCGTCGTCTACGGCGTCATCGAAGGCATCACCGAATGGCTGCCCATCTCCAGTACCGGCCACATGATTCTGGCCGAACAGCTACTCAAGTTCAGCTTTGACGAAGAATTTATGTCCATGTTCCGCGTGGTCATTCAGCTGGGCGCCATTTTGGCGGTGGTGGTCCTCTATTTCAAAAAACTGTGGCCCTTCTGTGCCGACAACGGCCGGGATTCCGGCCTTGCCAAGCATCTGCGCTGGCCGGTGGTCCGGCTGTGGTGCAAGATCATCGTGGCTTGTCTGCCCGCCGCCGTGCTGGGCTTCTTGCTGGATGACTGGCTGGATGCCCACCTCTACAACAGCATTGTGGTGGCCATCATGCTCATCGTCTACGGCGTGGCCTTCATCCTCATCGAGCGTCGGCCCCGGGTGCCTTCCACCACCAAGCTCAGCCGCATCACCTACAAGCAGGCCATTCTGGTGGGCGCGTGGCAGGTGCTGGCCATGATCCCCGGCACGTCCCGCAGCGGCGCCACCATCGTGGGCGGCCTGCTCTGCGGTATGAGCCGCCCCTGCGCGTCCCAGTTCACCTTCTTCTTGGCGATTCCCGTCATGGCCGGTGCTTCCGGGCTGAAGGTCGTCAAGTATGTGCTGGGCGGCAGCAGCTTTACCATGCCGGAAGTGCTGTCCCTGCTGGTGGGCTGCGTGGTGGCCTTCTTGGTGTCCATGGCCGCCATCCGCTTCCTGATGAACTACGTCAAGAAACATACCTTCACGGCCTTTGGCTGGTACCGCATCGCGCTGGGTCTGGTGGTGCTGGGCATCTGGATCGCCCAAACCGCTATGGCCGCCTAAGCGCCGGGCTTTTGTTCCTTCTTTGCAAAGAAGGAACCGAAGAAACTCCAAACAAAACCGCCCGCTATGGAAATTCCATAGCGGGCGGTTTTCTATGGGGATTCGGCCCCCCTCTTGCCAAGAAACACCCGCAAGCCAAAGATCGGGGCGGGGTGCGGGGGATGATTATGAGGGAAAGCAGCGGGTGTACCATAGCCTAAGCCGGGGCGGGTTTTCCCCCGCGGTGGGGACAAGCTCCTGCTCTGCAAAACACCCCGTCTTGGAAAAAACCACGCCCCGGCTGCCCCAGAGCAGCCCCCCCTGCCGCTTCGGTAAGGATTCGCAGGGTGTATGGGCTTCGCTGTGCTTTTTGTAAGGAAAGGTACCGGAAAAACGGCAACAAAAATCCCCGCCCGGGGGTACCCGGACGGGGATTTTTAGGTGACATTCTTTTGGTACTTTTCTTATAAGAAAAGTACAGAGAATCTCATGCGCACAAGATTACTTGTACAGCTCGACCAAGCGGGTCAGGTGCTCGTAACGAGCATCGGCAGCGGCCTGGTTCTTCTCGAACAGTTCCTTCGCACGCTCGGGGAAGGCACGAGCCAGACGGCTATAACGGGTCTCGTTGTTCAGGAAGTCCTGATACTTGCTCATATCGCCGGCCTTGGAGGTTAGGGTGAAGGGGTTCTTGCCCTGAGCCTTGTTGGCGGGATTGAAGGTGAACAGGTTCCAGTAACCGGCCTCGACAGCCTTCTTCATCTCGTTCTGGCAGTTGGTCATGCCGCCCTTAACACCGTGCAGCTCGCAGGGAGCGTAGCCGATGATGATGGACGGGCCGGGGTAAGCCTCAGCCTCGGCAATGGCCTTGACAGCCTGGGCCATGTTGGCGCCCAGAGCGATCTGAGCCACGTAGATGTAGCCGTAGGTCATGCAGATCTCGGCCAGGCTCTTCTTGCTGATTTCCTTACCGGCAGCAGCGAACTGGCAGACCTCACCGATGTTGGAGGCCTTGGAAGCCTGTCCGCCGGTGTTGGAGTACATCTCGGTGTCGAAGACCATGACGTTGACATCGTGGCCGGAAGCCAGGACGTGATCCAAGCCGCCGTAACCGATGTCGTAAGCCCAGCCGTCGCCGCCGAAGATCCAGAAGCTCTTCTTGGCCAGATACTGCTTGTCCTTCAGGATCTCCTGAGCCTCAGCAGAGCCGTCCGCCTCGAGAGCGGCAACCAGAGCCTTGGCAGGAGCATCGTTGGCCTTGGTGTTGGCCTTGGTCTCGATGAACTTGTCGATGACAGCGTCCAGCTCGGCGTTCTTGCCCTTCAGAGCCTCGACCTTCTTGATCAGGTTCTCACGGACAGTCTCGTAGCCGATCTGCATTCCGAGGCCGTGCTCAGCGTTATCCTCGAACAGAGAGTTGATCCAAGCGGGGCCATGGCCGGATTCCTTGTTGGTGGTGTACGGGCTGATAGAAGCGGTACCACCCCAGATGGAGGAGCAGCCGGTGGCGTTGGAGATGAACATCTTCTCGCCGAAGAGCTGGGTGATCAGGCGGGCGTAAGAAGTCTCGGCACAGCCAGCGCAGGAGCCAGAGAACTCAAGCAGCGGCTGGTTGAACTGAGAACCCTTGACGGAAACCTCGGACACAACGCCGGGGATGTTGTCCTTCTTGCGGATGTTCTCGACGCAGTAGTCGAACGCAGCCTGCTGTGCGGACTGGCTCTCCTGCGGCTTCATCTCGATAGCCTTGGTCGGGCAGACGGTGACACACTCGCCACAGCCCATGCAGTCCAGAGGAGACACAGCCATGGTGAACTTGTACTCGCTGGCCTTGGGCTTGGTGTCGGCGCTCTTCAGGCTCTCGGGCGCGTTGGCCATCTCGTCGGCGGTCAGGCAGAACGGACGGATAGTGGCATGAGAGCAGACGAAGGCACAGTTGTTGCACTGGATGCACTTCTCGGCATTCCACTCGGGAACCATAACGGCGGTGCCGCGCTTCTCGTAAGCAGAGGCGCCCAGTTCCCATTCGCCGTTGGGGTTATGCGCAAAGGCAGAAACCGGCAGGCTGTCGCCGTCCATACGGCTGATGGGCTCCATGACCTCGCGGATCATCTTGACCAGCGGAGCGGGTCCCTTCAGGTCGGCGGGAGCAGCGTCGGGAGCGGGGTTGTGCCAGCTTTCGGGCACTTCGACCTTATGGACAGCGTCCACACCGGCGTCGATGGCCTTCCAGTTCATCTCAACAACGGCGTCGCCCTTCTTGCCGTAGCTCTTCTTGGCGGCGGCCTTCATGTACTCGACAGCCTCGTCGATGGGCATAACGTCAGCCAGCTTGAAGAAGGCGGACTGCAGGATGGTATTGGTGCGCTTGCCCATACCGATCTCGATAGCCTTGTCGATGGCGTTGATGGTGTACAGCTGGATGTTGTTGTCGGCAATGTACTTCTTGTCGGCAGCATTCAGGTGCTGATCCAGCTCCTCGTCGGTCCACTGGCAGTTGATCATGAACACGCCGCCGGGCTTAACGTCCTGCACCATCTTCATGCCCATGTGGATGTAGGCGGGGTTGTGGCAGGCCACGAAGTCGGCCTGGTTGATGTAGTAGGGGCTGCGGATGGGCTTGTCGCCGAAACGCAGGTGGCTGATGGTCACACCGCCGGTCTTCTTGGAGTCATACTGGAAGTAGGCCTGGATGTACTTGTCGGTGTGGTCGCCGATGATCTTGGTGGAGTTCTTGTTGGCGCCAACGGTGCCGTCACCGCCCAGACCCCAGAACTTGCACTCTTTGGTGCCGGGGGCAGAGGTGATGGGCGCGGGCTTGACCTCGGGCAGGCTCAGGTTGGTCACGTCGTCCACGATGCCGATGGTGAAACGGCTCTTGGGCTCGTCCTTAGCCAGCTCGGTGTACACAGCAAAGACGCTGGACGGCGGGGTATCCTTGGAACCCAAGCCGTAGCGGCCGCCGGTCAGAACGATGTCGTTCATGCCGGCTTCACGCAGGGTAGCGGCCACATCCAGATAGAGGGGCTCGCCCAGAGAGCCGGGCTCCTTGGTGCGGTCCAGAACAGCGATCTTCTTGACAGTCTTGGGCAGGACCTTCAGCAAAGCCTCGGAAACCCAAGGACGGTACAGACGGACCAGAACCAGACCGACCTTCTCGCCCTTAGCGGTCAGGTAGTCGATGACTTCTTCGGCCACGTCGCAGATGGAGCCCATGGCGATGATCACGCGGTCAGCGTCGGGGGCGCCGTAGTAGTTGAACAGATCATAGTTGGTGCCGATCTTGGCATTGATCTTGTCCATGTACTTCTTGACAACGGCAGGCAGGGCCTCGTAGGCGGGGTTGCAAGCCTCACGATGCTGGAAGAAGACGTCGCCGTTCTCGTGAGAGCCGCGGGTCTTGGGATGCTCGGGGTTCAGTGCCTCGGCGCGGAATTTCTCCACAGCCTCCATGTTGCACATTTCCTTCAGGTCCTCGTAGTCCCACTTCTCGATTTTCTGGATCTCGTGAGAGGTACGGAAGCCGTCGAAGAAGTTCACGAAGGGAACGCGGCCCTCAATGGCGGACAGATGCGCCACGGGGGACAGGTCCATGACTTCCTGCGGGTTGGATTCGCACAGCATGGCGAAACCGGTCTGGCGGGTGGCGTAAACGTCGCTGTGGTCGCCGAAGATGTTCAGCGCATGGGTAGCGACGGTACGGGCAGAAACGTCAAAGACGCAGGGCAGGCCTTCGGCTGCGATCTTGTACATGTTGGGGATCATCAGCAGCAGGCCCTGGGATGCGGTGAAGGTGGTGGTGATGGCACCGGTACCAAGGGCACCGTGCACAGCACCGGCAGCACCGGCTTCGGACTCCATCTCGACGACCTTAACCTGGTTGCCGAAGATGTTCTTCAGGCCGGCAGCGCTCCACTGGTCCACCGTATCAGCCATGGGGCTGGACGGAGTGATGGGGTAGATGGCAGCCACATCGGTGAACGCATAGGCTACGTGCGCCGCAGCGGTATTGCCGTCCATAGACTGTTTTGCTCTGGGCATTTTTCTTCCTCCATTTTCAAGAGTAGTTTTGCAGTTCTGCACGGTTTTACCCGCACAGGCCCACGCCTAGCCGGCCGTGTGCCTGTGTTTTGCCCCGGGCGCACAGCTAGAAAGACGCTTTTGCATAGCTTTATTGTACCAAAAAGGAACCTGATTCGTAAAGGGTTTTTGTTTAGAATGTTGCACAGATTTTTGCGGCGGATGTGTGCATTTTGACTATTTTTCTACAAACCTTGCAAAATGCACAATTTTGCAGTCCGAAATATGACACGGTTTGCCAAATATCCCGGGGGCTGCGATCTACAAAATTTCCCGTACCTGCAAGGTTTGTCCGTCCACCGTGAACCGCACCTTGTTCGTCCCAAAGTCCAGCGTGTAGACCCGCTGGGGGTCGTGCTGATAGGCCGGTCTGGGGTCGTTTTGCAGCACCCCCAGCAGCGCCGCCTGTTTTTCTTTGGGCAGTTTGGCCAAAAAAGCGGGGTCACATTCTACCTTTAGCCCATAGTGGGCGGTGGCGTCCGCAAAGCCGCCCCGAGCCTCGGGGTGGGCGTCCACATAGGGCAGGTAGGGCTTGATGTCGTAAATCGGCGTGCCGTCCAGCAGGTCCGCCCCTTTCACCAACAGGTCGCCGTCCTCGATGCCCGCCAGTTCCACGCAGCTAAGCCCCAAGGCGTTGGGCCGGTAGGGGCTGCGGGTGGCAAACACCCCCCGCCGCGCATTGCCCCCCAACCGGGGCGGCCGCACGGTGGGCCGCCACCGCTTGCCGGCGGCATACTCCGCCGCCACGGTGGAAAACTGCCAGATCAGCCACAGATGGCTGTACCCTTCCAGCCCCACCAAGGCGTGGGGGTCCCGGTAGTCCGGCTCAAAGACGATGCGGGCCGTCAGTTCCGGCACAAGGCCGCTCTGCCGGGGAATGCCGAACTTGTCGGGAAAGTCGGTGCGGATGTGGGCGATGGGAAGAATAGTATAGGCTTCAGACATGGATGGGGTCCTTTCGATGGGTCACGAGGCCGCCGAGTCGGCGGCATGTTTCTCCTCGTTGAGCTTCATGACCAGTTCCAACTGCTCTTCGGCAGTGAGGTCGGTGCCGCTGAAATCATAGTAGGTGGTCTCGGTGTTGACGATGAGCACCCCCTTGGTGGCTACATAAAAGGCCACAATGGCCGCCAGCACCGCGATCACCACCCCCACGGCGATCCAGCAGCGGCGGTTGGCGCGCCGGGCAGACTGCCGCCAGCGTTCCACCACCTCGGGGGGTTGGCTGTCCAAAAAGTCCCGGGCGGCCTGCTCCGCCGTGCCGCCCAACTGTTCCGCCACCGGGGCAAAGCCGTCCTCGGGGCTGCTTAAATCCCGCACTGCCCCCGCCACATAGCGGGCAAAGGCGTCCCGGGCTTCAGCCCCGGGCAGGGCGGAAGCTGCCTGCCGCACAAACCGTTTTTGTTTCTGCTCAAACATCCTGCGATTCCTCTCCGTACAGGGCGCCGTCCCGGGCCAACAACCCGTCCAGCGCCGCCGTCAGCGTCCGGTATTCGGCATAGAGCTGCTCGTAGTAGACCTGCCCCGCCGCCGTGATGCCCAGATAGATCCGCGCCCGGCCGTCCTCGATGCGTTTTTCCGCTTCCTCGATACAGCCCGACGCCTGCAGCCGGTAGACCGCCAGATACAGGGTGTTGTAGGTCAGCACCCCCGCCGTCAGACGCTGCACTTCCTGCGCCATTTCGTAGACATACATGGGCCGCTGACGCAGCATGAATAAGACCAACATCTCGGTGGTGGTCTTTTTGAATGCATCCCGCATCCCTTGCGGCGTACCGCCTTTTTCTCTTCGTTCTGCTTTCATAGCGCTGCCCATTTCTGTAAAGGTTTTCAGTATCACGATACCATACCGAGGGCAATAGTCAATAGTTTTTATTGACAAATATAAAAAGGTTTGCTATCCTAAAGATACCTTATATAAGAAGGAGCGATGTTCCATGAAAAAGCAGGGTTTGTTCCGCGGTGTGGCAGCGGCAGGGCTGTTGGCAGCGGCGCTGTTGGCGGGGTGCGGGGCCCAGCCCGAAGCGGACGCCGAAACCACCGCCCAAACGGTTTTGGAGGCGGTGTATAGCTGCGAGGCAGGGGACAGCGCGTCCTTTGAAACGGCACTGGCCGAGAGCGTCACCGACGAGGCATCGCTGAACGAATACTGGACCCAGCGGCTGGGGGCGCACTTTACTGAGGAAGGGCTGAGTACCCTGACGGCCAACCGGGTGCCTACCCGGGTGCTGACCACCTGACCGGATACCGCCGTGGTGGTGGAATCGGTAGCGCTGGAGGAAGCCTATTCCAACACCGACACCCAAGCCAACTACACCTATACGGTGACGGCCAGCCCGGAAGGCATTACCCCGGTGACCTTTACCGGCGAGATCGGCCTGACCCTGACCGACGACGGCTGGCAGGTCAGCCGCATGGAGTGACCTACTTTCTTTGCCTACTTTCTTTGCAAAGAAAGTAGGCAAAGAAACTCCAAAAAAACTCCAAAAAGAAACTCCGATAAAAGCAGGGAAAAAATCTCAAAAAAATTCCAAACCAACAGGCATGGCCGCAGGACCGTACCTGTTCTCTTTTACAGGGAAAGAGGGGAGAGACCCCCTGACAAAATGCCGAAATGCTTCCCCTTGGGCGCCGAAATCTTGTTGCAATGTAACTTTTTTGCAAGATTTTGCAACCCATCGAAGGGTTGCCTCGTTTGTATAGACAAAGGCGCCGCAAATCCCGCCGTTATGGGGTTTGCGGTGCCGCAAAAATTTACATGGGACGGCCTTTTCTTTCCTGTCGAAGTATGGTAGAATAAGGCCAATACACGCTTGGAAAGGGGGCAGATGTTTGGCACCCATCATCCGCACCGAAAAACTGCGCAAAGTCTACGCCGTGGGCAAAGAAAAGGTCGTGGCCCTGAACGACGTGGACCTCTCCATCGAGAAAGGGGAGTTCTGCTGTATCGTGGGCCAATCGGGCAGCGGCAAAAGTACGCTGCTGAATATGCTGGCCGGGCTGGAAAAACCCACCCGGGGCAAGGTGTTCATCGGCAAGCACGAGATCAGCGCCATGACCGAGACCGAACTGGCCCGGTTCCGGCAGGCCCATCTGGGGTTCATCTTCCAGAGTTACAACCTGCTGCCCACCATGACCGCTGCCGAAAATGTAGCCTTACCCCTGATGTTCAAAGGGGTGGACAAAAAGACCCGCATGAAGCTGGCCCGCAAGGAACTGAAAAACATGGGCTTGCTGGGCCGGGCCAACCACCTGCCCACCGAGATGAGCGGCGGCCAGCAGCAGCGCGTCGGCATTGCCCGGGCCTTTGTCAGCAACCCCAAGGTCATTTTTGCCGACGAACCCACCGGCAACTTGGACTCGATGACCAGTAAGCAGGTCTTGTACCGTATGCTGGAACTGTCCAAGACCCAGCAGGTCACCTTCGTCATGGTCACCCACGAACCGGAACTGGCCCAATGTGCCGACCGCATCGTTACCATTCTGGACGGCAAGGTCCAGTCCAGCGTGGTGCAGGACGACGAAACCAAACAAAAGTACCGGGATGAACTGTTTGCCGATTTGGACGGCAACCTGAACATTGGCGGCGACGCCAGCAAAGAAAAAACCGGGAAAGACAAGCAAACGCCCCAACCCACCCAAGCCAAGGCCTAACCCCCACGGCTTATCTGCCCATCGAAATCGCTACGGCGGGCCGCTGCCTGCCGAAAAACTGGAGGTCTTATCTTGAAACGTATCCTGTCCCTGATTGCCCTGCTGGCCTTGGTGTCGGCGCTTGGCATGCCGGTGGTCCATGCGGAGGATGCCGCTTCCGACAGCACCGCTTCTTCCGGCACCACCGATACCCCCACGCCTACTCCCACGCCGGACAACACCACGCCCCCCACTTCGGACGGGGTCTATGTGGTGGGCTACACCGTCACCGACACCGCCGGCGGCGAGATCACCACCGTGGATGTGGGCGACCATGTAAACGTCGTTTTGCAGGTGGTGGACCATTCCTCGGCCCGGTATGCCGTCCGGCCGGAGGACATCACCGCCCGCATCAGCTCCTCGGTGTTCCAGTACACCGGCATCGGCGAGATCGGCCAGTTGTTTGACAACAACGACGACCCCAACACCGAACGCCTGAAGCGGGTGCGCAACGGGCAGGCCACCGAAGAAGAAAAGGCCGCCAACGCCTACTACAACTATTACAGCTATGTGCTGCTCTTCCGGGATGTGATCTACAACGGCGGCGGCAACACCCTGCCCATCAACCTGACCTATCTGGATACCACCAAGCCCATGCAGCAGTTCAGCGTTTCCATCGGCCAGTGCGTGGACAAGGACCAGACCACCTCTCCCAATTTGCTGGTCCGTTCCTCCAGCTACGGCGACGGCCCCGTGGTAGCCGGTGAGGAGTTCACCCTCTCGCTGGGCGTCTACGCCACCGCCGGCAACGAGGACCTGTCCGATGTCATCGTTTCGCTGACCATGCCGGAAAACGTTTCTCTGGCCAGCGGCAGCCTCTCCAACTATATCGGCAGCCTTTCCCCTGAATCCATCCGGGAAGTCACCTTCCCGGTCCTGCCCTCCTCCGGCTTTACCGGCACCGTGGCCGACATCACCGTGAACCTCACGGGCATCGGGGCCATCTCCGGCAAGACCGTCACGGGCACCACCTCCATCTCGATCCCCATCAGCCAGCCCGACCGCTTCGAGGTGGGCCAGCTTCAGGTGCCCTCCAGCGTGGTGCTGGGCGAAACGGCCAGCGTTTCCCTGAGCTACGTCAACAAGGGCAAAAACCCCATTTCCAATCTGGAAGCCCGGCTGTCCGGCACCAATCTGGGCGCCGGCGGCTACCAGTACTTAGGCAACCTCAACGCCGGCACCGAGGGCAGCGTGGACTTTGACCTGACGCCCGACGCCGCCGGTGCGGTGACCGGTACCATCACGCTGAGCTACGAGGACGCCAGCGGCGAAGCCCGCACCATCACCAAGGATTTCTCCACCACCGTGGAAGAGATGATGTACGACCCGTCCATCACGGACCCCACCATCGATGAGATGCAGCCCCAAACCACCGGCATGCCGGTCTGGGGCTGGGTGCTCATCGTTGCCTGCGGCGCGGTGGTCGTCGTGGTGGTCGTAGTCGTCATCAAGCGTAAGAAAAAGAAGAAGGCCATGGCTCTGGCCGCTCTGGAAGCTGAGGACAGCGATGAAGATCTCTGATGAAATCGCCCTGAGCGCCCGCAACTTGACCCGCCGCAAGGGCCGCACCGCCCTGACGCTCATCGGCGTGGTCATCGGCACCTGCATGGTGGTGCTGATGATCTCGCTGGGCATTGCCCAAAGCCAAGCCAACGACGAGATGCTGCAAAGCTGGGGCGATCTGACCCAGATTCAGGTCTACGGCGGCGGCATGGCAGTGGGCGCAGACGGAAAGGCGCTCAAACTGGACGACGCAGCCATCGAAAGTTTTAAAAAGTTGGACCATGTTCTGGCCGCAACGGCGTATGTTTCGGCCTATTCCTTGCAGGGCAGCGTCAACGCCGGCACCAATGACCGGTACGTGATGGATCTGGGTTCCCTGACCGGCGTGGACCCCGCCGCGCTGGAACCCATGGGATTCCAGCTTTCCTCGGGGCGCTGGCCCGACACCGGCCCCGCCAACAAAAAAGCCACCAAATTGCAGGTGCTGGTGGGGGATTACACCGGCTACAATTTCTATGATTCCCGCAAAAGCGAAACCAGCCCCAACCGGTACCGCTGGCAGGGCATGGTGGACGCCCAGGGCAACCCGGTAGAACCCTTCGTCAATGTGGACAAGGACAAGATGACCTTGACCATCAAAACGGGGGAGGGGTCCACCGAAAAGACCCAGACCTGGGACTTGGAAGTGGTGGGACACATCCAGCAGGACGCCAGCAAAGGCTGGTGGACCCAGAGCAACATCATCCTGCGCACCCAGGACCTGAAGATGATCGAGGAAGCCTATTATAAGATGGCGAAGATCACCAACAACAACACCTCCTACGATCAGGTCTATGTGAAAGTGGATGAGCTGGAAAACGTGGCCGACGTAGAGAAGGCCATCCATGACTTGGGATTCGAGAACACCTACTCGATGAACCAGCAGCGGGAAGAGATGCAAAAGCAGGTGGTCCGCAGCCAGATGATCTTTGGCGGCGTGGCGGCTGTATCGCTGTTGGTAGCGGCCATCAACATCATCAATACCATGACGATGGCCATTTATGAACGGACCCGAGAAATCGGCGTCATGAAGGTGCTGGGGTGTGAACTGAACAACATCCGCACCATGTTCTTGATGGAAAGTTCCTGCATCGGCTTCATCGGCGGTGTGGTGGGCGTGGCCATCAGTTTGCTGGTCAGTTTCGTGCTCAACCATCTGTCGTTGATCCTCTCGGTGTTCGGGCAGACCATCGACCTGTCCGGCCTGATGGGCGGCGGCATGTATTACGGCGGTATGTCCAGCACCATCTCGATCATCCCGCCTTGGCTGATGCTGGCGGCTCTGGTCTTTGCCACGCTGGTGGGCCTTGTGTCGGGTATCCTGCCCGCTAACAATGCCGTCAAGATCAGCGCCCTGGAAGCCATCCGCCACGACTGATTGTCTGTCTGTTGTTCCTTCTTTGCAAAGAAGGAACCGAAGAAACTCTAACGAAAAATCCCCCGCAGGGTAGTAACCCTGCGGGGGATTTTTTATGAGAGTTCTTTTGGTTCTTTTCCGGGTGCAGCGGGTCAGACAACGGTACCGGAATGCTCGCTGCCGGGCACAGCCGCAAGGAAGGAGGGGGCAGCCATACTGTATGTATGGCAAGCCCGAGTGACACAGCAGATGTGCTCCGGCAGCAGAGCAGAACGGTGCCGGGGAGCTGGCACCGCTGCGCCCGAAGCAAGAAAAGAACAGCAAAAAATCAATTACTCGTCGTCGGGCACGTCGGCGCGTTCGGCGGCCTCGATGGCAGCCAGTTCCTCGGCGGAGGGTTCGGCGTCGTCACCGGCCTCGACTTCCACCTTGGCGGTCTCGGCGTCGTTGTCCCGGTCTACCCGGGCCACCATGGCTACCTTATCGCCCTCGGTCAGGCGCATGACCCGCACACCGCTGCCGTAGCGGCTCTGCACATTGATGTCCGACGCATGGATGCGGATGAGGATACCGTTGGCGCTGATGAGGATCAGGTCGTCGGTCTCGTCCACGATCTTGATGCCCGCTACGCCGCCCTTGGCGTAGTTGCGGATGCCCAGACCGCCCCGCTTGGTGATGCGGTAATCATCGATGCGGCTGCGGCGGCCCTTGCCATCCTCGGTGATGGTGAGTACCGTGGCGCCGGGACGGCAGACGCCTGCCCCCACCACATAGTCGCCTTCCCGCAGGCGGATGACCCGCACGCCGTGGCCGGTACGGCCCATAGACCGGGCGCCCGACTCGGTAAAGTGGATGGCAGCACCGTCATGGGTGGCCACGATGATCTCATCGTTGCCGCCGGTCAGGTGGCTCCACACCAAGCTGTCGCCTTCGTTCAGGCCCAGCGCGATCAAGCCCGCCTTACGGATGTTGCGGAACTGGGACAGCGGCGTACGCTTGATGAGGCCCTGCCGGGTCACCATCGTCAGATAGGTGTTGTCCTCGTCAGCCTTGGCGCTCTGCTGAAGCATCAGAGTGACCTTTTCGCCCTCCTGCAACTGCAGCAGGTTCACGATATGGCTGCCCTTGGCGGTGCGGCTGCCCTCCGGCACCTGATAACCTTTCAGCCGGTAGACGCGGCCCTGATCGGTCATGAAGAGCATATAGTCATGGGTGGACCCCACGAACAACTCCTCGGTAAAGTCGTCGTCCTTCTGGGTCATGCCCTGCACGCCCCGGCCGCCGCGGTTCTGGGCCTGATAGGTGTCCAGCGCCGTCCGCTTGATGTAGCCTTCGTGGGTCAGGGTAAAGACGCAGGTCTCCTCGGGGATCAGGTCCTCGATGTCCACCTCGCCGGATACCGCCTCGATGGAGGTGCGGCGCTCGTCGCCGTACTTCTCCGCCAAAGCGTTCAGGTCGGTCTTGACGATCCGCTTAACATGCTCATCGTTGGACAGGATGTCCTTGTAATCGGCAATGGCTTTGCGCAGTTCGTCCAATTCCTGCTCGATCTTGAGGATTTCCAGACCGGCCAGACGGCCCAACTGCAGCTTGACGATGGCGTCAGCCTGCGGCTCGTCGAAGTCGAACCGCTCCATGACCGCCTGCCGGGCTTCGGCAAAGCCGCCCTTGCAGGCACGGATGGTGGCGATGATCTCGTCCACGATGTCCACGGCCTTGCGCAAGCCTTCCAGAATATGTTCCCGCTCCTGCGCCTTGCGCAGATCGAAGGCGGTGCGGCGGCGGATGACTTCCATCTGGAACTCGATGTAGCGTTCCATGACGGTTTTCAGGCTCATGATCTTGGGCACGCCGTCGTCCAGCGCCAACATGATGACACCCACGGTGTCCTGCAACTGGGTGTAGCGGTAGAGCTGATTCAGCACCACCTGAGGGTTGGCGTCCTTCTTGATCTCGACGACGATCTTCATGCCGGTACGGCTGGAGGATTCGTCGTTCAGGTCGGAGATGCCCTCGATGCGCTTCTCCTTGACCAAGTCGCCGATGGATTCCAGCAGGCGGGTCTTGTTGACCATGTAGGGGATCTCGGTGATGAGGATCTCATACCGGCCGTTCTTCTTCTCGACGATCTCAGCACGGCCCCGCAGGGTGATCTTGCCGCGGCCGGTGGCGTAGGCCGCCCGAATACCCGACCGGCCCATGATGATGCCGCCGGTGGGGAAGTCGGGGCCTTTGATGTATTCCATCAGGCCCGCCAAATCGATGTCGGGGTTGTCCATCAGGGCCGACATACCGGCCACCACTTCCCGCAGGTTGTGGGGCGGAATGTTGGTGGCCATACCGACGGCAATGCCCTGACTGCCGTTGACCAGCAGGTTGGGGAACCGGCTGGGCAGCACGTGGGGTTCCTTCTTGGTTTCATCGAAGTTGGGGTCCCAGTCGATGGTGTCCTTCTCGATGTCGGTGAGCATCTCACAGGCGATTTTGGACATGCGGGCCTCGGTATAACGGTAAGCAGCCGGGGGGTCGCCGTCCACCGAACCAAAGTTGCCTTGGCCGTCTACCAGCGGATACCGCAGGCTGAAATCCTGTGCCAGACGCACCATGGCGTCATACACGGAGGCGTCGCCGTGGGGATGGTAGGAGCCCAACACCGCACCGACGGTATCGGCGGATTTACGGTAGGGATGCTGCGGGTCGTTGCCGCGCTCGTGCATGGTGTACAGGATGCGGCGATGAACGGGTTTCAAGCCGTCCCGCACATCGGGCAGCGCGCGGGAGACGATGACCGACATGGAATAGTCCAAGAAGGCCGTTTCGATCTCCTGTTTGACATCGCGCTCAATGACCTTGGTGCCGGACCCCGGCACCATAATGATATTTTCTTCCATTCAGTGTACCACCTTGGAATTGGTTTGGAGTTTCTTCGGTTCCTTCTTTGCAAAGAAGGAACAAAAACCGTCACACGTCCAGATTCGCGAACTTCGCGTTTTTGACGATGAACTGGCGGCGGGGTTCCACCTGCTCGCCCATCAGGATGCTGAAGGCTTCATCGGCGCGCTCGGCGTCCTCGATCTTGATCTGGACAATGACCCGGTTGTCGGGGTTCATGGTGGTCTCCCACAACTGGTCGGGGTTCATTTCGCCCAAACCTTTGTAGCGGCTCACCTTGGCGCCCGGCATCTCGGCCGAAAGCAGCTTCATTTCGTCGTCATTGTAGGCGTACTTGACGGTCTGGCCCTTTTGCAGCTTGAACAGCGGCGGCTGGGCTACATAGACATAGCCGTGCTCGATCAGCGGCCGCATATACCGGAAGAAGAAGGTCAGCATCAGCGTGCAGATGTGAGAACCGTCCACGTCGGCATCGGCCATGATAAAGATTTTGTGGTACCGCACCTTGGAGATGTCGAACTCATCCCCGATGCCGGTGCCCAGCGCCGTGACCACCGGCATGAGCTTGTCGTTGCCGTAGATACGGTCGGCGCGGGCCTTCTCTACGTTGAGCATCTTGCCCCACAAGGGCAGAATGGCCTGAATGTTGGAATCCCGGCCCATCTTGGCCGAGCCGCCTGCAGAATCGCCCTCCACAATAAAGAGTTCGGTCTTGCTGGGGTCTTTTTCGTGGCAGTCCGCCAACTTGCCGGGCATCCGGTTGGATTCCAGCGCGCTCTTGCGGCGCACCAGTTCCCGGGCTCTCTTGGCGGCAGCCCGGGCCCGGGCCGCCTGGGTAGCTTTCTCCAAAATCGCTTTGGCAGCGGCGGGGTTTTCTTCAAAGTATTCGGTCATCGCCTTGTAGACCACGTTGCTGACCAAGCCCTTGATGAAGGTGTTGCCCAGCTTGGCTTTGGTCTGGCCCTCGAACTGGGCTTCCTGCAGCTTCACGCTGATGACCGCAATGATGCCTTCCCGGGCGTCGGGACCGGACAGGTTCTCGTCCTTGTCCTTCAAGATGCCCTTGGCCCGGCCATACTCGTTCAGCACACGGGTCAGGGCCAGCTTAAAGCCCTCCTCGTGGGTGCCGCCTTCCGGCGTATGAACGTTATTGGCAAAGCTCAGCAGCAGTTCGTTGTAGCTGTTGTCGTAGTATTGCAGGGCCACTTCCGCTACGGCGCCCTGTCCCTCGCCCTTCATATACATGACCTGCGGGGTCAGGGGGGTCAGGTCCCGGCGCTCGCACAGGTAGCTGACAAAGGAACGGATACCGCCCTCGTAGCACATCGTTTCGCTGCGGGTGTCGTTCTCGCTGTCCTGCTCGTCGCTGGGACGCTCCGACGCCGGGCGTTCATCGGTAAGGGTGATGCGCACGCCGGCGTTGAGGAAGGCTTCTTCCCGCAGGCGCTTGAGCAGCGTTTCGTAACGATAAACCGTGGTTTCTTGGAACATTTCGGGATCCGGCTTAAAGGTGACCGTGGTGCCGGTGGACGCCGCAGGACCGATCTTCTTCAAGTCGCCGTCCGGTTTGCCCCGCTTGAAGCTCTGCTCGTACTCGGCGCCGTCCCGGCGTACCCGTACGACCAGCCATTCCGACAGGGCGTTGACCACCGACGCACCCACGCCGTGCAGACCGCCCGCCACCTTGTAGCCGGAATCCTCGCCGCCGAACTTGCCGCCGGCATGCAGCACCGTGTAGACAACGGTGACCGCCGGAATGCCCAACTTGGGCTGGATGTCCACGGGGATGCCGCGGCCATTGTCCGATACTTCGATGATGTTGCCCGGCTTGATGGTGACTTCGATATGGGTACAATACCCGGCCAGCGCTTCGTCGATGGAGTTATCGACGATCTCGTAGACCAAGTGGTGCAGACCGGAAGGTCCGGTGGAACCGATATACATGCCGGGGCGTTTGCGCACCGCCTCCAGGCCTTCCAGAACCTGGATCTGCGCGCCGCCGTAGGCGTGGTCGGTCGCCGTCTCGCGGTTGGATTCGGTGATGATTTCTTCTGCCATGAAGTGATTGCCTCCTGTTTGGGTGAGGGTTCGGATAGAAAATATATAGAAAAATGGGAAGGTCGTTGTGGACCCGGCAGGTTTGCGCTGCCGGGGGGTGTTCCTTTTTGAGTGACCAAAGTTAGGAAATTCGCCCAATGGCCCCGGTTCCGGGGCCGTGTATTTCGGAACCAACGCTTCGCGTTGGTTTTTGCATCGCGCTTGATTCTGTGGGCGCGATTGCGGGGCGTGGCCCCGCAGGCAAAATCGCCTGAAGAGACTGTTTTTCCTGCCGTTTTGGCGGTGCTCCACTTCTGATTCGGGGGTGCCCGAACCCCCGTACTGGGGTATCGGAGCTACCAGCGGCAAAATTTCCAGTCACCACTCCACCTTTTCGGTGCGCTTTTTCAGCGCCGCGGGGGAGAGGGGGCTTAGATACACCGTTTCGTCGGGGAAATCGGTGAGCAAAAAGCTCTTGGGCAGGGTGCCGGGGGGACACAGGTCCACCACGGCGCCCTCCGCTTCGGCTTTATGAAAGTATTCCTCGGTGCGGCGGGATGCCCCCGCCGTGTCCAAGTCAAAGACACCCAGCAAGTCCCGGGTGTTCAGCACAAAGTCTTGTCCGGCATGAAAGTACATGGTTCGTCTCCTTCTTTCTTTGCAAAGAAAGAAGCAAAGAAACTCTAATCGATGGGACTTTCCGACGCCTGTCCCGCCTTCACATAGATGATCTTGCCGTTGGTCCGGGCAAAGGCGGCGGTGTCACAGGTCGTCACGATGGTCTGGTGCTCGCCCATCCGGGTCAGCAGGTAGGTCTGCCGCTCGTCGTCCAATTCGCTGAGCACGTCGTCCAGCAACAGCACCGGGTGTTCCCCGAAAAAGTCGCCTACCACCGTGGCTTCCGCCAATTTCATGGCCAACACACAGCTCCGCTGCTGGCCTTGGCTGCCATAGATCCTGGCGGGCTGGCCGTCCAACTGCAAGTCCAGATCTTCCCGGTGGGGACCGACCATGCAAAAGCCCATCCGCAGTTCACTGCCCCGCACCGACGCCAGCTTTTCGGCCAGCGCTTCGGCGGTGGGCTGGGCGGCACAGCATTGGTACCGCAGCGAAAAAACCTCGGCACCATGCGAAATTTCCGCATAGTTTTGGGCCGCTACCGGGGCCAATGCCTCCACAAAACGCTGCCGGTGGGCCATGATCTGCCCGCCGTACTGGGCCAACTGTTCGTTGTAAGCGTCCAGCAGCAGCGCCCCGTTGGGGGTGATGTCATAACTTTTCAGCAGGGCGTTTTTCTGGGCCACCAGCCGCATATACCGGCGCAGCGCCACCAGATAGGGCCGGAATACCTGACACAGCGCCGCGTCCAAAAACCGGCGCCGGCCTTCCGGCCCGCCCTTGACCAGCGAGAGAAGGTCCGGCTCGAACACCACGGCCTGAAAGTTGCCCGCCAATGCCGCGGCTCGGCCTTGGTCCACCCCGTTGAGCTTGGCGGTGCGGCCGGGGCGTTGACTGCCCTTGGCCCCCACCGTCAGACGGATGGTCTTTTCGGTGCCGTCGCTTTCCAGCGCGCCTTCGATCACCGAAAACTCGCACCCGCGGCGGATCAGTTCGGCGTCCTTGGCACCCCGGAAGCTCTTGCCCCCGGTGAGCAGCCACACCGCTTCCAGCAAATTGGTCTTGCCCTGTCCGTTAGGCCCGCACAGCACCGTCAGGTGGGGGTCGGGGTCCAGCACAGCATGGGCCAGGTTGCGGTGGTCGGTCAGCTCCAGATGGGTCAGGCGCATCAGCCGCCCTCCGCGATCTGTACCGTCTGGCCGTCCAGCTCTACGGTGTCCCCGGCGCGGCATTTCTTGCCCCGCATGGTACACACCTCGCCGTTGACCTTGACCGCGCCGCCTTGGATCAGTTCCTTGGCTTCGCCGCCCGTTTCACACAGACCGGCAAATTTCAGCAGCGCGTCCAGCTTGATATACTCGGTATGAATCCGCAGTTTTTCCATAGGATCAGCCCTCGTTCTTGAACCGCACCGGCAGCACCAGATAGATGAAGTCCTTGCCGTCCTCGGGCAGGATCTTCACGGGGCTTAAGGGGCCGTTGATCTCCAGCACCATCCGCTCGCACTTGGAATACCGCAGCGCGTCCAGCAGATACCGGTTATTGAAGCCGATCTCCACCGGGTCGCCGGTCATCTCTACCGGCGGGAACTCGTCCACCACCTTGCCCAGCGGCGTCTGGCACCGCACGGTGATCTTGTCTTCGGCAAAGGAGATGCGCAGCGGATTTTTCAGCCGCTCGGTGATGATGAGGGAGGCGCGCTCGATGGTGTTGATGAAGGTCTTGCAGTCCACCGTCACCCGGGTGCGCTTGTCCTTGGGGATGACGCTCTCGTAGCTGAGGAAGTCGCCTTCGATCAGGCGGCTCATGATGGTGTAGCCGTTGGTGGTGAACACCACATACCGGCGGTTGGCGTCGATCTTTACCGGGTCATCCGGTCCGCCCATGATCTTGAGCAGTTCCTGCAAGGTCTTGGCGGGAATGATGATGCGGATGTCGCGGGTGCATTCCACGTCCCGCTGGATGATGGCCAGCCGGTAGCCGTCCAGTGCCACAATGGTCAGGCTGCCCGGTTCGATGACAAAGAGTTCGCCGGTGTGGGCGGGTTTCTTGTCGTCCTGGCTGACAGCGTAGATGGTTTTCTCGATGAGTTCCCGCATCATGCTGGTGGGGATGGTCATGGTATTGTCCGCCCCGGTCACCGGCAGGCTGGGATAGTCGGAGGCGTTCAGGGCAGGAATTTCAAATTCCGCCACGCCGCCGCTGATGATGGCCTGACCTTCGTCGGTCAGTTCGATGCGCACATCCCCCGCAGGCATCCGGCTGACCATCGAGAGCAGCAGCTTGGCTTCCAGCACCGTTTCGCCGGGAACCAGTACGTTGCATTCGATGGTGGTGGTGATGCCCATCTCCATATCGTAGCCGGTCAGCGTCAGGTTGAAGCCCTCGGCTTTCAGGTAGATGCCTTCCAGCACCGGAATGGCGGAGCGGTTGGTGATGGCGCGGGAAACGCCTTCAATGGCGGACGCCAACAGAGATTTTTCGCATTCAAATTTCATGGCAGGTCCTTTCTCGGTCTTTGTCTTGCAGATAGGCCCGACGTCTGGGTAGTTGAGTGGTAAAATAGGTCCCTTTTTGTTTTCCACACCGGATGCGCCATTTTGCCGGGTTTGGCAGAATGTTTTCGTCGTTTTGGACGCAGAAACTATTAACTATTCTCGTAGTAGTAGTAGGGGGTGTGAAAACCGTGGAAAACTCCACCAGACCAGATAGCGGCGCGGAAAATTACCGTTGAGTTTTTCTCCACCGACTGTGTAGAAAACGGTGGAAAACAGGGAAAACTTGGGTTTTGCACCGCGCCTCTTGAAAACTGCCTGTTGAAAAGGGAAAACTTTGTTGATAACCTACTTTCTTGAAAGAAAGTAGGCAAAGAACTTTCAAATAACCATTCCAGAGAAGGGATGACCCTTCTTTTTTGAACCAAAAATCGAACATCGTTCGATTTTGATTGGAATTTCTTTGGTTCTTTTTTTGTAAAGAAAGAACATTAAGTGCGGACGTTCTTCATGATGTCGCTGCACATCTCTTTGAGGTGTTGGTCCTTGGTGATGTTTTCGGCCATCGTCTTGATGGAATACACCACCGTGGAATGATCCCGCTGGAACTCCTGCCCGATGGCTTCCATGCTCATGCCGGTCACTTCCCGGATGATATACATGGTCATCTGCCGGGCGGCGCTCACGTTGGCGTTGCGCTTCTTGCCCCGGATATCCGCCGGCATCACATTGTAGGTGCGGGCTACCTCGTTGAGGATCTTCTCGATCGTGACCGGGATGGGCTGGCTGTCGTTCAAGGTATCCTTGATGGCGGTGGTCGTCACGCCGATGCAGGGGGCAATGCCCTCCAACATATAATAAGCGTTCAGCTTCTTCACCGCGCCTTCCAACTGCCGGATGTTCTGCTTCAGGTGATTGGCGATGTATTCCGCCACGTCATCCGGCAAGTCCAGATTCAGCAGCTCGGCTTTCCGCTTCACGATGGCTACCCGGGTCTCGAAATCCGGCGGCTGAATGTCCGCCGTCAGACCCCACTCAAACCGGGTGCGCAGCCGCTCTTCCAGACTCTTGATCTCCTTGGCCGGACGGTCCGACGCAATGACGATCTGCCGCCCGTCGTTGTGCAGCGTGTTGAAGGTGTGGAAAAATTCCTCCTGCGTGCTCTCTTTGCCCGCAAGGAACTGGATGTCGTCGATCAGCAGCACGTCCGCTTGACGGTACTTCTGCCGGAACTGTTCGGTGGTCGCCGTCTTCACCGCCGTGATGATCTCGTTGGTGAACATCTCACAGTCCACGTAGACGATGTTGAAATCCGGGTGGTTCTTTTTGATCTCGATCTGGATGGCGTTGAGCAGATGGGTCTTGCCCAGTCCCGACGGTCCATAGATGAACAGCGGATTGTACGCCCCCGACGGATTCGCCGCCACCGCCTGCGCTGCCGCGTAGGCAAACTGGTTGGACGGTCCTTTGATGAAATTCTCAAAGGTGAAATCATACCGGCCGCTGGGCAGCGTTTTTTCGTCCAGCTTGGGCTTTTCCGGTTCTTCCTCTTTTTTCGGAGTTACGAAGACAAGATCGACATCAAACCCCAAAACAGACTTGAAGGCATCCTTCAACATCGCCGTGTACCGGTCCGAAACGATCCCCAGAATGAAGGCGTTGCGGATCTCCAGCGTGATGGTGTTGGAATTTTCAAAGCTGACGGCTTTAATGTCGCTGATGTAGTATTGATAAGTTGCCTCGGCAGTATGTTCACGGCAATAGGCCTTCGCCGCGTCCAATACGTCGTTGATGGAATCCATGACTTACGATACTCCCCACTTCCTGTTAAAAATCGCGCCCTTCCAGGAGGGCGCAAAAACACTACATACAGTATACCACAAAACAAGGCCCAAAACAACACCCTATTATAATAAAGTAGGAATATTTTTAGCCCCCCGGTACTGCCCCGCCACCCACTAAATATGGTGGGTATGGATTTTGGGGGCCACAACTGTACGCTCGGGCGAAAAATTTATGGAAAAACCTATTGACAAATGCCGCCGCTATCGCGTATAATCTAAGACTGCAAGGCTGCCCCTGTATGGGCAAAGCCCTGAAACTAACCGCCCATACCGGGAATTCAACAGGAGGAATGAAAAATGAAGCGTACTTTCCAGCCCAAGAAGCGTCAGCGCAGCCGCGTGCATGGTTTCCTGCAGCGCATGAGCACCAAGAATGGCCGCAAAGTGCTGGCTCGCCGCCGTGCCAAGGGCCGCAAGAGCCTGACGGTCTGATCTTTGGAAATGAATGAAGTAAAGGGTTGCTGACAAACGGTCAGCAGCCCTTTTTTCTAAACTAGCGTTTTCAAAGGGGGGCAACAGCCGCGCACGGCTGGGTTCCCGTTTGTACATTGTAGTGGAGTTTCGCCCATGCGTTATCGTGTTTTAAACAAAAACTGGCAATACAACCGGGTCTATGGCCGGGGCAAAAGCTACGTACACCCCCATGTGGTGCTGTATGTGGCCAAAAATCGTGTCGGCTACACCCGCATTGGGCTGACTGCTACCAAAAAAGTGGGCCATGCCGTGCAGCGCAACCGCGCCCGCAGAGTCATGCGCGCCGCTTTGAGCGAACACCTCTCGCAAAATATCGGCGGATATGATATAATACTCGTAGCGCGCGGTCAGACCCCCCACCTGAAGAGCACCCAGCTCAGCAAAACGCTGGGCAAACTCTTCGCCAAGGCGGGCCTGCCCGATCTGGCCAAACCCGCCGCGCCGGCGCCAAACAACCCGGAACCGGCACAATGACCCGGCTGCTCATCGCGCTGCTGCAAGGGTACAAGCGGTTCATCAGTCCCCATCTGGGGCATCATTGCCGGTTTGTGCCCACCTGCAGCGAATACGCCATGCAGGCTTTGGCCGTCCATGGACTGGTCAAAGGATTGATCCTGACGGTCTGGCGGCTGCTGCGCTGCAACCCCCTGTGCAAGTTCGGGTTTGACCCTGTGCCGGAAAAAGGGCGATGGGTCAATGAAAAGCGGAAGCTGACCCGGGGGTGAACCGGGAGGTTCGCGCTGCCTGGGGATGTAGCTTTTTTCTAATGGGGAAAGTGCAGTTGAGAAACTGCGGAGGGCAACACAGAACCGATGCGCTTCCAGACGGTGCCGCTTTTTGAGCGCGCAAAAAGCGGCTGAAAAACGCGCCGCTACTTCCGACGCGCGGGGCACGGCTCATGGGGCCTGCGGGCCCCCTAAGAACCCCCGGGGCTTCGAGGAGGTCGCCCGAGACGGTTCCCGCTCTTCACAGCGATGTCCGGCTCTACGACCCAAACTGCCCGTGCCGACCAAAAGAGCTCACCCGGGCTCCCGATTTGAAACCCTGCCCGCCGTCGCAGGCGGGCCCTGACCAGAGCTGGGTTATATTCCCGGTAATATTCTTTTTATTTTATTTAGAGTTTTTCTTCCTACTTTTTTGGAGTTTCTTTGCCTACTTTCTTTGCAAAGAAAGTAGGTCTTTGCAAAGAAAGTAGGACCATCACATTGCCTCTCATGTCTTTGCGCTGCGCGGCAAAGACCTACGTTAAAATACACGCTTCCGGGCGCAGCCGGGGCAGAATGGACATGCTATGCAAATTTTCTACTTCCTGGCCATCATTCTGGGCCCGCTGGTGAAGGTACTGTACAACCTCATCGGCAACTACGCGGCAACGATGATCGTTGCCACCCTTATCATCAAGCTGCTGCTCTTCCCGCTGGCGATTCACCAGCAGAAGTCCACCGCCAAAATGTCGGTGTTCCAGCCGCTGGTGAACGAGATCCAGCAAAAGTACAAAAACAACCCCCAAAAGCAGCAAGAAGAACTGATGAAGCTGCAGCAGGAACACGGCTTTAATCCCATGGCCGGCTGTCTGCCCATGCTGCTCACCATGCTGGTGCTGTTCGGCTTCTTGGGCGTTGTGTACTACCCCGTGCACTACATCTTCGGTGTGTCGGATGCCGCCGTCCGTCAGGCCTGCGAGGCTCTGGGTCTGGCGACTGCCAACGCTACCACCATGCAGACCCAGCTGATCCAGGCTATCCACAGCGGTGCCGTCATCAGCCCCGACATCATCCCTGCCAACGTGGTCACCGAGATCCAGAACTTCAACACCACCTTCTTCGGCATGGATATGTGCGATATCCCCGGCTTTAATCTCACCCCCATTGCCATCTTCCCCATCATCGCCGCTGTGACGATGATCCTGAGCTACATCTTCACCCAGAAACTCTCCGGCATGGGCGCCCAGATGCAGGGCAGCATGAAGATCATGATGTGGGTCATGAACTTGATGTTTGTTTCTTTCTGCTTCAATGCCCCCGTCGGTTTCTCGCTGTACTACGGCGTGTCCAACCTGTTCCAGATTGGACAGAGCTTTGTGACCTACCGCATTTACAGCCCCGAAAAATTCAAGGCCCAGTATGAGGCCGAACTGGCTGCCAAGCGCGCGGAAAAGAAAAAGAAAAAGACAGTGACCTTTGAGGAAAACGGTCAGACCGTCACCAAGGAAGTCACCGGCGGCGAAGCCAACAAGCTGCGTTTGGAACTGGCGCGCAAGCGCGAAGCCGAGCTGTACAAGGATGAACGGACCACGCCGTTGCAACACTAAGGAGGGAGCAGCATGCGCAGCATTGAAATGAGTGCCCGCACCGTAGAGGCCGCTGTGGAGGCCGCCTGCGAAGCGCTGGGTGTGAACCGTGACGATTTGAACGTCAGCTATGAAGTGTTGGAATTTCCGGCCCGGAAATTGTTTAAAACTATCCCGGCCAAGGTGCGGGTAACGGTGGAGGAGCCGGAGGCTGCCCCCGTGGAAGCACCTCAGGCCGCCCCGGAGGCCCCTGTGGAGGCCGCACCGGCCCCGGTGGAGGAAGTTGCCCCCGCCGCTGCTCCGGCCGAGGAAACCCCCGCCCAGCCCGCGGAGCAGCCCGCCCCGCAGGAAGCGGAAGAGCAGGAACTGGACATCAACGCCGATCCCCGGCTGCAGGCCGCTGTGGAATACCTGACCCCGATCTTTAAGCTGATGGGGGTGGAGGACTTCACCTTCTCGGCACTGAAGAAGGGCGAAGCCACCATTCTGCGGGTCAGCGGCAGCCACATGGGTGCGCTGATCGGACGCCGCGGCGGAACGATGGAGAGCCTGTCCTATCTGGCCAGCCTGGTGGTCAACCGGATGGAAGGCCCCTACGTGAAGCTGGGTCTGGATGTGGGCGGCTACCGCGGCAAGCGGGAAGACGATCTGGCGGCTTTGGCCCGCCGCATTGCCGAGCGGGTCATCCGCACCGGCTGCTACTACGAGATGGAACCCATGAACCCCTACGAGCGGCACATCATCCACACCGCCGTGGCGGACATCGAGGGTGTGCGCAGCGAGAGCAAGGGCGAAGGCCCGGCCCGCCGCGTGGTGATCTATTCCACCGACCCCAATGCCAGCAACCTGCCTGACCGTGACAATGCCCGCAACGTCCGCGGCGGACGCCGTGAGGGTGGCCGTGGCGGCCGTCGTGACGGCGGTCGCGGTGGTCGTCGTGAGGGTCGTGGCGGCCGTGGCGGCCGCGGTCCCCGCCGTGAAGGCGGCAGCCGGTACAATGGTCCCAAATCCAGCGTGCCCGGCCGTGAGTTTGCCGACACGCCCCGGGACCCCAACGCCCAGCCCATGGCTCCCAAAACCGTCGAGCGCATCCACGACGGCGACGACTTCGCCTTCGGCAAGATCGAACTGTGATGGTTTATTCTTTTCTTGCTTGTAAGAAAAGAACCAAAAGAACTTTATACAAAACGAACCCGCAGGGAAACCCCCTGCGGGTTCGTTTTATATCGAGGGTCTTGGCTCTTTCTTACAAGCAAAGGACACTCCCTCCCATTCATCGGGACTAGGAAAAAGAGCGACAAAACCCGAATAGTTTTCCACACCGGTGTGGAAAAAAAGAAACCGGACAGATCAGAGAAAATTTCTGGAGAGATGTGTGGGAAAAAGAAGAAAGTTATCCACGATTTCAGAGAAGGCTGTTGATAACTTAGTCAAGTCCGTGGGAGTTTGGGGTTCCCGCAACAGCATATGTATGGGATAAAGATTTGGAATTTCTGCTTCCTGTTTTGGAAAGAAGGGGGGACTTCCCGGGGCGTGAATGGATTGGGGGATTTTGACTTTTCCACAAGAACCCATTCATGGGATAAAAGATTGAAATTTCTTCGGTTCCTTCTTTGCAAAGAAGGAACAAGGAGATATTGACAAAGTACAGGGAATTGGTTTTAATGAAGATACGAAACCAACCCAAACCCAAAGGAGGGGACCATGAAGCAATACGATCGTCGCCGGGGCATGAGGACGTTATGGCTTTGCATTGCGGTGTTAGCGCTTTGCGCAGCGGGGGCACTGGCCCTGCTGTTGTGGAAAACACCGGCTGCCCGGGACGAGGTAATTCCGGGTCCCCGGGGCGACATCTACGCCACGGTGCAGATGCCCAACAAACTTAGCCGAGGCGATACGGTACCGTTGGTGGTCCTGTGCCACGGTTTTACCGGCAACCGGGACGGTGACGGGCATTTTGGCCCGTTGGCCGAGGATCTGGCCGAAGAAGGCATTGCCAGTGTACGGTTAGACTTTGCGGGCTGCGGGGACAGCACCGAACCCTACACCGCCTACACGCTGGACAACATGGCCGCCGACGTGAATGCAGTCATCGGGTACATGAAGCAAGAATACAACACCCGCGGTGCCACCGCGCTGGTAGGCCACAGCATGGGCGGACGGCTGGCCAGCCTGTACCCCCAAATCAGTGCCCAGCAGGGCTATGAACAGGTATCGGCGCTGGTCTTGTGGAGCCCCGCCAACGGTACCGGACTGATGGGTCTGGAATTTTTAAACATCGGGGACCTTGCACAGGTGGAAGCCATCGCATCCGCGGCGTTGTCCAGCGGGCAGACAGCCACCAAGTGGGGGGTAGACATCAGTGCTGAATTTGTACAGGGGATGCAGAACAGCGACCCCAACGCCGCTTTGCGGGAAGCCGGACTGCCGGTTTTGCTGACATACAGCGGCAACGAAACAGTTTTGAGCGAAACCACCATCACCGAAACGGTAGCCACCGTCCAGAGCCTGCCGGAAAGCACCGTGGTGCTGGACCCCTTTGTACAGGGGGACCACAACTATACCAGCAGCGACCCCGCCGTGAATGAACAACTGGACGCCGACCTGCGGCAGACCACAGCGGACTTTCTTTATAGCGTATTGAGATAATGGTTGTGCCGTTCATTTCCTGAAGAGAAGGGACCAAAGAACACTGACTAAAAATCCCCGGCTGGATACAATCCAGCTGGGGATTTTTGATGAGAGTTTCTTCGGTTCCTTCTTTGCAAAGAAGGAACAAAAGCATTGCCCCCGTCCGGTTGCGGCTCCGGGCGGGGGCATTTTGGGGTATCGGTTTGGTGTGAGGAGGAATCATGTTCCAGGGTTCCGGTTGCGGCTCCGGTTCCCTGTGCCTAATACAATACAGGATAACTGCTAAGAAACTATGATACTGATATGAACATTTTGTAAAATTGAACGAGTGTCAACAAAAAAGCCCCGGCTGCCGCAGCAGCCGGGACATTTTACGCGTTTTGTGGAAAAATCAACCGAACATGTTGATCAAGATACCGGCTGCAACCGCAGAACCGATAACGCCCGCCACGTTGGGGCCCATGGCATGCATGAGCAGGTAGTTGCGGGGGTTGTACTCCTGACCGACCTTCTGGCTGACACGGGCCGCCATCGGCACCGCCGACACGCCGGCAGAACCGATCAGCGGGTTGATCTTGCCGCCGGTCACGGCGCACATGATCTTGCCCAGCAGCACGCCGCCTGCGGTACCCACACCGAAGGCCACAACGCCCAAGACGATGATCTCGACGGTCTGGAGGTTCAGGAAGGTGGAAGCATTGGTGGTGCAGCCAACCGAGAAGCCCAAGAAGATCGTGATGATGTTCATGAGCTCGTTGCCGGCGGTCTTGGTGATACGCTCCACCACGCCGGATTCCTTCATCAGGTTGCCCATCATCAGGCAGCCCACCAGAATGGCGGCATCGGGCAGCGTCAGGCTGACGATGATCGTAACGATGATGGGGAAGAGGATCTTCTCGGTCTTAGAAACCTGCCGGGGCGCCGTCATAACGATCTGGCGCTCTTTTTCGGTAGTCAGGAAACGCATGATGGGCGGCTGAATGACCGGCACCAGCGCCATGTAACAGTAGGCCGCCACCGCAATGGAACCCAACAGATGAGGCGCCAAACGGGTGGTGGTGAAGATCGCGGTCGGGCCGTCGGCACCGCCGATGATGCCGATGGAGGCCGCTTCGGGACCGGTGAAGCCCAGAATCTTCGCGCCAATGAAGGTGAAGAAGATACCCAACTGAGCCGCAGCACCCAGCAGCAGGCTGGACGGGCGGGCAATCAGCGGGGTGAAGTCGGTCATGGTACCGATGCCCAAGAAGATCAACGGCGGATAGATGCCCAGCTTGACGCCTAAGTAGATGTAGTCCACCATGCCGCCCGAACTGCCCAGCATCTCCCAGTTGATGTGGTTGGTTTCGTTCAGGAAGATCTCGATGTGGAAAATGCCGTCCAACGGCAGGTTGGTCATCAGCATGCCGAAGCCGATGGGCAACAGCAGCAGCGGCTCGAACTGCTTGACGATGGCCAGATACAGCAGCACACAGGCTACCGCCAACATGACGGCGTACTTCCAGCCGCCCTCAACAAAAAAGATCTGCGCCCAGCCGGAGTTGGCGAAAATCTCGGCAATATTGGTAAAAATCGCACCCATTTTCAGCCCTCCTTACATGAACGGCGTGGTGTGCTCCCGCACACCCGCATCGCCCCACGCACCACGGCGGGAGCCTTTACCGGATTTCGTCACGCGGCGGATCCCGTGGATCACGGCACCCTCACCCATCACGCTGGCTACTGCTGCCGAAATGGCGGCAATGATCTCGCCGGGGATGGCGCCGTTGTCCGCCTTGGCGGCAGGCGCCTGCGGCTTGGCCGCCGGTTTGGGCGCAGGCTTCGGGGCGGGTTTATCCGCCTTGGGAGGCTGCGGTTTTTCCGGCTTTTTGTTCATACTGTCGAAAATTTTGCCTTCCACCGTGATAATCAGGCACAAGGCGACCAGCATCGCAAAGACCAGCACAATACTGGTCAGAACCACGGTGCCGTCGCTGGCTTCCAACGCCAGCAATGCAAGGTTGGGCATGACAGGTTTCCTCCTTTTGGTTAAAACCATGGATAAATTTGTACAAGCGACATTTGATTGTATTATATCACAATGTGCATTTTTTTGGTAGATTTTTTTACAAAAAAATTAACAAATGTCACGACATGTTGGGCGTCCTGCCGGATGGACTTTTCCCAAAACCCTGCACCGCGGGCCTTTTCGGCCCAAGGCGCCCTCTTTTGGGGGAACCGCGTCCTTTGGGCAGCCAAAGGCAGCAGGACGGTAAACTTAAGAAAATAAATAGAGAGAAGCGTATAAGAGAAGAAAAAAGGCTTTTGACAAAAGAAAAGAAAGTTTTGCTTCGGCATCTTGCCTAAAAACGGTGGAAAACCTTGGAAAGGGGACGGGCAACGTTCCAAAAAATGGTAAAAAGGGCAATTTTTGCTTGACCCCGCGCAGAGCTTGTGGTAGCATAGGCGCAACGAAACAAACGGCAAAGACGCCGGGCAGAGAAATCTGCCCGGCGCTTTCTGTGTTTGTGGGGAATGAAAGGGGTTATGTGTATGTACAGTTCGGCAGACGTTACATGGACACTGGTTGCGGCGTTCATGGTCTTTTTCATGCAGGCAGGCTTCGCCCTATGTGAAGCAGGCTTGACCCGTGCCAAAAATACCGGCAATATTCTGATGAAGAATATGATGGACTTTTGTATTGGCACACCTTGTTTCTGGCTGGTTGGCTTCGGTGTGATGTTTGCGGGCACCGGCGCCTTCATCGGCGGGTTTGACCCGTTCATTCAGGGCAGCTACGACTTCGGCAGCCTGCCGCTGTGGGTCTATGTGGTGTTCCAGACCGTCTTCTGCGCCACCGCTGCCACCATTGTGTCCGGCTCCATGGCCGAGCGCACCAAGTTCAGTGCCTACTGCCTCTACTCGGCGGCCATCAGCCTCATCGTCTACCCCATCTCCGGGCACTGGATCTGGGGCGGCGGCTGGCTCAGCCAGCTAGGCTTCCATGACTTTGCCGGTTCCACTGCCGTTCACTTCGTCGGCGGCGTCACCGCTTGCCTCGGCGCTTGGATGCTCGGGCCCCGCATCGGCAAATACGGCAAGGACGGCAAGGCTCGCGCCATCCCCGGCCACAACCTCACCGCCATGGCGCTGGGCGTCTTTATCCTCTGGTTCTGCTGGTTCGGCTTCAACGGCGGCTCTACCGTATCGATGACAGGCGACGATACCATGATCTCCGCCGGTTTGATCTGCTTCAACACCAACTTGGCGGCGGCGCTGGCTACCTGCTCCGCCCTCATCACCACCTGGGTCCGCTACGGCAAACCCGATGTTTCCCTGACCTTCAACGGCGCGCTGGCCGGTCTGGTGGCCATCACCGCCGGCTGTGACATGGTCGATCCCTTCGGCGCTGCCATCATCGGCATCGTGGCCGGCATCCTTTGCATCTTCTCGGTAGAATTTTTCGACAACGTGGCCAAGATCGATGACCCTGTGGGCGCTGTCTCGGTCCACTGCGCCAACGGTGCTTGGGGCACCTTGGCCACCGGTCTTTTCTCCACCAGCCAAGGCGTTTTCTACGGCCACGGCTTCTCCTTCTTCGGCGTGCAGGTGCTGGGCTTGCTCAGCGTGCTGGTCTGGGTGCTGGTTTCGATGTTCATCATCTTTACCCTCATCAAGAAAACCATCGGCCTGCGGGTGACCGAACAGGAAGAAATCGACGGTCTGGACATCCACGAACATGGCCTGACCAGTGCTTACGCGGGCTTTGCCATCAGCGACGCGACCTACGCGGAACTGGATGTCAACGAGAACACCGATCTGGGAGAGGATGACATCACCAAGGCCAGCCCCTCCAAGGTGGCCGCCGCCGTCAAGGTGCAGAAAGAAGCGCCTTTGCCTGCGGAGTTGGATTCCGGCATGCACAAAGTTTCCATCATCGTCCAGCTAGCCAAGTTCGACGCCCTGAAGCAAGCACTCAACCGCGTCGGCGTTACCGGCATGACCGTGACCCAAGTTATGGGCTGCGGCCTGCAAAAGGGCAGCGGCGAGAAATATCGTGGTGCTGAAGTGGACACTACCTTGCTGCCCAAGGTCAAGGTGGAAGTCGTCATCAGCAAGATCCCCGTCGATACCATCATCGACGCGGCGACCAAGGCATTGTATACTGGGCATATCGGTGACGGCAAGATCTTCGTCTACAATGTGGCAAAGGTCGTCAAGGTCCGCACCGGGGAACAGGATTACGCCGCCTTGCAGGATGTGGAATAATACGATGGAAAAAGGGACGGTCCCCCGGGACCGCCCCCTTTTTGTTCCTTCTTTACAAAGAAGGAACCGAAGAAATTCCAATTTTATAGCCCGGGAATGGGTAGTTGAGGCAAGACCGTGCCGCCCGGTGTGTTTATCCTGCGGGAACCACCTTCTTTGCAAAGAAGGAACCGAAGAAATTCCAATTTTATAGCCCGGGAATGGGATGGTAAGGGAAAACCCCCGCCGCCCGGTGTGTCCATTCTGCGGGGAGGGACTTCTTTGCAATGCGTTTTTATAACAAAGTTAGGGTTTTCGGGGGTCATTGGTCAGCCCCAAAAGATAATCGGTGGTGGTGTCATATAAGCGGGCCAGTTGGATCAGCACCGGGGTGGGAATATCCCGCAAACCCTGTTCGTAGCGGCTGTATTGGGGTTGTGCCATGCCCAGCAATGCCGCCAACTGCCGCTGGGAAAGGTCGTGATCTTCGCGCAGATCGCGCAGGCGTGGGTAATAGGCCAAAAGGGTTCCTCCTGATATCTCGTAAATACCTTGACAATACAACAAGAAAGAGGTATCATTGTGAAATGATAACCGTATGGTTATCAAAAAGAACGAGAAACCTCGGTTGTATTGTGAGAAAAAAGGAGTGTTTACAAATGGATGGCATCGTTGCGGTATTAGGTATGATTATGCTGGCGCTGTGTCTGGTGGGAACCATCGGATACAATGGGTTGCGGCGTAAATGGGCAGGAATCATTGGTGTGGGCGGATCCTACATCATTTTGTTGGGGATCATGCTGCTGATTGCATCCATCGGCACCTTGATCAAGGCAATTACCGGACAGGAACTGAATACTTCTGCCGGAGAGATGATTGGAACTGTGCTGATCGCAGTGGTTTGCCTGCTATATATGGGAATGGTCATTGTGAGCCGCTGCGAAACCACGGCACAAAAGGTCATGCTGCCGCTGGTGGCTTGCCTGATTGGCGCCGGGTTTATCTGGCGGCTGCTGTTGGCGATTGTGGCCCATGTACCGATGGACAGCGGAGAAACCGCGGTTTCGGCGTTGGATTCCATGCCGGACATTATCTACGATACCAACAACGCTCGGGCTGTCTGGCACAAACAGGGCGTGTATGGGGATCATGTGCAGTACTATGGTCCCAACGGTGAGACGGTGACCTTCTACCAGTCGGATATCGAAGGCGCAAACTACAAGGGCTTTGCGTTGAACTGAACGATCTATATAAAGAACAAGAGCCTTTGCTGTGCAGGATGTACAGCAAAAGGCTCTTGTTTTTGTTCCTTCTTTGCAAAGAAGGAAGCAGAAATTCCGATCTGATCTCCCAAAGAGGGAACATCGGCCGGAAAGTTATCCACAACCCGGTGGAAAACTTCCCGTTCCTAAAAGGAATGGCTCTTCCCGGGAAGCGCTGGGCCGCCTCAATCGGTCAGCACCTCGTTCATGGCGTCCAACTGGTCCGGCACCTCGGTCAGGTCCATGGCGGAAAAGTCGGTGGTCACCCCGGCGTCGTCCAGCAGCCCCTGCTGGGCGGCGGGGTCCGCACAGATGTCTTGGGCACAGCGATAGACCCGCGGCCAGTTGGCGTCCATGGTGGCTTGGTCGTCGGTGCTCAAAGCCTCCTGCCAGAGCTGGGTCTCCCCCGGCAGGTCGTCGGGCACAAAATCCCCCGTCAGGTACACCACCAGATCCGCCGCGGCAAGGGCGGTTTTCAGGCTGCCCCCGGCACTGTCCGCCTCATAGGCGATGCAGCCGTTCAGCACCACCGTCAACTGCTGGACCTTGAACGCCCCCGCCGCCGAAGCGGCAGTTTCGGCCGTGGCGGTTTCCGGCGTGGGGGTGCCCGCCGGCAGCGCGGTCCCCGAAAGCGCCGATTCCGGCGTGACAGCGGTCTCCGGCGTGGCGGCCGGCGATGCGGCGCATCCCGCCAGCAACAGCGCCGCCAACCAACAACAAACCCATTTTCCCATGGTGGATGCCCCCTTAGTTTTCCCTTATAGTATGCCCGGTGGTGGAAAATTCGTGCCCATCGGCCATCCGTTTGCGGATGTAGGCCTGCATGCCGTCAAAAATCGGCATCAGGTCCTGCCCGTCCGCCGTCAGCCGGTACTCTACCCGGGGCGGCGTTTCGTGATAATCCAACCGCTCGATCAGCCCATCCGCCGCCAACTCCTTGAGCTGGTTGCTCAGCATCTTGTGGGTGATGCCCTCCAGCAGGCGGCGCAGCTCGCCGTACCGCAGCGTGCCGTGGGCGCCTACCATAAATAAAATGCGCATCTTCCATTTGCCGCTGATGCGGTCCATCACCGCTTCCATCTTGTCGCAGCCGACATCCGCATAGCGGCAGTTGCAATCCTGATTGGGATGCATCGTTTGCCCACCTCCTGTGGTTTCCAAAAAGTGCGTACTTGTCAAAACGACCAGTGCCTGTATACTAAGTATAAAAGAATTTTTCCATTTTGCAACTTGCCCGCCTTTGACGTTTGCGGTAGAATGATAACAGAACGGCCCGCCTTTGACGCGGACCGAGGAATATGAGGGAGAAAACGACGTATGATCGATGATATTTTTGAGTTTTTACAGGAGGGCGTGACCCCCTATCACGCGGCGGCCACCGCCGCCGCTTGGCTGGACGCCGCCGGTTTTACCCGGCTGGAAGAAGCCGATTACTGGAATTTGGAACCCGGCAAAGGCTACTATCTGGTCCGGGGCGGCTCGGCGGTGGTAGCGTGGCGGATCCCCGACCATGCCATCGGAGGGTGGCGGATCACCGCCAGCCACAGCGATGCGCCGGGCTGGAAGATCAAGTCCGACGCCGTGACCAACGACGGCTGCCGCCGCCTGAGCGTGGAAGGCTACGGCGGCATGAACATGGCCACCTGGCTGGATCGTCCCCTGACGGTGGCGGGCCGGGTGCTGCTTCGCACCGAGGATGGGGTCGAGACCCGGCTGGTCCATCTTGACCGGGACCTGCTGGTCATTCCGTCCTTGGCCATCCATATGCAGCGGCAGGTCAACAAGGGCCACGAGTACAACCCCCAGATCGACATGCAGCCCCTGTGGGGTCCCGAAGCGGGCCGTACCCTGACCGACTTGGTCTGTGAGGAACTGGGTGTGCGCCCGGAGGAGATCCTCGACCAAGATCTGCAGCTCGTGACCCGGCAGGCGCCCACCGTCATCGGGCCGGATGGGGAATACTTTATGGCCCCCCGCATCGACGACTTGGAGTGCGCCGCCACCACGCTGCTGGGCTTTATCGACGCGGCGGCCGACACCGACAGCGCCTGCGCCCCGGTGTGGGCCATGCTGGACAACGAGGAGGTAGGTTCCTCCAGCCGGCAGGGCGCCGAGAGCAGCTTTTTGCGGGACGTGCTGGACCGCATCTTGGAAGCCATCCCCCACAGCGCCCAGATGGAACACCGGGCGCTGGCCAACAGCTTTATGCTCAGCGCCGACAACGGCCACGCCACCCACCCCAACTTTGCGGCCAAGAGCGACCCCGCGGCCCCGGTGCGGCTGGGCGGCGGCGTGGTGCTGAAATACAACGCCAGCCAAAAATACACCACCAACGCCCTCAGCGGCGGCATCTTCCGGGCCATCTGCGAAAAAGCCGGCGTCAAGGTGCAGGTCTTTACCAACCGGGCCGACGAACCCGGCGGCAGTACGCTGGGCAACCTGCAAAGCCATACGCTGCCCATCCCCATGGCGGACATCGGGCTGGCCCAGTTGGCCATGCACTCCGCTGTGGAGACCGCCGCGGTGTCCGACGCCAACGCCATGGTGCAGGCGGTGGCGGCTTTCTACCGGGTGCATCTGCGGGCGCTGGGTGACGGCGTCTATACCTTAGCATGATCACCGGACGATATGCCCCCAGCCCCAGCGGGCGGATGCACTTGGGCAATTTGCTCTGCTGCCTGCTGGCTTGGCTTTCGGCCAAAAGCAAGGGCGGGCAGGTACTGCTTCGCATCGAGGATCTGGACACGCTGCGGTGCCCCCGGCATTTTGCCGACGCCATCGTGGAGGATCTGGCTTGGCTGGGCCTTTCCGCCGACGGGCCGGAGCCCCCGGTCTACCAGAGCGAGCGGTCCGAAATTTACCTGCACTATTATAAGGAACTGGAACGGCGGGGGATGGTCTATCCCTGCTTTTGCAGCCGCAGCCAGCTCCATGCCGCCAGTGCCCCCCACCGCAGTGACGGGCAGGTGCTCTATGCCGGGACCTGCCGGAACCTGACCCCCGAACAGGTGGCCGAAAAGGCCAAGACCCGTGCCCCCGCTTGGCGGGTCCGGGTCCCCGACGAGAAGATCGCCTTCACCGACGGGCATCTGGGCCCCTACGCCGAAAATCTGGCCCGGGATTGCGGGGACTTTTACCTGCGCCGGGCGGACGGCGTTTTTGCCTACCAACTGGCGGTGGTGGTGGACGATGCCCTGATGGGCGTCACTGAAGTGGTGCGGGGGGCCGACCTGCTCAGCAGCACCCCCCGACAGCTCTGGCTCTATCGGGAGCTGGGCCTGCAAGCCCCCCAGTTCTACCACCTGCCCCTGCTGCTGGCCGCCGACGGACGGCGGCTCTCCAAACGGGACGGCGACCAAAGTTTGGAACATCTGCGGGCCAAGTATGCCCCGGAAGAAATCATCGGCAAGCTGGCCTTTGCCTGCGGCTTGCAGGAGTCCCCCCGTCCCACCACCCCGGCGGCGCTGGCCCAGACCTTCGATTGGGCCAAAGTGCCAAAACACGACATCCTTTTGCCGGAAAAGCTGTTTTAATGTGGGAAAGGGGCGGCGAAAACAACATTCCCCGGCAGCGCCCTGTGTGGCCCGCTGCCGTTCACCAGCACGAATAAAGGAGTTCTCCACCATGCAACGCTATGAAATCACCGGCATGAGCTGTGCGGCTTGTGCCAGTCATGTGGAAAAAGCCGTGGCGGCGGTGCCCGGCGTGCAGTCGGTTTCGGTCAGTCTGCTGACCAATTCCATGCAGGTCCAGCCCGCCCCCGGCGTCGAGGAAGCCAAACTGCAAGCCCGCATCTGCCGGGCGGTGGAATCCGCCGGCTACGGCGCCGCCCTTGCCGACGATACGATGGACGCCGCCTTGGACGATACCGAGACCCCACGCCTGAAAAAACGGCTGATCCACAGCCTGTGCTTTTTGGTGCCCCTGATGTACCTGTCCATGGGGCATATGATCGGCCTGCCGCTGCCCCCCTTCTTGGAGGGGGCCGGTCCGGGGGCGCTGGTCTACGGCCTTTTGCAGTTGGGCCTGACCCTGCCGGTCTGCTGGATCAACCGGGCCTTCTTTGTCAGCGGCTGGAACGGGCTGCGCACCAAAGCCCCCGGCATGGACACGCTGGTGTCCTTGGGGGCGGGGGCAGCTTTGGCCTACGGTGTCTTTGCCCTCATCATGATCGGCGCCGGGTTGGCGTCGGGGGACGAGGGGACGGTGCTGCAATACCGCCACGACCTGTATTTTGAATCCGCCGCTATGATTTTGACCCTGATCACGGTGGGCAAGACCTTGGAGGCATACAGCAAGGGCCGCACCACCGACGCCCTGAAAAGCCTGATGGAGCTGGCCCCCCAGACCGCCACCGTGCTGCGGAACGGCAAACCGGTGACGGTGCCGGTCAGCGAAGTGGCGGTGGGGGATCTCTTCCTCGTCAAGCCCGGCGAGTCCATCCCGGTGGACGGCACGGTGGCCGAGGGTGTGTCCAGTGTCAACGAGGCCGCCCTCACCGGCGAGAGCATGCCGGTGGATAAGTTCCCCGGTTCCCCCGTCAGCGCCGCCACCATCAACCAGAACGGCGCTTTGACCTGCCGCGCCGAACGGGTGGGGCAGGATACCACCCTCTCCCAAGTTATCCGGCTGGTACGGGACGCCGCCGCCACCAAGGCCCCCTTGGCCAAAACCGCCGACAAGGTGTCCGGCGTGTTTGTGCCCGCCGTCATGGCCATTGCCGCTGTGACCTTCCTTGTCTGGCTGCTGCTGGGCCAGACCTTCCCCTATGCGCTGGCCCGGGGCATCTCGGTGCTGGTCATTAGCTGCCCCTGCGCCTTGGGTCTGGCCACCCCCGTGGCCATCATGGTGGGCAGCGGCGTGGGCGCCAAGCATGGCATCCTCTTTAAGACTGCCGCCAGTCTGGAAACCACCGGCTACACCGACACGGTGCTGCTGGATAAGACCGGCACCATCACCACCGGCGAACCCAGCGTGGTGCAGATCGTAGGCACCCGCCGCGTGCCGGAAAAGTTCCTCCTCAGCATGGCGGCTGGGCTGGAACTGCGCAGCGAACACCCCTTGGCCCGGGCCATCTTGCAGCGGGCCGAGGAAGAAAAGATCAAGTACACCGCCGTGGCGGACTTTACCGCCGTGCCCGGCAAGGGCCTGCGGGGTAAGGTGGCCGGCAAGGTCATCGCCGGCGGCAACGCCGACTTCATCCGGGAAACCTGTGTCCTGCCCCCCGACTTGGAAGAGGCCGGACAGCAGATGAGCCAGAACGGCATTACCCCACTCTACTTCTCGCTGGCGGGCAGCCCGGCGGGTGTCATCGGTGTGTCCGACGTGGTCAAAAAGACCTCGGCGGGGGCCATCGCCCAGATGAAAGCTCTGGGCCTGAACGTGGTGCTTCTCACCGGGGACAACGCCGCCACCGCCCGGCACATCGGGTCGATGGTGGGGCTGGACGCCGACCATGTGGTGGCAGGGGTGCTGCCCGCCGGTAAAGAGGCCGAAGTCCGCCGCCATCAGGCCGGGGGCCGGGTGGCCATGGTGGGCGACGGCATCAACGACGCCCCCGCCCTGACCCGGGCCGAGACCGGCATTGCCATCGGCGCCGGGGCCGACGTGGCGCTGGACGCCGCCGACGTGGTGCTGGTCCGCAGCGACTTGGCCGACGTGCCCGCGGCGGTGCGGCTTTCCCGGGCGGTGGTGCGCAACATCCACGAAAATCTCTTCTGGGCGTTCTTCTACAACGCCATCTGCATCCCGCTGGCCGCGGGCGTCTTTACGGGGCTGGGCATCACCCTCAACCCCATGATCGCCTCGGCAGCCATGAGTCTGTCCAGCGTCTGTGTGGTCACCAACGCCTTGCGGCTCAATACCTTTGACCCCCGCAACGCCGACCACGATGCTCCGCCCAAACACAAGGCCCCGCCCCGGGAAGAACCCCCGGCCCGGCCCGCTGCCTGCCCGGCTGCTTGCCCGGCAGAGCCTATCCAACAGGAGGTACCCGTTATGAAAAAGACCATCCATATCGAGGGCATGATGTGTGCCCACTGCGAAGCCACCGTCAAGAAGGCGCTGGAGGCGCTGGACGGGGTGGAAGCTGCCGTCGTCAGCCACGAAGCCGGCACCGCGGTGGTCAGCCTTTCCCAGCCGGTGGCGGACGCCGACCTGCAGGCGGCCGTGGAGGCGAAAGACTACACCGTGACCGGTATCGAGGGATGAAAACCGTTCGTCGGCGCTGGCGGTTTACCGGCCGCGTGCAGGGCGTGGGGTTCCGGTATTTTGCCTGCTGCGCCGCCCAAAAATTGGAACTGACCGGCTGGGTGGCCAACAACTGGGACGGCAGCGTGACGCTGGAAGCCCAGGGCGACGCCGCCAAACTGGATAAGCTGATCCCTTTGATCGAACATACCAACCGCTGGGCCCGCATCGAGGGCATGACGGTGGAAAATCTGCCGCTGAAAGAGCAGGAGTACGGATTCTCGGAGCGCAGCGGCGAGTAAAGTGGGGAACGGTTTGTTCCTTCTTTGCAAAGAAGGAAGCAGAAACTCCAAAGAAAAACGGACGGGAAGATTCCCGTCCGTTTTTGGGTAAGGGGCATTTTTCCGGGCCGGGAAGTGCTTGCCAACGACGCACAGGTTCGGTATAATAGAACATAAGACAGTGTGTACAGTGGGGAAATGCCGCGCCGAAAAGGAGCGGCCCACCGTACCCATTTTGCAGTAAAGGGGGCCTTGGTTTGGCGGGGACTTTGTATCTGGTGGCGACGCCCATCGGCAATCTGGACGATATGCCGCCCCGGGTGGCGGCGACCTTTGGCGCGGTGGATTTTGTGGCTGCCGAGGATACCCGTGTGACCCTGCGGCTGCTCAACCATCTGGGGCTGAAAAAGCCGATGGTCAGCTACTATGAACACGCCCTGCACCACGGCGAGGCGATTTTGCAGCGCATCCAGGCGGGGGAGGACTGCGCCCTTTGCAGCGACGCGGGCATGCCCTGCATCAGCGACCCCGGCGAGCAGATCGTGGCCGAAGCCCATGCCCGGGGCATCCGGGTGGTGCCGGTGCCGGGGGCATCGGCCTGCATCACGGCGTTGGCGGCCAGCGGCCAGCCCACCGCCCGCTTTGTCTTTGAAGGATTTTTGCCGGTGCCCAAGCGGGAGCGGCGGGAACGGTTGGCGGCCTTGCAGGGCGAGACCCGGACCATCCTGCTGTACGAAGCCCCCCACAAGCTGCGCACCACGCTGGACGACCTGACGGCGGCTTTCGGCCCGGACCGGCCGGTAAGCCTTTGCCGGGAACTGACCAAGCTCCATGAAGAAATCGTCAAGACCACCTTGGGCGAAGCGGTGGCCTTTTACCGGGAAAACGACCCCCGGGGCGAGTATGTGCTGGTGGTAGCCGGGGCCGACCCGGCGGCTGTGGCGGACGCCGCCCCCACCAAGGAGGATGTGGTGGCCGCGGCCCGTGCCCTGCTGGCGGGGGGAACACCGCCCTCGGCGGCGGCCAAACAGGCGGCAGCCGGTACCCCCTTCTCCAAGGGAGAGATCTACAAAGCCTTGATCGCCCAAGAATAACGGGGCGGACCGCCCCTGCTAAGAAGCAATTCTGATTTTTCCAGAAAGGAAAATAGTCCATGTCCGATACCACCAAGATCCTTGTTGTCAGCGATGTGCATGGCCGTCTGCGCGACCTGCGCTGGGTGCTGCAAAACGAGAGTGCCGACGCCCTGTTTTTTTTGGGCGACGGATTGTATGACCTGAACGCTGCGCTGGAACTGCGCAAGACGCCGGTGCCTTATCCCATCTACCGGGTGGCGGGCAACTGCGACGCGGGATACCCCGAACCCACCGAGGGAATGGCGCCTTTTGGCGGGGTGCTCTTCTTTTACACCCACGGCCACCATTACAGTGTCAAGTCGGGCAGCGAGCGGCTGGCCCAGTGCGCCGGGGAACGGGGCGCCGATGTGGCCCTCTTCGGCCACACCCATGTGAAGGAGCTGACCCGGTATCCGGGTACGGCGGCCACGGTGTTTAACCCGGGCAGTCTGCGGGACAGCGCCAGTTACGGCGTCATTGAGATCGTGGACGGGGAATGTTCCTTTGGATGGAAGAGGGTGCCGGAATTTTGAACGAGAGTGTACGTTTTGTGCCGGAAGTGGACAGCACCAATACCTGGGCCAAGGCGCATCTGGAGGAGTTTGGGCCTATCGGGGCGGTGTATGCCACCAGCCAGACCGCAGGCCGGGGACGGTTGGGCCGGCAGTGGATCGATGCCCCCGGCAAGGCCCTGTATTATACGGTGGTGCTGAAAACGCCGCTGGTACAGCCTTCCACCCTGCCGCTCTTTTCCAGCTTGGCGGTGGCGGATGCGCTGGAACAGCGCTATGGCGTCCAGTGCCAGATCAAATGGCCCAACGACCTGCTGCTCAACGGCAAAAAGGTGGTGGGCATCCTTTGTGAAGGCGCCCCCGACGGACACAGCGTACTGTCGGGCATCGGTATCAATCTGGCGCAGGACCAAGCCTATTTCGACGCGGCGGGGCTGCCCCACGGCACCAGTCTGGCGTTGCAGGGCGTGCCGGTGGATCTGGAAATGGACCCCGAATGGCTGGCCCAGTATATGACGGATTTCGGCTTTGACCGGGAACTGTATACCTACGAGGTGGAGGGGTTTGCCCCCTACCGGGAACGGTACAAGGCCCGGTGCGTGAATCTGGGACGCCGGGTGACCTACGACGGCGGCGCGGGCGTCGCCACCGATGTGGATGAGGAAGGACGCTTGATCGTGGAAGGCGAGGACGGTACCGTCCGGGTCTTTACCGGCGAAGTGTCGGTGCAGGGCATCTACGGCGCCGTGTAAGACTCTGTTCTTTTCTTGCAAGAAAAGAACCAAAAGAACTCTAACTAAAAATCCCCCACAGGGTATCTAACCCTGTGGGGGATTTTTGTTTGGAGTTTCTTCGGTTCCTTCTTTGCAAAGAAGGAACATAGTTTTTATTGACAAATATAAAGGGGTTTGGTATGCTTAGGGTAGAGAAGCGGGCATAGCCGATTCCCGAAAAAAGGAGGGTACTACGATGAAAACGATTCTTGTATGCTGCACGGCGGTGCTGGCAGCCGGGTTGTTGGGGGGCTGCACAGCCGGGGCTCCGGCCGGGTCGTCGTCGGCCCCGGAAAGGGAAGAACCGGCGACTTCCACGGCCGAAACAGCGGCGGTGGTGTATCACGGGGAACCCACCGACACGCCGGAAGAAACGCTGGCCCAGACGCTGGAAGCCGAGGACCCGGTGCTTTGCCCGGACTGCGGCGAAGTCCTGCAGGGGGTACTGGTGTCCAGCGAGGAACTGCCGGTGGAAGAACAGCCCTGCCGCAGCATGGTCAACGGGACCGATGCGGTGTACAAGCTCTCGCTGACCTATGACTGGCAGTGTGCCGCCTGCGGCTACACCGACCCCGGCCAGACTGTGGAAGGTATCCGGGCCATGGTCTGCCACGGCTGGACATCCTGAAAACCCAAGAAAGGAAGGGACCGACAATGACCGGAAGAAAGAAAATGAGCTGGCTGGCGATGATCGCGGCGGCGGTGATGCTGGCGATGCTGGCGCCGGGGGCCGCGGCCTTGGAAACGGCTGCCGGGCCCCAGCCTGACGGGGAAGTTCCGGTGACGCGGGCCTACACGGTCACGGTGCAGGGGGCGCGGAAAAACCACCGTACCACGTTGGGCTTGGAAAACCCCACGCAGGTGACCTGCCCGTACTGCGGGGCCGAGACCACCGACATTACCCGGACCTATACGGTGGCGGACGGGTCCGCCGAACGGCCCTGCGATGGGTACCCCTACGGGGTGGATATTGAGTACCGGTATCTGGACTGCTATCAGGCGGTCTGCCATGACTGCCCCTCGGTGGGCAACCACCTCGACAGCGTGCTGAAGGACCAGACCTTTGCCTTCACCCAGCAGCGGACGCTGCGCTTTTGCGAAGGACGCAGCCGCATCTGACGGACAACCTTATTCTTTTCTTGCTTCGGGCGCAGCGGAGCCAGCCCTCGGCACCGTTCTGCTCTGCTGCCGAGGCCCATCCGCTGTGTCACTCGGGTTTGCCATACATACAGTATGGCTGCGCCCTCCTTCCTTGCGGCTGTGCCCGGCAGCGAGCATTCTGGCACCGTTGTCTGGCCCGCTGCACCCGGAAAAGAACCAAAAGAACTCTATACAAAAATCCCCCGCAGGGAGATTCCCTGCGGGGGATTTTTATTTGGAATTTCTTCGGTTCCTTCTTTGCAAAGAAGGAACAAGAGATCAGCTCTTGGCTTTCTCTTCGTCCAGACGGTCCAGCAGATCCCAGACGCCCAGCATATACTGGGTGCCGAGGGCACGGTCATACTTGCCGTAGCCGGGACGGCAGTTGCCGGGACCTTCCTCCCACAGCTGACGGCCGTGGTCGGGACGGATCACCAGATCGTGGCCGCCGTCATGCAGGGCGCGCAGGATCTCGATGATGCCGGTCTCGCCACAGCAATCACGATGGGCGGCCTCGCTGAAGTCGCCGTTGGGGAAGTGATGGATGTTGCGAACGTGGGCAAAGGGGATGCGGTCGCTGTGCTTGCGGGCGATGGCGGCCACGTTGTTGTTGGGGTTGCCGTTCAGGCTGCCGGAGCAGAGCGTCAGGCAGTTGTACGGATCGTCCACCATGGTCAGGAACCGGTCGATGGCCTCGGCGTTGATCAGCAGACGGGGCAGACCGAAGATGTCCCACGGCGGATCGTCCTGATGGATCGCCATTTTGACATCGCACTCCCGGCAGGTGGGCATGATCGCTTCCAGGAAATACTTCAGGTTATCCCACAGCTTCTCCTTGGTGACGGGGGCATAGGCCTTGAACAGCTCGTCCAGCTTGGCCATACGCTCCGGCTCCCAGCCCGGGAAGGTCATGTGATACTTCTCGGTGAAGCTCATGATGTAATCGGCCATCGCCTTGTAGTCGTCCTGAATCATGTCCTTCTGGTAGAACAGCGCCGTGGAACCGTCGCCCACCGGATGGAACAGGTCGGTGCGGGTCCAGTCAAAGATCGGCATGAAGTTGTAGCAGATGATCTTGACGCCGTACTTGGCCAGATTGCGGATGCACTGCTTGTAGTTTTCGATCAGGGCGTCCCGGGTGGGCAGACCGATCTTGATGTCGTCATGAACGTTGACGGACTCTACCACTTCCGCCGAGAAACCGGCAGCATGGATCTGGTCCACTACGGCTTTGATCTCATCCTCTTCCCAGATCTCGCCGGGCATCTTGCTGTGCAGCGCCCAGACAATGCTCTCAACACCGGGAATCTGCTTGATGTCGCTCAGCGTGATGGGGTCGTTGCCCTCACCATACCAGCGCCAACCCATTTTCATGGACATAAAAGACCTCCTAGTATGTGAATTTTAAAAAGATACAGTGTGATGCGGAATTTTTCAATCCGTCGCGGTCGGCGGACAGGCAACGGCGACTTAGCCGTTCAAAGCGTCGTGCAAAGTCTTGCGCACCGCGCCGGGGCCAGCCAGCTCGGCCACAAAGTAGCTTTCGATCTTGTCGGCCAGCACGGTCTGGGTCAGGTCGGTGCCGAAGATGGACGCATTGGCCAAAATGGCTTTCAACTGGCCCTGATAGGTCTCGGGCTTGCCTACTTCGATGCCCGCCAGCTTGGCCTGCAGGTCATCCTTAAGGGGATCAGCGGACACCTCAAAGGCGGCGCCGTTGTCGTCCACGGCCAGCAGGTAACGCAGCCAGCCGGCGATGGCCAGCGGAATGGATACCAGCGTGTTCAGGTCGCGGCCCTCGGCAAGGTAGCTCTTGATGGTCTCGCCAAAGCGGATGCCCACCTTCTGGGAGGTGTCGGTGGCGATGCGCTGGGGCGCGTCCGGCATGAAGGGGTTGGGCAGGCGCTGCTCCACCACTTCGTCAATGAAGGCCTTGGGCTCCAGAATGCCGGGGTTGACCACCACGGGCAGACCTTCCACATAGCCCAGCCGCTTGATGAGGGCTACGATGTCGGCGTCCTTCATCTCGTCGCAGATCAGGGTGTAGCCCAGCATGCAGCCGTACACCGACATGGCGGTGTGCAGCGGGTTCAGGCAGGTGGTGACCTTCATCCGCTCGGTCTTGTTCACCGTGTCGCGGTCGGTCATGTAGACGCCCGCCTTCTCCAGCGCGGGACGGCCGTTGGGGAACTTGTCCTCCACGACCAGATACTGGGGACGCTCGGCGTTGACAAAGGCCGCAATGAAGGTGTTCTTGCTGGTGACGATGGGGGTCATATCCTCGATGCCGTCTTTGGCCAAGGATTCCTCCACCATCTTGTGGGGACGAGGGGTGATCTTGTCGATCATCGACCACGGGAAGGCGATCTTGCTCTCGTCGCTCAGGTAGTCGATGAAGTCCTGACCCACATAGCCCTTCTCGGCCCAAGCCTTGGCCACCGTCATCACGCTGGACTGCAGCTTCTCACCATTGTGGGAGCAGTTGTCCATGGACACCACGGCCAGCGGGTACTTGCCGGCGTTGAAACGCTCCAGCAGCAGGGCGGCTACCATGCTCATGGCATGACGGGCATGGGCGGGGCCTTCGTCGATGTCGGCCTGTACCACCGGCATCAGGCTGCCGTCGGGACGGTAGAGGGCATAGCCCTTCTCGGTGATGGTGAAGGAGATCATCTGCAAACCGGGATCGGTAAAGATCTCTTTAAAACGGGCCATCATGGCCGCGTCGGAAGAATCCGCCCGCAGACCCTCGGCCACAGAACCGATGATCTCCCGGCTGGTGGTGCCGTCCGGGTTCAGGGTGACCATCATGGTCAGGTTGTCGTAGGGGGTGTAGATTTTGTCGATGATGTCGTAGTCGAAGGTGTCGGCTGCGATGATGCCGCGGTCCGCCAACCCTTTGTTCAGCAGGTCCTGCTGCAAGGCGGCAATAAAACCACGGAAAATGTTGCCCGCGCCAAAGTGTACCCAGACGGGATGTTCCTTGGTGGCGGCAGTCATGGCGGCGTGGTCGAACTGGGGCAGCTTGACGCCCAGCTTTTCCCACTCGGCTTTCTGATTCACGATGGAAGAGGCATTCATCTGCATAGCGGTTTGCTCCTTTTTTTGGATGCGTGGTGGGCGGATTTCCCCGCCCGCGTTACCTTCAGTATACCGCGCAATTTTTATGAGGAAAATGGCCGTGATTGCTTGAAAGATTGTAAAAGTTGCGGTAAAGTATACTATAAAGAAAAGCACACCGGTATTTGCCGGAAAAAGGGGGAAAATCAGATGGCAGGTTCCAATTTCAACCCCTATACCCGCCGCCAGACCATGATCGCCTCGGATTACGAGATCTACCGCTACCGCTCTACCTATATGAATGAGGTGGAGCTGCATCACCACGATTTCTACGAGGTGTACCTGCTGCTGCGGGGCCGGGTAGAGTATATTGTGGAAAACCAGATCTACCGCATGCGCCCCGGGGACTGGATGGTCACCAGCCCGCTGGAACTGCATCAGGCCCGCATCGCTACCGACGCCGACGCCTACGAGCGGTTCGTTTTGTGGATCTCCCGGTCCTATCTGGACCGGCTGTCCACCCCCCGCACCAGCTTGACCCGGTGCTTCGACACCAGCGTGGAAAACCACACCAACCTGCTGCGGCTGCCCGGAACCACCGGCGCCCAGATGCGGTCCATCATCGAGCGGCTCAGCGCGTTGCAGTCCAACAAGGAATACGGCAGCGACCTGTTGGCCCAAGGGGCGTTGGTGGAACTGATGATCGGCCTGAACCGCGCCGCCGAGGAACGGGGCGACAACCGCCCGGCGGGCAGCAGCGACCAGGTGGTGGACGCGGTGCTCCACTACATCAACGAGCATTACAGCGAGACCCTGACTCTGGACCAACTGGCCGAGAAATTCTTCATCAGCAAATACCACCTGCTGCGCAAGTTCGATGCCCAGGTGGGCACCACGGTACACCGGTACATCCTGCAAAAGCGGCTGCTCAACGCCAAACAACTGCTGGCGGGGGGCGTGCCCCCCAACGAAGTCTGCCAGTACTGCGGCTTTGGGGACTACGCCAATTTTTACCGGGCCTTCAAGGCGGAATACAACCAGACCCCCCGGCAGTACATCCAGAAGATGCGGGACAACTAAGGTTGCACTTTGTCCCCGATGCGTGTACAATAGGGGCGTATCTTGCAGGAAAGTGGGGGAGGACCGTGGCTGCGCCCAAAACCGAACAGCGGGCTGCCGGCGGGGTATGCTATACCCTGACCCGGCGGCGGGTGCGCAACATCAACCTGCGGGTCCGGGCCGACGGCTCGGTGGCGGCCAGCGCCGCCCCCCGGGTGCCCGCCGCCGTGGTGGATGCCTTTGTGGCCTCCCGGGCGGGCTGGGTGCGCACCGCCCAAGACCGGGCTGCCGCCCACGCCCGGTGGGATGCAGCCGCCGACGCCGCCCTGCCCCCCAAAGCCCAAGCACTGGCGCAGATGACCGACCTTTGCCGGGCATACTATCCTCAGTTTGCAGCAACCTGCCCCGGCGGGGCCTTTCCCCGCATCGCCGTGCGGGATATGCACACCCGGTGGGGGTCCTGCAGCCTGAAAACCGGCACGCTGGCCTTCAGCCGGCGGCTCTGTGTGGCGCCCCGCGCTGCCCAGGAATATGTTGTGGTACATGAATTCTGCCACTTTGCCCACCCCGACCACAGTCCGGCGTTCTGGGCGGCGGTGGAAGCGGTCCTGCCCGACTACCGGCAGCGCCGCAAACTGCTGCGGTGATCCGCCCATTCTTTGTACGGAGGTTTTGCCCTTGGCTTCTTCCCAGAAAAAGTACACCACCTTGGTGAACAATACCCTTTTGTTTGCGCTGTCCAACTTCAGCTCCAAACTGCTGAGCTTTTTCATCCGGCCCTACCTGAGCTACGCGCTGGATTCCCCCGACGTGATGGGCGTGTCCAGCCTGCTGCAGCAGGCCACCAACCTGCTGATCCCGGTGGTCAGCTTGGGGGTATCCTATGCGGTCATCCGGTTTGGTCTGGATAAGTCGGTGCGCAAGGACAGTGTCTTTGTCAACGGCGGGCTGACCATCTTTGCCGGGTTTGCCATCCTGCTGGTGGCCATGCCGCTGGTACGGCTCATCCCCAACGCCGCCGACTACCTGCCCTATCTCTACCTTTGTGTGCTGGCCAGTTGTCTGCGTACCCTGTGTACCCAGTTTATCCGGGCCCGGATGCTCAACCGGTTGGTGGCCATCGACGGCGTGCTCACCACCGGCGCGCTGCTGGCCTACTATCTGATCTTCCTGAGTTGGCTCCATCTGGGGGCCACCGGTTTCCTGCTGGCCAACGCCTGCGCCGACCTGACCTCCATGGTGTTCGTCTTTTTCGTGGGCGGATGCTGGAAATACTGCAAACCCAAAGCCTTTGACCGGAAACTGTGGCGGGATATGCTCCGCTACTGTCTGCCCATGATCCCGGCGGCCATCAGCTTCTGGATCATCAACGCCAGCGACATGTTCTTTGTGCAGGCGATGTGCGAGGAATATCAGGGCCGCAGCGGCAACTACTGGGTGGGCCTGCTGTCGGCGGGGTACTTCCTGCCTCAGGTCATCACGATCATGGGCAGCATCTTCTACGAGGCGTGGCAGCTCTCCGCCGTGACCGAGGAACAGGACCGGGAAGCCTTCTTCTCCAAGATTTTCCGGGTGTATGCCTGTGCCATGTTCTGCTGCGTGGCGGGGGTCATCATGCTCTGCCGCCCCATGATGCACCTCTTTAAAGCCGAATACTACGACGGCTGGACCTTCGTGCCGTTCCTGACCCTCTGCTCGATGTGTACCTGTCTGAACCAGTTCCTCAACAGCGTCTACGTGGTCTACAAGCGGTCCACCGGGTCGCTGGTCACCATGCTGGCGGGGGCGGTGCTCAACGTACTCCTCAACGGCGCGTTCATCCTGCTGTGGGGACCCTGGGGCGTGACCCCGGCCAGCTTCCTCAGCCTGCTGCTGGTCTTTTTGCTGCGGGCCTACTCCACCCGGGGGCTGCTGCGCATCGACTTCCACCCCGCGTGGCTGGCCGTCAACTTGGCGCTGGTGCTGGCCGAGATCTGGTGTCTGATGAACCTTACCGCTTGGGTGCTGCCCGTGGTGGTCCTGACCGCCGTGGTCTGCGCCATCAATGTGCGGGAAGTATACAGTCTGGTGCAAAAACTGTTGGGGCGCTTTCTGCGCCGCCGTAAAGGAGCCTAATATGGAAAATGAGATTCTTCGGGCGTTATCTGCCCGCAAAAGTGTCCGAGTGTTCACCGACGAACCGGTGACTGCCGAGGAGCGCGCAGCCATCTTGCAGGCTGCCTTTCAGGCGCCCACGGCGGGCAACCAGCAGCTTTACACCATTTTGGACATCACCGACCCGGCCCTGAAAGCCACGATGGCCGACCTGTGCGACCACCAGCCCTTCATTGCCAAGGCGCCCCTCTGTCTGGTCTTTTTGGCGGACTGCCGCCGCTGGCCCCGGGCCTACCGGGCGGCCGGGGTGGAAGAACCCCGCAACCCCGGTCCCGGCGACCTGCTGCTGGCGCTGGCGGATAGCTGCATTGCCGCCCAGAACGCCGTTACCGCGGCGGAAAGTCTGGGCATCGGAAGCTGTTATATCGGGGACGTGCTGGAAAACGCCGAAGCCATGCGGGAAGCCCTGCATCTGCCCACCCATGTGGTGCCGGCCTGTATGCTGGTCTTTGGACGGCCCACCCAGCAGCAGAAGGACCGGAAAAAGCCGGCCCGCTTCCGGGAGGAGGCGGTGGTCTGCGAGAACGTCTACCGCGACCGCACCGAGGCCGAACTGCGGGAGGATTTTGCCCTGCGGGGCGCCGACCTGCCGGAGTTTGACTTTGACCGCTACGTGCAGGCCTTCTGCAACCGGAAATACGAGAGCGATTTCTCCCGGGAGATGAGCCGCAGCGCCGGGGTGTATCTGAAAGAGTTTTTGTGAGCAGGTTCTCGCTTTCTTGAAAGAAAGCGAGGCAAAGAACTTTTATAGAAAAAACGCATGGTCCTAAGACCATGCGTTTTTTTGGAATTTTTTTGGTTCTTTCTCTGCAAGGGGGTCCCGTAGCTGCCTTGTATAGGCGGGGGGAGGTTTTGCGGCAGTTGCCTATCCCCGGTGCATAAGGTTGGAGTTTCTTTGGTTCTTTCTTTGCAAAGAAAGAACAATTACTGGGCGTCGAAGAGGGACTGGTCCCGCTTGGCGTGGGCGCCCACGTTGTTGTATTCCAGATTCAGGTATCCGTGCACCCACTGGTCCAGCATCGTGTTGGTGCCGAACTCGGCGGTGTGGCCGTCGGGGGTCATGTAATCGTTGGCGCCGGTCACCACCGGGGTCACGTCCTTCATCTCCAGCAGGTACTGGTAGAAGGTGCTCAGCGGCAAGCCTGCCTGCTGGGCGATCGTCGGCGCCAGCATCACCATATCCATCCGGTTCAGCGGGTCGGTGTCGCTCACCGCCAAGTCGGTATTCTCCAGCGGATAGTTCGCCCAGATAAAGAAGGGGGTGCTCCGCTCCAAGATCTGCAATTCGTTCTGGGGCGCGATGCTCTTATCCGCCACATGGTCCACAAAACTGGGGGCGTGGTCGCCGGCAAAGGCTACCACTACCTTGCGGCCCGTCTCCTCGTACACCTGCGTGAAGTAGTCGCACAGTTCCGCCACCGCGGCGTCGCTCATCTTCATGCAGCTCAGGAACTCGTCCATCAGCTCGTCGTACTCACCGTAGTCGGTGCCCGCATGGACAAGGTCCAGCGAGGCGTCGTTCATGTCGTAGTCGCCGTGGCTCTGGATGGATACCAAGAAGGCAAACCGGGGCTGGTCCTCCGGCATGGCCTCGTACAACTGGGCAAAATCCTTATAAGTGGCCGAGTCGGTCTGGTAGGGCCGGTTGCCATAGTATTCCTTGGTGGGGAAATCTTCCTCAAAGTGGGTCTCGTCAAAGCCCAGCGCCCGCCACGCCGAATCCCGCCGATAGTTGGAATTCGTGTAGGGGTGGGCGGCCATCGTGGCATACCCCAAGCTCTTGGTGTAGCCGACAATGCTGTTGGCGCCGTAAAGGTTCAGCCAGTTGAAGGGGGTGATGGAGGGCATCAGCATCAGCGAATTGCTGGACAGCATCTCGTACTCGCTGGAATTGGTGCCGCCGCCCACATGGGGGCTGACCGTGTGGCCGTAGACCGCATTCTCCAGATTCTTGGTCACCGGCATGATCTCGGTGTCGGCCTGCAGGTCGGTCACCAAGTCAAAGTCATAGAAACTCTCCGACAAGATCAGCACGATGTCGGGGTAGTCGGCGCTTTCCGCCGTGGCATATTTCCCCGTCACCAGCCCCGCGGCATCCTGCGCCGCTTGGTCGCTGTAATTTTCCGGCTCCACAATGGGGTCGGCCATCAGGGCGGTGGCCTCCACCGTGCCCGCTAAGTACCCGTATTTGTAGTAGGTCTCCTGCCAAGCCCAGCCGTAGGTGGCTTTCGGCTTGATGGGGTTCGGTCCGAAATACCCGAAGAACATCACGCAGAAGATGCACGCCGCACAAACCGCGACCCGCACGCCCCGGGCTTTCCAACTGGCCCGCTTGGCCGCGCCCCGGGTCAGGAACCACTGTACCGCGCTGATGGCCAGCACCGGCAGCACGCAGAGGGCGATGGTCACCACCGTCTGGGAGATCTTCAGGGTGTAGCTGCCCATGACCTCGGCGGCGGTGCCCAGATTCAGGATGTCCTGGGGCATCAGCGCCGAACCGTGCAGGTCCCGGGTGTAGTAGTTCACCAGCGCAATGATGGTGAACAGCACCCCCGAAAGGCCGGTGGCCAGCCACCAGCGCCCCGCCACCGCAAAGAAGATCAGCGTCAGGCAGAAGGCTGTCATGGCGTTCAGCGGTGCGTAGACCGGCCACTGCTCCGCCAGATAGTTGGGCGTCACGCCGTCGGACAGCTCCAACTGATACCGGGAGAGGAACGCTACCGCTACTGCCAGCAGGCAGGGCAGCACGCTCCGCAGAAAAACTTTCTTCCAATCTATGGTTTTTAACGTCTGCATGGTAAAAAACCTTTCTCTTTCTATACCAAGGGGAATAAACATACATCCGCCAGTATACCATAGTTCACAAAAAAAGGAAAGAGGAAGATTTTCCTCTTTCCTTGGAAAGCGATGGAACCTTGTTCAAAACGGGGAGGTCAGGTCCACCCCGTTCCACTCATACCGGATGGTGCGGTAGGATACCTTCACCTGCAAACAATACCGGCTCTCGTCTTCGTCCTGCACATACAGCACAAAAAAGGCCGACCGGCAGGCGTAGTATTCCTCTAAAAAGGTCAGGTGCACCGACCCTTCGTTGACCCGCCGCGCAACCTCCTGCGGGGAGACATCGTACATCGAATCGAAAAACTGGTCTTCCGTCAGGTGATGGGTGCGTACCTCCTTGATCTCCAGATCGTCGGGGTCGCAGCAGGTAAAGATCAGCCGGGCCGGCCCGGTGCGAAAATAGTTGTCCTGCTCGGGCACCTTGACAAAAAAGCCGAAGTCGTCCAAGTCCACCACCAGATCTCTCTCACGGGTAAAGACCCGGCGGATCGAACAGTCGTGCAGGATGACAGAGGGGAAAGCGTTGATTTGCTGATACCGCATAGCGCAGATCTCCCTACTATATAAGGTATAGACAGCGTGGCTGCCCTTTGAGGTGGTCCCATAAGACCACGGATTTTCTATTACGAGGTAAATGGGAGGCGAAAAAGGCTTCCCGGCAAGCCCTGCCGGAAAGCATCCCCCGTCGAACCGGCGGTTCAGCGCCGGGCGTTGCGCCGCCAGATGGTGTATAGGCCGTCCAGCACCAGCGTTTCCCGGTAATCCACCTGCGTGCGGCAGGCCGCCCAGACGCTGCGGGGCAGCGTGCCGGTGGCCACCACCGGGGCTTCGGGGGCGTGCAGGGCGGCGCGGAAGTTCTCCACCATGCCGTCCACCATGGCCGCCGTGCCGTGGACCATCCCGCTGTGCAGGCAGTCCGCCGTGTTGGAACCCAGCATCCGCTTGGGCCGGGCGTCCAGTTCCACTTGGGGCAGTTGGGCGGTGTTCTTGACCAGCGATGCCAACGACACCTGCGGTCCCGGCAGGATGGCGCCGCCTACCAACGCCCCCTCGGCGTCCACCGCCAGCATCGAGATGGCCGTGTCGAAGTTGGCTACCACCACCGGCGGGGTGTGCCGCTGCAAGGCGCCTACCACCGCGCAGAGCAGCTCGCCCCCCAACTGGGCGGGGTTGTCCATCCGGATCCGCACGCCGCTTTTCAGCCCGGGGCCTACCTCCATCACCGGGGCCTCGCACATCTTGTGCAGGGCTTCCCGCATCCGGGGGGTCAGCGCCGGCACCACGCTGGAAAAGATCACCGCGGTGACTTCCTGCGGTTCGGCACCGTAGAGCGCCAGCATGTTTACCATTTTATAGACCAGCTCGTCGCTGCTCAGGGCAACGTCGGCAAACAACCGGGAGGAAAACACCAGTTTTCCGTCCTGCGAGTAACTGCCGAAGGTAATGTTGGAGTTGCCGATATTCAAGGCTAAAAGCATGGGGAATCCCTCTTTTCTTGTTCTGCTCTAATACTATTATAATAGAGGGGAAATTGCAAGGGCAGGAAAAGCTATCCCTTGCGGTTCCAAAAGCAAAAAACCACGATATACTGTTTAACCAAAAATCGCCCGAAAAATTTGTCAAAAAATCTGAAAAAAGTGTTGACAAAGTGGTTTCGCGGTG
>CAUWAX010000013.1:0-84778 GCA_963557315.1 uncultured Gemmiger sp. | reverse complement strand
CGCTCGTGCTATATTCGCCCACAAGCATAGCTTGTGGTTCTTATATGAACAGAAACGCCTCTTTGCAGAGTAGAGAAAATTCTACTCCGCAAAGAGGCGCTTTTTGTTACGGAAGGGGAGGGGGCAACAACAAGAAAAGGGGCCGGCGGGAAATTCCCGCCGGCCCCAAGCCGTTCTATTTAGGAAAAATTAGGCCTTGTTGGCAGAGCCGAACAGCTCGATCTTCTCGCGGACGGTAGCCTTGATGGCCTCGGCGCCGGGAGCGAGGAGCTTACGGGGGTCAAAGCCCTTGCCCTGCAGATCCTTGCCGGCCTCGATGTATTTACGGGTGGCATCGGCAAAGCTCAGCTGGCACTCGGTGTTGACGTTGATCTTGGAAACGCCCAAGCTGATGGCCTTCTTGATCATGTCCTCGGGAATGCCCGTGCCGCCGTGCAGAACCAGCGGGATGTTGTTGGTGGCGGCATGGATCTTGTCCAGCGCGTCGAAGTCCAGACCCTTCCAGTTGGCGGGGTACTTGCCATGGATGTTGCCGATACCGGCGGCCAAGAAGTCGATGCCCAGAGCAGCAATCTGTGCGCACTGCTGAGGATCGGCCACTTCGCCCATACCCACGACGCCGTCTTCTTCGCCGCCGATGGAGCCGACCTCGGCCTCGATGGACAGGCCATGGTCATGCGCCAAAGCGACCAGCTCGGTGGTCTTGGCAACGTTCTCGGCGATGTCGTAGTGGCTGCCGTCGAACATGATGGAGGTGAAGCCGGCGGCAACGCAAGCCTTAGCGCCCTCGTAGGTGCCGTGGTCCAGATGCAGCGCCACGGGAACCGTGATGCCCAGACTCTCGTCCATGGCCTTGACCATGGCGGCAACGGTCTTGAAGCCGGTCATATATTTGCCTGCGCCCTCGGAAACACCGAGGATCACGGGCGAATTGAGTTCCTGCGCGGTCAGCAGGATGCTCTTGGTCCACTCCAGGTTGTTGATGTTGAACTGGCCCACCGCATAGTGGCCATCGCGTGCTTTCAGCAGCATATTGGTAGCATTTACCAGCATATCACATACCTCCACATGATGTTTGTTGGAAAGGGCACACCGACCCCCGGTGTGCCGTTAGTTTCATTATACCCTGACTTTGACAAAAAAGCAACAACATTTTTCGCCACGGGATATGTACTTTTGCACCATATTTTGGCAGAAGATGCCGACAGGAAAGATTTTGTAAATTTCGCGGGAAATTCCGGTAATTTTGTGGTTGGATTTCAGAGCTTTGCCTACTTGACACAAAAGGTTATCCACCCTGTTATAGGGAAAACTTTTCCACCGCTTGTGCAAAACTCCGGTGCCAAATGGTGGAAAACAGAATGGGAACGCGGCTTTTCCACACTTTCAACAGAGTTTTCCACAATGGGAAAACTGTTCCCCCTCTACAATCTGTATAAAGGATGGTGCAGCGTCAATTTTGAAAAGCGGTTTGCACTTTTGACGCATCCGAAGGCGGAAAGGCGGCAAAAGGCAGGCACGGTACGACAAAAACCGCAAAAAAGGATGACAAAGAGGCGGGAATTGTGCTATACTGATATCTGTATAATCAGCGTTTAGAATCTGAAAGAACAAGGCCGGAAAGGGCAAGCTCTTTCCGCAGGAGGTATGGGATGGAAAAGACGGGTCGTGTACAGGCACAGCAGCACCCCGAAACATTGGTCTGGGGCAAAAACCCGGTGACCGAATTGCTCAAAAGCGGGGATGCAGTGGATACTGTGTATCTGGCCGATTCTCTGCCGCAGGCAGTGGCGGGGTACTATACGGCATTGGCCAAGCAGAGCGGTGCGGTGGTCAAGCGAGTGCCCGGCAATAAATTGCAAAAACTATGTGCAACGGCGGATCACCAAGGGGTAGCTGCCCGTGCTGCCGAGGTACACTATGCCTCGTTGGAAGATCTTTTTGCTGCGGCCGCGGCAAAAAGCGAAGCGCCGTTTTTTGTGCTTTGCGACGGGGTGGAGGATCCCCACAATCTGGGGGCAATCATCCGTTCGGCCTATCTGTGCGGTGCCCATGGCGTAGTGATCCCGAAGCGGGGCGGCGTAGGGGTGACCGGCACAGTCATGAAGGCCAGCGCCGGTGCGGCTGCCCGTCTGCCGGTGGCGCGGGTTACCAATCTGGCACAGGCCATCCGTACGATCAAGGAACACAATGTTTTTGTCTATTGTGCGGATTTGGGCGGTGCGCCTCTCTCTCGTACGGACCTGTCCGGCCCGGTGGCACTGGTGCTGGGCAGTGAGGGCGGCGGCCCCGGGGCGTTGACCCGCAAGCTGTGCGATGCCGCCGTGACGCTGGAGATGGCGCCCGGACAAGCCACCGGCGTGGACAGCTATAACGTCAGTGTGGCGGCGGGAATCCTCTGTTACGACGTACTGCGCCGCCGCAGCGGAAAGTGAATTTCACCTTTTTGGTAAGGGGAGCAATCAAACATGCCAAGCAAACGTACCAATGACTCTGTAGATCGTATTTTACAGGATCTCAACCAACAGCAGACGGCGGCCGGTGTGCGGGATACCGTGACCGACCATCAGGTGGATGAGATTCTGCGCAGTGTGGGTATTTCCACCACGCCGCTGCATGGTACGCCGGAGCAAGACCATCGCATTGCCTTCTCCGGACTGGACGATCTGGACGGGTTCGATATGCTGTCTAACAGTGCGCCCGCCCCGCAGCCCCAGACCCAACGGCCGGCAACACCGCGTCCCGCGGCGCAGGCTCCGGTGCAGCAAGCGCCTCGTGAGGCGGTTCGCCAACCCGCTGCCCAGCCGACCCAGAAACCGGTACAAAAGCCTGTCCAGTCGGCGCCGTCTGATGCGCGGCCGGTACGGTCGGTGGAGCCGTTGGTATCGGCGCCGCAGGAACGGTCCAAGACGGATACGGGGACGCTAGGCGATACCACCCGAACGGGGATCATCAAAGGGTTTCTGCTCAAAATGGCGCCGGATGCCGATGTGGCAGACACCGACGCGTTGAATCAGGGTAAAAATCAATTCCAAAAGTTTTTCCGGGATTCGGTTGCAGTTGTGCCCGATGCCAACGGAAAAATCCGGGAACCCGGCAAAAAGAAGCGGGGCCTGTTTGGCCTGAAATCCGCAGAGGACACCGATGAATTCGTGCCCATCAATGTATCATTGGGGGGCGGGGGACAGAGCGAAGAGCGGCGGCAGGAACCGGACCCGCAGGAAGAATACTTCCCGGATCGTGAACCGGAAATGCCTGCAGCGCAGCCTGCCAAAAAGCGGGGCTTTTTGGGCGGACTGTTTGGCGGCCGTGACTCCAACACCGAGGAAATTGTGATTCCCGAAGCACGGCAGGAAGAACCGCCTGCTGTCTATCATGCTGCCCAGCAACCGGAAGAACCGCAGGGCGGCGATACGGTGGAAAATGTCTGGCACAGCAAGTATACCCGGGTGCCTGCGGCCCCGGCCGCCCCGGCGGCTCCCTATCCGGAGCAGCCCGCACCGCAGTCGACCTATTCGGCGACCAAGGACCTTAGCGCCACCGGCACGATCTATCGCAAAAAGCGCAATACCGTTGAGTTTACACCGGGGCAGAAGATCCGCACAGCGCCGCCGGCGCAAGCAATGCCGGAACCGCCGGTGGGCGAGCCAGTAGGGGAACCGATTCATCTGCCCAGCCAGCCGTCGGCACGTACCGGCTTTACCATGCAGCTGGGGGCTTTGGATGCAGCGCCGCTGGACAGTACGCAAGACTTTATGAAAGCTTATAGTGCAGTACGGCCGCAGCGCAGCACCGCATCCCAGCCCACTCAATCGGTACAGCCGCTGACAACACAGCCATCTGCAGCGCAGCCGCCGGTTTCTGCGTCGGAGCCGGCTTCGACGACGAAGCCCGGGCTGGACCCCAATGCGGATACGCAGGTGGTCGGCTTGCCTTCCGAGGAAAGCCTTTTTGCCCGTCGGGAGCCCGATGAGGTAGATGCCTTGGTGGACACCCTCACCGGCAAGATCCGTCTGACGCCGGAAGCGCCGGCCCACAGCGGGTTTACACAGGACCTTGGTGTCGGCATGCAGCAAGCACCGGCCCATTCCGGCTTTACGCAGGACTTGGGGGGCGGTGCAGATCCCTCCACCGGGTTTACACAGGACTTGGGGGCCGAGGCGGCAGAGCCGGCTACGGCTTCCTTTGTAAAGGATATTGCACAGGCCATCAATACCGGTGCGGTGCTATCCGAAACAGAGCGGTTTGATACCGCGGCGGCACGGCTCACCGAGTCGCTGCAGGAGGAGGCAGAAGCTTCCGAAACGAGAAACCGGCGGCGCAGCCGCCGTGGTAAGGGCCGGATGCGGTTTGGCGGCGAAGCTGCCGATGAACAGGCGGATAGCGCTGCCCAACCTTTTGAAACGGCGGAAATCCCGCCGGTACGGCACCATGACTATGAACGGGCCGAAGACGCCCCGCAGGTGCGCCGGGAATTGAGCCAGCAGGTTTTGTACTATACCACAGCCTCGCTGGTTACCGGTGCCATTGCAGCGGTATTGTTGATTTTGGGCCTGATGGCAGCGGCAATGCCGGTATTGCCCGGACCCTTGGCGGATTCGTCGGTATATGCCGCGGTGGATTTGGTGCTGTTGTTGGTGGCCGGCGGTTTGTGCTGGCGCACCGTGGTCAGCGGTATGATCGGTTTGGCCAAGCGCCCCACACCGGATAGTTTGGCTGTGCTGCCTCTGCTGGGGGCGGTTATCCAGTGCCTTGTGGTGCTGGCGACCAAAAACGACTTGACGGATGGTATGCTGCTGGCGGGGCCGGCGGTGCTGGTGCTCTGCCTCAATACCATCGGCAAGCGGGTCAATGCTTCTACCGTACAGGATAATTTCCGCCTTGTCAGTGCCAAGGTGGACCACTCGGTGGCTTACCGTCTGCGGGATGCCGGGGCACTGCGGGCTGTCACCAAAGGACTGGCAGAACCGCACCCCAATGTGCTGGTCAATCGTCCTACACAGATTTTCCGCAGTTTTGTGACCAACAGTGCGGCAGCCGGTACCAGCGATAAAAATCAACAGCAGTTTGCGTGGCTGGCCGGTGTTTGCGCACTGGTGGCTATGCTCATCACGCTGATTCGTACCAAAGATCCCGCTGCGGCAGCTACGGTGCTGGCGGGAGTGCTCTGCCTCAGCGCACCGCTGGCCGGCACGCTTCTCTCGGCCTTGCCGGCCCGGATGATGCAGCGCAGTGCGGCACAGGTGGGGGCAGTGATCCCCGGTTGGCGAGATATCCGGCAGTTGGGCCGCATCAATGTGATTCAAGTCACCGCGCGAGACCTGTTCCCCGCGGGGTGTGTGACCTTGTCCGGCATCAAACCGGTCAAGCCGGAACACATCGATCTGGCCATTGTGTATGCCGCCTCCATTTTGGCGGAAGCCGGGCCTACCTTGCGCGAGGTATTCCTCGGCATGCTGGGAGAAAACCGCAACTTGCTGGCGCAGGTAGATGATCGGGAAACGGTCTACGGTAAAGGCTATGTGGGCTGGATCAACAAGCGCCGGGTGCTGGTGGGCAATCGTGCGCTCATGCAGGATTACGGCGTAAAGATTCCCAGCTTGGAATACGAGCAGCATCATACCGTTAACCAGCGCCGGGTCATCTATCTGGCGGTGTCCGGCAAGATGTTTGCCATGTTCCAAGTGGCTTACCAGCGGGATCCCGATACGGCCGTGGTGCTGGAAAGCCTGCGCCGCACGGGTCTGTCCCTTGTGGTGGATTGTGACGATTTCAACTGTGATGTCCAGTTGCTGGAAACGGCGTATAGCCTGCCCTCCGGCTCCGTAAAGGTACTCAACGCCGCAGAGCGTAAGACGCTGGACCCCGCAGTGGCTTGGCTGCCGGAAAGTGAGGGCAACATGCTGCATTTGGGCAGCTTTGCCAGCTTTGTGGGCGGTTTGGAAGCCGCTGCCGGTGCAGCGGAAAGTGAACACAAAGCCTCGATGTTCGTGTCGGGTGCGGTGTTGTTCGGTTGTGTACTGGGCGTGCTGTTGAGTTTGACCGGCGGCCTGACCACGCTGCCGTTGGCAGGGTTCGTGCTGTACCAAGTGGTGTGGTGCGTGCTGGCGATGATCTTCCCGCTGATTCAGCGGTATTGACACAAGAGAGTGCGGGCCCGTCCCGACGGGGCGGGCCGCGCGCTGTATTCGGGGCTTTCGCCCCATAACAGAAAGGGGCTTTGCCTGTGTACCGTGCGCGCGAAAAGCAGATGTCGATTTATGACTATTTGCCGCCCTATCACGGGGAATTGAGCGGCCGCAACCGCTGGGTCCTTTTGGCGGAAGCCATCGACTGGGACCGGTTTGAACAGTTTTACAGTGAATTGTTTGCGCCCGGCGGCAAGGCGGCTATTTCGGCCCGGATCGCGCTGGGCTGTCGGGTGATTCAACTGCACTACCGGGTTTCGGACCGGGAAGTGGTTTCGCTGGTCAAAGAAAGCCCCTATCTGCAATATTTTTTGGGATTGGAAACCTTCAGCGACGAGATGCCTTTTTCGGCGCGCACGGTAGCCCGGTTCCGCACGCGCATCCCCGATAAAGCGGTGCGTCCGGCGGTTCGGCTGCTGCGCAGTTTTCGCTGAAGCATAAACGAAGAAAGTATTTAGAGGTCTTATGGAAATTTTTATCGACGCGCTGCAGGACGCATGGATTGACAGCGTAAAAATGCTGCCCTTTTTGTATCTTGCCTACCTGCTGATTGAATGGCTGGAACGCCATCACGGCGCCCGTATTGAACAGGCACTGGCTGGCGGCGGCCGTTGGGGCTTTGTGCCCGGCGCACTGCTGGGCTGTGTTCCTCAGTGCGGGTTCAGTGCAGTGGCGTCCAACTTATATGCCAGCCGGGTCATTACGCCTGGCACGCTGCTGGCGGTATTCATTGCCACCAGCGATGAAGCGGTGCCGCTTCTGGCGGCTGAACCTTCCCAGTGGCCCAGTTTGATGGCACTGCTCGTATGCAAAGCGGTGTTCGGCATGGTGGGCGGCATCCTGCTGGATGTACCGCTGCGGCATGTGCTGCCCAAATCGCTCTACGGCGGCTATGCAGGCCATGCCGATGAAGTGGATTGCCACGAGGAACACGAAGAACACAGTGGTATTTGGTTGGCGGCACTCCGCCATACGGTGGAAATTTTTATCTTCATTTTGCTCTTCAGTCTGCTGATTGGTCTGGTATTTGGCTCGGTAGGGGAGACGGCGATCACCTCGGCGCTGGCCGGCATGGGGGTATTTCAGCCTATGCTGACGGCACTGGTGGGGTTGGTGCCCAACTGTGCCGCCAGCGTGCTGCTGGCCCAGCTCTATATCCAAGGGGCTATCTCTTTCGGCAGCTTGTTTGCCGGGCTGACGGCGGGCGCCGGTGTGGGATTGGCGGTGCTTTGGCGGGTCAATCCCAGCTGGAAACAAAACCTGCTCATGACGGGCCTTCTGTGGGCGGTCGGCGCGGTGGCCGGCATGCTGTTGCAGATGCTGCCCCTGTAAAATCCACCCTTCGGGGGACATTCAGGAGGAAACCGCAATGCAGTACACCATTGAAAATGAGATCCTGCGCCTGACAGTCGACACCCATGGTGCCGAGGCCGTCAGCGTCATCCACAAGCCTACCGGGGCAGAGCTGCTCTGGTGCGGCGATCCGTCGGTATGGGGGCGGCATGCACCGATTCTCTTCCCTTATACGGGAAAGCTGACCGATGGCAAGATGATTGCCAAAGGGGTGGAATATCAGGGCGGCCAGCATGGCTTTGCCCGCGATGTAGAGCATACGCTGACCGAGCAGACTGCCACCACGTTGGTGTTTGAACTGCATGCCAATGCCCAAACCCTGCCCAAATGGCCGTATGCGTTTGTGCTGCGCTCCACCTTTGCATTGGAGGGCGAGACGATTCACCATACCCTGTGCGTCGAAAACCCGGTGGAAGAACAGCTTCGTTTCGGCATCGGGTTCCACCCGGCCTTTGCGATTCCCTTCGATGACCGCCACACCACCGAGGATTATGAGATCCGGTTTGATGGCATCGAATCTCCGCTGTGCGTCAGCGCGCAGCCCCATGGTCTGCTCAGCGGCGATAGCTACTATCTGGCCCGCAATACTGAGGCCATTCCCTTGAACGATGATCTGTTTGACCATGACAGCCATTGTATGGTCAACCTGCGCAGCCCCCATGTCTCTTTGGTCGAGAAAGATACCGGCCGCAGCGTCATCTGCAACGTAGAAGGGTATCCCTATGTGCTGATCTGGTCGACCCCGAAAAAGCCGCTGCGCTTCGTCTGCATCGAGCCGTGGCACAGCCTGCCCGGAGAGGAAAACGGTCCGTTGGAATGGGAGCAGCGCCCCTGTGCCGCTTCGCTGAACCGTGGCGAGAGCTGGTCCACCACCTTGTCCACCACGTTTGTACACTGAGGGCCTTTTCTCCATGCAAAAAACTGCCGGCTTTTTTAAAACCTATCGCTGGCCACTGACCGGCGCGCTGTTGGGCGCGCTGGTTTTTGTGGCTTTGTACGGGGTACGGGTGCTGGATCCCACCTGTGTGGATTGGATTCTGAACAACGGCAGCCCCGATCCCTCCCAACATTATTTGGGATGGGTGTTTTTCCGCAACAGTGCGGTGCGGCTGCCGTATTTTGGCGCCAACTACGACGCGATCTACCCCTACCGCACCAGCATTCTATTTACCGATTCCATCCCGCTGCTGGCTTTACTGGCCAAGCTGTTCAGTCCGTTGCTGCCTGCACGGTTTCAGTACTTTGGCTGGTGGGGGCTGCTCTGCTATGCTTTGCAGGGCGGTCTTGCACAAGCTATTTTGGCACGCCTCGGTGGGATTCGCCCCGGCCAAACGGCCAAAGCGTGGGCCAGTGTGGCAGGGGCTGGGGTTCTGGTCTTTTTCCCGGCACTGACGATGCGGATGTTTGCCCACACGGCGCTGGCGGCCAACTGGTTGGTCTTGCTGGCGCTTTGGCTGTGGATTCGCAGCGATGCATTGCTGCCCACGACCGGTCGCGCCTGCTTGGCATGGGGGATCATGGGTGTCCTTTGCGCGGGAATCCATTTGTACTACCTGCCCATGGCGGGCATTGTGCTGGTTGGGTATGCTCTGCGCCGGGGTTTGCAAAAGCGCGGTGTAGCCGCCGTGCTTTTGCCCGTGCTGACCTTCTGTGCTGCCGCGTTGGCGGAACTGGTGGTGTTGGGGGCTTTTGCCGCCAATTTTGCGGGATATGCCAACGGCTATCTTAGCGGGGCCGACCTGTTGAATTTGGTAGTGCCGGGGCTGGCCGACAGTTGGGAACAGGACATTTACATGGGCTTGGGTGCTGTGCTGACGGTGGCGTTGGCGGTGCTCAGCGGTGTGTATTTTGCCGTGCAGCATCGCGGCCGGGCAGCAGCTTTTGCAAAACGCCATCGCAGTTGGCTGGTGGCCGGCGCTGTGATTTTGGTACTGGATGGCATTGCCGCTATGAGCAATACCGTTACGCTGGGCGGCCATTTGCTGGGCACCATTACGATCCCACAGGCCCTGATGGATGTCTGGTCGATGTTTTCTTCCTGCGCACGGCTGGCGTGGCTGGCCGGTATGCTGCTGGCGTTGCTGGCCGGCGGTGTGGTGCTGCGTGTGTGGGGCGGTCGGGCCGCTCTATTGCTGCTGGCTGCCTGCACGGTGGTGCAAGCCTATGACCAACGGGATGAACTGGGCCGTCGGTTTGCCAACTACCATCAGGCCGAAACCTATGCCGATCAATCCGAACTGACAGATCCGGGATGGGAGGCTTTGGCGGAAAGCGGCCAATTCCAGCATCTGGCTTTTGCTACCTTTGATTTTGGACACCCCGAGTTCTGGGATCTGGCGACCTTTGCGGCGGATCATGGTTGGACCTCCAACAGCTTTTATATGGGACATATGGACGGCAATCTGGCGTCGGTGACGCTGGTAGGGGAGATGAACAACCTTTCGGCCGATACTCTCTATGTATTCCTTGATGAGGATGAATTGGCCCGGGATTCGTTCGCCCTCTATTACTACCGACTGGATGGGATTCTGATTGGCAGTGTGGAACCGTTGGATCTGCCGGCTGACCCGGCACCGCAGGCGGATACACGGGCGATGGACCTTTCGCTTTCGCAGGTCACCAACGGATCTCTCACTTCCGATGGTGTGGAATTGGGCAGCGGTGGACAGCTTCTCACGGGCGGCTGGACACTTTTCCCCGGCAGTTATGCGGTCACCCTCACGGGCAGCGGTTTTGATCACAGCTATATCTATGCGCGCCATGGTTTGGTCAATGAGGAAACCTACAAACTGGAGGTGGAGTTTACCCTCATCCAGCCCGACACCATGACCTTTACCTTCACCACCGGTACACCGCTTTATGATTGGTGCACAGCGGTGCACACGCTGGACGATACGACCATCACGGTTACCGGCATAACCGTAGAAAAAACGGCATGAGGCGGGGAATGTACGCAGTTATCCTTGACAAACGCGGGAAGGACTGCGTACAATGAAGGTACCATGAGGGAGTAATTCCGCACCGCATGGTGCGCGGCGTGTTCGCCATACCCGGCCAACCAGCCCGGACCGCCGGAACAATAGAATGAGACTCATGCACAGGGGGTTTCCTGTGCATGAGTTTTTTTATACGCACCGAAAAGGAGGACTCTGCCATGAAACCGGTATATGCACAACCGATGGAAGACCTTTTGCGGCAACTACGGACCACCGAAACCGGCCTTACCCAGCAACAGGCCGATGCACGGCGAAAAGAGACAGGTCCCAACAAGTTGCGGGAAGCCCCTAAACCCACCCTGTGGCAGCGGTTTATCGCCCAGTTGCGAGACCCCATGCTGGTGATTCTGCTGGTGGCCGCGGTAGTGTCGGGGGTAACCAACTATCTGGCGGGGGATCATGTGGCCGAGGCGGGCATCATTTTGGTGGTGGTACTGCTGAATGCGGCGCTAGGCGTCTTGCAGGAGAGTAAGGCTGAGGCGGCGATCGAAGCGTTGCAGACCATGACAGCAGCCACCTGTAAGGTGCTGCGGGACGGGAAACAGCGGGTGATCCCCAGCGAGGAACTGGTCCCCGGCGACGTGGTGGTATTGGAAGCGGGGGACAGCGTCCCTGCCGATGGCCGGCTGCTGCAGAGTGCCAGCTTGAAGATTGAGGAGGCTGCCCTGACCGGAGAAAGTGTACCGGTCACGAAGACCTTACAGGTGCTTGGTTTGGCGAACCGACAGGAAGTGCCGCTGGGTGACCGAAAAAATATGTGCTATATGGGCTCCACGGTGGTTTATGGCCGGGGCCGTGCGGTGATCACTGCTACCGGAATGCAGACCGAAATGGGGAAAATCGCCGGAGCACTATCCCAAAATGAGGAAGAACAAACCCCGCTCCAGCGCCGCTTAACCGAACTGGGGCGAACCTTGTCCAAACTGGTGCTGGGCATCTGTGTATTTATCTTTGTGTTCGACCTGTTCTTGGCGGGTTCTTTCACGGTGCAAAGCGTACTGTCCACCTTTATGGTGGCGGTTTCGTTGGCGGTGGCAGCCATCCCCGAGGGACTGGCTACGGTGGTCACGGTGGTCTTGTCCATTGGTGTGACCAACATGAGCAAGCGCAATGCGGTTATCCGCCGCCTGACTGCGGTGGAAACGCTGGGCTGCACGCAGGTTATCTGTACCGATAAAACCGGCACGCTGACCCAAAACCGTATGACGGTGGTGGAGCATTGCGGTGATACCCAGCCATTGGCCACCGCTATGACGCTGTGCAACGACGCGGTGTTTGTGGCAAACGGTCCGGCAGAAGGAGAACCTACCGAGGCTGCGCTGGTGGATTTCGCGACGGCGCAGGGGCGTTCCAAGGACCGGCTGGCGGCTGAGCAACCTCGCGTGGCGGAAGCTCCTTTTGATTCGGGACGAAAGATGATGTCCACGATTCATGAAGTGGCAGGCGAATTTGTGCAGTACACCAAGGGCGCACCGGATGTGGTTTTGCAGCGCTGTACTACCTATCAGGAAAATGGGCAGATATACCCCTTGACCGATACCAAGCGTCAGGCGCTGTTGGCACAAAATAAGGCTATGGCTGACAGGGCATTGCGAGTTTTGGCTGCAGCCGAACGCCGCTGGCTCCAGCGACCTGCCGAGGGAGACCCTGCGCAGTGGGAACAAGACCTTTGTTTTTTGGGTCTGACAGGCATGATGGACCCAGTACGTCCCGAGGTGGCTGCCGCCATCGCAGAGTGCCGGCAAGCGGGCATCCGACCGGTGATGATCACCGGTGACCATAAGGATACCGCCGTGGCCATTGGCAAACAGCTGCAAATCATTGAATCACCGGAGCAAGCCCTGACCGGCGCAGAACTGGATGCCCTCTCTGACGAGGAGTTGGAACAAGCCGTGGAGCGGTATGGGGTCTATGCCCGGGTCCAGCCCGAACACAAGACCCGCATCGTGGCAGCATGGCGCAAACGGGGCGCTGTTACGGCGATGACGGGCGACGGTGTCAACGATGCGCCCTCCATTAAGATGGCAGACATCGGCATTGGTATGGGCATCACCGGTACGGACGTGACGAAAAATGTGGCGGATATGGTGTTGGCCGACGACAACTTTGCCACCATTGTGGCCGCTGTGGAGGAAGGCCGCCGAATCTACGACAACATTCGCAAGTCCATCCAGTTTTTGCTGGCTTCCAATATGAGTGAGGTGCTGGGGGTATTTGGAGCAACCTTGTTAGGTTTTACGCTGCTCAACCCGGTGCATCTCCTTTTTATCAACCTGATCACCGACTGCTTCCCGGCGTTGGCGCTGGGCATGGAAAAGGGCGAGCCCGACCTGATGCACCGCGCACCGCGCCGCGCCACTGACGGAATTTTTGCGGGAGGACTGGGATTGGATATTGCTTACCAAGGGGTGCTGATCACAGTTATCACGATGATCTCCTATCTGCTGGGCCACTGTATCGAGGTGGGCGGATGGGAAATGCCCAGAGGGGCCAGCCCGGATGGTATGACGATGGCCTTTTTGACGATGAGTATGTGTGAAATCTTCCACAGTTTCAATCTGCGCAGTCAGCGTCAAAGCGTTTTCACACTGCACACCCATAACCCGGTGCTCTGGGGAGCCATGCTGGGTAGTTTGTTGTTGACTACGGCTGTGCTGGAAATTCCTGTATTGGCGGACCTGTTCGGCTTTACGCCCATCTCGCCGCGGGAATATCTGCTGGCGGTCAGTCTGGCGATACTGGTAATCCCCATTGTGGAAGGCGTTAAATGGATACAGCGCCATGCCGCCCCCACACGCTAATGCAGCCAAACAATAAGGACCCGCTTTTCCCCAAAAGAAGCGGGTCCTTATTTTGTGTCTTTTACGGCAGGAAGTTGGCTGCCACGGGCGCCAACACGGCAGTCAGCACGCCGGCTACCGCAATGGCCAGCCCACTGATGGCGCCCTCCACTTCGCCCATCTGTAAGGCTTTGCTGGTGCCTACCGCGTGGGCCGAAGTGCCTAAAGCCAATCCTTTGGCAATGGGATCGGTGATATGACAAACCTTGCAGACCGTTTCCGCCAGTAAGCTGCCTGCAATACCGGTCAGAATAATGACCGCGCCTGCCAAGGCAGCGGTACCGCCCAAGGTTTCGGCAATGTCCATACCGATTGCGGTGGTCACCGATTTAGGCAGAAGAGTCACGGCGTTGGCACGTTCCATCCGCAGCACCCAAGCCATTAGCAGCACACTGCCCAGACTAGTCAGCACACCGGCGAGGATGGCGGCCAGAATCGCCCCTACATTCTTTTCCAGCAGTTCCCACTTTTCATACAGTGGAATGGCCAAACTGACGGTGGCCGGAGCCAACAGCCAGTTGACGGGGGCTGCGCTGGCACTGTAATCGGCATAGGGAATGGCGAAACAGCGCAGGAAGACGATCATAAAAATACTGCCCAGCAGCAGCGGATTGCACAGGGCCCATTTCGTCTTGCGGTTGATCAGAACCCCCAAGGCATAAACCGCCAGCGTGGCAAAAACGCCCCAACTGCCGCAGTTTTGTAAAAACTCACTCATGGCGCTGCACCTCCCGCCCAGTGGTGCAATGCTGGGCTACACAGCCGGTCACCGCCATTACCAGCGCGGTGATGGGGACAATGGCGATCAACACCGGTACGATGACCTCCATCATCTGGCTGCCCAATTCCATAACGCCGCTGGCGGCAGGCACAAAAAGCAGGGGAAAGATCCCTGTCAAAAACAGGCCGGTTTCCCGTACCTGTTCCAGCCGCAGCAACCCTAGGCGCAGGGCGGCTACCATCAGCAGCAGGCCGTAAACGCTGGCCGGAATAGGCAGCGGCAGTACGGTCGCCAAGATCTCGCCCAGCAGGCAAAAGCCTACAATCCGGGCGAATTGGAACACGAACTTCATATACAATCCCTCTTTATGCTAAAATGCTGTCCCATCATACCACTTTCAAAGAAATTCTACAATTCCCACGAAGCAAAAAAATGTGAAATTATGTGCCACTTGTATTTTGATGCAGAGTGTGGTATACTAACCCAAAACCCGATCGGGGAATGGGAAAAGAGGTTTTGACATGTCTTTGCTGAAGAAATTGGCCGGTTTGGCCGTGGGTGCCGCTGCTGTGGGCGCTGCCGTGTATGTGCTGCAAAAGCGGGAGCACGGTGAGGAGTATGAGCATATTGTGGGCCCGGAGGACGAGGTTGAAACCGACGCCGCCGAGCCCGAAGACGATGCGTCTGCCGAGGCTGAACAAGCCCCTGCCACCGCGTCCCCGGAAACCGATGCCGTATATCAGCCGCCTGTGGCCGCTCATCCGGTGCAGACGGGTGATGATACCCCCAACGCCAACCCGGTAGAATTGGGTGCGGTGGAGGTCCCCAAAACGGCGGACGGAAAGTACGACGCCACCAAAATCGCAGACCCGGCAGATTTTGGTGATTGGGACGAACAGGGCTGCAAGGGTTGATAGAACCAACGCATCAGGCGCATCTTTGTCACAGGCAAAGGTGCGCCTTTTTGTATTTTACTGTATAAAAATGCACTTTACAACTTTATTGCACTAAAGTATAATGCTTTTATATGTGTGGAGGGGTAGGGAACTTTATGGAAATTCAGCTGCAAAATTTCACCCCCGCCGAGCAGGCAACGTTTCGACTGCGTGCATTGTACGAGCAGGCAGGCTACCGCAAATACCGCTGTTCCCGGTTTGAGGAATATGCCCTCTATCAGGAATACCAGCGTTTTTTGCCTGACGCACAGGTGGTGACCTTCACTGATTTGGATGGCAAGCTGCGGGCCATCAAACCCGATGTGACGCTGTCCATCGCCAAGACGGCCCAGCCGGCACCGGGGAGCTGCAAGCGGTTCTATTATAATGAGGAAGTGTGCCGCCCCAGTCGGGAAAGCCACACCTTCCAGACCATCCACCAGATGGGGTTGGAATGCATGGGGGCGGTGGACGCTGCGGCACAGGCCGAAGTGGTGCGTTTGGCGCTGCAAAGTCTGGCAGCGCTGCAGGTGCCCACCGTGTTGGAAGTGAGCCATATGGGCTTTGTCACCGGCCTGCTGGATGCCTTGCAGGTACCCCAGACCGCGCGGGGCCGGCTGCTGGAATTGCTCAACGAGAAAAACGCCCATGAACTGCAAGCCGCCGCCAAAGCGGAAGGGCTGAATGAGGACGCTGCCGAAGCACTGTGCGGGTTGCTGCGGCTGCATGGACCGTTGGGGGCTACCCTGACGGCGGCCCGGGCAAGCTGCCGCAGTGAGGCCCAGCGGGAGGCGCTGGAAGAATTGCAGGCGCTGCAAAATCAACTGGGGGAGGAAGGTCGCGGGACCCAGTTGGACCTGAGCATGGCCGATGAGATGGAATACTACAATGGGTTGGTATTCACCGGCTATGTGGCGGGCGCCCCCAGAGCGGTGCTTAAAGGCGGTCGGTATGACTACCTGATGCAGCGCTTTACGCCGGGGGCCAACGCCCTTGGATTTGCCATCTATCTGGATGAATTGGAACGGCTGACCGGACAAAGCGGCCAGACCCGGTCCGACGGCGAGAAGGTCTGGCTGAACATCGCCCTGCCCAAGGGGCGTTTGGGGGACAAGGCTTACCGTTTGCTGGCAGAGGCCGGCTACCGCGCCAACGAGGACTACAACGAGTCCCGTAAGCTGGCGGTGGAAAACCCTGAGGCAGGGGTCCGGTATTTCCTCGTCAAGCCCAGCGATGTGGCCATCTATGTGGAACATGGGGCGGCGGACATCGGCATTGTAGGAAAGGATATTCTGGCGGAATCCAATGCGGACGTCTACGAACTGCTGGATACCGGCATGGGCAAATGTCGGATGTGCGTGGCGGGCCCCAAGGACTTTGTGGATGATGAAAGCCGCGCACTGCGGGTAGCCACCAAGTTCGTGAACATCGCCCGGGACCATTACGAGCGGCAAGGCCGTGACATCGATATTATCAAACTCAACGGTTCTATCGAACTGGCGCCCATTTTGGGGCTGTCCGATGTGATCGTGGATATTGTAGAGACCGGCACGACGCTGCGGGAAAACGATCTGACGGTGATTGAAGCGTTTATGCCGATCTCGGCCCGGTTCATTGCCAACAAAGCCAGCTATAAATTCAAATATCAGCAGATGACCGAGCTGCTCAACAAGATGAAGGAGGCGCTTGCTCAATGATTCGCCTGTACAATTTCGAGGAAGTCAAACCCGAAGAGATTCTGAACCGGGATATCCGTGCCGAGGCGGACGTGGAGGCGACGGTGGACGCCATCATTGCCGATGTACGTGCCCGGGGCGATGCAGCCTTACTGGACTATGCGGCTAAGTTTGACCATGCCGAGATGACCTCGGTGCAGGTCACCCAGCAGGAAATCGACGAAGCTTTTGCGGAACTGGATGCACAGGACCCCGAATTCATCACCACCCTGAAGATGGCGGCGGAAAACATCCGCCATTTCCATGAGCAGCAGCTCCACAAAAACTTTGTGCTGACCGATAAGCCCGGCGTGGTGCTGGGCCAGAAATACACTCCCATCCAACGGGCCGGTGTCTACGTGCCGGGTGGTACGGCGGCTTACCCGTCCACGGTACTGATGGATGTGATCCCTGCCAAGGTGGCGGGGGTGCGCCAGATCGTGATGACCACACCGGCGGGGCCCGGCGGCAAGGTGAACCCGGGCATTCTGGCAGCGGCGGTAATTGCAGGCATTGACTGCATCTTTAAGACCGGCGGTGCGCAGGCGGTAGCTGCGCTGGCATACGGCACCGAGAGCGTGCCCGCTGTGGACAAGATCGTAGGTCCCGGCAACATCTATGTGGCCACTGCCAAGCGGAAGGTGTTCGGCAAGGTGGGCATCGATATGATTGCCGGCCCGTCCGAGATTCTGGTGCTGGCGGACGGTAGCTGCAACCCGGCTTGGGTAGCGGCGGACTTGCTCAGTCAGGCCGAACACGACAAACTGGCAACCCCGGTACTGGTTACCGATAGTTGGGAGCTGGCCCGCGCCGTGCAGGCGGAACTGGAAGTACAGATTCCCCAATTGCCCCGGGCGGCCATTGCACGGGCCAGTGTGGATACCAACGGCAAGATCATCGTCACCGACGATATGAAGAAAGCCATCGAGGCCGTCAACATTATCGCGCCGGAACATCTGGAAATCTGCGTGGACGATCCCTTTGCGGTGCTCAATCAGGTGGAAAACGCCGGCAGTATCTTCCTCGGTAAGAACGTGCCGGAAGCACTGGGCGACTATTTCGCTGGACCCAACCATACGTTGCCCACCAGCGGCACCGCTCGGTTCAGCAGCCCGTTGGGCGTGGATGACTTTGTGAAAAAGTCCAGCTTTATCTACTATACCCGGGAAGCGCTGGGGCAGGTAGAAAAGCGGATCGCCAACTTTGCCGAGCACGAGGGCCTGCACGCCCATGCCAAGAGCGTAACGATCCGGTTTGAGGACCAGTGAGCGGAGGGCAGCAAGGATGAGCCGTTACTTTACCAAGACACTGGCTGCGCTGGAACCCTATACTCCCGGCGAACAGCTGAAAATCGACAATCTGGTTAAGCTCAATGCCAACGAAAACCCCTACCCGCCGGCACCCGGTGTGGCGGCGGCGGTGGCGGCGGCAGTACCGGGGCTGCGCCTTTATTCCGACTTGACCAATGCCGACCTCAACCGAGCCATTGCCGATCACTGGGGCGTCAGCCCGGAAAACGTACTTTGCGGCAACGGCAGTGATGAGAATTTGCTGCTGGCTCTGCGGGCATTCTGCGATGAGGAAACCCCGCTGGCTTTTGCCGACATTACTTACAGTTTCTATCCGGTACTCTGTGATTTGTTGCACATTCCCCAGCATGTCATTCCTCTGAAAGAGGACTTTACCATCGACTTGAAACAATATTGTGGGCTGCACGAGACCATTGTCATTGCCAACCCCAATGCCCCCACCAGCCTGCTGGCGCCAGTGGAGGCCATCGAGGAAGTGGTACGCACCAACCCCAACAATATTGTGATTGTGGACGAAACCTATATAGAATTTGCCCCGGCAGGGGCTAGCTGCCTGCCGTTGTTGGCGCGGTATGACAATCTGGTGATTACCCACACCTTCTCCAAGACCCATAATCTGGCGGGGGCCCGGTTGGGCTTCTGTTTGGCCCGGCCGGAACTCATTGCCGATATGAACCGGGTCAAGTTCAGTTATAGCCCCTATAATGTTAACTCGCTGACGCAGGCGGCAGGGGCGGCGGCTATCCGGGATGAGGCGTATTTCCGGTCGGTGACCGGCAAGGTACTGACCACCCGGGCCGACACCACCGAGAAACTGCGGGCCCGGGGCTTTACCGTGCTGGATTCTGCCACCAACTTTTTGTTTGTCACCACCGACCGGATGCCCTGCAAACAAATCTTTGAGGCGCTGCGTCAGCGGGGCATCCTGATCCGCTACTTCAACGCGCCCCGCATCGACCGGTATCTGCGTATTACCATCGGCACGCCGGAACAGATGCAGCGCTTCTTTGCAGCACTGGACGAGATCCTGCCCCCGCAGTGCTGAGGAACTACCAATGAGGAGGAAAATGTTATGATCGCCATTGTGGATTATGGTGTGGGCAATTTGTTCAGCCTGTCGTCCAGTGTTCGGAGTTTGGGCGCCGAAGTGCGGGTCACCGGCGACGCTGCGGACTTGCGGGCGGCCAGCCACATCCTGCTGCCCGGCGTGGGGGCCTTTGCCGATGCTATGGCCAAGTTGGAAGCTACGGGATTGGTGCCGGTGCTGAAAGAGGAAACCCAGCATAAGCCGTTGCTGGGCATCTGCTTGGGTATGCAGTTGCTCTTTGAAAAAAGCTATGAGTACGGGGAACATACCGGTCTGGGGTTGATTCCCGGGGAAGTTTGCCCCTTGGCGGACGATTTGCAGGAGCCGACGCTGAAGGTTCCCCACATTGGCTGGAACGCGCTGCACATTGTGCCCGAACGGGCGTCGGATCCGCTGTTCCGGTATGTGCGGGATGGAGAGTATGTCTACTATGTACACAGTTATTACGCCAAACAGTGTGCCTCCTCCACCTTGGCCACCAGCGAGTACAGCATTCCGGTGACCGGTGCGGTGCGCAGCGGCCATGTGTATGGCACCCAGTTCCACCCCGAAAAATCCGGTGATACCGGTCTGCGCCTGCTGAAGGCGTTTGCCGAACTGTAAGGAGGGGCTTTGATGAAACTTTATCCTGCCATTGATCTGCGCGGCGGACAGGCTGTGCGGCTCTATCAGGGCGATTATGATCAGATGACCGTCTATAACGCCGACCCGGTGGCGCAGGCACAAGCCTTTTTGGAGGCTGGGGCCCGGTATCTGCATGTGGTGGATCTGGATGGCGCGAAGGACGACACCACCGCCAATTTGCAAACTATTGCAGCCATTGCCAAATTGGGTGGACTGAAAATTGAGGTGGGCGGCGGCATCCGGGACGAGGAACGCATCCGCCGGTATCTGGACCTCGGGGTAGACCGCTGTATCCTCGGCACCGTTGCCGTGAAAAACTTTGCCTTTACCCAACAGATGGCCCAAACCTACGGCCCGCAGATCGCTGTGGGGGTGGACATGAAACAGGGGTATGTAGCCGTCAATGGCTGGAAGGAAGTCACCCCGGAACCGGGGGTGGATTTCTGCCGTCGGTGTGCGGCGGCTGGGGTAGGGGCGATCATCGCCACCGATATCTCCCGGGATGGCACCCTGCAGGGAACCAATTTGGACCTGTATCGGGAACTGCTGACCATCCCCGGCATCGAGGTAACTGCTTCGGGCGGGATTGCCCGGATGGAGGAACTGGAAGCGCTGCAAGCCATGGGCTGCCATGCAGCTATCTTGGGCAAATCCATCTATACCGGCGCCATCGATCTGGCCGAGGCCGTGCGTCGCTATCAGACGTAAAAGGAGGAACCGACGATGATTACCAAACGGATCATTCCCTGTCTGGACGTGAAAAACGGCCGGGTGGTCAAGGGCGTTAACTTTGAAGGGCTGCAGGATCTGGCTGACCCGGTGGAAATGGCCCGCTTCTACAACGAGTCGGGGGCCGATGAACTAGTGTTCTATGACATCACCGCCAGTGTGGAGGGGCGCACCCTTTTTACGGACATTTTGCGGCAGGTAGCCAGCCAGATCTTTATCCCTCTAACAGTGGGGGGCGGTATCCGCACGTTGGAAGATTTTGACCGAGTCCTCAAGTGCGGTGCCGATAAGGTCAGTGTCAATTCCGGCGCCATTGCCAATCCCGGCATCATTTCGGTGGCGGCCCAGAAGTACGGCAACCAATGCGTCGTGCTTTCCGCCGACATCAAGCGGGTGGACGGTAAGTTTATGCTTTTTGCCAAAGGCGGCCGAGAAAACACCGGCATCGACGCGTTGGACTGGCTGGAACAAGGGGTCCACAATGGCGCCGGAGAATTGGTGGTCAACTCCATCGACACCGACGGCGTAAAAAATGGCTTTGATCTGGAACTACTGGATGCGGTGGCAGCACGGTGCGCGGTGCCCATCATCGCTTCAGGCGGAGCCGGCTGCAAAGAGGATTTCCTCACCTTGTTCCGAGAGCATCCGGCAGTAGATGCGGGGTTGGCCGCTTCCATCTTCCACACCAAACAGGTCCTGATTCGGGACCTCAAAGACTATCTGCGGCAAAATGGCGTGGAAATGCGGCTCTGACCCCTTGCCAAACGCGACAAAAACAGGTACACTATACATATATTTTCTTGGGGCGGGCGGTGCCATCGGTGCGGCCCGCACCAAACGTTCTTGAGCAGGAGGTTTCTCAAGATGGAAATCACCCAAAATTCTCAATCGCTCCATTTCAATTCCCATGGGTTGATTCCCGCCATCGTGCAGGATCACTATACCAAGGGAGTGCTGACCCTCGCCTATATGAACGCGGAAACGTTGGCCCTGACCATTGCCGAAGGACGCACGGTGTTCTGGTCCCGCAGCCGGCAGGAAATCTGGCGCAAAGGTGAAACGTCGGGCAATGTGCAGCGCGTTGTTTCCATCACGGCGGACTGTGATAAGGATGCGTTGGTTATCGACGTAATCAAGGAAGGCCCTGCCTGCCATACCGGTGCCGAGAGCTGCTTCTTCAATCCGGTCTATGTTTCGGATGAGCTCAAGCAGTTCACCTGGCAGGGACTGTACGAACTGATCGAAGGCCGTAAGACCGACCCCAAAGAGGGCAGCTACACCAGCTATCTTTTCGACAAAGGGCTGGAAAAGATCCTCAAAAAGGTGGGGGAAGAATCCACCGAAGTTATCATTGCCGGCAGCAAACGGGACAAAGAGGAAACCATCTACGAAATCAGCGATCTGGCCTATCATGTCATGGTGCTGATGATCGAGCTGGGCATCTCGGTGGAGGATATCACCAAAGAACTGGAAAAACGGCATGTCATTGACCATAAAGTAAAGCAGGAAAGGATGCAGTAATATGGCGGGCGAATATCTGAAAAGTTCCGTCCACGTACATTCCAAACTGTGCGACGGCAAAAATACCTTAGAGGAAATGGCGGTTACGGCGTGGCGCGCCGGGCTGCAGACGCTGGGCTTCAGTGGTCATAGCCACACCCCCTGCGATCTGGAATACTGCATGACCAAAAGCCGCACGGCGCTCTACAAAGCGCAGGTTGCCAAGCTGAAAGAGCGCTATGCCGGTAAGCTGGATATTCTCTGCGGGCTGGAGTGGGACCTCTTCAGCGATGATAACCCGGCAGATTATGATTATTGCATCGGTAGCTGCCACTATGTGCAGGGACCCAAGACCGGCAAATATTACGAGATCGACTGGCGGGAAAGTGATCTGGCTGCCTGCATTGCCGACGATTTTGACGGCGACGGGCTGGCTGTGGTGGAAGCCTACTTTGCCAATGTGGCCAAAGTGGCGGAGAAAAAGCCCACCATCCTCGGTCATTTCGATTTGATCAAAAAGATCAATGGGGACGGCAAGTTCTTCGATGAACAGGATCCCCGCTACAAAGCGGCTGCCGACGCCGCGCTGATGGTGGCGGCCCGCAACCGTTGCGTGCTGGAAGTCAATACCTCGGCGGTGTACCGTGGGTTCCGCAAGGACTTCTTCCCCTCGGACGAGATCCTGAAAGACTGGCTGGCGTTGTCCGGCAATGTGGTGATCACCGCCGACGCCCACGATACCAAGGCGCTCACCTTCGGTTACGAAGAAGCAGCAGCCAAGCTCAAGGCACTGGGCTATTCTAAGGTGCAGGTGCTGGGCAAGGACGGCTTTCAGGCCTGTTCTCTTTGAGTAAGCACAAAGAGTTATAGAAAATCGCCCTACGGCGCCATGGGTGCCACAGGGCGATTTTTTACAGTAAAAAAGCCCTTTCCGGTCAGAGAAAGGGCCCGATATTACGGTTTCTTGGTTTCCTCTTTAGGCTTGGGGGTGGCGCACTTATTGTGGCAGCTAGCACAGTTGCCGCCGCAGCCGCCTTGCCAACCGCCATTTTGGCTGATAAACAATACCGCCAATGCCAGCAGCACAAAGACTACGACCAAAACGATAACACTTGCAAGATTCATGTTGGTACCTCCCGGGATGGAGCGCATCCCTTCCTGTTCAGTATAGCACAAGGGGAACGGTTTGCGCAAGGCGGCACGCATAAAAAGCCGACAGTTGGCCATACTACCGGTAAGGAGGTGAGCCAAAATGGAGAATACCAACGTTACCTGTGATGTTTGCTCCTGTGCGTACAACCAGAACGGCTGCACGTGCAATCTGGACGCGATCAAGATCACTGAGCATTCCGAGAATGGCAATCAGGGCGTAGATAACCCGCACTACTGCCAGAGCTACCGCCAGCGCTGAGGATAGCCGGCACTGCCGTACGAACCGGGCCGCAGGGGAGAAGTCTCTCCCTGCGGCCCGGTTTGTTTATAGTGGAAATGGCAGCGCTTGTACGGCACCCTTGCGATCGATAACCCGTTCCCACCCTGCAAACGGTAGGAAACTTTTAGGAACGGAACATCGACCCCAATCCGTTGAACCAACTGTTGATGGAATCTACCTGCGCCTGAAGTTTGTTGACATTGTCCATCAGGGTGGGTAGTTCAGTCAGCACCTCGTTCAGGGCATCCACATCAATGCGCTTGAGCTGCTCGGTAATTTCCGGCAGATCCTGCATCATGGAATCCAACGCTTCGGGGTCTACCGTGTCCAGACTGCTTTGCACGGTGGTAGCCAGTTCATTTACCTGCGCGGTGGACTCCATCACCTGTTGGTAGGCGGTGCGGGAGTAGTACCAAAAAACTCCCAGTGCTATCAGTAATACGGCTGTCATAGCAATGCTCAGCATCATGCGCAGCCGTTGGTTGCGCATGATATGGCGGTTTTGTTGGTCCTGCAGTTCCAACTGAGCCTCAATGCGGTTCAGTTGGGCTTTCAGGTCGGCAGCGTCCAGTTTGCCGTCACCGGTTTCATCGTTGTGGGCGGTCAAATCGGCCACACGGTTTTTCAGTTGTTCATCCATTTCACGGTTGAGTTTATCCATCGCGATTACCTCCGACAATTCAGGGATGGGGTTGCGTACGGGTGTCCTGCATGGTGAACCAGAAGGTGGACCCTTGGCCCACGGCGCTGTTCACCCCAAAAGCAAAGCCATGTTGCTGCAGAATGGCCTTTGTGATGGAAAGGCCCAGCCCGGTACCGGTTTTGCCGGCGTCTTGGCGGGCACGGTAGTACCGGTCAAATAGGTGCGGTAAATCTTCCGGCGGAATCCCGGGACCATGGTCTTCCACCTCTACGCGGCAGCCGGTTTCCTGCGGCAGTACCCGCAACACCACCACACCATCTTCACCAATGTGATGGAAGGCGTTGCCCAGCAGGTTGTGCAGCACCCGCTCCATCATGGCAGGGTCAGCGCTGACCGGGGCGGCGTGGTCGGCTTCCAACTGAAGCGTCCAGTGATTCTGGTCGCACAGTGCGTCATAGCGACCCGCGACCTCAAAGCAAAGTTCGCTCATATCAAAGTCCACCAAATTGGGCTTTTCGGAGCCGTTTTGCACCTTGCTCAATTCCATCACACTGTTGACCAGCGTGGAAAGCCGGTCAGTCTCATCCACAATGATGTTGCACTGCTCGGTGCGCTTGGCATCGTCGGTGCCGGTCAGATCCCGCACCGTCTCAGCATATCCTTTGATGAGGGTCAAGGGGGTGCGCAAATCGTGACTGACATTGGCCAGAATATCCTTCTCCAACTGGGCACTGCGTTTCACTTCCGCGGCCATATGGTTGAAGTCTTCCGCCAGTCGGCCGATCTCATCCCGATGCACCACCGAGATCTGGACATCGTAGTTGCCGGAAGCAATCTCCTGCGCACCGGCAGAGAGCCGCTCGATGGGGCGGGTGAACCACCGGCTGAACAGCATGGCGAACAGCAGATCAAAGAACAACAAAAGCAGTGCCAACGGGCCCAGAATGGACCGCAAAACCTCAGCGGCAGTGGAGATTTGGGCTAGGCTGGTGGAGACAATCACACCGTATTTGCCGTCGGCCGATAATTGTCCCACCAGCATCTGCTGGCTGGACCCGGAGCGTACGACTTCGTAGAGGCTGCCGGTTTCAAACAGCTTCTGACGCATCTGAATGACCAGCGATGTGTTTACATTATACCCAAAGTTCCCGCCGAAAGCGCCGGTACTCTCATGGAGCATGCAGGGGTACATGCTTTCGTAGGCTTTGAGGCAACGCAGGGTGGAATCGCTGAAGTCTACACAGCAGCCGTCCACATTGATGGTCTTGGATTGGAAGGTGTCGTTCACGCCTTCCCAAAAATCGTTGTTCAGCACCAAGATGCCAAAGTCCCGGTTGGAGATAGGAACCTCGCTTTGATCGATCATGGCTACGATGGCGGTGGTTTTGCTCTCCAGCTTGGCGCGGATGGTGCGGTTATACTGGGGCACCAGCGCGTAGGTGATCACACCCCAGACCAGCGCCAAGGTCAGCAGGGTCATGGCCCCGATGAACAGCATCAACTGCCACCGAATGCTCAACACAAAACCCCGCCGCGGTTTGGAGATGCCTTGTTTCAAGCTTTCTGCACTCCTTTTTACAGGGTATCGGGGTCAAATTTGTAGCCGATGCCCCATACTGTCACAATATAGTTGCGGCAAGGCCCCAGATGGCTGCGCAACATCTTGATGTGGGTATCCACGGTGCGGTCTTCGCCGTAGTAGTCGTAGTTCCACACCTTTTGCAGGATCTTTTCCCGGCTCAGCGCGATGCCCTTGTTGCTGACCAAAAAGACCAACAAATCAAACTCCTTGGGGGTCAGCGGCGCTTCCTGTCCGGCAATTTTTACAGTATGGCTGGCAGTATCAATGTGCAAATCCCCAAACACATAGCTGCCATGGGACTCTTCCGGTTTGGGCATAGTGCGTGCCAGAACGGCCTTGACCCGAGCCACCAGTTCCCGGGGGGAGAAGGGTTTTACCACGTAGTCATCGGCGCCGCCCTCTAAGCCGGCCAGTTTATCATATTCTTCACTGCGAGCGGTCAGCATAATGACCGGCGTCATAATTTTGCGGGTGCGCATCTCGCGCAGACAAGTCATGCCGTCCATAAAGGGCATCATGATGTCCAAAATTACCAGATCAATCCCGCCCTGACTCAGCGTGCTCAGTGCTGCAGCGCCATCGCCTGCCTCCTCGCAGGTGAAACCGGCATATTGCAAATGTTCGCGAATCAGATCCCGGATCCGCGGTTCATCGTCCACGACCAAAATTTTTGCCATAAAGTCGGCCTCCTTTTTCACACTTTCTATTCTACCACAATATCCTTTTGCCGTGGCGAAATTGTGAAAACTTTTGAAAAAAACTATAAAATTTCTGCACCCGGCCTCGTTGCCCTTTGCGGGCGATTGCATTTTTTCGGCCGGTGCGGTACAATCAAAACGAAAGGAGTGATGCTATGCTGTGGTGGTTCCTGTTGGTGGCAGCGATACCGATTCTGTTTGTCGTATTGGTGTTGTTTTTGGTTTGGCCGGGTGCGCCGCGCACGGCGTTGCGTCAACCATTCTGCGGCCGCAGTTATGCCCATCGGGGCCTGTTTGGCACACAGCAGCGCCCGCCGGAAAATAGCTTGCCGGCCTTTGCGGCGGCAGCCAAGGGCGGGTATGGGATTGAACTGGATGTACAGTTTACCAAGGACCGCCAGTTGGTGGTTTTTCACGATGATACACTGGACCGGATGACGCCGGCACAGGGGGGCGTGTCCCACACACCGTGGCCGGTGGTTTCGTCACTGCCTTTGGCAGGCAGCGGGGAACATGCACCGCTTTTTACCGATGTCTTGCGCACGGTAGCGGCGGCCAACCCCAACACACCATTAATTGTTGAAATCAAAAGCCGGTACGAGTATCGCGGCCGCTATCTGCTGGAACTTTGCCGGGCGGTGCTGACTGCGCTCAAGGGGTATTCCGGTCCCTATTGCATTGAGAGTTTTGACCCCCGGGTGGTCCGTTTGGTGCGGATTTTAGCCCCCGGTGTGGCGCGGGGACAGTTGGTGGATAGCTACCGCCGTCACCGGATCTACGGCACGGCAGCGCTGCCGGCATATCTGTTGTCCCACTGCTTCGGCAACCTGCTGGCCCGGCCGGATTTCATCGCCTGGTGCCCTGACAAGCGCAACTGGGCCATTCGGCTGTGTGCGGCGCTGGGGGCCATGACGGTAATGTGGACGGCTATGCCGGAACATGACATTGCCCGGCTGGAACGGGAAAACGATGCGGTGATTTTCCAATGGTACGAAGCAGAACCTAAGTATAAATAAGCATATCCGGCGCAGCCCGCGCATATCTTTGCATGGAACAAAGACAAGGGGGCTGCGCTTATGTTTTTATTCACGGTTACAAAACCCGGTTTGCGGCAGGCGGGTGCGCTTGCCCTGTGTGCGGTGTGTCTGTGCGGCACGGTGGCAGCAGCGGTACATTTTTCAGACGGCGCGGTAGCGGCCAATGCTGACGCCGCCCCGGGCATTGAAACCACGCAGGACATTGGTACCTATTTTACCGGATATGGCTTCGAAACCGATTTGGCGTCGGCAACGGTGGATAAAGTCAAGATCCCCAAAAAGTGGGATGACAGCTTTACCGCGTTCAATCAGGTGGTGCAGGAGAGCGATTTGGATCTTTCGGATTACAAGGGAAAGACGGTGGAAAAATGGACGCTGCTCTGTCCCGAGCTATCCACCGGCGATCAGGACACCTATTGCGTTTTGTTGGTTTACAAAGCGAAGGCGATCGGAGCCTACCTGCTGCAAAAGCCGTCCGGAGAGGTGACGGGACTCATTACGGCGGCAAAGGCCAGCGCCGAAACCGCAGCGGCCCAGCTGGAGGAACCGCAGGCGGAGGCAGCCGCAGCAGAAACTGAGATTGAATATCCCACCGAATAAGGTTGACCGATACGACAAACCGCCGGAGAATCTTTTGCGATTCTCCGGCGGTTTTGGGTTAGTTTTTGTGGCGTTTAAGGGGAATGCTGCATACCAATGCGATTCCCAATGCCAGCGCCACCGCAATTTTTAGGGTTTCCACCCCTTTGTTGGCAAATAGCGTGCGGTCATCCCGCAAGAAATAATAGGCAGTGTAGTAGATGCCGGCTCCCGGTACCAGCGGAAAAATACCGCACAGCAAAAATAGGGTGATGGGCGCTTTGTGGCGGATGGCAAACAGCCGCGCGCAGGCGGTCAGCGGCAGGGCAGCCATCAGTGTGGCCACCGGGGCGCTCATAGTGAACAGACCGGCACATAAAACATAGACCAGCCAACCCACCGCACCGGTCAGGCCGCAGGCGAGATAATGCCGAGGCGGGACCCGAAAGGTCACACCGAAACTGATGGTCGCCACAATGGCCACCAGAAATTGGGCCAGATACTGGACCCATAGTGGTGTCACCATACGATCGCCCCCAATCCGCGGGCGGCCAGCCATGCCAGCACCACGCCGCAGGCGATGCTGCCGGCAATGAGTACGGCGTCCAGCAGCCGAATCGCGCCCGAAAGATAGTCCGCATTGATGATGTCCCGAATGCCCATCGTTAAGGCTACACCGGGGGTCAGTACCATCAAAGCACCGATGGTGGCGGTATTGACATCCAGCGTGGGCACAAAAAAGCTGATGCCCAGCGCCCACAGCGTACACAGCCACGCGGCAATAATATCGGTAAAAATACGGTTGATCCGCCGTTTGCCGAATTGTTGACAGATGACGGATTCCAGTAAACCGGCCACGGCAGCAACCAACATTTCCAACAGGGCGCCGCCGAACAGAAAAGCAAAACAGGCACTGCCCACCACGCAGGCCAGACGCTCGGCGCGGGGCGGGGGGGAATCCAACGCCTGCGCAGCATCCAGCTTTTGCCGGGCGGTGGAGAAGTCCAGCTCTTCAGTGGCCAGCGCCCGAGAAAGGGCATTGACGGCTTCTACCCGGCCTAGATGGATGGAAACCAATGGCACATGGCGCACCATGCTCAGGCTCTCGCCGCCGGCTGGACTTGCCGAGGCAAAAATGCCATTGGTCAATACATAGACATGAAATTCCTGCAAATGCAGGCTGCGGGCCATGATCTCCATGGTTTGCTGGGCACGGAACACCTCACCGCCGTTTTCCAACATAAGCTGTCCGGCATCCAGCACGAGATCCATCCGCTGTTCAAAAGTATCACTCGCCACGAATATTCTCCCGCACGGCATTGAATTCCGGGTAGTGATGGTACAGATGCTCGGCAATGGCCTCCATGAGCAGATAATCGTGTTCCGAGTCAATGTCAATAATGCCGGTATCCATCATGACGCTGACGCCGATCTTGCCCCGCCACAACATACCATCGGTGTTTTGGGCCAGAAAATCCCGGCGGAATACGTAGATAGAGGCATTGACATCATAGACATCCGGGGCTTGCTGACGGCCGGTGAATTCGCTGTGGATGACCTGTTCCACATGATCCCCCACCGTCTTGACCATATTAAACCAAGGATTGCGGCGTGCTTCACAGACGCTGAACACCAGATCCAAATCCTCCCGGGATTGCTTGAGGGCAAAGGCATTTTCAATATCCGCAGCGGTGCGCAGCGGGCTGGTAATGTCCAAATCCATATGCCAGTCATAGGGGGCGCCGGTGCGTTCTTCCATTCGGCGCAGACTGTCCTGATAGACGGCCATTTTGGGAACCTTGTCGCCGCCCAATTCGGCGCCCCGGGGCAGGTAAATCACTTCCGGGTACTGCGCAGCGACAAGCTTTGCCAGCTCTTCGCTGTCGGTGTTCAAGGCTAGATCTACCTGCAATTCGGGGTGGTTGCGGCAGAACAGCTCCGCAGCACTCAACGAGTAGTAGACCAGCGGCTTGCCGCAGAATACTTTCAGATTTTTGTTTTTGAAACCTTTGCTGCCGGCACGGCCGCAAATGGTGATGAGCAGACGGTTCATCTTATTTCTCTCCCAACGTCAGTTGTAATACCTGCAACGCCAACTCCGGCGGGTTGCAGCTAGCTGGGGTGCTTCCCAGCGCGTAATCCACAAAATAGGCCATCTCCCGCTGGTAACGGCGGTTAACGTCCTCCTCGTAATGCTGTACGGTGCCATCGGGCAGCGTCAAGGTGCCCGCACCAAAGTCTGCTACTGCGCTGCCGTCGCGGCAGAACAGCTCGATGCTGCGGCGGTACCCCCGGCCGAAATAGTCAAGGTGTACCTCGGCCAGCAGGGAAGGATAGCGGGCAATGTACACCGAAAGGTCGTCGGAGTCGATCTCCAGATCCGAATAAGTGCCTTTCAGGTTATAGAGTTGCTCCGGTACGCCGAATAGATCCACCAGATAGTCCCATTCATGGATCAGATCGATGGTAACACCGCCGCCCAGCGCCTTGTGGGCACTGTACACGGTGCGATAATCCACACCGGGGCGCCAGTCGGGCAGATAACTGGAACAAATCACCCGGGCACAGTAGGGGCGCAGCGTGGGCAGCAGCTCCTTCAAAGCCAGCATGGTGCCGCACCAGCGCATGGGGGCAGCTACATAGGCTTTCTGCCCGGCGGGCAGATAGTCGCCCAAATCCAGATGAGATTGCTCCGCAGAGAAGATCGGTTTTTCGATGAAAAGTGCCTCCCCCCGGCCATAGACGGTGCGCAGTGCCTCGGCATGCAGGCTGGTGGGATTGGTGATGAAGACCAGATCGTAGTGGGCAGGCAGCGCGGTCACATCAGTGTATTGGGTGTGGAGTTTTTCCGCCACGCCGGGACGCAGCGGACGGGTGACGTCACTGCGCAGTGCGTCAGCCTGTAAGGTCCAGCCCCGATCGGCACACAGGTCGGCCAGATTGTTCAGATGCCGGGTGCCAATGGAGCCTAGCCCCACAAAGAGGGCGGTCAATGTTTTCATGGGCAAAATCTCCCTGTCAGACAGTCACATCGCGGTCAAACCCCAGATAGCGGGTACCTTGAAAATGCAAAATCCCGTGATCCCCTTCGGCAATCATGCCGGCATCCCGCCAAGGCAAGCGCAGTTCCAGCCGGTCTCCGCTTTCAAATTGGAAGGTGGCATAGTAGCTGGTGTTGGTGGTGTGGGTGTTGCCGTCGTGATGATGGGCCCGGCGTCTGGCCACCACCGTGGCGGGGACGCTAAGCCGTGGGGAGGCGTTGTTGCGGGACCATTCCCGCAGGCCGCGTATCACGGCAAAGAGAAACAGCGCCATCACCAATAGTGGAAATACAGAATATACAAAAGAAAACGGGTCAAGAAACATGGCCGAGTCCTCCTTTATAGGGCGTTATGCACGTTCTACCGCATCCATCAGCTCGATGGCAGCCAGATCTTTCTCAAAGCTCCAACGCGGCGCTTCGGTACCTTTCAGCACACCGAAGAAGTTGGCCAGCTCGTCCACATAGGCGTTCTCCACGATGTTGTCGCTGTAACGGCTGTCGTGTTCAAAGCTGGTATATGTATCCACAAATTGTTTGTCGCCGTCCCGGAACTCGTACAGCGCCTTGGGGTTGCCCTCCCAGAAGAGATGCAGCCCGTCGCCAAAACATTCAAAGTTGCGCACGGCTTTGGGGGAAACGACGTCTGCGGCCAGTACGCCCTGCGCACCGCTCTTATGGCGCAGCAGCAGGGTGGCGCAGTCGGGGTACGGCAGGCCCAGCCCGCTGATGGAGTCGGTCTGCACCGTCATGGTTTCCACGTCCCCAAAGGCGTCCAGCAGCCAAGGCAGGTCGATGCCGAAAATTTCCCGAACGCCGCCGGTACGGGCGTTGCCCACAAAGAAGTTTTTGTAATTCTCCCAGGTGTGCCAGTCAGGCAGATATTGCCCGATGTGGTAGAGATAGTGTACCGGTTTGCCAAAGTGCTGTACCGCTTGCTTGATATACTGGGTTTCCCGCCGGTAGAGCATGGTGGAGGACAGAAAGAGCGGCAACTGTTTTTGGGCTGCCTTGGCCATATTCTCGGCATAACCGTCCCGCACCAGATTCAGCTCGGTAAAAACCGGCAGGTCATGGTCCAGCAGTTCGCTGATGATGCCGGCATGGGACAAGGGGGCCGTGCAGACCAGTGCCGCATCAGGATGGGCAGCGTTTACCGCTTCGTCGATTCCGGCATAGGCAGCGGTCACAAGCCCCAGCGTTTGAGCTTCGGCGCGGCGAGCCTCGGCGCTGTCCACGCCGAAAATCTCCAGTGTGTCATCCATCCCTTGGGCCAGCCGGGCGCGGCGCTTACCCATGCTGCCCAGTCCTACAATAAGAAGTTTCATATCATATGCTCCTTTGGGGATCAAAGTCCGGCACAGGGCCGTCGTAAAAAGTCTTCACGGGGGTAAAATCAAAGCGGCGCAGCACCGCGCAGATCTTACCGCTGGTATCACCGCCGTTGTAGGGACTTTGGGCGGTGCGGGCGGTGGCGGCAAACGCAGGGGAGAGTGCTTTACGCAGCGCACGCTCGATGGCAGCGGCTTCGGCGGGACAGCTCACTACGTTGGCGCAGAGCAGCCGCCCGGCCTGCCGCTGACCGATGTTTACGGTAGGGACCCCAAACGTGGGGGTCTCCACCACACCCGACGAGGAGTTGCCGGCCACCAGAGAAGCGTATTGCATAGCTGAGAGATACCGCCGCAGGCCTAGACTTTGCAGAAAACCGGCGCGGTCGGGATGAGCGGCGGCGAAAGCCTGCATTGCTTCGGTGCAGATCCGGCCGCCGGCATCGGCGTTGGAGCCGGTGATCAGCCAGAATAGGTCCGGGATAGCCGCCATAGCTGTACACAGGGCCTTTACCTGATCGGCAGGATCAGGGGCGTCGGCACTGGTTTCGGGATGGTAGGTTACCAGAGCAAAGGGTCGGTCCAACGGGAACCCCGTGGATTCACACAGCTCCTGCCGGGTCATTTTGGGCAGGGTGCGGATGTTTTCATCCCCCAATCCGCCGACGCAGAAAACCCGGTCGGGTTCTTCCCCCATGCGTACCAGACGGGCGGCGCTGTCTGCACAGGAGGGAAAATGGAGGACCGCCATCTTGGTGATGCAATGGCGGTAGTACTCGTCGGCAGCGCCTAACGTTACATCCCCGCCGGAAATGTGGGCGATGGGCAGGTGCCGGGCCGCGGCCGCGGCTGCCACCCCAAAGATTTCGAACCGGTCGCCCAGCAATAGGACGGCGTCCGGACGATGGGCGGCAAAATAGCCGTCAAAAACGGTCAAGGTACGGGCGATGGTTTGTGCCACCGGCTCTTCGGCCTGTTGGAAGATGGACAGTCTTGCTGCAATGGGCAAGCCGTCGGCTTCGATCTCCCGGACCGTTTCCCCCAGCCATGGGCAGAGGTGCGCGCCGGTCACTACAAGCTGCAGCTGCAGCTTGGGATCCTTACCCATTTTCTGCAAAACGGGACGCAGCAGGCCGTATTCAGCCCGGGTGGCCGTTACAACGCAGATGGTACGCATAGGCAGTCCTTTCTGCACAGCGCGGCGGCAATTTTTGCCGCCGCCGCTGAGTTTACAGTTCGATTTTTTCATCCTCCGCAAAGGCGCGGGGAGCCGTCTTGCCCAGTACTTCGTACCAGCGCATAGGACTGATGCCGTCGCCGGGGCGCTTGGTGGTCAGGTTGTCGACGGTGAATACTTCCCCCGCCGCAATGGACCGGGCCGCCACAATGCTCTTGCGGGCTACGGCTTTATTGGGGGCCTCGCTGGCAGTCAGATGTTTGTGGCCGTCCCCCAGAGACGCCTCTACGTGGCGTACAGCCTCCACCATGGCTTTAAACTCGGTGGGGTCCAGACTGGCTTTCTGGTCGGGGCCGGGCAGCGTCTTGTCCAGCGTAAAATGTTTTTCGATGACCGAGGCACCCAGCACAGTGGCCGCTACATCGCATTCCCAGCCCGGGGTATGGTCGGACAGCCCCACCGGCAGGCCAAACTGGTCAAACAGCTCCAGCATGACGGTCAGGTTGGCATCTTCATAGGGGGTGGGGTATTGGGTATTGCAATGCAGTACAGTGGCCTCCGGGCAGCCGTTGTCATCCAGAATGGCCAGTGCGTCGGTGATCTCGTTGAGGTTGCTCATCCCGGTGGAAAGCAGCACCGGCGTGTGCAGCTTGGCCACCTCTTCCAGATAGGGGAGATTGGTAATCTCGCCGGAGGGAATCTTGATCAGCGGCAAGTTCAGCGTGCCGAGAAACTGCACACTGGGGATGTCGAACGGTGCCGACAGGTATTGAATGCCGATGGAATCGCAGTATTCCTTCAACTCCCGGTGTCCCTCAAAGGAAAAGTGCAGCTTGCGGATCATCTCCAACTGGCTTTCCGCAGCATCGGTGGTCTGCTTCTGGTATTCCGCCTTTTCGGCAAATTTGCTTACCACCAGCTCGGGCACGGCGGTCTGGTATTTGACAATATCGGCACCGCATTCTTTGGCGACCAGCGCCATGCGCTTGGCCATGGCAAGGTCCCCGTTGTGGTTGACCCCGGCTTCGGCAATAATCGTGACGGGCATAGTTCTCTCCTTTATTGGTATGTCAGGACTGGTTTTCCAGTTTGCGCCGCATTTTTTCCAGTTCTTCCAGCTGGCCCATATCCATCCAACTGCTCTCGGCAATGGGGTAGACCCCTACCTTTTCTCCGGCGGCACGGTAGCGTTCGATCACATCGGGGAAGCCAATAACCTCCCCGTCCTGCATTTCGTCCACCACCCGGGGTTCCACTACGTAGACGCCGGTGTTGGTCAGAAAATCCAGCTCCGGTTTTTCCCGCATGGCGGCGATCCCGCCGTCCGGTCCCAGTTCCACTACGCCGTACGGTACGGTATAGTGCTTGAAAGCACAGACCATTGTCACCAGATTGCCGTGCTTTTTGTGGTACTCGTAGATGTCCCCAAAATCCACATCCAGCAGCGTATCACAGTTGGTGAAGAAGAAGGGGGATTGGAGCTTTCCTTTGAGCAGGCAAAGCCCGCCGCCGGTGCCCATAAAGACATCTTCATCGGCAAAATCTACGGTGTAGTCCTTCTCCAACTCGTTGAAATAGGACTTGATCATGCCGCGTTTATAGTTGACGATCATGGTGAACTGGCGGCAGCCGAAATCCCGGAACCGATCCATAATCAGTTCGGCGATGGGCTGTTCGCCCACCGGGATCAGCGGCTTGGGCAGGATTTTCGTATAGGGGTAGAGCCGGGTCCCCAGTCCGCCGGCCATCATGACCACCGGAATATCGGCATGTTTGCGGTTGTCCACATCCAGACCGTGGGCAAAGACAATGTCGGTGATGACGCCCCGCTTGTCCAGAATGGGCAAGGCGTCGATGCGATTGGCCTGCAGGACCTCTTTGGCGCGGCCCCGTTCCGCTATGGGTAGGCTCAGCGGATGGTAGTTGGCCGCCAACTGCACAGCTTGATCGGGCGTGCCCCCCCGCAGGAAAAACTTGCGGATGTCCCCGTCGGTCAAAGCTGCTTCCAACCGGCCCTGCGGCGCAATAAACAGGATGCGCTGGCCGGTTTCGTCCAGCTTGCGCAGCGCTTCCAGCACGGTGGCGTCCGGTGCAAGGAACAATTCTTCTACTTGGATCAAAGGATGATCCCCCTCTCGGTCGGTGGTGGGTTACAGGCTCAAAACCGCCTGACAGACTCGCTCGCAATCCTCGAGCGACAGGTTGGTGGAGCAGGGAAGGTTGACGATGTATTTCCGGTAGTCTTGCGCCTTCTCCAGATGATAGCCTTCGTTGCGGGGGTAGTCGGCCTGCTCGTGGATCAAAGCCCAAACCGGGCGGGTCTGGATTTTTTGAGCTTGCAGTTTTTCGATGACAGTGTCCCGGTCCAGCCCGGAATCTTTCAGGTACAGGCTGAAGAACCAACGGTTGGGACGAACGCCCTTGGTGCGGAACGGCAGAATGTGCAGTCCCTGTACGCCGTCCAGCCGGGCTACATAGTGGTCATAAAGCTCCTTTTTGTGGGCGATGAAGCCTTCCAGCCGCTCCAGTTGGGCCAGTCCCAGACAGGCCTGCACGTTGGTCATACGGTAGTTGTAGCCGACCTCATCGTGGAGGAATTGCAGCATGTCCGCTTTGGCCTGCGTGGAAAGATGCTTGGCGTGTTCGGCCCAATCGGGATGGTTGGATACCACAGCACCGCCCGCCCCGGTGGTGATGATCTTGTTGCCGTTGAAGCTGTAACAGCCGATATCACCGATGGTGCCGGCAAACTTCCCGGCCAGAGGGCCCTCGGTATAGTGGGTGCCCAAAGCTTCGGTGGCATCCTCAATAAGGATGAGATGATAGCGCTGGGCGATCTCCAACAGGCGGGGCATGTCCGCCATATTGCCGAACACATGGACGGCTTCCAGCGCTTTTACATGGGCGCCGGTGGTTTTGTTGTAGAGTTTGCCGTCCCGCAGTTCACAGTGGGTGCGGCAGAAATCTTCTACGGCATCGGGATCGATGCAGAGCGAATCATCGCAACCGATAAAGATGGGCTCGGCCCCTACATAGCGGGTCAGCGGGTTGACTGCCGCGATGAAGGTCAGCGTGGGTACAATGACCTCATCCCCTCGGGTAATGCCGGCGGCCATGGCGGCCAGATGCAGCGCACTGGAACCGCCGTTGCAGGCTACGGCGCGGTCCATACCCAGATACCGGGCCAACGCCTCTTCAAATTCGGTGACCTTGCCGCCGCTGGTGGAAACCCAGCCGGAGGTAATGGCTTCCCCAGCCAGCTCGGCCTCCCGCGGACCAAAATTCGGGACCGAAAGGGGGATAAACTCAGACATACGGATTGCCTCCCTGTATGGTTACCGCAAAAATGCGGCCTATACTTACAAATATACATTGTCATTATACTGCGTTTGCCCTTTTACGGCAAGAGAAACCTCTATTTTGCACAGAAAAAGGGGCGCAGCCGCTATGGCCGCGCCCCTTGTATGGTTCTGAAATCCTTACAAATAGCTGAGTTCCTCTTTGCGTTTGCCCGCCAATTCCGGGTTATCCAGCACGGCACCGGCACCCAAGGCCACGCAATCCAGCGGGCTTTCGGCTACATGCACGGTAATGCCGGTTTCATTCTGAATCAGGGTGTCCAGCCCACGGAGCAGGGCACCGCCGCCCGACAGCATGATGCCCCGGTCGATGATGTCACTGGACAGTTCCGGCGGGGTGCGCTCCAAGGTGTCTTTGATGGCGTCTACGATGCGCAGCAGGCTTTCGCTCATTGCCTCCCGCACTTCCTCAGAACGGATTAAAATATCCTTGGGCAGGCCGTCCACCAGATTACGACCCTTGATCTCCATGCTGGTCTCGGGGTCCTGCGGACAGGCGGAACCGATCTCAATCTTGATTTGTTCGGCGGTGCGTTCGCCCACCAGCAGGTTATATTTCCGCTTGATAAAGGCAATGATGCTCTGGTCCAGCGTGTCGCCGGCACAGCGCACGCTGCGGCTGGCCACAATACCCGACAGGCTGATGACTGCCACTTCCGCCGTACCGCCGCCGATGTCAACAATCATGCTGCCCACAGCGTCGGTGGTGGGCAGCCCTGCACCGATGGCTGCCGCCATGGGTTCTTCCACAACGGTGACCTGCCGGGCACCGGCTTTGGCTGCTGCCTGCCGTACGGCACGGCGTTCCACTTCAGTCACACCGGAAGGGACACAGATGACCACCCGGGGACGGGCCAAAATATTGTTGCCGCAGGCCTGCCGGATAAAACTTTGCAGCATGGCGGCGGTGATGTCAAAATCGGCAATGACGCCGTCCTTCAGCGGCCGCACCGCCACGATGGAACCCGGGGCACGGCCGATGACGGCCTTGGCCTCGTGCCCTACGCTGCGAACCCGCAGCTCATCGCTGCGAGGGTCCACAGCCACCACGCTGGGTTCCCGCATGATGATCCCACGGCCTTTCATATAGACCAGCGTGTTCGCGGTGCCCAAATCAATGCCAATGTCTTTGGTAAACATAGCGCGTATTCTCCCGAAAAAAGCTTTGAAAAAATCTGCAATCCTGCTCATGCACAGCTCCCTCACTTGGGGGCTGCGCAGCGGTACCCGTCAGCAAAATTCGCGCAGCAACTGCGCCGCCCGGTGTACCGGCAGCCCCATAATATTGTAGTAGCACCCCGCAATGCCCGCGCACCACAACGCCGCATGGCCTTGAATGGCGTAAGCCCCGGCTTTGTCGTAAGGTTCCGGCGTGCGCACATAGGCCAGCAGATCCGCCTCCTCAATGGGGGAAAAGTGGACCAACGTAGTTTCAACCGTCGCAGCAGCCCGGGCACCGCGGCAGATGCATACACCGGTATGTACCTTGTGGGTGCAGCCCGAAAGCGCACGCAGCATCCGCAAAGCGTCGGCTTCATCGCGCGGTTTGCCGAACACTTCGCCGTTGCAGTCCACCACCGTGTCAAAGCCGCAGACAATGTCGGCGGGGTGCTGGGCTGCCACGGCGCGAGCTTTAGCGGTAGCCAACGCCTGCGCCAGATGAGCGGGGGTATCGGCGGCGATCTTGCTTTCATCCACGTCGCTGGTGATGACGGTGTAGTCCGTTGTGATCAAAGCCATCAATTCCCGGCGGCGCGGGCTGCCGGAAGCCAGAATCAAAGCCATGGCGGGGTCCTTTCGTGTTCGATTATAGTCGGGTGGGGACGTCGAAATCTGCCGCACCGACACGAGACTGGAAAATTTTGGAAATTGCTTGTCCTTACACCGTTCCGGTGGAGCCAAACCCGCCGGTGCCCCGGTCGGTATCGCTCAGCGTTTCAGCCTGCACAAAGGCGGCCTGCCAAACCGGGGCGATGCAAAGCTGGGCTACGCGCTCCCCGGGCTGGACGGTGTAGGGGGTGTCGGACAGGTTGATCATCGGCACCCGCAGTTCCCCACGGTAGTCGCTGTCAATAACACCCACGCCGTTGGCCATGCAGAGGCCGTGTTTGATGGAAAGCCCACTGCGAGCGTAGACCAAAGCCACACATTGGGCATTGGGCAGTTCGATAGCCAGCCCGGTCGGTACCAGAATCCGCTGCATCGGGGCGATGGTCAGCGGTTCATCCAGCAAAGCGCACAAGTCGGCGGCAGCGGCACCGGGGGTTGCGTAGACGGGCAGCTTGGCACGGGGGTCCAGTTTTTTGCAGGAAACGGTCATTTGCATAGAAAACCTCTCAGTTGTTGGTATAGTATAGCCCACGGGTGAACTCGCTGTCAAACGGTTGACCCGCCGTTAAGGCGTCCAAAATCTGGGCGGTACGGGCAGGGGACTCGGTGGTGAAGGCCGCTACCGCCACATCCACCGGCAATTCGGTCATTCGGTCTCCCATATACAGCGGTACGGGGTTCCATACCGTGCGGATCCACGCGCCACCGGGTGCCGAGCAGGTCACGGTGAAATCCCGGCCTTTGCGGTCCCGCAGCGTGCCGCCGCCGGAACATTGGGCGCAGCTTCGTACGTTGCGCAGGGGGCAGGCCCGGGTCAGCATCAGCGGAATATGCCCGTAACAAAGGGCCGCTGTGGGGATGGGAGCCTCTTTATATAGGGGGGCGATTGCCTGCATAGCGTTGAGGGCGGTTTCGGGATGAAGCAGGAGCCCCCGCAGTCCCAATTCCGTATAACGGGCGGCAGACAAGGGGTTGGTAATATTAAGCCCCAACCCGCCATAGAGCGGCCAATTCTGGGCAATCCGCAGATGGGCAACATTGTTTGCTACCGCACCGGCAAAACCGGCGCCTTGCAGCGATTGCAGCCGAGCGGTAGCCTGGGCTTCCAGCTTACCGAACATGACCCGGGGCAGTTCCAGCAAGGTTTTGCTGCGCCAATGGGCGGGGATTTTGTCAGCCTCACTGAGGGGGAAGATCAGCCATTGCAGCCGGTCCACAAAGTTTGCCGGACATTGGGCGACAGTGGCAAACCGGGCGGCCAGTGTGGGGACGGCCCCTACGGGATGGGAAGCAAAGTGGGGTGCAAGATAAGGCTGTACCCCATGGGGGACAACCACCGAGCGCTTTTCCAACAGCGTTTCCAAAGCCTCCCGGCGCAGTTCATTCCAGACACTGCCCGGCAAAAAGCCCGGGGTGCCCTGTAAATCCACCGCTTCGCAGACGAAGGGCGTGCCGCCGGTCTTGCCCAGTGCCCGCTGGATGGCAGGGGTTTGGTCTTTCTGGGCGGGCTGCGGCACTTCTTCGCTGTAAACCACTGCCTTGTGGCCGTCCTCGTCGGTTACCGAGAGTTTGACGCCTTCGGTTTCACAGGTGGCGGTAAAACGCACGGGGATGCGCTGCAACTCCCGGCGGAAAAGCTCCCGGGCCTTGGGGGTGGCGGCGCGGGTGGCGGCGGCATCGGCCTCGGTGCGCACGCCGAACATCTTGCCATCGTTGCGTCCGGTCAGGTAACCGTCGGTGAAGCCCGAACGGGAGAAAATATCCCGCACCAGTGCCTCATCATAGGGCTGTCCGGCCCGCACAGCGCGGCAGGCAGCCACACTGGCTGCCGCGTATTCGGGGGTGCGCAGCCGGCCTTCGATCTTGACGCTGGCCACACCGGCATCCATCAGCTCCCGCAGGTGGGGGATATGGTCCATATCCTTAAGGCTTAGGTGGCAGGCTTGGCCCGGTTTGCCCGGTGCCAGCCCGGCCGAGGCGTCAAATGGCAGGCGGCAGGGCCCCGCACAGGCGCCGCGGTTGCCGCTGCGTCCGCCCAGAAAAGCGCTCATCATGCATTGGCCGCTGACGCTCATGCAGAGTGCGCCATGAATGAATACCTCACATTCAATGGGGCTGGCGGCACAAACGGCCCGGATCTCTTCCAACGAAAGTTCCCGGGCGAGAATCACCCGGTCGTAGCCCAACGATGCCAACTCCTGCGCACCGGCGGGGGTATGCACGCTCATTTGGGTGGAGCCGTGCAGATGCAACGTGGGGGCAATCTGCTTTACAAGCTGAGCGGTGGCCAGATCGTCGGAAATGACCGCGTCAGCACCGGCTTGGGCCACGGCGCGTACCGCGTCGGCCAAGCCATCCAGCTCCCGAGCATAGACCAAGGTGTTCAGGGTGACGTGGACCCGCACGCCCCGGGCATGGCAGAAGGCCACGGCCTCCCGCAGCTCCTCGGGCGTAAAGTTGCCCGCCGTGCGGCGGGCATTAAATCCGGTAAGCCCCAGATAAACAGCATCAGCGCCGCTGAACACAGCGGCGCCAAGCATTTCGCGGTTGCCCGCGGGGGCTAAAATCTCCAGCGGGCGGCTCACGGCATCTCCTGACTGTTCTGGGAACGGCGCAAACGGCGTTCCAGTTCATCGATCCGGCGTTTCAGCGTGGCGTTTTCGCGGCGCACTTCCTCGGCGGCCATCTTGGCACTGGCGGCATCTTCGAGGTAATCCTTGATCTGGCGGCGCATATTATCGGCACTGCCGCTGGCCTTTTCCAGTTCGTCCCGATAATTCAGCGCTGTCATGACGGCAGCGGTGGTAATGGAAACGGAATTGGAGGAGGCCATCAGCTCGTTCATGTCCAGATTCAGCCGGTCAGCCAGATTCTGCATATAGTCTTCACTCTCGCTGGTATTGACCACATAGCTGGACCCACAGATGTTCAGCCGTACTTTTGAAGTAGCCATTCCCATAAAAATTGTGCTCCTTCCTGCTTTATGTTTAAATTGAATCCTGCGTCAACGGGCAGGCGAGAAAAATCTTACCAATATTATAATACAAAACGGCAATCAGCAAAAGCCCTTTTTGTGGAAAAGTGTAAAAAAGCCGTCAAAGAGGCAATTTTCCCTTGCGCAATTCCCAAAATGTGGCTATAATCAATAATATGGCAATTTTGGATGCCGTTAAACTTAGGAAAAATCAGTGATCCCAAAACAAAATAGTAAGGAGAGAACGATTTTGAAATATACCAAGCGTGAGTTTGAGAAGATGCTCAAAGATACTCTGATGAGCGAGTGCAATGTCACGTTGGACACTGCATCCGCCGATCAGATCTACCGTTGTTTGGCTTCCATCACCCGCCAGATCATGTCGGACCGCCAGAAGCGGTTCCAGTCCAAGGTCTTGGGCGAGGGCAAAAAGCAGGTATATTATCTCTGCATGGAATTTTTGATGGGCCGCAGCCTGCGCACCAGCCTGTTCAACCTTGGGCTGAACGAGGTGGCAGAGAGCGTTCTGGCCGATGCCGACATTAAGATCGATACCATCTACGATCGGGAACCCGATGCGGGCCTTGGCAATGGCGGTTTGGGCCGTCTGGCTGCCTGCTATCTGGACGGTATGGCTACGGATTGCATCCCCGGTACCGGTTACTCCATCCTGTACGAGTACGGCATCTTCAAGCAGAAGATCGTGGACGGCTGGCAGCAGGAAACGGCGGACAACTGGCTGCCCGGCGGTCAGGTGTGGATCAAGTCCCATCCCGATCAGGCGCAGGAGATCCGTTTTGACGGTCAGGCCATCGAGACCTGGGAGGGCGGCTTCCATCACGTCAAGTACGAGAACTACAACTCGGTCATCGCCGTGCCCAACGATATGTATGTGGCCGGTTACGGCAGTCAGGGTGTTTCCAAGCTGCGTCTGTGGCAGGCCAAGGCGCCCAGCTTTGATATGAGCAGCTTCAACGCCGGCAATTACAACACGGCCATCAGCCAGTCTGCCTCCGCAGAGCTGATCTCCAAGATCCTTTACCCCAACGACAACCATACCGAAGGCAAGATTCTGCGTCTGCGTCAGCAGTACTTCTTCTCGGCTGCGTCCATTGCCGACATTCTGCAGAACCACCTGAACCAGTACGGCACGCTGGACAACCTGCCCGACAAGGTGGCTATCCAGCTGAACGACACCCATCCCACCGTGGCCATCCCCGAAATGATGCGCATTTTGTTGGATGAGTGCAGCTACGACTGGGATACCGCTTTCGATATCTGCCGCAAGGTATTTGCCTACACCAACCACACCGTCATGAGCGAGGCGTTGGAGAAGTGGAACGCCGATATCTTCCGCAGCACGCTGCCCCGTATCTGGCAGATCGTCTGCGAGTTGGACCGCCGCTGCCGCATCGAGCTGGAAAAGGCGTTCCCCGGCGACTACGGCAAGATCAATTATATGGCCATTTTGGGCGACAATCAGGTGCGCACGGCCAATATTTGCGCCTATGTCTGCCATGCCATCAACGGCGTTTCCAAGCTGCATAGCGAGATCATCAAGGATAGCGTCTTCCATGACTACTATCTGTTCAAGCCCAAGGCGTTCAAGAACGTCACCAACGGCATTGCCTATCGCCGCTGGCTGCTGGCGTCCAACCCCGGTCTGACCAACCTGCTGGAGGAAACCATCGGCGACGGCTTCAAGACCGATGCCTCCAACCTGAAAAAGCTGGAGCAGTTTGCCGATGATGCTGCTGTGCAGGAGAAGCTGGCCAAGGTCAAACATGAAAACAAGGTAATTTTTGCCAACTATCTGCAAAAGTCTACCGGCCAGATCATCGATCCTGATTCGATTTTCGACTGTCAGGTTAAGCGGATGCATGAGTACAAGCGTCAGCATCTGAATGCCCTGAACATTGCGGCAGAGTATCTCTACCTGAAGAATAACCCCAACGCCGAGTTCACCCCCAAGACCTATATTTTCGGCGCCAAGGCGGCCCCCGGCTACTATATGGCCAAGCAGATGATTCGTATGATCTGCAAGCTGGGCAAGATGATCGACGAGGATCCCGCAGTGCGCGATAAGCTGCGTGTGGTCTATCTGGAAGATTACTGCGTCACTCTGTCCGAGCGTCTGATGCCCGCCTCTGAAGTTTCTGAGCAGATCTCTCTGGCTGGCACCGAGGCTTCCGGTACCGGCAACATGAAGTTCATGCTCAACGGTGCCATCACCCTCGGCACGCTGGACGGCGCCAACGTAGAAATTGCCGATGCTGCCGGTCATGACAACGAGATCATCTTCGGTATGCTTACCCCCGAGGTCAACGCCCTCAAGGGGATGGGATACCATCCTTCTGCCTTCATTTCCGGCGACAACACTGCGATGGCAGTTCTGGATATGCTGGAAAAGGGCTGGAATGGTGAGAACTTCAGCGAAGTGACCAACAACCTGCGCAACTCTGACCCGTACATGGTCATGGCAGACTTCAAGGATTACCGCCGTGCCCAGCAGACTGTCCAGCAGCTGTACCAGGACAAGAAGAAGTGGAACCACATGAGCCTGATGAACATTGCCAATGCGGGCATCTTCAGTGCCGACCGTTCCATCATGGACTACGCGCGCGACATCTGGGGTGCCACGCCGGTCAAATAATTTCCCTGTGTAATTTTGCTGCCGCGGCCGTCTGACCGCGGCAGTTTTACTCTGAACAGGGGGCTTTGTATGCCGCACACCTATTACAACAGTTTTGATCCTGCCTGCAAGACGCCTTTCGGCGCTGTGGAGGCTGGGCAGGAAGTGACCTTTCACCTGACCGTCCCCGAGCAGTTGGGCTATGTGGATCCTCATCTGGTTCTGACCAAAGACAAGGAGGACCCTGTCCACTACCGCATGAATTTTGACGGTCAGACACCGCAGGTCAACCACTTTACCTTTCGCATCGCACCGACCACACCGGGATTGTACTTTTATTATTTCGACCTGTACACCGATTTTCGCAAGATTTATCGGGGCGGCGGTGGGGAAGGGGTGCTTAGTTGGACGGGGGGCGCCAGTTGGCAGTTGACCGTCTACGAAAAAGGCTTCACCACACCGGACTGGTTCCGCAATGGAACGATGTACCAGATTTTCCCGGACCGTTTTTGTGAGGGAATCCCCAATAAACCCATGCCTTTTGCCGATCGGATCTACCGGGCCGACAAAACCGGTGAGCCCTATTTCTGGCCCAACGAGCAGGACGATGGCTACCTGAACATGGATTATTACGGCGGGGACTTTGCGGGCATCCAGCAAAAGCTGCCCTACCTGCGGGAGTTGGGCGTGACCTGCATCTATCTCAACCCGATTTTTGAGGCCCATGCCAACCATCGCTACAATACGGCCAACTACCTCAAGGCGGACCCCTTGCTGGGCACCAACGCCGATTTCGCGGCGTTATGCGCTGCCGCCAAAAAGGAGGGCATCCGCATCATTCTGGATGGGGTGTTCAGCCATACGGGATCGGATTCCCTTTATTTCAACCGGGAAGGCCGCTATGGACCTGGCGGTGCCTATCGTGACCGCCACTCGCCCTATCGAAGCTGGTACGACTTCGATTCCGGTTACCCCAGCGGGTATCGTTGCTGGTGGGGCTTTGAAACCCTGCCTGAAGTGCAGGAAGATTCCCCCTCCTACGAGGAATTTGTCTGCGGTAAGGGCGGCGTCATCGATACATGGCTGGGACTGGGAGCTTCCGGCTTCCGGTTGGATGTGGCCGATGAGTTGCCCGACGAGTTTATCGAAAAGATCCGGCAGGCTGTCAAAGCCCATGGCGAAGATAAACTGCTCATAGGGGAAGTGTGGGAGGACGCTACCACCAAGGAAGCCTTTGGACGCCGCCGCACCTACCTACGGGGCAAGGGACTGGACACGGTCATGAATTATCCCTTCCGCAACGCCGTATTGGACTACCTGCGGGGGGCCGACGTGGCGGCAGTGAGCGAGCAACTGCTGACGATCTGTGAGAACTATCCGCCGCCGGCACTCCACTGCCTGATGAACTTCCTTTCTACCCACGATACAGAGCGGGCACTGACCGCCATAGCAGGGGAACCTGCCAACGGCCGGGACCGTTACTGGCAGAGCGGCCGCCGTATCCCGCCCAGCAAAGTGGAGGAAGGTCTGCGCAAGATGCTGTTGGGGTATGCGATGATCTTCACGCTGCCCGGCGTGCCATGCGTCTACTACGGCGACGAGATTGGGATGCAAGGCTACCGGGACCCCTTCAACCGGGCCTACTTTGACTGGAATTCCACCGAGGAACGGCTGCGTGGACCGATGAAGACCCTTTCGCGGCTGCGCAAGAGCTGCGATGCCTTTGACGGCGGCCGGTTTGAAATCGTCCGTGCCGAAGGGGATATCCTTCACTACCGGCGGGTGGGCAGGAAGCAGACGGCGGAGATCATTTTGAACCGTGGTCCGCATCTTTTGGCAGAAACAGCCTTTGGTAAATCCACCGAAGTCAATCCCGGCGGCTTCACCGTTTTGGTGGAGGATAACGCTCCGGTTCATGTGGGGTATTTTTCCATCTATTAAATTATGAAGCGCTTTGGCTGCTATGGACGGCGGCCAAAGCGCTTTTTGCTGGCGGAAAAAGGGCTGCCGTACAAGCAAAAACGTCTTCTATACAGAGGAAGCGGAATCTATGTGGTAAACGGGAAATTTACAAGTAAGAATCTTGACAGTCTTCGTTTAACATGTTAAAGTGTTGACAAAGAAGGTCCTGTACGGAAGGAGGTTCCGTCCTATGTCGACAGACGTCTTTTTTTGGCTGATTGCCGTGATCGCTTTTGTGGTGCTGGAAGCTTCCACCACTGCACTGGTGTCCATCTGGTTTGCGGCAGGGGCCGCAGCCGCAATGATCGTAAGTTTCTTCACTGAATCCCTGTCGGTGCAGATCGCGGTCTTTGCGGTGGTTTCCGCAGTGGCGCTGCTTATCATGATCCCTACGCTGGCCAAGCGCCGCAAACAGCGGAAAGCGCCGGTCACCAATGGTTCCCCGCTGACCATCGGGAAGCAGGGTGTGGTGTTGGTGGACATTCAGCCAGGATACTTGGGTCGTGTGCGGGTAGATGGTTTGGACTGGCAGGCCCGCGCCGAAGCCCCCATGCCGCAAGGCACGCCCTGCCGTGTCACCGATGTGGATGGCGCGATTCTCATCGTATGTCCGGTGACTGTGGACACAACAGCCACCGCCTGATTTTGGAAGAAAAAAGGAGGTCCCTCTATGTTACTGATTTTTGCCATACTGTTGGTGGTGGTTCTGATCATTTTGGTGCGCTGCATCGTCATCGTGCCGCAGTCCAATGCCTATGTGACCGAGTGGCTTGGTGTCTACAAAGACACTTGGGGCGCCGGCCTGCATATCCGCACCCCCTTTGTGGAGCGGGTGGCCCGCAAAGTTTCCCTGAAGGAAGAAGCGGCAGATTTCCCGCCTCAGCCGGTCATCACCCGGGATAACGTCACCATGATGATCGACACGGTGGTGTTCTTCCAAGTGTTTGACGCGAAGCTCTATGCCTACGGTGTCAACCGTCCGATTCAGGCTATCGAAAATTTGTCTGCCACCACGCTGCGTGATATCATCGGTTCGATGACGTTGGACGAAACGCTGACCAGCCGGGATGCCATCAACACGCGTATCACCGCCAGCCTTGATGAATCCACCGACCGTTGGGGCATCAAGGTCAACCGTGTGGAACTGAAAAATATCGAACCGCCGCTGGAAATTCGGCAGGCCATGGAAAAGCAGATGAAAGCTGACCGGGAAAAGCGCGCCTCCATCTTGTTGGCGGAAGGCGAAAAGCAGGCTGCCATCACCCGTGCAGAGGGCGAGAAGGAGTCGGCAATCCTGCGGGCGGAAGCCGTCAAGCAGCAGCGCATTCGGGAGGCCGAAGGTGAGGCGCAGGCCCTGCTGACGGTGCAGAAGGCGCAGGCCGATGCCATCCGGCTGATCAACGAGGCCAATCCCAACCATAACTTCTTGGCGCTGCGCAGCATGGAAGCGATGGAAAAGGTGGCCGACGGCAAGGCTACCAAGCTCATTGTACCCAGCGATATGCAGAATCTGGCGGCCACTGTGGCGGCCATTCAGGAAATTTCTGGCGGAGCCGCTGCCAAGTAACTACCTAAACAAAACAAAGAGGGACGACGTCGGTCGTCCCTCTTTTGTTGTATCAGCCGATCCAAGCCCGAGCCAATGCGGCGGCTACGGCGGGAATATCCTCCTCTTTCAAGGCGGAATAACCTGCCACCACCGTGTCCGGTGGACAGTATTCGGGACGGGCTAGGTAGTATTCCCGCAATCCACGCAGCCGAACGCCTTCCCGGGCAGCGGCTTCCACCATAGCCGTTTCTCCGCCAGCCCCGGACAGCGTCAGCAAAAAGTGAAGTCCGCTGTGTACGCTGCCCAACGTGACACCCGGCAACTGACAGCGCAGCGCCGCGGCAAAAGCTTCCATCCGGCGCTTGTAGACCAAACGCATCCGCGCCAAATGACGGGTAAAATAGCCGCCTGCCATAAATTCGGCAAGGGTTTGTTGGTCAAAACGTCCTACGGTGTTGGCATACACGGCAAAATCTTGTCGGTAGCGAGCCAGCAAATTGCGGGGCAGCACCATGCAGGCGATGCGAATTCCCGGCGCCAAACTTTTCGAGAAAGTGGTCAGATAGACTACCGGTCCGTCGGGACCGGCCATTCCTTGCAGGCTGGGCAGGGGGCGGGTGTCAAAGCGAAATTCCGAGTCATAGTCGTCCTCTAAGATATATCGCCCCGGCTGCGCTGCCGCCCAAGCCAGAATCTGTGCGCGCCGTGGGGCGGGCATCGTTACGCCGGTGGGAAAATGATGGCTGGGAGTCAGGTAACAAAGGTTGGCGCCGCTTTCTTCCAGTGCTTCGGCGGAAAGGCCCTCCTGATCGATGTCCACCAACCGACAGGGGATACCATTGTTCTGCAGCACGGCCCGGGTCCGAGAGTAGCCGGGGTTTTCCACCGCGGCGGTGCTGCCGGCGAATAGGTGAGCCAGACAACCCAGCAGATATTCTATGCCGGCGCCAATCACGATCTGCTCAGGGGTGCAATCGACGCCGCGATAGGCCGAAAGATACCGGGCAATCTGGAGCCGCAGCGCTTCATCCCCCTGCATCTCGCCGCGCTGCAACAACTCAGGGCGTTGGTAAAGCATTTCCTTTTGGATGCGTCCCCAACTGCGTGCCGGGAACAAATCGGTGTCGATGCTGCCGGTGGACAGGTCATACCGTGGCGCGGGGACTGCCGGCTCTTGCACAGCGGAAACCGGCGTGGAACGCACTTGGCGATTGTGCAGCATGCCGTAGGTCTTTTGCACATAAAATCCGCTGCGTGGCCGGGCCTCTGCCAGACCTTCCGCGGCCAGCATCTGGTAGGCGCTGTCCACGGTGTTGATGCTGACCCCTTGCTGGGCGGCCATGGTGCGCCGGCCGGGCAGTGCGGTGCCGGGCGCTCGCTGACCACTGCGGATTTCATCCGCCAGCGCGTGATAGAGCTGTTCGTATAGAGGGATTTTCTCCTCGGGATGCAGTTCGATCATGAAAAGCCACCTCCAACTGGCACCATAAAAAAATCAAAAACTGGGCATTTATTCGGAGCCAGAAAACGCTATAATAGGAGCATACCCTGCAGGAAAGAATTTGTCAACCGCCCTCATGCGCAAAAGGGGTGGAGAAAATCAATACAAGGAGTGGTTTTACCATGGATACTGCAACAATGTGGTTGCTGCTGTTTGCCGCGGTGGCGGCGGCGCTGCTGATTGCCGCGCTGACCAAAACCAAGTTTACCGTGCAAAAGATCAGCATGGTGGGCGTTATGGCGGCATTGAGCTTTGTGGCCTACGAGTTTTTCCGCATCCCTTTTGCGGGGGGTTCTTCCTTTCATCTGGGCAACACTTTCACGGCGTTGACGGCCTTGCTGCTGGACGGTGTTTCGGGCGGGTTGGCAGGCGCGATTGGTCTGGCGCTGGCCGATGTGATCGCCGGGGATCCGGGTTATGCTTTTACCACCTTTATCTTGAAGTTTATCATTGGCATCGTCTGTGGCTTCACGGCGCACCGTGTTTTCAAGCTGGGTCACCGCAAAGGGGACGGCAAAGCGCGGTATCTGGTTATGGTGACCGCCAGTGCGTTCAGCGGCCTGCTGGTCAATGTCTTTACCGACCCCTTGATTGGCTACTTCCGGGACCGGTACATTTTTGGCCAGCCTGTTGAGGTGGCCACGGTACTTATCAAAGTTGCCGGCGGTGTGACGTTGGTCAATTCGTTGGTGTCTACGGTTTGCGCGGTGGTTTTGTATCTGGCTTTGGAGCCGGCTCTTACGCGGGCGCATTTGCTCCCCAAACAGGCATGAACTAAGAAAAGACCCCTGCATCTGCAGGGGTTTGTCTTTTGCGCGCTAAAATATGTAAAAATTGCGAAAACACTGGCGCTTGCGGCAAAAATAGTGTACAATAGACGATATATGTAAAAGCGTTGTACAGAAAAATGGGGGCGCACAGAAAGTCCCTTTGCGCGAAAGGAAACGCAATGGCACGCAAAACAAAGCAAAATGCAAAAAAGATGCCGCTGGATCTCCGCAGCAAGATGTACCTTGTCATGGGTTTGTGCAGTCTGATGCTGCTGGTCAGCGTAGCTATATCCTTTGTATTGGTGGGCGGTCTGGATTTGTTCGCCTCGGAGGAAGAGGTAACCTCGGACAGCGAGTCCCTTGTGACCGAAAGCGGGTACAATAAGGACGAAAATACTATCGATGCAACGCAGTATTCTTCCACGATTTTGGAAGAGAGCGAGGATGCCGGGCAGAGTTATGTGGATGAGACCCTTTTCCTAGGGGACAGCAACACGGCGCGTATGTACCGCATGTTCGATTACTGCACCTACGACAATGCCATTGGCTCGGTGGGCATGAGTGCCCGTTCGCTGGCTACCTATGCTTGTGTGCAGTTACAGGGCTATTCCAATTATGTGACAATGGCCAAAGCCGTGGCCTTGATGCAGCCGCGCCGTGTGATTTTGACCTTCGGCACCAACGATTTGAGCCCCAGCTATTCGGCAGAAAAATTTGTAGAGAACTATCAGGCGGGCATCGAAACCATCGTGGAAGCCTATCCCAGTGTGGACATCATTGTGAATTCCATCCCGCCGCTGGGCAAGGTACACTCCAACCAGAACTTGACCCAGACGCAGGTGGACGAGTACAACAAAGCGCTGGTGGAGATGTGCAAAGAAAATGATTGGAAATTCTTGAACAGCGCTGAGGTGCTCAAGGATTCTTCCACCGGTTACGCCAAGAGCGGATACGTGGAATCCAGCGACGGAATCCACTTGACCAAGGCAGCGATGGAAGAACTGTTCGACTATGTGCGTACCCACAGCTATATTACCGAAGATGATCGTCCTACCGTAAAAAATGTGGCAAAGCACATCGGGGATAAGGATGTTTCCTCTTCCACGGCGTCTACGGTGACCAACACCTCGTCGTCCAGTGCGGCGCAGAGCCAGTCGCAGTCCTCCTCGTCGGAGGTTGTGGTTACCCCGGCACCTACGGCGGCGCCGACGGTAGCGCCGACTCCGGTTCCGACGCAGGCGCCTACGCCAGTACCGACACAGGCACCCACCCCGGTGCCCACGGAAGCACCTACTCCCGAACCGGCTACCCCCACGCCGGTACCGGCTACTCCTACACCGGTGCCGACGGAGGCGCCGCCTCCGGAGTCTACCGATTCGCCTTCTGGTGGATCGAGTTCCGGCGACGGTGAGCAGAACTCCGGAACCGATAACACAGCCGAAACAGACGGCAACGAAACCGCCTGATTTCTGGTACAAATACTTAGCCCCCACAGCATCCCAACGGAATGCTGCGAGGGCTTTTCTTATTCTGCGGTTGATTTGTTTTTTTGCTGCCCGGCTTGTAGACGGGCAAGGCTAATGCCGTCCACATAGTCGTTGATCAGGTCGTTCAGACCACACCAAAAATCTAAGGTCTGGCATTGATCTCGGCGGGGACAATCCACGTTGGCGCCAAGGCAGGGGATGGCAGTCAGCTCGCCCTCCACTGCACGCAAAATTTCCCCGGCAGTGATCTGCTCGGCGGGGCGCGCCAGCCGATACCCGCCCTGTGCCCCGCGGACGCTGGTGACCAGCCCGGCTTTGGCAAGGGGCGTGATGATCTGTTCCAGATATTTTAGGCTGATCTGCTGGGTATCGCTGATCTCTTTCAGGGGTACCAGTGTCTCGCCGTGGTTGGCCAGCTCCACCATCAGGCGCAAAGCGTAACGGTCGCGGGTCGAAAATTTCATCTGGGTTGCCTCTTTCTTTGTGTTGGATTACCATTACCATACCATATTTGTAGGAAATTGGCAAGCCCTTTGTGGATTTTTGCCTTGGTTTGTATAAAATTCTGATTTTAGACACATTTTATGCAAAAAGTGTTGACAGATGCCGCAAACAAGTCTATACTCATAGCCAGAGAAGCCGTTTACCGGCTTGCCCAATTTGCAAAAAAGGGGAACACAGGCGATGAACCGTAGCCGTCACTTTGGCATGATGATGTGCATGTGCAGTTTGCTTCGGCGGCCTGTGCTTGCCTTCTCGTGCGCGAATTTGGGCGCGTAAAGAAAGGAACACAGCGGGGTGCCGAAGCGGTTCGGCGCCCCGCTTTTGTTTTGGCTTCTAATCCGATAAGGAGGACATTGTAATGGAACGTGGTCCGGTATACAAACAGCCCGGTGTGCGAATGTGACGGCAGGTAGAGGGACCTGCCCGCACACAACACCACACAACCAAATGAAAAGGAGATTTTACCTATGAAAAAGTTGATTTCTGCTGCTCTGGCCGGTACGCTGGCTCTTAGCCTTGCCGCCTGCGGTTCTACCGCTTCTGTTTCCGAATCCACCGCGACCTCGGCTTCCTCGGAAGCTGCCTCTACGGCGGAGACTGGCAGCGATTTGGCCGGGACTACCATCAAGGTGGCGGCCTCTCCCACGCCTCACGCCGAGATCCTCAATGTGGCCAAGGAACTGCTGGCAGAGCAGGGCATTACGCTGGAAATCGTTGAGTTCAGCGATTATGTGCAGCCCAATATGGTCACCGAAAGCGGTGAAGTGGACGCGAACTACTTCCAGCATCAGCCCTACCTCGACTCCTTTAACGAGGAAAACGGCACCCATCTGGTCAGCGTAGGTGACATTCACTACGAGCCGCTGGGCATCTACCCCGGCAAGAGTCAGAGTCTGGAGGAGATCCCTGACGGCGCGGTTATCACGGTGCCCAACGACACCACCAACGAAGCCCGTGCGTTGCAGCTTCTGGCTGCACAGGGCATCATCACCATCCGGGAGGATGCGGGTCTGACTGCCACCGTCAATGACATTACCGAAAATCCCCACAATGTGGAGGTAAAGGAACTGGAAGCTGCTCAGTTGCCCCGTACGCTGGCGGATGTAGACTACGCGGTGATGAACGGCAACTATGCGTTGGAAGCCGGCTTCTCGGTAGGCAATGACGCGCTGGCCACCGAGGATGCTTCCTCGGAAGCGGCCCAGACCTACGCCAATGTGCTGGTGGTCAAGGAAGGCAACGAAAATAACCCCGGCGTACAGGCTCTGCTGCAGGCTTTGCAGAGTCAGGAAGTCAAGGATTACATCAACGAGACCTATGACGGCGCTGTTGTGGCCCTTTTCTAAGTAAAAACGGCAAAAAGCCTTGCAAGCCCGGGGCATGTAAGGTACAATCAATAGGGAACGGGCGTTGGTCCCGTTCCCTATTGTAGAATGAGGGGGAAAACCCATGATCGAATTGCAACACCTGACCAAACGCTTTGCCACCAAAAGCGGTACGGTCGTCGCCTTGAACGATATCAACCTGACCATCCGGGACGGAGATATCTACGGCATCATCGGCATGTCCGGTGCAGGCAAATCCACCTTGGTGCGCTGCATCAATATGCTGGAACGACCCGATGAAGGCAATGTGGTGGTGGACGGCCACCAGATGCAGCAGCTCAGTGCGGCTGAACTGCGTGCGGCACGCCGCGACATCACGATGATCTTTCAGCAGTTCAACCTGCTGATGCAGCGCACCTGCCTGCGCAACATTATGTTCCCGATGGAGCTGGCCAAAGTGCCGAAGGAAAAGGCGGAAACCCGTGCCCGGGAACTGCTGGAATTGGTGGGCTTGCCGGATAAAGCGGAAGCCTATCCGGCCCAGCTCTCCGGCGGACAGAAACAGCGCATTGCCATTGCCCGTGCGCTGGCTACCAATCCCAAAGTTTTGCTGTGCGACGAGGCGACCAGTGCGCTGGACCCCAACACTACCCACGCCATCCTGCAGTTGATCCAGAAGATCAACCGGGAGCTGGGGATTACGGTGGTGGTCATCACCCACCAGATGAGCGTTGTGGAGGAAATCTGCAACCGTGTGGCGATTCTGGATGAAGGTACCGTAGTGGAAGAAGGGGAGGTACAGGCAATCTTCAGCCACCCCACCTCCGATGCGGCGCGGCGGCTGGTCTATCCGGCTGGGGCGCCCAAGGCGGAAGCTATGCCGGGGCACAAGCTGGTCCGGGTAGCGTTCAACGGTACCCAGACCACCGACAAACCGCTGGTGGCCAGCTTGGCCATCCAGTGCGGCGCGCTGGTGTCGATTTTGGCAGCAGATACCCGGGTGGTAAATGGGCAGACGCTGGGCAGCATGCTGTTGGCTTTGCCGGAAGATGAAACCGCAGACAAAGCGATGGAGTACATTCGGAACTATCCCGGCATTACCTGTGAGGAGGTGAACGGCTGATGGCAGAATTGTTGGCAAGTAAAGAGTGGGCTACTTTTTTGCAGGTATTGCCCACCATCCCCTTTGAAACGTGGGAAACCATCTGGTCCACGGCCGTAGCCACTTTGTTGGCCTTGGTTTTCGGTCTGCCGTTGGGCGTCTGCCTTGTGACGGGTGAAGCCGGCGGCATTCGGCCTTTGCCGCGTTGGTTTATGAGCCTGCTCAATGCAGTGATCAACCTGCTGCGCAGTGTGCCGTTCCTGATTTTGATGATCATTGTCATCCCGCTGTCCCGGCTGCTGCTGGGGACTTCTATCGGTACGCCGGCTTCGATTGTGCCGTTGGTCATTGCTTCTTTTCCCTTTGTTTCCCGTCTGGTGGAAACCAGCATCCGAGAGGTGGATGCCGGTGTGATCGAAGCGGCCCAAAGCATGGGCGCCACACCGCTGCAGATCATTACCAAAGTCATGATTCCTGAGAGTATGCCCAGTTTGATCGCCAACGTGACCATTGCCACCACCACCATCATGGGCTATGGCGCTATGGCAGCTATTATCGGCGGCGGTGGTTTGGGCAAAATCGCCATCAACTACGGCTACTATCGCTTCAACGGTCTGCTGGAAATCTTCGCTACCGCTTTGCTGGTCATTCTGGTACAGATTCTGCAAACCGTGGGAACCTATCTGGCCAACCGCTGCGACAAGCGGATCCAGCGCTGAAAGCGACTTGCCGGATTTTTCCAAATTCATAAAAGGTTCAAAATCATGTGACAACTCGGACACATTCGCCCGTTATCCTATAAGGGAAGTCAAGGTACATACCAAAGACCCAATTCACTGTCGCCGGACCATGCGAGGGGCAAATGTCCCGGCCCGGCGCAGACAACCAATTCGGCCTCGTGCCTTTTGAATAAAGATTCCTCAAGTTCAAGTTGTTACTCCCCTAAAATTTGCAACCGAAAAGCTCCGCCCCCAGATGCGCACAATCGCATTTGGGGGCGGAGCTTTTTCTTGGAATGTTTTGTGTTAGAAGTCAGGGTTTCTGGTGGGCATATCGGGGAAAACATCCCGGGCGCTAAATAGAACGTCGTTGTAGGTCATTTCCAGATGGCAATGGTTGCCGTAGGAATTGCCGGTGTTGCCCACATAACCAATGACCTGACCCTGCGTGACGGTATCACCCAGCTCGACTGCAAAGCTGGACATATGGGCGTATAAAGTCTTATATCCGTTGCCGTGGTCGATCTGCACGTAGTTGCCCCAGCTATAATGCATATGGACCACTGCCACGACGGTGCCGCTGTCGGCGGCGTAGATCGGTGTGCCGTAGGGGGCCGCGATATCCACACCGCGGTGATAGCCGGGAGAGTTGCGGTTCAAGTTGGCCCAACGGGAGATGGAGCGGTAGCCCGGCACCGGCCAGATGAAGGTGCCGGTACCCAGTTTGCCGATCATGCCGCTTTGCAGCCGCGTGCCACGGCGAATGATCTCGGGGGTGGGGGACTGAAGCACTTGCACATCTACGACCTGATCGTCCAGCAGCGTTCCGTTGACATAGGTCAATTCATGGGTGATGGCTTGGCTGCCGGGCACACCGGCTTGAATCGTCTCGCTCTTCCCGAAATCCATCTCGCTGTCTTCCTGTGTTTCGGTATCGTAGGCGATTTCCTGCACTTCGGTCACCGTTTGGTTGACCTGAACTTGCAGCAGGGCACCGTCCTCTGCCTGCAAATCTTGCAGAATGTCGGTGTAGGGCGTAATGGAATCCGTCAGATAAACACCGTCCACCAACCGGAGATCGTGGGCAAAAGAAACCCGTGTGCTGGTGCTGGTGGGATCTTCCCAAGGCTCCTCGATGGTACGCAGATACCGGCGCAGATGATCCCCCTCGGTGGTGACAAAACGCAGGGCGCCGTCTACGTAAACGGCAGTGCCTTCCGTGATCTCGCTGCCGCTGATCCGCAAGATCTCGTTGGCGATCTCTGTTTCGGTCATCGTTTCTGTACTGACCGAAAGGGTATAGCCGGGTTCAATCTCCCAGTCCAGAGTTTCGCTGTCGGCGGCCAACAGTGTTCGGGCGGAGTTCACGCGGGCCAGCACATCGGCGCGGGCGCTGTCAAAAACCGATTCACTGGCCACATATCCTACAGTCTGGCCGTTGACCTCTACCCGCAGTGCGAAAGGCAGAGAGAGCCCGGCGCGGACCAGAAAAACCAGTCCGCCTGTAGCGACCAACGGTAGCAGATAGCGAAGCAACTGCCCCGGCTGACGCAAAGCGCTGCCGAAATCTACCAATGCCTGTACCGGTGGCCGAAGCGCCACCACCAGCAGGTTGCCCAGCGAAACCAGCAGCCAGCGCCAAATCGATTTTAGACCGCGCACCAAGCGCACAAAACTGTATTCGACAAAGAACCCTACGGCATAGAGAAAATCACCCAGCGTACTTTGCAGGATGGAAGAAAGAAACATGATGCGGCGCCTCCTCCGCCTCGGTAGTGTAAATCAGCAGGGCACATAGGACAGCGGATCCACCCGGTTGCCGTTGACACGCAACTCGAGATGTAGGTGGTATCCTCCGTTGACGCCGTAGACATCACCGGTATTGCCCACATACCCGATGACATCCCCTTTTTGGACGCTCTGACCCTGTGTGACCGCGATTCGGCTCATGTGGGCATACAGGCTGTCATAGCGGTTGCCGTCGCTGGCGGTACCATGGCTGACCTGCACACAGTTTCCGTAGCTGGTCACCGGTCCTGCGGCGCTAATCACACCATCGGCGATGGCATAGATGGGGGTTCCGTTGGGTGCAGCAAAGTCGGTGCCGCGATGCGGTGTGCCCCACGAGTCGGCTTCGCCAAAGCGGGTAGTGATGCTGCTGTAACTGTCCAAAGGACAGCGGAAGTCCAGACTGGTCAGGACTAAGTCGGCGGTGGTATAGCGGTCGCTCTGGGCCCGCACATAGGCATCCAAAGCGGCGGTGGCTTCTTCATAGGCCTTTTTGGCGGCCTCGGTGACTACCGCTTGGGCCTGCTCTTGGGCCTCCTGCTCGCTCAAAGCATCGTTGGCGTCTTGCAGAGCCGTTTGCAGTTGGGTTTGCGTATCGCTCAACTGATTTTGCTGAGCATCCAGCGCTGTTTTGGCCTCCTCTGCCTGCTGACGGGCAGCTTCCGCTTGCTTCTTGGCCTCCTCCAAGGCGGCGGCTTGTGTGTCCAGATCCTGCAAAATCTCCTCGTTTTTGGCACTGATTTGCTGCAAACTTTCGGTGAAGGTCAATAGCTGGTACAGGCTGTCCGCCTGTGCCAACAGCCCGATGGCACCGCCACCCTCCAAGACTTGCATAGCCCGCAGTTGTTCTTTGCAGCGAAGCAGGCTGTCGTCATAGGCCTGTTGGGTCTGGGCTAAGGCTTCGGCCGCTTCGTCGGCCAAAGCCTGCTGCTCCAAAAGGTTTCGGTCAGCCTCCTGCAGGGCGGTATATACACTGGAAAGCTGGGCGGCAACATCGGAGGCTTTCCCTTGCAGTTGATCGATCTGCGATTCAGTTTCGGCTTGTTGGTTTTGCAAATCCTCCAGTTGGTTCTGTGCATTTTCGTAGGCCTGTTGTGCTTGCTGCTGCTGGTTAGCCAACTGCTGTTCCCGGTTGTCGGCGCGTACCGGAAGGGAAGCTGTGCAAGCAAGCAGACAGACTGCCGACAAAGCAGCGGCAACGCGTGCCCGTGGCAAACCGATCATACAGCAGGCCTCCTTTTTTATCTTGGAATGAGGGAAAAACTGCCAAAACGTATCATTAGTCTATCACGATAGACTAAATCTGTCAAGAAACGGCAGACCCACCGGCGGCCGACTGACCGCAACAAAGGACGCCTCTCTGGAAGGACCAGAGAGGCGTTCTTTGTTTGTTATGCGGCGCTCAGGAGAGCCACAAGATCTTCTTTTTTTAGAAATCTACCTCGGTGTCGTAGTAGCAGCACTTCAGCAGTTTCTCCATCTCCTCCTGCGAGGGCTGACGCGGGTTGGAACCAGTGCAGGCATCGCCGATAGCGTTCTTGGCAATCTCAGGCAGACGCTGCAGGAAGACTTCTTCCGGTACAAAGCCCTGCTCGCAGGGGTAAGAATCTGCACCGTAATGCGCGATGCAATGCGGGATGTTCAGGTCGTCGTTCATGCCGCGCAGATAGGCAATCAGCAGGGCGACTTTCTCATCATCGTTGCCGCCGCCCAGATGCATCTTGTCGGCGATCACGCCGTAACGCTTTTTGGCCGTGGGGTCTTTGGCGTTAAAGGCAATGACCTTGGGCAGATACATGGCATTGGCAGCACCATGGATGATATGGGCGCCGTAGTCGGCAAAAGCAGCACCGGTCTTATGGGCCATGCTGTGTACAATGCCCAGCAGCGCGTTGGAGAACGCCATGCCGGCCAGACACTGTGCGTTGTGCATCGCGTCACGCTTGGCCATGTCGCCGTTGTAGCTGCCGACGAGGTCGTTCTGGATCATCTCGATGGCATGCAGTGCCAAAGGATCGGTGAAATCACAATTTGCCGTGGAGACATAGGCCTCGATGGCGTGGGTCATAGCGTCCATACCGGTGTGGGCCACCAGCTTTTTGGGCATGGTGTGGGCCAGCTCGGGATCCACGATGGCCACGTCGGGCGTAATCTCAAAGTCGGCAATGGGATATTTGATGCCCTTGTCGTAGTCGGTAATGATCGAGAAAGCCGTGACTTCCGTGGCGGTGCCGGAGGTGGAAGAAATGGCGCAGAAATGTGCCTTGCGGCGCAGCGGCGGAATACCGAATACCTTGCACATATCCTCAAAGGTGATGTCGGGGTATTCGTACTTGATCCACATCGCCTTGGCCGCGTCGATGGGGGAACCGCCGCCGATGGCAACAATCCAGTCGGGCTGGAACTCCTGCATGGCAGCAGCGCCCTTCATAACGGTTTCCACCGAAGGATCGGGTTCGATGCCCTCAAACAGGGCAACCTCCATACCAGCTTCCTTTAAGTATGCTTCGGCACGATCCAGAAAACCGAAGCGCTTCATCGAACCGCCGCCGACACAAATCATAGCGCGTTTGCCGGGAAGGGTTTTCAGCGCCTCCAGCGCGTTGGGGCCATGATACAGGTCGCGGGGTAAAGTAAATCTTGCCATGGGAATTACCTCCTTAGTAATTGACAAGAAAATGTCAATGTTGTTGACTCCAGTGTACAATGGCAACAGGCAAACGTCAATCGGCGATAGGGAGAATTTCCACCTCGAAATTCGGCATTTTGACGGAAGCCTTGGCATAGGGTACAACAGCAGTGGTCTAAGGGGCTGCTTTATAAAAAGGAGGGTTTGCCATGCGCCATCTCTCACCCCAACAAAATCGTACCATGCGGCGGCGGGCACGGGTGCTGGCCGCTGGGTTGGCAGTAGTATGCTTTGGTGGGCTGTTGGCCCGTCTTTGTGTTTTGCAGTTGTGGGACCCCGCGGGCTATGCCGCGCGAGCGGCGGATCAGCAGCTTCGGGGGGCTGTACTGCCGGCGGCCCGGGGGGAAATCTATGCGGCTGACGGAACCTTGTTGGCAGCCAGTGAAACCTGCTGGACCATCCGTGCGGCGCCGCGGGAATTGGCGGATGAACTGGTGGAACCGGCAGCCCAAGCACTCAGCGAGATTTTGGAACTGGACTACGAAGAAACTTTGGAAAAGCTCAACCAGCGCAGTTCCAACGATTGTTTGCTGCGCCGCCGTGTGGACCAAGAGATGGCAGATGCGGTGCGCAGTTGGTGTATCGAGCAGGGAGCACAAGGCATCCAGATCCGACAGGATACCAAGCGGGTTTACCCGCAAGGGGATTTCATGGGGGGAATACTGGGCTTTACCGATGTGGACAATGCCGGTCTATGGGGATTGGAGCTGGAATACGACGAGGTCTTGACCGGACAAAACGGTGAGATTTTGACGGCAAAAAATGCGTGGGGCTATGATATGCCTACCCATTACCAAACTTTGGTGGAAGCGGTCCCGGGGAATACGTTGACGCTGACGATTGATGCCAATATCCAGCATTGGCTGGAAAGCGCCATCGATGCGGCGGTGAAAGAACACAACGTGGCCCAGCGCGGGGTAGGTATCGTTATGGATGTACAAACCGGGGCGGTATTGGCAATGACCAGCCAACCGGACTATGACCCCAACACGCCGCGGCTGCTCATCAACGAAGAATTACGGGCGCAAGTGGATGCCTTGACGGGGGAGGCACGCAGCGCAGCCCTGCAAGAAGCCCAACAGACCCAATGGCGGAACAAGGCAATCAGTGATTTGTATGAACCGGGCAGTGTTTTTAAACTGATTACAGCGGCGGCAGCACTGGATACAGGGGTGTGTACCCCCACCGATACCTTTGTCTGCGCCGGTAAAATCAATGTGGCCGGGACGCGCTTCCGCTGTGCCAATGGCCATGTCCATGGACTGGAAACTTTCGCGCAGGGGTTGGCGGTCAGTTGCAATCCCTGCTTCATCCAGATCGGCGCGCGATTGGGGAAGGAAAACTTCTGCAATTATTTCGAAGCGTTCGGTCTGCGGGAGGGCACCGGAATCGATCTGCCCGGAGAAATCAAGCGGAGTGAATACTATACCGCCGACCGGATGGGGCCGGTGCATACTTTTGGACGGTTACAGGGGATAAGAAACAAACCGGTTATAGCGCTGGAAAAATCCCTTTTGGGTTAGAGTCATAAGGGGTTCTCTTCTACTCCCAAACCAAAGAAAATATTGCGGAAAAGTTCTGCATAGAATGAACCAAAGAATCTGGGGAGCACCATGAGGGAAAAAGGGGGAGTGACGATGGACGAACCGGAGATTACCGTCCTATTTGCCACAGAGGCAGGGAGCCGAACGCTGGCGGACTATCTGGAACAACTGCTGAGCAATCTGAACCTCGAAGGGCAGGGGGAAGCCATATGAAGGAAAACAGGGCGTTGGAAAAGATGCCTGCCAGAGAGGCTGCGGTGTTGTATCTGCGCCTTTCCTCGGCGGATGGCCCGGCGGCCGAGTCGGATTCCATCCAAAATCAGCGGGCTTTCTTACAGGAGTGGGCGCAAGGGCATGGGTTCCGTGTTGTGCGGGAGTTTGTGGATGATGGACATACCGGTACGGACTTTGAGCGTCCGGGATTTCAGGAACTGAATCGCTGTTTGATGGACGGCAGTGTTCACTGCATCCTTGTCAAAGATCTGTCCCGGCTGGGCCGTAACTATGCGGAAATGGGGCGGTATCTGGAACAGATTTTTCCCCGTTTGGGGATTCGCTTCATCGCGGTCAACGACCAGTATGACTCCGCCCGCAATACCGACAGCGTCCAGCAGATGGCGGTCTTCAAAAATGTGTTCAACGATCTATACGCTGCCGATGCCAGCGCGAAGGTGCGGACCTCACTGGGCATTCTGAAACGGCAGGGAAAGTTTCTGGGACGGCAGGCACCCTATGGGTACCGTATTGATCCGGCGGACAAGTATCATCTTCTGCCGGATGAGGAAACGGCCCCTACGGTACAGCGCATCTTTGCGTTGTTTCTGGGTGGGGCCAGCCGCACCCAAATTGCCAAGATTTTCAATCGGGAGCAGATTCCGTCCCCGGCGGTAAAAAAGCAGATGGTCGATTCGAGCCGCCGCTTTACAGGTTTGTGGAATGCCGAAACGATTCGCCGCATCCTAAGCCACCCGGTCTATCAGGGGGATATGGCCCAGCAGTTTACCCGGACGGTGAACTATAAAGTGCATGTCCGCCGTCGGGTCGATCCTTCAGATTGGATCGTGGTGGCGGGAACGCATGAACCGTTGGTCAGCCGGGAGGATTTTGCGCTGGCGCAAGCGATGCAGCAAGTCCGTACTTACGAAACAACCCACCATCCCCACCTGTTGACCGGCATTGCTTACTGTGCCGATTGCGGCGCTCCGCTTTATGCTAAGAAGCGGGGGCGGTACTGGTATTTGAACTGCTACACCTACGGCCGGGAGCCTGCGGCGCACCGCTGCACTTCCCATAGCATGCGGGAAGATGTGGTTTTGCAGATGGTGGGGGAGGTGCTGCGTACCCTTGCGCAGAATCAGGTGGATCCAAAAGCGATAGCTCAAAAGTGTGCGGAAAAACAACAGCACAACCTGAATCTTGAGAAACAGCGCAGCAAATGGGAACAGCAACAGGAAAAAGTCCGCCGTATCCGTTTGGAGGCATACAAAGATAAAGCGGCCGGAATTTTACGTGAGGATGAATTTGGTTACATCTCAAAAAATCTACGGCAAGAAGAGCTTCGCTGCCAGCAGAAGCTGGAACAACTGGCGCAGGGAAAAGACAAGCAGGACCAGATTCGCATGGTAGAGGAAAAAGTAGAGGCGTTTCTCCGGTTCGATCATCTAGCAAAAGCCCAACTGCAACAACTGGTGCGCCGTGTGGAGGTGGATGCCCACAAACATATCACCATCTTCTTCAACTTCACGGACACGGAAAAAGAATAAGCCCCCGGACCTACAAGGTCCGGGGGCTTATTCTTTTAGGTATCTGCCTAAAGAGGTCGTATTAAACGATTACGTCGGAAGGGGGCGTTTTCGAAAACGGCTTCCGTTAGGAAACGAGCCAAGAACCGGTCAGGCCAGTCACGGTGAAGGCCGTCAGGATGTACAGCAGGATGGAGGCAATGTACGCAAACGGAATGGAGAGTTTGAGGTAATCACGAGACTCAACCTTCGTGTACGCCAAGCCCCAAGCAATCCAGCTCTGGGTGATGCAGGAACCAACGTTCACAGTCGTGGACGGGATCGTGAACACGCAGAACAGGAAGGGAGCAGAGAAGTTGCCCACAGCACGCAGAACACCCAACGTAGCGGCGCCGCAGCCGTACAGGGTCAGGGGACCACGGAAGAAGCCCATGATGGACAGGACTGCGAACAGTGCGCAGATAACGTACTCGTTGGTAGGCATGAAGCTGCCCAGAACTTCCTTGAAGTAGGGGGCTGCGTAGCTGGCGCAGGTGTTGAACATGGGAAGCGTCAGCAGGAAGCCGATCAGCGGGGCGGTATCCACAACGCCGTCGTAGTACAGCTTGTTGACCAGCTGGCAGTTCTCCTTAAAGGAACCGTTCATACGGCCGCAAAGGAACAGCGCTGCAAAACCGGCGATGACGAAGCCGCCAATGACGGAGAAGTCGAAGGCAATCTTCAGCACAACGGGGACGATCGGCAGGAGCAGCGTGTAGATGGGCGCGTCTCTCTGCTCGGAAGCACCGCGGCTCTGGGCGGCCCAAGCATGGCTGGGCTTGCTCATCTTCAGGTAGACGCCTGCCAAAACGCAGACCACAACCAGAGAGATGCCCAGTGCGAAGTAGCCCCAGTGGGTGGCGTACCAGGTGAAGGAGAACTCGGGCATTTCGTCAGCCGCCAGAATGAAGGCGCGCAGCTGGCTCCACTGCAGAACCGGGTTCAGATACATACCGGCAGATACGGAACCCATGAAGGTGAACATGGCAATAGCTTTCGGCACACCCAGACTCATCAAGATGGGCAGAACGATAACACCGATCGCGATAACGGGACCTGCGCCCATCATGGCCGTGAAGATGAAGGCCGTGACGACGTTCAGCAGGACGATGGTGACGATGGGACGGTCACCGCCCAGCTCAACAGTCTTGCGGATCAGGGTGGAGGCAATGCCGGTGTCCATCAGGACGCGACCAAACCAAGCGCCCCAGCAGACGTTGACCAGCGTGGTGCCCCAGCCTTCGGGTGCACTCTGATAGATTTTGTTCAGAATGGAAACGAGGGTAGTGCCGGAATCTCCGCCGAACTGCAAGATTTCATTTTCCGCAATAAATTCGGGAGAGGCGACCATCGTACCCAACAGGGACAGCACCGTCCAAACGGTAGCAATGACCAAAAAGCCGATCATCAGGTTGTGGCCTTTGACACAGTAGTAAGCCAGTGCAAAGAAGCTCAGAACCAGAATGATACCAATCACAAATTCCATTGTATTCCTCCTTTTTATGGACTGCTCGTCCCCCTTCCGAACGAGCAGTTGTGATTATTTTATCAAAACACATTATATACGAAGGTGTTTGAATATGCAACAAAAAGTTCACGTTTTTTTGAAAAAATTGTCATATTTGACAAGCCGCTTTTGGGAGTTTCTCCAGAAGGCTTAAGCGAAATTTTAACTATATAATGAAAATTTATAAATGGCTGCGTAGAAGAAAAAACGTTCTAGGGTCCAAATTTCTGTATCAGCTGGGGCCGGTGGAGCTGGCATCTTGCTCTTTTGGGCAAAGCAGTAAGGTCAGCTATTTGCAAATGCTAACGGCGGTTTGCGCGGTGGTCAATGGCGGCAACCTAATGCAGCCCTACGTGGTGCAGCGCATCACCGCTCCCGATGGCACGGTGGTGCAGGAAACACAGCCCGCGGTGAAACGCCGCGTTATCAGCGAAGAGACCAGCGCCACGATGTGCACGCTTATGGAAGGGGTGGTTACCGACGGTACCGGTAAAAACGCAGCGGTAAAAGGCTATCGTGTAGGGGGCAAAAGCGGTACCAGCCAAAAATTGGATAGTGAAAACGAAGGAGCACGGATCAGCAGCTTTGTGGCGGTGGCGCCCATCGACGAGCCGCGTCTGGCGGTGCTGGTCTGTCTGGACGAACCGCATAGCTGGACGACCAGCGGCGGTACGTTGTCGGGGCCGGTATGCGCCGAGGTGCTGCAAAAAGCGCTGCCCTATTTGGGCATTGAACCGCAGCAAGCGGAACCGGAAGCACAGCCATGAAAGTTGTGAAAAAGAGTCGATTTGGGCACAAAGTTTAAAATTTGTATGGGAATTTTGCACAAAAGTCTGCTATAATACAAGCAAAAGAACCCCAAACCAGAGGAGAAGCAAAATGGCCAACACCGAAAAAGAACAGCAGCCCTTTGTGGTGTTTGACAATGTCTGCAAATACTACCAGATGGGCGATACACGGATCGCAGCCTCGGATCATGTGAGCTTTACCATCGAGAAGGGGGAATTCTGTGTCATTTTAGGCCCTTCGGGAGCAGGAAAAACCACGGTACTGAATATGCTGGGCGGGATGGATACCTGTGATGAAGGCAAGATCCTGCTGGACGGAGAGTGCGTCAGCGATTTTAACCAAAAGCGGCTGACTACCTATCGCCGATATGATGTGGGGTTTGTATTTCAGTTTTACAATCTGGTGCAGAATCTGACCGCCCGGGAAAATGTAGAACTGGCGGCGGAGATCTGCCGGGACCCGTTGGATGCCGATACCGTGCTGGAAGAAGTCGGCCTTGCCCATCGGCGCGATAACTTCCCGGCACAACTTTCCGGCGGTGAGCAGCAGCGGGTATCGATTGCCCGGGCGTTGGCGAAAAATCCCAAGATTTTGCTCTGCGACGAACCCACCGGTGCCTTAGATTATAAGACTGGCAAACAGGTGCTGGCGCTGCTGCAAGCCACCTGCCGGCGGCAGGGGCGAACGGTTATTGTCATCACCCACAACAGTGCACTGGCGGCAATGGCGGACCGGGTTATCCGCATCAACAGTGGCCGCGTAGTCGAGGAAACGATCAACCCGAACCCCACTCCGGTGGAAAGGATCGAATGGTAAATGACACGCACCTACCGAAAAAACATACTGCGTACCTTTAAAAGTGCTCGCAGCCGCTTCGTGGCGATTTTTTCCATCGTGGCGTTGGGAGTCGGTTTTTTGGCAGGGTTGAATTCGACGCCCATGGATATGAAGGAGTCGATGGAAACCTATCTGGACGACGCTAACTTCTACGATCTGCGAATCGTCTCGACAATGGGCCTCACCGATGAGGATGTGGAAGCGCTGCGGCAGGTGGAAGGCGTCCGCGCGGTCCAGCCGGCCTATTCGGCCGATTTGCTGGTCAACGCGGGGGCCGATGTTGTGGTGTCCCGGGTACAGAGTTTGCCTCCGGAAGGGGAGGATGCCATCAACCATGTTGTATTGGCGGATGGCCGCTGGCCGGAAAAGTCTGGGGAATGTGTGGTGGAGGCCGGGGCCAACTTGACCGACACAAATTATCCCATTGGCACCCAACTGACCATCAGCAGCGAAAACGAAGACTTGGATACCAAGCTGGCCTGTACCGAGTATACGGTGGTCGGCATTGTACATAACGCCAACTATTTCAGCTTTGAGCGGGAACCTGCCAGTGTAGGCAACGGTACGGTGGATCTGGTCATGTACCTGCAGCCCGAGGACTTTGCCTACGAAACCTATACGGAAATCTATGTGACGGCGCAGGGCGCGCTGGAACAGAACAGTATGGGGGATGCCTACGAGGCCACGGTAGAAGCAGTGGAAGCCAACGTGGAAGCTATCCAGCAAGAACGCTGCGAGGCGCGGTATGCCGAAACCCGCGCCGAAGGACAACAGGAAATCAACGATGCTTGGGCAGAGTACTACGACGCCGAAGCGGAGGCGCAGCAGGAACTGGCAGATGCCGCCGCAGAATTGGAAGACGGCCGCAAGGAGTTGGCGGATGGCGAACAAGAATACTGGGATGGCGAGCAGGAGTATGCCGACGGTGTTCAGGAAGTGGCGGACAATGAGGCCACGGTGAACGATGGGGACGCCCAGTTGGAAGACGGCCGGCAGGAGCTGCTGGACAACCAAGCGAAGATCGAAGAGGGAGAAGCGGAACTGGCGGCCAATGCACCTAAGTTGGAGGATGCCCGCCGCCAGTTGGAAGCGGGACAGGCAGAGTACGAGTCTGGTTTAGAGCAATATAACGAGGCGCTGCAAAAGCTGACCGATGGGGAAGAGGCGCTGGCCGCCGGTAAAAAGCAGTTGGATGCCGCCGAAGAGGACTATGCGGAGGGACTTGCGCAGTTGGTCCAAGGGATCAACTTGCTGCTGCAAACCCAAAATCCGGAAATGGAAGGTACCGTCTCGGCAGAGGATGTACAAGGGTTTATAGACTGGCTGTTGGACAACGAACTCCCCACACCGGAAAGCTATGACGAAGCGTTGGATGATCTGGACGCTTATCTGGCGCCGATGGGACTTTCTGCGGCCGATCTTTCGCTGACTTCTGCGGCAAGAGAGGTGCAGCAGAAGGCTCAGCAGATGCTGGATGATTTGATGGCACAGCTACCGCCCACCGGTGGTGAAGAAGAAAGTGCCTCTGAATCGGATGAGACCGTGCAAGCGGAACCGGAAGAGGAACCGTCTGAAACGCCAGCCCCGTCGGATATGGCGGAAGAAGAACCCGCAGAAGAAACGAACCCGGACGAGCCTGAAACCGAGGGAAAAACTTTGCCGGAAGCTCCGGCGGAAACGGCTGAAGAAACAGCGGAGCCGGAAATCGAGGAGGCAGGACAGGAAGAAGCGGTGCAGGAGCCGGCTGCGTCGGAGAAAGGAGCCCCGGCGGAGGAAGCTGCTTTGCAGGAGATGACGTCGGAACCGCAGGCAGCAACCGACAGCGAAGCAGCTCCTGCCGAGGCGCAGCCTTGTACCGAGGAAGCGGCTCCCAAAGAGAAGGCACCGCAGCAAACCGTTGTGGCTACCGGTGATCAACTGGCCGAAGAAGAACAGATGCAGCAGTTGATCCAGCAGTTGACGGCGATTGTGCAGTCAGATCGTTCCCAGATGGCTGACACCTTGGCGGCGGCTCAAAATTGGCTGGACCAGCAGGCGCAGCCGTGGCCGGGAGCCGTGACCTACTTTGCCAAACTGGTGGCAGGCGGGCAGCAGGGGCTGGAAACCGAGCAGGAAAAAATGGGCTTCTTCATGGAAGGCTTTGCCGAGACGGTGGACGGGCGACGCACGCTGGACACGTCTTGGGAAGCGTACTATGCCAATGAAAAGAAACTGAGTGACGGCCGCAAACAGTTGGAGGATAGTGCCGTACAACTGCGCGATGCCCAGAAAGAATTGGAGGATGGCTGGGCCGAGTATCGGGACGGCGTGGCCGAGTACGAGGCGGGTAAAAAAGAGCTGGCAGACGGCCGGGTCCAGCTAGAGGACGGTTGGGCAACCCTGACCGACAAGCAAATCCAGCTAGACGATGCACGCCGTCAGTTGGAGGATGCCAAGGCCGAATTGGCCGATGCCCGGGCAGAGTTGGATGATGCGCGGGCGACCATTGCGGAAAATGCCCAAAAACTGCGGGACGGCGAGATCGAATACGAAGATGCCAAAGCGGAGGCCGAGCAGGAATTGGCCGATGCCCGGGCGGAAATCGAGGACGGACAGCGAGAGCTGGATGACATCGAGATGCCGGAATGGTATATTTGGGATCGCAGCAACAACGTGAGTTTTTCCTCTTTTACCGGCAACGTGGACAAATTGACGGCCATCACCACCATCTTCCCGGTATTCTTCTTTTTGGTAGCGGCACTGGTGGTTTCCACTACGATGACCCGCATGGTGGAAGAAGAGCGGCTGCAAATTGGCACCATGAAAGCGCTGGGCTATACCCGCCGCGAGATTATGCAAAAGTATCTGTGGTATGCTTTTGCAGCGGCGGTATCCGGTACGGTGGTTGGGTTGGCCATAGGATTCAAAGCGTTCCCCACCATCATCTGGTCGGCTTACACGATGATGTACTATATGCCGGAACTGGCCACACCGTGGCGGCTTACGCAGGCACTTTTCGCCGGCGGTACCTTGACGGTACTGACAGTAGGGGTGACGGCACTGGCTTGCCGGGCGTCGCTGTCCGAAGTGCCCGCTTCGCTCATGCTGCCCCGGGCACCGAAAGCGGGCAAGCGCATCCTCTTGGAGCGCATCACCCCGTTGTGGCGCCGTTTCCTATTTACATGGAAGGTGACCTGCCGCAATCTGCTGCGTTATAAGCGCCGTTTCTGGATGACAGTCATCGGGGTGGCGGGCTGTACTTCGCTGTTGGTGGCAGGCTTTGGAATCTCGGATTCGCTTAATGCGATCATCACCCGACAGTTCAGTGCGGTTTCTCATTACGACTTGATGACGGTGGTCACCAAGGAAGAGGCGCTGGAATCGGGGACAGTTTACGACTATCTAACAGAAGGAAATCCCATCACCGAGTCGCTGACCGTCTCTATGGAAACGACCCGTCAATCTACGCCGGAGGGCGATGTGGATGTCTATCTGATGGTCCCGCAGGATGTGCAGCGCTTCGCCAATTTCCTTGATCTGCACGAGCGGGTCAGCGGCAAGGCGGTCCCGTTGGGAGAAGAGGGTGTGGTCCTTACCGAAAAGCTGGCCAAGACCTTGGGGGTACAGGCTGGGGATACCATTACCTTGACCAACGGCGACGAGCAGACCGGCACCTTTACCGTCAGTGGGGTATGCGAGCATTACATCAGCAACTATGTGTATATGAGTGCCGCTACCTATGAGGCCGGCTTCGGTACGCCGGTCAGCTACAATGCAGCTCTCAGCAAACTGACCGATGACAATCAGGAAGTACGCGATGCTGTATCGGAAACTTTGCTGGCGATGGACAATGTGGCCAGCCTGACCTTCACGCAGGACAGCATTGTGCAGGTCTTGAATATGCTCAACTCCATCGACGCAGTGGTGGTACTGATCATCGTTTGCGCGGCAAGTTTGGCCTTTGTGGTGTTGTATAATCTGTCGAATATCAACATTGCCGAGCGTGTCAAAGAGATCGCCACCATCAAGGTCTTGGGCTTCTATGATCGCGAGGTCAATGCCTATGTCAACCGAGAAAGCGTGGCGTTGACGCTGATTGGAACGCTGTTCGGCGTGTTCGGCGGTATAGCACTGCACCGCTTTATCATTGTCACGGTGGAAGTGGACGCCGTTATGTTCGGACGGGATATTCAGCCGCTGAGTTTTGTCTATGCCATCGCGCTGACTTTGCTCTTCAGCACGTTGGTAAATCTTGTAATGCAGCGCTCGCTGCGTAGAATCTCGATGGTCGAGAGTATGAAAGCACCGGAATAACCGATAAAAAGTACAAAAAGTTGAGAAAACCCGACTCCTGCCTCGGTGGCAGGAGTCGGGTTTTTCCATTGACGAGAAGGAAAAGGGCGGCGCTTTTTTTATTTTCTTTTGTATTGACAATTTAAAAAGCCATGCTATACTGATTAAATGCGCTAAAGAATGTTAGCATACGAACAATTCGATACCTAACAAAAGAAGGGCGGGTGAGAGGTACGAAAACACATCAGTCTGACTGTGCGCCGGGCTGCTGTTGCAGTGATCACTTTGGGGCATTGGTCAGCCAAACTTCCCGTGTGATCCGTCGCTCGATGGATGCACGCATTGCCGCAGAAGTCACACCGGAACTTACCGGGGTACGGGGCATGCTGCTGGGGGAAATTGTGCGTGCCAATAAGGAAGAACGCGATATTTTCCAAAGGGATGTAGAGCGATGGATGCAACTTCGTCGCTCCAGCGTGACAGTCATTTTGCAGGCGATGGAGCAGGACGGTTTTATCACCCGCTGTTCGGTAGCGCAGGATGCCCGCCTCAAACGGTTGAGTGCAACCCCGAAAGGTGTGGCGTATCATGAGCGCATTCGCTTGAGCATCGATAACTTTGAGCGCGACTTGCAGCGCGGCATCCAGCCGGAACAGCAAGCTGTGGCAAGGGCGGTGCTGGAGCGGATTCTGTCCAATGCACAAAGCGTGATGGGGGAGGGCTGAGCGCCCTAGATGCGGTTTTCGCATTCCCTTATTCGGAAAGAACAGTATGTAAAGGTAGAAAGGAGCAATCAATCTTGTTCAAGACACTTGGACGTGAAACCAAAGGATTTCGTTTGGTTTCGATCCTCACCCCGATCTGCATGATCGGTGAGGTTATCATGGAAATGATCATCCCCAGGTTGATGGCGACCATCGTGGATGACGGCGTGACCGCCGGCAATATGGAGGTCATCTATTCGGTAGGTGCCAAAATGCTGTTGGCTGCCCTCATCGGCCTACTGGTGGGTATTTTGGGGGCTATGTTTGGGTCCCATGCAGCCACCGGTTTTGCCCGCAACTTGCGCCGGGGCATGTTCCGCAATATCCAAACTTTCAGCTTTGCCAACATTGATAAGTATTCCACGGCCGGTCTGGTTACCCGTATGACCACCGACGTGACCAATATCCAGAACGCTTATCAGATGATGCTGCGTATGGCCATCCGTGCGCCCGCCAGCATGATTGTGGCGTTGATTATGTCTTTCACCATCAATGCCCAGTTGGCCAGCGTGTATCTGGTAGCGGTGATCCTGCTGGGGTGTGCGTTGATGTACATTATGGTGCACGCCACCAACTACTTTACCGGTGCGTTCCGTAAGTATGATGACCTGAACGAAAGTGTGCAGGAAAACGTCTCGGCCATCCGGGTAGTCAAGGCTTACGTCCGCGAAAAGTTCGAGGGAGAGAAGTTCCGCAAGGCCAGTGAAAATGTCCGGCAGCTGCTGATGCGTGCCGAACTGATTCTGGCTTGGAACGCCCCGCTGATGACTTTGGCGGTTTATAGCTGCATTTTGATCATCTCCTGGCTGGGTGCCCGCTTGATCGTGCTGTCCGGTGCGACCAGCTTCACCACCGGTGACCTGATGAGCATGCTGAGCTACTGCATGAACATCTTGATGAGCTTGATGATGCTCTCTATGGTGTTTGTTATGATCACCATGTCTGCTGCATCTGCCAAGCGTGTTGCCGAGGTTTTGGAGGAAAAATCCGATCTGGCCAACGGTGAAAACCCGATCATGGAAGTGAAGGATGGTTCCGTTAAATTCAAGAACGTCAGCTTTGCCTATAAGAAAGACGGCGAGAAGGCGTTGGAGAACATCAATCTGGACATTCAGTCCGGTGAAACCATTGGCATTATCGGCGGTACCGGTTCGGCCAAGTCCAGTCTGGTACAGTTGCTGCCCCGTCTGTATGACGTGACGGAAGGCAGCGTCGAGGTTGGCGGCGTGGATGTGCGCCGGTATGATCTGGAAACCCTGCGCAACAGTGTGGCCATGGTGCTGCAAAAGAACGAATTGTTCAGCGGCACCATTGCCGAGAACCTGCGCTGGGGCAATCCCAATGCCACCGATGACGAGATCAAAGCGGCCTGCCAGCAGGCTTGTGCCGATGAGTTTATTGAGCGCTTCCCTGACAAATACGAAACTTACATCGAACAGGGCGGCACCAACGTGTCCGGTGGTCAGAAGCAGCGTCTGTGCATTGCCCGTGCCCTGCTGAAGAAACCCAAGATTCTCATTCTCGACGACTCCACTTCGGCGGTGGATACGGCTACCGATGCCAAAATCCGCCATAGCTTTGCCGAGAAAATCCCCGGCACCACGGTCTTTATCATTGCCCAGCGTATCTCCAGCGTGGAAAATGCTGACCATGTCCTTGTGTTGGATAACGGACATATCAGCGGCTATGATACGCCGGAAAATCTGCTGAAGACCAACGCAATCTATCAGGAAGTGTATAACAGCCAGACCAAGGGGTCCGGCGACTTTGACGAGAAAGGGGGCGAGGCGTAATGGCACAGCAGGCGAAAGTGGTTCAGGTAGGCGCCGGCCGTAACCGCGGTCCGCGTCCCAAAGTGGCCAACCCCGGCAAAATTCTCAAACGCATTCTGGCCTATGTCATGCACCTCTATAAGTTCCCGGTCATTGCCGTGTTGTGCTGCATCTTCATCAGCGTCTTTGCACAGGTACAAGGTACCTTGTTCATGCAAACGCTGATCGATGGTTACATCACGCCCATGCTGTTGGAAAAGAGCAGCGATTTCAGCGGCCTGATCCGGGCCATTGCCCGCGTAGGTGCATTCTATGCAGTGGGCATTTTGGCCATCTTCCTGCAAAACCGTATGATGGCACGTATTACGCAGGGAACGCTGAAAAACTTGCGTGATGAAATGTTTACCCATATGCAAACGCTGCCCATCAAGTATTTCGACACCCATGCCCACGGCGACATCATGTCGATCTACACCAATGATACCGATACGCTGCGGCAGATGATCAGCCAGAGCTTGCCGCAGTTGGTGAACACCTGCATTACGGTGGTCAGCGTGTTGATCTCCATGTTGGTGCTCAGCCCGGCGCTGACGCTGGTGGCTTTGTTCATGGTGGGCGTCATGCTGCTTTGCACCAAGTTCCTCACCGGCCGTTCCGGCAAATTCTTTGTGAAGCAGCAGCGGGAACTGGGCCGCGTCAATGGCTACATCGAAGAGATGATGAACGGCCAAAAGGTCGTCAAGGTCTTCTGCCATGAGGAAGCTGCAATCGAACGCTTTGACGAGCTGAACGACGAACTGTTCCACAGTGCAGACAAGGCAAATGCCTTCTCTCTGGTGGCGATGCCTGTCAATGCCCAGTTGGGCAACTTGAGCTATGTGTTGTGCGCCATCATCGGCGGCGCTATGGCCATTGCCGGTTTCGGCGGTTTGACGCTGGGCAAACTGGCCAGCTTCTTGGTTTTGACCCGCAACTTCAACCAGCCTATTACCCAGATTTCGATGCAGTTGAACTCGGTGGTTATGGCGTTGGCAGGCGGCCAGCGTATCTTTGCGCTGCTGGATGAAAAGCCGGAAGTCAACGAAGGCGACATCACCTTGGTCCATGCCAAGTATCTGCCTGACAACACGGTGACCGAAACCGATCAGCCCACCGGTACTTGGGCTTGGAAAAAGACCGATGCCAACGGCCAGAGCACCTATACCGAGCTCAAGGGCGACATCGTCTTTAAAGATGTGGACTTTGGCTACGATCCGGGCAAGATCGTGCTGCACGACATCAACTTGTACGGTCGTCCGGGCCAGAAGATTGCCTTCGTTGGTTCTACCGGTGCCGGCAAGACGACGATCACCAACCTGATCAACCGCTTCTATGACATCCAGAAGGGCCAGATCCTCTACGATGGGCATGACATCAAATCCATCGAGAAGGATGCGCTGCGTTCTTCGCTGGGCATCGTGCTGCAGGATACCCACCTGTTCACCGGCACGGTAATGGAGAACATCCGCTATGGACGGCTGAACGCCACCGACGAGGAATGTATCGCGGCGGCACGTTTGGCCAATGCGGACGGCTTTATCAAGCATCTGCCCGACGGGTACAATACCATGCTGACCGGCGACGGCACCAACCTGAGCCAAGGCCAGCGGCAGTTGTTGGCCATCGCTCGTGCGGCAGTAGCCGACCCGCCGGTGCTGATCCTGGACGAAGCCACTTCTTCCATTGATACCCGTACCGAGAAGTTGGTGCAGGATGGCATGGATGGTCTGATGTATGGCCGTACCACCTTTGTGATTGCCCACCGTCTGTCTACGGTGCGCAACTCGGACTGCATTATGGTTTTGGAGCAGGGCCGCATCATCGAGCGTGGCACCCACGACGAATTGATTGCCCAAAAGGGCCGGTATTATCGTTTGTACACCGGTAATTTTGCAGAAAATTCGTAAAAGAACGGTAAAAACGCAGCCTGAATCAATCAAAATTGCCGGGATGGCTTTGTGCCATTCCGGCTTTTTTGTGCAAAATGCCGCAACAGCGCCAAAAAGTTGACGAATTGGGAAAAAGTGGCTATAATAGAGAACGTAGCCACGCAATTTTGCAGTGGAACAGAATGCGGCCAGAGGGAAAAGAAAGAGGCCGCCCAACGTATTAGGAGGAATTCCGATATGGCACCCAAAAAGAAAGTTGCCCAGACCGTACTTACCGACGGTAAGTTCTATACCATCAGCGCCGCCAACGGCAAAGTCGTGGAGGTTGCGGATTATAACATCGATAATGGCGCCAAGATCCAGTTGTGGGATAACGTGAACGCCGAATGGCAGCAGTGGAACTTCGTCGCCGCTGGTGACGGTGTGTACCGCATCCAGAACCGTTTCACCGGCAAAATGCTGGATTTGGATTGCGGCGGCGTCAGCGACGGCACTCGCGTGCATCAGTGGGAGGGCGCTCCGGCGTCCAGCCAGCTGTGGGTCGTGGAGCCTTCCAACGACGGCAGCGTCAAGATCAAGTCTAACCTTGCCGGCAAGCTGCTGGACGTGGTGGGCATGAACACCGATAACGGCGCGGCCCTGCAGATTTGGCGGGACGAGAATGGTACCACCCAGTACTGGACTATCAGCGAAGTGACCCGCAAGCCCAAGACCAGCGCGAAGGCCACCGCCGCCAAGGCGAAGGCTGCCGCAGAGAATATGGCCGATGTGGCGGTAGACGCTGCGGAGGAAGTGGTGAAGGCTGTGAAGAAGGCCAGCACCACCCCCACGGCCAAAAAAGCCGTTAAGACGGTCAATGATACCGTGAAGGCTGTCACCGAGGCCGTCAAGCCCGCTGCCGATGAGGCTGTAAAGGCTGCGAAGCCGGTGGTGGAAGAGGCTGTGAAGGCGGCCAAACCCGTGGTCAATGATGCTGTGAAGGCGGTCAGCGATGCTGTGAAGCCCGCCGCCAAGAAACCGGCCGCCAAGAAGCCTGCTGCCAAGAAGACCACCAAGAAGGCCGGCAAGTAATCACCGGTTTGACGAACCCCCTTGCAATTTTTGTGTTGGAACGATGAAGTCCCCGCGCTGTATGGCGCGGGGACTTTTTGTATGCCCCAAAATACACGCCTGACCATTGACTTTCGGCATGCGGAATATAGAGAAAGGCCCCGCAATCGACGGTTCGTCGAAAGCGGGGCGCAGGTATTTGTGAGGAATCTTGGCGGTTTACAGAGCGTCCATAGCGGTGCGGATGTCGGCTTCGGTGGCGCGCATAGCCTGCAGCGTCTTATCCAGCAGGGCGTCCAGCTCCCAGCCCAGCATCTCGGCACCTTGACGGATCACATCCCGAGAGCAGCCTGCGGCGAACTTTTTATCCTTGAACTTCTTCTTCAGGCTGGACAGCTCCATATCGGTGCAGCTTTTGCTGGGCCGCATCTTGGCGGCGGCACCGATCAAGCCGGTTAGTTCGTCGGTGGCAAACAAGACTTTTTCCATCTCGTGTTCCGGTTTCACCTCGCTGCACAGGCCGTACCCATGGCAGCACACAGCGTGGGTCAACGCTTCGCTGGCACCGGCTGCAGGCAAAATCTCGGCCGCTTTGGTGCAATGCTGGTCGGGGTAGCGCTCAAAGTCCACGTCGTGCAAAAGCCCGCACAGTGCCCAAAAATCTGCGTCGGCATCGTAGCCCAAGTTCCCGGCAAACCAGCGCATGACAGCTTCCACCGTCAATGCATGCTGCAAATGAAAAGGCTCTTGGTTGTATTCTCGCAGCAGGGCCCAAGCCTGCTCACGCGTCATTCCTGCATCCATTGGTATTCGCTCCTTTATGAAAGCGTCGGCTCTCAGCCCAGCGCTTGGATGGATTCCTGAATCTTAGCGGCCTTCTCTTGTGCGGCGGCCAGCTTGGCGCGGGTCTCTTCTACCAGTTTGGCAGGCGCCTTCTCCACAAACTTGGGGTTGTTCAGTTGGTTCTGGAACATGGCCGTCTCTTTCTCTGCCTTGGTCAGTTCCTTGTTCAGACGCGCCAATTCCTTCTCACGGTCGATCAATTCCATCATCGGAATGAAGCCCCGAGCATGGGGTGTGGCAACCGTGACCATCCCTTCGGTGGGGCCGTCGTACTTGGCGGTCAGCGTTACGTCGGTGGCAAAGGCAAAGCGAGCCAGATAGGCACCGCCCTTCTCGAAAGCGGCAGGGGAGGAGGTTTCGATGACCATGGTGGTCTTCTTGGCCGGATGGACATTCATCTCGCTGCGTATAGCACGTACCGCTTTAATGTAGTCCATCAGCTTCTCGAAGTCGGCGCACTCGTCCGCCCAGACCGGCATCTCCAGATTGCCCGGCCAAGTCTGGAGCATGATGGTCTCCTCGCTGCCCGGCAAGGCCTGATAGATTTCCTCAGTGATGAACGGCATAAAGGGATGCAGCAATTTCAGGGCTTTATCCAGCACATAGACCAGCACTTTGCGGGCAGTGTCGGCTTGCAGGGCATCGTCGCTGTTCAGGCGGGACTTGCAGATCTCGATATACCAGTCGCAGTAAACTTCCCAGATAAAGTTCTCTACCTTTTCGGCGGCAAGACCCAACTCGTATTTGTCCAGATTGGCGGTGGCCTCGGCGGCAACCTTGGACAACTCGGACAGCACCCACTTGTCGCTCATGTCCAACAGGGCCTCGTCGGGCATGCCGGGGGTGAAGTCCTCCGGCAGGTTCATCAGCACAAAGCGGGCAGCGTTCCACAGCTTGTTGGCAAAGTTCCGGCTGGCAGTAACCTTTTCGTCGCTGTACCGCATGTCGTTGCCGGCGGTGGAACCCACAATCAGCATCATGCGCAGCGCGTCGGCACCGTACTGGTCGATGACTTCCAGCGGATCGATGCCATTGCCCAAACTCTTGGACATCTTGCGGCCCTGACTGTCCCGCACAATGCCGTGGATCAGCACCGTGTCGAAGGGAGCTTTGCCGGTATAGGCAAGACCGGAGAAGATCATACGGGAAACCCAAAAGCCAATGATGTCGTAGCCGGTGACCAGCGTGTTGGTGGGGTAGAAGTAGTTGTAATCCTCGGCGTTTTCGTTGGGCCAGCCCAGCGTGGAGAAAGGCCACAAGGCAGAGCTGAACCAGGTATCCAGCGTGTCGGGATCTTGGGTCAGATGGGCGCTGCCGCACTTGGGGCAGACAGAGGGAGCCGTCTTGGCGACCACCGTCTCGCCGCAGTCGTCACAGTACCAAGCAGGGATCTGGTGGCCCCACCACAGCTGACGGCTGATGCACCAGTCTCGGCCGCCTTTCATCCAGTTGATATAGTTTTTGGTGAACCGCTCGGGCACAAACTTGATGTCGCCCTTTTCCACGGCCTCAATGGCGGGACCAGCCAACGGCTCCATCTTGACGAACCACTGCTTGGACACCATCGGCTCGATAACCGAATGGCAGCGGTAGCAGGTGCCCACATCGTGGGTGATGCTCTCGGTTTCTTTCAGCGCGCCGCAGGTCTCCAAGTCTGCCAAGATCGCCTTGCGGGCCTCCATGGCGGTCATACCGGCGTACTTGCCGCAGTCCAGCACATCGGGCTCGTCGGCGGCCGCGCGTCCAGCGGTCTTTTCAGCATCCGCGGCAGCCTTGTCGGCGGCGCCGGTCATATGGCCATCGTAGGTCAGCACACGGATCATCGGCAGATCATGGCGCTTGCCCACCTCAAAGTCGTTGGGGTCGTGGGCGGGGGTGATCTTCACCACACCGGTGCCCTTCTCCATGTCGGCGTGCTCATCGCAGACGATGGGGATTTCGCGGTCCAGCAACGGCAGAATTACATGGCAGCCATGCAGGTGGGCGTACCGGGGGTCATCGGGGTTGATCGCCACGGCGGTATCGCCCAGCATCGTTTCGGGACGGGTGGTGGCCAGTTCCAGCGTCTCGCCGGTCTCTTTGACTTTGTACAGCAGATGCCAGAAGCTGCCTTCCTTGGCCTCATACTCCACCTCGGCGTCGGAAATCGAGGTGTTGCAGTGGGGGCACCAGTTGACCATCCGGTTGCCGCGGTAGATCAGGCCCTTGTCGTACAGGCGAACGAATACTTCCTTTACGGCGTCGGAGCAGCCCTCGTCCATGGTGAAGCGCTCCCGCTGCCAGTCACAGGAACAGCCCAGCTTTTTCAGCTGGCTGACAATGCGGTTGCCATAGGTGTTCTTCCAGTCCCAGGCCCGCTCAAGGAAGCCGTCCCGGCCGACCATCTCTTTGGTCAAACCCTCTTCCCGCATCTTGGCCACCACTTTGGCTTCGGTTGCGATAGAGGCGTGGTCGGTGCCCGGTACCCACAGGGCGGCATACCCCTGCATCCGCTTATAGCGGGTCAGAATATCCTGCCAAGTTTCATCCATGGCATGGCCCATGTGAAGCTGGCCGGTAACGTTCGGCGGCGGCATCACAATGGTAAACGGCTTTTTGCTGCGGTCGATCTGGGTATGGAAATACCCTTTGTCGCACCAATTTTGATAGATGCGATCCTCGGCACCCTGCGGTGCGTACTGTTTGGCGAGTTCTTTCGGCATAAACAAAACCTCCTACTGGTTGTTGCGGGGCTGTTTTTTTAAAAATAAAAAAGACCGCCCCATGAACGATCATGGGACGGCCTGAAAAACAATTCAAGTCGCGGTACCACCCAAGTTGCCTTATTACAATAAGGCCGCTTTGCGGCAGGAAAAAACCTGCCTGCCCGAATAACGGAGGCAAACCCGTGCACGGTTACTGGCTGGATTTCGCCGTGCCTGCTCAAAAGCGACAGCAGCCTTGCCTGCTTTGTCGGACTCACACCAACCGCCGACTCTCTGCAAAAACAGAACAAGCGCACTCTTTCTCACTGCATTTATATAATATGTATCCTACCGCAGCGCCGTGTGGTTGTCAAGAGGGAATCTTTCCGCTGCGAAAAACTCTTGACAAGATCTTTTGGTCGGTATATAGTGCAAAAGGCTGTGTTTTGAGGAGGAAGTATATATGGAGTTGGCTGTCATCACCGCCGAACAAGTACTGCGGCTTCTGCTCATGATTTTGATCGGCGCTGTGTGCTGCAAGTGGGGCGTGTTTCAACCAAAGGAAAAATCTGTGCTGGCCAATTTGCTGCTGTATGTAGTTTCACCGGCGATGATATTGGATTCCTATATGGTGGACTTTGACCCGGCCATTTTCCACAATCTGCTCGTGACCTTTGCCCTGAGTACGGTGGCGTTGGTAGTGGGGATGGTGGTTGCCTTTGCGGTTACAATGCGCACCCCGCGGGACAAAAGAGGAATTATCTGGCTTGCCTGTGCTTTTTCCAATGCGGGCTATATGGGATTCCCGCTGGTTCGGGCGCTGTTTGGTGACGAGGGCCTTTTGTATGCCAGCGCCTTTGTCACTATGTTTAACATTCTGATTTGGGCAGTGGGCGCGACGTACCTGCGTGGACAGGCTGACCCGAAGCAGATTGTCCGCAACGTGGTGACCTGTCCTTGTATTTTGGCGGTAGTGGCAGGGTTGATCATCTATTTGGCCCGGATTCCGATTCCAGAGATCATTGCCGACCCGGTAGGTTCGGTGGGGGATATGAATACGCCGTTGTCTATGATTATTACCGGTGCGACCATTGCCTCCGGCAATCTGCCCAAGCTGCTGCACAATCCCAACTTGTTTCGCACACTGGGGGTACGCATGCTGCTGATCCCGGCGGTGACGCTGGTGTTGTTTGCATTGTTGGGATTGCACGGAACGGTGCCTACCGTCGTGCTGCTGTTGGAGGCCTGCCCTACGGCGGCCATGACCACGATGCTTGCCATCCAGTACAAACAAGATGAAGAGCTGGCAGCGGGAGCCGTGGTGTTTTCTACGTTGAGCAGTATTGTGATTTTGCCGCTGTATGCACTGGTGCTGACGGCTGTATTATAAAGAAGGAAGGCGTGACCGCAGAAGGTTTCGCCTTTTTTTGTGGGGTTTGACTTGCCGCCGGACGGTAGGGGTGCTATAATAGCGAGTTATAGAGGAGTACTGTTACAAAAAGGAGTTTTATGCAAACAGAAAAAACAAGCCCATGGCTGATCGCATTTCGTGTGATTTTCACACTGGCGCTGTTGGCCTGTGTGGCCTATATCTTTCGCAATTCTTTGCAGACGGGGGCCCAGTCCTCGCTGCGCAGTCAGGCGGCTATGGAAACCGTCAATGAAACGCTGGGGTGGCTCCATCTGGGACCGCTCTCCGAACATACCATTCGCAAACTGGCCCATTTCCTCGAGTTCATGATGGAAGGCTTTTTGCTGATGCTCTGCCTGCGGGTTTATACGGCTCGTTTTGTGCGGCATATCAGCTGGCCGCTGTTGGGCGGTTTGGCCACTGCCGTGATGGACGAAACGATCCAGGTGTTCATTCCCAACCGAACTTCTTTGGTCACTGATGTCTGGATCGATATGCTGGGAGTGGTGGCTGGCATTTTTGTCGCCTTGGTGATCTTGTTGATTGTCCGGGTGGTAATAGCCTTTGCTCAGATCAAACAAGAAAACCGCGCTCTGCGGGAAGAACGAGAAGAACTGCGGCGTGCGCAGCGGGAACAGGAACATGAGCGGCTGGCCCAGCGGGCAGCCCACCGTGCGTATGAGGCACAGCAGCCGCAGGTGCCCAACGAAGAGGAGGAACAGCCAGAATGACTACGCAACAAGCCATCGAGGCACTGCACGCATTGCCGCGGCTGGGCAGTGGAAAGCCCGGTCTTGCACGGATGCAAAATTTGTTGGATCATCTCGGGAATCCGGAAAAAGAACTGCAGTGTATCCATATTGCCGGGACCAATGGCAAAGGAAGTCTGGCGGCCATGACGGCTGCGATTCTGACGGCGGCGGGCTATAAGACCGGCCTGACCATCAGCCCGTATGTGGTGGACTTCCGGGAACGCTTTCAAATCAATGGCGAGATGATCTCGCCGCGGAAATTGGCTTCGCTGGCCCAAAAGGTGTTGGACGCAGCCGAGGCCATCCGGCAGGAGGGCGGGGAAGGCCCTGTTCAGTTTGAGGCGGTCACTGCGCTGGCGCTTTTGTGGTTCGCACGGGAGAAGTGTGATTTGGTCGTGTTGGAAACCGGCCTCGGCGGCCGCTATGACGCTACCAACGTGGTGCCCCATACCTTGGTGGCAGCCATTACTCGCATCGGGTACGACCATATGGAACTGCTGGGGGATACGCTGGATAAAATTGCCGCCGAAAAAGCCGGCATCATTAAGGAAGGCTGTGCGGTGGTTTGCTACCCGGACCAACCGGCGGAAGCCATGGGGTCCATTTTGACGGCCGCGGCTGAGGCACATACCAGCATTATCACTCCGGAGATGGACGACATCCGACAGCTTCCCGGCAAACGGCTAGAGAACCGTGTGGATTATGGTGGGTATCAAGCGGCGCTGGGGCTGCCCGGCGCCCATCAAGCCAACCATGCGGCAATGGCTGTGGAAATCGCCTTGGCGCTTTGGCGGGAATACGGCTATGAGATCTCGGATGACGCGATTTTGCAAGGCTTGGCGACTGCCCGCATGCCTGCCCGCATTGAAGTGCTGCGTCGCCATCCCCTGTTGCTGCTGGACGGCTGCCACAATCCCGATGGTACCCGTGCGCTGGCCGAAACGCTGCAAAAGGCTAAGTATGAGGAGAACCTTGTGGGCGTGTTGGGGATGCTGGCCGACAAAGACTATAAAACCATGCTGGAAGTTTTGGCACCCTGTTTTGCCAAGGTGTATACCGTAACGCCCAACTGTCCGCGAGCACTCAGCGGCGAGGATTTGCAGCGGGAGGCTCGGTTCCATATGGATGCCGAGGCGGCGGACAGCGTGCCGCAGGCACTGCGGGCGGCAGTCAACTATGCGGAAGAAAACAATCTGGCGGGTGTTGTGGTTTGCGGTTCCCTCTATTTGGCGGCCGAAGCCCGTCCGTGGCTGCTTAAAGAGGCGGAAAAATAACCGTTTGCCGCCCTGTTCCAACAAAATATTTACGGCAAAGCCTGTATCGTAAAGATACAGGCTTTTTCTGTTGCCTGATTTTTGGCGGTTACTTTACGGTATCGCCCAATCCGTGGAAAAAGGGGACAACCTCGATGGCAAAGGTTTGCTTTGTGCCGGGCAGCGGCACGCTGGCTGCGTATCTGAGCGGTGAGATCGATCATCATGCGGCGCAGTCACTCCGACGGGAAATTGACGCGCAGGTAGACGAACGCCTGCCGGAACTTCTGACGTTGGATTTTTCAGGTGTTACATTTATGGATTCGTCTGGTGTTGGGCTGATTTTGGGACGGGACCGGCATATTGTGTCGCTGGGGGGGCGGCTTACGGTACAAAATCCCCCGCCTACGGTGCGCCGTATGTTGGACCTTGCCCGCATCACTTATGCCTGAGAGGAAAGAACCATGAAAATGCTCAATCAAGTGAAGATTACTTTTGCCAGTCGGTCTGTCAATGAGGGGTTTGCCCGTGCGGCGCTTGCGGCTTTTTTGGTGCAGCTTGATCCTACGGTGCCGCAGTTGGCCGACCTAAAAACGGCAGTGTCCGAGGCGGTGACCAACTGCATTGTTCACGCCTACCCGGATGCCATTGGGCCCATTACCCTTACGGCGGGCCTTTATGAGGGCGGCTTGGTGCGAATCACCATTAGCGATCGGGGTGTAGGCATGGATGACGTGGCCAAAGCGATGGAACCTATGTATACCACCGGCGATCCATCCGAGCGCGCGGGCCTTGGCTTTGCGGTGATGCAGAGCTTTATGGATAAGGTGCGGGTGTCTTCCACACCGGGCAAAGGTACCCGCGTTACTTTGACCAAACGCTTGGAAGCGCGCGACTGACCCCTTACATATCTTATAAAGGGGGAAACTGGTATGCCAGCACAAAGTATTGACCTGCTGCCGCGCGGAGAGTTTATTGAGAAAAATTTGGGGTTGGTCCATGCCTGCGCTGGCCGGTTCAAGGGCCGGGGCATTGAGTATGAGGAGCTGTATGCTGCCGGTTGTTTGGGTTTGGTCAAAGCCTGCGATGGGTTTGATACGGGGCGGGGCGTCTGCTTTTCTACCTATGCGGTACCGGTGATTCTGGGGGAAATCAAGAAGCTGTTTCGGGATGGCGGTACGGTCAAGGTTAGCCGCTCCTTGAAAGAGTTAAGTATGAAGATCAATGCAGAGCGGGAACGCAGCCTTAAACGCACGGGAAAAGAACCGGGGGTCGCGCAGTTGGCAGAAACGTTAAACACTACCCCGGAACAGATCGCACTGGCGATTCGGGCATCTCTGCCGGCTTTGTCGCTGACGCCCACCGATGAAGAAGAGGGGCAACGGGAATGGGATGTGCCGGTAGATTCCCCGGAGGAAAGTCTTTCGGATCGCATTGGTCTGGAGGAAGTGATGGACAAGTTAGAACCAAGGGACCGTCAACTGATTCGCTTGCGTTTCTTTGGCGGACAAACCCAGAGCGAAACGGCCAAGGTGTTGGGGACTACGCAGGTGCAAATCTCTCGACGGGAACGAAAGGTTTTGCAGTGGATGCGGGAACAACTGTTGGGAGAATCTAGGACTGCACTATAATAAAGCGTGCATGTTGGCGATGCCTTCGTCAATGTGCACGCTTTTTTGCGTTTGGTTTGTAAGGATCTCCAAAAGTAAAAAGGCGGCCTTAACAGTAAGATAACAATATGATATGATACGCCTACCACAGCGGGAAACGACGATATATCGTTGACCTGTAAGAGATCGCAAAAAAATGTCAAAAAATCTGAAAAAAGGTGTTGACAAAGTGGTTTCGCGGTGGTATTATAATCAAGCTGTCCGGCGCGAGAG
>CAUWAX010000012.1:0-87700 GCA_963557315.1 uncultured Gemmiger sp. | reverse complement strand
TTTTAATCAGAGGGTCCAGGATTCGAGTTCCTGCGGGCGCACCAAAACCTCACGTGAACACGTGAGGTTTTTTCTTTTTGTATTGGATGCACAGCCCCCCTCCTCTGCTGTTCTCCCCTTCGTATTGACAAAAGCACGCCCGTGAAGCGGTACGCTGACCGCTTCACGGGCGTGCTTTGCTATTTCTTTGAAAATTCAGGCTGCGGGGACCGACACTTTTTGATCCGGTTTCTTTTCGTTATTCTGCCGCCAGTTCAAATACAGATAGAACGCCACATTCAAGATCACACCAACCATTGTAGATACCGGCGCGGCCAAACCGATCTTGGTCAGGCTTGCGTTGGTCTGGATACTCATGAAGTAGGCCATGGGCAGACGCACCAACAACGTCTGCACCAGCCCTTGTACCATGACCCAGACGGTCTTTTGGTTGCCGTTAAAATACCCCACCATACTAAACAACACCGCCGTGGCAATGGTTTCAGGGGCAAAGCCTTTCAAATAGGCAAAGCCCTTTTCGATGACTGCTGCATCCGAGGTGAAGAAGCCCGCCAAGAAATCGCCCTTCATCATCACCAGAGCAAAGACCACAACACCGAAGCCCAGCCCGACGCCAATGCCGGTAAACATGGACTGTTTGGCCCGCTTCTGGTTGCCGGCTCCCACATTTTGCGAAACAAAGGATGCCATGGACTGCATCAAAGCGCTGGGGACCAACATCGCAAAATTGACGATCTTGCTGGCGACGCCATATCCGGAAGAAGCCTCCAGCCCCAGCCGGTTGACGAATGCGCAGAGCGCCAAGAAAGAAAGCTGCGTCAAACACTCCTGCAAAGCCAGCGGAATACCAATTTCGAGAAATTTCCGGCACTGGGGGTTGAAACGAAAATCCGATTTTTTGATTGAAAAAGGAAGTTTCTTTCTCCAGAGCATGACCACAGCACACACAACGCTGACCGTTTGTGCAAAGACTGTGGCGAGGGCGGCACCGGCGGCATCCATATGGAGTCCTGCCACCAGAAACAGATCGCCAAAGATATTGACCACACAGGCGACCAACACAAACAGCAGCGGCGACTTGCTATCTCCCAGTCCACGGAAGATCGCAGACAACACATTGTAGGCCACGATAAAGAAGATACCGCCGCCACAGATGCGCACATAGCTGACGGTGAGGTCCAAGGACTCCGCCGGGGCCTGCATCAGCACCGAAATCGGTCTGGCAAGCCCCACCAGCAGCGCGAACAGCCCCACTGAGATTAGTGCAAAAACAATGGCAGCACCACCAAGAACTTGCGCGATCCGTTCCGGCCGCTTTTCCCCCAGATACCGTGCAATCAAAACGGTAATGCCCATGGCCAGCTGTGTCACCACGAAGGTGACCAGATTGAGGACCTGACTGCCAGTGGATACTGCCGACAAACCGGAAGTAGAGCCGAATCGGCCCACCACCAGCAAGTCCACAGCACCGTATGCAGCCTGCAAAATCAAGGCTCCCAAAATGGGCAGCATAAACCAAAATAACTTTTGAAGAATGCTCCCCTGTGTAAAATCTGCTTTTTCCTTATTCAATAGAAACTCTCCCTTCCGATAAAATTGTATAAAATCGTTCTATCGTTCGGATGGTACAGCGGGCATCTTCTTCCGAGATGTCCTGAAAAAGTGGTGCCAACTGGTTAAAATACCACTCGTTATAGATTTGGGATAGTTTTTTGCCCGCCTCGGTAATAGAGATATAGGTGATACGGCCATCTGTGGTGGAAGATTCTTTGTGCAGATATCCTTTTTTCTCCATCTCCTTGACGGTCCGCGTCACACCGGGACGGGGCAAGTGCAGGGCATCGCTGATGTCGGACACTTTTACGCGAGTTCCCTGCCGTTCTAAGGACTCGATGGTGTCCAGATACTGAATATAGGCCGATGTAACGCCTTTCGGCAGCGGCGGCAGCATATCCCGACTCCGTTTTGCCTGATAGCACGCGTCGAACATCGCCTTGATTGTTTGTATTTCCATCAAAACGCCTCCATATAGTTACCTTTGGTAATTATATGGAGATTTTCCTTTTTTGTCAATCTATTTTTTCCCAAAAGCAGGTCTGCCTTTGCGTTGCCATCAACGAACCAGATCCGCCTCTTTTTACAGAAAAGTTCGAACAGGATGCTTTTGCCACGTTGCGCTGCGCCGGTAGGTATGGTATACTATTTTTATTGTGCGGCAGGCTGTGTGTCATCTGCCATTTTTCGGAAAAAGAAAAGAGTTGTATATGAAAATAGGATTTGACAACGACCAATATTTGGCTATGCAATCCGCTCATATTCGGGAGCGGATCGCCCAGTTTGACAACAAGCTGTATCTGGAGTTTGGCGGCAAACTGTTTGACGACTACCATGCTTCCCGGGTGCTGCCGGGATTCCAGCCCGATTCCAAGCTGCAGATGCTGCTGCAACTGAAGGAGCAGGCAGAGATCGTGGTAGTCATCAGCGCCGAGGACATCATCAGCAACAAGATGCGCGGCGACTATGGCATCACCTACGATCTGGACGTGTTGCGGCTCATTGACGCGTTCCAAGGTGTAGGTTTGCTGGTGGGCAGCGTCTGTGTGACGATGTATACCCCCGCCCCCGAGGTGGAAGCCTTTGAAAACCGGCTGCATACGCTGGGGATCCGTACCTTCCGTCATTATAAAATTGCAGGTTACCCCAACGACGTGGCCCGCATCGTCAGCGACGAGGGGTACGGCAAAAACGATTACATCGAGACGCAGCGCCCGCTGGTAGTCATCACGGCACCGGGGCCGGGCAGCGGCAAGATGGCCGTATGCCTGTCCCAGCTGTACCACGAATATCGGCGGGGGGTCAAAGCCGGGTATGCTAAGTTTGAGACCTTCCCCATCTGGAACCTGCCGTTGAAGCACCCTGTCAATCTAGCCTATGAAGCTGCTACCGCCGACCTGAACGATGTGAACATGATCGACCCGTTCCATCTGGAAGCCTACGGCGAGACCGCGGTAAACTATAACCGCGATATTGAGATTTTCCCGGTACTGCACGCGATGTTTGAGCTGATCGCCGGCAAAAGCCCGTACCAGTCCCCCACCGATATGGGCGTAAACATGGCGGGCAACTGTATTGTAGATGACGCCGTATGCTGCGAGGCTTCCCGCAAGGAAATCCTGCGCCGTTATCTGAAATGCCTGTGTGAGCAGAAGGTGGGCGGCACCGTCAAGGAAGAGCGGTTCAAGCTGGAACTGCTGTTGAATCAGGCAGGCCTGACGGTGGGCAGCCGTGCCGTGGAGCAACAGGCCCACGCCCGCTCCGATGCCACCGGCGGGCTGCCCGCGGTGGCCATCGAACTGCCCGACGGCTCGATTGTCACCGGCAAAACCGGTCCCTTGCTAGGCGCCGCCTCTTCGGCGCTGCTCAACGCCCTAAAGAATCTGGCTGGTATCGGCCCGGAGGTCGAACTGGTATCGGCCCGTGCCATCGAACCCATCCAGACCCTTAAGACCAACTATCTGGGCAGCAAAAATCCCCGGCTGCACACCGACGAGATCCTCATCGCCTTGTCCAGCTCGGTATCGGAGAATGAATATGCCGCCGCGGCGCTGCACCAGTTGCCCAAGTTGAAAGGCTGCGATGTCCATTCCACCGTTATTCTGTCCAGCGTGGACAGTGACACGCTGAACAAGCTGGGGATGTACCTGACCTGCGATCCTGCCTACGAGGAAGAGGACCGCAAATACCACAAGAAATAACCCCTTGGAGGTAGCGGACCATGAATGTTCTGATCGTTGTGGATATGCAGAAAGATTTTATCGACGGCAGCCTTGGCACCAAGGAGGCCCTTGCCATTGTGCCCAACGTGGTGGCCAAAATCCAGCAGACCCCGCCGGAACACATCTTTGTGACGTTGGACACCCATACACCGGACTATCTGAACACCTGTGAAGGACGGCATCTGCCGGTAGTTCACTGCGTCAAAGGTACGCTGGGGCATACGCTGCATCCGCAGGTGGCCGATGCGCTGACCGCCGTACCGGCAGATCACTTTGTGGAAAAGCCCACTTTCGGGTCTTTCGCCTTGGCAGAGCAGCTTCGGGATCTTGCGGGGGATGCTCCCCTTGAAATCGAACTGGTCGGGCTTTGCACCGGTATTTGTGTGCTCTCCAATGCCATGGTGCTAAAGGCAGCTTTCCCCGAGGCTGAATTTTCGGTAGACGCAGCCTGCTGTGCCTGCGTGAGCCCGCAGAGCCATGATACGGCACTAGCAGCCATGAAGCTCTGCCACGTCACAGTGGAAAACGAGGGCAAAGAACCGTGGCGCTGCTGATAGCACCATTTTCCGTATAATAAGCCAAAACGGCGGACTTTCCAAAAGAAAGTCCGCCGTTTTACTTTGCCTATACCAACCAGAATACTACACCGCCGCACAGCGTGCCCAACGCATTAAGCCCCACATCCAGCCATGAGAAGTGACGGCCAGGTATGCCTCGTTTGGTGGCCTCGTCGCCCCAACACCACAACAGCAATACGCCAAAGGCCACCACCCGGCTGTACTGCGCCCCACCGGTATGCAGCGTGATGCCCAATAGCACCGTCAGCCCCCCGAAGAGCAGCGGATGAGCCGCCCGGCGCAAAGTCCGGTTCAGTGCTTCCTGATCCACAGCCGGCAGCAAGGGATGCAATTCCTGTGCCAACGTGCGGCTGACCTCTCCGGTATGGGGGCCATCCTGATGGGAGAGAACGGTCATCAGCACAAACCAGACCGCCGTTGCCGCCGCCCAAAACCAGAAGGCCATGCCCTTTCTCCCTTTCTGTTATACTTCATCATGCCTTGCGGGCCGCCAAAAACGCTTTAAGTTTCAGCGCCTTTTCCATGTTGCCCTCCACCTTCAGCCGTCCCATCATGACCGCCGGGATCGGGTCCATACTGCCGGAAGCGATTTTGAACAGCGTATCCGCCGAGCAGGTAAATTCCGCATCCCGGTCATGGTACGTATAGGGTTCGATGGCCAGCTTGCCGCCCGACACCTCCACATAAAAGGCGCCTGCACCTTCCCCGGTAATGGTAAACTGGTAGGCCAGATGCTCCTGTATGTCGCTGACATCGGCATCCGCAAAAAGCGCTTTTACCTTTTCAAACACTTGCTGATAGGTCATGGTCGATTTCTTTCTGGGATTTCTTCCCTTACAGGGGTTCCTGCCAGCCTTTGCAGACGTCCACCCAAGCCTGATACCCGGAATATTGTTCCAATTCCGGTATGGTCAGTTCTATGGCGCTGTTGCTGCTGCCGCAAGCCGGGAACACCGTCTGAAACCGCCGAAGGGATACATCCAGATAAACCTGTACCCCGGGCTGCACTGCAAAAGGACAAACACCGCCCACCGCATGGCCCACTAGTGTTTCCGCCTGTTCCGGCGTGAGCATCTTGGCCTTAGCGGCGAACTGCGCTTTGTATTTGTGATTGTCGATCTTGGCGTCGCCGGCGGTGACGATAAGCACCGGGGACTCCCCTACCATAAAGGAGAGCGTCTTGGCAATGTGACAGGGTTCGCAGTGCAATGCCTGTGCGGCCAATTCTACCGTAGCGCTGGAAACCGGAAATTCCAAGATCCGCTCCTGCATCCCATACTGGGCAAAATAGGCTCTTACCTTTTCAATGGACATGAAAAAGACTTCCTCTCTCGGTGAATTCTGTGGGTTTTAGGCTTCCAATTCCGCCAACAGAGTCCCCAGATCTACAAACATATCTTGCGGCAGCATAGCCGTCTTGCTGCACCGTTTGGCACAGCGGTCCCCCGCCGCACCATGCAGCCAAACCGCCGTGGTGGCGGCTTCCAGCGCCGTGCGTCCTTGCTGCCACCCGGCGGCCAACAGACCCGCTAACAGACCCGCCAGCACGTCGCCGCTGCCGCCCCGGGCCAGCCCTGCCCCTCCGGTGGTGTTGTGCCAAATCGGCTCTCCCGGCGCCGTGACCAGCGTTCCGCTGCCTTTGAGCACGGCCACACACTGGTATTCGTCGGCCAAACGCCGGACTGCTGCCTCCCGGTCTGCCTGCACCTCCCCTACCGTGGTATGTAACAGACGGGCCGCCTCCCCGGGGTGAGGTGTCAGGACCGTATGGGCGGGCAGCGGTGCCCGCAAAGCGCCTGACGCCAGCGCATTGAGAGCGTCGGCATCCAACACAGCCGCCGCCCAAGGCTGTTTTTTGCCCAGCAGCGTATTGCAGATGACCCCCGCGCCCTCTCCCAGACCGGGGCCTGCCACCAATACAGTGTTTTTGCCTGCGAACCAAGCCCGCAGCGCTTCGGTATCCTGCGGGCGGATCCCACCGCTGTTGTCGGTTCGGCAGCCGCAGACACAACATTCCGGCGTGCGGGTCAAAGCCAGTTGAATGACCGGCTCTACACTGGCCAGATAGACTAACCCCGCGCCGCCGCGCAGCGCTCCTTCGGTACAAAGCAAGGCCGCTCCGCGGTACGCCATGCTGCCCGCCACTACCAGCACACTGCCGAAACTGCCCTTGTTGGTATCGGCCGGACGGGCCGGCAACTGCCGACGCACGACTTCCCGTGTGATGTCCTGCATCTTGCATCCCCCTTCCAATGGGTACTATAATAGAGGTATCTTTGGGATTGATTTTCCTTATTATAGTACATCTGCACCTAAAACGAAAGGGGAAGTTTGTATGGTACCGGCATTGGAAGCCATTCTGGCAAAATCCAAAAATCTCGTCTTTTTCGGCGGCGCGGGCGTTTCCACCGAAAGCGGTATTCCCGATTTTCGCTCGGTGGACGGACTGTACCACCAAAAATTCCGCTACCCGCCCGAGGTCATGCTCTCCCACAGTTTTTATAAGAGCCACACCGCTGAATTCTTTGACTTTTACCGCCAGAAACTCATCGTCCATGGCGCCAAGCCCAATGCCGCCCACCTGCGTCTGGCCAAACTGGAACGGCAGGGCATCTGCAAGGCCGTGGTGACCCAGAATATCGACGGGCTGCATCAAGCCGCCGGCAGCCACACCGTCTATGAATTGCACGGCTCCACCCTGCGCAACTATTGCACCCGCTGCGGCAAATTCTATCCCGTAGAATTTATCGAGCAGGCCGCCGGGCAAGGGGACGGCGTCCCTCGCTGCACCGAATGCGGCGCCATCGTCAAGCCCGATGTGGTACTCTATGAAGAAGGGCTGGATGAGGAAACGATGGAAAACGCCGTGCGTGCCATTGCCGCTGCCGACACCCTGATTGTGGGCGGCACCAGTCTGGTGGTCTATCCGGCGGCGGGCCTGCTGCGTTATTTCCGAGGGGACGAGTTGGTGGTCATCAACAAACAGGCCACCCCTGCCGACAATATGGCTTCGCTGGTGCTGAACCAGCCGATTGGTGAGGTGTTGGGGGACGGCTCCCCTGCCTAATGCTCTATTTTTGTACAGAAAGTCTATTTTTTTCAAAAAAGCCATTGCCAAGGCCCCGGTAGATTTGCTATGATAGACTTGTATAGGGTAGGTTTGGCAGGTATAGAGGGGGTATGGCATCATGGCCAATGCATTGACAGATTTTACCAAAAGACGCGAATTTTTGGTTTGTATGGATTCGGATGGCTGCGTGATGGACACGGTGCGCATTAAACACACCACGGTCATGTGCCCTGAGTTGATCCGCGTGTTTGCATTGGAAGATTATGCAGATTTTATCTCCACCACCTGGGAGGAGATCAATCTGCACACGCTGACCCGCGGCATCTCTCGTTTTGAAAGCGTGGTCCTGATTTTCGACCGCTTGAAAAATCGCGGCATCGAGATTCCGGGCAGTGACGACATCACCACTTGGGTCAGCACTTCCACCGAGCTTTCCACCGCCAGCTTACAGCACGAACTGAAAAAGACCGGCAGTCTGGCGCTGCGCAAACTGCTGGAATGGAGCAACGCCTGCAACCGTCGGATTCAGGCCTTGGAACCCACCTTTGAGCCTTTCCCCGGCGTACAGGAAAGTTTGCGCCAACTGCACACCGTGGCGGATCTGGCTGTGGTCAGCGCTGCCAACGAGAGCGCCATCGCCAGCGAATGGAAGCGTTACGGGCTTGCCCAGCACGCCGACATCATCTTTGGACAGGAGGTTGGCAGCAAAGCCAACTCCATTGCTACTATGCTGGCTTGCGGATATGAGAGCCGCAAAGTCATGATGGTGGGCGATGCCATGGGGGATGCCCAAGCCGCTGCCGCCAACGGGGTGGCCTTTGTGCCGATCTTGCCCGGTCGGGAAGCAGAAAGCTGGCGCCGCCTGCAGGAAGAAGCCCTGCCCAAATTGCTGCATGGCACTTTTAACCCCGATTATCAGGCCGAGCTCTTGGCTGCCCTGCGCAGCGCTTTGCACGGCTACGGCTAAGGGAACAAGGATTTTTCTCGCCACCACTCTTGTGGTGGCTTTTTCTTTATGTTATACTGATTATGTATACGTATGAATACAAATGCAAAGGAGTCGCCCGCCATGGACCTGTTACAGCAAGCGCGTACCGAGATTGATGCCATCGATGCCGAGATGGCGGCGTTGTTTGAACGGCGGATGCAGGCGGTGGCCGATGTAGCCCGTTACAAAGCCCAAACCGGCAAACCGGTTTTTGATGCTGTGCGGGAAGCCGCTGTGCTGGACAAAAATGCAGCCCGCCTGCAGGACGAGGGTCTGCGCCCCTACTACCGTGCCTTTTTGCAGGAAGCGATGGCGGTATCCCGGGCGTACCAGCGGGCTATGCTGGGCCGTGACACAGCCGCCTACCAAGGGGTACAGGGCGCTTGGAGCCATATCGCCCTGCGGCGGTTGTTTCCTTTTTCCCGTGCGATTTCCTTCGCCACTTGGGGGGAAGTGTTCGACGCAGTACAGAACGGCGACGCCGAATTTGGTGTGCTGCCCTTTGAAAACTCCAACGCCGGGGATGTTTCCACCGTGTTGGACCTGCTGTATACCCACCCCGGGCTGATCGTAGCCCGGATGTGTGACCTGCCCATCCGGCAGGATCTGTTGGGGATCCCGGGTTCCAGTTTGGCGGGGGTACGCACGGTTATCAGCCACCCGCAGGCACTGGCCCAGAGCAGCGTCTTTCTGCAGCAGCATGGGCTGGCCACACAGGCTTGGAGCAACACCGCCGACGCGGCCCGGCATATTGCCGAACAGAAAGACCCCACAGTGGCCGCCATTGCCAGCGCCGAGACCGCCGACCTGTACGGCCTGCAAATTCTGGCCGAGGGCGTCAACGCCGATGGCGACAACACCACCCGTTTTATCGTAATCGAACGTGCTGCCGAAGCCCCCGCCATGACAGGGGAAGGCCAGCGTCTGGCCCTTTTGTTTACGGCACGGCACAAGCCCGGGCAGTTGGCCACGGTTCTGGACCAGATCGGTGCCAGAGGCTTTAATATGGAATGTATCAAGAGCCGGCCGCTGCCCCACGTTCCCTTTGAATATTATTTCTATGTCCAGTTAGTCTGCCCTGCCGGCAGTACCCAGACCGACTGTGACGCCCTGTTGGATACCTTACGCACCACCTGCAGCACGCTGCGCCTTCTGGGTGCGTTTACCCTAGATACCACGGAAAAATAACCGATCATAAAAGGACGTGCGAAGCATGAAACTGACGATGCAACTGAAAAGCCGCAGCTATGATATCATCTTGAAGGCGGGCTGCCTTGCCAACCTGCATCAATTCACCAATGTGCAGAATCGCAAGGTCTTTGTGCTGACCGATTCCGGCGTGCCTCGTGTTTATGCCGAGACGATCGCCGCCCAGTGTCCCACATCCACCATCTACCCCATCCCGCAGGGCGAAGGCAGCAAATGCCTGAAGGTCTACGGACAGGTATTGCAGGCTATGCTGGACTTCGGCATGGACCGCAAGGACCTACTGGTGGCCGTAGGCGGCGGCGTTGTGGGGGATCTGGGCGGTTTCTGCGCCGCCAGCTATATGCGGGGCATCGATTTTGTGAACTGCCCCACCACCACCCTTGCACAGGTGGATTCGTCCATCGGCGGCAAAACGGCCATAGATCTGGGGGAAACCAAGAACATTGTCGGTGCCTTCTGGCAGCCCAAGGTGGTGCTGGTGGACTTTGATACGGTAGCCACCCTGCCCCGTCGCCATGTGATCAACGGTCTGGCTGAGGCCCTCAAGACAGGCATCATCGGGGATGCCCAGCTCTTTGCGCTGTTTGAGAGTGAACACCCTGAAGAGAATCTGGAACAGATCGTTTACCGCAGCTTGAAATTCAAGAAAAAGATTGTGGAACAGGACGAGCGGGAAGGCAGTGTGCGTGCTTGCCTGAATTTCGGCCACACCATCGGCCACGGCATCGAAGCCGTCAAAGGCATCCGCGGCCGCCGCACCACCGGGCTGTACCACGGGGAATGTGTGGCGCTGGGTATGCTGCCCATGATCGAAGACCCGGCGCTCCTGAAACGGGTGCGGGCCATCTACCGCACACTGGGCCTGCCCACCCGCACCGGTGCCAACAAGGCCAAGGTGCTGGAATATATGCAGCATGACAAAAAGACCCGCGGGGATTCCATCACCGTGATCAAATGCCCCGGTCTGGGCTGCTGGCGGGCAGATACTATCCCCACCACCGAACTGCCCGCCTTGTTAGGCATGGAATAACACCCCGTCACCTTGCCGCCGCACCCGGTGCGGCGTGCTCTTTTTCCCCTTTGTGAAAGGATCGGTTGGATGAAAAACACCTTTGGCAATGCGATCAGCTTAACGATCTTCGGTGAAAGTCACGGCCCTGCCGTGGGCGCTGTGCTGGACGGTCTGGCCGCTGGGCTGCCGGTGGATGAGCAAGCCATCGCCACAGCGATGGACCGCCGCCGAGCCCGGGGGGACGGCCTTTCCACCGCCCGCACCGAGGCCGATGCCGTAGAGTTTCTGTCCGGCGTCTACCAAGGCCACACCACCGGCACCTCCATCGCCTTGATGATCCGCAACCTGAACACCCGCAGCGGCGACTATGCCAAAACTGCGGACCTGCTGCGTCCCGGTCATGCCGACTATACAGCCTACGCCAAATATGAAGGCTGGCAGGATGCCCGAGGCGGCGGACATTTTTCCGGGCGGATCACCGCTGCCTCGGTAGCGGCCGGCGCCCTGTGCGAAACGGTGCTTCGGCGGCTGGGCATTCGGGTCTATACCCACATTGCAGCCTGCGCGGGCATCGAAGACGCGCCCCTTTCCAGTGCCGCCGGGTTGATTCTGCCCGAACCGGAACCCGGACACTTCGCCCTGTTGGATCCCAGCCGGGAAGAACCCATGCAGCAGGCCATCCGTGCCGCTGGCAGTGAGGGGGACAGCGTGGGCGGTATTCTGGAAACCATTGTCACCGGATTGCCCGCCGGCATCGGCGAACCTTGGTTCGACAGTGTGGAAAGCGAGCTGAGCCACCTGTTATTTGCGATTCCCGCCTGCAAAGGGGTGGAATTTGGCGCCGGGTTCCGTTTTGCAGGAATGCGCGGCAGCGAAGCCAACGATCCCTTTACGGTCCGCGACGGCAACGTGGTGACTGCCACCAACCGCAATGGCGGCATCAACGGCGGCATCACCAACGGTATGCCGCTGGTCTTCCGCACGGTGATCAAGCCCACCCCCAGCATCTATAAAGAGCAGCATACCGTAGATTATATAGCCTGCAAGGACGCCACCCTGCAGATCAAAGGACGGCATGACCCCTGCATCGTTCCCCGGGCGGCTGTGGTTCAAAACACATTGACCGCTTTTGGACTGTTGGATCTGTTGACGGTGCGCTACGGCACATTGGCGCAAGTCCATGGTTTTCCCACCACCGATACAATGGAAAGGATGTGAACCGCTGTGGAACAAAAAAGATACGGTCTGATTGGTGCCAAGCTGGGGCACAGCTATTCCAAAATCATCCACGAGCAGTTGGCCGGGTATCACTATGATTTGATTCCCCTGCCCACCGAGGCAGAGGCTCGAGCCTTTATGGAAAAGCGGGACTTTGCCGCCATCAATGTGACGATTCCCTACAAGCAGTTGGTCATCCCCTACTGTGACGAGATCGACCCCAAGGCCAAGGCCATTGGCGCGGTGAACACCATCGTTCATCGGAATGGCAAACTATACGGTTATAACACCGACTACGCGGGCTTTGCCTATCTGGCCCGGGCCCATCAGGTGGATTTCACCGATAAAGTGGTGCTGATCCTCGGCACCGGCGGCACCCATTCCACCGTGGAGGCAGTTTGCCGGGACAGCGGTGCCCGGGCAGTACTGTCTGCCAGCCGTACCGGCAAGTACGGCGCGCTGACTTACAGCGAAGCGATGCGCCGCCGGGACGTGCAGATCATCGTCAACACCACCCCCTGCGGCATGTACCCCAACGTGGGACAATGCCTGTTGGACCCCACCGCGTTCCCGGCGTTGGAAGCCGTTCTGGACGTGGTATATAACCCCTTCCGCACCGAATTGCTGCTGCGGGCGGCCGAGCACGGTATCACCACCGCCGGCGGTTTTGAAATGCTGGTGGCGCAGGCCGTGTTTGCCGCCCAGCATTTTACCGGGCGGTTCTACGCCACCGACAGCGTGATTCCGGCTGCCAGTCTGCGGCTGCAGCATCAGTTGTCCAACGTTTCGCTGATCGGTATGCCGGGGTGCGGCAAATCCACCATCGGCGCCGCGCTGGCACGCCGCCTCAACAAAACCTTTGTGGATCTGGACGAAGAGATCGAGCGTCGGACCGGCCGCAACATTCCCGACATCTTTGCCCACGAAGGTGAGGAAGCATTCCGCCGCTATGAAGCCGACACGCTGGCCGACGTGGCCAAGCATACCGGGCAGGTGATTGCCTGCGGCGGCGGCGTCATCAAAACGGCTGCCAATGTCCATGCCATGCGGCAAAACGGTGTGGTGCTGTGGGTCCAGCGTCCGCTGGGCAAACTGGCCACCGGAGGCCGTCCCCTGTCGAAAGGCGGGGCGGCACTGAAGCAACTGCAGGCCGAGCGCACGCCGCTCTACCGCGCTGCTGCCGATGCCGTGCTGGACAACTCCACAGCGCTGGCCGATGTGGTACAGGCTGCCGCACAACTGTGCGAATCCGACACCTTGCTATAACAATTTTTTGATAAAAAATCCTTTAGAAAGAGGTTTCCTTCATGATTATTTCTACCAAAAAGGGTACGCCGCAGGTCGAACTGGACCGCATTATCGACAGTTTTGAAAAACAGGGCCTTTCGGTCACTTTGATCCGCGGTACCGATTATAACGTCTTTGGTCTGGTCGGTGACACCACCAAGATCGCGGAAAAGGATGTATTGGCCAACCCCTGGGTCGAAAACGTGACTCGTGTTTCGGCCCCCTACAAGCGCGCCAACCGTCTGTTCCACCCCGAGGATACTGTCATCGATGTCAACGGCACCAAGATCGGCGGCCATTCCCCCATCGCTGTGATGGCCGGCCCTTGCAGCGTGGAAGGCGAAGACCATATGATCAAGATGGCCAAGCTGGTCAAGGAGGGCGGCGCCAACTTCCTGCGCGGCGGTGCCTACAAGCCCCGTACCAGCCCCTACTCCTTCCAAGGTCTGGGTACCGAGGGCATTCTGGATCTGGTCAAAGCTCGGGAACTCACCGGCTTGCCCATCGTCAGCGAGTTGATGGATGAAGCCCACATCGACGAATTTGAAGAGTACGTGGACGTGGTACAGATCGGTGCGCGCAACATGCAGAACTTCCAGCTTCTCAAAGCCGTGGGTAAGATGCACAAACCGGTACTGCTCAAGCGCGGCCTTGCCAACACCATCGAAGAATGGATCATGTCCGCCGAGTACATCATGGCCGGCGGCAATGAGCAGGTCATCCTCTGCGAGCGCGGCATCCGCACCTTTGAGCGTGCCACCCGCAACACGCTGGATCTTTCGGCTGTGCCGGTGGTCAAGGAAAAGACCCACCTGCCCATCATCGTAGATCCCAGCCACGCCACCGGTGACTACAAGTACGTGCAGAGCATGGCCATTGCCGCTGTGGCTGCAGGCGCCGACGGTTTGGAGATCGAGGTACACGACAACCCGCAGTGCGCCTGGAGCGACGGTGCCCAGTGCCTGAAACCCGACAAGTTTGCCGAGACCATTGCCATGTGCCGGAAAGTGGCTGCTGCCATCGGCCGGGAGATGTAAGCGTGAACGCGCGTCTCTACGTCAGCCGTCTGAGCGGTTCGGCCACCGTGCCCCCCAGCAAAAGCGCCGCCCATCGCGCTGTACTGTGCGCTGCCTTGGCCGACGGCGTGAGCCACATCACCAATATTGAATACAGTCAGGACATCCGCGCCACACTGGGCGCGGCGGCCCAGTTGGGTGCCAAAATCAAAGAAGAGGAAAATGCCGTCACCATCACGGGCCGCGGCAATGCCAGCGGCTTTGTCACGGTAACTCGGCCGGTTTTCTGCAACGAAAGCGGCTCCACCCTGCGGTTTATGATTCCTCTCTTTAGCCTGACGGCCCAAAAAGTTCGTTTTACCGGTACCTGGCGGCTGTTCGACCGTCCGCAGGCCGTCTATCAGATGCTTTTTGACCGGCAAGGGCTGCGGTTCGAACAGTCCCCCAACGGCATCACCATCTTTGGACGGCTGCGTCCGGGTGGGTTCACCCTGCCGGGCGATGTTTCCAGCCAGTTTATCAGCGGCCTGCTTTTTGCGGCGCCTTTGATGGAATCGGAGAGTACCATCGAAGTACTTTCCCCCTATGAGAGCCGCTCTTATGTGGATCTGACCGTAGCTGCCATGCAGCAGTTCGGCATCAAGGTAACCTCTCGGGCCCGCAAAAACGGCAGTGTCCTGTATCGGGTTGCCGCTCCGCAGCGCTATATTGCCAGCGACTTTGCCGTGGAGGGTGATTACAGTCAGGCCGCCTTTTTGGCCGTGCTGGGCAGCGTAGTCGGCGGCATTACCATCACCGGACTGAACCCTGACAGCCAGCAAGGCGATAAGGTCATTTTGGAGATCCTGCAGCGCTGCGGCGGCAAGTTCAAAGCTGTGGAGGGCGGCTACCGCTTTTCCCGCAGTTTGCTGCGCGCCACCGAGATCGATCTGGCAGACTGTCCCGATTTGGGACCGGTTCTGTTCACATTGGGCTGCTTTTGCAGCGGTGAGACAGTGATTCGCAACGCCGGACGACTGCGGTTGAAGGAATCGGACCGCATTGAAGCGATGCAGACCGAACTGAAAAAGATGGGTGCCCGCATTGATGTGGACGGCGACGAAGTCCATATCACCGGCGTGGCGCTGCATGCCCCCAATGCCCCGCTGTCCGGCCACAATGATCACCGCATCGTGATGGCCTTGGCGGTCGCCGCCTGTGCTTCCGGTTTGCCGGCAATGCTGACCGGCGCCGAAGCCGTCAACAAAAGCTGGCCTGCCTTTTGGGAAACACTGCGCGGCTTGGGCGCCAAAGTGGAATTTGAATAAAGTTTGGGCGTGAATACCATGTTAGACAAAAGCAAAACCTATCTGATCGTGGGCCTTGGCCTGCTGGGCGGCAAATACGCGCAAGTGTTAAGCCAAAAAGGATATCGTGTCACCGGTATCACCCACAGCCCCGCGACGCTGGACTATGCCGTGCGTCACAGCTATATTCAGGCCGGTAAAACCGAAGATTTTGCCGATCTGGTGACCGAGGCGGATTGTGTGATTTTCGGTCTGTATCCCACCGTATTGTTGGAGTGGGTAAAGAGCTACGGCTCGCTGCTGCGTCCCGGCACGATGGTCACCGACGTTTCGGGTGTAAAGCGCGGCGTGGTGGAGCCCATTCAGGAATTGCTGCCCGACGGCGTAGAGTTTATCGCCAGCCATCCCATGGCCGGGCGGGAAACCAGCGGCATCGCCCACAGCGCCGAGGTGGATTTTGCTCCGGCCAACTTCATCATCACCCCCACCGCCCGCAACACGCAGGCCGGCATCGACTGGTGCCGCACACTGGCCGAGACGCTGGGATTCCGTCGCATCAGCGAGCTTTCCCCTGCCGAGCACGATCATATGATCGGCTATGTGAGCCAACTGTGCCATGCCATCGCCGTAAGTCTGATGTGCGCTTCGGACAATTCGGAACTAGCCTGCTATACCGGAGATTCCTTCCGGGATTTGACCCGCATTGCACGCATCAACGACAAGATGTGGGCGGAGCTGTTTTTGTGGAACAAGGACAACCTGATTTCCGAGATCGATATGTTCACCAATGCCCTGCTGACCATGCGGCAGAAGTTGGTGGAGGATGATCGGGAAGGATTGGAGGAAATGTTCCGCCTTTCCACCCAGCGTCGGGAAGCCTTCGACAAACGATAAAAAAGCAAAACCCCCGTGTTCTATCGGACACGGGGGTTTTGTATAGCTTTTTTCAGATATGCAGTCGTTTTTCCAGTTCGCTGCGCAGTGCCCGGCCTTGGAAGATGATAAGCCCAAGGCAGGTAATGGCGCTGATGATCAAGCAGATGACCCATGGGATACTGTGGGCATCGATGCGGCCGGTACCCACCCGGAACAAAAGCAGCAGATAGGGCAGCACCCCCACACCGATATTGAGCAGCATATACACCAGTGCATTTTGGGTAAAATGGCTGCGCCAAAAAGCAAAGATAAAGTTGCAGACCAACGTAACGCTGCACAGAATGGGAATGACCAGATCCACGCTATACCCGGTGTAGCCATTGAACCAATCGGTAAAGATCAGCAGAGCCGACACCAACAGCAAAAGCTGGAACACCTGTCTGGGGCCGTTGTAGCGGCGGCGCAGCAGACTGCGCAGCACCAACAGCGCAGCCACCACCCAGACCAGCATCAGCAGGCTTTCATGGTGGTGGGGTTCTGTCACCAGCAGAAAATCAATGGCCATAGCCACCACGGTGGCCGCCAACAGCAAAAATGCAACAACTTTGAACAGCAAGCTGAATCGCCGGATCCGCGGCGTGATCTTCGGCCACCAAGGTGCTTCCTCGGCGGGGGAAAGCCGGTTTTGGCACAACGGGCAGTAGGCCGTATCGCCGCCGATCTGGATATGACAATGGGGACAGGTTCTCACTTTTCCACCTCCGTCGCATACAGCGTCACCGCCAGCCCGTCCGCAGAAAATCCGCGGTACAACCGGCGCAGGATGTTGGTGCTGCGCAGCGACGAGGCCGTGCCCAGAACCAGATCATCCCCGTAAGAACAAACGCAGGTAAACAGCCCTTCGCAGCTGGAAAAAGCTGCAAACTGGCGAATGTAGGGGCGCAGTTCTTCCGCTACGTCTACCCGCCCCATGTTGGAAAGCACCGCCGTAACGTGCTTTTCCTCCAGCCGGGTGAAAAAGCGCACCGCCGCATTCTTGATGAAAAGCGGTACCGGCCGAATGCCCGGCATGTGCTCCAGTTTTTCGTAGCCATCCATCTGCGCCTTGATGGTCTCTGGGTGCAGAACTTCCTTGAGTTTGGCATCAAAAACCGGCGCCACGGTTTCCAGCGTATCCTCCGGCGTCAAGGTATGGGTCACATAAACGGAATTGAAAAAGTTCCGCGCCGTCTCGCTGGGATAGTAGTTGCGCAGGTTTACCGGCAAACTGATGGAGATCGGTTTTCGCCGCTCCATAGACGGCATTTCCTGATAGATGGCCAACATCAGCGAGGCCCCCAGATAGCTGCTCATGGAGACTCCCAACGCCCGGGCTTTGGCAAGGACAGCCCCCACCGAAAGGTGGCCTTCAAAATATTGCAGTTGGTCGTAGGGCAGCCGCGCGCCCCGCAGGTGATAGACCTTGGGTTGTTTGGTCGCATGGGTGCGGCGATTCCCCTCGTAGAAATTTTTGAAGCTGTCCTGTTCCAGATCGGCCTCCGAAGCGCTGTTCGGGGTGGGTACATTCCCCAACCGGTCGGGATAGCGCAGCGCCAGATAGTTGCGCACGATGGATTTGAGGAACAAAAAGCCCCCGTTGCCATCGGTCATGGCGTGGAACATCTCCAAATTGATGCGCGCACCGAAGTAGCTGACCCGGTAGATGAGTTTGTTGCGCCGTTCCGGCACATACAGCGGTGCGCAGGGTTCTTTATTTTCCAGATTGGCCACCGGGACTTGCTCGGTGGACTCAAAATAATGCCAAAATAGACCGCGGTGCAGCGTGACCTGAAATTGCGGCCACTCCTGCGCCGTACGACGGAGTGCCTCATTGAGGGTTTCCGGGTCGATTTCTTCGGTCAAGGTACAGGCAATGCGAAACACCCGCGGATCCCGCCGGGTGGTGGTTGCCAAAAACACCTTGGCTACATTATCCACTTTGTACCATGCTTGGGCCATAGGACTCCTCGTTTTCCTGCCACAATCGCAGCGGCTTACATCAGCCGCTGTACAAACCGGCCGGCGGCTTCCATCGCCACTTCGGCACGGTGAATGGGCATCTGCTGGAACACATGCCAGCACTCCTCATAAATTTCCAGTTTTGCATAACCGCCGGCCTTTTGCAGGGCTTCAGCCAGCCGTTCACTGTCGGACCGCAAAATCTCGTTGGTGCCCACCTGAATCAGGGCAGGCGGCATCCCCCGCAAATCAGCAAACAAAGGGCTGTAACACGGATCTTCCCAGTTTGCCTCGGGACCGGTATAGGCAGCCCGCACTGCTTCCACATACTCCAGCGTCAGCAGTGGGTCAAGATCCCGACAGGTACGGTAGCTCTTACCGCTGGCCGTCATATCGGTCCATGGGCTGAAAAGCAGCAGTCCCAGGGGCTGCGCCCTGCCCTGCGCTTTCAGCTTCAGGCAAAGTTCCAGCGCCAAATTGCCGCCGGCGGAATCCCCCGCCACCACCACATCCCGGGCACCGTACCCCATATACATCAGATAATCCCACATCGCCAGTGCATCCTGCACTGCTGCGGGGTAACGATGTTCGGGGGCCAGCCGATACTCAAAGGAGAGCACGTCGAACCCGGTACACAGGGCCAGCTTACTGGCCAAAATGCGGGCGTAGCCTAACTGCCCGCAGGTATAACCGCCGCCATGGCAGTACAGTACCGCGTGGCGCCGGTCATGGCCATGTTCCAGACTGACCCACTCAGCAGGGACGCTGCCCACCGTCAGGCCATCGTTGCGGATGCCCAGCGATGGCGCCACCAGTCGGCCGAACAATTCCTGTGCCGCCCGCTGGCGCTCCAGATCCTCCGGCGAGGTGGACGTGTTGTCGGTCACGCTGTGCACTGCCTTGATTGCCCGCATCATCGGCCCCAGCTCGTCGGCACTTTGGCCCCGCTGCGGGATGAGCGTTTTAATGACGGTTTCCAACCGTTGGGTCAAGTCTTTGGGGGTACGTCGCGACATAGTCTCTCCTTATCGATTACGGGGAACACCGCGCCTGCAGCCGCACCCACAGGGTGCGCAGCAACGGCGGATGGGCTGCGGGCAGGCAACAAAGCCGATGCACCTGCGGTGCCGGGGGGAACCGCCCATTTTTGGTATAGCTTCGATAGAGCAGCTTAAGCTGCCGGTCCTTGGCCGCACCGGGCAGATGCAGCACACAAACCGGATCCAACTGATAATTGGTGGATACAAAATAGAACCGCCCACCCAGCCAATAGCGGAAAATATACGCGTTGGCGGCGCGCACCGGCTGCCCGGCCAACTGGCTTCGATAAGCTGCGCCGCACCAGACCGCTTCATCCCCTTCCTTGGGGGTGATGCCTGCCGCCTGCAAGTCGGCAAAATAGCGGCGGCACTGTTCCATAAAGGCTTGCAGCCGGGGTTTGCTGCCCGCCACCAGCTCCCCGCCGAAGTGTGTCAGCACATGGGGCGGTTCCTCGGGGCAGACCGCATCATAACAGTGCGAAATCGCCTGTGCCATGCCTTGGCTGGCCGCATGGGGCACTTGGTACAGCAGCACGGCCTCCTCAGCTTCCCGCCAGAGGTCTTCCAACGGATACTGGGTGTAGGTATCCAGATCCACCATCGCCGCATGGGCAAAGTCCCGATGGGCCAATACCCATTCCATGGCACACAGTTTATAGTAGGCCAACGCCCAGTTGGTGTCGGCCGGAACCCGATAGCTTTCAAAGGGGCAATCCCACACTTCCACCCCGGCCTCGGTCAGTTGGCGCAGGTAGGGCTGGGGCGGCGGCGCATTGGTCACCAGCGCCACCGTGCAGGCAGGATTCTGGGCTTTGGCACTGCATAACGCCACCACCGTACAGCGGTCATATACCGCACGGCCCAAGTTAGCAGCATCCCCTTCCCGGTACCCTTCCAACGTGGCAAAAGCGCCGAAGATCAGGTTTTCCATCACCGGCCTCCTTGCTTTTCTCATAGATATTTTTATTATAGTCGCTTTTGAATGGATTGTCTATGCCACTCCCCCAACACGATCCCCCTCAATTTGTGAAAAAATTGCCTGAAACTGACGACCCGAGCCTTGTCGAATCCCCTTTGCCGCCGTATAATGGAAACAGATGTAAAATTTTTATGAAAGACGCAGGACAACGGTATGACCTTTTCCTCGGTACAATTTTTGTTTGTCTTTTTGCCGCTCTCGCTGGCGCTCTATACGCTTTTACCCAAATCCATGCGCAATGTGGTGCTGGCCCTGTTCAGTCTGCTTTTCTTCGCTTGGTCCGGTCTGCGCGGTGGGGCACTGCTGGTGGGAATGACGGCATGGAACTGGTTGGGGGGGCTTTTGCTGAGCCGCGTTCAGCAAAAGAAACCTTGGCTGATCCTGCTGGTGGCAGGCAATCTGTTGGTATTGGGCGTGTTCAAGTACGCAGGCTTTGTTGCCCAAAGTGTGAATGCCCTGTTTCCCAATCTGTTGCCGGTCTTATCCCCGGCGCTGCCGTTGGGCATCAGTTTTTATATCTTTACCGCGATTGGGTACTGCGTAGATGTAGCAGGCGGGCGGGTCCCCCCTGCCCGCAATCCCCTGCGCTTCTTTGTATTTTTGGCGTTTTTCGGCCATGGTCCTTCCGGTCCCATTGTGCGCTACCCCCAGCAGCGCTTGCAGCTAGATCCCTGCGGGGAACTCCGCCGGGTTTCCGCCGACCGTTTTTGCTACGGCATCAAACGGCTGGTGTTCGGTCTTTCTAAAAAGGTATTGATCGCCGACCAGTTATCCTTAATCTACCAGCGGGTCACCTCGGTTCCCGCCGAAACGGTACCTGCCCCTGTCTTGGTGCTGGGCTATCTGGCCTATATGATGCAGCTCTACTTTGATTTTTCCGGTTACAGCGATATGGCCATCGGCATCGGCAGCTTTTTCGGCTTGGAACTGCCGGAAAACTTTAACTACCCCTATCTTTCCCAAAGTGTGGGGGAATACTGGCGCCGGTGGCATATTTCCCTATCCAGTTGGTTCCGGGATTACCTGTACTTTCCGCTGGGCGGCAGTCATTGCAGCACGGCCCGCACTTGTCGGAATCTGCTTATTGTCTTTATGCTCACCGGCCTATGGCACGGTGCCGCTTGGCAATATGTGGCGTTCGGGTTACTGCACGGACTGCTCCTCTGTATAGAGCGGCTGGGTCTGCTCCGCCTGCTGGAAAAGCTGCCTGCCTTCTTCCGCCATTTGTACACCTTAGCAGCCATATGGCTGACGCTGATTCTTTTCGGCGCGCCGGGGCTGCAACAGGGACTTGCCGCATGGTGGGGGATCTTCCACTGGCAAGACGGCGCCCCCGGCTACACGCTGGCCCCCTTTGCCGATACCAAACTGCTCTTGATTTTAGCTGCCGCCATCTTGTTGTGCGGCCCTGTGCAGGCTTGCTTTCCCCGTCTTAAAGAGGCATTGTACACCCGTAAGGCTCCCGGTTTGCCCATGATGGCCGGTTTGCTGGTCCTGCTCTTCTTTGGACTGATGCGAGTGACGGCTGGCACGTACAGTGCGTTCATCTATTTCCAATTTTAAGGAGGCAGTACCCATGAAAAAAGTGGCGCAAGCCCTGTTTATCACCATTTTTTGCGCGGTGTTGGGACTGTCCTTCGCGGTGTTCAACATCTTTTCCAAGCAGTTGTCGATGGACAGCCATGAGAATCGCCTGATGACCGGTCTGCCGCAGGTTTTGCAAAGCCCCCTGCGGGAACTAAGCCGCAATCTGGACAACTTTTTTGTGGACAATTCCCCTTTCCGGTACCAGTTTGTCTTACTGAATGCCAGCTTGGATTATAAACTGTTCGGCACCAGCCAGAGCGATCAAGTCCTGACCGGCAAAGAGGGTTGGCTGTTCTACAAAGACGGCCCTACCGCCGCCCAGCCGGTCGCCAACTACCAAGGTCTGACCGTCATTGATGACAGCGAGGAGACACTGGCCCATGCCAGTGCGGCTTTGCAGATTTTCAATGACGATCTGGCCGAAAACGGCTGCACACTGGTTCTGGACTTGACCCCCAGCAAGGATCGCATCTACCAAGAATATATGCCGGAGGGATACCCCATTCTCAACGAGGAAAACCGCACCGACCGTATGGCCGCCTACCTGCAATCTCATACCACCGTGCCGGTGGTGTGGCGTTACAGCACCCTGCGCAGTCAGGCCAAGTTATACCCCGACCGTCTGCTCTACTATAAGACCGACCCCCACTGGAACCATCTGGGGGCGCTGATTGGACTGGACGGTATTTTTGAGGCGCTGGGCATGCCTACGCTGGCACCGGAGGAATATCCGGTAGCCGCCAACGGCACCACCACCGGCGATATGGCCAATGTGGCTGCTTTGTACGCCGTGCTTCCTCCAGAGGACCGTTACGAAGTACCGGGGTACGATACCCTATTTGAAAAGGACAGCCGCATCGTCCGGGTGATCGGGGATTCCTTCAGCGAATACTACATGCCCTATCTGGAAGCCCGGTTTGAGGGCTGCTGGCGGGAACACATCGACACTTTCGACCCTGCCATTGCCGAGCAGCCCGGCTGCGATATTTTGATTCTGGAATTTAACGAGCGCAGTCTGGACACATTCCTTTCCATTATGGAACATTTTTATAGCGCCTAACCGCTGCCAAAACGGGGCGGCTCCCTAGGAAGGGAGTCGCCCCGTTTTCAGTTTTTAGTGATGTTGGGCAATCCCTAGATCCGCCAAAATATCGGTGCGGGAATCCAGCGCCATAGCCGCAATGCGCCGAATCCGTTCCGGGGTCATATACGGTGCCAAGCCGCTGATGGAGAAGGCACTCTCCGCCTGACCGTCCGGTCCGGGGATCGCCACCGCCACGCAGCGTACCCCCAACTCGTTTTCCTCATCATCGATGGCATATCCGTTGGCCCGTACTTCGGCCAACTGCGCCTGCAAATGGGGCAGGTCTGCCACCGTGCGGCCCGTGAGCTTTTTGGGGGAACTGTGCGCCCAGATCGCCTCGACTTCTGCCTCCGGCAGGGTGGCCAGAATGGCCTTTCCCACACCGGTGCAGTACAGCGGACTGCGCAGGCCGACTCGGCTGGACATCCGCATCGGACCGTTTTCGGTCTTATAGATATAGACGATGTCCTGACCATCCCGGATGACCAGATGCACGGCTTCCCCCGTGCGCTGAGCCAATCGCTCCAGATGTGCTTTGGCCACCCCCATAATGTCCATACTATTGACGATGCCGCTGGACAACTCAAACATCTTCATCGTCAGCCGGTACCGGCCGGAAGCCTCGTCCTGCGTCACATACCCCAACCCCACCAAACTGCCCAGCAGCCGGTGAACGGTGCTTTTGGCCAACTCGGTTTCCTGCGCCAAACGCTGTAAGCTGGCCCCCGCCGGGTGGGCAGCCAACCGCTCGATCAGCGCAAAGATTCGTTCTACGCTTTGCACCCCGTTTTTTTCTGTCACAACCACGCCTCCGTCAAAATTTAACAATTTATTCATATTTTAGCCTGTGGCCACTTTGTTGCTCAATCGTTCCACATTATGGAACGATTATAACAAGGATCGTCCCTTTTTGCAAGACCCATGCCGAATTGCGGAATGCTTAGCGTTTACGACAAAAAATGTGCGTCAATCGCTGTCTATTTTGCCCGATTGACGCCCGCCGTCCCGCTGGATATAATTATAGTAAACAAGTGCGTGGATATGCACCGGGATCCCGGTGGTACAGCGCACCAAACTAGTGAAGGAGAATTGCTATGAATCCTATTGTACAGCGTGTGTACGAGATCGGCATCATTCCGGTCATTGCTTTCAATAGCGTGGACGAGGCGCTGCCTTTGTGCAAAGCCTTGATGGACGGCGGCCTGCCCGCCGCGGAGGTCACCTTCCGCACGGCCTGTGCTGAAGAGTGCATCAAGAAGATCCACGAGGAGCTGCCCGACATGCTGCTGGGCGCTGGCACGGTGTTGACCACCGATCAGGCTGATCGCGCCATGGCGGCCGGTGCTTCCTTCATCGTCTCTCCGGGCTTTGATCCCAACGTCACCAAGCACGTCTTTGAAAAGGGCGGCCTGATGATGCCCGGCACCTGCAGCGCCGGTGAGATGCAGCAGGCCATGAACTTGGGCTGCGAGGCCATCAAGTTCTTCCCTGCCGAGGCCAACGGCGGTGTTGCCATGCTGAAGAACATCGGCGGCGCCCTGAAGACCGCTAAGTGGATGTGCACCGGCGGCATCAACGCCAAGAACGTCAACGAGTATCTGGCCTACAACCAGATCTTTGCCGTGGGCGGCACCTGGATGTGCAAGAGCGACAAGATCAAGGCCGGCGCTTGGGACGAGATCACCGCTATGTGCCGCGAGGCTGTCGATACCATGCTGGGTCTGGAACTGGGCCACATTGGCATCAACTGCGCCGACGAGGCCGAGGCCGCCAAGACCGCCGAGATGATCGGCAGCCTGCTGAGCATGGCCGTCAAGCCGGGCAACAGCAGCATCTTTGTGGGCAAGAAGGAATTTGAGATCATGAAGAAGCCGGGCCGCGGCACTCATGGTCACATCGCCATCCTGACCAACAACGTGGACCGCGCCGTCTATCATCTGGGCCGTCGTGGCGTCAAGTTCGATATGGACAGCAAGGTCGTCAAGGACGGCAAGACCACCGCGATCTACTTCGCGGACGAGATCGCCGGCTTCGCCATCCATCTGGTCCAGCGCTAATCGCGCCCCCTCCCACAACGTGTTTTGCAAAAAATAACCATAGATAAAGGAGTTCTCCATGAAAATCGTTACTCTTGGTGAAATCATGATCCGTCTGCAGCCCTACGATCATCTGCGCTTTGTGCAGACCGATACCCTGCAGTACACCTACGGCGGCGGCGAAGCCAACGTGGCCGTTTCTCTGGCCAACTACGGCGCCGATGTCGCTTTCGTGACCAAGCTGCCCGCCCACGCCATCGGTCAGGCCGGCGTGAACGCTCTGCGCCGCTACGGCGTTGACACCAGCAAGATCACCCGCGGTGGTGACCGTGTTGGCATCTACTTCAACGAGAAGGGCGCTTCTCAGCGTGGTTCTGTCTGCATCTACGACCGCGCTCATTCTGCCATGGCCGATGCCACGGTTGCGGACTTCGATTTCGACGCCATCTTCGAGGGCGTGGATTGGTTCCACTTCACCGGCATCACCCCGGCGCTGGGCCCCAATGTGGTCGAGATCTGCTTGGCTGCCTGCAAGGCTGCTAAGGCTCATGGCGCCAAGATCAGCTGCGACCTGAACTACCGCGGCAAGCTGTGGACCCGCGAGCAGGCCCGCGAAGCGATGAGCAAGCTGTGCGAGTACGTGGACGTCTGCATCTCCAACGAGGAGGATGCGAAGGACGTCTTCGGCATCGAGGCCGAAGCCACCGACATCTACGCCGGCGAGATCAACCGCGAGGGCTACAAGAGCGTGGCCAAGCAGTTGGCTGACAAGTTCCACTTCGAGAAGGTGGCCATCACCCTGCGTGAGAGCCATTCTGCTTCTGACAACGGCTGGAGCGCCATGCTCTACGACGTTGCCAGCGACGAGTACGCCTTCAGCAAGAAGTACGAGCTGCGCATCGTGGACCGCGTTGGCGGCGGCGACAGCTTTGGCGGCGGCTTGATCTACGCCCTGCTGAGCGGCAAGTCCACGCAGGAGGCTGTGGAGTTCGCTGTTGCGGCTTCTGCCCTGAAGCACTCCATCGAGGGCGACTTCAACATGGTCACCGTCTCCGAGGTGGAGAAGCTGGCTGGTGGCGACGGTTCCGGCCGTATCCAGCGCTAATTTTTCCCATTGTTTTTCTGAAGAGATCCGCGTTTGCGGATCTCTTCTTTTTTTGCGCCGATTGTCAACCCTAAGCCGCCAATCGCGTTGACATTTTTGCAGTGCACGCCCTATACTGGAATGGTGGCATGCAAAGGAGGGAGCACTTTGGTCAAATCGCAGGTCCTTACCGCGTTGGAGGAAGCCCGCGGGCACTACCTTTCGGGACAGGAGTTGGCGCAGCGGTTGGGGGTCAGCCGCACCGCCGTCTGGAAAGCGGTTGCTTCGCTGCGGGCCGACGGCGTGCCTATTCAAGCCGTCACCAACCGGGGCTATACCCTCTCCCCTGACGCGGACGTGCTCCATGCCGATGCCATTGCCGCGCTTCTGCCGCCTGATACAGCCAAGGATCTGCGGATCGAAGTATACGACCGCCTGCCCGGCACCAACGCGGCCCTGCGGGCCCGGGCCGATGCCACGGTTCCCGAAGGGTTGGTCCTGATCGCCCAAGCCCAATCCGCCGGGCGGGGACGCAGCGGACGCAGCTTTTTCTCCCCACCGGGCGGGCTTTATCTGAGCTTGCTGCTTCGTCCCGAGCTAGCTGCCCGACAAGCGGTATTCTTAACCGTCATGGCCGCCGTCGCGGCCGCCCGAGCCTGCGAGTCGGTTTGTGGCGGCACCATTCAGATCAAATGGGTCAACGACCTATGGAAGAATGGTAAAAAGGTATGCGGCATCCTGACCGAGGCTTCGATGGATGTGGAGTCGGGCCTGTTGGAATACGCCATTGTGGGGCTGGGCTTCAATCTTTTGCCCCCGCCGGACGGCTGGCCTGCCGAATTGCAGGGCATCGCCGGCAGTTTGTTTGAAACCACGCCGCCCACAGGCGCCCGCACCCAACTGGCCGCCGCCTTTTTACATGAATTTTGGTCTCTCTACCGCCACGGTCGCCCCCAAGACTATCTGCCCGACTACCGCGCCCGGCAGGTCTTGCCCGGCCGTCTGGTGGAAGTCCGCCCCGGGCGGGGTTCCCCCTACCGTGCCACGGCTGTGGCTTTGGACGAAGAATGCCGCTTGTTGGTGCGCCCCGAAGGCAGCCAATATTTGGTTGCTCTGCAAAGCGGCGAGGTTCAAATCGTACCCCAACCCAATCTGAATTGAAAGGAAGTTTTTCCATGTATACCACATCCGTTACCCGTGTGCGCCGTCTTGTGCTGTGTGCGCTTTTTGCCGCTCTGGCCGCCATCTGTAGCCAAATCGCCATTCCCATGCCCTGGGGTGTCCCCATCAATTTGGCGGTCTTTGCCGCCTGCATGGCCGGCAGTATGCTGGGACCGGTTTGGGGCACCGCCAGTCTGGCCGTCTATGTGGCACTGGCCGCGATTGGGGTGCCGGTGCTGGCCGGATTTCAAGGCGGACCGGCGGCGATCTTTGGAAAAACCGGCGGTTATGCCGTGGGATACATTCTGACGGCATTGTTCACCGGCCTTCTGGCCCGCCTGCTGGGACGCCGCTTTGTCCCGCTTTGTGTGGCGATGGCCGTGGGCTGTGCCGCCTGTTACCTGTTGGGTACCCTCTGGTTCATGTTTCTGACCCACAGCACGCTTCTGGTGGCGCTGAGCCTTTGCGTACTGCCCTACCTGCCGGCAGACGCCCTGAAAATTGCATTGGCCGCACTGCTGACCATCCAGTTGGACCGGCGCTTGCCCCACGGATTGCTTTAACCGCTTTGACCGCCCTTCGGGGCGGTTTTTGTTTGCGTTGCCGGGCCAAACGTGTTATACTGAAGCCAATCCCATGACCAAAGGAGATTGCGCAATGAAATGGCTTGCCGTTGACTACGGGGACAGCCGCACCGGATTGGCCGGTTGCGATGCTTCGGAGACCATCACCAGCCCCATCACACCGCAGATCGAGGAAAAAAGTATGAACAAGGTCGCCGCTGCGGTCACTGCCGTGGCCGTCCAGCGGGGCGCTGAGGGAATCGTTTGCGGTCTGCCCAAAAATATGGACGGCACCGAAGGTTCCCGTGCCGCCAAAAGCCGCCGCTTTGCCCAGCGGTTGGCCAACGCTGCCGGTTGTGCCGTGGTGCTGTGGGATGAACGCCGCACTACCGTTTCTGCCGCCGCCATTTTGGCGGACAACAACACCTTTGGCCAAAAACGCAAAGAGCGGCTGGATTCCGTTTCCGCCGCCGTGATTCTGGAGAGTTTTCTCAACTGGCGCGCCCATCATCCAGATGAAGAGCCGCCCGAGCTGTTACAGCCTCAACCTTCTGAAAATACGTAAACAAAGGAGTTTCCTGCCATGCCCAACGATACTGCTTCTCGTATTCCCACCCATGCCGCCATCATCGTGGACGGCAACCGCCGCTGGGCTCGTCAGCGTATGCTGCCCGCCAGCTTCGGTCACAAGGCGGGATTTGACCGTCTGAAAGAAATCACCCGCTATGCCGTGGGGGATCGCGGTGTTCATGTGCTTTCTCTCTATGTTTTTTCCACAGAGAACTTTGCCCGGGACGCCAAGGAAGTCGGCTATCTGATGGATCTGTTTGCCAACAACTTCCGTACCATTGCCGACGAGATGAACGAACGCGGCTGTCAGGTCCTTTTCAGCGGCCGTCGGGAAGGATTGCAGCAGCGTGTGCTGGACGCCATGGATTACATGATGGACCTGACCAAGGATAACACCAAGGGCATTGTGAACTTCTGCCTGAACTATGGCAGCCACGCCGAACTGACCGATGCGGTGCGCGGCATTGCCCGGGAAGTACAGGCCGGCACCTTGAACCCGGAGGCCATCGATGAAAAAACCATCGAAAGCCATCTGTACCGTCAGTTGCCGCCGGTGGACCTAATGATCCGTACCAGCGGCGAAGAACGGCTCTCCAACTTCCTGCTGTGGCAGTGTGCCTATGCGGAGTTCTACTTTACGCCGGTGCTTTTCCCCGATTTTACCAAAGAGTGCTTTGACCAAGCACTGGAAGAATATGCCCGCCGAGACCGCCGCATGGGGGGCAACACCAAGAAATAACAGCACTTATACCAAAAAGTCCCTGCGCACTTTGGCAGATTTGCCAAGCGTGCGCAGGGATTTTTCTGCATATGCTAAGGGTAGAGGGCTGCATCAGCCCACAGCGTCTTCCTCTGCGGCGGAATCTGCCGTGTCGGTGCTGTCGCTTTGGGCCTCCAATTTCTCTGTCGTGGGACCCGGATAGGTGGCAATGGTCACCTGCTGGATGGTAATGGTATCCTCCTCGGTGGGACGCCAAGTTTCGTTGCCGTCCTCATCCTGCTCGGTATCTACGCAGGCCATGGCATCCACCACATCCATGCCTTCATACACCTGCCCAAACACCGTGTCGGTGTTATCCAGATAGGGCAGTCCGCCGGCGGCGGCATAGGCTTGAATTTGGGCTTCGCTGTAACCGTTCTGGGCCATCTGTTCCTGTTGGGTCGCATCCACGCTGTCGGGCAGCGCCTCCACAAAGTAGAACTGGCTGTTGCCGCCGCTCACGTCGCCCCCCGACGCAAAGGCGGCACACAGGGCCCCCGCGTAATGTTTGAGCCCGGCATCCGCTTCCAACGGGTAGGGGTTATTGCTCCAAATCGTGGAGCCGCCCGTACCGGTGCCGGTGGCATCGCCCCCTTGCACCGCGAAACCGTACTGGCTGCGCCAGATCACCGTACCGTCATAGTACCCCGAACGAGCCAGCCCTACGAAATTGTAGACGGCCATGGGTGCCGCATCAGGGTACAGCACCGCCCGCACTTCCCCCAGATTGGTGGTGAAAATCGCGATCAAATCCCCTTCCGAAGGCGTGGCAAACTGGCGTTCTTCGCTGGTGACTTCGGCTCGCTTGGGCGCGGACTTTCCGTTCCCGCCGCAGCCGCACAATACAACAAGCGACAGCGCCATCGCCGCACAGGCGATCTTCTTCATGGCTGGCCCTCCCCGGATTCCAAAAATTTGTAATTACTTATAGTATAGCACACTTCACGCGCTATGAACACCCTTGACGTTTTGTGAAAAAAAGGGTACACTAAAGGCAGTAAAATTTCCAATCACAGGAGGGACCGACCATGTCTGACGAGCTGAGCCCCGAAATGCTGGAGGAAGCCAAACCCGATCTTCTGACGCTGGAGGATGAAGACGGGCAGGAAGTCACCTTTGAGGTCATCGACGCTACCGAAGTTAATGGCACCCGCTATCTGGCGGTGATTCCCTATCAGGAAGATCCCGCCAGCCTGCAGGAAGATGCCGAATTGATCCTGATGCGCATCGGCACCGATGACGAAGGCGAATATATGGACATCGTGGATGATGACGAAGAGTTGCTGACTGTCGGCAAAGTCTTTGAGGAGCGCCTGCGCGCCATGTACGATATCGACGATTCCGAACTGGACTAAGGTTTCGTACACACCCCTGCTCGGTACGACTTGTTGCAGCCTTTATAGAATCCTACTAATCAAATATTGGGAGCCTGTGTCGCTTGCCGGACCGCAGACCTCCCGCTTCGGCGGAAGAAGGGAGCGCGAACGCAATCGCAGGGCACCCACCTGCCTGTACCGGTAGGTTTTGATTGGCTGCAGACGGCCCAGCGGGGTTTTTCTGACATTACACCCGGACGGCTCACCCTGTCCGGGTTTTTGGGTAGTTTACAAGATTTTGAAGAAAGGAGGAGCCTCTCATGGCAGATCGAATCGCAGTCGGGGACAAGCTCCCTTTCTTTTTGTATGACACCCCTTACAGCGCCCAGAACCGTTTTCGCGACCTGTTGGCCGCAAAAAGTCCTCTGGTGCTGATTTTTATGGCCAACTTCGGCCATCCCATCACCCGGACGTTTGCCAGCCGCTATGCTGAGACTTGGGGTGCGCTGCGGGATGGTTCACTCGCTTTGGTGGTGCGTTCCCGTGCGGATAAGCTTGCCCAGAATATCGGCCCCGACACCTTGCCCTATCCCCTGCTGTGCGACGCAGAAGGGGTGCTGTATGACTATCTTGCCATTCCCCAAAGCAGCAGCACCTTGATGACCTATTCGCTGGAGGGGTGGCGTATCCTGCGGGAGGCCAAAAAGCAAGGCTATCGCGCCGTCAAAGGCACGCCGCAGCAGTTGCCCTTGACCCTCATTCTGGATCAGGACGGCACCGTACTGTTCAGCCACTACGGCGCCAGCTTGACCGATGTGCCGGAGGATTGTGCTTCCATCCAAAGTTTGCTGGAAGAGCTGGACTTGACCCCTGACGTTCCCGATATTGAGGCAGATGTCTTTGCCCAAACTTATGCCGGCAATTCCGAGGATCCGCTCTTGGAGGAGGAACCCGAGGAGAGGCCTCGCCGCCGTTCCCGCCATGGACGCCGCCGCCCAGCCCCGATGGATGATTTTTCCCCCGTCGAATCGATGCGAGGATACGATACCACGGATCTGGACAAAACTTCGGTGGTCAGTCTATTCGACGACCCCTACGCCGAGGATTGAGTACCGCCTCTTTCCCAACGAAAATATCCCCCTGATGAAGCCCACGCTTCGTCAGGGGGATTTTGCTTTGCCTCGCAAGGTTCCTTTTACCCTTCTGCCTCTGGGTTCAATTTTCCATAGATGCACAGATTTTGCACCCGCCCCGCTTTGATGACCGCCTTTCGCAGGGTCCCTTCCAAAACAAAACCATTCTTCTCCAACACTTTGCGGGACGCGATGTTTTCCTCATACACCATACCGGTCATGCGGACAAGCCCCAATGCCGCAAAGGCCAACGGGCAGAACTGGCGTACCGCCTCGGTCATCACCCCTTGGGACCACCGGTTGGTAGCCAACGAATAGCCCAGCTCTGCATCCTTTCGGTAGACATCCTGCTTCTGCTCCGCCGAGATCATCCCGACCACCTCACCATCGACAAGAATGGCCCGGAAAAGCCCCTCTTTTTCATCGTGCTGCCGTACATAGCACAGCCAACTATCGGCATCCGCCTCGGTGTACGGCTGGGGCAAGCGGTCCGACAAAAAACGCCGGTCCACCGCGTCACAAAGGGCAGCTATTGCCGCCCGGTCCTCCGCCTTCCATGGTCTTAGCTGTATCGCCATGACCTCTTCCTCCTTTATACGCACCGATGCAGTACCGCCTGCGCCGCACGCACTGCCTCGGCATCGGTCTGCTGGATATGCCATTCATCCAATCCGGGCAATCCCATCAGAACGCCTTCCCGACGAAAACGCATACCGCTTTCCACCAGCTTTTTACCGCTCATATGAAAAGCCCGGGCGCCGGGCAGACGGCGGCACAGTGTTTCGATCGCCTTATCATGAACCCCTGCGCCAATCAGCACCTCGGGCCCCTGACCGTCATCCCGCAGTGCCAACAGTGTTTCCAATACGTCCACACCTTCCAGACAGCTAGCTGCACCGCCGCTGGTCAACACCGTATCTACCCCCAGCCGAGCGGCGGCACGGTAGACCGCCGCCGGATCTCGGGCCACATCAATGCAGCGATGCAGCGTTGCAGGCCGATCCCCGCAAGCCTCCAGCAATTTCTCCATAGCAGGCTCCGCCAGATCCCCTTCCGGCGTCAGGGCACCAATCACAAAGCCATCCGCTCCGCACTGACGCAGATTACGAATCTGGGCGCACAGCAGGTCGATTTCCGTTTCCTCATAAAGGAAGTCCCCTGCCCGGGGGCGCATCAGGCAGCGCACCGGCAACGCACAAACGCCTTTGATTTGCTGCAACAATTCGCTGTAAGGGGTTAGACCGCCCACAGCCAGCGCACTGCAAAGCTCCAACCGGTCGGCGCCGCCTTCTGCTGCCGCTTTTGCCGAAGCTAGACTGTCCACACAAACTTCCAATACTGTTTTCATGATCTACGCCCTCCTTTGTGGGCATTGTACCATACCGCACCTGAAACAACAACCCCCGGACGCATATGCGCCCGGGGGTCATTGGATTATACACAACACCTACACAATGGTAGGGGTAAGCAAAGCGATTACGCCGCTCGGCCGCCACGTACAACACGCAGTTGTACCGGTTGCGCTTTGGGGGCCGGTTGTACCCTGCGAGAGACCGTCGTTTCCTCCGCAGGCAGCAGAATGCCGCAAGCTACATTCAGGGCCAGAATGCCCACTACCGCCAGCAAACCCGCAGCCCAGAGGGGCAGCGATCCGGCTGCTACTGCCGGAACCAATACCAAAAACAACACCATCGATCCGGTAGCCGCCAATTTTGCCACCATTGCCTTGATCCACGCCTGTTTCATACTTGGTTCCCCCATTTCTTTATTGTGCGGGCCGCCCCGCATTCGCCGCATGTAACAACTCTTTGTTGTTCATTGACTCTACTATAATACTACTTTGAGTTGTTGTCAAGTGAATTTTACAACTTTATTTTGATTTATTTTGGCATTTTCTCTTTACAAAGACCACGTTGGGTTGTATAATAAGGATAACAAACCTGCATATTACCCATCACCTCTTTTTCAGCAAGGAGTACAACTATGTTTGCAGATCGATTGAAAGAAGCCCGCAAAGCCAAAAAGTTCAGTCAAGCAGAAATTTCCCGGATGCTGGGCGTTACCCAGCAAGCCGTAGGAAAATGGGAGACCGGCCGCTCCACCCCGGATCCCCAGACCGTTGCACGTCTGGCAGAGATTTTGGACACCACTGCGGATGTTCTGCTCGGTTTGCAAAAGAGCCCTGCGGAGGCACCGGCTGTGGGACGGTACGCCTTCAGCCGTTACGCCGAGTGTCTGATCCCGGTGGTGGGTACCGTCCGGGCCGGTTACGGTTCCCTCGCTTTTGAGGAGGACTACGGCAAGGAATATGCCAGCGTAAAAGATCCGCAGAACTACTTCTACCTTGTGGTCAAAGGCGATAGTATGGAACCGCGTATCTCGGATGGAGATTTGGCGCTGGTCCATCGTCAGAACACGCTGGACAACGGTGACCTTGGCGTACTTGTCTACGGCGCAGACGGAGAAGGCACCCTAAAGAAGTACATCCAGCGTGGCAACTCGGTCATTCTGCATCCCTTCAACCCCGCCTATGAGGAGTTGGTCATCAAGGGGGAAGAACTGGATCATCTCTACATTGCCGGCAAGGTGGTCGAAACCAAAGCCAAGTGGTAACCTTCCGCCAACATCTGTATTGTATCAAGCTGCTTGTCCCATAATGTGGACTTTCAGAAATCAGCCCAAAAAATGCTGCCCGCGGCAGGCTTGTCAAACAAGCGTATGCGGCGGGCTGTATTTTTTATACCCTTTTTTCAGGAGAACAAGCAATGGATTTGGGTGAGAAACTGGAGATTTTGGCCGACAGTGCCAAATACGACGTAGCTTGCACTTCCAGCGGCGTGGATCGCCCGGGGGAACACGGCAGTCTGGGTAGCTGTGCGGCAGCAGGCATCTGCCATGCGTTCACCCCTGACGGACGCTGCGTCTCCCTTTTGAAAGTTCTTTACTCCAACGCCTGTTCCTATGACTGCCGTTACTGCGTGAACCGTCGTTCCAACGACCGCCCCCGTGCCACCTTTACACCGCGGGAATTGGCGGATCTGACCATCGGTTTCTATCGACGCAACTATATCGAGGGGCTCTTCCTATCCAGTGCCGTATTGGGCACCCCCGACCGGACCATGGAACTGATGATCGAAGCATTGCGCATTCTGCGCAATGAATATCATTTCCGCGGCTACATCCATGCCAAAACAATCCCCGGTGCCGATCCGCTGCTGATTGAACGGCTGGGTTTGCTGGCCGACCGGCTCTCTGTCAACATTGAACTTCCCAGCGAAGCCAGTTTGAACCAACTGGCACCCGACAAAAAGAAAAACGCCATTCTGCGCCCCATGGGGCAGATCGCCGTTCAAAGTGCCCAAAGCCGTCGGGAATTGGCGGTTTACAAGCGTGCCCCCGCCTTTGCCCCGGCCGGGCAAAGTACCCAAATGATCATCGGCGCCACCCCGGAAAGTGACCGCCATATTCTAAACCTAACCGAAGGATTATACAAAAAATACGCGCTGAAGCGCGTATTCTTCTCTGCTTATCTTCCCATTGTGTCCGACGAGCGCCTGCCGGCTCTTTCCACCCGGCCACCGTTGCTGCGGGAGCATCGCCTTTACCAAGCGGACTGGTTGCTGCGGTACTATCATTTTTCTGCGGGAGAGCTTCTCAGCGAGGAGGAGCCCAACTTCGACCCCTATCTGGACCCCAAATGCACTTGGGCGGTCCGTCATCCCGAGTTTTTCCCGGTGGAGGTAAACACCGCTGACCGCGCTGCTCTCCTGCGGGTTCCGGGCATCGGCCCCAAAAGTGCCACCCGCATCGTACAGGCGCGGCGCCTGCAAACGCTGGGCATGCCGGAACTCAAGCGCATTGGGGTGGTGCTCAAACGTGCCCAGTATTTTATCACTTGCAACGGCCATGCGCCGGGTCACGGGACCCGTGCCGAAATTGCCGGGGCTCTCTTGGATCCCAAAGCTTTCGGCGTGGGCGTTCAGCAGTTGAGTCTGGATGATTTTACCGCCAAGCCTTTACCGGCAGCCGCCCCTGCCGTCCATGAACTGGCGGACCACGGAGTGGCCGCCCACGAAGCCGCCCAGTTGGTGCGGGAGGAGGCCCTGACATGCCTTATGCAGCGAATGTGAGCGATATCGCCTACCACTATGACGGCAGTTTTGCCGGTTTTTTGTGCTGCATTTTTGAAAGTTTTGCCCGCCATGAAATCCCGTCTGCGGTCTGTTCCCCGGAGGAGGGCCAGATGACGCTGTTCGGCATGCGGGAAATTCTCACCGATCCCGCCCATGCGCAGCGCGTAGCCACCGGCCTGCGCCGTTTAGGCTCGGTCGTACGGGACCGCATCACCACCGGCTTTCTCTGCACCGAGCCGGGCAAAGATCTAAGTTTGCTACGGTTTGCCCGGCTCTGTTTTGATTTGGGCCCCCGAGCCGCTCAAATGCTGGGCAACGCCGATGCGGCCGCTGCCTTTGCCATAGAGCGCGCTGTCACCGGGGAGGCACACCGCTACATTGAGTTCATCCGCTTTGAGGAGCGGGACGGCATGTTGGGTGCCGTCATTCATCCCAAACACCACGTCTTGCCACTGCTGCGCGGCCATTTTTGCAGCCGGCTGCCCGATGAGGACTTTCTGATTTTTGATGCCACCCACGGTTCTGCATTGCTTCGGCAAGGAAATCACGTTCAATATCTGACGATGACCCACTACGAGCCTTCCACCGACGAGTCCGAACAAAACTGGCAAGCCCTTTGGAAGCGCTTTTTCCGTGCGTTAACCATCGAAGAACGCCGCAACGAACGGGCACAACAAGGCCACGTTTTTAAACGGTTTTGGCCCGATATGTGCGAGATGCAGCCGGACCTGCCCGCCGCAGAGCCCTCCGCTCACTCATAGTCGTATTCAGGATTGGCGGCTTGGTATTCGCCCAGCCACCGCAGCAATCGCTCAATATCGGCATAGCTGATTCGGTTGGTGTCGGCCAACGCGCGCACAAAGCCGCGCAGGTCGCCGCCATACAGCGTTCGCAGATGCGCTTCACTGACCGCACCACAGTAGGTCAAACGGCGCACCAACGGTGTATACAGATTCTTATTGCCCTGCTTTTCGGAGCGGACAAAGGATTTTTTCTCCAACCGGAGCAAAAAGTTCAACAGCGTAGTGTCCGCCCAGTGGCAATCTAGCGGCAGCTTGGCCGCGATTTCACGGCGCGTAGCCGATCTGCCGCACTCCCAAAGTGCGGTCATCACTTGTTCTTCACTGCGAGAGAGTGTTTCCATATTGCTTCCCTTTTACGTTTGTAGTAATATTTCTTTTTATATTTTACATTTGTAGTAGCTATTCTGTCCAGTAGTCAGCTTGCACAATTTTCATGGCCCCATTTTGTGGGTCTTTTTCTTTTTCTTTTACATTTGTGGTATATACTGTTTTTCTACTAAAGACAGTTTGCCGTTTTACAGAAACACCCCGCCTTTTGCCCCCTTTTTTCGGGATTTTGCCCGCTTGTTCCAGCAGAACCACCTTCGTATAATAAATGCATAGCCGCAGCGGCGCGGCACAAGGCAGCCGCCCAGCGCGCTGCCATTTGTAGTGTAAATGGAGGAAACAATCATGGCAAGAGTATATAACTTCAGCGCCGGCCCGTCCATGTTGCCGGAAGCCGTTCTGAAAACCGCACAAGCCGAATTGCTGGATTATCATGGTTCCGGCATGAGCGTGATGGAGATGAGCCACCGCAGCAAGTGGTTCGATGAGATCATCCAGAACACCGAAGCCTCTCTGCGCCGTGTGCTGCAGATTCCCGACAACTATAAAGTCGGCTTTTTCCAAGGCGGTGCCACCCAGCAGTTCGCGATGGTCCCGCTGAATTTCATGACCACCGGTACCGCCGATTATTTGGTCACCGGCAACTTCAGCAAAAAAGCCGCCGAAGAAGCTGCCAAGTTCGGCACGGCCCGCATTGCAGCCAGCAGCAAGGACAAAAATTTCACCTACATTCCCGACGTAAAGGCCATCGAGTATGACCCCAACGCCAGCTACATCCATATCTGCCAGAACAACACCATCTTCGGCACCAAATACGTGGAAGTCCCGCAGGTGGATGGCATCCCGCTGGTGGCTGATATGAGTTCGATGATCTGCTCCGAACCGGTGGACGTCAGCAAATACGGTGTGATCTATTTTGGCGTGCAGAAAAACATCGCTCCCGCCGGCATGGCGGTTGCCATTGTCCGGGAGGACCTGTTGGGGCACAGCGCCAAGGGCCTGACCCCCGAGCAGATTCCTACTATGATGAATTACCCCCCCCTGCTGAACGCAGACAGCATGTACAACACGCCGCCCTGCTGGTGCATCTATATGACCGGTCTGGTGATGAATTACCTCGAACATGAGGTGGGCGGTCTGGACGAGATGAAGAAGCGCAACGAAGCCAAAGCCAAGGTGCTGTACGACTACCTCGACAGTCAGGACTTCTACCACAACCCGGTGGAGAAGAAATATCGCAGCCTGATGAACGTCACCTTCACCAGCCCCGACGCCGACACCGACAAGGCTTTCTGCGCCGCCGCTACCGAGGCCGGTTTCGTCAACTTGAAGGGCCACCGTCTGGTAGGCGGTATGCGCGCCTCCATCTACAACGCCATGCCCGCCGAAGGCATCGATAAGCTGGTTGCCTTCATGGAGCAGTTCCGCAAAGAGCACCAATAAACCAGAAAAAGGACGGTCGCTATGTATACCATCAAAACACTGAATGCTATTTCGCCGGTAGGCTTGGCCAAACTGCCTGCCAGCCAGTTTGAGATTGACAACGATGCCGCCGCACCGCAGGGCATTTTGGTGCGCAGTGCCGACATGCACGAGATGCCCCTGCCCGAAAGCCTGCTGGCCATCGCCCGCGCCGGTGCCGGCACTAACAATATTCCCATCGAAGCTTGCACCAACGCCGGCATTGTAGTCTTCAACACGCCGGGCGCCAATGCCAACGCCGTGGCAGAACTGGTCATCGGCGCACTGATTGCGGGCAGCCGCAACATGGTCGATGCCGTACACTGGGCGCAAGGTTTAAAGGGCCGGGACACCATCGCCAAAGACGTGGAAAAAGGCAAGAAACAGTTTGTAGGTCCCGAACTGCGCGGCAAAACGCTGGGCGTCATCGGATTGGGTGCCATCGGCGCTAAGGTGGCCAACGCCGCTGTTTCGCTGGGCATGGAGGTACTGGGCTACGACCCCTACATCTCCATCGACGCCGCGTGGAGCCTTTCCCGCAGCGTACAGCACTGCGTGACCTTAGGCGATATGCTGCCCCGCTGTGATTACCTGACCATTCATGTTCCTTACCTGCCCACTACCCGCCACACCATCAATGCCCAGACGCTGGCCATGTGCAAGGACGGCGTGCGGGTACTGAACTTCGCCCGCGGGGAACTGGTAGACAATGCCGCCCTGCTGGATGCTTTGGACAGCGGCAAAGTAGCCCATTATTTCTGCGACTTTCCCACCGAGGAACTGCTGGGGGTCAAAGGCGTGGAGTGCACCCCGCACCTCGGCGCCAGCACCCCCGAAAGCGAAACCAACTGCGCGGCCATGGCCGCCGTCGAACTCAGCGATTACCTGAAGAACGGCAACATTACCCACAGCGTCAACCTGCCGGATGTTAGCCAGCCCCGGGTGGGCGGTCACCGCATCTGCATTATCCACAAAAATACGCCGGGTGCCATCTCGGCCATCACCGGTATCTTGACCACCGCGCATCTGAACATCGAAAACATGGTCAACAAGAGCAAGAAGGACGTGGCCTACACCCTGTTGGATGTAACCGGCGACCTTACCGACACGCTGGCCGCCGAACTGAGCGGCATCGAGCCTGCCATTCGAGTACGCATCCTGTAACAGATTCAAAGCAAAGCTCCCAGCCGAACGGCTGGGAGCTTTTTCGGTTTACCAGTGCATCTGCTGCACGGCTTTGTCCAGATCCACCAGCGTTTTCTCTGCGCCTTTGGCCAGCTTGTGGACGGTCTTGCGCATCTGGCGGCGATCCTGTGTGGCCATTCCCATCACAGCGGCTCCCACCGCCATACCAACTGCCGCAGATGCCATCGTAGATACATTCATTGTATGCCCCTCCTTTGTGTGTTTCCGGTACGCCCTTAGCATGTGCCGTCCGGTCCGTTTTATGCGAAATTTCTTCCGAAAAAAGCGGGGAAAAGTTTTCTTTCGCCCCAATACGCCTTTTTTTGTGGGCCGGTTTGTGATAGAATCGTAGAGAAATCACACAACAAAAGGAACCTTGTCTATGTCCAATGCACCCAAAACCGTATTAGCCATTCATGATCTGCCCGGTTTCGGCCGAGCGGCCTTGTCGGTTATTGTGCCTGTGCTGTCCTGTTTAGGCGTGCAGGCCGTGGCACTGCCCACTGCTGTGCTTTCCACCCATACCGGCGGACTGGGTACCCCCGCCAAGCTTTCCAACCCCGGTTACGGCCCCGCCGCTTTGGCCCACTACCAACGGCTGGGACTGCGTTTTGACTGCATCTACTCCGGGTACTTATCCGACCCCACACAAGCCAAACTGGTGGAGCAAGCCTTTGAACTGTGGCCCCAAGCCCTCAAGGTCGTGGACCCGGTGCTGGGCGACGGCGGCCGCCTGTACAAAGGGCTGGGCGCCGAAATGGTCCCCGCCATGTACAACCTGTGCAGCAAAGCCGATTTGATCACCCCCAACGTCACCGAAGCCGCCTTGCTGTTGGGGGACCCGCTGCCCGGGGTAGGCAGTGCCGAGCAGGCCGCAGAACAGACCGCCCGGTTGACCCGCATTGCGCCGCAAGTGGTGGTCACCGGTGTGACCGGTGTGTCGGATGGCCGTTGTATCGGCTGTGTAGGGGCAGCTCGGGGCGGACAGGGCTATTTTGTGAAAACCCCGCTGATTCCCCGGATGTACCATGGTACCGGCGATATTTTTGGCGCCGTACTGGTAGGACGCATCCTGCAGGGCAACGTGCCGCAGGCTGCCGTACAGGCAGCAGCCGCTTTCGTAGCGGATTGTATCCGTATGACACCGGAAGGTGCCGATGAACGGCTGGGCGTCTGGCTGGAAGCCGCCCTCCCCAAACTGATGGCGCAGTAAGCCCGTCGGGCTGCTGCCGGAAAAAACAGGAAGTGAATGTATGCCAACCGTAAACATTGTCTTAGTAGAACCGCAGATTCCCCAAAATTCCGGCAATATTGCGCGTACCTGCGCAGTTACCGGAGCACGTTTGCATATGGTAGGGCCTATGGGATTTGCCATCGATGACAAAAAATTAAAGCGTGCCGGTCTTGACTATTGGCACCAGCTTGATATAACATATTATCAGGATCTTGCGGAATTCTTTCGCAAAAACAAAGGGCCGTTCTTTTACTTTACCTCCAAAGGACCGCACCGCCATGTGGATGTGCAGTACCCTGACGGAGCCTATCTGGTCTTTGGCCGGGAGGACGCCGGTTTGCCCGAAGAGCTGCTGGTCCAACACGAAGCGGACTGTGTGCGCATGCCTATGCGGCACGGGGAACGCTGTTTAAACCTTTCCAACGCGGTAGCGGTCGGTGTGTATGAGGTCCTGCGGCAATGGGATTTTGCCGGTCTGGAAACCCACGGACAGCTGACCCGGTACGAATGGAGCGAGGATGTAAAATGAGCAAAATCGGATTTTTGACGGATTCTTCTGCCGATATTCCGCAGGATCTGGCGGAAAAATACGGCATCGAGTTGGTCGGGTTCCCCATCAATGTGGACGGCACCGAGTACATCGAGCGCAAGGACTTCACCAACGACCAATTCTATCAGATCATGCGGGATGCACAGGGCGTGCCCACTACCGCTGCCATTACCCAACTGCAGTGGTGTGAGATCTACGAGCGCTATGTGGACGAGGGATACACCGATCTTGTCCACTTGAGCATCAACAGCAACGGTTCCAGCACCTACAACAACGCCCTGAAGGCGGTAGAAATGCTGGAAGAGGAGCGTCCCGGCCATAAGCTGAAGATTCAGGTGCTGGACAGCCACACCTACTCGATGGTCTTTGGATGGCATCTGTGCGAGTGCGCCCGCAAGGTACGCAACGGCGGCGAATTGGCCACCTGCGTGGAAGAGATGATGTACAATCTGGACTGTGCAGAGGTGTGCCTCGCGGCATACAGCCTGAAGCAGATGAAGAAGTCCGGCCGCGTCAGCGCCGCAGCCGCCGTGGTCGGCGACCTGCTGGGCATCCGGCCGATCATCAGCTTGAACGAGGGTGTTTCCAAGGTAGAGGCCAAGGTACGGGGCGACGCCGCCGTGCCCCCCGCTATGGTCAAATGGGTTGCCAGCCGTGTGGACGATGTGCGGGATATGCCCTACATCGTCGGCTATACGTCCAGCAAAACCAAACGGGATGAGCTGGTCAAGCTCTGCAAGAAGACCTTTGGCCATGCGCCGCTGACCACCTTCCAACTGGGTGCCGCCGTCAGTGCCAATACCGGCCCCGACGCCATCGCCATTGCCTTCAAGGGCAAGCCCCGTCATCTGGAAGCCTATACGCCCCAGCTGCCGTAACCAGTCTGACTTTTCCGGGAGAGGTTTCGACCTCTCCCGTTTTTGTTTTCCCCGCGGTTGCACCGGTGTGCAAACTCTGGTATAATACAATCATTCTGAATGAGGGGGCATTATCGTACCATGAAAGCTGTTATCACCGTTATCGGCCGCGACACCGTGGGTGTTGTCGCCAAGGTCAGCGCGGTCTGCGCCGAACTCAACATCAACATCGAAGATATCTCCCAGTCCATCATGCAGGATATGTTCTGCATGATCATGCTGGTGAGCCTGAACCACTGCACCACCGACCCCGCTGCTGTGCGTGACCGCTTTACGGCGCTGGGAGACGAAATGAAGATGCAGGTCACCATGACCCGTCAGGAAGTTTTCGACGCCATGCACACCATCTGACGGGAGGCAGCAGGATCTATGAGAATTTTAAACAGCGGGGATATCCTCGAGACCATTGAGATGCTGACCGCCGAAAATCTGGACGTCCGCACCGTCACCATGGGCATCAGTCTGCTGGACTGCATCGACCCCGACGGCGACAAAGCCTGTGAGAAGATCTACAATAAGATCGTGCGGCTGGCCGGCAATCTGGTACCGGTGGTAGATGGTATTAGTGCCGAGTACGGCGTCCCCATCGTCAACAAGCGGATCAGCGTCACCCCCATCGCCATGCTGCTGGGCGCAGCACCCGACGCCGACCCTGTGGCTTACGCCAAGGCGCTGGACCGGGCCGCTAAGGCTGTGGGTGTCAACTTTATCGGCGGATTCGGCGCACTGGTCCATAAGGGCTTTTCTGCGGGCGATAAGCGCCTGATCGAAGCCATCCCCCGTGCCTTGGCCGAAACCGATATTGTCTGCTCCAGTGTCAACGTAGGTTCCACCAAGTCGGGCATCAACATGGATGCCGTCCGTCTGATGGGGCAGGTGGTTCGTCAAACCGCCGAGTTGACCAAAGACAACATGTGCATGGGCGATGCCAAACTGGTGGTATTCTGCAACGCGCCGGAGGACAACCCCTTCATGGCCGGTGCTTTCCATGGTCCCGGCGAGCCGGACTGCGAGATCCACGTGGGTGTTTCCGGCCCCGGTGCGGTCCGCGCCGCACTGGCCAAACTGCCCAAAGACGCCCCCATGGACGAAGTTGCCGAGTTGGTCAAACGTACCGCCTTTAAGATCACCCGTCTGGGTCAGCTGGTAGCCAATCTGGCCAGTGAACGGCTGGGTGTGCCTGCCGGCATCATCGACCTGTCGCTGGCCCCCACCCCGGCCATCGGCGACAGTGTAGCCAACATTTTGGAGGAGATGGGTCTGGAAAGCTGCGGCTGCTGCGGCACCACCGCTTGTCTGGCCTTGCTCAATGACGCCGTGAAAAAAGGCGGCGTGATGGCCTCCAACCATGTAGGTGGTCTGTCCGGTGCCTTCATCCCGGTATCGGAGGACGACGGCATGATTCAGGCCGCCAACTGCGGCAGCCTGACGCTGGAAAAACTGGAAGCGATGACTGCCGTCTGCTCGGTGGGCATCGACATGGTGGTAATCCCCGGCGATACCCCTGCCGAGGTCATCAGCGGCCTGATTGCCGACGAAGCCGCCATCGGCATGGTGAACAGCAAGACCACAGCAGTCCGCGTCATCCCCGCCATCGGTCATCAGGCCGGCGACGTGCTAGATTTTGGCGGCTTGCTGGGTCATGCTCCGATCATGCCCATCAGCAAGTACAGCCCCGCCGTTATGATCCACCGCGGTGGCCGCATCCCTGCCCCTATGCAGGCATTGAAAAACTGATACCAAAAGAGCCTTTCCCTTGCGGGAAAGGCTCTTTTTTGTATGGATGTGTGGGGGCTTTTTCGCTCAAGCCTCTGCCCAAACGGCCCGTGCCGCGTTCAGAGCATTGAAGAGCCGCGGCATTCCCATATACGGCATAGCATGCAGCAGCGCAGCCAGAATCCGCTCCCGGCTGTTGCCCGCTTTCTCGGCTCCCGTCACATGGGCTTTGACTTGCAGTTCCGCATCCCCCAACGCAGCCAAAACCACCAGATTGAGCAGTTCCCGCCGGGCGGTGTCCAACCCGTTGCGGGTGGCAAAATCCCCGAAGGCAAACTCGGTAAGATAGCGGGGAATCGCTTCGGCATACACCGGCGGCAGATCACTGTACCGGTCCGCGATCTCGCTGCCGTAAAGCGGTGCCTGTACAGCCAACCCGGCATCATAGCGCTCCGCCTCCCCTACGGTCCCTTGTGCCGGAAGCGGCAGCGCAATCCCCGCGGCGGTAAAGGCTTCATTCATCGTCCCAATGGCATTGAGCGTCTTGGGGAAACCGATGAAGGGGGCACACTGATAGATTGCTTCCCGAATCTCAATGGGCGTGCAGCCTGCGTTGAGGGCCGCCCCCACATGGGCTTTGAGCTGGGGCAGCGTTTGGTTGACGGCCAACACCACAACGGTGACCAGTTCCCGGTCCTCATCACTGAGCTCACCGGTATAGCATACCTGCCCAAAGATAAAGCGCTGCAGAATCTTCATAAATTCAGGATCGGTGCCCTCGTCCCCCGCCGGGGCTGCGCCAAACAGAATGCCAAATTTTTCCGCACAGCGTTCGATACGATCTTCCATAAGAAAAAACCTCCTGACCTTGTAGCTTTGTGTCCATGGTAACACTTAAAGCGCACTTGAAGTCAAGAGGTTTTTTCAAAATCAATCGAGGATCCGACCGTCGGTGGAGATGGTCACCACCTGCCACGGCAGGAACTTACCGCTGGCCTGCAGTGCGCGCTTCGCGGCCTGCTCCAGCCCGCCGCAGCAGGGCACTTCCATCCGAACCACTGTCACTTCCCGAATATCGTTGCGGCGCAGAATTTCGGTCAGCTTTTCGCTGTAATCCACACTGTCCAGCTTGGGGCATCCCACCAGCGTGATACGCCCGCGGATGAACCGCTCGTGGAAGGCCGCATAAGCGTAGGCCGTGCAGTCCGCCGCGATGAGCAGTTTGGCCCCGTCAAAGAAGGGCGCTTCGATGGGCACCAATTTGATCTGCACCGGCCACTGCCGCAGGCGGCTGGGTGCCGCCGTAGGAGCCGCAGGTGCTTCCACCGCGCCCGAAAGGACCTTGGCCTGACTGCCGGGACAGCCCCCCCGCAAAGTGTGAGCCGCACTGCCGGGGCAACCGCCCGCCGCCTGCATTTTGCGCTGCTTGGCGGCCAGTACCGCCGCCTCATCGTAGGGAGCAGCTTCTCGTTCCACAAAGGTGATGGCGCCGGTGGGACAGGTGGGCAGGCAATCCCCCAGCCCGTCGCAGTAATCGTCCCGCATCAGACGAGCCTTGCCTTCAACCATGGCGATAGCGCCTTCGTGGCAAGCCGCCGCACAAGCGCCGCAGCCATTGCACTTCTTCTCATCGATTTGAATGATGCGTCGTTTCATAAAAAATGCCTCCGTATTGACTTTATGCAGCTAGTTTACTACAATGGCTTTACTATGTATGTTGTAGGAACAACATTTTGGGAGGGAAACCATGGAAATTCAAGAACTCCCCCACACTCCGCTCTTTCATGGCCTGCCATCGGAGCAGCTACCGGCCATCTTGGCCGCTTTGGAGGCACGGCGCCGCCCTTTTGCCAAAGAGGAATTGCTGCTGCAGGCCGGGCATCGGATGACCCATATGGGGTTGGTACTTTCCGGCTGTGTACACATTGAACATCTGGATGTCTGGGGAAATAAAACACTGTTGGGGCAAGCCGAAGAAGGAGACCTTTTTGCCGAGACCTACGCCTGTCTGCCGCAGGAGCCTTTGCTGGTGAATGTAACGGCTGCCAGTGATGGAGAAGCACTTTTTCTTTCCGTTGCCCATCTGCTGCAACCCGGTCCGGAAAACTGGCGCCAACAGATGACCCAGAACCTACTGCGCATTGCGGCGCGCAAAAACCTAGGTCTGGCCCGGCGCAATCTGTACACCGCTCCCAAAACCATTCGCGGGCGGGTGACGGCTTACTTTTCAGCGCTGGCTGTCAAAAATGGCAGCTTACGGTTTAGTTTGCCCTTTGACCGCCAGCAGTTGGCAGACTTTTTGGGGGTGGATCGCAGTGCGCTAAGCAGTACGCTTTCCCAGATGCAGCGGGACGGACTGCTGACGCTGGGGCGGCGCACAGTAGAACTGCATACCGCACCGGAAGATTTCTCGCTGTAAGATGCAAAAACCGGGGCGCAGGCAAATGTCCTGCGCCCCGGTTGGTATTTTGGGGATAGGAATTATTTGGTGCCGAAGATCCGGTCGCCGGCATCGCCCAAGCCGGGCACAATGTACCCCTGATCGTTGAGCTTCTCGTCCAGCGCGCCCACGTAGATGTCCACGTCGGGATGGGCCTCATGCAAAGCCTTCATGCCTTCCGGAGCCGCCAGCAGGCCAATGAATTTGATGTGCTTGGCGCCCCGCTTCTTGATCTGGGTGATGGCATCGGAGGCGCTGCCACCGGTGGCCAGCATGGGATCCAGAACGATGACTTCCCGCTCGCTGATGTCGTTGGGCAGTTTGCAGTAATACTCAACGGGCTTCAGCGTTTCTTCGTTGCGGTACAAACCAATGTGGCCCACCTTCGCAGCAGGGATCATGGACAGCATGCCGTCCACCATACCCAAACCGGCGCGCAGAATGGGCACCAGCGCCAGCTTACGGCCGGCCAGCACCTTGGTGCGAGCCAGTGCAATGGGGGTCTCCACTTCCACTTCCTCGGTGGGCAGATCCCGCGTAGCCTCGTAGCAAAGCAGCATGGCAACCTCGCTCACCAGATCACGAAATTCCTTGGTGCCGGTGTTACGGTCCCGCAACAGGCTGATCTTGTGCTGAATGAGGGGATGATCTACGATCTCGACAACGCTCATGGTACAATCTCCTTATGAAACATTTTTTATCGGCAGCCTGCGTCGGCAGGCCGGAAAAACAGTGTTTACTGGTTTTGCAGCGCCATCATCTTGTCGATGCGCTTCTGGTGGCGGCCGCCCTCGAAGGTCGCATTGAGGAAGGCATCCACGATCTGGCAGCCCAGCCCGGCCCCTACCACGCGGCCACCCATGCAGAGCACGTTGGCATCGTTGTGGCGGCGGGTGAACTCCGCACTAAAAGTATCGCTGCAGCAGCAAGCACGAATGCCCTGCATCTTATTGGCACACATCGACATGCCCACGCCGGTACCGCAGCACAAAATGGCCAGCACACAACGGCCGTCCTGCACAGCCTTGCAGCCCGCAGCGGCAAAATCCGGGTAGTCCACACTGGCGGTGGAGTCGGTACCAAAATCCTGATACGCTACCCCCAGCTCGTCCAGATGGGCCTTGATGGCTTCTTTCAGTTCATAGCCGCCGTGATCGGCTGCCAGCGCGATGGGTTTGTCAAATTGCATTGGTTTGTTCCCCCTGTTGTTTTTCTCTCTCGGCGCGTTCCCGCTCCGCCTGACTCAGCCGGTGGTAGTCCGGCAGCAGGGCGGCGGGCGGCACACAGTCGCCGCTCTCCCACAGGGCTTTGGCGGCCAGCGCTACCCCAGCACCACGCAACACTTGCAGCGCGGCCGGGCAGGGAGCCACACCTTGCACCTGTCCATAGATATTGTAACACAAAGCGGCGCCGTCGCCAACAAAAAACAACGGTTTTTTACAGTTCTGCACAAATTCCGCCAACGCCGCAGCCGGTTCGGCGGCATCAGGGGTCAGCCGTGCATGGCTGGCAAGGTCAAAAGCCGCCCAATAGACCTGCCCGCGGCGGGCATCCTGCGCACCGATCACGGTGCCCTGCCCCGCCATACCGTAGGCCAGTGCCGCCATCGTGGACACCGGCGCACAGGGGATCTGCCGCGGCAGCGCCAGCCCCTTGATGACCGACAACCCAATGCGCAGCCCCGTAAAACTGCCTGGACCATTGGTTGCCCCCAGCAAATCCAGATCCGCCACTGTCATGCCGCAGGTCCGCAGGGCCGTATCGATCATAGGCAGCAGCGTTTCGCTGTGGGTCAGGCCATTGTTGCACTGCGTTTCATACAGCAGTACGTCATCCCGCAGGATCGCCACCGATGCGGTCTTGCCTGCTGTATCCACCGCTAAGATATTCATACAATCACCTATACGTTATGTAATATTTCCACTTTTGTATCCAGTTTGTATTCATTCAATCGTGATATGCCGGGTCGTTTCGTCCACTCGCTCGATATGAATGCGGATAGGCTGTTCCTGCGCCAACAAATCGGCACAGTTTTCGCTCCATTCGCAGGCTACCACCGCCCCCATATCCAGATAGTCATAGAATCCGGCAGCCGCCAGATCCCCCTCGGTATGGATGCGGTACAGGTCGAAGTGGGCCAACGGCCGAGGACCACGATAGTAATTGACAATGGCAAAAGTCGGGCTGCTCACCGGGTCGGTACACCCCAGTCCTTCCGCCAGTCCCTGACAAAAAGCGGTTTTGCCCGCCCCCAGTCCTCCGGTAAAGGCGATCAGCGCCCCTGACGGCAACGTTTGGGCGAAGGTGCGCCCCAAGGCTACCGTTTCCTCCCGGGAATGTGTGGTATATTCCTGCATAGCCGTCATACTCCTTGCTGCATACTCGTATTTATTATAGTACACATTCGGTGATTTGTAAAATTTAATTCACAGCCGTGGTCAAACCCGCGTTCTTGCGCTATAATAAGGGAAACCACCCGAAGGGAGTTCACCTATGTACCCACTGATCCGCCGTTATCTGCGCCGTATTGACGGGCTATATCTGGCTTTGTGCCTTTTGTGCTCGGCGCTCAGTGTTGTGGTACTGGTTTCGCTGGGGTACAATCAGCTAGGCTCCAACAACAAAGCCTCGGTACAGGTCATTGCCAGTTTGCTGGGCGTGATGCTGGCCATCGTCTTTTCCACTGTGGATTACCGCGCACTGGCCCGCGCTTGGCCGCTGCACGCCACCGTGGCATGGGGGTTGGTACTGCCCACCCTCTTTTTCCATAATGTCGACGCCGGTGTACTCACCATCGGCTATGACGCCGGCGGCACCTCCAATTACAGTTGGTACCGTGTGGGCGGTATGACCTTTCAGCCTGCCGAACTGGCCAAGATCAGTTTTATCTTGACATTGGCCCTTCACCTGAGCCAACTGCGGGGGCAGGTCAACCGGCCTAAAAATCTACTCCTATTGTTCGCCCACATCCTCGTTCCGCCGGTTTTGATCCACCTGCAGGGGGATGACGGCACCGCGCTGGTCTTTTTGGGCATCGGCCTCATCATGCTCTACGCAGGCGGGCTGTCCCACTGGTTGGTAGGCGGCGTACTGACCGCCGGTGTGGTGGGCGGCATTTCCCTGCTGGCTTTAAAGCCCAATCTGCTCAAGGGTTACCAATTCCAGCGCATCATGGCCATTCTGACACCGGAAGATCCAGCCTTGTCCGATATTACCTACCAGCAAAACAAGGGTTCGATGGCCATTGGCACCGGCGGTCTGACCGGGCAAGGGCTTTTTAGCGGCGAGCACGTTTTTGTGCCCAACGCTTGGAACGATTTCATCTTCGCCTATCTGGCCAACGTGCTGGGCTTTGTAGGCGCTGCCGCCGTATTGATCCTGCTCTTTGCCCTCTGCATGCGCACTCTGCGCACCGCTATGCAAAGCAGCGACGCTCTGGGCCGTTATATCTGCGTGGGCATCTTTGCCGCTCTCTTCGTGCAATGTGTCATCAATCTGGGCATGAATCTTCAGGTATTGCCGGTCATCGGCGTGACACTGCCCTTTTTCTCTGCCGGCGGGTCCAGCGTGGTCATGGTCTATTTCTCGGTGGGATTGGTGCTCAGCGTGGGCATGCATGCCCGCAGTTCCCGTCTGGACGCCGGACCGATTCTGTAACTATGTAAGGCGGGCTACTGCCCGCCGAGGGTCAATGGGTACGGGGCTCCGGCCGGGGCTCCTCGCCCATGAAAAGACTGGGGACCAGACAGAGGGCTGCCACACCGACCACGATAAAGACGGTGCGGGCCAACCAGTTCAGGCTGCCGCCCAGCAACCACCCCACGGCGTTGAACCCCCAGATGCCGTAGATAACCCAGTTGATGCCGCCTACAATAGCCAGCAACAACAACAGTTTTTTAAATACGGACATGAAAATCCCTCCTTTGGGTGACAGTATGCCACCTAAAGGAGGGATTTATGCGTGTGCATTCCATTCTTATCTGTACAAACGACGCCCCGATTCCACTTTGTTTACTGGATCTTTCTCTTTCTATTCCCTGCGGGACAAGGGCAGTACCTATTCCCGCGCCGGACTGATCATTACCGACAATGCCGTTTGGTCGGTCTGGCTGTTCGGTCTTTGCCTGCTTCTGTTGTCCAAGCTCCTGCGCAAAATTGGACACGCCGGACGCTGAACGGCCTTCGACCGATGCAAGGCGCCCAGTCATAGAAAACCATCGGTTATCCGTTCTGCGGGAAGACAATCGTCCCCTTCAAAGAAAAAGGGGGGGACCGCCTTCCCGCTTTTTTACAACACAAAAATTCCCGGGAACCGAAGTTCCCGGGGATTTCGTATGCCGGTGGTGGGGGTCGAACCCACACGGTGTCACCACCAACGGATTTTGAGTCCGTCTCGTCTGCCAATTCCAACACACCGGCATGTAACTCTTGAATTATAATCTGTTTAGCCAAGAAAGTCAAGCCCGTTTTGGCAATTTGCGCAAATTTTATTTTGCGCCCCCCTTGTAACCGCCAGGTCGCTTTGCTATAATAACTTTTTGTTGAGCAACTTAGGATTTTAGGCTCCGTCGTGCTTTGCACGGCGCAAACCGGTGTCAGGCTGGCGGTCTGGCATGCGGTCAAAATCTATCCGCCGGAGTGTTTGTATGTATATTGGTATTTTGTTCGTCGTTGCCCTTGTGGTAGCGTATCTGGCCGTCCGCTTTACCCTGCCCCGCACCGAAGGCCGCACCTCGGTTCGACGTATGGTTCGCTGTGCTGTCATCGCTGCGGTGTATGTGGTGCTTTGTCTGGTATTGGCCCCCTTCAGCTACGGCGCGGTGCAGGTCCGTGTGGCGGAAGCCCTCTGCCTGCTGCCCGTCTTTGGGGCTGAATACATCGTGGGCGTCACACTGGGCTGCTTTTTGGCCAATCTGTTCGGCTCCACCATTATCGACGTCGTCTTCGGCACGCTGGCAACGTTGCTGGCCTGCCTTGTGACCTACCGCCTGCGCCATCTGCGCATCAAAGGTCTGGCGATTCCGGCTTCTCTGCCGCCGGTGTTCTTTAATGCTGTAATCGTCGGCATCGAGATCACCGTCTTTTTCACCGATTATACCGTCATGAGCGCCCCTCTGTGGTTGCTGTGCGTCAGCAATGGCATCTCGGTGGGGATTGGCGAATTGGTTAGCTGCACCGTGTTGGGTGTGGCGCTGGTCAAACTCATCGAATCCAACGCCGCGCTCAAACAGATCTTCACCGAAAAATAATCTGAGGTAACCTCATATGCGCCCGGAACTGATTTTGTGGGATTGGAATGGTACCCTGCTGGATGATGTAGCCCTTTGTGTAGACGCGCTCAACCGTCTATTGGCACACTACGGCTATCCCCAGCGGTACGACCGCGATCAGTACCGGGTGATTTTTGGTTTTCCCGTACAAGAATACTACGTCCGGGCCGGGTTTGATTTTTCCCGCCACAGCTTTGATGCGCTGGCCAACCGCTTTATGGAAGATTACATCCCGGCCAGCGCCTCCTGCCCCCTGATGTCCGGCGCCAAGCAAACGCTGGACGCCTTTTCTGCCGCAGGACTGCATCAAGTAATTCTGTCGGCCAGCCCCATCACCACTCTGCAACGGCAGGTGGAAGAGCGGGATGTCACCCGTTATTTTGACCACCTGTTGGGGCTGGGCGATATCTATGCCAAAAGCAAGGTGGCACTAGGTCTTGCCTACTTACAGGAAGCGGGGTTTGACCCCAGCCGGGCTGTAATGATCGGCGATACCACCCACGACTTTGAGGTGGCGCAAGCCTTGGGGGTACACTGCGTGCTGCAAAGCGGCGGCCACCAACCGCCCGAGATTCTGCATCGCACCGGTGCCGTGGTGGTACCGGGATTGCCGGAAGCGGCTGATTTTATTCTAAGGAGTGTAGGAGACAATGTCTGACAGGGTAAAAGGTGCCCTTCTTACGATGAGCGGCGCGGCATGCTGGGGAATTTCCGGCTGCATGGGCCAATACCTTTTCACGCGGGAGAATATGGACTCCACCTGGTTGGTCCCCATTCGTCTGTTCTTGGCCGGTCTGCTGCTCTGCGGCTTTTACTTTGTCAAGAACCGCAAACAGCTCTTCGATCCATGGAACGTGAAGAAGAACCCCCGCAACACCCTCGACCTATTGATCTACGGCGTAGCTGGTGTCAGTTGCTGCCAGTTTCTCTACTTCTTGACCATCCAACTTTCCACCGCCGGTGTGGCCACCATTTTGCAGGACCTGTCCCCTGTGCTGATTTTGCTGGTACTGTGTCTGCAGCAGCGCCGGGCCCCACGGCTGTTTGAGCTGTGCTCCATTCTGTTGGCCTTGGTGGGCGTCTTTTTGTTGACCACCCACGGCAGTCTGACCAGTCTGGCCATCAGCCCGGCTGCGCTGATTTCCGGTATCGTCTGCGCCTGCACCGTGGTGATCTATACCATGTGGCCCAAAAACCTGCAAGCCCAGTACCCCACCCCTATGCTGCAAGGTTGGGCATTCCTGATGGGCGGTGTGCTCTTCCATCTGGTATTCCGCCCTTGGTCCATGGGCTATGTTCCCAGCGCTGTGGGGGTATTTGGCATCGTGGTGGTGGTCATCGTAGGCAATGTATTGGCCTTTAGCTTGTATATGTCCGGTGTCCCCCTCAGCGGTCCCCAACGCGCCAGCCTGTACAGCTTTGCCGAACCGGTCACGGCTGCGATCATCAGCACCTTGGTGCTGGGTTCCCCCTTCACCCTCTGGGACGCATTGGGCTTCGGATGCATCTTCGTGATGTTGATTCTGCTGAGCCTGCCCGCCCCCCACAAAACCGTAAATTAATTTTGAAATACACCCGCACAGGTTTGACAGCATCCCCTGTGCGGGTGTATTATAGTAGAGTGTGTAATACTAGATTGCCGCGCTCTTTAGCGGCGGAAAAACAGGGGTTTTCCTATGTCTTTTTTTGAAAAACTGTTCGGTACCTTCTCGGACAAAGAGCTTAAGCGGATCCAGCCTTTGGCGGACAAAGTGCTGGCGCTGGAGCCGGAGATGCAGAAGCTGACCGATGAACAGCTGCAAGCCAAGACCACCGAATTCAAAGACCGGTTGGCAAAGGGCGAAACGCTGGACGACCTGCTGCCCGAAGCCTTTGCCGTCTGCCGCGAGGCCGACTGGCGTGTGCTGGGCTTGAAGCCCTATCCGGTGCAGATCATCGGCGGCATTGTGCTGCATCGCGCCTGCATTGCCGAGATGCAGACCGGTGAAGGTAAAACACTGGTGGCCACCATGCCTGTCTACCTTAACGCTTTGACCGGCAATGGTGTTCATGTTGTCACCGTCAACGATTATCTGGCCCGCCGCGACAGCGAGTGGATGGGCAAGGTCTACCGTTTCTTGGGGTTGACTGTTGGTCTGGTCGTCCACAGTGTGGAGCCTGCCGACCGTAAAAAGGCCTACGCCGCCGACGTCACCTACGGCACCAACAACGAATTTGGTTTTGATTACCTGCGGGACAACATGGTGGTCTACAAGGCCAACATGGTGCAGCGCGGCCATGCTTACGCCATCGTGGACGAGGTGGACTCCATCCTCATCGACGAAGCCCGTACCCCGTTGATCATCAGCGGCAGGGGCGAAGATTCCAGCGTGATGTATAAGCGGGCGGATGACTTTGCCAAGACGCTGAAAAAGAGCGTCATTGTGGAGTTGGACGACAAGGTTGCCGCCGAAGAACAGGTCGACGGCGACTATGTGGTGGACGAAAAGCGCAAGACCGCTACACTGACCGAATCCGGCGTCCAGAAAGCCGAAGCCTTCTTCGGTGTAGAGAATCTGGCCGACGCCGACAACATGGCTCTGCGCCATTATATTGACGGCGCGATCAAAGCCCGGGGCGTTATGCACCGGGACACCGACTACATCGTGAAAGATGGCGAAGTCATCATCGTGGACGAGTTCACCGGCCGCTTGATGTACGGCCGCCGCTTCAACGATGGTCTGCATCAGGCCATCGAGGCCAAAGAAGGCGTCACGGTGGCCGCCGAGAGCAAAACGCTGGCTACCGTCACGTTCCAAAACTACTTCCGCATGTACGACAAGCTGGCCGGCATGACCGGTACGGCTTCTACCGAAGCGGACGAATTCAGCGAGATTTACGGCTTGCAGATCGTCAGCATTCCCACCAACAAGCCCCGTGCCCGCAAGGACCTGCCGGACAGCGTGTACAAGACCGTCAATGGCAAGTACAATGCTGTCATCGAGCAGGTGGCCGAATGTCATGCCAAGGGTCAGCCCGTTCTGGTAGGCACCGTCAGCGTGGAAAAGAGCGAAGCGCTGTCCAAGATGCTGAAAAAGCGCGGCATCGAGCACAACGTACTGAACGCCAAGCAGCATGAGCGCGAGGCAGAGATCGTTGCGCAGGCCGGCAAGCAGGGCGCCGTGACCATCGCTACCAACATGGCCGGTCGTGGTACCGACATCATGCTGGGCGGCAACGTGACCTATATGGCCAAGGCAGCCCTGAAAAAGGAACTGACCAAAGAGCTGACCAAGGACTTGGATCAGCGCAAGGACGAATACGAGCATGCCAAGGCCCGCGCCAAGGCTACCGGCACCGAACTGCCCACCCCGCCGGAAGCGGATATCGATGCCAAGCTGGAGATGCTGCTCACCGAGTGCGACGGCCATGCCGACACCGAGGACACCGAGATCCTGCAGGCCCGCAAGCGTTTTGACGAACTGTGCGCCGAGTTTGAACCGGAAATCAAACGGGAAGCTGAGGCCGTGCGGGCTGCGGGCGGTCTGTTCATCATTGGTACCGAACGCCACGAGAGCCGCCGTATCGACAATCAGCTCCGCGGCCGTGCCGGCCGTCAGGGCGACCCCGGTGCGTCCCGGTTCTTCCTGAGCTTGGAAGATGACCTGATGCGCATCTTTGGCGGCGAGCGGGTGCAGAACCTGATGGACAGCCTCGGCCTTGAGGAAGATGTTCCCATCGAGAACAAGCTCATCACCAACACCATCGAAAGTGCCCAGAAGAAGCTGGAAGCGTCCAACTTTGCTATCCGTAAGCAGGTGCTGCAGTACGACGACGTAATGAACCAGCAGCGCGAGATCATCTACAAACAGCGCCAGATGGTGTTGAACGGCGAGGATATTTCCGACAAGCTGCATGAGATGATGCGTCAGAGCATCGACGATGCTTGCGCCAACTACCTGAACGGCGAAACCGTGGATGACTGGGATTTTGCCGGGCTGCGCCGCCACTTCATGAATTGGCTGTGCCTGCCCACCGACTTCAACTACACCACGGCCCAGCTCAGTGAGCTGACCCGGGAAGGCATTGCCGATGAGCTGTACAAGCGCGGCATGGACATCCTGACCGCCAAAGAGACCAAGTACGGTGCCCCTACCATGCGGGAACTGGAGCGCATCTGCCTGCTGCGCAATGTAGACTCCAAGTGGATGGAGCACATTGACAACATGGACCAGCTCAAACAGGGTATGGGACTTCGCGGTTACGGTCAGCACGATCCTGTGGTGGAGTACCGCATCGAAGGCTTTGCCATGTTCGATGAGATGATCGCCTCCATCCGGGAGGATGCCGTCCACATGCTGCTGACCATCGAGATTCGTCAGCAGAACGCCCAGCCCAAGCGGGAACAGCTTGCCAAGCCCACCGGCGAAGGCGCCCCCGCCCAAGCGGGCACCAAGGGTTCCACGCCGGTGCGGGTAACCAAGATTGGCCGCAACGATCCCTGCCCCTGCGGCAGCGGGTTGAAGTGGAAGAAATGCACCTGCAAAGAATATCATCCCGATTTGTAATCCAAAACTTTTGCGTGCGCCGCCGAAAGACGGCGCACCTTTTCGTAACATGAGGTGACACTATGAAAGCACACATCGTTCGGGAGCCCCGCTGCGCATTGCTGTGGCGGTTTGATGACTCCTGCACCGGGTACGAGGCCGTAGAACAGGCCGCCCGCCGCTGCGGCGTAACGCTGCGTACCGTGGGCAACGGTGATTTAGGCGGCCTTGTGGGGGACCTTTGTGCCGGGAAACCTGCCCCCGACTTTGCACCGCTGATCGCTGTACCGGAACGCCCCGCGATGATCGTCAGTGGTTTGAGCCACCAGAACGGTGAGTTGGGCCGGTTTATTGATCTTGTTGGTAAGAGCGGCGCTGATCTGCCTCTGCGGGCAATGGTGACCCCCACCAGCAAAGGATGGACGCTTTCCCAGTTACTGATGGAATTGAATCAGGAACACGACGCCGTGAATGAGGGCAAGGAATGAAGTCCCGGCTGCAGCGTGTAGGGCTGGGGCTTGCCGCCTTAGCGGTGTTGGCGGGTATCTTTGCTTACAGCCTGTGGAACCGCCGTACACTATACACCACCACGTGGTTTGATCTATTCGATACCGTTTCGGTGGTAAAGGGATATGCCCGCAGTCAAGCGGAATGGGACGAGCAGATGGATGCTTTGCATGCTGAACTGCTCCACTACCACCAGCTTTTCGATATTTATCACCACTATGACGGCATGGTAAACCTCTGCGACGTCAATGCGCAAGCTGCTGCCGCGCCGGTGGCTGTGGACGAAGATCTGTTCGACTTTTTCAACTGGTATACCCAACAGGTACAAACGGACGGCGCGGTGAACATTGCTGCCGGAGCCGTTCTGTCGCTATGGCACGATGCCCGGGAGAGCGATACCCCCGCCCCACCGGCGGACGCTCTGATTCAGGATGCCCTGACGCACTGCAACGCCGCCGACCTGCAACTGGACCCCAACGCGCATACCGTCTTCTTTGCCGACCCGGACCTGCAACTGGATGTGGGCGCCGTAGCCAAGGGGTATTCCGTAGAGTTAGCCGCCAGCGCTGCCGAGGCTCGCGGACTGGACAGTGCCCTGCTGAATATTGGCGGCAATCTGCGGGCGATCGGAGAAAAGGCCAACGGCGAAGGGGCTTGGACCGTAGGGGTGGAAAACCCGTGGAACGATGATCCCGCCTATATCCAGACCTTGGCCTTGCCCAATGGATGCAATCTGATTGTCAGCGGCGACTACCAGCGCTACTTTGAATACGAGGGTGTGCGCTATTCCCATCTGATCGATCTGACCACCGGCTATCCGGCACAGTATGTCAGCAGCGTGGCCGTCCTGACCACCGATCAGGGCGGCGGGATTGGCGATGCCTTTTCCACGGCACTGTTCTGTCTGCCCGAAGCAGACGGCCGCCGCCTGCTGGAAACCCAGCCGGGTCTTGAAGCTCTGTGGATGTATCCCGATGGGACTACCACCCAGACCAACGGCTGGCCGGGGCAACCCACCGAATAACCAAAAAGGACCACCCCTTCCGGGATGGTCCTTTTGGTATTTAGGCATCTTTGCTCAACAAAATCCGGTCATTATCCAGCTGGTGGCCCACATTCTGGGCAAAGCGTTCCAGCAGTTCCGGTACCGTCATATGGGCCCGCTCTTCCCCGCCTACATCCAGCACGATGCGGCCATGATCCATCATCAAGGTGCGGTTGCCCAACGTCAGGGCATCGTGCATATTGTGGGTGATCATCAGGCAGGTGATGTGATGTTCGGCCACGATCTTCTTGGTCAGTTCCAGCACTTTTTCCGCCGTGGCGGGGTCCAGTGCCGCTGTGTGTTCATCCAACAGCAGCAGCTTGGGAGTAACAAGGGTAGCCATCAAGAGCGTCAGCGCTTGCCGCTGGCCGCCGGACAAAAGGCCTACCGGCTGCTTCATCCGATCTTCCAGACCCAATCCCAGCGCCGAGAGTTTTTCGGCGAAGAGCGCTCGGTCAGCCCGGCTGATACGGGAAAAGGGCGAGGTCTGTTTGGAGGCCCGCAAAAAAGCCAGTGCCAGATTTTCCTCGATGGTCATATGGGGTGCGGTCCCCTTGAGGGGATCCTGAAACATCCGTCCGATGACCTTGGATCGCCGGTAATCGGGCATCATTGTGATATCTTGCCCTGCCAATGTGATGGTGCCGGTATCGGCAATAAATTCTCCGGCAATAGCGTTGAACAGCGTAGACTTACCTGCGCCGTTGGATCCTACGATGGTGGCGAAGTCGCCCTCGTCGAGATGCAGGTCCACCGACTGCAAAGCCACCTTTTCATTGACCGTTCCGGGGTTAAATGTTTTGCTGACGTGTTGCAGATCAAGCATGGGAAGCACCTTCTTTCTCGGCATGGGCACGGCGCCGCCGGAAAGCAGCCCGCGCCTGCAAGGCCGGGGCCGCAATGGCCAACGCTACAATGACAGCAGAAATCAACTTAAGGCATTCCGACGGCACATTGGCTCGCAGCGCAAGGGCAATGATAAACCGATAAATCACACTGCCGGCCACTGCCGCCACGGCTTTGGTCCACAGCCCACCACGACCGAACAGCGTCTCACCGATGATGAGCGAAGCCAGTCCGATGACCACCATGCCGGTGCCCAGATTGATGTCGGCGGATTTCTGGTACTGAGCCAGCACCGCACCGGACAGCGACGTCATGGCGTTGGCAAGGCAAAGGCCCACTGTGATGGTAAAGGTGGTATTGATGGAGGAAGCCCGCACCATATCGGGGTTATCGCCGGTGGCCCGGATAGACAATCCCAGCCGCGTCCCCAAAAAGAGGATCAGCAGCACGCAGACCACCACTGTGATGAGGGCAGCTACCAGCAGCTTGTAGGGGGCATTTTCTCCCAGCAGATTCTGGGCTGCGGTGAAGATGGTGTATGTTTTGAGCATCGGCACGTTGGAGGAGAACCCCATGACCGCCAAGTTCACGGTATACAGACCGGTGTTGGTGATAATGCCGGCCAGAATGGACGGAACCGCCAGCCGGGTCTGCAAAAAAGCTGTAATAAAACCAGCAGCCGCACCTGCCAGCATGGCCAGCGGCAGACCGAGGAAGGGATGCCCTGCGACAGCGGCGGTGGCAGACACTGCACACCCCAGCGTAAAGGCGCCATCGGTGGTCATATCGGCGATGTTGAGCACCCGAAAGCTCAAAAACAAAGCCATGGCGACCAGCGCATAGATAAAGCCAAGTTCCAGTGCACTCAGCACGGTGGCAACGGTAAACATGGGTCAGACTCTCCTTTTGCATGAGTTTCGCAACAAAAGAGAAAAGGACGGTCTACGTCCTTTTCCCTTGGGGGTACTCCGATTACTGGGCAGCGGTGGCCACTTCCACCACTTTGCTGGCCAGATTCTGGAAGGTGCTATAATCAATGCCCAACGCCGTTGCGCTGTCGGTGTTGACGGTGATGATGCCGCCATCCATCACATGGTATTCCGGCACCGTGCCGGTTTCCAAAATATCCAGTGCCATGTCGGCGGTGTAGGTGCCCAAATCCGTGTAGTTTACGCCGCAGGTGGCAAAAGCGCCCGCCGTGACAAAACTATCGGCACCGGTATAGAAGGGGATACCGCCCTCGGTCAACGTTTCGGAAACTGCGGCTGCCGCGCCCATAACCACGTTATCGGTGGGGGTAAAGACCGCATCTACCTGCCCTACCATGCTGGCGGCGGCGGTCATGATCTCGTCGTTGGTGTTGCCGGTCTTTTCAATATAGGCAATGCCTTTGGAATCCAGATATTCTTTGGCCTCGGCAATGGGTGTGACCGAGTTTGCTTCCGAGTTGGAGTAGAGCAGCCCAACGGTTTGGATGTCAGGCTGGACGGCCAACATCATATCGATGATGGACTGGGTGTTCAGCGCATCAGAGGTACCGGTAACATAATCGATGCCGGTCAAATCGGCAGCCGCCGGGTCAGAGATCGCTGCGTAGATTACCGGGGTCTTGGTGGACTCACAGGCAGTGGCCATACACTGGGCTGCCAGCGTCGCGATGGGAATGACCGCGTCATAGCCATCGGAAACCACCTGCGTGCCGATTTGGTTCAGCGTGGTAGCGTCGTTCTGGCCGTTGAAATCCTTGTACTCGATGGTAATGCCTTTTTCCGCCGCTTTGGCTTCCAGCTCCGCTTCGATGGCAGTGCGGATCTCATCCAGACTGGAATGGTCCATCTGCTGAACAATCGCAATCTTATAGCCTTCACCGGAGGTATTCTCTGCCGTGGCAGCAGAGCTGGCGTTGGTATTGGCGGTGGACCCGCAGGCGGCGAGGGTGGTCATCATAGCGGCAGCGGACAAAACAGCAACAAACTTTTTCATGGTCGTTCTCCTTTTTTTCAGCAATGGGGCTCAGCCGAATCGGCTTGCCGGTGAATGATTTTTCTTATACGGAGAAGAGTCGCCATCGTTCTTTCAACAAGATTGTTTTCATCGCCATACGCTCCCTTAGGCATTGTTCCAAAACAAAACTGCCCTTGCACAGAAGAATTCCTTCCGTGCAAGGGCAGATAAAACATTATCTGTGGTGCCACCTTGCTTGCCGTGCGGCTATTTTTTAGCACGACCACTCTGTAGGGAACCAACATTCCCCTGCTCTGTAACGGGAGCGCCCGTCAACGGATACTCAGGCCTTGCCTTTTCCCCGTGCCCTCCGCGAACCATTGTGCTGCACCGCTCTGCATCCCCTTCCCAGCGCCGGGGACTCTCTGTGGCTGCGCTTGCAGTTTTACTTTCGCTTCATTGGTTTGAAGCATTTATACCACAATGAACCGGTTTTGTCAACGCCTTTTGGCAAAAAAGTTTAAGAAGCCTCGCTCTCTTCTGCACTTTCCGACGTTGCTGTGTAGATTTTGTTATCCGGATCGAGGATCAAAAGTTTCTGGGCAGCCTCGGTCACCGCAGAGCCGTCTTGCAGCATGGCGGCATCGCCAGAGTCAAAGGGGCAATCCTCCCCATCCAGCACCAGCAGCAGGTCCTTGCCCGGCGTGACATAATCGCCCAGCCAACTGCTCAAACCTTCGGCGTTCCAAACGCCATCTTCCGCCTCCGGCGTAAAGGTGGTGTCATTGCCCCACTTGCCGTAGAGCACCCCGATGGAGCAAACTTGCTTCGGCGTTTCCTCTTGCTCGGGTTCTGTTGCCACCGTTTCTTCATCGGCTTCCTCTGTGTCCTCGGCTTCCGACGCAACGTCCGAAGTTTCTTCTTCCTCTTCCGCCTCAGCGGCCGCCTGTTCCTCAAGAAGCTGTTCCATCCGGGTGGCCAGCGTATCGCCGTTTTGCAGCGCCTGCTCCCCGTCCACAAAGGCCAGAATCGAACCGTCCGGATAGGCTTCCAACGCCTGCTCCAAATCGTAGGCAATCAAATCGCTCTCGGCGCCGGTGTTGACGGACCCCTGCACCCCTTGATAGAGCCGCAGTGCCGTAGCATACTCGTCGCCCAGATACCGTTCCATCTGCCGGGGCGATTGCTGCATCGCTTTGCAGAACCAATACACCACCGTGCGGGGATTCCTGCTTTCCATTCCGGAAAGCGCGGTAAGAATTTCGTCATCCGGCGTGCCGGAAGCATTCTCCATCAGCACGGCCACAGCCTGTCCCACCACCGCGGTGGTCTTATCTTCGCCCAATCCCACTGCATGGAGACGGCCCGGTTTGTCGGCGTATACAGACTCCCACAGGGCGCGGCTTTCTTCCCGCTGGTCGGCGGGCAGCGTGGACAGATATTGGCCCAGTACCACCGTATCTCCGGTTTGCAGGTAGTTGTCCAACAACAGACCGGCGGCCATACCGCCCTGCACGGCAACCACCTGCGTGTCCTGATTGCTCAGATAGCCGATCAACGCCTGCTGCGCATCGGTATCACGGCTGCCGCCCAATCCGGCCAAGTAAAGGCGATAGTCACTGTCACCAAAGTCTGTATCGCTGAGGGGGTAGGCCAAATCTACCGTATGCAGGTTGGCCCGGATGTATTCCTCTTCCGGATCCGTCTCCCGGTCCCATGCCGATTGTGCTTCGGATTCGGAATCCGTTTCCTCCCGGTCTTCCTCTTCGGCCGCAGCAGTTTCCGGCGTGGCAGCAATGACCTCCTCGGCACTCTGACCGTTATAGAGGAAATCCTGCAGCGCCTTGATGTTCACCGCCCAGTCCGGGTCGTACATCAGGCGGTCATCCATACCGGTGCGCACTCCATAAGTGCCCTGCAGCGGCATGGACAACTGTTCTACTTCTGCCCCCAAGAAGGCCGGCAGCTGCACCAGAAGCGCCGTGATCTCCGACTTGGTAAAGTTGGTCTGTACCAAGGGCAGCACGGTGTTGAGCAGATTGTCCAGCTCCACCACGCTGGCGTTCTTGACTTGATCCAATACAGCCTCAATGACGGTACGCTGCCGCTCGATGCGCTTCCAGTCGCTGTCGATCTTGCGCAAGCGGGCATACTGTAGCGCCGTGTAGCCGTCAAAGTGGTTGAGTCCCGGCTCCACCTTGTTGACAATCAACATGGAGTTGGAGGGCACTTCCCAGTTCAGGGCTTTGGCCTCCAAATCGGTAATCTCGATGTCTACGCCGCCCACGGCATCCACGATCTGCACAAAGGAGTTAAAGTTTACCCGGACATAGTGGTCTACCTGCACGTTGAAGCAGTCTTCCACCGTATCCATCGTCAGCTTGGCGCCGCCATAGCGGAAGGTATGGGTGATCCAGTCATACTGGCCCTCGTAACCGTCCAGCAAGATGGGCACACCGGTGGCGCGCTCGATCGAAACCAGCCGGATGGTGTGATCCTTGATGTTCAGCGACACAAGGATCATCGCGTCAGCGCGGGCATCGTCGCTGAATTCGGTGGTATTCTCGGTGCCGTCCAACTGGTTCAGATGGGTGAAGGCGTCGGCATCGTTAACGGCCTCGGTACGCTCGTCCGTACCGATGAGCAGGATGTTCAGCACGTCCTCGTCGGCAAAGGGGCTGCCCTCCGGCATCTCCATCTCCTCGTCGTTATGTACCAAACCGGTGACATCCAGATCTTGGTCCTCGCTGGCATCGATGGTGCCCATCTCGCTGACAGTACCATCGTCGTAGCGCAGCAAATCCAGTTTACCGTTGACGTACAGACTGCCAGCCCCGGCCAGTACCGCCACGACCACGACCACCGCCAGCAAAATTTTTGCCCAACGCGGCAGTTTTTTGCGATGGGTCCCTTTGTTTTTTTCTTCTCTTGTCTCTGTTTTCATAGATCTTCCCTTTTCGGTTTCAGACGTCGCAGCACCCAACGAAGGTCACTGGCCGTATACCAGCAAGCCATGCCGGCAAACAGCGTAAGGCCCAGCCCCCGCCAAGTAAACCAGCCATGTTGAATGCTATGGGTGCGCAGCACAGCAAACCATAGCAACGGCAGCACCGCCGCCAAAGCCAACGGTGCGGCACGGCGCAGGGCGTCGCGGCTCCGCACACCCCCTGCAAACAGTACGATCACCACCACGACCAGCACGATCAGCGGCCAGAACAGGCCGCGCTCTTGCAGCGTGGTATACATAAAAGTCACAATGTTGCCCCAGGTCAGTTCCATGCCATGCCATGTATCGGCGGCAGTGCGTACCCCGATCTGGTGCAAGGCGTCGGCAATAACGCTTTGCCCGGTGACCAGCCCGGCCAACACCCATTTGCTGGCCCAGCAAAGGCCATATCCTACGCCCCAGCAAAGGCAGCCTCCCAAGGTCAGGGCACATTGCTTTCCTCCGGCGCGCAGCTTCTGCTGCGGTTCCAGCAGCCAGCAGGTCAGCGGCAGCCCCAGCGTAAGCACCGGGGTCACTAAAAGATCGCAGAAAGCGGTCGCTGCCCCCAGCGCTACCAACCCAAGACAGAGCAGGTCACTGCGGCGCGGCTTGGCCAACACCCAGACGCATCCGGCGTAGGCGATGGCAAAGCAGGTAAAATATTGCAGCTGATGGGGCACCCAAAATACGGTGACCAACAACTGGCTGACGGCAAACCACAGTGCGGCAGACAAACCGCAGCGGCGGCGCAGCAACACCAGCACGGCGGCAAACAGCGCGAACAGCACCAGATATTGTACCACCCGCACGCCGGTGTAGGGCATCAGGCAGAGCAGCGGCCGCAGCCAGATCAGATACCCATGCCAGTACCGTGCGTAGGAGAACGGTTCCAGCCCAACCTGTTCCGGGGATTGCCCGTCGGCGCGGGCTTGCAGGTAGGTGGACAAATCTTCGCCTAAGGTTTCGAAGTTGTCCACATTGTAGGCTGTGTTGGTCATCATGGCGGTCAGCGGGGCCGTTTCATCGGCGGACGCCGCCTCCATCAACATCAGGGTATCGGTATAGTTGTCCATCTGGAACAGCTTAAACCCAAAGTAGGCGGGGTACAGCCCCTCCTCTGTAATGGTTTGGGCCGAGGCCACCAGATGGTCCCGTACCGGTCCGCCGGGCAGCGCATAAGCGCCCAACAGCAGCACAAACAACAAGGCCAATGTAGCGCCGAACACCGCCAGCGCCCGCAGTGCAAAGGGCCGTTTTCGATTTTGTGTAGCCTGCACGGCGTCACCCCGCTCTCCTAGAAATACTGATTTATTATACGGCAAAAGGCCGCGGGTTTCAACCGTGGCCTTGTGAAATTTTGTCGCATTTTGGCGTTTAGACACAATCTGTTTGGCGGGAAACCGAGAGCACAATCCCCATTTCTCCCAATAGCATCAGTAAGCTGGTGCCCCCGGAGGAAAAAAATGGCAGGCTGATGCCGGTATTGGGAATGGTGTTGGTGACTACGGCGATGTTGAGCACCGCTTGCAGTACGACCTGTACCACAAATCCCACGACCAGCAGCGCCCCGAATTTGTCCCGCGCCCGTACAGCGATGGAGATGCCCCGCAGCAGCAACAGCAAAAACAGGACCACCACCAAGGCTGCCCCAATGAATCCCAACTCTTCGCAGAGGATGGAAAAGATAAAATCGTTCTGAGGTTCCGGCACATAAAGGTATTTCTGGCGGCTGTTGCCCAGCCCCAGCCCGGCCAGTCCCCCCGAAGCAATGGCATACAGGCTTTGAATGGTTTGGTGCCCCTCCCCCAACGGATCGGCAAAGGGGTCCCGCCAAGAAACTAGACGGTCGGTGGCATAGGGCACCAGTTCCGGCAAGGCAATGACAGCCGCGGCGATGGCCCCGATTCCCAGTCCGCCAGCTAGGCCAAACCATTTTAGGCCGGTACCGCCCACAAACATCAGCACCGCTCCAATGGAGAGGATCAGCAATGTACCGGACAGGTGAGGTTCCAGCAGCATGAGCACCGTCACCACCCCGAGAATCACCCCAAAGGGCAGCACCCCGGTGGAGAAGGTCTTCATTCGGTCATGGTTCAGCGAGATGATGTGGGCAAACACCACAACCACCGAAAACTTGGCGATCTCGCTGGGCTGCAGGGTGCCCAGACCGGGCAAAACGATCCACCGCTTGCAGCCGTTGTATTCCGGCATAAAAAGCACCACCGTGAGCAGTACCAGCGAAAGCCCTAGCAGCGGCCACGCCAGCTTATGCCAGATGTGATAGTCTACCAGACTGGCCGCATACATAGCCACCACCCCCAGCGCCGCAAAAAGCAGTTGTGGGCGAATGTAGGTATAGGCATCGCCGCGGCGGTAAAGGGCCACCGCATACCCTGCCGAGAAGAGCATGATCAGCCCATAACAGAGCAGAGTCAGCAAAATGGCGAGAAACGGCACATCCAGTGCCGGGCGGCCCGCCAACCGGGCCCTGAGTTGCTGTGCATAGGACGACATAAAAAATCCCCCCGCGTATAGTCTACGCAGAGGGTGGGAGTGGTATGCAGTTTGGTACGGTCAAATCAAGCCAAAATGACGCAGTGCGTTGGCCAGACCATCCTCCAAAATGGGATCGGTGATATAGTCGGCGGCCGCTTTGGCTTCGGGGCAAGCATTGCCCATGGCCACGCCGATCCCCGCATAGCGCAGCATTTCCACATCGTTACCGCCGTCCCCGAAAGCGATGCTCTCTTCTCGGGTCAGACCCAGCCGTTGCAGTACGTGGGCGATGCCTACGGTTTTGCCGCCGTTGGCAGGCAGAACATCCACAAACGAGTCATTCCACCGTACCGCCGCGCAGCCGGGGCAATGGCGCATAAATTCTTCCTGCTTATCTTCCGGCAAAAAGGCACTAAGCTGATAGACCGGCGCTGCTTCCATGCGCTTGGCCACATCGTCCACCTTGAAGCCAAATTGCTGGCAGAACTCGGCGCTGAGGTCATTGATCAGGTTGAAATAGGAAGTATCCTTCTCAATAAAGCCCACCGAAAGCTGTTCTTGCTGAATATAGGGCACCAGCATCCGCAGCGAGGCCGGATCGATAGCGCAGCTATAAAGCGGCGTACCGTCTGCCAAAAAACAGTATTGGCCGTTCATCGTCACAAAACCGTCAAAGGGCACCGCCATGACGGCGGGCAGATGGGACAGATGAAGCGGCGGACGGCCGGTGGCAATGAAAATCTTGACACCGTTACGGCGAAGGGTTTCCAGCGCCGCAAGGGTAGAATCCGGCAATTTGTCCGCCTGAAACGGCAACAATGTACCGTCAATATCAAAGAACGCAGCTTGAATCTTCTGGGACACAGAAGTACACCTCATTCCCGTTTCAGGTCCCGGCCCATCAAAGCGGCCAGCGCATTGCTGGCAGCCAAACGGCCGCCCAGAATGGCGTCCACACTCTGCACGATGGGCATATCGATCTTGTATTTTTTAGCCAGACGGCAAGCGGCGGGCAGCGCATTGATGCCTTCCACGACCTGCCCGACTTCCGCTTTGGCTTCCTCGGCAGTTTTGCCGCGGCCCAACAGCATACCGGCGTGGAGGTTGCGGCTATGCATACTGGTACAGGTCACGATCAGGTCCCCCATGCCCGACAGGCCCGAGAAGGTTTCGGGTTTACAGCCCATGGCGGCGCCCAGCCGCGCCAGTTCGGCGTTGCCGCGGGTGATGAGGGCCGCTTTCGCGTTATCGCCGTATCCCAGTCCCAACGCGATGCCCACCGCCAGCGCAATGACGTTCTTCACCGCGCCGCCCAGCTCGGTACCGCGGCGGTCGGTGTTGGTATACACCCGGAAAGTAGGGGTGGAGAACGCTTTCTGCACCACTTTGGCGGCCTCCTCGTCTTCGCTGGCCGCCACGATCAGCGTGGGCATATCACGAGCCACCTCTTCGGCGTGGGTGGGGCCGGACAATGCCACCACCCGGGCGGTGCGCTTCTGTTTGGCCAGCTCGTCCTCGATGATCTCACTCATCGTCATCAGGGTCTTATCCTCTACGCCTTTGGCCACATCCACGATCAACTGGCCATCCGGAATGTAAGGCGCCGCCTTTTTGGCGGTAGAGCGCACAAAGGGCGACGGCACCGCAAACAGCAGAATGTCCTTGCCGGCGCAGGCCTCGGCAATATCGGCGGTATAGTGCATCGTCGAAGGCAATACCATGCCGGGCAGATTGGGGTGGCGATGGGTGGTGCTGAGAGACTTGAGCTCAGTGGGAATGGCACTCCACACCGTCACGTCCCGGTCATTGACCGCCAGCAGGCGCGCCAGAGCAATGCCCCAGGTCCCCGCGCCAAAGACTGCAATTTTGATCATAGTGTTCTCCTTACCAATATTATCTCTGCCACAGACACGACATCAAACGATGCTGCGGTCTGGGCGGCGCCGGTTCCGCATCCAGATACATGCGCTCAAAGCAGTTGACGATCCGCGTTGTACCATACTGGTATTCCCGCTGCAAATTGGCGCCGTAATTCAAATGTACATGGCCGTGAAGCATCAGTTGGGGATGATACCGATCCAACAGATCCCGGAACACTGTAAATCCACGGTGCGCCAGATCGTTCATATCCCCGTAGCCGTGCAGCGGCGCATGGGTCACCAATACGTCCAGACCCCGGTGCCGCTCAATCTTGCTCCGCAGCCGATTGACCCGCTTTTTCATCTCCGCTTCGGTAAACTGCCAAGCCCCTGTGCGGTACCGGCAGGCGCCCCCCAGCCCTGCAATGCGCAGGCCATGGTATTCGATCACATCGTCATCGATGCAGACGGCGCCTTCCGGCGGATGATCGTCATAGTTTTCATCGTGGTTGCCGTGTACATAAAAGACCGGCACCGGCACCATCGTGGCCAAATATTCCAAATAGTGGCGGTTGAGATCGCCGCAGGCGAGGATCATCTCCACATCCTGAAACTTGTCCGGGCTGTAATAGTCCCACAAAGCCTTGCATTCCTCGTCGGCAACGGCCAGCAACTTCATAGTTCGGCCTCCTTGTCCGCCGGCAGAAGATCCCGGTGGATGCCCTGCATCCGGTACATCGCCCGGGAGGCTTCCGCCAGTTCATCGTATTCCGGTACATGGCCTTCCACGGCATCACACAGCCAATCCATATGCACGATCTGTTCCAGATCCAATCCACGGCGGCCGCTGTTCTTGATGGTGCCGTCCTGCGCCGTGATGCGGCAGGCAAACGGATCGATCATGCCCGCGATTACGCCTTCCCGCAGGATCCGTGCCAGATGCTGCACATCCTGCGGCAGTTCCCGGCTGAGCAGCACGTCCATAACGCCGCTGTTCATGCCCCACCAGTAGTTCACGGCGCGGCCGTCGGTGCCGGACTTATCCCGGGTCCAGCCGCCGTCCAGCACGCTGCGCACCACATTCTCATAGAACTGGCCCCAATGCCAGAACGGCGTGGCCAAGTCCTGCAAAACACCGCCCGGACGGATCAGGAAGGTGCCAAATTCCCGATGGGGACGCCCCGGCACCGGAGCATCCCGACCGGAAACCACCGTGATGCCCTTGCGGGCAAACAGCATCAAGGGATCTTCCTGCTCCGGCAGGCAGGTCCAGAACAATTCCACCTTGACCCGCGGATTGACCATGCGGGCCCCCAAGGCAAAGGCATTGATATTGGCCGGCACGCCAAAGCTGGGATAATCCGCCACATAGCCGATACGGTCCGAAGTGGCCATAGCACCGGCAATGGCACCGGTGATAAACTTTGCCTCATACACCCGCGTATAGTAGGTGCGGATGCTGGCATAGGGCATTTCCATCGAACAGTTGAGGATCCGCACCTGCGAATGCTTGACGGCAGCGCGCAGCGAAGCCCCCACCAGTTTGGGACTGGTGGTAAAGACGATGTCGGCGCCCTCCGCGATGGCCTGTTCCACCAGATCGTCGGCGTTTTCACCGGGAACGGCATTGAAATAGGCGGCAGTTTCCACCTTGCCCTCGAATACCGTATCCAACTGGCTGCGTCCAAACTCATGCTGGCTGGTCCAAGCACTGGTCTCCGGGGTGCGCTCGTGCACAAAGGCCACCTTCAGATGGGTGGGTGCCGCAGGACGAATGCCGGGCAAGATCCGATCGATCAGGGTTTCTTTGGGTCTGGCAGGCTCTGCGGGCTTAACGCTGACCGTAACGGGGTCATCGTTTTGCAGTGCCAGCACATCGTCCCACAGCGCGTCCAGTTTCTGGCTCAACTCTGCCGGGGTACTTTCGGCCAGTTGGCGGCGAGAATAGAGGCGCAGCAGCAACAACATCACGTCACCGGTCGTGCAGCGCAGCGACTCGCCGCCGTGTTCCCGGAACGCCTTGCCTACCCAGTTGTACAGCGAGAGAATGTCCGCGCGGTCATCGTCGCTCCACACTTCGTCCGGCGCTTTGCCCATGAGCTTTTGCAGCCGGGCAAAACTGCCGGGCTTGGTAAACCGCAGCGTGTAGGTCTTGATCAACGGGTAGTAGTGCATGAACTCATAGTAGAGCCGCACTTCCGGCGTATCGTTGTACTGGGGTACCACCCGGGTCACATTGGCCATGACACTGCTGGCGCCAAAGTATTTCAGCACACTGACCCGCTTGTTGCCTTCCTGCACATAAAACTGCCCCAGATACTCAAAGCAGCGCACCGGGTCCCGGATGCCTTCTTCCATATGGGCGATGCACAGGTTGGTCCATTTGGTGCCGAACTCGGTTTTAAGCTCCAGCAGCGGCATAAAATTGCTGGCAAAGGCGGCGGTCCGCCCCGCCGTTTTGGTGCCTACCAGCAGGTCCAGCGGCACTTCGATCAGCCCAAGCGGCAGTTGGTTTTCCACCTGCACATTTTGCAGAATGTCATCCAGCACCGGCAAAAAGGGCGATTGTCCGACCGCGGTTTTTTCTCGATAATCCCGCTGTCCCTGTTTTTGTGCTTTGAGATAGTACTCCATTGCCTCCGAACGGGTCATGGCGGAATCCTCCTCGCTTTCTTGTGTCACTTTTCACAAATTTATTCTATCTTCTTCGTACAAAATGATTATAACACAACCGATACAAAGATACAAAATAAATCTGCGGCGTTTTACTGAATATGCACTGCCTTGGGATATACGGCCTGCATGCGGGCGTCGTCATAGTGTTCATCCAGATAGACTTCCAACTGATTCCGGGGCGGTTCGCCTTCCAAACGGGTATTATAGCGGATCAGTGCCAGTGCGCTGACCGCCATATCCGCCACCATAAACAGGCAGAGGAGCCAAGTCAGGACCGTGCCAAAACGGCGGGGCAAACGCTCGATTAAATTGGAGATGGGCGGATAAAGAAGTTTAAACCAAGCCACCGCCGCAAAGCCCCAGAAGAAGCAATACAACAGGTTGATGCGGCCCCCCAGATTGAAAGGAATGTGGCTGTAATCCCAAAAGACCGCACCAAAGACCACTTCGGTGCAAACGCTGCACAAGTATTCATAGGCACCGCCCAGCAGCGTGCCGACCACAAACAGCCAACTGGCAGGTTTATCCTTATAACGGTAGAGCAGTACCGTCACCAGTGCGATGGCCAAGCCCCACACCACCGAAAACGGCCCCCACACCAAGCTGGAGCGGCTCATCCAATAGCCAGCGGTGATCCGACAGAAGATCGTTTCGGTGATATCGCCGAGGAGCGAACCGATGATGAAAAGCAGGATGATCTTATATGGACTGCACCCTGCGGCAAACACCGCAGATTTTTCCTTTTTGTGGTGTTCAAAGGTCAGGGACGGATGGGCCTTGGCCATACGGTTTTCCACGCTGCCCAAGATCCACATGCCGGCTCGCAGTGTCAAGTTGGCCAGACGGTTTTCCACCGCCTCGGCCGGCGGCCAGCGATACCGCAGTCCCAGCATTGTCAAAACCGTACCGATGGCATCGATGGCAAAGATGACCAGCAAGACCCACAGTAGCACAACACGCACGCTTACCGGGATCAGGCGGAAGAGCATCAGCAGAAGTGGGTTGCCCCATTTGATGGTAATAACACTAAGTGCGCCCCACAGCAACGAAGCCCACAGGCAGATGTAACCATCCAGATTGAGCCAGTCTTTGCTGTAATCCCACCAACGGGTACCGCTGATCCGTTCCAAAAGATGTCCGGCTACCCATTCCAGCACGGTGGCGTAGATGGCACTAAAGCCAAACAGAAAGACCCAGCTTTCCTGCAAGTCCCCCAAGGCAAAGCTAACCGTCAGTCCGCCCACACCATACACGATGCACAGCGGGCCGTTGAGCACGCCCCGGTCCTGATACCGATGCCGGCGCACGGCGGTGACGATTACTTCCCCCAGCCAGCCCAAAAACGAATAGACAAAAAACAGATATACAAATTGATAGAAGCCCATACAAAGTTCCTCTTACTCACAGGTCAAACGCCGGCCAGGGGTTTCCTCGCTGACGTAACGGGTGGTGCGGCTCATCTGGTTGTCCAGCGTTTCACCGGCGGCATAACGCCGCAAATTGTGGGCAAAGATTTCCACAATGTTTTGCAGCGTGCGGGGCAGGCTGAACCGCCCCGAAATATGGGGTGTGATAAGCACCGTATCCAGCGACCAGAGCGGATGCTCCGCCGGCAGCGGTTCCGGGTCGGTCACATCCACCGCCGCGCCATACAGTGCCCCACTTTGTACTGCCCGTGCCAATGCATCACAGTCCACGGTGTTGCCCCGCCCCACGTTGAGCAGGATGGCCCCCCGCTTGCAGCGGGCCAGCCGTGCATCGTCAAACAAACGGTAGGTTTCCGGCGTGCCCGGCAAACTGAGGGCGACCAGATCGGCTTGCGGCAGTTCTTCGTCCAGATGCGCGGTATCCACCACCCGCAGGCAGTAGTCGGGGCAGGACGACGGGTGACGGCGTACGCCCACCACTTCTGCCCCCAGCAGGTGGGCCCGCCGGGCAAAGCTGGCGCCAATGTCCCCCATGCCCACGCAGAGCACCCGGGACCCAGCGATGGACCGCACCGGACGTTGGATGGCATCCCACTGATGACGGTGCTGCCGGTCCCGATAGAGGACCAGATCTTTGGCCAGTGCTAACCACATGCCCAGCATCCATTCGCTGATGGCCAAACCATAGGCACCGGTGGCATTGGTCACAAGGCAGTCGTCGGGCAAAACCCCCGGTTCCAAATAGGGGTCCGGCCCGGCAAAGTTGGACTGGAACCACGACAAATGTCGATTTTGCCGGATATACTCCACCGGTACATTGCCTAAAATCGCATCCGCCCAGAGGATCTCCTCCAAGGTAGCGGTTTCCTCGGTGGTGAAGCGGTAGGCAAACTGGGGTGCAGCCTGCCGAAGGGTCTGACGCTGTTCCTCTGACAGAGGCAGCGCCACAAGAATGTGTTTTTCCATCGTATTTCTCGATTCCTTATTGTATGCAATCGTTCGGGCCGCGGTTTTCAAACGCCCCGCGCCTCTTTGCTGAACACACAGCCGCAATAGTCTTGCCGGTACAAACCGTACTCGGCACTGAGCTGCAAACTGCGTTTATAGCCGTCCTTTTTACGAAACTCACTGGGCAAAAACCGTACGCCGTACCGTTCCCCCAATTCCTGTCCCAGCGCATTGATCCGCACCGGGTCTTTCATGGGCGAGATGGAAAGCGTGGTGCAGAACCACTCGAACCCGTTTTCCGCTGCGTAGCGGGCGGTTTGTTCCAACCGCAGCCGGTAACAGGCCGTACAGCGCTCCCCTTTTTCGGGTTCTTGTTCCAGCCCATGGACTGCAGTGTAAAACTCCTGCGGGTCATAGGGCAGTTCCACCACCGGGAAGCGGTATCCCGCTTGCTGGACAAATCGTTCCAACTCCCCCTCCCGCCGGTGGTATTCCGCCGGGGGATAGATATTGGGATTATAATAAAGAATCGTCAGATCAAAATGGTCCGCCAGCCGTTCCAAGGTAGCGCTGGAACAGGGTGCGCAGCAGGCGTGAAGCAGCAGCAGCGGCCGCGTTCCCGCAGCGTCCAGTTCCTGTAAGACCTTTTCCATGGCCAGTTGATAGTTGATTCGATTGGGCATCTTTTTCTTTCCTTTATATTCGCACAAAAAGCAGCCAAACGGGCTGCCGGTAAACTACTTCTTCATGATACCATATACGGTAGGTTTTTGCATCAGGTTGGGGCGAATTTGTCGGCAAATTTTGCGGCGTTCCGCGTCTTTATACTTTATTCCCATTTCTTTTGCAAATTCTTGAAATTTCTTTCACCTCTTTGTCACAAACGGTCCGTATACTGTAAGTGTCCTCAGGAAGGGAGCAGGGACCCGACCTGAGGCAGGGACCCCAAGTTTTTTCATCCATACTCCTCTTTTCTTTTGACACCAAAGCGGCACAAGTTCCGACTTGTGCCGCTTTGGCGTTTTTTTCGACAGTTAGACATTTTCCCTAGAGTGTACTTGCCAAACCACTAAAGAAAAGGTAGAATAGGGTGATATGGTATCGGTAGGAGTAGGCCATTTGTGTCTCAATCACGCGAAAAAATGCGTTAGAGCGATACCTGTTCCCGCAATTTCCCGTTTTCCGCAGGAGGTTACACCCGTATGAGAGTTGGTTTGGACATTGGTTCCACAACCATTAAATGTGTGGTGCTGAATGACGCCGGAGAGATCGTATTTTCTACCTACGAGCGTCATTTCAGCCATATTTTGGAAAAGGGCAAAGCCCTTTTGGAAAAAGTGGCCGCCGAATATCTGCCCGACGGCCGCGCGTATCTGGCCATTTCCGGTTCTGCCGGTATGGGTTTGGCTGATAGCTGCAAGGTCCCCTTTGTGCAGGAAGTATTTGCCACCCGCGTGGCGGCCAACCGTTTGGTGCCCGGCACCGACTGCATCATTGAGTTGGGCGGCGAAGATGCCAAGATCCTGTTTTTGACCGGTGGTACCGAGGTGCGTATGAACGGTAGCTGTGCCGGCGGTACCGGCGCTTTCATCGACCAGATGGCTACCCTTTTGAAGATGGGCGCCGACGAGATGGACAAAGCCGCCCAGACTGCCACCCGTACCTATACCATCGCCAGCCGCTGCGGCGTCTTCGCCAAAAGTGACATTCAGCCGCTGATCAATCAGGGCGCGCTGGCCGGTGACATCGCCGCATCCATCTATCAGGCGGTGGTCAACCAGACCATCGCCGGTTTGGCACAGGGTCGTCCCATCAAGGGCAACATTGTCTATCTGGGCGGACCGCTGACCTTCAGCAAGACGCTGCGGGAGAGTTTTGACAAAACCCTCGGCGTGAAGGGTCTGTGCCCCGAAAACAGCTTGCTGTTTGTGGCGCTGGGCGCCGCCTTCTATGCCGACGAGGAGTCCGACCTGCACGAGGTGGCCCGCCGGCTGGATGATTACAGCGCCACCGCCACCTATGTGAGCCTGCCTCCCCTGTTTGCCAACAAACAGGAATACGAGGAATTTCATGCCCGGCACCTGAAAGCCACCGTCCCCTGTCTGCCTTTCAGCGCCCAGTGCGGACCGGTACATATCGGTATTGATTCCGGTTCCACCACCATCAAGCTGGTGGTCATCGACCAGAACGCCAACATCCTGTTTGAGAGCTACCGCCCCAATCTGGGCAACCCGGTGCCGCTGGTACAGGAGACGCTCCTCAAACTGTATCAGGATCACCCGGGGCTGCAGATTGCCAGCGTGACCACCACCGGCTACGGCGAGGAGCTGATCAAAAACGCTTTCCACTGTGACCGCGGTCTGGTGGAAACGGTGGCCCACTTCACCGCCGCCAAGCACTTCCTGCCCGATGTGGATTTCATCATCGACATCGGCGGTCAGGATATGAAGTGCTTCAAGATCGAGGACGGCGCCATCAGCAACATCTTCCTCAACGAAGCCTGCTCTTCGGGCTGCGGCAGCTTTTTGCAGACCTTTGCTCAGGCATTGGGCTACGATGTGAAGGAGTTCGCCGCGCTGGGATTGTTCGCTGACAAACCGGTGGATCTGGGCAGCCGCTGCACGGTGTTCATGAATTCCTCGGTGAAGCAGGCCCAGAAAGACGGCGCTTCCATCCAAAATATCAGCGCCGGTCTTTCCATCTCGGTGGTCAAGAATGCGCTGTACAAGGTGATTCGTGCATCCAGCCCCGAAGAGCTGGGCCGCAACATCGTGGTGCAGGGCGGCACCTTCTACAACGAAGCTGTGCTGCGTGCCTTTGAAAAGGAGATGGGCGTGGAGGTCATCCGCCCCGACATCGCCGGTTTGATGGGTGCCTATGGCGCCGCCCTGTACGGGTTGAACCGGGCCGGAGAGAACGCCCATAGCTCGGTATTGACGCAGGAAGAGCTGGAACATTTCAGCCAGACGGTCAAAACCGTACAGTGCAACGGCTGCGGCAACCATTGCCAGTTGACCGTCAATACCTTTGCGGATGGCAAACGGTTCATCTCGGGCAACCGCTGCGATAAGCCGGTGACCGGCAAGGCCAACAGCGAGGAACTGAACCTGTACGCCTACAAACTCAAACTGTTGGAAGACTACCGCAACGCCCCCGCCCCCCAGAACCCCCGGGCCAAGATCGGCATTCCCCTGTGTTTGAATATGTATGAACTGCTGCCCTTCTGGCATACCTTGTTTACCAAGCTGGGCTTCCAAGTGGTGGTCAGTCCCTTCTCCAACCGCAAGCTCTATCAGGCCGGGCAGGCCACCATTCCCAGCGATACGGCCTGCTTCCCTGCCAAGCTCAGCCACGGGCACATCCACTGGCTGGCCGAACAGGGTGTGGATGCAGTCTTCTACCCCTGCATGAGCTACAACCTGGATGAACATTTGGGGGACAACCACTACAACTGCCCGGTGGTGGCGTATTATCCCGAAGTGCTGGAGGGCAACTGCCCCGAATTGACCCAGATTCCCCTGCTCTACGACTATTTCAATCTGGAGCGCCGGAAGGATTTCTACAAGCGGTTCTATCAATCCATTACCAAGACCTTCCCGGGGCTGGACAAGAAATCTGTCCACGAAGCCATCGATGCCGCCTACGACGAGTACGCCCGTCATATGCAGCAGGTGCGGGATAAGGGTACCGCCATCATTGCCGAAGCCCGCAAGCAGGGCAAGCATATCATCGTACTGGCGGGCCGTCCCTACCATGTGGACCCCGAGGTCAACCACGGCATCGACCAGTTGATCATCCGGCAGGGTGCCGCCGTAGTCACCGAGGATTCGGTGAGCTGGCATGAGGAAAAATTCAACACCTCGGTGCTGAACCAGTGGACCTACCACAGCCGTCTGTATGCTGCCGCCAAATATTGCATTTCTCAGCCCGACATGGATCTGGTACAGCTTGTTTCTTTCGGCTGCGGTCTGGATGCCATCACCACCGACGAAACGCGGGAAATTTTGCAGGCCGGCAACAAACTCTACACCCAGTTGAAGATCGATGAGATCACCAATCTGGGCGCCGTCAACATTCGGCTGCGGAGTCTTTTCGCCGCGTTGGAAGAACGCCGCGAAGCCGCCGGGCAGGCTTGAGCCGCCCCTTTTCCCTTACGATGAGGCAAAGCATATGGAATATATGACCCCCAATTTTACCAAAGAGATGGTAAAAACCCATAAAATCCTGATCCCTAACATGGCGGTGACCCAGTTCCGCCTGATGCAGGCCGCACTGGCCAGCGAAGGTTACCAGACCGAAGTGTTGGGCAACTGCGGCAGTGAGGTAGCCCAGTTGGGCTTGAAATACGTCCACAACGACACCTGTTATCCCGCGTTGCTGGTCATTGGTCAGTTTCTGGACGCGCTGAACAGCGGCAAGTACGATTTGGAGCACACCGCCCTGCTGATCACCCAGACGGGCGGCGGCTGCCGTGCTTCCAACTACATCAAGTTGCTGCGCAAGGCGCTGGTCAAGGCCGGGTACGGCAACATTCCGGTGGCGTCGCTGAACTTCTCCGGTTTGGAAAAAGGCAGCGGCTTGCCGCTGACCTTGCCCCTGCTGCGCAAAGTCATTGCCGCCATCTTTTACGGCGATATGCTGGTCGCGCTGCGCAGCCAGACCCACCCCTACGAAAATCACCCCGGTGACGCCGATGCCATGACCGAAAAGTGGATTGCCCGCATTCAGGAGTGGATCCGCAGCGACCGCAACTACTCGGCCCGGGATATGAAGAAGCACTTTCCCGAAATTGCCGCCGACTATGCCACCATTCCTGTTACCCGGGTCCCCAAGGTCAAGGTCGGCGTGGTGGGCGAGATCTACGTCAAGTACTCGCCGCTGGGCAACAACGATCTGGAAAAATTCTTGGAAAGCCAAGATTGCGAGGTCAACCTGCCGGGCCTGATGGGCTTTGTGGAGTACTGCGTGGCCAACACCCGGCTGGACATCGACCTCTACGGCGGCAACAAGCTGGTGGCCGGCGGCGCCGACGCTTTCTTGGGCTGGCTGGACTCCATCGGCGTTGCCAGCTATGACGCCATGCGGCAGTACGGTTTCTATGCGCCGGGTTCTTTCCGGGAATTGATGAAAAAGCCGGAAGGCATCATCTCGCTGGGCGCCAAAATGGGCGAAGGCTGGCTGCTCACCGCCGAAATGCTGGAACTGGTGGAAGGCGGCTACGGCAACATTGTCTGTGCCCAACCCTTCGGCTGCCTGCCCAACCACATCGTGGGCAAGGGCATGATCAACAAGATCCGCGCCCTGCACCCTGAGGCCAACATTACCCCCGTGGACTACGATCCCAGTGCCACCCGGGTCAATCAGGAAAACCGCATCAAGCTGATGCTGGCAGTGGCTCGGGAACGTTTGACCCAGCCTGCCGAAGCACCGGCTCCTGTGACGGCTGAACAGCTAGCCGGCGGCGCGCCCCAGCTGCAAACCACCGTGCAGTAACAATTTCTCGATACAGCAGCACCCCGCACATCGGATGATGTGCGGGGTGCCTTTTTGTTTATTTCAGATGGCGCAGATCGCCGCTCTCCCGAAAATCCTCGTAGTCCAAAGACAGGGAGGGATTGTAGTAGGGATCATGGAGGATATTCTCCCGTCCATGCACTTCATACAATCGGTCATGCTCGGTATCAAACCGGGCTTTCTTGGCCGGGTCTTTCTCGTCGGAGCCGCGGGATTTGCTTTCGTGGTGGTAGAGTTCTGCATAAGGCGTCCAAACGATGCGCCAGCCTGCATCCCGGACCCGCAGGCAGAAATCCACATCGTTGTAGGCAACAGTCAGTGTTTCGTCAAGGCCGTGGACCTGATCAAACACCGCCGTGCGCACCAGCAGACAGGCCGCGGTCACTGCCGAGAAATCCTGTACGGTGGCCAGCCGGAACATATAGCCGCTGCCGCCCCGTTTGTGGTACTTGTGGCTATGCCCTGCATAGCCGCCCAGCCCGGTGATGATGCCCGCATGCTGGATGGTATCGTCGGGGTAGTAGAGCATAGCGCCGCAGATGCCCACGCCGGGCTGGCTGCACTCCCCTACCATCTGGGTCAGCCAGTCACCGTTGATCACTTCGATGTCGTTGTTGAGCAGCAACAGATAACTGCCGCTTGCGTATTTGCGGCCAAAGTTGTTGATGCGGCTGAAGTTGAAACCGCCTTTATACCGCACCACCCGGGCACGGTCATACCGCTGGGGCAGCCGGCGATAATACTCCTCGGTGGCTGGGTCGGTGGAGTTGTTCTCGATGACAAGGACCTCGAAATTTTCGTAGGTGGTCTTGGCATAAAGGCTGTGCAGGCACTTCTCCAGATCGTCGGTGTGGTCCTTATTGGGGATCAGGATGGACACCAGCGGCTGGGGTTCGGGCAGTTCCCATACCACATGGCAGGTGCCGGGGAATTTGCCCGGTTCCACCTTACCCTGCCGCCCGATGGCTGCCAGATGATCGGCTACCGCCTTGCGGGCGGCGGCTTCCACATAAGGTTTGGCCCCGGTGCCGCCGCTGGTAGAAGCCGCATGCACACGCCAATAGTAAAGTACCTGCGGCAGGTGCAGCGGCTTGTCCTGCGGGTCTCGGCGCTGCATCTCGTCGATCAGCCGCAGGAACAAATCATGGTCCTGCGCGCCGTCGCACGCGGGCCGTTCGCCGCCCACGGCCTCGAACAGTTCCCGACGGAACACCGCCAGATGGCAGATATAGTTCACTGCCATCAGGTATTCCGGCGCGTAATCCGGCTTAAAGTGTCCCACCCGGGGACGCTGAGGCGTCTTCTCAAACAGCGCTTCGTCGCTGTAAACGAAATCCGCCTTGCTGTCTGCCAGTGTTTTGCTCATCCAATAGATGGCATGGGGGGCCAGCATATCGTCGTGGTCGGCCAATGCCAGATACTCCCCCGTCGCCAGCGCTGCCGCGGCGTTGGTGTTGGCGGCGATGCCTTTGTTTTCGATCTTTTGGTATACGATGCGGGCATCCTGCGCGGCCCGCTCCTGCACCATCTGCCCCACCTCGCCGTGGGCTTCGTCACTGGCATCCACCAGCACCAACTGCCAGTTGGGGGCCGTTTGGCCCTGCACACTGTCCAAAAACTGCTGCAAAAAGCCAAGCGGTGTGTTGTAGAGGGGCGTCAAAATACTGATGGTCGGCCACGAAGCCGCCTGTTGGGCCGCCTCGGTTCGCTGGGCTTCCAGCGTTTTCTTGGCAGGCAGATACCGCGCCCGCTTACCGAAAAAGCGCCGCTTGAAAAAGCCCGCCGCCCGGGTGGCCATCACCCCCACCCCCTGCTCTTTCGTGAGGGTACGGGCGTAACCAAACAGTTCCCGGATACGTTTTGTCTGCAAACTCATGGCATCAGCCGTGCAGGCCGTTGGCCTGACGCTCCATATTTTCGATGATGATGGTGTGGATGTCCCCCTGCGTGGCGGCGTATTCCAGCACCTTCCACGGGGTATCGGTGTGGTAGTGGACCTTGATCAGATCCTCATCCCCCACCACCAGCAGGCAGTCCCCCTCGGCACAGTTCAGGATGCCGTCGTGGATCACGTCCTCCTCCAGATCGTGCCCCTCAATCAAAAGCTGGGTATCAAAACGATTCTTCATGGAAGAACCTCCTTATTTCAGGCCGAAGTTTTCAAACAGATTGTTGAAATGCGGGTTGTAGTAGGGATCGTAGTTGTCGATATATTGCTTGTATTTGGCGTAGAAGTTGGCCTTTTCCCGTTCGTAGCGTTTCGCATTTTCCGAAAGGGTATCCAGTCCCCGGCTCTTGCTCTCGTAGTGGTAGGCTTCGGCCCGGGGGGTATAGACATTGAGCAAGCCCTGCTGCCAAAGTTTCAAGCAATAATCCACATCGTTGTAGGCCACGGCAAACTTGTCTTCATCCAGACCGCCCACCGCTTTGTACAGCGACGCCTTGGTCATCAGGCAGGCACCGGTGACCGCCATATAGTTTTGGGTGGTGACCAGCCGGTACATATCCCCCACTGCGGTGCGGGGGTAGCTTTTGTGGCTGTGCCCCGCGCTGCCGTTAATGCCCATGAGTACACCAGCGTGCTGGATGGTATCGTCGGGATAGTAGAGTTTTGCCCCCACAGCCCCCACATCGGGGCGCTGGCTGTAACTGAGCAGTTCCCGCAGGAAATCCCGGGACAAGATCTCGATGTCGTTGTTCAGGAGAAGCAGATGTTCCCCCTCGGCAAACTGAGCACCGAAATTGTTGATGGCCGAGAAGTTGAAGGGCCCCTGATACCGCACCACCCGGCAGCGGGCAAACCGCTGGGGCAGGGTCTGGTAGTAAGCCTCGGTGGCCGGGTCGGTGGAGTTGTTCTCGATGACCAACACCTCAAAGTTGTCATATCCGGCGTTCTGGTAAAGGCTGGTCAGGCAGCGGTCCAGATCGTCGGTGTGGTCCTTGTTGGGGATCAGCACACTGATCAATGGGTGACCGGTCAGCTCATACCGCACCTGAAAGGCACCGGGGGCGTCGGGCACCGCCATGGCTTGGCCGGGCAGCCCCAATCGTTGTAGCTGGGCATCGATGGCTCGTTCCCCTGCCGCGATGGCGTAGGGTTTCGCTTCCATACCTGCGGCGGTGGAACCGGCGTGGCCCCGCCAGATGTAGAGCACCTGCTTGATGTGCTCGATTTTCTGGGCCTTTTCGGTCAAACGCAAAATCAGATCGTGGTCCTGTGCACCGTCAAACTCTTTGGATTCATAGGCCCCCGCCGCATCCAGCAGCGGGCGGCTAAACACCGCCAGATGGGTGATAAAGTTGACACCCCGCAAATAGTCGGGGGCAAAATCCGGCTTGAAGTGGTACCCGCCCAACTGTTTCAAATCAGCCGAGAGAACGATCTCGTCGCTATATACAAAATCTGCTCCCGTCTTTTGGATGGTCTGCACACATTCAAAAAGGGCGTTGGGGTAGAGCACATCGTCATGGTCCAGCAGGGCCAGATATTCGCCGGCAGCGGCGGCAAAACCGGCCGTGGTGTTGGCGGCGATGCCTTGATTTTCGATCTTTTGGTAGGTGATGCGGCTGTCCTTAACGGCATACTGCTGCGCCCGCCGGGAAACTTCCCCGTGGGCGTCGTCGCTGGCGTCCACCAGCACCAACTGCCAATGGTCGTACGTTTGGCGCTGCACACTCTGCACCATCTCATCAAAAAAGCGCAGCGGCGTATTAAAGACCGGCACCACCACACTGATGCAGGGTCCCTGCAAATGGGCTGCCCGCTGGGCTTTTAGGGTGCGGCGCAAGGGCAGATCGGCCCGGTGCCGCCAGTCGTCGTGGTGGAAAGCCAGCCCGACCCGGAAAGACACATCCCGCCAAAGCTGCTCGGCCCCTTCTTCCCGCAGGGTAGCCAGCGAACGCCGGGCCAGATCTTGCAGATGGGCCGGATTCAGCAGGCGTCGTGCCATACCGCCCACACTGTCCTGTACGGCCAGATCGGCGGGACGTTCGTTGTTGGGTTGTTGCTTCATGGATGGCCTCATTCCTCCGTCCGCTTGGCGGGCATGGCGTCCTTTTTCTCAAATTTGCGGTATTCCGCCGTGATCTCGGCGGTGGGTCCGTTGCGGCGCAGATGGCCATGGTCCAGCCATGCCACCTTGTTGCACATCCGTTCGATCTGGTCGATGGAATGGCTGACGAGAATCACCGTCGTGCCGCCGGAGAGCAGCTCCGCCATACGGCGCTCGCATTTTTCCTGAAACAGGAAGTCACCCACCGACAAAATCTCGTCAGCGATGAGGATGTCCGGTTTGGTCATGGTAGCCACCGCAAAAGCCAGACGAGCCACCATACCGGAAGAATAGTTTTTCAGCGGAACATCGAGGAAATCTTTCAGTTCGCTGAATTCCACAATGTCATCGAATTTGGAGTCGATGTATTTGGGGGTATAGCCCAGCACCGTGCCGTTGAGGTAGATATTCTCCCGGGCGGTAAGGTCCATATCAAAACCGGCGCCCAGCTCGATGAGGGGCGCGATGGTCCCCCGCACCGTCACCTTGCCGGTGGAAGGCTTGTACACGCCGGAAATGATCTTGAGCAGCGTACTCTTTCCGCTGCCGTTCAGACCGATAAGGCCGTAGAAATCGCCGGGCATGATGTCGAAGCTGACATCATCCAGCGCAAAAAATTCGTCGAAGCGCACCCCACCGTGCATCAAAGCCACGAAGTATTCCTTCAGGCTTTCGTGCTTTTCCTTCGCCAGATTGAAGCGCATCGAGACATGTTCGATGGAGATGATCGGCTGTTCTGCTGCCATAGGTGCGCCCCCTTACATGTACAGGACAAACTTGTCCTGATTTTTCTTAAAGACCACGATGCCCAGCGCCATGCTCACGGCGGCACAGAGGAAGCAGACCGTCAACATGGTGGCGTCCAGCCCTTGTCCCCACAGTACGCAGCGGCGGAACGCCGTAATGTACCAGTACATGGGATTGATATGGATGAGCCGCTGCATAATGCCAGAAAGAGTTTCGGGATCATAGAAAATCGCACTGGCATAGACCAGCAGTGTGCAGAACACTTCCCAGATGTGCATGATGTCCCGCACAAAGACGTAGAGCGCCGACAGCAACAAGCCAATGCCCAGACTGAAAAAGAAGAGCATGATCAGCGGGTAGAGGGCTATCCATGCCGTAGACCAGCTTACCGGCGTCCAGGTGATGACAAAGACGATCACCAACGCAATAAAGCTGAAAGCACAGTTGACCAACGCAAAGCAGCATTTTTCCATGGGGAAAATGTACTTCGGGATATACACCTTGCGCAGCAGCGGCGCATTTTTCAGCACGCTTTCCATAGCCATGCTGGTGGATTCCCGGAAGAAGTTAAAAAGCAACTGGCCGATGATCAGGAAGCCGGCAAAGTTCGGGATGCCTTCTCCCCGCAGGCCCTTCATAATGGAATCAAAGACCAAAAACATGACCAGACAGGTCAACAGCGGGTTCAACACACTCCAAGCCACACCCAGCACACTGCGGCGGTATTTGAGCTTGAAGTCTCGGGTGATCAGGTTCTGCAGCAGGTAACGGTACTTCCAGAAACTTGCAAAACTGTTTTTGAAACTTTGCACGGTAACTCCTTAGTACTTCTCGAAAAATTCGAACTTCTGTTCCGCAAAGGGGGTGTGCTCTTTGTCCTTAGCGCTGGTCTTATGCTCGCAGCCGCAATCCGGCCACTGCACATTCACCGTGGGGTCGTCGTAGGGGATGCCGCCCTCCGAAGTAGGATCATACACATCGGTGCACTTGTAGCAGAACTCTGCCACGTCGGACAGCACCACAAAGCCGTGGGCAAAGCCTTCGGGGATATAGAGCATCTTCTTGTTGTCCGCCGAGAGGGTCACGCCCACCCATTTGCCAAAGGTAGCACTGTGGGGACGGCAGTCCACCGCCACGTCAAACACTTCGCCCAGCGTCACCCGCACCAGTTTGCCCTGCGTATGGTTCTTCTGGAAATGCAGACCCCGCAGCACGCCCTTGGTGGAACGGCTCTGGTTGTCCTGCACGAAGGGCTTGTCGATGCCTGCCGCCGCAAAGTCATCGATCTGGTAGGTTTCCATAAAATAGCCCCGGTCGTCACCGAATACGGTGGGTTCGATGATCTGTACCTCGGGAATTTCGGTCTTGATAAAATTAAACTTACCCATGGTTGGTCTGCTCCTTTACTTCCTACACAATTTTCAGAAAATCAGTTTCTTAAATCGCATCTTAACGCATAACAATACAGCATATATTATACTCTATTTTCCCTCTAGGGGCAAGATGGACACTTCGGTTTGCCTGCATTTTTCTCTGTATACCGTGTAGAATTTTTGTTACTTGCCAGCAACGCGGACCTGTGGTATAATAGCCCCAAACCGGAAAAGGAAGGGATGCCCATGACCAAACGGGAAGTGCGTACCCACGCCAAAACGCTGCGTGCAGCGATGGACCGGGAACGCATTGGCTGCGAAATGGCGCAGGCATTGTTCGCCCTGCCTTGTTGGCAGCATGCCCAAACGGTGCTGGCCTTTGCCGCTCTGTCCGATGAGCCCGATACCATGCCGATCTTGCGGCAGACGTTGGCGGATGGCAAGCGCTTGCTGCTGCCCCGGGTAGCGGAAGCGGGCTGCATGGACTGGGTGGAAATTCCTGATCTGGCACTTTTACAGCGGGGCGCCTTTGGCATCCTTGAACCGCCGGCCGATTGTCCCGCCGTCCGCCCACCGGAGGAGGCACTGCTGCTGATCCCTTGCTTAGCAGTAAGTCCAGACGGTGTGCGGTTGGGCCGCGGCGGCGGGTATTATGACCGGTTTTTGGCGCATGCTAAAGGCAGCCGGTTGCTGCTTTGCCCCTCGGCACTGATTCTGCCCGAGGTGCCTGCCGACAGCTGGGATGTTCGCTTTGCCCCCGAAGAAATTTTAACCGAGAAAGGAACCCTTGTATGAAAAAAGCATGGATTTGTCTGAGTTTATTGGCCGCTCTGGCCCTGACCGCCTGCGGCAGTGCCAAAGAGCCCGCTGAAGCCACGCCTACCCCGTTGCCTGACGACGTGATGAGTCAGCCCGCCACACCGGACGGGGACACTTCCGACTCCGATATGGCCGTAACGCCGGAGACCGGCGAAGAGCTGACCGCCGATGCCGAACTCAGCGAGATGGTGGACAAGCTCTACACCGCTTATCCGGTGGAACTGATGATGATGACCACCAGCGCTGTGGACCTGACTGACGAGAGCTGGTGCACCTACAACACTGGTCTTAGCCCTGAACAGGCTGCCAAGGTGGATGCCGGTGTTTTGTCCGAGTCGATGACCGGCAGTCAGGCATACAGTCTGGTGTTGTTGCGGGTCAAGGACGAGGTCGATGCCCAAACCATCGCGGACGCTGTGCTGAACAACGTCCAGATGAACAAATGGGTCTGTGTGATGGCTGACAAAGCCCGGGTGGCCACCTTTGGCGACAAGGTGCTGTTTGTGATGAGCAACAGCGAGTTGGCCGATGTGGACGCGCTGATGGCTGCTGCCCCCGAGGCACTGGGCGTGACCTTTGACTATGAAAACAGCAAGGACGCCGAGGCCTAATCCCATTGGATAAACCGACAAAAAAGACCGTTCTTCCCCCCAAAGGAAGGGCGGTCTTTTTTTGCGGGCCCATTGACAACTTTTCTTGTCAGTGTTATACTTAAAATGACAAGTATAGTTGTCACTATGACAAAGTTTCTTGTCAATTCAACCTCATGTTGGAAAGAAGATGGATGGATGCCGCTTTACAATCACCTGAAAGAATATCGCACCCGGCTGGGGGTCAACCAGCAACAGATGGGCGCCATGGCAGGGGTATCCCGCCAGACCATCAGCCAGATTGAGCGAGGAGACTACTCCCCTTCGGTCACATTGGCCTTGAAATTGGCCAAGCTGTGCAATGTAACCGTGGAAGATCTTTTTACCTATGAGGAGGATAACCATGAAACCAATGGACAAACAGGATAAACAGGATAAAATCAGACAGGAGAATCGCCGCAAACTGCCCGGATTTCTGCTGTTCGTTGCGTTGGGGGCCGCAATCGGCGCTTTCATTGCCATTTTTTCCAACTGGCTGGCGGCGGCCGTTTCCCCTGCAGAATTGACCGGATCGGCCATTCTGGCGCTGAGTGTAGCCCTCCCCTTTGTGGCGCTACTGTGCGTACCTTTTGTGATCGCTGCCCTGTGGTGCTTGCGCAAGTCCCAGACACTCTTTGCCCGTTGGGACGGAGATGATGAGCGGCTGCCCGAGCAAATCGAACGCCGTCTGGACTGGGCTTTGCTCTGGGCAAGCACCACACAATTCCTGGTTTTGCTGTCGCTGGGGCTCTGCCTTTCGCTGCTGCCGCTGGGAGCCGTAGGAGCTTCCGTAGCCCTGATGGTTCCGATTTTCTGTGTCGTAATGATGTTCCTCTCCATCCACCTGCAACGCCGGGTGGTGGATCTGACCCGCCGCATGAACCCCGAAAAACAGGGCAGCGTTTACGATGTGAAATTCCGCAAAAAATGGTATGACAGCTGCGATGAAGCGGAGCGTCGGCGCATCGGGGAAGCGGCCTACGCCGCCTACATCGCCACCACCTACACTTCTCTGGCCCTTTGGGTGGTTATGGCGCTGCTCAACATCTTTGTCCCGGTGGGACCGCTGCCGATTCTGGCAGCGCTGGCCCCTTGGGGTGCCGGACAACTGACCTACCTGCTCCACTGCATCCGCGCGGACAAACAAATAGCCTCCGCCGAATGACACGCAACGCAAGCCGTCCTCCTGATGGGAGGGCGGCTTTTTTAGCCCACAGCAGCGGTAAAGAGGGGGACTCTACGGTCCGTGGGTGTTCCCGCGACGGTTCCTATGCTATACTACCCTCAGAAAGGAGGGTGGCCCCATGGACCAAAACAAGACCGGGAAGTTCATTGCCCAGATGCGCCGAACCCAAAACCTGACCCAGCGGCAGTTGGCCGACCAGCTTGCCATCAGCGACAAAACCGTATCCAAATGGGAGTGCGGAGTTTCCCAAACAAAAGGATATTAAGGAATAACCTGTGTTTACCTGCTTGCAGAATACTGGTGTATAAGAGAATGGCACTTGAAATATAGTGTCTTTTTCTATATCTAATAAATTTTCATTAGATAACTGAAAAAGAATGACTGTTCATTTCTAGCGTGATATAAAGTACAGTTTACAAGGGACTACACAGGGTAGGTATCTGACGGGAGGGGTGCC
>CAUWAX010000011.1:0-90798 GCA_963557315.1 uncultured Gemmiger sp. | reverse complement strand
TTCACCACCACCATTCATTTTCGGGGTTGACTTTTAATAGTTAATCTTTCTGTAAAAAATCCTAGTGGCCGGCGGTCGCCCGGCCTTTTTTGTTATTATACCGTCCCCTTTTAAGGACCGTCAAGGCACCCCTCCTGTTTTGTGCAAAACCCACAAAAAAGCTACTTTTCTTTTGTTTGGTTGACAGCTTTGTTTCACCGGCGGGGGCAGGCGGTCAACTTTTTGAAACACCGGTTCCTGTTCGCGGCAAGGGTCTTTTCTTTTGCAGCACCGTCAATTATACTACAAAACAGAAAGTCGGCCGCCGAATTTTTAGGAAGTTCGGCGGCTTTACCAAGAGAAAGGAGAGAACATGCCGATGCAAATGCCGGAAGGCTTTTTGTGGGGCGGCGCCACCGCCGCCAACCAGTGCGAAGGCGCCTACAATGTGGACGGCCGGGGACTGTCCAGCGTGGATGTGGTGCCCTTTGGTCCCGACCGGATGAAGGTAGCCCGGGGTGAGATGAAGATGCTGGCCTGCGATGCCGACCACACCTACCCCGCCCACGAAGCCATTGATATGTACCACCATTATAAAGAGGACATTGCCCTGATGGCGGGCATGGGGTTCAAGTGCTACCGTCTGTCCATTGCGTGGACGCGGATCTTGCCCAACGGTGACGACGATACCCCCAACGCCGCCGGGGTGGCTTTCTACCGCAGCCTGTTTGAGGAGTGCCGTAAATACGGCATCGAGCCGCTGGTGACGATCTGCCACTTCGACACCCCCATCGCGCTGATCCAGAAGTACGGCGGCTGGAAGGACCGCCGGATGGTGGACGCCTTCCTGAAATACTGCCGTATGTTGTTTGAGAACTACGGCGATCTGGTCCACTACTGGCTGACCTTCAACGAGATCAACATGCTGCTGCACATGCCCTTCATGGGCGCGGGGCTGGTCTTTGAGGAGGGCGAGAACCGGACGCAGGTCCAGTATCAGGCCGCCCACCACGAACTGATCGCCAGCGCCAAGGCTGTGCAGTTGGCCCACCAGATGATGCCGGGGGCCAAGGTAGGCTGCATGCTGGCCGCCGGGCAGTATTACCCCTACACCTGCGACCCCGCCGATGTCTACAAGGCCATGGAATGTGACCGGGACAACTACTTCTTCATCGACGTACAGGCCCGGGGCGCCTACCCGGTGTGGGCCAAAAAGCGGATGGAGCAGGCCGGTGTGGTGCTGCAGATGGAGCCCGACGACGAGGAAGTGCTGCGCAGCGGCGTGGTGGACTTCGTCAGCTTCAGCTACTATTCCAGCCGGTGCATTTCGGCGGACCCCGAGGTGCTGAAAAACAAAGCCCGGGGCAACGCGGTGGTAAAAGCCGTGGTGAACCCCTACTTAAAATCCAGCGAATGGGGCTGGCAGATCGACCCGCAGGGACTACGCCTGACGATGAACACCCTCTACGACCGGTACGGCAAGCCGCTGTTCATCGTGGAGAATGGTCTGGGCGCCGCCGACACGGTGGAGGCCGACGGGTCCATCCACGACCCCTACCGTATCGACTACATGCGGGCCCACATTCAGGCCATGCTGGAGGCGGTGAATCTGGACGGCATCCCCCTGCTGGGCTACACCTGCTGGGGCTGCATCGATCTGGTGAGCGCTTCTACCGGTGAGATGAAAAAGCGGTACGGCATGATCTATGTGGACAAAAACAACGACGGTACCGGCACGCTGGCCCGCAGCAAAAAGGACAGCTACTACTGGTACAAAAAAGTCATCGAAACCAACGGCGCCGACCTGACCTGAGCAGACCCCGCCGTACTATAAAAGGAGGAAACATTTCATGAATTTCAAACAGCTTGCAGCCACCATTCTGGACAATGTGGGCGGCAAGGAAAACGTGGACAAGGTGGTACACTGCGCCACCCGGCTGCGCTTTACCTTGAAGGATGACACCAAAGCCCAGACCGATGTGCTGAAAAAGACCCAAGGCGTGCTGTCGGTCATCAATGCGGGCGGCCAGTATCAGGTGGTCATCGGCCCCGACGTACCCGCCGTCTACCAAGAGATCGTGGCGCTGGGCGGCTTTGAGAGCGCCGCCGCGGTGGAGGACCCCAAGGCTGCCAAGGAGGACAACCGTTCCCGCCTGAGCAAGATCTTGGAGGCCATCGCCAGCATCTTCCAGCCCATCATCCCCGCCATCACCGGCGCCGGTTTGCTGAAGGCTTTTATGGCCCTGTTTGTGGCGCTGGGTTGGCTGGACAACTCCACCCAGACCTACACCATCCTGAACGCCTTTGCGGATGCGGCGTTCTACTTCCTGCCGCTGCTGCTGGGCGCTTCCGCTGCCAAGAGCTTTAAGTGCAACCAGTACGTAGCCATGGCCTTGGGCGGCATTCTGGTCTACCCCTCCTTCGTCACCCTGATGGGCGGCGAGGAAGCCGTCCACCTCTTCGGCCTGCCTGTCACTCAGGCTTCGTACAGCTCCTCGGTGGTGCCCATTCTGCTGGGTGTCTGGTTCATGTCCATCGTGGAACATTTCGTCCAGAAGATCTCTCTCCTCAGGCCATCAAGTTCTTCTCGGTGCCGCTGGCCAGCATTGTGGTGGCCGGTACCGTCACCGTGGTGGTGCTGGGCCCCATCGGCATCTGGATCGGTGACCTGATCGCCGCCTTCTTCACCTGGCTGACCGCCACCGCCGGCTGGCTGGTTCCCACCCTCGTGGGCATCTTCAACCCGCTGCTGGTCATGACCGGCACCCACTACGGCCTGATCCCCATTGGCACCAACAACTTGGCTACCATGGGCTTTGATACCGTGGTCGGCCCCGGCATGCTGGCTTCCAACGTGGCACAGGGTGCTGCCGGTCTGGCTGTGGCGCTGCGCACCCGCAACAAGACCACCAAGCAGTTGGCTGCTTCTGCCGGTCTGACCGGTGTGCTGGGCATCACCGAGCCGGTACTCTACGGTGTCAACCTGAAATTCATCTACCCCCTGATCTCTGCGATGATTGGCGGCGGCGTGGGCGGCCTGTATCTGGGCATCACCGGTGTAGCCCGCTACGCTTCCGGCTCTCCCGGATTGCTGGTGCTGCCGGCCTACGTGGGCGGCGACAGCATGACCAACTTCTTCAATGCCTGCATCGGTACCGTCATCGCCATGGTGGTTTCCTTCGTGGTCTGCTTCGTCCTTTACAGCGTCTGGGCCAAGCAGGGCAAGCTGGATTCCTCCGAGACCGGCGAGACCAACTAACGTTTTCCCACATTTCTCTATTGCGGCAGGAGGCAGACCCCATCTGGGGCCTGCCTCCTTTTTATATTGGGGAAACAAAACCGGACCGCCGCCCTATGCGGGGCTGCGGTCCGGTTCTATTGGGGAGGTTGGTTGTCAGTTTTTCAGCATCAGGCGCAGGATCTCCAGATCGGTCTCCTTCATGCCTTCCCGGGCGATGTACCCCACGTCCTCGATGGTCTTTTCCACGCTCTCGGTGACGATGCCTTCGCCCTGCTCAAAGTGATGGCCGTTCATGCTCATCCGCACGCTGAGCAGGCCGGTGTAGACGGCCGCCGCGATCTTGGAGGCACAACTGGACTTGGCACCGTCGCACCACATGCCGCCCAAGGTGGCCAGCGTGTTGGTGATGACGCCGCAGATCTGCTCGTAGCTGCCGCCCTGCATCCAGCAGACGCCCACCGACGCCGCACAGGCGGCACTGGTGGCCCCGCAGTAGGCAGACAGGCTGCCGATAAACCGCTTTTGGTGAATGCTCATCAGGTTGGCAATGGCCAGCGCCCGCAGCAGTTTTTCGTGGCTTACGCCGTTTTCCTCGGCGTAGAGCAGCACCGGCATGGTGACGGTCAGGCCTTGATTGCCGCTGCCCGAGTTGATGACCACCGGCAGCGGGCAGCCGTTCATCCGGGCGTCGCTGCCTGCGGCGGCCGCCGCGGCGGCCCGCATCTCAAAGGGGCCTTCTTGGAACATGCTGCGCAGCGTGGCGCCTACCTCGGCGCCATAGTGACCGGACAGACCGGTGCGGGAGATCTCGCGGTTGCACTGGATCTGGTTTTCCAGCACGTCCTGTACCCGGGCCAAGTCCACCGTTTCGCCGTAGGCCAAAATGTCCCGCACGTTGAGCAGCTTTTTGTCCGGGGCCGGGGCACAGACCTCCTGTGCCTGTTCCCCTTCCAGCAGGTTCTCGCCGTTGTGCTCCATCCGGGTCACGTTGGTGTGGGTGGTGCGGATCTCCACAAAGGCCTCGTCCTCGCCGGACCGGGCCGTCACCTGCACCACCAGATTGTCGGTGCCTTCGATGAGGCTGGTCTCGCAGATGCCCGCTTCCAGCAGTTCCACCGCCCGGGCGCGGGTCTCGTCGGTGACGCTTTCCAGCACCGCCAGACGGCGCTGGGCATCCCCGCCGCAGACGCCCAACAGGGCCGCGATCTCGATGCCCCGGCGTCCGCCCGAGTTGGGCACCGTCACGCCTTTGACATTTTTGACAATGTTGCCGCTGCACGCCAGATGCAGATGCTCCGGCTCTTGGCCCAAGACCCGCCGGGCCAAGGCGCCGGCGTAGGCAATGGCGATGGGCTCGGTACAGCCCATGGCCGTGATGAGCTCACTGTGCAGCAGCTCGGTATAGGTATCGTAGATTTTTTGCTCCAACATGCTCTATTACTCCGCTTTTTCAAATTCTGCGCGCACCGCCGCCAGCAGGTCGGGTTCGGTGGCCAGACGGGCGCCCATCAGCGCCAGCGTCTTGGCCGCAAAGATCATGCCGCGGTGAGCCGCCGGTTTGTCGGCCTGTACCGTGACGGCCCAAGTATGGTTGGGCGTTTTGCGGCCGTAGCAGGCGGTGTTGATGTTCACCACCGGCACGATCTGGCTTACATCCGCCACGTCGCTGGAACCATTGTCCTTCTTGACGGTGCCGTCCACCGGCAGGATGCTCTCGTCCAGTTCGCCCACCACACCGGGCAGGTTGATGGCCTTGGCCACCTCACGGGCATAGGCTTTCTCTTCCTCGGTGAACTTGGGCGCGCCGATGGCCTCCATGCAGTCATGGGCCAGCGAAGCCAGCGTGAAGTTCAGCTTGCTGTCGTGGTTTTCCCCCAAGATCTTGAACTCCACCGTGGTGTCGGTCATCATGCAGGCGCCTTCCGCCACATGCTTGACCCGGGTCTCCAGCTCCTTCATCTGGGCGAAGGTGTAGGCCCGCACCATATACCACAGCTGGGCATACTCCGGCACAATGTTGGGCCGGTCGCCGCCATTAGTATAACAATAATGCATATAGCAGTCTTTGTCCACATGTTCCCGCAAATAATTTACGCCGATGTTGGTCAATTCGGCAGCATCCAGCGCGCTGCGGCCGTTTTCGGGGCAGTTGCAGGCATGGGCTGCCCGGCCGTGGAAGGTCATGGTCAGTGCCTCGGCGGCTTTGAACTTGACCTCGCCGGGGTCGTTGTGGTCCAAGGGATGCCACGCCAGACAGACGTCCACATCCCGGAAGTAGCCGTTTTCGATCATGATGGTCTTGCCGGCCAGCGTCTCCTCGGCAGGGGTGCCGTAGACCACCACCGTGGCGGGCAGGCCTTCGTCCACCAACTGGGCCAGCGCAATGCCGGCGGCCGCGCTGCCCGCGCCCAGCAGATTGTGGCCGCAGCCGTGGCCGGGGCCGCCGTTGCCCTGCTGGTAGGGCACATCGTCCTGCTGCAGCGAGGCCAGCGCGTCATACTCGCACATATAGCCGATGCGCACCGGCCCATTGCCGTACACCGCCCGGAAAGCGGTGGGCTGGGTCTTCAGGCCCCGCTCCACCGTGAAACCGTGGCGTTCCAGCAGATCCGCCAGCTCGGCAGCCGAGCGGTGTTCTTCCCCGCTGAGCTCCGCCATGTCGTGGATCCGGTCCGCGCAAGCGGCAAACTCCGCTGCGTGGGCTTCCAGCCAAGTTTCAATCTTTTGCTGCTGTGTCATAGCCAGTAATCACCTTTCCGTTTCAAATTCCGCACGCACCGCCGCCAGACTTTCGGGTTCGGCCACCAGCCGCGCCCCGGCCAAAGCCAAGGACGCCGCCGCAAACCGCATGCCCCGGTGGGCCGACGGACGGCAGGCCTGTGCGGTGACCACCCATGTATGCATGGGGGTGTTGGCCGCAAAGCAGGCCGCGAACATATTGATGGTGGGCACCACCTGACTGACATCCGCCAAGTCGGTGGAACCGTTGTCGATCTTGATGGTACGGTCAGCCGGCACGATGTGGGCGTCAAAGTCGCCGGTAAAGCCGGCAACCCCTGCATGCTGGGCGATCTCGCGGGTGTAGGCGATCTCCTCTTCGGTGAACTGGGGTTCGCCGATCTCGGTCATCGCCTCATAGACGAGGCGGCTCAGCGCAAAGTTCAGACGATTGTCATGGGTATCGCCCAGCGTTTCAAACTCCACGGTGGTGTCGGTCATGCGGCACGCCCCCTCTGCGATCCGCTTGACCCGGCGCTCCACCTCTTTCATCTCGGCGTAGGTACAGGCCCGCACCATGTACCACAGCTTGGCATAGTCCGGCACGATGTTGGGCCGTTCGCCGCCGTTGAGGTAGCAGTAGTGCATATAGCAGTCCCGCCCTACGTGTTCCCGCAGATAGTTGACCCCCACATTGGTCAGCTCAGCGGCATCCAGCGCACTGCGCCCGTTTTCGGGGCAGTTGCATGCATGGGCCGCCCGGCCATGGAAGGTCATGGTAAAGGCAGCAGCCGCCTTGTGTTTGATCTCGCCGGGTTCACTGTGGTTGTGGGGGTGCCATCCCAGCACCACATCCACATCCCGGAAATACCCGTTGTTGACCATGATGGTCTTGCCGGCCAGCGTTTCCTCGGCAGGGGTACCGTAGACCACCACCGTGGCGGGCAAGCCCTGATCGATGAGCCGGGCCAGCAGGATGCCGGCGGCGGCGCTGCCCGCGCCCAGCAGGTTATGGCCGCAGCCATGACCGGGGTTGCCGTTGCCCTGCTGGTAGGGCACATCGTCCTGCTGCAGGGTGGCCAAGGCATCGTACTCACACATATAGCCGATGCGCACCGGCCCGCTGCCGTATACCGCCCGGAAGGCGGTGGGCTGATCCTTCAGCCCCCGTTCCACCGTAAAGCCGTGGCGTTCCAGCAGATCTTCCAGCGCCGCGGCAGAGCGGGTTTCCTCGCCGCTGAGTTCGGCATAGCCGTGGATGGTATCGGCGCAGGCGGTCACCTCGCCGCCTATCTCGTCCAGCGTTTGCAGAATGGCCTGCTTGTACTGTCTTGCGTCCATTGCCTGCCGCCTTTCTCAGCCGCCCAAGTAAGCCTTGCGGATGCTGTCGTCGTTGTGCAGTTCCTGACCGGTACCGCTTTGGACGATGACGCCGTTTTCCAGCAGGTAGGCACGGTCGGCGATCTGCAGCGCCATGTTGGCGTTCTGCTCGATGAGCAGCACGGTCTTGCCCTGCTTCTGGATGGTGCAGATCAGTTCAAAGATCTCTTCCACCACGATGGGCGCCAAGCCCAAGGAAGGCTCGTCCAGCATGATCAGGTCGGGGTCATACATCAGGCCCCGGGCGATGGCCAGCATCTGCTGTTCGCCGCCCGACAGGGTGCCCGCCGCCTGATTGACACGTTCCTTCAAACGGGGGAACAGGTCATACATCTGCTCCCGGCGCTCGTCCAAGAACTTGCGGGATACCTTGCGCAGCGCCATGGTGCCGAGGATCAGGTTTTCGCCCACCGTCATCTTGGGGAAGACGTGGCGGCCTTCCGGCACATGGCTGATGCCCAGCCGCACGATGTCGGCGGCGCGCATATCGGTGATGTCCTGCCCTTTGAAGGTAATGCGGCCGGAAGTCTTTTTGATGATATTGCTGATCGCGCTCAGGGTGGAGGTCTTACCAGCGCCGTTAGAGCCGATCAGGCAGACGATCTCGTTGCGGTCCACTTCCAAGCTGATGTCACGCAGGGCGTGTACATGGCCGTAATCCACCACGAGGTTGTCGATCTTGAGCATCGTTTCGGACATTGTTGTTCTCTCCTCTCTCAGCGTTCGTTGGACTTCTGGATCGTACCCCGTCCAAAGTACGCCTCCTGCACCTTCTTGTCGTTCTTGACCACGTCAGGGGTGCCTTCGCAGATCTTTTCGCCGAAGCTGAGTACCATGATGTAGTCGCACAGGTTCATGACGAACTTCATATCGTGTTCGATGACCACGATGGTGTGGCCGCTCTTGTTGATGCGCTGGATAAACTCCAACAAGCTCCAGGTCTCGGCGGGGTTCATACCGGCGGCGGGCTCGTCCAACAGCAGGATCTTGGGGTTGGCGGCCAGCGCACGGGCGATCTCTACCTTGCGCTGCATGCCGTAAGGCAGGTTGCCGGCCTTCCAGTCCTTGTACTCGGTCAGGCCCACTTCCTCCAGCACCTTGGCGGCCTGCTGGGTGGCATAGGCTTCGTCGTCCTTGTAGCGTTTGGTGTGCAGCAGCGCGTCCGCCACGTTGGTCTTGGTGTGGATGTGGCAGCCTACCTTGACGTTTTCCAGCACCGAGAGGTACTTGAACAGTTTGATGTTCTGGAAGGTACGCACGATGCCTTTCTTGGCCACTTCCTCGGGGGGCAGGTTGGTGATGTCCTTGCCCTCAAAGAAGATCTGGCCGGAAGTGACGTTGTAGGTGCCGGAGCAGAGATTGAAGAAGGTGGTCTTGCCCGCGCCGTTGGGGCCGATGATGCCGAAGATCTGGCCTTCGTTCACCTTCATATCCACGTTATTGACGGCTTTCAGGCCGCCGAAGTATTTGCAAACGGCTTTGGTTTCCAGAATGACTCCCATATCACTGCACCGCCTTTGTCTCTTTCTTTTCTTTTTTGCGCAAGAATGCCGGCAGCGGCAACGAGATATCGCCCGCGATGACGCTGTCCTTGGCGCCGAAGAGGCCCTGCGGACGCACCCACATCATGACGATGATGAGCAGTGCGTACATGACCATGCGCCACTCGGAAGCAAAGCGGAAGCCCTCGGTGATGCCGTTGATGACGAACGCACCCACGATGGGTCCCAGCAGGGTGCCGGAACCGCCGACAACACACATGGACAGCACGCTGAAGCCCTCGTCCAAGGTGAACATATCGGGGCTGACGTAGCGGTAGTAGTGAGCCAAGAAGACACCCATGGTGCCGCAGATGATAGCGCCGGTCATGAAGTTGATGCAGCGGTAGTGGGACACCTTGACGCCCAGGGAACGGGCGGCGTCCTGATCTTCACGAATGGAGATCCAGGCACGGCCGATGCGGGAATTGAGCAGACGGTTGAGGATGAAGATGACCAGCAGCAGCACCACCAGCGCCAGATAGTAGAAGGGGGCGCCGGCTTCCACCTTCATGCCGAAGACGGTGACGGTGGGGATGCCCTTGATGCCTAAGGGGCCGTTGGTCAGATCCTGCCAGTTGAGGGCGGTCAAACGCATCATCTCGGAGAAGCCCAAGGTGATGATGGACAAAAACATGCCGTTGAGTTTAAGGGTAGGAATGGAGACGATGAAACCGGCAATGGCACACAGGATCATCGTGCAGAACAGGCTGGGCAGAAAGCTCAGGCCCAATTCGGTGCTCATCAGCGCGCCGCTGTAAGCGCCGATACAGGTGAAGCCCACGATACCCAGACAGCTTTGGCCGGAGTAGCCGTTGATGATGTTCAGGCCGCTGGCGATGGTGGCGTAAACGATGATGCGGGACAACACACCACGGATATAGTTGCTGGTGGTAAGCTGCGGCAGCAGAATCAAGAACAGAATGCCGATGACCACCATCAGTTTTTTATGGCCGGCGTAAAACGTCTTGGCCTTGGTGATGAGGTTGCTCATAGATTATTTGCCTCCCTTCCGTTTGATGCCCTTGCTGAAGTCAAAGACGAACAGACCCTCGGGGCGGAACGACAGTGCGATAAAGACGACCAAGAAGCCGATGATATCGCGGTAGCTGGAGGTGAACAGCGAAATACCGAAGTTTTCCAGAATGCCGATGAGCATGGCGCCCAGCGCGGCACCGGGGATGTTGGTCATGCCGCCCAACACGCAGGCCGAGATGGCTTTCAGACCGACAACGGTGCCGAACACGGTGGAAACGTTGGTCAGGTAGGTGCCGTACAGCAGACCGGCGATGCCGCCCAGACCGGTACCTACGATGTTGCCGATGAGGGTGACCTTTTTGACGTTGATGGCCACAAGACTGGCTGCCATCTTGTCCTGACTGACGGCGCGGAGCATCAGGCCCACGCGGGTCTTATACAGGAAGATGCTCAGGCCGATGGCCAGCACCACCACGATGGCGATAACCACCATATGGATGGTGGTGATGTACAAATCGGTGCCGAAGAGGTAGAAGGGTTTGGTCTCGAAAGCCGGGGGCATGGCGTTGCCCTGCGAACCAAAGGCGATCTGTGCCAAGTTCTTGATGAGCAGCGAGCAGCCTACCGTGCAGAGCAGGGCGATGTTTTTCGGCGCGTCGAGGAAGCGCTCATAGGCAACCTTATGGATAAAGATGCCGGCAATGCCGGAAGAGATAAAGGCCACCAACAGGCCCAAGAAGAAGTTAGGCGTAACATAGGTGTAGAACAGGTAGGCGCTCATGGCGCCGATCATGACCATTTCGCCGTAGGCGAAGGTGATCAGACCGACGACGCCGACGATCAGCGTGTAGCCAATGGCCATCAGAGCATAGATGCTGCCCTGAGACAGGCCGTTGATGAGCTGCTGGAGCACATACATGGGAATACCTCCTTTGGGTAGGCTGCGATGCGGGGCAAAAAAGGGGCCCCGTTCACCCCGAGAGAGGGAAAACGGGGCCGCCGTTTTACCGTGTCAGCACACAGCGATCATTCAAACTTGCTGCACTTGGAGTAGTCGCTGACTTTGGTCCACTTGCCGTCGACAATTTTCAGCAGGCAGTAGGCGCGGATGATGTCCTCATCCTCGGTGAACTCGTAGGGACCGGCCAGGAGCACATCGCCCCACAGAGCCTGCACGTCGGCGTCGGTGATGCCGGCCAGGGCATCGCGCACGGCCTGACGGTCGGTGGTGCCGGCTTTCTCGATGGCGGCGCAGAGCAGCAGCGCGGCGTCATAGGACAGAGGGCCATGAGTGGTAGGATAGAACCCGGCGCCTTCGTAGAATTTAGTTGCGTAGTCCCACGCGATTTCATCTTCTTCGCTGAGGAAAAATCCAGCCGAAATCACTAAACCTTCTGCTGCTTCACCTGCAAGGAGGATCACCTGATCGGAGTACATGGCGCCGGCGCCGATGACCGGGATATCCCAGCCCATGGCCTCCAGCTGTTTCAGGATCAGGGCACCGTCGGCGGCCTGCGTTACCAACATCAGATACTCGGGGTTGGTCTGGCGGATTTTGGTCAGGATGGCGGTGAAATCCTTTTCTCCAGAAACAAAGCTCTCGTCATCGGTGATCTCGATGCCGTATTCCTCGCAGCCTTCCTTGGTGGACTCAAAGGCGGAAGCGCCCCAGTCATCGTTGGACCAGATGACGCCGATGGACTTGGCGTTCAGGTATTCATAGGCGCCGCGCTCCACCAGGTAGGGCTGCTCGGCTTCCATCTTGCCGGCCACCGTGAAAGCGTAGTCGCTCATGGGGGCGTACTGGTTGTTGGAAGCGCAGGGGGAAAGCTCCACCATGGTGTACTCCTCAAAAATAGGCGCACAGGCGATGGCTTCGGAACTGGTCATGGGGCCAAGCACACCAACGATACTCTCATCATCGCCCATCTTCTTGGTCAGCTCCACCGCTTCCTTGGAGTCGCCTTTGGAGTCTTCCAGAACCAGCTCGACCTGCTTGCCCAGGACGCCGCCGTTCTCGTTGACCTTCTCGATGGCGAGCTGCCAGGAGCGCCAGAAGCTCTCACCCATCTCGGCCTTGTCGCCGGTGACCGCCGTGATGCCGCCGATGCGGATCGTGTCGCCGGTGGTCTCGGTGGTTGCGGTTTCGGAGCTGGCGTTGGTGGAGGTTTCGGCATCGGCGGTGCTAGATGCCGTGCTCCCGCATGCGGCGAGCAGGGAGGTGCCCATGGCCAGAGCCAGGCCCAATGCGATTGCCTTTTTCATACTGCTTTCTCCTTTTTCTTGTGTTTTCTTCTTCTCGTGCTGCCCGTCGTGGGCTGAGCACTTTCGATAGTTTTAGTCTACCGTTTGCCCCATTTTTTTACAAGGCGACAAAAATACGATATGGTGGACTTTTCCTCTTTGTTTGACGTTTTTCACGTTTATTTTCACCTTTTCCGCCGTATTTTTACGTTTTGCACAATTTCATGCCGTTTTCAGATTGCCAAGCCCCACCATCTATGTTACAATATGACATATTTGTCAAAAAATTTTTCGCAGGGAGGGGTCCGTATGCGGCGCAAGATGCTGCTTTCCTACATTACCATCTTGTTGGCCTTCTGTGCGGTGACCTTTGTGTTCGTGCTGCGCACGGTGTACAGCATGGTGCAGACCAACCTCATCGAAACTTCCTCCCAAACGATGCAGCGCTGGTCCACCGAGCTTTCCAACGCGATGGCCTTTGCCCGCAGCCACATGCTGAATCTGGCGTCCAACCAGCACTTGCAGGAGCTGCTCATCACCTACGGCGTGGATGCCGATTCGCCGGAAGGCGCCGAACAAGCGGGGGAAGCCCTGCTGGGGGACGAGGCGCTGACCTCGCTATTGGGGGCCAACAGCGTGACGCTGGGCACCCTGCCTTTTTTGATGGAAATTACGGTGCGCACCCCCGACGGCAGCTATCTGCCGGTCTACGACACCCTCGGCTTTGGGGAGGAGTCCCCCGCCCCCTACGACCCTCGCTCGGAGTGGGTGCAAACCTTGGAATCGCTGCAGGGGCGCATCCTGTGGGACACCTACTACGACGGCAATTACGAGTATATCCGGGTATCCAAGGTCATCTATGACAACCGGGATTTTTCCACCATTCTGGGCACCATCTCGGTAGAATTCAACTACGAGCACCTGACCCAAAGCATCCTCAACAACCTGCGCAATGAATCCGGTATGCAGGCCGCCCTCTATGACGGAGAAAACGGTGAATTTGTGGGGTACTATTCGGTGCGCGACCTGCCGGACGCGGAAACCATCCGCCAGATGGGCTTGACCGGCTCCTATACCCTGCTGCCCGACGGCAGCGTTTGCCTTTTTGCCCGACGGCTTTCCACCACCAACTACTATCTGGTGGGAAGCAAGTCCTTGGAAGAAGTCCACGACATCTACCTAAAATCTTCCCGCATTTTGTTCCTATCCGCCGGGGTAGCGCTGGTGGTGGGTATGCTGCTGACATTCTTGGTCACCGGCTCGGTCATGCGTCCGGTGGTGCAGTTGTCCGACACGATGAAAAATGTAAAAAACGGCGATTTGGACATCACCGTCCATACCCGGGAAAAAGGCGAGGTCGGCGAGCTGTACGACAGCTTTAACTATATGATCCAGATGATCAACCAGCTCATCGAGGAAAACTATGTTACCCGGCTAAACCAAAAGCAGAGCGAGCTCAACGCCCTGCAAAGCCAGATCAACACCCACTTTTTGTACAACACGTTGGATTCCATCAACTGGTTGGCCAAGGACTACCATGTGGAGCAGATCTCCAAACTGGTCACCAGCCTGTCCACCCTGCTGCGCACCTCGCTGAACAATGGCCAGCCCGAACTGACGGTGGAACAGGAACTGACCCATATGCGCAGCTACCTGAACATCCAAAAAGTCCGGTTCGGCGGGTTGTTCCAAGTCCACGAAGAAGTGGACGAACGCCTTTTGCAAGATACCGTCATCAAAATGCTGCTCCAGCCTTTGGTGGAAAATGCCATCCTTCACGCCTTCAATATATCGGGCGCCCCGGCTGAAGGCAATCTGCTGTTGGTGCGGGTCTATCTGCAGCAGCAGGATCTGGTGATGGAGGTGGCCAACAACGCCCCCAAAGATGCTCTGGCCCGGGTGCAGGAGCGCCTGCACCAAGAGACCGGTGTGCCCCCCAAGAGCTACGGCATCCAGAGCATCCGCACCCGGCTGGACATCGCCTACGCCCACGAGGCGGCTTTGGAGTACGCCATGGACGGCGGATTTTTGGTAGCACGCATCCGGATCCCGCGGCGGTACACCGCGCCGGACCGTATAGAATTACCACAGTTGAAGGAGTGAATGTAGGATGCCGTATTCCGTTTTGATTGTGGACGACGAGCTGCTGATCCGGGAGGGACTGCGCCGCCATATCGATTGGACCACGCTGAACATGGAGGTCATGGGGGTGGCGGACGGCGCCGAAAGTGCGCTGGAACTGGCCCGTAAAAAGGCACCGGACATCCTGATCACCGATATCTGCATGCGGGGCAAAAACGGGCTGGATCTGATCGAGGATCTGCTGGAACTGGGCTTGTCGCCGCAGGTGATCCTGATCTCCAGCTACAACGATTTTTCCTACGCACAGCGGGCCGTGCGGCTCAACGTGGTGCGGGAATACATCCTAAAGCCGGTGGACACCGATGCCTTGACCGCCCTGCTGCACAAGCTGCGGGATGAACTGGACCTGCGCCCTGCCGCGGTACCGCCGGGCACGCCGTTGTCCTCCGACATTCCGGTAAACACCTACCGCCGCTTTTTGCAGGACCTGCGCAACGGCGGCTATGACCGGCACCGCTTTGTCCACTGTGCCAAAAACGGGGAAACGGAAAACGCCATGGCGCAGTGGGACTGTGCCCAACGGGTCATTCTGGCAGACCCGGAACGGCGGGATTGTGCCCAACGGTTTTGTTCCAATTTGCTGATGCTGCTCATCTCGGAGGGGGTGCTTTCCGACCAAGGGGAGGACCCGGTCCACACCCTGCGCCAGTGCACCGACAACGAGTCTATGTGCCGCTGCATGCAGGACATCCTGTCTGAAGAATGCCGTCAAAAGGCGGAAAAAGCCGCTACCATTGCCCAGACCAAGCTCATCGCCGCCAGTTTGGAGATCATCGACCGGCGCTATCGGGACCCCCATTTCAACCTAACAGCACTGGCCGCCGAACTCAGCGTGACCCCCAACTATCTTTCCATCCGCTTTAAAGAAGAGCTGGGCGTAGGCTTTATGAAATACCTGCTGGACAAACAGATCGAGAACGCCAAGCGCTTGCTGGCCGATCCCCAGTACAAGGTCTATCAAATTTCCGAGATGGTGGGTTTTCAGGACGAGAAATATTTCTCCCGTCAGTTCAAAAAGCTGGTGGGCGTCACCCCCAAAGAGTACCGCAACGAACACACTTCGCCGGTATAAGGCCCCCCTTGCCCCCATTGTAAAAAAGCGATATACTATTTTTCATGAGCGACAGCGCGGGGCCTTGCCACCCCGGCATGGGAGGGTTGCCTGTGGACATTGAAAAATTGATTCAAGACAAAAAACTTACCGACACCGAACGGCAGGTGCTGGAATATATTCTTGCGCATCTGGATGGGGCGCTGGCGCAGGGCGTGCGGGACATTGCCCGGCGCAACTACACCTCCACCTCCACCATCATGCGGCTGGCCCACAAGATGGGCTATGACGGCTTTGTGGATATGTGCTACAAGCTGCGCACCTTGACACAAAAGCACACCGAACAGATCAGCGAGTCCCAGATTTTTTTGGATGGATTTAATCTGGATTCCCTATTAGCTTACAACACCTACGACCAGCTTAAAGAATGTGCCCGCCATATTGCAGAACTCAACGGCAAACTCATCTTTGTGTATGCCACTGGTTTTTCTGGGTTGGTTGGCAACTATTTGGCCAGTAAATTGACGAATATGGGGCGGCTTTGCCTGTTTGCCACCGGTGGAGATTCGGTTGGAATGTTTGAAAACAGCCTGAATAGCATGGGCCTGTTTATTTGTGTGTCTAAGTCCGGTGAGACCGCCTTGGTGCGGGACAAGATCAAAACCGCCCAAGAAAACAGCGTGCCCACAGTGGCCATCACCGGCGAGCGGCCCAACAGCGTCAGCCGGTACGCCGATCTTTGGTTTCGGGTAGAGGATTCCTGCCAGTTGGACGACCAGAACGTGCGCCCCAACACCTTCTTCCCACAGGCATTGATGTTGGCCGAGCTGATTGCCTATGAGTATCACCGTTTGTGCATTTCGCCAAACGACAACGGACTGAAATTGTAAAAAAAGTCAAAAAAAAGCGTAACGGGTTATCAATCAGGGTAACCCGTTTTTTGTATGGCAAAAATTGTTTACAGTGCCTCTTTTTTGTGGCATAGTGTTGGCAGCGATACGGCCGTGGACATCGCATAGGGGGTGGACGCACCCACCAAGCAGTCCCCATTCGGTGTGCAAAGGAGAATACCATGAAAGAAAAAATAATGGATGGCTTGCAAAAATTTTCCAAAGCCATGTTCATTCCCGTGCTGATCTTGCCCATCGCCGGTATCTTGATCGCGGTAGGCAACCTCTTCACCAACACCCGCCTGCAGGCGGTGCTGCCCTTCTTGAACAACCCCGTCACCATCGGGTTCGGCACCCTGCTGTCCGGTTCTCTCAACGCCATTCTGACCAATCTGGGCGTCATCTTCTGTGTTGGTCTGGCGGTCGGTCTGGCCAACAAGAAAAAGAGCGAGGCCGGCTTTATCTCGCTGCTGGCCTTCCTCGTCTTTATCAACGCCATGAACAAGTTCATGGGCCTGCAGGGCATGCTGGTGGAAGGCGACCTCAGCGGCACCGGTCAGGCTCTCGTTCTGGGCGTCCAAGTGCTGGATATGGGCGTCTTTCTGGGCCTGATCCTCGGCGTCATCGTTGCCCTCGTCCACAACCGCTTCTGTGAGACGGAATTCAACAACGCCTTCCAGATCTATGGCGGCACCCGCTTCGTCTTCATCGTCCTGATCCCCGTCATGGTCATCTTTGCGGTGGTCATGACCTACATTTGGCCCTTCGCGCAGGCCGGCATCAATGCGTTGGGCGGCTTTATCCAGAGCACCGGCAACTTCGGCCTCTTCCTCTACGGCATGCTGGAACGTCTGCTCATCCCCACCGGTCTGCATCATCTGGTCTACACCCCCTTCCTGTACACCTCGCTGGGCGGCGTCGAGACCATTGCCGGGCAGGTCTACGAGGGTGCCCGCAACATCTACTATGCGGAGATCGCCGATGAGAGCATCAAGGTCCTGAGCCAGTCGGTCATCTGGGATGCCCGCGGCATCTCCAAGATGTTCGGCCTGATCGGCGCCTGTCTGGCCATGTACCACACTGCCCGTCCTGAAAACCGCGGCAAGATCAAGGCCGTACTGATCACCGCCGCCACCACTTCCTTCATCGCCGGCGTCACCGAGCCCATCGAGTTCAGCTTCCTCTTTGTCGCGCCCATCCTCTTCGTGGTCCATGCCGTGCTGGCCGGTTCCAGCTTTGTGGTCCTCAACATTCTGGGCTGCCGCGCCATCGGCCCCAACGGCTTTATCGACTTCCTGCTGTACAACCTGCCTCTGGGTGTTGCCAAGACCCGCTGGCCCATCTACATTCTGGTGGGCATCGCCTACTTCGCGATCTACTACGTAGTGTTCCGGGTCCTCATCGTCAAGCTCAATCTCCACACTCTGGGCCGTGAAGCCGACGGCATGGAGATGAAACTCCACTCCAAGGCCGAATACAAGGCCAAGGTGGCCGCCGAAAGCAGCGCCTCTGCGCCGGCCAAAGGCTCCGAAAAGGTGGACGGTGCCTTGGTGGTGGAAGCGCTGGGCGGCAAGGACAACATCCTGAAAGTGACCAACTGCTATACCCGTCTGCGCACCGAGCTGGCCAACCCCGACTTGGTGGACGAAGACAAGCTGAAAAACCAGACCGGCGCCACCGCCATCGTGCGCAAAGGCAAAAACGTACAGGTCGTCTATGGCCTGAAGGTCAATGCCGTGCGTAAGGCTGTGGATGAAGAACTGGGTGTTCAGGAAAACGACTGAGAAAGGAGTTCTTCATGAAAGAATTTTCTGTTGTAATTGCCGGCGGCGGCAGTACGTATACCCCCGGCATCGTGATGATGCTGATGGACAGTCTGGATCGGTTCCCGATTCGCAGCCTCAAACTGTATGACAACAACGCGGCCCGGCAGGAGCCCATCGCCAAAGCGGTAGGCCTCGCCCTGAAGAAGCTGGCGCCGCAGGTGGCCTTCTCCTACACCACCGATCCCGTCGAGGCTTTCACCGATGTGGATTTCTGCATGGCACATATCCGCAGCGGCGGCTATCCCATGCGGGAAAAGGATGAAAAGATCCCCTTGCAGCACGGCGTGGTGGGGCAGGAGACCTGCGGCCCCGGCGGCATTGCCTACGGCATGCGCAGCATCCCGGATGTTATCCAGCTCATCGATTACATGGAGCAGTACAGCCCCAACGCTTGGATGCTGAACTATTCCAACCCTGCCTCCATCGTGGCGGAAGCCTGCCGCGTACTGCGGCCCAAAGCCCAGATCATCAACATCTGCGATATGCCGGTGGGTACGCTGCGCCGGATGAGCTACATTGTGGGCAAGACCCCCAAAGATCTGGATGTACGGTACTATGGCCTGAACCACTTCGGCTGGTGGACCAGCGTGAAAGGCAAGGACGGCACCGACTACACCCCCCAGCTCATCGACTATGTGAGCAAGAACGGCTATCTGACCCAGAAAGCCATCGAGACCCAGCACATGGACGAAAGCTGGCAGGCCACCCACAAGAAGGCCGCCGATCTGCTGGCCGTCACGCCGGACTGCCTGCCCAACACCTACCTGAAATACTACCTCTTCCCCGATTATGTCGTGGAGCACACCAACCCCAACTACACCCGCGCCAACGAAGTCATCGACGGACGGGAGAAGAAGGTGTTCGGTGCCGCCCACCGCATCATCGAAGCTGGTGAGTTCCATGGCGACGAGTTTGAGATCGACAACCACGCTTCCTTCATTGTCGATTTGGCCCGCGCCATCGCCTACAACACCCACGAGCGGATGCTCTGCATTGTGGAAAACAAGGGCGCCATCGCCAACTTTGACCCCCATGCCATGGTGGAAGTTCCCTGCTTGGTGGGCAGCGACGGTCCCGAACCCCTTTGCCAAGGGGAGATTCCCACCTTCCAACTGGGCATGATGCAGCAGCAGGTCGCTGTGGAGAAGCTGGTGGTACAGGCCTACTGTGAGCACAGCTACCAGAAACTGTGGCAGGCACTGACGCTGAGCAAAACGGTGCCCAGCGCCAAGGTCGCCAAGGAGATTCTGGACGATTTGATCGAGGCCAACAAGGACTACTGGCCGGAACTGCACTAATCCCCCAACGCAAAACCCCCGGACGAGAAAAACTCGTCCGGGGGTTTTTGTTTGCCGGTCAGCGGTCGGCGTAGCGCACCAGCAGGTCCACCACGGCGTAGATTCGCTCCCGCTCGGCGGCGGGCAGCCGGCCGATGCGCTCGGCCAACATGGACTGCTTGACGGTGTAGCCGGTGTCCACCACATCGGTGAGCACCATATCCGCCGAGATATGCAGCACATTGAGGATGGCCACCAAGGTTTCCAGCGAGGGGATCTTCTCGCCCCGCTCCACCATGCCGATGTAGTTGCCGCTCAGGCCGATGGCCTCGGCCAGATCTTCCTGCCGCAGGTCCTGCTCCAGCCGGTAGTACCGGATGTTGCGGCCAATCGAACTCCAATCCATCTTTCGTTGCACCTCCTAGGGGTGTGGGGGGAATGTTTTCCCAGTATACACCAAGGCCGGGTCTCGGAAAACACACCCACAGTATTTTTCACAAACTTACAGTATTGGTTATGTCCTGGCAAAAGCCGGGCGGCGGGTACGGTACACGTAAGCCGACACCGCCACCGTCAGGATGTCGGCGGCGATCTGGGACCAGACGATACCGTACATGCCTACCAAGAAGTTGAGCAGATAGAGCATGGGGATGTTGAACACCGCCCACCTTACCACGCCCAAGAACAGCGAAACGCCGCCCTTGCCGAAGCCTTGGAAGATATAGACGGTGAAAAAGCTGAGGAACATCAGCGGGGTGGCCAAAATGCGGATGCGCAGGAAAGTGGTGGCCAGCCCCACCGTTTCGGGGTCGGCGATAAAGACCCGGACGATGGCCGGGGTGAAGGCTTCGTAAAGCAGGATGCTGCCCGCCGCCACCACAAGGCCCGTGGCCATCGACAGCCCGATGACCTGATTCATCCGCTTTGCGTTGCGGGCGGCACAGTTGTACGCCACCAGCGGCACCATGCCCTGACAGATGCCGATGCCCACATTCAAGGGCAGCCGCTCCACCTTGAGGACGATGCCGATGGCCGCCAGCGACACCTCGCTGTACGCGACCATCAGTTTGTCGATCACCACATAGTCCAGATCAAAGAGCAGGCTGGCCACCGCCGAGGGGATGCCCACCCCAAAGACAGCCCGGATGTTTTCCGCCTTGGGCAGTCCGGTGCGGGGGTCGGCGGTGAGGACGGTATGCTGCCGGATCTGCCACAGGATGACCAGAAAGTAACCGCAGGCCACGCAGTTGGAGAGCAAGGTGGCGATGCCCACCCCCAGCACCTGCTGACCGTCGGGCAGCAGCAGATACATAAACACGGGGTCCAGCGCAATGTTGAGGACAGCCCCCAGCGTGATGCCGAAGCCGGCTTCCTTGGAATAGCCGATGCTGCGCACCAGATGGGCCATCACGTTGGAGAGGACGGTGGGCACCGCCCCCAGCACGATGACGCAGAAGGAATACTGCCGGGCAAAGAGGAAGATGTTGTCCCCCGCGCCGAGGAACCGCAGCGCCGGGCCCATAAAGACCCCCAGCGCTACCGAGAAAGCCAGCGACAGCCCGATGGCCAGCCAAAAGCTGAAGGCGCTGACCTTGCGGGCCTCGTCCTCCTGCCCGACGCCCAGCAGCCGGGAGAGCAGCGTACCGCCGCCGATGCCCGCCAGCGAGGACAGGCAGAGCAGCATATTAAAGACCGGCAAGATCAGCGACGCCCCAGCCAGCATATAGGGGTTGTTGGTGCGGCCGATGTAGAAGGTATCGGCCATGTTGTAGATCAGCACAATGATCTGGCTGACCGCCGCCGGTACGATCATCCGCCGCAGCGCCACCGGCACCGGCAGGGACTCAAACAGTTCGTTTTTCTCCATCCGGAGCTCCCCTTTTCTTGCCCGCGCCGCGGCGCAGGCGGTAGTTAGTATCAGTATAGTCCTTTTTTCGGCAAAAGACCAGAATTTACCGAAAAAGAAAACGGACAGCCGCCCGCAGGCGGCTGTCCAAGAAAGCTATTGGGGGGTGTGCGCTCATTCCAGATCCTCGCCGTTGGTGGCGATGACCTTTTGATACCAGTAGAAGCTGTCCTTCCGGCTGCGGGCCAGCGTACCGTGACCCTCGTCGTCCTGATCCACATAGATGAAGCCGTACCGCTTGCTCATCTGATTGGTGGAAGCCGAAATCAAATCGATGGGGGCCCAACTGGTGTAGGCCAGCAGCTCTACGCCTTCGTCCACCGCTTCCCGCATCTGGGCGATGTGCTGACGGAAGTAGTCGATGCGGTAGGAGTCGTGGATGGAACCGTCGGCTTCCACCACGTCCTTGGCGCCCAGACCGTTTTCCACCACCATCAGCGGTTTGCGGTAGCGGTCATACAGCTCGATGAGGCTGTACCGCAGCCCCTTGGGGTCGATCTGCCAACCCCAGTCGCTGGTGGGCAGGTAGGGGTTCTTGACACCCAGCACGGTGTTGCCGGGGGTGCGCTCGGCGTTGGGGTCCACCGACTCGGTCATCGTCATATAGTAGCTGCAGGAAACAAAGTCCACACATCCGGCTTTCAGGATGGCGGCGTCGCCGGGCTGCATCTCGATGTGGATGCCCTTGCGCTGGAACATCTTGAGGATCAAGCGGGGATACTCGCCCCAGACATGCACATCGGCGTAGAAGAGGTTTTCCAGCGTCTTGGCCTGGGTAGCCAGCTCGTCGTCGGGGGCGCAGGTGCGGGCGTAGGTGGTCAGCTTGGTGAGCATGCAGCCCACCTGACTGCCGGGGATGACCTCGTGGCAGTCCTTGACCACCAGCGCACTGGCCACCAGTTGGTGGTGCAGCGCCTGATAGCAGGTTTGCAGCATTTTATCCGCCGGGACCCGGCTGGGAATGATGCCCGCCGTGGTAAAGGGATGGCGGATGATGCTGTCCACCTCGTTGAAGGTCAGCCAGTATTTGACAAGGTTCTTATACCGCACAAAGCAGACATGGCAGAACTTGGTGAAGCAGTCGATGACCCGGCGATCCACCCAGCCGTTGTACTTGCTGGCCAAGGCCAGCGGCATCTCGTAGTGGCTCAGGGTGACCAGCGGCTCGATGCCCAAACGGCGCATCTCGGTAAAGAGATCCTCATAGAATTGCAGGCCCTTCTCGTTGGGTTCGGCCTCCTCGCCGGTGGGGAAGATGCGGGTCCAGGCGATGGAGACCCGCAGCATGGTAAAGCCCATCTCGGCAAAGAGGGCCAGATCCTCCTTATAGTGGTGGTAGAAGTCGATGCCCCGGCGCTTGGGGTAGGCTGCGTCGCTGGGGTCCGCCATGGCGGCGGCGATCTTCTCGTCGTTCATGGCGTTGTGGGCCGCGTAGTCCTTCACATCGGTGTTGGGCTTGTAGGTGGCCACGTCGGCCACGCTGGGGCCTTTGCCGTCCACGTTCCAGGCACCTTCGGCCTGATTGGCGGCCAAAGCGCCGCCCCAGAAAAATCCTTGGGGGAAACTCATAACAAATACCTCCGTTTTGATGGTTGCAGCAAAAGGGCAGACGCCGCGCGCGGCGCCCGCCCTGCTGTGGATGCTGTTACTGGTTTGCGGTTTCCTTTTCGGGGTTGAGGATGAAGGTCACCAGCGCGGCCACCACGATGGCCACCACCACGGCGATGGCCGCCGCTACGATGGTCTCTTGGAAGATGGGCAGCGCCAGAATGGTGGAGTAGCCCATGACGAAGACCCGGGCACCCAGCAGACCGGCTACCACACCGCCGGCCGCACCACCGGCCATAACGCCGATCATGGGGCTCTTGCGGGGCAGGTTGATGCCGTAGATGGCGGGTTCGGTCACGCCGGCCACGATGCAGCCGAAGGCAATGCCCAGCGCCTCAGAGCGCAGTTCCGCCGTTTTGGCACGCAGGGCCACGCCGATGCAGGCGCCGCCTTCGGCCATGTTGTGCAGGATAAAGGCCGGACGGAACACCGCGTCATAGCCGGGGTTGGTCAAGGCCTGCGTCATAAAGGGCACCAACGCCATATGCATACCGGTCATGACCAGCCAAGGCAGGCAGGCCGCCAACACACCCACTGCGATGGGGCCAACGGTGCCGCCCAGGAAGCCGAAGACCACAGCCAGATAGTTGCCGAGGTAGCCGCCCAAGGGAGCCAGCACCACAAAGCCGAAGATCATCGTGACGGTGATGGTGCCCAGACCCACCAACAAGGACTTAAAGATGCCGGGGACGATCTTGTTGAAGAACTTCTCCATGTAGAAGGCGCAGAGGGTGATGAGCAGCGCGGGCAGCAGCGAGCTGGAGTAGCTCATCAGACGGACCGGCAGGCCCAGCAGGGTGACCGGTTCACCGGCCGCCACCAGCGAGGTGTAGTTGCCATGGAGCAGCGAAGCCGCGCAGATCATGGCGTAGATGGGGGTGCCGCCCAGTTTTTTGGCCGCACCGTAGGCCACGAAGATGGGCATGAAGTAGAAGCAGGCATCCGCCACGCCGCTGAGCAGCGTGTAGGTGCTGGTGTCGGCAAAGCCGGCATCGATCAGGGTGATGATGAGCAGCAGCACCTTGAGCATGCCGCCGGCCACCAAGCCGGTGATCATGGGGGTGACCGAAGCCGATACATAGCCCAGCACAGCCAACGCCGCAGACTTTACGGTGAGGGGCTTCTTCTCGGCTACCAGATCCTTGTCCAGATTCTCGTCGGTGTTCTGGCCTTCGGTCAGGTTGAACTGCTTTTGCACCGCCTCAAAGATGGGGGGCAGGTTTTTGCCCAGCACCACCATGTACTGGCCGCCGGCCGAAACCACGCCCAGCACACCGGGCATCTTTTTGATCGCCGCCGTATCGGCCTTGTCTTCCGACTTCAGGATGAAGCGCAGCCGCGTCATGCAGTGGGACACGGACTGGATGTTTTCGGTACCGCCCACCAATTTGACGATATCCGATGCCATCTGTTGATAGTTCAATTTCTCCGCCACAAAAATAACCTCCTTCTATTTGTAACCCACACTGGGTTTATTCCGTCCAAAGGCTCTCGCCCTGCGTGGCAATGACCTGTTTCATCCAATCATAGGACTTCTTGGGGCGGCGGGCCAACGTGCCGTGGCCCTCGTCGTCCATATCCACATAGATCACGCCGTAACGCTTTTTCATTTCGCCGGTGGACAGGCTGACCAAGTCGAAGGGACCCCACATGGTGTAGCCCAAGCAAGGCACACCGTCAATGAGGATGGCTTCCATCATGGCCCGCAGGTGGTCCCGCAGGTAGTCGATGCGGTAGTCGTCCTGAATGGAACCGTCGGCCTCCGCCTTGTCGATGGCGCCCAGACCATTCTCCACGATGAAGATGGGTTTCTGGTACCGGTCATAGACCTCGTTCATGCAGTAGCGCAGCCCCAGCGGGTCGATGGGCCAGCCCCAAGGCGTCTTGGGCAGATAGGGGTTGGGGTCGCCGCCCACCACGTTGAACTTGGTTTCGGGGTTGACGGTGCAGGAACGATAGTAGCTGAAGGAAACAAAGTCCAGCGTACCGGCTTTCAGCACTTCGTCGTCGCCGGGCTCGGTGTGCAGTGTCACGCCCCGGCGCTGCAGCAGGTCGGCGGCGTAGGCCGGGTAGGCGCCCCGGGCCATCACGTCGATGAAGTACCAGCTCTCTCGGCGGCACTGCATCTGGCGGAAGACATCCTCCGGCTTGCAGGTAGCGGGGTAGATCTCGCTCAGGGCGTACATGGCGCCGAACATCGACCCCGGCATCATCTCGTGACCCAACTGCACGGCCTTGGCGCTGGCCAAGAACATGTTGTGGACCGCGTTGTAGTGGGTCTGGTTATCCGCCTTGCGGGTGCCGCAGGCCGTGAAGCCCCGCACCGCGTTGATCTCGTTGAAGGTCAGCCAGTAGCGGCACCGCTTGCCGAACCGCTCGAAGAGGGTGCGGCAGTACCGCAGGTAGCAGTCGATGGTGTGGCGGCTGGACCAGCCGTCGTATTTCAGCGCCAGCGCCGCGGGCAGCTCGTCGTGATGAATGGTGATCAGCGGCTGCATCCCATATTTTTCCAGCTCGTTGAGCACATCCTCGTAGAAGCGCAGACCTTCCTCGTTGGGGGTGGTCTCCTCGCCGGTGGGGTAGATGCGGCTCCAGCAGATGGAGAAGCGGAACACGTTGTAGCCCATACCCGCCATCAGGGCGATGTCCTCTTTATAATGATGGTAGAAATCCACCGCTTTGTGGCTGGGATAGTACCGGTCGGGGAAGATGGCCGGTTCTGCCCCGTCGGGCAGGCTGTCGGGGCCAAAGAAATGGCTCTTGGCCAGTGCCACGCTGCCGTCCGGCATCCGCAGCGTGTTGCAGCGGGGCTGATCCACCGAACCGGCAGATTCAAAATCGTGGGTGGACAGGCCCCGTCCGCCTTCCTGATAGCCGCCCTCGGCTTGGAAGTCGGCAATGGCGCCGCCCCAGAGGAAATCCTTGGACAATTTCATCTACGACTCACTCCTTGTATACCGTTCAACCAGTTTTTCCTGAACTTTTGCTAAAATTACTATACTATATTCACAAGGATTTTGCGGGGCTTTTCGATTTTTAGAAACAGAAAGCCCAAAAAATACCACATTGTCTTCATTTTTTGTACATTTTGCCCACGTCCTGCCCGGCTTCACAGCGCCGAACTTTTCGATTTTCGGAAACTGGCACCCCACAAAAAAAGCGCCGGGAAGGACGGCCAAGCCCTTCCCGGCGCGGGAAATGTTTCAGCTTTCGCTGTGTTCTTTCAGATAGACCCGGTAGCGATAGGCCACCAGATCGGTGAGCAGTTGGTAGACCATCCGGTGGGTGTGCAGCGTACCGGTGCGGCGGTAAAGCACACTGTAAGCCACCCGGGGGTCCTGCGCGGCCTCGGGGTTGGAGGTGATAAGCACCACCTTGCCCTTGGTATCGTCAAAGTCGCTTTTGCGCACAAAGTCCCGGATGTTGCGGTAGCGGTTCAGATAGTCGCCGCTGTCGCTGAAAACAAGGATCAGGGTATTTTCGTCGGCCTGCCGCAAAAATTCCATCTGTTTGCGGTCGCTCATGCTGGTGAAGATGAACTTGCCGTTGTACCCCAGCTTGATCTGCAGATCCAGCGCCGCCGTTTCGGAAAACATCATGCCGAAGGCCGCCACCCGCTCGTGCTGGGCCAGATCCGCCACCAACCGGTCCACCGCCGCCCAATCCAGCGAGGCGTAGGATTCCTGCATATCCCGCAGAACTTCCAAAAAGTAGGAATCGGTGGGATGCTCCTCCAGAAAGCCCATCACATCCTGCACAAAGTTGAAACTGTTGTGGTATTTATTGTCCTCGAAGATGGCGGCATTGCGGAAATCGGCAAAGTCCTCGTACCCCAGCTCCCGAATGAACTTGGAGATGGTGGACTTGGACACGTTGCACAGCCCCGCCAATTCTTGGATGGACAGTTCCGCCAGCCGCTGCATGTTTTGCAGCATGACCAGCGCGATATGGTAGTCGGTGGAATGTAAATCTCGGTCGTTGAGTACGATCAGCAGCCGTGTGTAAAGGATCCCCATGCAGCAAGCCTCCTTCCCCCTTATTATAACAAAGGGGGGCCGGTAGCTGCAACCGTTTTTACGCCGCAAGGCACTTTTTGGGGTGGGGCGGCGCAGAGGTTCATAGCCTGTAAGAAAGTTACTGTTTGAGAAAAAGCACGGCGGACATTTTTATGGAAAAGGGCCCCGTGGGAAATCCTTGCGTCTGTACCGGCTTATCCGCCAAGCCGGTGCAGGAAGTCCGTTTCGGCGCAATGTGTCAGGCTGGTGCCGAAAGGTCCGCCGGGCTTTTTGCAGTCGGAACTCCATTTAAGGGGAGTCAGAAGCAAAAAATTTTGCTTTTTCCTAACGCAGAGTGTGGTACAATGGAAGAAAAAGCGGGGCACGGCCCCCGGCGTTTGCCGGCAGCCGGCCCCACTGCATGGGAGGTTTTTTGTATGCGTAAAAATTTTGGTGCAAAGCCCTGGACCTATCCCCAGCCGGTTTTTATTCTGGGCACCTACGGCCCCGACGGCACCCCCGACGCCATGAACGCCGCATGGGGCGGCATCAGCGATGACACCCAAATTTCGCTGTGCATCAGCGCCGGGCACAAAACCACCGCCAACCTGCTGGCCCGCAAGGCCTTCACGGTAAGCATGGCCACCGCAGACCAACTGGTCGCCTGCGACTACGTGGGCATCGCCTCGGGCAACACCGTGGCCGACAAGCTGGCCAAAGCGGGATGGCACACCACCCCTTCGACCTTTGTGGACGCCCCCTGCATCGACGAGCTGCCCATGACGGTGGAGTGCCGGCTGGTCAGCTATGACCCCGAGAGCTGCCGTCTGGTGGGCGAGATCGTCAACGTGAGCGCCGACGAATCGGTGTTGGACGCCGACGGCAAGATCGACCCCGACAAGCTGCGCCCGCTGGTCTTTGACCCCATCCACAACACCTACCGGGTGCTGGGCGAGGTCGCCGGTCAGGCCTTCCACGACGGCGCCGCCCTGCGCTGAGTCCCCTGTACCAAACCGACCCCCACGCGGAATCTGCCGCGCGGGGGTCGGTTTTTTGCATCAAAGGGGGTTCCCGTCAAGCCGCAGACCGGACCGCCAGAAAAGCCTCGATGGCGTCCACCGTCTGGTCCTGCTGCCCTTCTGCCGAGATCGTCGCGGGCGCATCCCCTTTTTGGGGGCCGTAGTTGCCGAACTGGGCATGGTTGCCACCCTCGATCTCCACCACATTCTCGGTATAGTCCAGTTTATCCTCCACGCTTTGGTTCAGCGAGCCGTAGACCGTCAAGGTACGGTCGGTGGGGTATTCCCCATAGAGGTAGGCCCCCAGCAGAATCAAACCGTCCACCTCATCGGGATGGTCGGCCGCAAACTGAGAGGCCATCGCCCCGCCCATGGAATGCCCGGCGATATACCAGTGCTGGTACTGGGGAAAGTCGTCCATCACCGCTTGGGCGGCGTTGACATCAAAGATGGCCATATGAAACGGCATATCCACCAGTATACAGGTCAGCCCGGTGCGCTGGCGGATCGCATCCAACAACGGCAGATAGGCGGTCGCCTCCACCTTGGCTCCGGGGTAAAAAATCAAAGCGGTGTCACCGGGCACCGTGGGGGTCAGCACCGTCAGGTTGTCCTGTGTGGTGATCCCCTGCCCCTGCGCCAGCACCGCCGTGGCCACCTCCTCGGCCCGGTAGTAGTCCGACAGATACCACCCGGTCCCCACCGCCAGTACCAGAACAACCGCCAAAAGCACCGCCGCCACCCGTTTGGCGGTCCGCCGGGCATGGCTGGTGCCGGAAGCATTTTCCTTCATCGCCCATCCCTCCTTTTTTACTGGTCCTAGTATAGGGCGGGCCGCCGGGCGCCGTCAAGGGGTTCCCTGTCGGGGCGTTCGGCGTCCATTACGTCCCCGCCGCCTGCCGTCCCGACAAAAAAAATCGGAGCTTTGCAAAAGCAAAGCTCCGATTTTTGCTAAATTTCGGCCAGACGGCGGCGCAGGTCGGCGCAGTACTGCGCTTGCTGCCGCCGCAGGTAGGCGGGCACCAGCGGGCGCAGCCAGCGATGTTTGGGGAACACCGACTCGGCAAAAATCACCCGGGTGGCCGCTCCCTGCGGTTCCAGCACCCCCACCCAGCGGCCGGTCATCCGGGCGTTTTCCATGGCAAAGGCCCAGTGCCGGGGCGGGTGCACCGCGGTGACGGTAAAGCGAGTGGCGATACCGCCCTTGGTATACTCCACAAAGTGGCGGTCATCCATCACGCCCACCCGTTCCAGATCGCTGCGCCACTGGGTATGCTGCAGGTCGGTGAGCGCCGCCCACACCGTTTCGATGGGATAGGGAAACGTTTCTTGGTGTACGCTGAGCATGGCGCGCCTCCTTTTCGTACTACTGTCATTATACAGGCTTTGCCGTCCCTGCGCCAGCCCACAGGGCCACAAAAAATCCCACTTTCCTTTGTGGATTGTGCCCACCGGATGGCGCATTGCGCCCCACGAAAAAAATACATTTTGTAGTATCGTATTTCTATATACAGTTTGTATTTTTCCGGTTTTTTTACCGCTGTTTCTCCTACTGTTCGACAGGGGCAGGCAGCAAAAAAGCGGCCCACGGGAAAGGTTTCCCGCAGGCCGCCCTTGGTGATTCAGGAAAAATCCGCCGTTTTTCCGCTTTAGAAAAGCCGGATTTCAGATTTCTCGTAACCATCACTCTTGGTTGGTATAATAAACTTATAGTTTTTGTTACGCTGCTTTGTCCCCGTCGTTCAGAAGGTATCGGAGAAGGATTCCGCCCGCATAAAGGGGATGGTTTCCTCGATGAGGATGCGGCACTCGGCGTTGAATACCGGGTTTTCGATGGTGCGCTCCCCTGCCAGTACCTCGTTCATGATATAGATGGCGTTGTACCATTGCCGGGCCGGGCCCTGACAGATGGTGGCACTGATGATACCATCCCGCAGGAAGGTATCGGTCATCTCGGTATGTTCATAGCCAAACACCCGGATCTGCCCCTGCTTTTTGTGGTTTTTCACCGCAGCGGCCGCCCACTGGGTCAAGCCGTTGGTCACATAAAACGTGTTCATCTCGGGGTGAAGTTCCATCTGCTGCTCGGCGATCTCGTAGATGCTCTGGTAGGCGATGCGCTCGCTTTGGATGGGGATCTCGCAGGTAGAAAGTACCTTTGCCGTGGGGTCATGCTTGGCCAGAAACTCCTGAAAGCTGCGGATACGGTCCTGCGTGCCCCAGAACTGGCAATTGGCCGCCAAGATCACACACTGCAGCCCCGGCCCGCTGTACAGCAGCGCCAGCCGCCCCGCCAAGGTGCCCATGGCACAGTCGTTGGGGCCTACGTGGAACAGACGGCGGGAATCGGGGATATCCTCGATCACAGTGGCGTAGGGGATCTCGGGCGGGATCAGTTCATCCAACTGGGATTCCTTGCCCTGTACCGGCACCAGCAGCAGCGCATTGACCCCTTCGGACAGAAGGCGCAGGATGCTGGCCTTTTGGTCCCGGAAGTCGTAGGTGCGGTTGGTATCCACCACCAAGGTGACGCCGAAGGGGGAAAGTTTTTCCTCGGCACGGTGGACGCCCTCCATGGCTTCAGCCCAGAATTCACTTTCTACGTTGGGGATGCAGACGCCGATCTTCAGCCCGTTGCGCCGTTTGACTAGCGCACTGGCAATGCGGCTGGGACGATAGCCCAGCGCATCGATGGCGTTTTGCACCGCTTTCATGTTTCGCTCCGAAACTTTGCCGCGGTTGTGCACGACCCGGTCCACCGTACCGATGGAAACACCGGCCAGCAGCGCCACGTCTTTAATCGTTGGCAAAGAAGACATACCTACGACACCTCGTGTGTGAAAAAAAATTGTACCCCATGGAGAATATGCTCATTATACCGGGCTTTTGTGATTTTGTAAAGTCACAGCACGGCGCGGAAATCTTCTGCCCCGGCCATGGGGACATCCTGCAGCCAGATACCGCCTTCGGCCCCGCCGTCGGTCCCCACCGCCGCCGAGGTGACCAGCATCTGCCGCCCGTCGGCGCCGCCCAGCGCCACACTGCTGACCTGCTGCGCGGGGAAATTGAACTGCCCGTTCCATCTGCCGTCGGGGGTATAGCAGCGCACACAGCCCCCGCCCCAGCAGGCGGTCCACAGGTTGCCGTCCGCGTCCAGCGTCATGCCGTCGGGCACCGCACCGTCGGGGCTGTCCAACTGCACCACAATGCCGTCCGCCGTCAGGGAACCGTCGGTCAGGTCATACCGGAACCGCCGGATGGCCCGGTCGCCGGAATCGGTGTGGTACAAGATGCGCCCGCCGTCCGCAAAGGCCATGCCGTTGGAGATCTTCAGTCCCGACAAAAGCCGCCGGGGCGCCTGCCCTCCTTGGAGCAGCCACAGGCTGCCGTTGGTATCGGTTTCGGTCTTGGTGCCGGCCAGAATCCGGCCCAACGGGTCGCAGACCGCGTCGTTGAACCGCTCGCCGGGGAGCAGGGGCAGCTGCCACACCGGGCGGAAATCCGCCTCGGTGCCGCCGTAGGGGCAGGCATAGACGCCGCACTCGGTAAAAAGCAGCAGGTCACCCTGCCGGTCAAACAGGAAAGCGCCCAACTGGAAACGGCATTGCAGCAGTTGCCGCACCGTTCCTTCCGGCGTGCAGGTGTACAGCCGTCCGTTGACGATATCGGTAAAGACAAATTCTTGGGTCTCCCGGTGCCAAAGCGCCCCCTCGCCCAAGGTACAGGGGGCCAGATCCAGTTGTTTCATACCGGTCACCATTCCGTTACGCAGCCGTCCTCCAGACGGAAGACGGGGTTTTTCCACGCCAGATCCGGCTCTTCCAGGGAGCGGACGATCTGCTCGTCCACATCCACGCCCAGACCGGGCCCTTGCAGCAGATCCACATAGCCTTCCCGGTAGTGGAAGACGCTGTCATCCCGCAGGTAGCTGCCCACTTCCTGCCCTTTGTTGTAGGCCATGCCCACGCTCTGCTCTTGCAGGCAGGCGTTGACGCTGGCAAAGTCCACCTGCAGGCAGGCGGCCAACGCCACCGGGCCCAGCGGGCAGTGGGGCGCCAGCGCCACGTCGTAGGCTTCGGCCATGGCAGCGATGCGGCGCACCTCGCTGATGCCCCCGGCGTGGGACAGGTCGGGCTGGATGATGTCCACGCAGCCCCGTTCCAACAGCTCCTTGAAGCCCCAGCGGGTATAGTTGCGCTCGCCGGTGGCCAGCGGGATGGAAGTAAAGCGATGCAGCCGCTCAAACACATCGATGTTTTCTACCAGCACCGGTTCCTCCACAAAGAGGGGTTTAAGGGGTTCCAGCTCCCGCAGCAGCGTGCGGGCCGTGCTTTGGTGGACCCGGCCATGGAAGTCGATGGCAATGCCGAAGTCCGGTCCCACAGCGTCCCGCACCGCCTGCACCTTTTCCAGCAGGGCGTTGAGGGTGGGGGTGTCGGTGATCCAGCCCATCTTGTCGGTGCCCATCATCTTGATGTTGGCAAAGCCCTGCGCCTTCTTTTCCAGCGCGGAGCGGGCGGCGATCTCCGGCGTGTCGGAGTCGATCCAGCTATACACCGCCATCTTCTCCCGCACGCGGCCGCCCAGCAGCTCGTGTACCGGGACGCCCAGCGCCTTGCCCTTGATGTCCCACAGGGCTTGGTCGATGCCGGACAGCGCGCTGGTCAGCACCGGACCGCCCCGGTAGAAGCCGCCCCGGTAAAGGGTCTGCCAGATATCCTCCACATAGCGGGGGTCCGCCCCCAGCAGGTAGGGTTCCAGTTCGTGGATGCAGGCCTGGGTGGTGGCGGCACGGCCTTCCACCACCGGCTCGCCCCAGCCCACAAAGCCGTCATCTGTTTCTAACCGCAGCAAAAGCCAGCGGGGGCGCAGACGGAAGGTTTCAATTTTTGTCAGTTTCATGGGGGGCCTCCGTTTCATGAATGGTCAGCGGCAGCAGAGAACCGCCGTTGAAGGTATTTTCCGGCACCACCGGCAGCAGCGCGCCGCCGTCCACCGTGACCCGGGTACCGGTCATGTAGGCACAATGGTCCGAGGCGATGAACACCAAGATCTGGGCGATCTCCTCGGGGGTGGCAAAACGGCCCAGCGGAATGCGGTCCCGCACCTGCTGGATGGGGTTGTCGTCCGCCCACACGTTGGTGTAGCCCGGGGCCAGCGACACCACCCGGATGCCGTGGGGGGCCAGCTCCATGGCCGCGTTGCGGCAGAAGGTGTCCACCGCAGCCTTGCTGGGGGCGTAGATGTTGGCGTCGGGGAAGCAGCCGTCAATATGGTTGGAGGTAATGTTGACAATGACGCCCTTCTTTTGATGGGCCACCATGTTGCGGGCCGCCATCTGGGTGCCGAAGTAGGCCGCCTTCCAGTCGGTGCGGGTGACCCGCTCCCACTCCTGCTCGGTGACTTCCAGCAAGGGGTGGAATTCGCTGACGCCGGCGTTGTTCACCATCAGGTCCATGGCGCCGTACTCAGCCTCGAAGGCTTGGAACAACCCGGTAAGTGCCTGATAGTTCCCCACATCCGCCTGCAGGGCGATGGCCCGGGCACCAGCCTGCCGTGCCTGCGCGCAGGTATCCTCGGCGCCGGCACGGTTATTGCAGTAGTTTACCGCGATGTCATACCCCGCTTTTGCCAGTGCCAAGGCGATCGCCTTGCCAATGCCGTGGCTGGCGCCGGTGACCAATGCCGTTTTTCTTTGCATGATGTTCGCTCCTTTGTTGTTTTTTCTAAACTTGGACGGCAACCGTCCAAAAGTGTGTACGTTAACCTGATTATAGCATTCTTTTGCGATTGTGCAAGTGTTGCACGGTATTTTTGCCCGGTTTTGTTCACTTTTTGTGAAATTAGTCCAACAGCAGCCGCCATTCTTCGGCGGTTTTCACCAAGGGGACCCCCGTCCCGGCACCAAAATCAGCTCTATACAATAAGGAGAAATGGACCTTTTTTGCCGTTTGCGTCAAAATGCACAATATCTTTCCGCGTTTTTTAAAAATTATTACGAAAATTGCAAAAGTTATTGACACCGGATAGGGGCCGGACTATAATGAGCGCAAGGTGTTAACGTAAACATTTCAAACACACACGGCAGAAGAACACAAGCATCCAGACCACAAAGGGGGCGTACATTGCATGGGCAATTCCGTGGAATTCAGGCATATCAGCAAGTATTTCCCGGGCGTCAAAGCGCTGGACGACATCAGCTTTCAGGCAGAAAGCGGGCAGGTCTACGCGTTTTTGGGGGAAAACGGAGCCGGTAAGTCCACACTGCTCAAGATCCTGAACGGCGACTACCAACCGGATTTCGGAGAGTACCTGATCAACGGCGAGCCGATTCGGTTTGCCACGCCGAAAGACGCCATCGCCCACGGCGTCAGCGTAATTTATCAGGAACGGCAGATCCTGCTGGATATGAGCGTGGCAGAGAACATCTTTTTGGGGGACTGGCCCCGCAAAAAGAACGGCACGGTGGACTTTGCGTTGATGAACCGCCGCACGGCAGAGCTTGCCGCCCGGTTCGGGCTGGACATCAGCCCCGAGACGAAGGTCGGTTCGCTGAGCATCGCCCACCAGCAGATGGTGGAGATCATGAAGGCCATCATCCGCGATTCCAACATCATCGCCTTTGACGAGCCTACCGCCAGTTTGAGCGACAACGAGATCGACCTGCTGTTCAAGATCATCCGGGAATTGAAAGAAGAGGGCAAGGTCATCTTCTATGTATCCCACCGCATGAACGAGATCGCGCAGGTGGCCCAGAAGGTCATCATCTTTAAGGACGGCCGGCTGGTGGATGTGGTAGACCAAGCCACCACCTCGGAGGATCAGATGATCCGGCTGATGGTCGGCCGGTCGCTGGGTGACATCTACGACGAGCTGCCCCACAACAAGACCCCCGGCGAAGCCATTCTGGAAGTGGAGCACCTCTGCACGCCTTATGTCAACGACGTGAGCTTTACCGCCCACCGGGGCGAGATCCTAGGCTTTGCGGGTCTGGTCGGCGCCGGACGCACCGAGGTCATGCGGGCCCTCTTCGGGCTGGACCCCGTCTACAACGGCACCATCCGGCTGGAAGGCCAAGAAGTCCTTCCCAAATCCCCCGCACAGGCGCTGGCTTTGGGCTTTGCGCTGGTGCCCGAGGACCGCAAGATGCAGGGCATCCTGCCCAACATCTCGGTGCGGGGCAACATCACCATCTCGATGCTCAAGTCGCTGCGCAGCAAGATCGGTTTCCTGCTCACCGATAAGGAGGAGGAGATCGCCCAGCGGGACATCAAGAGCCTGAACATCAAGACGCCCAACTCGGACAAGCTGATCTCGCAGTTGTCGGGCGGCAACCAGCAAAAGGTCATTCTGGCCCGCTGGCTGGAAACCCACCCCAAGATCTTGATTTTGGACGAGCCCACCAAGGGCATCGACGTAGGCGCCAAAGCGGAATTTTACCGCATCATCACCGAATGCGCCCAGCAGGGCATGGCGGTCATCGTTATCTCTTCGGAACTGCCCGAGGTCATCGGTCTGTCGGACCGGATCCTCGTCATGCGGGAAGGCCGCATCACCGGCGAGCTGCACCGCAGCGAGTTTACCGAAGAACGGGTGTTGAAATATGCCATGTCGGACAGCTCCGACGCGGTGCGTGACAGACAGGAGGCTTAACCGTGAACAATACCTTGAAAAAACTGAAAAAGAGTGATTTTGCCGACAAGATCACACTGATCGTCGCCATGATCCTGCTGGTGATCCTCTTCGGCGTGCTGAACCCCAACTACGTCACCGGCGGCAACCTGAGCAACATCCTTATCGCCTGTTCGCTCACCGGCTTTGTAGCCATCGGTGAAACCAACCTGATCATTGCCGGACAGAACGACCTGTCCGCCGGGTCGGTGGCCGCCTGCGCCGGTGTGCTGGCCGCCATTCTGGTCCGGGACGGCGTGCCGGTCCTGCTGGCCATCCTCATCGCCCTGCTGGCAGGCTGTCTGGTGGGCGCCATCAACGCGGCGCTGGTCACCTTCCTGAAACTGCAGCCCTTCATCGCCACTCTGGCTACCATGAGCGTGGCCCGCGGCATCGCTTACATTCTGTGCAACGGCAAGGCCGTGGCCATCAGCAACAAGACCTTCATCAGCTTCGGCAGCTACCGCATCTTCGGCTTCCTGCCGGTCCCCGTCCTGCTGCTGCTCATCGCGTTCGTGGTCTTCGGCATCATGCTCAGCAAGACCTACTTCGGCCGCAGCATCTACGTGCTGGGCGGCAACACCTACGCCGCTCGTCTGGCCGGTTTGAACCCCACCGCCATCATCTTTAAGCTCCACATCATGGAGTCCGGCCTGGCCGCTTTCGCCGGCATTCTGCTGGCAGCCCGTATGAACTCCGGCCAGCCTTCCGCCTGCGAAGGTCTGGAATTTGACGCCATCACCGCAGCCGTTCTGGGCGGCACCGCTTTCACCGGCGGCGTGGGCACCATCTTCGGCACCTTCCTTGGCATGCTGGTGCTGCAAGGCTTCAAGACCGGCCTGAACATGGTCGGCGTGCAGACCTTCTGGCAGGAAGTGGCCCAAGGCGCCCTGCTGGTCGTGGCGTTGGCCTTCGACTTCTACCGCAAGCACAACCGCGATAAGCGCGCGCTGGCCGAGAGCATGGCCGCCCGCGGCATCAAGGTCCCCGGCAAATAAGCCCCTTACCCATTGGAACACGCGGGCCGTTACCACCCGCTGAATAACACAAACCACAGATGAGAAAGGAAGAACACCATGAAAAAGTCCATGCAAAAAGTTCTGGCCGCAGGCCTGTCCCTCACCATGCTGACTGCGCTGGCCGGCTGCTCCGGTTCGTCGGACAGCTCCTCGGCGGCAGCCTCCTCCGGCAGCACCGCCACGGCAGAATCCACCACCACCGATGCCGACAGCACCGGCAGCAAGACCATCGTGGGCCTGTACAAGATGGGCACCGCCACTTGGTTCATTCAGGAAGGCGCCGCCTCCCAGAAGGTCGTTGAGGAAGCCGGCTACACTTGGAAGTATCTGGACTGCGACCTGAACGCCGCCACCTACATGGATCAGCTCAACACCCTTATCGCCGACAAGGTGGACGGCGTTCTGGTCTGCGTGCCTGACCAGAACCTGAGCCAGACCACCGTGGATATGCTCACCGAGGCGGGCATCCCCGTCATCGCGGTGGACGACGCGCTGGAGACCGAGGACGGCACCAAGCTGGCACCGTGGGTCGGCATTGACGGTTACAACATCGGCAAAGCCACCGGCGAGTGGGGCGTCAACTACATCACCGAAAACAATCTGGCCGAGGACGAGACCTTCGGCATCCTGCTGATGACCGCCGACACCGTTTCTTCCTGCGTGCCCCGTACCGAAGGCGAAGTGGCCGCGCTGGAAGAGGGTCTGCCCGACTTCCCCGAAGAGCGCATCTTCCGCGCCGACTGTGACACCACCGCCGAGGACGGCAACCAGGCTGCCAACGCTGTGATCACCGGCCACCCCGAAATCAAGAAATGGCTGGTTCTGGGCGTTTCTGACGAGAGCAGCCAGGGCGCTGCCCGTGCCATCGAGAGTGCCGGTCTGGGCGCTGACTCCATGGTCGTTGGTCTGGGCGCTTACCTCTGCGAGGACGAGTTCAACAACCCCGATTCCTGCTTCCGTGCCGCCGCTTACTTCTCCGCTCTGGACGTAGGCAGCACCGCCGCCCAGTTCATGGTTGACTACCTGGAGAACGGCACCGAGATCCCCGAGACCTACGCCGTGGATGCCACCATCGTGGAATACGGCGACGATCTGGCCAGCATCATGCCTGAGTACGTGAGCTGATCGCACGGCCTAGAAACACATCCGTTACAACCCTGCGGGGGCCGTGGAGGCTAGCCTCTGCGGTCCCCGCACTTCTTTTGCAAGGAAGGCGAAGGACCCAATGCACAAGATCCGCTTTGAAACGCTGCGGCCTGACGAATTGCAGGCGCTGCTGGCAGGGCGCAGTCTGGTATACCAGCCCGTGGGCAGTCTGGAATGGCATGGCCCCCACATGGGCATGGGGATGGACACCGTCAACGCGGCCGCTGTGGCCGAAGGTTGTGCCCGCCGCACCGGCGGCGTGGTGCTGCCGCCCCTATACATCGGCACCGAAACGCCCCGCAGCCCCGAAACGCTGCGCAAGGTCGGTTTTACCGGCACAGAGCAGATCGTGGGCATGGACTTTCCCGCCAACAGCATCAAGAGCTTTTACTGGCCCCCCGCTTTGTTTGAGCAGATCGTCCGCCAACAGACCCAAATGCTGCTGGATATGGGCTTTGCCCAAATCGTCTGGCTCAACGGGCATGGCGCCGACGCCCAAATCGAAATCTTGCAGCGGGTCTGCCGCGAGGCATCGCAGGCATCGGGCCGCTGCGTCATGACCCTTTTGGCGCTGTGGGAGGGCTGCGGCGCCGGGCTGGGCCACGCAGGCTTGGCGGAAACCGCCATCTTCCAGCATCTCTGCCCCGAGGCGGTGGCGCTGGACCGCCTGCCCCCCAAACCCGAACCGCTGCCCAACACCCGCTACGCCATTGTGGACAGCGAAACCTTTGCCCACGGACCCAACGCGGACTACACCGTCCGCTACGATCCGCGGGACGCCACCCCCGAACTGGGGGCCCACATTGTGGACTACACGGTGGATGCCTGTGTGCACGCCGTGGAACAGGCATTCCAACAGGCGGCTTCGACCGCTTTGTGACCATTCATTTTTACAGGAGGGAACCCTTTTATGATGAAGCATATCACAGAGGGCGTGGCCGTTTGGAGAGAGGATGTCACCATCCCCACCTACCCCGTCGGCCAGCCGGACAAAAACCCCATGTTCTTGGAAAAGCGCGTCTACCAAGGCAGCAGCGGCAAGGTCTATCCCCACAGCGTCATCGACAAGATCTATGACGAGAAGGAGGACCGCACCTACAAAGCCCTCTGCTTGGAGAACAAATACCTCTTTGTCATGGTCCTGCCCGAACTGGGCGGCCGCATCCAGCGCGCCTACGACAAGACCAACGGCTACGACTTCGTCTACTACAACCATGTGATCAAGCCCGCCTTGGTGGGCTTGGCCGGGCCGTGGATCAGCGGCGGCATTGAGTTCAACTGGCCCCAGCACCACCGTCCCAGCACCTTTGACCCGGTGGACAGTACCATCCGGGAAAACCCCGACGGAAGCTGCACCGTCGTCGTCAGCGAGATCGAAAACATGTTCCGCACCAAGGGCATGGCCAGCTTTACCATCTACCCCGATAAAGCCTACATCCGCATCGACGCCCAACTGTACAACCGTACTCCCATGCCCCAGACCTTCCTGTGGTGGGCCAACCCCGCCGTGCCGGTAAATCAGGACACCCAGTCGGTCTTCCCGCCGGATGTCCACGCCGTTATGGACCACGGCAAGCGGGACGTTTCCCGCTTCCCCATCGCCACCGGCGTCTACTACAAGCAGGACTACTCCGCCGGCGTGGATATTTCCCGCTATAAGAACATCCCGGTGCCCACCTCCTACATGGCTTACCATTCGGACTACGACTTCGTGGGCGGTTACGACCACGGCAAACAGGCCGGTATCCTGCATGTGGCTGACCACCACGTCGCCCCCGGCAAGAAACAGTGGACCTGGGGCTGCGGCGACTTCGGCCAGGCCTGGGACCGCAACCTGACCGACTCGGATGGTCCCTACGTGGAGCTGATGACCGGCTGCTTTACCGACAACCAGCCCGACTTTACTTGGCTGGCCCCCTACGAGGAAAAGACCTTTACCCAGTATTTCATGCCCTACAAGGATGTTGGCATGATCCGCTGCGCCAGCACCGACGTGGCCCTGCGGCTGGATCTGGACGGCGACACCGCCGATCTGGCGGTCTACGCCACCGGCGATCTGCCCGGCGCCAGGGTCGTACTGGAACGGGACGGCCATCCCCTGTGGGAGCAGACGCTGGACCTGTCCCCCGTGCAGACCCTGACCACCCGGGTGGAGAAGGCCGGAACCGATGCCACCGCCCTGACCCTGCGGGTCTACAACGCCACGGGCAAGGAGCTGCTCCACTACACCCCCGAGGCCGAGAAGATCGAAAAGACCCCCGACCCCGCCAAGGCCGTACCCGATCCCGATAAGGTGCCCACCAACGAGGACCTCTTCCTCTATGGCCAGCACATCGAGCAGTACCGCCACGCCACCTATCTGGCCGAGGACTACTACCGCGAGGGCCTGAAGCGCGACCCCACCGACGCCCGCATCAACAACGCCTACGGCTTGCTGCTCATGCGCCGGGGCCGTCTGACCGAGGCCGAGACCTATTTCCGGGCCGCCATCGCCAAATACACCCGTTCCAACCCCAACCCCTACGACAGCGAGCCCTACTACAACTTGGGCCTCTGCCTGAAATTGCAGGGCAAGAACGACGACGCCTACGACGCGTTCTACAAAGCGACCTGGAGCGGCGCATGGCAGGGACCTGCCTTCTACGCCATGGCCTGCCTGAAAGCCGCCGAGGGCGACTGGGAGCTGGCGCTGGCCCATGTGGAGCGCAGCTTGGTACAGGGCTGCCACAACATGGAAGCCCGCAGCCTGAAAACCGCCATTCTGCGCCATCTGGGCCGCACGCAGGAAGCCGCGGACTTTGCCCGCCAGAGCCTGACCATCGACCCCATGGACTACGCCGCCCGGTGGGAGCTGGGCGGACAGAGCCGGGAGGCCGTGCTGGCCGATCTGGCCACCAACGCCAACTGGGCGCTGGAACTGGCGCTGGAATACGCCGGGGCCGGTCTGTACGAGGAAGCCGCCGCCATCCTGCAGGACAGCCTGCGCCGTGGCGGGACTTATCCGCTGCTGCACTACCATCTGGCCTCCTTCTTGGATCGTCTGGACCAGGGCGAGGATGCCGCCGCCCAGCGGGCACAGGCGGCCGTCGCCCCCAGCGACTACTGCTTCCCCCATCGGTTGGAGGATCTGCTGGTCTTGCAGGAAGCGGTGGAAAAGAACCCCACCGACGCCAAGGGCTTCTACTATCTGGGCGACCTGTGGTACGACAAGCGTCAGTACGACGACGCCGTGGCCTGCTGGGAACGCAGCCGGGATCTGGATCCCACCTTCCCCACCGCCCACCGCAACTTGGCGCTGGCCTACTTCAACAAGTACAACCGTCCGCAGGATGCCCTGACCGAGATGGAACAGGCCTTTGCGCTGGATGAAACCGACGCCCGGGTGCTGATGGAACTGGACCAACTGCGCAAGAAGCTGGGCATGGACGCCGCTACCCGGCTGCCCCTGCTGGAGAAATACCTGCCCGTGGTGCAAAAGCGGGATGACCTGTATCTGGAGTACATCACGCTGCACAACGCCTTGGGCCGCTACAAGGAAGCCTACCAGATGCTGATGGGCCGCCACTTCCACCCGTGGGAAGGCGGCGAAGGCAAGGTCCCGGCCCAGTACCGGCTGGCCTTGACCGAGATGGCCCGGCAGGCGCTGGACAGCGGCGACGCCGCCAAGGCTGCCGACCTGCTGCGGCAGGCCACCGTCTACCCCCACAATCTGGGCGAAGGCAAGCTGGCCGGTGCGCAGGAGAATGACATCTACTACTATCTGGGTCTGGCCGAGCGTGCCTTGGGCCACGAGGAGGAGACCGAAGCCTGCCTGCGCAAGGCAAGTGTGGGTCTGTCCGAACCCGCCGGCATGATGTACTACAACGACCAGCCGCCCGAGATGATCTACTACCAAGGCTTGGCCCACCGCGCTCTAGGCGACGAGGACGGCGCCCGCAGCCGGTTCAACAAGCTCATCGACTACGCCGAGCAGCACCTGACCGACCATGTGAAGATCGACTACTTCGCGGTATCGCTGCCCGACCTGCAGATCTTTGAGGAAGATCTGGACATCCGCAACCGGGTACACTGCCTGTTCATGCGGGGACTGGGTCTGATGGGCCGGGGCCGCACCGACGAAGCCCGTGCCTGCTTTGCCCAAGCCCATGAGCTGGACCCCAACCATGTGGGCATTCTGCTGCACAGCCGGGGCGTTTGACCCTTACCTTATAAAAAAGGAGGCCTGTGCCATGCTGCAACAGGGCCAATTTATGGGTAGTGAGGCGTGGACGCTGGAAAACGACGCCCTGCGCGCCGTCATTCTGCCCGGCCACGGCGGCAAAGTGGCCTCGCTGGTCTTGCGGGCGTCCCACTTTGAACTGCTCTTTCAAAATCCCAAACCCACCTTTGCTGCGGCCCACTGCGGGGATGACTTTTCCCGCTTTGAGGCCTGCGGCTTCGACGAGGCATTTCCCACCGTGGATGCCTGCACCGTGACGGTGGACGGCCAACCGGTGCCCTACCCCGACCACGGGGAACTGTGGAGCGCTGCCTTTACCGCCCAACCCGACGGGGAGGCACTGGTGCTTACCTTTACCAGCCCGCTGCTGGGCTACCGGTACACCAAGCGCTTCTCGCTGGAAGGGTCCCGGCTGGTCTGCCGCTACCACATCGAAAACCCCACCCCGCGGGATCTTCCCGCCCTGTGGGTCTGCCATTGTCTGGTCCGGGCGGAACCGGACCTGCGCATCGAGCTGCCGCCCGAGGTCACCACGGTGGAAAACGTCTTTGCCAATCCCCTGTTGGGAGAGGCCGCCCAACGCCGGCAGTATCCGGTAGCGGACGGCCCCCACGGGCCGGTGGACCTGCGGCAGATGCCGCCGGACGGCATGGTGAAATTTTATGCCGACGGCCCGGTGCAGGCCGGTTGGTGCCGCTACCACTACCCCCACGCCGGGGTGACCGCCACCCTGCGCTATGACCCCAAAGCCCTGCCTTATCTGGGCTTTTGGGCCACCGCCGGGGGCTACCGGGGCGACGTGAACTGTGCCTTGGAACCTGCCAACGGCTACTACGACAACATCCCGCTGGCCCTAAGCCGGGGCGCCTGCCCGGTGCTGAAGGCCGGTGCCAGTTGGGACTTCCCGCTGGAGATCGAACTGACCGGGTGCTGAGCGCACCCGGGAAAGGAGAAATCGGTGAAAACACTGCTTACCCTTGGGGAAACGCTGGCCTGCTTTATGCCGGAAGCCTCCGGCCCGCTGCGCTACGTCACCGGCTACCGGATGACGCTGGCCGGGGCGGAGAGCAATCTGGCCATCAACGCCGCCAAGCTGGGCATTCCCAGCCGGTGGTTCAGCCGGTTGGGCCGGGACGAATTTGGCGCCTTTGTGTGCAACCGCATCCGGGGCGAAGGGGTGGACTGCCGCTCTGTGGTGTTTGACGCGGAACACCCCACCGGTCTGATGTTCAAACAGATCGGCGCCGGGGAGACCCGGGTCACCTACTACCGGGCGGGCAGCGCCGCCAGTTTTCTGGCCCCGGAGGACATCACCCCCGACCTGTTCGAGGGGGTGGGCCTGCTGCACCTCACCGGCATCACACCGGTGCTCAGCGAAAGCTGCCGGGACGCGGTGCTGGCTGCGGCCCAGATGGCCCGCGTCCAAGGCATTCCCCTGAGCTTTGACCCCAACATCCGCCGCAAGCTCTGGCATGGCACCGACCACACGCCGCTGCTGCGGCAACTGGCCCTGCAAAGCACCGTGCTGCTGCTGGGACGGGAGGAGGCCGAGGCACTGTTCGGCACCGACGACATTGCGGTGCTGGGCGATACCGCCTTTGCCCAAGGGGTGCAGATCATCGCCCTGAAGGACGGCGCCCGGGGCTGCACCGTGGCGGTGCCGGGGCAGCCGGCCCTGTCCCTGCCGCCTTGGCCCTGCCATTGTGTGGAGCCGGTGGGCGCAGGCGACGCCTTCAACGCCGGGTTCTTGGCGGGGTGGCTGCAAGGCCTGTCCCCCGAAACCTGCGGCCGGATGGGCGCCATCGCCGGGGCCATGGCTACCGAGACCCCCGGTGACATTGAAGGCACCCCCACCCGGGAACAGATGGAGGCAGCCCTGTCCGGGCAAGCCGAGATCTACCGCTGAGAGAAGTATAGAGAGGTGATCATCATGGCTGATATGCGTGCCATGGTAGAACAAAATCCCATTTTGGCCATCTTCCGCAATGTGCCCAACGACCACGCCGTGGCCTATGCCCGGGCGGTGATGAACGGCGGCGTCCGCTTTTTTGAGGTGGCGCTGAACTCCCCCGGGGCTTTTGACCAGATTCGCCTGCTGCGGGCCGCCTTTGGGCAGGACATCCTGCTGGGCGCCGGTACCGCCGTGACGCCGGAACTGGCCCAGATGGCCATGGATGCCGGGGCCGGCTTTCTGCTGACCCCCAGCGCGCCGGAGTCGGTGCTGGCCTACTGCCAGCAGCACGACATCCCGCTGCTGCCCGGCGTCATGACCCCCACCGACGTGCAGCATTGTCTGGACCACGGCTTTTCCACCCTGAAGCTCTTCCCCGCCGGGGACCTGCCGATGAGCTATGTGAAAAGCCTGCAAGGCCCCTACGACCAGACCCGGTATATGGCCATCGGCGGCGTGAGTGCCGCCAACGCCGCGGACTTCCTGCGGGCCGGCTATCTGGCCGTGGGACTGGCCAGCGCACTGGTCCCCAAGGCTGCCTTGGCCGCCTGCGACTGGGACGCCTGCACCCGCGCGGTACAGGAACTGGTCCGCAGCGTAGCGGCCTGCCGCCCGTCGGCCAACTGAACCTGACACAACCGTTCCTTCCTCCCCTAATCACAGAAGGGCGCTCCCAAGCGGAGCGCCCTTCTGTGTTGTATTTCGTCCCCCCCTGTCGCCGCGGCACAGCGTTTGCGGCGTCCCCCGTATAGCGGGGTAATTTTTTGCACATACTGGGGATACCTTTCCTTATAAAAGTCCCCTTTTCTCCTCTTTGTTTCAAAAAGATAGGGTCAAAAAGTACAAAATATACAAAATCCGCTTTCCACCCGTTCCCATGGTTGCAGGCGCTCGCCCTGCATAGCATCGCCATTTTTCCCGAGAAAATAGACAAATCTTGAACATTTTTGTAAAATATGCTATAATGTTGCTATATTGATTTATGCATTTTGCCTGTCCGGGCCACTTTATTAAATTAAGCGAGCGGTTTATTTTTTTTGTTTCTTTTCCACATCGCTTTCTTTTCTTCACTTTTTTATGGGGGAAGTTGGCGTTTCCTGTTGTAAAAGTTGTGGAAAACCGGACAAAATTCCAGCAGGAGGGATTTCATGCATCAACAGCGACAACAAGATATCCTGCGGCGTCTGTCGGAAGTAAAGTTCTTGCGTTTGGAACAGCTTTCGGAACTGTACGAGGTTTCACCGGAAACGATCCGGCGCGATCTGCTGGAATTGGAGAAGACCGCGCTGGTCAAACGGGTGCGGGGCGGTGCCATGTATTGCAGCGCCCGTGCACAGGAGATGGAATATGCCCAGCGCATGCAGAGCAACCAAATTGAAAAGCGTGCCATTGCCCAGCAGGCCGTGCAGTATATTCAGGACGGGGACGCCCTAGCCTTAAACAACGGCACCGCCACGCTGGAGTTTGCCCGCTGCCTGACCAAAGAACGGAACAATCTGACCATCGTCACCAATTCGCCGGAAATCGCACTGATCCTGAACCGCAACGAGACCAACCACGTCTATGTAGCGTCCGGGTATCTGCGCAGCCACAACCAAAGTTTGGTGGGCAGCATGTGTCTGGACTGTCTGGACGCCTTTAAAGTGGATAAGGTCTGTGTATCCATCGACGGTGTTTCCCTCGACGGGGGCATTACAGAATTCAACCCCGAGGAGGCCGCCATCATCCGCAAGATGCTGGACATCGGCCGTACCAAGATCGTCCTGTGTGAATACGTCAAATTCTCCGAACTGGCCTTCCACCGCATCTGCCCCGCCGAGGAGCTGGACTATATCATCACCGACTGGACCATCCCGGCAAAGGAGATCGAACGGTGGGAAGGCATCGGCGTCAAGGTCGTCCCCGCCGAAAAAATCGAGTAAAAACCCTCTGGAATGTTGTGGAATTGGGTTGGAAAGGAAGAATTTTCTCCAAATTTTGTGTGGAAAATCAAATAGAAACTCGCAAGAAGCCGTCAATTTCGCAAATTGACGGCTTTTTTTGTGGATGCTAAGATAGGGTTACGATAAAACAAACCAAAACGGAGGCGCTATTCGTGAACACTTTTGGTCAAAATGGCAAGACCGCCATCGTGAACGGTCAAGTCGTCCTGCCGGACGGAATCGCCAACATCAATCTTTTGTTAGAGAACGGCCGCATAAGCGCCCTGTTTCATGGCGGGTGCGAACTGGGGAAAGATGTGAAGGTCATCGACGCCGCCGGACGGATCGTTATGGCGGGCGTGATCGATACCCACAACCACATGGGGGATCCGGGGCCCTACAACTACCGGGAGGACTGGTTCTGCGGTTCGCAAAGCGCTGCCTCCGGCGGGATCACCACCATCTGTGATATGCCGCTGCCCTCGGTGCCGGCCACCATCAACCGGGAAAACTTCGAGAAAAAGGTAGAAGTGGCCCAGCGCAACTCGGTGGTGGATTTCGCCCTGTGGGGCGGTCTGATCCCCGACAGCATCCCCGACATACCCACGATGAATGATTTGGGCTGCATCGGCTTTAAAGGTTTTATGTGCTTTGCCACCAAGGAATACCCCCGCATCACCGACGGGTACTTGGTGGACGGTATGCGGCAGGCGGCCTCCTTCAACGGACTGATCGCTCTGCACGCCGAAAACGCGGAAGCCGCCGATTTTGGCTGCAAGCACTATTCCGCCATCGGCTGTCAGGATGAAGCGATGTTCGACGACGCACGGCCCTGGTGGACCGAATACGACGCCGACCAGCGGATCGCCGTTTTTGCCAAGGCCACCGGCGCCCGGGTACTGGTCTGCCACACCACCATCCATCAAGGCGCCAAACTGCTGCGGGACGCCCGCAACGACGGCGCTCACCTGTACATCGAAACCTGCCCCCATTACCTGATCTTCGACCGCAACGTTCTGCGGGAGAAAAAGTCCTTTGCCAAGTGTACGCCGCCCTTCCGCAGCCGGGAAAACGTGGAACAGTTGTGGAACTACGTGCTGGACGGCACCATCGATGTGCTGGGCTCGGACCATGGCCCCTTCACCGACGCGGAGAAGGTCCAGCAGGGGGATTTCTGGCAGGAATACTGCGGGTTCGGCTGCAACGACGTGATGCTGGCCGCCATGATCACCGAGGGCGTACACAAACGCGGACTGCCTTGGACCCGGCTGGCCCAGTTGACCTCCGGCAACGCCGCCAAGATCTTGGGTCTGAGCCCCCGCAAAGGCACCCTGACCCCCGGCGCCGATGCGGACATCATCCTCATCGACCCGGAACGGCAATGGACCTACGACGGTCTGCAGTCCTTCTCCAAGACGAAAAGCGCCAAGGGGCCCTATCAGGGCATGGCACTGAAAGGCAAGGTGACGGACACCTTTGTACGCGGCATCCACGTATACCACGAGGGTGCGATCCTGTGCGAAGCCGGCTGCGGACGACTGGTAGAAAGTAGGAGATAAGCGCTATGAAGCAGATAGAGCTGCGGCAGCTCACCAAGGTATTCGGTTCCTTGGTTGCCAACGACCATGTGGATTTCAAAATCGAGTCGGGCAAAATTTACGGCCTGATTGGAGAAAACGGCGCAGGCAAAACGACGCTGATGCGGATGCTGTACGGCATGTATGAGCCGGACGACGGCGAGATCCTGATCGACGGCCAGCCCGTACATTTTAAAAGCCCCCGGGATGCCATCCATCAAGGCATCGGGATGGTGCACCAGCATTTTGCGCTGGTCCCCACCCTCAGCGTGGCGCAGAATATGATTTTGGGCAAACCCATCAAGAAAAAGAGCGGGCTGCTGGATCTGCGCCGGGCCGAGAAGGTGGTGGAAGATCTGGGCCGGGAATACAAACTGGAAGTTCCCCCTCGGGCCCTCATCAAGGATATTCCTGTCAGCTTACAGCAGCGGGTAGAGATTCTGAAAGCCCTGTATCTGGGCGCCGACCTGCTGATCATGGACGAGCCCACCGCCGTTCTGACCCCGCAGGAGATCGTAAAACTGTTTGAAACGCTGGTGGAGCTGCGCAATGCCGGCAAGAGCATCATCCTGATCACCCACAAGCTCAACGAGATCATGCAGATCACCGACGAGATCTTGGTGCTGCGGTTGGGCAAGATGACCGGTCACGTAAAAACCAGCGAGACCAACGAACAAGCTATTGCGGAAATGATGGTGGGACGCCAGCTCAGCGAACCCCGGGAAAAGGCCAAAACCGACCAGACTCAGGTGGCCATGGCCGCGCAGGGGCTTTCCTACGTGGACAAATGGGGCGTCAAAATGCTGGACAACGTTTCTTTCGAGCTGCACAAGGGCGAGATTTTGGGCATCGCCGGTGTGCAGGGCAACGGCCAGTCCGAATTGATCGACATTTTGACCGGCATGACCACCGACTATCAAGGCCAAATCACCATCGAAGGCCATCCGGTGCCGCCCAGCACCAGCACCCGGGTCCGCCGGGAGGATGGTCTGGGCTGCATCCCCGAGGATCGCCAACTGACCGGTGCCGCCGTAGGCGCCACCATTTTGGCCAACTTTATCATGACCGGCTACCGCCTGCGGGATTTTGCCGGTGCCGTATTCATCAACTACAAAAAGGCCCGGGAACGCACCTGGCAGTATGTACGGCAGTTCACCGTCAAGACAGACAACATCATGAACGATGCCCTTTCTCTTTCGGGCGGCAACCTGCAAAAATTGATCGTAGCGCGGGAATTGTCGCTGTCGCCGTCCGTCCTGATCGCCGCCCAACCCAGCCGCGGCGTTGACATCGGCGCTACCGAGTACATCCACGATACCCTGATCACCCACCGCAACCAAGGCAACGCCGTGCTGCTGGTCTCTAACGAACTGTCCGAGATCATGTCGCTGAGCGACCGGGTGCTGGTCATCTACAAAGGCCGCTTCGTGGGCGAAGTGGATCCCCTGCGCACCAGCGAAGAGGAAATCGGCCTGCTGATGGCGGGCGTCGTAAAGGAGGAAACCGTATGAATTTTACATACAGACCCACTCCGATCAGCGCCAAGACCGCCATTATGGCGATTCTGTTCGGCATCCTTGTGGGCGCCGTCCTGATCTTGGCCACCGGAAACGACCCGCTGGAGATCTATGCCGCCCTGATTCGCGGTGCCTGCGGGTCCACCTTCTCCCTCGCATCCAGCATCCGCTGGACCATCCCGCTGATCTTTGCCGGCACGGCGGCCTCCATCGCCTTCAAAGGCGGCGTCTTTAACATGGGCGTGGAAGGCCAGATGTATATGGGTGGTCTGGCAGCGGCCATCATCGGCGTTACCTGCACCGACCTGCCCGCCCCCGTCCTGATCCCCCTGATGCTGGTGTCCAGCATGTTGGTGGGCATGATCTGGGCGCTGCCGCCCATTTTGGCCAAGGTATTTTTTGGCAGCAGTGAAGTAGTCCCCTGCATGATGTTGAACTATGTGGCCATGTATCTGACCGATTATCTGGTCCACAACGTTTTTCTGGCCAGCGGCAACCGAGGCGCCACCATCAAAACCGACATGATCGCCGAACAGGGCCGTCTGGCTACCCTGATCTCCGGAACCAGCGTTTCTACCGCGCTGATCATCGCGCTGGTGGTGGTAGGCCTGTACTGGGTGCTGATCCGCAAAACCAAACTGGGCTATGAATTCGAGATCTGCGGCATCAACCCCCGCTTTGCCAAATACGGCGGCGTCAATGTGCTGGCCTCCCGCATCGGTGTCATCCTGCTCAGCGGCGCCATCGCCGGTCTGGGCGGCGCCACCGAGATCATGGGCGTGCGGTACTGCTTCGAGAGCCGCTTTGTGGGCGACTTTGCCACCAACGGCATCCTCTCCTCGCTGCTGGGCAGTTGTTCGCCCATCGGCACCCTGATCGGCTCCATCTTTATGGGCTTCCTGAAAGCCGGTTCCCTGACGGTGGAACGCACCACCAGCGTTTCCCGCGCGGTGGCAGTGGTCATCCAGTGTACGATCATCTGCTTTGTATCCGCCAAGGCGTTCGCCCATCTGCTGGATCGGGTAAAGCTCCCGGGCAAGCTTGCAAAACAAGGAGGGCTTGAACATGAATCTTGAACTTCTGCTGGGGGCGACCATGCGGTATTCCGCACCGATTCTGCTGGCCGCCGTAGGCGCGCTGTTCTGCGACTGCGCAGGCATCACCTTCATCATTCTGGAGGCACAGATGCTCTTGGCCTGTTTCTTCTCGGTCATTGCCGGGTACTATTTCCAGAGCTGGGGCATCGGCGTATTGGCTGCCATCGCCGCCAGCGTCCTGCTGGGTTGGTTCTTCATCTGGATCACCATGAAGATGAGCGCCATTGAGTTGGTGGTGGGGTTTGCCATCAACTTCCTGATCGACGGACTTACCGTCTATCTGCTGCGCATGGTTTTCCATCAAACGGGTTCCTTTGTTTCCCCTGACATCCCCGAGATCCCGAAAATCACCATCCCGCTGCTGAGCCAGATCCCCGTCATCGGCAGCCTGTTCCGGGAACAGACCTGGATCGTCTATGCGGCATTTATCAGCGTGGCGCTGGCCGCGGTGCTGATCTACCGTACCGCCTACGGCCTGCATGTGCTGGCCTGCGGTGCCAGCCCCGAGGCCGCCAAGGCCGTTGGTATCTCGATCCCCCGCACCCGAATCAGCTGCATCATGATCGCCAGCGTCCTCTGCGCACTGGCAGGCAGCCAACTGTCCATCGGCTTCCTCTCCATGTTCTCGGAAGGCATGACCGTCGGCAAGGGCTACATCGCCTTGGGCGCGCTGATGTTCTCCAACCGCCGCCCGGCACTGGTCCTCTTCATCACGCTGCTCTTCGGCTTTGCCGAGGCTGTGGGCAACCAAGTACAGCTGCAGGGCACCATCGCCTCGGAATTGGTCCTGATGATCCCCTATCTGGCGGTGTTGGCCTGTGTGTTCATCCGCAAACCGCAACAGGAACAGCTCTAATCTTCGTACGGTTCTGGAACTTGCATTCCAGATGAATTTTATCAACAGGAGGAAAAACCCATGAAAAAACTGCTTGCATCCGTTTTGTCCGCTGCGATGCTGGCGTCACTCTGTGCCTGCTCTTCCACGGCCAGTTCTACGTCCAGCACTTCTACCGCCACCAGCGAAGGCGCCGCCGAAAGCCAGACCTCCGCTGCCCCCGCCAGTGACCTGAAGGCCGCCTTCATTACCCCGCAGGCGCTGGGTGACGGCTCGGTCACCGACCTGTGCTATTCCGGCTTTACTTCCGCCGCCGAGGAATACGGCATCGAAACGCAGGTCGTCGAGGTACAAGTCGGCGAATACGAGGAAACGCTGCGCTCCATGGCGCAGGAGGGCTACGGCCTGCTGGTCTGCCTGCAGCCCGAGCTGGTGGACGCCGTCTGCACGGTGGCGCCGGAATACCCCGACACCCTCTTCTTCTCGATGAATGGCGAGATCAATGACATTCCCAACGTACTGGGTTCCGCCAACAAAGAACAGGAAGGTTCCTATCTGGCCGGTGTTACCGCCGCCCTGATGTCTGAGACCGGCAAGATCGGCGCGGTCATCGGGCAGGACATGGCGCAGAATAACCGCTACGCCGCCGGATACGAGGACGGTGCCAAGGCCGCCCGCCCCGACATTGAAGTTTCCATCGTCTACGCCGGCACCTTCGAAGACCCCGCCAAGGGCAAGGAGCTTGCCTTGACGCTGTACAACTCCGGCTATGATGTGGTGTATCAGGTAGCTGCCAAGACCGGTCTGGGCGTCTTTGAAGCCGCCGAAGAGCTGAGCGCCGGCCATTACGTCATCGGCTGTGACATCGACCAGAGCGATGTGCTGCCCGGTCAGGTTTTGGGCAGCCAGATCACGCCCTACGACACCTGGGTCTACGCGGCCATGACGGACTACGCGCAGGGCACCTTTGAGGGCGGCAAGACCGAGGCCTTCTCGATGAACCGCACCGGCGGCGCCGGCTTTGAGTTTGATACCACCGGCAAGGTCACCTACAAGGACGGCGTAAAGGAAGCCGTGGAAGAAAGCAAAGAAAAAATCATGTCCGGCGAGATCGTTCCCGAAAGCGTTCGCGAGAAAGACAAATAAACAACCGATAGAACGGATCGACACGGCGGCATGGGGGCCGCCGTGTCCTCTTCTTGCCGGGGTTCCGGCTGCGCATAACGACTACAAAAAAGGAAGTGACTGCACCTATGGCCTATGCAATGCAAAGCATCCCCCGCCGGGACGAGGCCGCCCGCTCCCTCTTTACCAGCGGAGCGTTCACCTACGAACTGCACCCCGATTACGGCACCTTCCCCGAACGGTTTACCTTTACCATGTATTCGGGCGGCTGCTGTGACCGCGAGGACAACCTGTTTTTGTCCACCCGGGATGTGGAGCATCCCATCATGATGCTGGATCCCGAGGGGCACTATGTCAAAGACTTCGGTCAGGGCTTATTCAAAGAGACCCACACCCTTTGCGTGACCCCCAACGATACCCTGTTGTGTGTGGATGTGGCCCAGCATGTTCTGCGGGAGATTTCCAAGGACGGCGAATGGATCCGGGATATCGGCACGCCGGGGGTCCCCAGCGACAGTGGGTTTGACCCTGACTTATGGCGCAAGCGCCAGCGGATGGGCAAATATGTGCCCACCGACGTACTGTTTGACAAAGGGTGGTCCTTCTTTATGGGGCTGGAGAGCATCCAGCGGGCTGCCCCGCCCTTCAACCGGCCCACCGGGGTCTGCTTTGCCCCGGACGGGGATTTCTTTGTCAGCGACGGGTACGGCAACGCCGCCATCCACCGCTTTGCCCCGGACGGCACCCTGCTGCGCACCTGGGGCGGCCCGGGGGACGAACCCGGCCACTTTGTGGTGCCTCACTGCCTCTGCGTGGACCGGCTGGGCCGCGTTTGGGTGGGCGACCGGGACGGCAACCGCCTGCATGTCTTCTCCGCCGAGGGAGAACTGCTGGCCTATCTGGAGGAAGGGCTCTACCAACCCACCGGCCTGTGGGCGGACGACGACTATGTCTACGTGGCTGAACGAGGCGGCGGGCTGACGCTCATCGACATGAATTTGCAGGTCGTGGCGCAGCTGGGGTTCTACAACTCCCCCATCCGGGCCCACGGCATGTGCGGCAACAGCAAGGGCGAGATTTTCCTGATGCCGCTGACCACCTATGACCGCCATTTCCTGATGAAGCTCTCGCCCATTCACAAACCCGACAGCAAGGGGTGATCGTACCCAGATGTTCAACCAACGCCAAACTGAGATCCTGCGTTTTCTGGCCGAAGTACAGTTTGCACGGCTGGACCAACTGGCCGCCCGGCTGGGTGTTTCGGCCGAGACCATCCGCCGCGACCTGAAAGAGTTGGAGCAGGAATCCGCCATCAAACGGGTGCGCGGCGGGGCTGTTTTCAGCGGGCTGCGCGCCAACGAACGGGAATTTGTCAAAAAGGCCAACAGCAACCATCAAGAGAAAAGCGCCATCGCCGCGGAAGCGCTAAAGCACCTCCACGACGGGGAAGCCATCGCCATCAACAACGGGGTCACCTCGATGGCGTTGGCCCATGCCATCGAGAGAAGCGGTCTGTCGCTGAACATTGTCACCAACTCGCCGCCCATTGCGGTGCTGTTGTCCCAGACCGACCAGAACCGGGTTTTTCTGACCGGAGGCTACCTGCGCAAACACAACAAAAGTTTGGTGGGCAGCCTGTGTGGAAATTCTTTGGAGAATTTCCGGGTAGACAAAACCTTTTTGAGCGTGGACGGCCTTTCCATCCAAGACGGCATCACCGAGTATAACACCGAAGAAGCCGCCGTACTGCGGCGGATGCTGCGAATCGGCCGGGAAAAGATCATTCTGGCGGAGTGCAGCAAATTCCGCGAAGTGGCCTTTAACCGGATCTGCACCGCAGAGGAGATCGACTGCATCATCACCGACTGGAACATCACCGCGCAGGAAATGGCTCCTTGGCAGGATGCGGGGGTGCAAGTCATCGCAGCGCCCCAGCGGATGCCGGACTATGCCCACGCCGAGTAACCCTTTCCCCAACAAAGCAAACAGCAAAACCCCGCAGGGGGGCTGCACGCCGGTACCATCCTCCGGCGGCGCATTCCCTGCGGGGTTTTGCTGCTGTTCTTTTGGCCCGTTGCGGAAAGTCGGGTCAGGCTTTTTTCTGTACGTTCTTGGTGGCGATCACATCCACGCCGGTGGAGGCCACGTCGGACAGCAGTACATCCCCGATGGCTACCGGGGCGTCCACGTCCACTTCCTTCAGGGCGCGCACCACGTCGAAGATCTTGTCCTTGGGCACGTCGCTGCGGGTCTTGCAGGACACCATGGGCAGCGTGCCGCCCCGGACCCGCACCGTGCTGGTCACCACGCGGGTGGGATGGGTCACTTCCTTGCGGGCGTAGGCGTCGCCCCGGGGGCAGGTGTTGCCGGTGACCCGTACCACCGCGCCGTCCTCCATCTCTACCACCAGCGGGCAGCCCATGGGGCAGCCAATGCAGACCAGATTGATCTTTTCCATAAGTTATGCCTCCTCCAACGTCACGGTGATCTGGGCAGCTTCGGGATGGGCCCGCAGCGCTTCGCTCTTGAGCTGCACGGTTTCCATCTCACCCGGCGCCAACACGGGACGCTTGCGGCTGAAGATGCAGGTGTCCCCCGCATAGACCGCCACTTTCTTATTCTTATACACATTGGCCACACGGAACCGCAAAGTCACGGTGTCCCCCGCGCAGTCGGGGCGGATGGTGGTGGGCACGGTGTAGCGCACCCCGTTTTCGCACCGCACCGGCAGGGTGCGGGCGTCGCCGCCCTGTTCGCCGTTCTGGATATAGGCCGCGGCATGGGCGCCGGCGGCACCGGCTTCCTCCGACACAAAGTCCACCAAGTCGTGGACGTGCAGCACGTTGCCGGCCGCAAAGACGCCGGGGATGCTGGTCTCCAGACTTTCGTTGACGGCGGGGCCGTTGGTGACGGGGTTGAGGGCCACACCGGCGGCGCGGCTCAGCTCGTTTTCGGGCAGCAGCCCGCAGGAGAGCAGCAGCGTGTCGCAGTCATAGTGTTCCTCGGTGCCGGGTACCGGCTTGCCGTTTTCCACCCGGGCCAGCGTGATGCCTTCCACCCGTTCCTTGCCCTGAATGTCCACCACGGTGTGGCTGAGTTTCAGGGGGATGCCGAAGTCGTCCAGACATTGCACGATGTTGCGCTTCAAGCCGCCGGAGTAGGGCATCAGTTCGGCCACCACCTGCACCTTGGCGCCTTCCAGCGTCATGCGGCGGGCCATGATAAGGCCGATGTCGCCGGAACCGAGGATGACCACCTTGCGGCCCGGCAGGTAGCCTTCCATATTGACAAGGCGCTGGGCGGTACCGGCGGTAAAGATGCCCGCCGGGCGGTAGCCGGGGATGTTCAGCGCGCCGCGGGGACGTTCCCGGCAGCCCATGGCCAGCACCACCGCTTTGGGATGAAGCTGGAACAGGCCGTCCTGTTTGTTCATCGCCGTGACGGTTTTATCCGCCGCCAAGTCCAGCACCATCGTATTGAGCTTGTAGGGAATGTCCAGTTCCTTAGCCATCTGGATGAACCGGCCGGCGTACTCGGGGCCGGTGAGTTCCTCTTTAAAGGTATGCAGGCCGAAGCCGCTGTGGATGCACTGGTTCAGAATGCCGCCCAGCTCGTTGTCACGTTCCAGCACCAGAAGGTCCTGTACGCCGTGTTTGCGGGCTTCCACCGCCGCGGCCAGTCCGGCAGGACCGCCGCCGATGATGACAAGATCTACATTTTTCATGATTGCGTCCTCCCCTTAGTACACGTCCTTGTTGGTGCCGACGATGATCTTGGACTGGCCGCCCGCCTTGGTGACCTCGCTCAGGGGCAGGTTCAGTTCCCGGGCCAGAATTTCCATGACGCGGGGGCTGCAGAAGCCTGCCTGGCAACGGCCCATACCGGCGCGGGTACGCCGCTTGACGCCGTCCAAGCTGCGGGCGCCCGGCACCCGATGGATGGCGTCCACGATCTCGCCCTCGGTGACGCTTTCGCACCGGCAGATGATCTGCCCATAGGCGGGGTCTTTGCGGATCAGTTCGTTGCGCTCCTCCAAAGAGAGGGTCTTGGGATCCAGAATGCCCTTGCGGACCGGATCAAAGGTGGGATCTTGTTCGAGGTGCAGGCTCCGGGAGACCAGATCCGCCACCATCACACCGATGGCCGGGCTGCTGGACAGGCCGGGCGATTCGATGGCCGCGCAGTCCACAAAGCCGGGGGCGATCTCCCCGATGAAGAAGTCGTGGCGGGGTTCATGGGCCCGCAGGCCCGCAAAGCTGGTGATGGTCTGGCGCATCGGAATATCCTTGACGGCGATGCCCGCCTTGGCGCGCACCTCGTCCAGACCGGCGGCGGTGGTGGCGGTGGCTTCCTTATCCTCCACATCGATGGCCGTGGGGCCGACGAGCAGGTTGCCGTGGACCGTGGGGGTGACCAGCACGCCCTTGCCGTACTTGCCAGGCAGTTGGAAGATGGTGTGGTGTACATGCGCCCCGGCGGTGTGGTCCAGCAGGAAGTAGTCGCCCCGGCGCGGGATGATGGTCAGGGGGTCCTCGCCGGTGACCATGTTGTGCAGGTCGTCGGCATAGACGCCGGCCGCGTTGACCACCAGACGGGTCTCCAACGTGCCGTGGTCGGTTTCCACCTGCCAGCCGCCCTCGATGGGCTTCAGGCCGGTGACCGTGGTATCAAACTGGAACTTGACGCCGTTTTTGGCGGCGTTCTCGGCAAAGGCGTAGGTCAGCCCAAAGGGGCAGACGATGGCGCCGGTGGGGGCCCACAGGGCGGCCACCGCCTCGTCGGAGATGTTAGGCTCCATGGCCACCAGTTCTTCCCGCTCGATGATGCGCAGCCCTTCTACCCCGTTGGCCACGCCGTTTTCGTAGAGCTTTTGCAGGGCGGGGCGGTCCTCGTCGCTGACGCAGACCACCAAGCTGCCGCACTGGTCATAGGCAAAATCCAATTCCTTGGCCAGAGCCGGCATCATCCGGCTGCCTTCCACGTTGAGCTTGGCCATCAGGCTGCCGTGGGCGGCGTCGTAGCCCGCGTGGACGATGGCGCTGTTCGCCTTGGTGGTGCCGCAGCAGACGTCTTCTTCTTTCTCCAAAACCAGAATATCGGCCTTGTAGCGGGACAGTTCCCGGGCACAAGCACAGCCGGACACACCGGCGCCGATGACGATTACATCATACATCTTCAGTCTCCTTATCCGAACCGCAGCGGTTCATTCATGGTGTGGGCAGCGGGGGGTCAGTCGTCGTCCTTGGCCCAGCCGTAGGCACAGCGCACGGCTTTGTTCCAGCCCTTGATGCGCTTGGCCCGCTCCTCCTCGGTGATGGAGGGCGAGAAGGTCCGGTCCACCGACCAGTTTTGGATGACCTCCTCGGTGGAGCCCCAATACCCTACCGCCAGCCCCGCCAGATAGGCGGCGCCCAGCGCCGTGGTTTCTACGCAGAGGGGGCGCTGCACCGGCACGTTGCTGATGTCCGCCATGGTCTGCATCAGGTAGTTGTTGGCCGAAGCGCCGCCGTCCACCTTCAGGGCTTGCATGGGGATGCCGGAGTCCGCCTCCATAGCGTGGAGCACGTCATTGACCTGATAGCACAGGCTGTCCAGCGTAGCGCGGATGATATGGTTTTTATTACAGCCCCGGGTCAGCCCCACAATGGTGCCCCGGGCATACTGGTCCCAGTGGGGGGCGCCCAGTCCGGTAAAGGCCGGCACCACGTAACAGCCGTTGGTGTCCTTGACCTTTTGGGCCATGTACTCGGAATCCCGGGATTCCTCCAGCAGGCGCAGCTCGTCCCGCAGCCACTGGATGGCCGCCCCCGCCACAAAGATGGAGCCTTCCAAGGCGTAGTTCACCTTGCCGTCCAGCCCCCAGGCGATGGTGGTCACCAGCCCATTGCGGGAAAAGACCGGGGTCTCGCCGGTGTTCATCAGCAAAAAGCCGCCGGTTCCGAAGGTATTCTTCGCCTCGCCCGGGCGGAAGCAGGTCTGGCCGAAGAGGGCCGCCTGCTGGTCCCCCGCCGCCCCGGCGATCTTGATCTCGCCGCCGAAGTGCATGGGGTCGGCATACTCATAAAAATCACTGTTGGGCACCGGTTTGGGCAGCATGTCCCGGGGAATATCCAAAATCTCCAGAATCTCGTCGTCCCAGTCCAACGTGTGGATGTTGAACATCATCGTCCGGCTGGCGTTGGAGTAGTCGGTCACATGGATCTTGCCGCAGGTCAGCTTCCAGATCAGCCAGGTTTCTACCGTGCCGAAGAGCAACTGCCCCGCCTCGGCTTTCTGCCGGGCGCCTTCCACATTGTCCAAGATCCATTTCAGCTTGGTGGCCGAGAAGTAGGCGTCGATGATCAGACCGGTCTTTTCCCGGAATTTCTCGGTCAGGCCCTGGGCTTTGAGTTCGTCACAGTAGGCGCTGGTGCGGCGGCACTGCCAGACAATGGCGTGATAGATCGGCTCGCCGGTGTCGCGGTCCCACACGATGGTGGTTTCGCGCTGGTTGGTGATGCCGATGGCGGCGATGTCCTCGGCCGTGGCTCCGATCTGGTTCATGGCGGACAGCGCCACACCCAGTTGGGTGGTCCAGATCTCGTTGGCGTCATGCTCTACCCAGCCGGGCTTGGGGAAATACTGGGTAAACTCTTTTTGTGCAACACTGCACATCTCCCCGGCGCGATTGAACAAGATGCAGCGGTTGGAGGTTGTGCCGGCGTCCAACGCCATGACATACTTTGACATGGTGGGTCCTCCTTCTTTGGTGGTATACCCGGACGCAGTACCCTGTGCCCGGAAGAAAAAAGGCAGAACGGCTGAACCCTGAGGGAGATGCCCCTCTCCTCAGGAGGAAAATATGGTCCCCGGACGGATTCCGCCGTTCTGCACTACTACGCCCGCAGGCGTTTGCTCCTTCTTTATTGATAAAACAACTCGTCGACCACCACGGCCAAGGGGCCGATGTAGGCGATCTTCTCACTCAGTTCCGACAAAACGATGTACTGCTCGTTGTAATAGGGATCGTACCGTTTGCAGGCGGCAATGAAATGATCCAGAAAATGGGGCAGTTTAAAGACATCCCCGTAGACGATCAGATGGTCGGGGGCCAGCATGGTCAGGATGGTGCCGGTAACGTTGGCCAGCAGGCCGATCTCCTGATCCAGCATCTGCCACAGGGCCGGGTCCTCGGCCTGCAGTGCCCAGCCCAGCGTATGGACCGTGATGCGGCTGGGGTCCCCTTCCACCAGATTCCACAGTTGGGGGGTGGCTTCAAGGCTGCAGAGCTGCCGCATCCGCCGCACCAGCGGATGGGTGGAAACTCGCGTTTCCAGACAACCGCGGCGGCCGCAGCGACAAAGCGCCCCGTTTTCCTCCACCCGCACATGGCCGATCTCGGCATTTTTGAACGCCTTGCTCTCGTAGATCTGGCCGTTGGCGATGATGGCCGAGCCCACGCCGGGCCCCCATTTCAAAAAGACCAGATTTTCCTTCCGTTTGCCCATGCCGTAGATCAGTTCCGCTTGGGCAAAGGCCCGGACGTTGTTTTCCAGCAAAACGGGGCAGTCCAGATACTCTTTCAAGCAGGCGGTCACCTGCACAGGCTCATCCCAGATCCGGTAGGCCCGGTGGCTGATGCCCTCTGCGCTGCTGACCGGTCCGGGGACCGAGACCCCGGCCCCCAGCAGTTGTTTGCGGCGGATACCGGCCTCCCACATAAGGACCTTGCTGGTATCGGCTACCCGGCGCAGAAATTCCTCTGCCGGGATTTCAATATCGGTAGCCAACTGCTTGGTGGTGCAGTGTTCGCCCCGCAGGTTGCATACCGAAACGCTGGTCATCGGCAGCTCGATGCTGATCGTCAGTACATAGCGGTATTCGTAGTTGATGTCCAGCAGGATCTTGCGCCGGCCGGCGCGGTTGCCCTGCGGGATCTCCCCTTTTTCCACCAGAATGCCCTCGCCGAGGAGTTCGGCGCAGAGCATGGTCAGGGTGGCGGGGGTCAGCCCCAGCTGCAGTGCAATATCCTTGCGGGACATAGGCCCTGAAGTGTTGAGAAGTTTTAAGATGGAAGCCAAATTCTTGCTTTTGACGTTTTCCATGTTGATGCCGGTGTAAGCCATGCCACTCACCTATATACCTTGATTTTTCTGGGCGAAAATGCCGCGGCGCGGGTACAAATCCCTTATTTTAAGTATACTCGGCATTGGCAAAACAAGCAAGAATCCTTTTGGAAAAAGCAGCCCGGGCAGATAAAAACTTCCGGGCTGCAGTGCAGATCACATCAGTATTTGCAGATTTCCACGCCCAGCATGTGGCCGAGCTTTTCCAGTTCGTTGGCAATGGCGCCGTACACCACCACGTAGTGCGGTTCCCAACCGGCCTTGACGGTGCCGTAGACCACGTCCTTGGCGTCGCTGTCCGTCTTGACCACGATGGAGGTACCGTTGAACTGCTTGGGTTTGTCCAAAGCCGCGCCTTCTGCGATGAAGAAGCGGAAGGTGCCGTCCGGTTTGCGGCCCACCCGGAAGAGGGTCACCCGTTCGCAGGCTTCGCAGCCGAAGTCCATGACGGGGCCGATCTTGCGGTTGGGATGTACGCCCACCTGCGCGCCGGTGTCCTTGCGGGCCAAGTTGCAGGCGGCCATGCCGCAGTGCCAGAAGGTAACGGTGCCTTCCTTCTCGTCCATCGAGACGGGGTCACCGAAGAAACAGGCCTTGCCGGTGAGCTGGCTGCCGATGAACATCGACAGGGCGCCGTAGGCATCGGACTCACAACTGGCCGAAACGCCGTTGGCGTTAAGCAGCGAGAGCACCGTGCACACCGGGGTGCCGAAGGCGGTGAAGAAGTCCGGCCAGCAGCGGGAGCAGATGGCGCCGATGTGGTTATCGCCCACATACTGCTTGTAGGCCTTGTAAAGGCGGGCGAAGTCCACGGCGTTTTTCTCGGGCACCGTGTCCAGACCGACCAGCACCTTGCGGGCTTCCGCCAGTTCTTCCGCCACTTCCTCATCGGTATAGCCCTTGGCCACATCGATGAGTTCCCGGGCCTCGATGGATTCCAGCGTGGTGCCGAAGGTGTGCATCATCTCGGCGTCCAGCGCCCGGCCGAAGCCGAAGCCCTGAGGCGTGTGGCCGATGGCCACCATCTTCAGCCGGTTCAGGTCGTCCTTGACCTTGGCGGCACGGATCGCAGCGCCGATCTCCTGCACCACTTCCTCCTCGCCGGGGGCGCCGAAGATATACTCGAACTGGCTGTCCCCCCGGAAGGCCGTGATGGCACCGGCGGCCGAGTAGGCGCCGGTCAGGCTGTTCAGCCGCAGGCGGGTGCCGTCAATGACGGGCTCCCGCAGGGTCCACAGCACGATGGGGCAGGTGAACCGCTTGACCACCTCGCTGGCGTAGGCCGCGTTGGCGAAGGTGATGTTCTGCAGCACGATCAGGTCGGGATGCAGGGTGTCCAGATAGGCATCCAGATCCCCGATGGTCAGCAGCATCTTTTCGGGGAAAACACAGTCGTCGCTCAAGGTTTTGAGCATGGCGACCGAACGGTCAAACTGGGTCTGGGCGCTTTCCAGATGGAAGGTACCCACGCCAATGGGAACATAGGCGACTTGAAATGCCATGGTATTTACACTCCTTACAATCAAGCCTGCTCGGCAGCGGCTGCATCATCGGCAGCGTGGCCGGCGGCAATCTCTTCCATCTGCTGGTTGTTCAAGGCTTCGATCTTCTTGTTCAACCGCATCATGCTGACCAGCAGCACCACGGTGATGATGAGGATCGCGGCAGAGATGGGACGGGTGAAGAAGATCGAGTAGTCGCGGTCATAGCTCATGGCCGCGGTGACGAAGTTCTGCTCCATGATGTCTTCCAGAATCATGCCCAGCATCAACGGGGTGTTGGAGATGTCCAGAACGGTCAGGATGTAGCTGAAGATCAAAATGCCTGCGCAGAGGATCAGTTCCTTGGTGTTGCCGGTAGCGGCAAACGCGCCGGCGAAGCAGAACATGATGATGGCGGGGGCCAGATAGGTGTAGCGGACCTGCACGATCTTGGCCACGGCACGGGTCATGCCCAAGCCCAAGGGAGCCAGCAGCACGTTGGCCACCAAGCAGCCGATGATGATGGTGTAGGCCATGACGCCCTGTTTGGTGAACATCGTGGGGCCGGGCTGGATGCCGTGGAGCACGAAGGCGCCCAACAGCAGGGCGGTGACGCCGTCACCGGGGATACCGAGGGTCAGCAGGGGGATCATGGCCGAGCCGACCACGGCGTTGTTGCTGGATTCGGCGGCGGCGATGCCTTCCAGGCTGCCTTTGCCGAACTGTTCAGGATGCTTGGAGGTACGGCGGGCTTCGTTGTAACAGAGGAACTGGGCCACACCGCCGCCGACACCGGGCATGGCGCCCAGCACGCTGGCCACCACCGAGGAACGCAGGCAGGCGGGCAGGATGCTGACCATTTCCTTCTTGGTCAAGCCTTCCTTGTCGATCTTGTTGGCGTCGTCCAGCTTGCCGTGGTTGAGGATGAAGTCCCGGAGTTTCTGCACCACCTGGGTCAGCGCGATGAGGGCGATCATGGCGGGCAGCATATCGATGCCGTATTTCAGGGTATCCAGACCGAAGGAGAAGCGGGTAACGCCGGTAACGGCGTCCATGCCCACGCAGGCCATCAGCAGGCCGATCATGCCGGAGATCAAGCTCTTGGGCAGGCTGTCACCGGAAACACCGGCGATCAGGCTGATGCCCAGAATACCCATCGAGAAATATTCTACCGAGGTGAAGTTGGCCACCAGCTTGGTGATGAGCGAAGCGCAGACCAGCAGCAGGATGGCAGAGAAGAGGCCGCCGAAAACCGAGGCGAACAGCGAGGTGTCCAGCGCCTTTTTGACCTTGCCCTTCTTGGCCAGCGGGTAGCCGTCGAAGGTGGTGGCAATGGCGGAGTTGGTGCCGGGGGTGTTCAGCGTGATGGCGCTGATGGAACCGCCGTACATACCGCCTACGTAGACGGCCAGCAGCAAAATGATGGCCGACGCGGGGTCGTCGAAGGTGTAGGTCAGGGGCAGCATCAGGATGATGCCGAGGGTAACGCTCAGGCCCGGGATGCAGCCTACGATCATGCCGAGGACCAGGCCGCCCAGAATCAGGGCCATATTATACAGGGTAAATACCTGCGGGATCGCTTGGGCAATCTGTGCAAAATCCGTCATGTTAAATCAGACCTCCCAACAGGCCCAGCGAGGGCAGCGAAATATTGAAGATGTTCTTGAACATCAGGAAGATCACCACGGCCGCCACAACGGTGTAGATGTAGATGCCGGGTTTGCGCTCGCCGCAGTAGAACTGGATGGCGACAAAGACGATGATGGAAGCCAGCACGTAGCCGATGCAGAGCATCAGCGCCACATAGATGCACATGCCGATGATGAGCAGAATGGCGGGCTTTTCTTTGTTCCAGTCAAACTCCACCACTTTTTCCTTCTTCAGGACCACGCTCTGGATGATCAGGGCGATGGCGGAGATCAGCATAATGACCAGACAGACGGTGGGGATGATGCGCGGGCTGGGGGCGCCGGAGTCATAGGCCGGCACGCGAACCTGGCTGGGCATCACCAGCAGCAGGATCAGGGCGATGGCGCCCATGACGATGCCGCTGACCAGGTTGGTTTTGATCTTAAATTTCACGGGGATTTCCCTTCCTTTCCGCAAAGGCAGCAGTATCAATACAAGAAAGGCCGGCGGGCCGTTTTGGCTGCCCGCCGGCATCGGCCGCATTACGCAAGGGCCGCAATCGGGGCCCGTTTTCAGCGGGTATATTTTGTGGGGATCAAGCCTGGCCGCTCAGGTTCTTGTAAGCGTCCAGCGCCTTCTGGCAGGCTTCATCCACGAAGGCCTGGTTCTCGTCGCCGTACAGCTCAAAGCGGTTCAGCAGGATGGAATCGATCCACTCGTTGTACTCGGCCTCGTTCCAAACGTCCTTGGTCAGTTGGATCATCTCGTCCACAAAGGCCTGATCGGCGCCTGCATGGGTGGCCAGACCGCCGCCGGCGGGCAGGATGCAGGAGGTGTAGTCGTTGGAGGTGCTCAGGGCAGGATCCTTGTCCTCACCGGCGATGGTGGGCACGGTGATGGGGCCGTCGGGGGTGACAAAGCCTTCAAAGGCGGTGTCGCTCATGGCCAGGATGGGAACCAGCGTACCGGCTTCCACTTCGTCCTGCGCGGCCTGGGTGGTGCCGACGAAGACATCCACTTCGCCGTCGGTCAGGCCCTTCTTCTGGTTGGCGCCGCCGTCGTAAGGAACGACCTGCACGGTGCCGCCTTCCATGGCGACCAGAGAACCGAAGGACAGGTGGCAGTCAGACAGCGGGTTGCCGCCGGACATCTTGATGCCGCCGTTCTTGGCCTTTTCCAGAATGCTTTCCAGCGTCTGGTCGGGGGTGGTGTAGACGATCCAAGTACGGTCATCGATGGTGCCCAAGGGGTAGATGGCGGTACGGTCAAAGTCCACTTCCTCGGTGCCGTAGGTCTTGCCCAGATCGTGGCGGTACATGACGCCGTAGCCGTAGACCAGCAGATCCTTGGTGGTGGGGTCTTCATCGGCGAAGTAGGTCGCTGCGGCAAAGCCGTCGCCGCCGGTCATATTCTCAACGATGAAGTTGTACTTGCTCTGGATCTGGTTGGCGACCTGCGCATACTTACGGGCAACCAGATCCGCGGTACCGCCGACGCCGTAGCCGCACAGGATCTTGATTGTTTCGCCGCCGTTGCTGGATTCTTCGGTCGCCGCAGAGTCACCGCTGGCGGTGCTGCTGGCGACGTTGCTGGCCGCGCAGCCGCCCAGCAGGCCAAGGCTCATCACTGCTGCCAGAGCCAAGGATGCGAGTTTCATTTTTTTCATGGGATCAATACCTCCAAAATTTTTGACCGGGCCTGTGCCGGATTGTTCCACATGGTAGAGGGAAAAAAGTAGAAACGGGGTTGTTCATTTGACCAGCAGGGAAAGACCGGAGATGAACAACAGGATGTAGGTCAGCTTCATAAAGACAAGCTGGCTCATCCGTGCGTAGAGTTTGCTGCCGATGTACATGCCCGCCAGCAGGAACGGCGTGGAGAAGAGCAGTATCCGGATCGTGGAAGGTACCCAAAGCCCGGCCTGAACATCTTCCAGCAGGATCAGGGTATTCAGGAATATCCATACGGTGGAGATGGTGGCCCGGAAGGCGACCTTATCCGGGATGCGCTTGGTCATGTAACCGATCAGCAGCGGTCCGCCGCTGACGAAGAGGCCGTGAATGATGCCGGCCAGTACCAGAATGGCGTAGGTCAGGGGGCTGGCCTTGCCGGGGGCGGCGGGGGTTTGGGGTTTGGGTTCCGCGTCTGCGCTGTGGGGGGCGGGTTTTTGGACCAGTTTCCAAAAGCCCTGCACCGCCAGCAGGATGACGAAGATGCCCAGCAGCCGGTAGAGCAGCTGCTCCTTGCCCACGAACAGCCCCCGGATAAAGACCGCGCCGAAGATTCCCAGCGCCATGATGATGACGATCTTGAGCAGTTCTTTCCAGCAGACCCTTTTGTAGTTGCCCACAAAGACGTAGATGCCCGAGAAGATCGCCAACACATTCAATACCGGTTTGGCGATGTCGTACCCCACCAACATCAGGCCGGGGGGCATGGCCAAGATGGTGCCTGCGAACCCCGTGATGCCGTGGATGATGTTGGTCAGCAGAATGACGATGTAAAAGAGAATTTCTTGTACCATGGTTTACTTCCCGTATTTGGTACGGATGGACTGGAACAGCTCGCTCCAGTTGCTGCCCTTGCGGCAGAATACCGGAATGTCGCCCAAAGGCGCGGGTACGGTGTGCTTGCCGTGGCCGTACTCGGTGCCGGTCCACAGGTGGATCCAGCCATCGCTGGGCAGGTAGACTTCCCACTGGGTCTGTTCGCTCTGCCAGACCGGCGCCACCAGCAAGTCGGGACCGTAGAGGTATTCAAACTGCTGGTTGTAGCTTTCGGGGTCGTCCTCGTATTGCAGGAAGAGGGGCCGCTGTACCGGGGTGCCCTTGGCGGCGTTTTCCGCCACCAGCGTCTTGGTGTAGGGGGCCAGCATGGTGTAGATGTCCACCAAGCGGGCCAGCCGGTCCATGCAATCCTCGTCGTCGTAGTACTGGAAGTTGGTGTCGGGACGGTTGCCCTCGTGGGTGCGCATCACCGGCATGAAGGCGGACATCTCGGCCCAGCGCAGGAAGACTTCCTTGGTACGGCAGTTGTCAAACAGCGAAGTGTAGCCGCCGATGTCGCTGTGGTTCAGGCCGCAGCCCGTCATACCCGCGCTCAGTGCGGCGCAGATGACAGTGCACAGGCCGTCGTGGCGGCTGAAGTCCACGCTTTGGTCGCCGGCCCACAGTAGGGTGCAGTACTTTTGGCTGCCGATGCCGCCGGCCCGCATGAAGTAGACCACCTGACCCAGCTTGCCGCTTTCCTTCACGGCGTCGTAGTTGCATTTTGCCCACAGTGCCGGCCAGTGGTTGTGCTCGATCATGGGGCTGACGCCGTTGGCCAGTACGATGTCGTCGGTGGGCAGGTATTCGCCAAAGTCGGCCATCCAGCCGTCGATGCCGATGTCCAGCGAGCATTTCTTGATGACTTCGTCCTTGAACCACTGGTAGGCCTTGGGGTTGGTGAAGTCCACCACACCGCAGTCAAACTCGCCGAAGTCCACCAGATAGGTGGAGCCGTCGCTCTTTTTGGCAAAGGCGCCGACCCGCTCGCCCTCTTGGAAGAGCTCGCCGTCCTTGACCAGATAGGGGTTGATGTAGCCCAGGAACTTGATGCCCCGGTCGTGCAGCTCCTGAATATGGCGGGGCAGGTCGGGGTACATTTCCTTGTGGTAATGCCAGTCCCACTGCAGCCGCTTGCCGAAGCTGGTCACCCGCTTGCCGCACCAGTCCTGACACCACAGACCGGCTACCTTGATGCCGTGGGCCAAGCTCTTGTCCACGATGCCGAAGCTCCGCTCGTTGCCGCCCTGGGCACCGATGATCAGGCCGTTGTAGATCCAGTCGGGCAGTTCCGGCTGGCGGCCCAAGAAGCCGGTGAGTTTTTCCAGCAGGTCCACAAAGGTGGGGGCGCTTTCCAAACGGATGGATTCGGGCACACACCAGGTCTGCAATTCGTGGTAGCTTTCGTTGCGGAAGTCAAAGTCGCTGTACGCGGTGCTTTGCATATGCAGGTAGTAGTGACGGCTGGAAACAAAGGTGGGCTGGGGATAGTTGGTGTTGTAATAATCCCCGCCGGCGCCGCCGTTTTCCACGTCGCTGCGCCACGTCACGTAGGTGGTCTTGTCCCGGCCTACGCCCGGCTCGCTGGTCCACAGCGGGAAGTGCCGGCCCCTCAGGTCAAAGTAGCTCATCTGCTCGCCGCAGCCGTAGATGTGCTCGGCCTTGTCGGCCTCGACCCGCAGCCAGAACCGGTTGATGGCCGGGTTGGCCTTCTGGGGATACATCGTGACGGCGTCGCCTTCCTGCTTGACCAGCAGTTGCAGCTCGCCCTGCAGGTCCAGCAGAATCCCGTCCTCGGTGCTGCTGGCACCGGTCAGCGTCAGGGGGCGCCGCTCGATCAGGTGATCTTCGATTTGGAAGTTGCCGCGGTACATCTTCACGGCTTCCTCGCCGTAGCCCACATAGACCATGGGGGTCTGGGCGTCGGTATACAGCAGCCGGTCGCTGCCATTTTGTAAGGTAAAGGAATGGTCGTCCCAGATGATCTTCATTGGTCGTTCCCTCCGAACTTCATACTTAGTAGTGCAGTTCTTTGTTCTCGCCCAGCAAGCCGGGATGTGCCCCCTGCTTGATCAGCGGTTCCCGCTGGGGATGGGCGATGACCCATTTGTTGCGCTGCAAAAGCAGCTTGCTTTCGGGGTCGTCGTTGGGGGTTTTGCTGTCCAGCGGGGTGTTGGTGCCCTTGGGCAGGATCACGATGCCCTTGAAGCCGGCATCGCAGACCCGGCAGGGGGAAAGATGCAGGGTGGTCTGGTACATTTCGATGGCCGTACCTTGGGGAACGTAGAACACCTTGGTGTCCTCGAACCGGTAGGTGTTGTCCTGGATCTGCCAGATGTGCCCCAGAATCAGCATGAAGTCGGTGACCGCCACGTTGATCTCGCTGCCCTTGTGGTACTCAAAGCCGTTCCAAGTGGTGTTGCGGCCGTTGCAGTACCCGACCTGAATGGGCATATCGCCGTAAAAGACCTTTTGGATCTGGGCGGCGACGGGCATCGCTTCCATGGTGGCATCCCCGGGCAGGTAGATGTTGCCGCTTTCCGGGATGGGGGTGTTGTCCTGCATGTAGCGGATCATTTCGGAGAAATCGTACCCCGTTACCACCCGGCCGTAGGGGGCGAAGGCGGGATCCATCACGCTGAGCACCGGTACATCGTTGACCTGATTGAGATGTTCGAGCATTGGTGCCACCCCTTCTTATTCGGCGCGGACCACCTTGATGGTGGCGCAGAAGTCTTCCTTGCCGTAGCCGGCTTCCAGAGCTTTCTCGTAGACCTTCTGGACGTTGCGCTCGCCGGGCATGGCCAGCTTGAGCTCATCGGCCAGCTTGCAGCAGATGTTCACGTCCTTGGCCATATTCTCGACGGAGAAGGCAGTGGTCCAGTCTTCCTTGTCGATGGGGAACTTTTTGCCGTCCAGATAGAAGTTCTGGCCGCCGCCCATGCTGATGGCCTCGGCGTAGTCCATAACGTCGATGCCGTTGGCCTTGGCCAGGCAGATGGTTTCGTTGACGCCGTTCTGGATCTGAGAGACCAGCGCGTTGTGGGCGATCTTCATGACCAGACCCTTGCCGTTGCCGCCCATCCGCTTGACTTTCTCGCCCATGTACTCCAAGATGGGGCGCATGGCCTCGCAGGTGGCTTCATCGCCGCCCATGTAGATGCCCAGCGTGCCGGAAATGGCGGCGGGCTTGCTCTTGACCACCGGGGCGTCCATGAACTGGGCGCCGGTCTTTTTGACCATCTCGCTGATCTCCACCGAAACGCTGGGGTCAATGGTGGACATATCGATGCAGGTCTTGTCGGGGCCAAGCACCGGCAGGATCTCTTTGTAGACGCTCATGGAATGTTCGGATTTCGGCACCATCGAGATGATGACGTCGGACTTCTGGGCCAGCTCTACCGAGTTCTGGCAGGCCACAGCCCCCTTGGAGGCCAGCAGGTCCACCTTGGCCTGTACGAAGTCGAAGCAGTAGACGGTGTCATCATGCTTTTTGACGATGTTCTCGCACATCGACTCGCCCATGATGCCCAAACCGATAAAACCAATTTTCATAGTAGATTCCCTCTTTTCATGCTGCCTTGCCGCGGCGGATCATTCGGTAACGGTGTTGTCCCAAGCGTTGATGAAGGTGTTGATGCCCTGATTGGTGTAGGCGTGCTTCATGCAATCCTGATAGACGGCCAAACCGGTGGTGACGATGTCGGCACCGGCCACAGCGCAGTCTACGATCTGCTTGGGGGTGCGGATGGCGGCGCAGATGATCTGGGTCTTGCCGTAGAAGCCGTAGTTCTTGTAGATGTCCACGATGTCCTTGATGTACTGGCGGCAATCTTCGCCGTTGGCCTCTTTCCAGCCGATGAAGGGGGAAACGAAGAGGGAGCCGTTCTTGGCGGGCAGGATGGCCTGCGCGGGGCTGAAGACCAGCGTCACGTTGGTGCGGATGCCTTCCTTCTCCAGACGGCGGGCGGCGACCACACCGGCCTCGGTGCAGGGGATCTTGATGACGAAGTTATCGCTGATGGCGGAAACCTTCTTGGCGGCGGCGATCATCTCGTCGGTGTCGTCCAGATGGGGGTTGATCTCCACCGAGACGGGGAATTTCTCGTAGCCTTCCAGACCTTCTTCCTTGATCCAGTTGGCGATGTCGGTGATGGCCGTCAGGAACGGCTTGCCGCTGAGCATGATGTGACGGGGATTGGTGGTCACGCCGTCAATGCCGAAGGTGTTGTACGCATACTTGATCTCGTCGAGTTTTGCGCTGTCCAAAAAGTACTTCATAACTGTTACCTCCCAAAAATGAAACCGAAAAATAATATTCTGTAAGGGCACCCTGCCCTTTGTGTACAGGAAGAAAAACGCAGGCGGTTTGGATTGATTAAAACTTTGAAAAAAGGAACTATTTTTTCTTTGTATTCAGTAAAGTTTCTGGTAACCCGCTGCGCGATTCGGAAAGTTTTTCGTGCATTTCTAACGGTTTTTTTCACTTCCGTGATTATAATATGGCGAAAATAACTGCAAGTCAATCGTTTTTTGCAGGTTTTCCGAATCTTTGTGAGAATTGATTAATTCATTAAAATAATTTTTGTACGTTCCGCCAGTTTTTTCGTAGCTACAAACAAAGAGGAGGCAGTCCCTTGGCGGGGCTGCCTCCTCTTTGGCAAATGCGATCGGAGAAATCGCGGGAGCTTACATAGTTTTCTCGTACAGACGGATGATGTCCTTCACGTTGGTCTGACGGGGGTTGGCGGGGATGTTGCCGCTCTTCATGGCGTCCTCGGCCATGGCGGGGATCTTGTCGGCGGTGACGCCCACCTCGGACAGGGTGGCGGGGATGCCCAACTGTTCGTTCAGACGGCGCAGTTCCTCCACCAGCATATCGGGGGTAAAGTCGTCCACCGGGGCGGTGCCCTGCCGGATATAGTTGTAGATGATCTCATACCGGCCATGGTCCGCCAAGGCGTTGTACTCCATCACGTTGGGCAGCAGGATGGAGTTGGCCACCCCGTGGGGCACATTGAAGTAGGCGCTGACCGGGTGGCTCATGGCATGGACGTTGCCCAGCCGGGCCCACGCAAAGGCGATGCCCGCAAAGTTGGAGCCCAGCATCATGGCGCAGGCGGCCTCGGCATCCTGCCGGTTGGCTACAAAGCGGCGCAGATGGCCGCCGATGAGTTCCATCGCCTTTTCCGCCATGGCGTCCGAGAAGGGGGTGGCGTTGCGGGAGATGTAGGCTTCGATGGCATGGATGAGGGCGTCCACACCGCAGGAGGCGGCGATGGAGGCAGGGGCGGTCATGATGAGTTCGGGGTCCAGCACGGCGTACTTGGGCAAGATCTCGTAGCTGAAGACCGACAGCTTATAGTTGCGCTGGGTGTCGGTGATGACGGCGGAGGCGGTGACCTCGCTGCCGGTGCCGGCGGTGGTGGGAATGGCGATCATCGGCACGATGGGGCCGGGCACCTTGAAGTTGCCCTCATAGTCGGTGATGCTGCCGCCGTAGTTCACCAGCACGCCCACCGCCTTGGCCACGTCCATCGAGCTGCCGCCGCCCAACGCCACCAAGCTGGTGGCGCCGCACTGCTTATACAGGGCGGTGGCCTGATTGACCACCTCGACGGTGGGGTTGGGCATCACGTCCAAGAAGGTGTTGCAGGTCAGACCGGCCTGCTCGATGATGTCCTGCACCTTTTTGACCACGCCGATCTTTTCCAGACCGCGGTCCGACACCAACAAGATGTTGTCGGAGTGGTTTTCGGCCAAGATCTCCGGCAGTTTTTTCAGGCTGCCCATGCCGAACTGGATGTTTTGGGGGATTTTGAAATTAAAGTCTTTCATACGGGGACACCCTTTCCATAGATAGCGTAATAATAGACCAGGCGGAGCGCTGCCCTTAGAAGTGCAGCTCGGTGCGCTGGATCAGATCCTTTTGCAGGGGTTTGCCCAACTCCACAAAGTAGGCGCTGTACCCCGCCACCCGGACCAGCATATCCCGGTAGTCCTCGGGCTTTTTCTGGGCGGCGCGCATGGTGGCGGCGCTCATGATGTTGAACTGGACATGCATGGGGCCTTTGTGGATGTATTCTTCGATGAAGCTGGCCAGATTGTCCCGGCCCTCGATGCCGGCCACCGCCTCCTGGGGAAAGCGCAGGTTCATCAGGGTGCCGTTGGTGGCCAGACTGTGGTCCACCTTGGCCAGCGAGTTGACGATGGCGGTGGGGCCGCTGATGTCGTGGGAGCCCATATCGGTGTGGACGGGGCCCATATTGTCCGAGATGGCCTCGCCCCGTTTGCGGCCGTCAGCGGAGGCGTTGGTGTTCAGGCCCATGGCCACGTTGGCGTTCACCGAGTAGACGCCGGGGCTGAAGGTGCCGCCCCGGGGCGTTTTGCGGCCGGCGATATGCTTGCAGTAGGTTTCAAACATGAACTTGAAGAGCTCGTCGGCGTAGTCGTCGTCGTTGCCGTAGTGGTGGACCTTGGAGCTGTTCACCAGCGCGTAGAGCTTTTCGTGGCCCACCCAGTTGTCCTTCAGGGCTTGCAGCAGTTCGGCGCCGGTGCAGGCCTTTTCCTCAAAGACCAGTTGTTTGATGCTGGACAGCGAGTCGGCGCAGGTGGCGATGCCGCTGGCCTGCGGGCCGATGCCGTTGTACTTGGCGCCGCCCTCGGTCAGATCGTGGCCGGATTCCATGCAGTCCTCGAAGAAGGCCGACACATAGGGCAGCGGCTTGAGGGCGCGGTGGGCGTTCTCGATGACGCAGAGGCTGGAGCACATCTGGTTGGACCAGTACTCGAACTGTTGGTCCACGCTTTGCAGCACCTGTTCAAAGGACTGGTAGTTGTCCAGACTGCCGGTGTCGGGGCCCAGATGGTCCCCCTTGGCGCCGCACTGGGCCCAGCGGGGGCAGTGGGGGCCGCAGTCGATGCAGCGGCCGCCGTTGAGCACCATCTCCATCATCTTGGGGGTGTTCACATAGGCGGCGTCATGCCAGCCGTATTCCTTGCCGGGCAGGCTGATCTCCACACAGCCCACCACGCAGTAGTCCCGGGCTTCCTCCAGCGTCATGCCTTTGCGCAGCATGCCCTGAATGGCGGGACCGTCGTTTAAGAGTTTGGGGTGGCCGTATCCGGCGCGGATGCACTCCACCGCCTTGATGCGCAGCTCCTCGGGGGTGCCTTCATGCATCCGCACGCAGAGCCAGGGGTTCATCATCCGGGTATGGGCCGAAGCCTCCAGCAGCAGCATGGTCAGGTCGTTGGCGGCGTCGTTGCCGTCCCGGTCCACGCCGCCCACCGTCAGGCTTTCGCCGCCGAAGCCCCGGCCGTTGCGCAGCGCCATGCTGCCCGCGTCCTTGAGCTTGGTGGGGTTGTTGAGCTTGACGTACTCCACCTCGATGAGTTCCAGCGCGAAGTCCTTGGTGATGACATGGTTTTTCATGTCGGCTTCGTAGTAGGGGTAAAGCCACTGGTCCATCCGCCCGTAGGAGATGGAATGGCCGTTGGATTCCACGCAGATGAGCATGGTGGCAAAGTTGAAGAGCTGCAGCGCCTGCCAGAAGGTCTTGGGAGCGCCGCCTGCCACGGCCCGGCAGTTTTCGGCAATGGCCCGCAGTTCGCCCTGCCGCTTGGGGTCGGCTTCCTTGGCGGCCATCTCGTCGGCCAGCACCGCATAGCGGCCGATGTACCGCTTGACCGCGCTGTGCATGAGGATCATCGCCTGATAGAATTCCCGCTTGGTCACAAACTCGGGGTCGTGCATATCCAGATGGTCCAGCTTTTCCTGGGCTTGGGCCAGCAGACCGTCAAAGCCCAGCCGCATCAGCCGGGCATAGTCGATGGCCAGATGGCCGGTACCGGCGTAGTGGTAGAGGTTGGTCTGGAAGATCTTTTTGCCGGCTTCGGAGCCTTTGAGCTGGTCGTCGTCCAGCCGGGCATTGATGTAGTCGTCCAGCGTGCGGCCCTGCCACCAACGGCAAAGGTCCAGAATCTCCTGCCGCTCGCTGTCGTTGCGGATGTAGAACTGGTCGTGCTCCCGCTCCTCGAAGGGGTGATGCTCGATCTCGTCCAGAATCCAGTTCACCGAAAATTCGGGGTAGATGGGGGCGGCCTTTACCGGGGCGGCAATGTCCCCCACGATCAGGTCGTCGTCATAGATATAGATGCCGCAGTTGTCCAGCACATGGGCAAAGGCGTAGGCTGCTTGGAGCTTTTGGGGCGCGTTGGGGTGGGCCTTGTAGCTCTCGGTGACAAGGCGCAGCCGTTCCACGTCGATGTCGTACCCCCGGTCCAGAAAGTCCTGCCGCAGCTTGTTGATCCGCGGGTAGGGGGACCAATCTTCGTGATGGACCTGATACCCCAGACAGTAGGTTTTGTCAAACGGCTCGGTGCCGCAGGCGGTGGTGTGGATGTTGCCCATAAAATGCCTCCTTTGGATGTGCGGAACGGTTCAGTTTTTCTCCTTGGTGCCTACCAGACAGTGGATGCCCCGGCTGTTGAAATAAGCCGCGATGCCCTCCACCTTTTTTTGAAACGCTTTGCGCTGGAGGCGCAGCCCTTCCATGGGATAAGGGATGCCCAGCGACTTGTATTTTTCCTCCCCCAGCCGCATAAAGCTCAGCAGTTGGAGGGTGCGGACCTTGCCGCCCAAGGCTTGCTGGATAAAATCGGCGCTGGCGCGGATGTTGGCCTCGTCGTCGTTGACGCCGGGGATCACCGGGATGCGCAAAATCATCTCCCGGTCCAGTGCAGCCAGCTTTTGCAGGTTTTCCAGAATCAGCTCGTTGCCCACGCCGGTATACTGCCGGTGGAGGTGGGTGTCCATCTGCTTCAGGTCGGAGATCAGCAGGTCGGTCCAGGGCAGGATCTTTTCCACCTCGGCCCACGGGGCGTGGAAGGTGGATTCGCAGCAGGTGTGGAGCCCTTCGGCCTTGCAGGCCCGGAAGAGCGCCGCCACGAAATCGCTTTGTACCAGCGGGTCGCCCCCCGATACCGTGACCCCGCCCCCCGACCGGTCATAGTAGCCTTTGTCCCGACGGATGATCGTCATACACTGGTCCACCGTCATCTCCTCGCCCCATTGCTTGATGGCGTCGGCGGGGCAGGCCTGACTGCAGGCCAGACAGTTGGTGCAGCGGCTGCGGTCGATGGCGGCCAGTTTGCCCACCGTGAACCGGAACAGCGGCCCTTCGGGGCAGGCTTGCTCGCAGGCGGCGCAGTGTTTGCGGCCGATGCACTTGGTGCGGTAGACCCCGGGTTGGGGCCGGAGCTGCCAGCTTTCGGGGTTGCTGCACCAGCGGCAGCGCAGCGGACAGCCCTTGAGGAACAGTTCGGTGCGCACACCCGGTCCGTCGTGGATGGTGAAGCGCTGGATGTTGAAGACGATCCCGCTTTCCGGCACAGTGGCGGCCCCCTTTGTTGTGATTTTTTTTCACTTTCCGAGATGATTGTAACAAATCCCCCGCCGGGGCAACAGTGGGCGAGCGGCTGATTTTGCATAAGGAGAGTTCCTTATCTTAGCGGGATTCTCGCCGCTGGGGCGCAAAAAAAGCGGGCAGCCAAAGGCTGCCCGCAGGGGGGGTCTGCTCAAGGAAGGCGATCGTTGCGCTCCAGCCATTTGTAGAGCTGGAACCGATTTTTGACGCCGCACTTGGCATAGATATTTTCCACATGTTTTTTGACGGTATGGTAGCTGATGACCAGGGCATCCGCCACCGCCTGATAGGTCAGCCCCTTGTAGAGCAGCCGGGCCACCTTCCACTCGGCCTTGGTCAGGGGCAGGCCGGTGCCGGCAAATACCGGTTCCTGCGGGGCAGGGGCCGGGTCCCGGGGGGCAATGGTGATCCAGTGGTAGCGGTCCACAATGCCGTTGGAATACCGCTGGTCGTAGGTGTAGATCTTAAAGACGTAGTTTTGGATGACCCGGGTCTGGACATGGTTTTCCCCTTGGTCGGCGGCGTCCCCCAGCAAAAAGGGCAGCCAGCTACAAGTGGCCCCGCCTTTCAGTTCCTTGGCGGCGGTGTCCCCCAAAATGCTGCACAGATAGCTGCGGGCGGTTTCGTTGCAGCTCATGATGTGGTGGAAGTCGTCGGTGACCAGATAGGCTTTCTCCCCCGAGAGGATGATCTCGCTCTGGATGTTGGACACGATCTTGGCCTGTTCGTACTTTTTGAAGTTCTTGTAGTCGTTGGCGATGTAGACATAGAGCTTGTCCAGCTCGGTGAGTTCCTCGGGGGTGAAGTCCCCTTCCGTCCGGCTTTTGAAAAAGGCCACCTGAATGTAGGCGTTGATGCCGAAGGCCATCGTCACGCTGTAATAGGCGTGGAACTGCTCTTCCAGAAAGCGGACATAGGGGTGTTGGTCGTAGCCGTCGGCGGGGATCAGCTCGGTGGAGCGGTAGAGCCGGGGGATCACGTTGTTGTAGGTCAGGTGGTCCCGGACGGCGTCCTGATACAGCACCCGGCGCACCGTGTCCTCCCCCATCACTTGGCGGTAGGGGTGGTCGGGGCCGTCGGCCAGCACCCCGGCCCGGTGGGTCCAGGACAGAAAGTTGCCCTGTGTGTCAAAGTAGGAGATCAGCACGTTTTGCAGCCCGAAGTTGCGGGCCAGCGAGTCCAGCAGCACCACATTGAAAAACTCATCCGCCGAGATCTGATGTTCCGATAGCTCGGAAAAAAAGTTCATCCGGTTGTCGCCTTGGTAGTTCATCTGCTCAGTCCTTTGCGCGTCCCCCGCAGGCCCTGCCGGGGGACGGATTGCGGTTTTATTACCCCTAGCGTACAGGAAACGGCGAAAAAAAGCAACTCTTTCCCCGGGAAAATCCCCCGCCCTTGTCGGCTTGGGGCAGAAAAAGCTGCGGCCCCGGGGCGCAACCGAAATTGCGCCCCAGAGCCACAGGGGAAGTACTTTTGTTGGTTTTGCCGCAGACCGGCTTATCCGGCCGCTGCGGAGCAAAGGGGACGATTAGCCCGGCTGCTTGCCGATGTAGGCCAGAATGCCGCCGTCCACGTAGAGGACCAAGCCGTTGACGAAGTCAGAGGCTTCGGAAGCGAGGAAGACGGCGGGGCCGCCCAGATCCTCGGCTTCGCCCCAACGGCCCGCGGGGGTCTTGGAGACGATGAACTGGTCGAAGGGATGACGGGAACCGTCGGGCTGGATCTCACGCAGGGGTGCGGTCTGCGGAGTGGCGATGTAGCCGGGGCCGATGCCGTTGCACTGGATGTTGTAGGCGCCGTACTCGGAAGCGATGTTCTTGGTGAGCATCTTCAGGCCGCCCTTGGCAGCAGCGTAGGCGGAGACAGTCTCGCGGCCCAGCTCGCTCATCATGGAGCAGATGTTGATGATCTTGCCGCCGCCCTGCTCGATCATGTCGGGAATGACGGCCTTGGAAACGATGAAGGGAGCGTTCAGGTCCACGTCGATGACCTGACGGAACTGGGCAGCGCTCATCTCGCACATGGGGATGCGCTTGATGATACCGGCGTTGTTGACCAGAATGTTGATGTGGCCCACTTCCTCGGTGATCTGCTTCACCAGCGCGTTGACGGCGTCCTCGTCGGTAACGTCGCAGACGTAGCCGTGGGCGTCGATGCCGGCCTCTTTGTAGGCGGCCAGACCCTTGTCCACCAGCTCCTGCTTGATGTCGTTGAAGACGATGGTGGCGCCGCAGTTGGCCATGGCGGTGGCAATGGCGAAGCCGATGCCGTAGGAAGCGCCGGTGATGAGAGCGACCTTGCCGGTCAAGTCAAAAGATTTCGGGGTGCAGACAGACATAGTAAAAACCTCCTATAAATATGTTGTTTGGCGAACCCGCGCCTCAGCGCAGGTCGGTAGTGGTGATGTTGTCCATGTCGTCGAATTCCATGTTTTCGCCGCCCATGGCCCAGATGAAGGTGTAGTTGGAGGTGCCCACGCCGCTGTGGATGCTCCAAGAGGGGCTGATCACCGCGTCATAGTTCTGCATGACGATGTGGCGGGTCTCGGTGGGCTCGCCCATCATGTGGAAGACCACCTGACCTTCGGGGATCTCGAAGTAGGTGTAGATCTCCATGCGGCGCTCGTGGGTGTGGCTGGGCATGGTGTTCCAGTTGCTGCCCGGTTCCAGACAGGTCATGCCCATCGAGAGCTGGCAGGTCTTGAGAACGCTGGGATGGATGAACTGGTTGATGGTGCGCTTGTTGCAGCTTTCCAAGCTGCCCAGAGGACGCTTGGCAGCCTCCTCGATGGTGATGAGCTTGGTTTCGTACCGGCAGTGGGCCGGGGCGGACACCATGTAGAACTTGGCGGGATGGGCGGCATCATCGCTCTTGAAGGTGACTTCCTTAGTGCCCTGGGTGATGTACAGGCAGTCCTTGTAGTTCATGTGGTATTCCACACCGTCCGCCGTGACGGTGCCGGCGCCCTCGCCAATGTTGAAGAGGCCCACTTCCCGGCGCTCCAGGAAGTAGTGGGTGCCGAAGTTGGCCCAAACGTCGATGCCCTTGTCGATGGACACTTCCTCGTGGACCGGCATGCAGCCCAAGGTGACCATGCGGTCCACATGGCTGTACACCGCTACCACCTCGTCGGCCTTGTACAGCCCGGTGATGAGAAACTCGTCCCGGGTCTCCTGCGTGGTGTAGCGCTTGAAGTCGCGCTGGTTGCAAGAATAACGGATCTCCATAAACGGTATCCTCCTTTTGTATAGGTGGGTGCGGGCCAAAGCCCGCGCAGTCCAAAACATGGCCTGTCCGGCCCTGCCTTTCTGTCTACCAGTATAGCGAGCCACAGGCAAAAGCGGAATGCCTTTTCCGAATCAATTCATGCACAAAACGGATCTTTCGGGGGCAGCCGTCGTCACAAAAAAACGCCCCTTGGTAAAAACGCACAAAAGCACAGTTCCAAAATCGGCAATATTGCCGGGGAACTTTTTGCGCTGACAGGCGTTTTTTCTTGCGGGGCGCAACGGCCGTGCCGTCCGCCGGCCCCCAGCGCCGCGCGCCGGTCAGGGTTCCAATTCTGTACGATCCGGCAGATCCGCACAAAAATGGACCTGCTCTTTCATGAACTGGGACGGAGAGCATCCGTGATATTTTTTGAAGATACGGGAGAAGTAGAGGGCGTTGTCAAAGCCGCACATTTCGGCCACTTCGGCGATGGTATAGCCGTCCGCCCAAAGGGTGAGCATCCGCTCGGCGGTTTTCATCCGCAGATGGGTCAGGTACTCCAGCGGGGTCTGGCCCACCTCTTTTTGGAACCGCTTGCGCAGGTAGTCGTAGTGGAAGGGCTGGGTGCGCAGAAAATCCTCCACCCGGTAGTCGGGGCGGTCAAAGTTCTGCTGGATGTTTTCCCGGATACGGGCCACCGGTTCGGAGTATTCCACCCGGCTGCAAAACACCACCAGATAGCTGACGATCAGTTCCCCCAGCGCAGCCAGCACCAGTTCGTGCTTTTGCCGCTCTGACATATGGTAGATCCGCACCTGCGCAAAGGCGTTGGCCAGACTGTCGTTTTCGTCCTGTACGCAGAACGCCTCCTGATAGGGAAAAGCGGGGGATTCCAAGATGATATGGATGTTGGAAAAGCCGTCGGTGCTGGAATTGCCATGGACCACCCCCGGGGGAATGGCCACCGTCTGCCCCGCCTGATAGGTGATGGGGGGCTGGTTTTCAAACCGGAAGGTCCCCTCCCCCGCGGTGCAGTAGACCACCTCCCAGTGGTCATGTTTGTGCATCCGCACGTTGTAAATCTTGGGGTGTTCCCCCACATACAAAATTCGGTTCATAACCCATGCCTCGCTGCCTGTGTGCAGGTTGTTCGTGCCTCTATCATACCACGAACCGGGGCAAAACGACAACCGTTTCCCAGCAAGGGATGGGGTCTTTTTCGGGCTTTACAGGACCTTGCGCACCTCGGCTTCCGGCACCACGCTGTTGATGCCGCCATGGGTCTGGGTGGACAGGCTGGCCGCACAGCAGGCAAATCGGGTGACGGCGGCCATCTCGTCGACGGTCAGCGTTTCCGGCGCTTTGCCCAGCCGCAAAAATTGGCTCATGGCGCTGCCGCCGAAGATGTCCCCGGCGCCGGTGGTGTCGATGACATGCAGCCCCGTGGGGGACGGCACCTCGCCGCAGCCATTCTGGTTGGCAAAATGGCTACCCTTGGGGCCGAGCGTTGCATAGACAAGGCGCACGCCGTATTCCTTCAGCAGTTTCTGGGCGCCGGCCTCGGGGGTCAGGCCCCACAAAAAGTCGATCTCCTCGTCGCTGATCTTGACGATGTCCGCCTGATGCAGCCCCCACTCGATCTGGGCCTTGGCCGCGGCTTCGTCGGGCCAGAGGGGTTTGCGCAGGTTGGGGTCAAAGCTGATGAGCTTGCCCTGCTTTTTGGCATAGGCCACCGCCGCCTGGGTGGCTTCCCGGGCGGGTTCCCCGGTCAGGCTCAAAGTTCCGAAGTGGAACACCTTGCAGTCGTCCAGCAGGGTGTAGTTGATTTCCTCGGTGCGCAGGCAGGTGTCGGCGCCGGGTTTGCGGGCAAAGCTGAAGGACCGGTTGCCGGTGGCGTCCAGCGTGACAAAGGCCAGCGTGGTAAACACTGCCGGGTCGGTCACGATGCCCTCGGTGCCGATGCCCAGCCCTTGCAGGGTGCCCACCAGCAGATGGCCGAAGGCGTCGTCCCCCACCTTGCCGATGAGGGCGGTGGAGCAGCCATAGCTTTGCAGCGCCGCCAAAAAGTTGCCCGGTGCGCCGCCCGGCTGGGCTTTCAGGGTGGGGTAGCCCGCCTCGTCGGCGGAAACGGGAGCAAAATCAATGAGCAGTTCGCCCAATGCCACAACATCTTTCATAGCGCGTTCTCCTTATCGTATCAGTCTTGGGGCGGGACCTGTTCCGGGAAGGCCCGGGCAATGCTTTCCTCGATGGCGAAAGCCTTGTCCAGCCGGTCATAGAGCAGGAAGAGCGCCGCGAACAGAATAAACCAGACCCCCACAAAGGGCAGCAGCAAGAGGGTCCAGGGGGCAAACAGGAACATCAAGGCCCACCAGACCAACTGGAGCAGCGCCGCCCCCACCGTGGCCCAGAAATACCGGACGGTAAAAAGCAGTGCGTTGCGCAGCCGGACCATCGGCCGCTGTTCAAAGAGGACAAGCTGGGGCCAATAGAGGGTGGACAACACCAAAAAGACCAGCCAGCTAAACAGATAGACCAGAATGGTGACCGCCCCGGGGCGCAGGGTGCTCCAGAAAAAGAGCATCATCCCCGCGAAGGCCGCAGCCCCCAGAAACAACCCGGTCAGGGCGCCGGGCAGCAAGGCGGCCCGGGCGTTCTGGGCCAGACTGCGCTTATAGTTTTGCCCCCAACTGCCGGGGGCGTCCCGCAGCGCCCGCAGGACCGTGTCGTACAAACAGGCCAGGAAGGGACCCGCGATGGCGCCGCCCACCAGACCCGCGGGCAGCAGCACCAGCACGCTGCTGCTGAGGATGGCGTAGGCCACCCCCACCGTCAGGGGCAGGCAGCCCAGTATGGTCATCAGGCCGGTGAGGAAGAACCGCTTCCAGTTCCGGCCCAGCACATCCTGATACCGGTCGATGCCCACCAGCCGTCCCCGCTCGTCGCGGCGGGGTTCCCCCATGGAATAGGGACGAAAGAGATTCATGGTCAAGTCCTCTCCTTTTTTATACCGTGGCCGGCTGCGAATCCCGGGTGGTGCCCCCGGGCTGATACCGCACCGGCAGACAGACCAGCGGCGGCAGACCGGTGAAATCCTTGGACAGCACCATGCTGACCGCCGTTTCGGCCAGATCCGGCACGGGCTGCACGATGGTGGAGCAGATATAATCCTTATCGCCGAACATCCGCACCCCGTCAAAGCCGATAACCTGCACATCCTCGGGCACCCGCAGCCCCAAGGCCTGCACCATCTTGACGGCCTGCCAGGCCATCAGGTCGGTGCCGCAGAACAGCCCGTCCAGCGGGGTGTCGGTTTCCAGCAGGTTGTGGCGCAAAAATACCTCAAAGGCGGACAGCGGCGCGCCGTCCGACAGGTTGCACATCTCAAAGGCCAGTCCGGCCTCCATGCAGCCGCTGACAAAGCCATCCTTGCGCTTGCTGGGCTCGTTGGTCAGGGAGGAACCGGTGCGCAGGCAGGCCACATGCTTGCAGCCCAGTTCGGCCAGCTTTTTGGCCGCCAACTGGCCGCCGCCAAAGTTGTCCGACGCCACGCAGGGCACCGAAACACTGAAAAACCGGTCGATGGTCACAAAGGGGATGCCCGCCGGGATTTCCAGCGTGGGGTTGTAGGTCAGGGCAATGATGCCGTCCACCCGGTTGTGTACCACCATGCTGACAAACTCCTGCTCCCGGTCCCGGTCATACTCGGTAAAGCAGAGCATCATTTTATAGCCCCTCTTTTCCAGCGCCATGTTGACGTAGTGGGTCAGCAGCGCAAAAAAGGGGGTGATGGTGTTGGGGATGATCAGCGCAATGGTGTTGGTGCGGTTGCTTTTCAGCGCCTTGGCGCTGGGGTTCACCTGATAGTTCAGCTTTTTGACCGCAGCCTCCACCTTTAAACGGTAGCTTTCGCCCACCGGCAGCCCGTTGATGACCTTGGACACCGTGCCCAACGCCACACCGGCCTCCCGGGCTACATCGCTCATCGTGGCGGTTTGTCGTTCGCCTTTCATGAACAGTTCACCTCGCAGCTTGCAGTTTCTGGTTCTTATTATACACCGCTTCACGGGGATTGTAAAGCCAGTTCATGAAATAATCGCGCATTTTCACGGCTTTTCACCGGGTCATTTTTCACAAGAACCGTTGCCCCAGATTGTACAAAACGCCAAAACCGCCCTGCTGCGCTTGTTTTTCGGCCTAAACCCATTGACTTTTGGGGAGCAGGGTGGTATTTTTGTTTCACAAGATACATGAAACGATTCACAGCAACCGGTTTTGCAAGAAGGAGGAATCCATCATGAAGAACCCTCGTGCCACAGCGGACGGCACCCTTGTGGCCAAGCCTGCGGCGGCCCCTGCCCCCAAGCGGAAAGCCCGCAAAGCAGCCAAGGCAGTCCCCGCCCACCGCAAACCGCTGAAACAGCGCATTGCGGAAAACTGGCAGCTTTACCTGCTGCTGCTCGTCCCCGTCCTCATCACCATTGTGTATAAGTACGGGCCTATGTACGGCATCCAGATCGCCTTCCGGGACTTCAAGGCCAGCCGGGGCATCACCGGCAGTGAATGGGTGGGCTTGAAATGGTTCGAGGAGTTCTTCTCCTCCCCCAACTGCGGGCGGATGATCAAGAACACCATCCTGCTGAGCCTGTACAGCCTGCTGTGGAGCTTCCCGGTGCCCATCATTCTGGCGCTGGCGCTGAACCAACTGCGGTTCCACCGGCTCAAGCGGGTGGTGCAGACGGTGCTTTACGCCCCGCACTTCATCTCCACCATGATCATCTGCGGTATGCTGCGCATCTTCCTCAGCCCCTCCGGCGGTCTGATCAACCTGATCTTCGGCACCAGCATCGACTTCCTCAACCAGAGCACCCTGTTTCGCACCATCTATGTGGCCAGCGGCATCTGGCAGGAGGCCGGCTGGGGTACCATCATCTATCTGGCGACGCTGTCCAGCGTGGACACCGCCCTCTACGAAGCCGCCAAGGTGGACGGCGCTTCGGTATTCCAGCGCATCCTCCACATCGATCTTCCTGCGCTGGTGCCCATGGCGGTGCTGCAGCTTATCCTCAGCGCCTCCAACCTGATGAACATCGGCTTTGAAAAGGTCTTTTTGCTGCAAACCGACCTGAACAAAGCCACCAGCGACATCATCGCCGTCTATGTGTACGAACAAGGTATCCAACATGCCGAGTACAGTTACTCCACGGCCATCGGCCTATTCAACACCGCCGTCAACATCATCCTATTGATCATCGTCAGCCGCATCGCCAAAAAGGCCAGCGACGTACAGTTTGTGTAAAGGAGGCCTTCCCATGTCTGCCAATTCCAAAACGCTGGGCAAGCGCCCGGGCGGCCTGTCGGACCGCGCCAGCGATGTGGTGCTGGTGGTGCTGTCCATCGCCATCCTGCTGGTGGTCGCCTACCCGCTGTACTACATTCTGGTGGCGTCGGTGTCCGACCCTTACGACGTCTACGCCGGCAAAACCTTCTGGCTGCCCAGCCAGTTCACCCTGAAAGGCTACGCCGCCGTCTTTTCGGACGACAGCATCCTGATGGGCTACTGGAACAGCATCAAATACACGGTGGTGGGCACCCTCTTCTCGGTGATCATGATCTACATCACCGCCTATCCCCTGTCCAACCCCGACCTGCCGGGCCGCAAGTTCTTCAACATCTTTTTCGTCATCACGATGTATTTCGGCGGCGGTCTGATCCCCACCTACCTGATCGTCCGTGACACCGGCCTGATCAACACCATCTGGGCAATGTTTCTGCCCGGCGGCGTGGCGGTGTCCAACATGATCATCGCCCGCAACTTCTTCGAGACCAGCATTCCCAAGGAACTGAAAGAGGCCGCCGAGATCGACGGCGCCTCCAAACTGCGGATCTTCTGGGATATTATCATCCCGCTGTCCAAGCCCATCATGGCGGTCATGGTGGTGTTCAGCATGGTGGCCTACTGGAACGACTGGTTCACCGCCCTGATCTACATGACCGGCGAAGGCCGCGCGCCCCTGCCCCTGGTGCTGCGCAACATCCTGATCGCCAGCGAAACCTCCGCCAGCCAGGCCAGCATGATCTCCGGCGGCTATGCCGAATTGAACAAGCTGACCGAGATGATCAAGTTCGCCTCCATCATCGTGGCGGCCGCGCCCATGCTCATCATCTACCCCTTCGTGCAGAAGTACTTTGAGCAGGGCTTCATGGCCGGCGCCGTGAAAGGCTGAGCGCAGCGGCCGAAGTACGATTCGGGCACCGCAAGAGTGACGAAATTTCAACCGTCACCTCATTTCCGAACTCCGGGAAACCAACCCGCCATTTCATAGAAAAGGAGAAAATACCATGAAAACATCCGTCAAACGCATGGGCGCCATCGCCGCTCTGCTGGGCATCACCGCCAGCCTGGCCGGCTGCGGCGGCAGCGGCAACACCGTGGAACCCGGCACCGTCAACACCAACACCGACCAGACCGATTTCAAGATCATCAGCGGTATTTCGGCCCTGTCCGGCGGCTACGATTCCAACGAAGTGCTGAACACCATGGCCCAGAACGCCGGTATCTCCATCACCTGGGATACCATGAGCGATTCCCTCTCCGAACAGGTCAACATCCGCATTGCCGGCAACGACCTGCCCGATGCCTTCAACGCCGTGGGCTTCTCCAACTATGACCTGACCAACTACGGCGAGGACGGCACCTTCATCGACCTGACCCCCTACATCACCGAAGAATACATGCCCAACCTGACCAAGATCCTGGAAGAACACCCTGACATCCGCGCCGCCATCACCATGGACGACGGCTGCATCTACGGCCTGCCCGCGGGCGAGCAGATGGGCACCGCCGGTATCGGCAAGGACGAGGATTACAACATCTACACCATCCCCCAGTACTCCATGATCAACAAGGCGTGGCTGGATGAGCTGGGCCTGGAAGTGCCCACCACCCTGGATGAGCTCCACGATGTGCTCAAGGCCTTCAAGGATAACGACATGAGCGCCACCTACTACGGCAACGATCCCGGCTCCACCATCCCCATGAGCTTCGGCATCGACCAGTGGTGCTGGGGCCAGAACATCTTCTACGCCGGGTTCGGCTTCACCAACTGGACCAACGACATCTGCAACGACCTGATCCTGCAGCCCGACGGCCAGGCGAACTTTGTCTGCGATGACGACAACTACCGCGCTGCATTGGAATATTTCCACAACTGGTTTGCCGAGGGCCTCATCGACCAGGAAGCCTTCAGCCAGACCGATACCCAGTATATGGCCAAGTGCTCCCAGGGCGAGGTGGGCGTCGCCACCTGGTGGTACATTGAGGAACTCATGGGCGACCACGCCGACGACTACGTCTTCCTGCCCGTGCTGGAAGGCCCCGACGGCACCTATAACGTCACCGTCCGCGATGGCGGCGGCATCAACTCCGGCAACCTGAGCATCACCTCCGCCTGCGAAAGCCCCATTAACCTGCTGAAGTTCTACGACCAGTGGTATGACCCCGAAAACGTCATGCAGCTGCAGTACGGCCCCATCGGCACCTACTTCACCCAGCAGGACGAGAATGGCCTGTGGCAGAGCATCACCGACGCCGAAGCTCAGGAAAAGTTCGGCAAGAGCGCCGGCGAACTGAAGAGCGAGTACGAAGTCTACGGTCCCAAGCTGATTTTGTCCGACTACTACGCCACCACCTTTGAGATGGAGCCCCGTGCCGTGGACCGTCTGACCGACCTGTACGACTACTGGATGCCCTTTGTCAAGGACACCACCTGCTACCCCATCGACTGCGTCTACACCGAGGACGAACTGGACACCATCGACAAATGGCGTGTGGACTTTGAGAACTTTGTGGCCGAACAGGAAGCCACTTGGCTGCGGGACGGCGGCATCACCGACGAGACCTGGGCCGCCTACAAGGACAACCTGAACAGCTACGGCATGCAGGAACTGCTGGAGACCTACCAAGCCGCCTATGACCGCTATGTAGAGACCGCCGGCACCACCACCGCCACCGCCGAGAGCGCGGCCTGACCCTGACCCGAAACTTTACCCGAAAGAGAGGTTCTTCCCCTATGGCCACCAAACTGGAAGAAGCCCGCATCTATGAGGCGCGGGAAGGCGCTGCCATCCCCGCCGACGACCGGCCGCTGTTTCACCTGACGCCCCGGACGGGCTGGATGAACGACCCCAACGGCTTTTGCTACTACCAAGGTGCGTATCACCTGTTTTACCAATACTACCCCTACGATACGGTCTGGGGGCCCATGCACTGGGGCCACGCCATGACCACCGACCTGCTGCACTGGGACTACCGCCCCTGTGCGCTGGCCCCCGACACCGTCGCCGACGCCAAGGGGTGTTTTTCCGGTACGGCGGTGCCCACCCCCGACGGCCGCCTGCTGCTGCTCTACACCGGGGTGCAGCAGGTGGGGGATGCCCCCGACCAAGTCAACCAACTGCAATGTCTGGCGGTGGGGGACGGCACCGACTTTGAGAAGGACGCCGCCAACCCCGTGATCGGGGCCGACCTGCTGCCCGAAGGGGGCAGCGCGGTAGATTTCCGCGACCCAAAGATCTGGTACGAGGATGGCCGGTACCTGTGTGTGGTTTCCACCCGGGACGCCCAAGACCAAGGGCGCATCCTGCTGTACGAAAGCCCCGACGCCCGCCGCTGGACCTACCGCACCACGCTGGACGCCTGCCGCGGGGAATACGGCAAAATGTGGGAATGCCCCGACTTCTTTGCACTGGACGGCCAACAGGTATTGCTGGTCAGCCCGCAAGAGATGGAGGCCAGCCCCGACGGGGAATTTCACCCCGGGTTCGGCACGGTGGCTCTGCTGGGACAGTACGACAAAGGCGAAGCCCGGTTTACCCGGGAAGCGGTACAGCCGGTGGATTACGGCACCGACTTCTACGCGCCCCAGACCGTGCTGACCCCGGACGGCCGCCGGGTGATGGTGGCTTGGATGGAAAACTGGGCCACCGTCAACGAAGCGCCCCGCCGCCACCAATGGTTTGGCCGGATGACGATGCCCCGGGAGCTGTTTGTGCAAAACGGGCGGCTCTGCCAGCGGCCGGTGCGGGAACTGGAAACCCTGTGGCAGAACACCCTGCATTACCGGGATACGCTGAACGGCGACGCCGTCTACGACGGTGTGGCCGGGCGGCGGCTGGACCTGACCGTGACGCTGGACGCTGCCGCCAGCCCCGACTGCCGCCGGTTCACCCTCTGCTTGGCCGAGGATGCCCGCCACCGCACCAAGGTGGAATGGAGCCCCCTGTACAACGAACTGCTCTTTGACCGCAGCGGCTGCGGCACCCGCCGGGACATCCCCCATCTGCGCCGCCTGCAAGCCGCCCCGCGGGATGGCAAGCTGACCCTGCGGCTGGTTCTGGACGGAGATTGTCTGGAACTCTTCCTCAACGACGGCGAGCGGGTGCTCTCCGCCCTGCTGGACACCCCCGCAGCGGCAGACGGTATCTCGCTGCACAGCGAAGGACCCGCGGTTCTGGACTTGGTCCACCACACCCTCGCCTGACAGCGCCGCTCTTTTCTCCCATACAAAAACGCCCTTCCGCCGATTGAAAGATCGCTGCGAAAGGGCGTTTTTGGGTCAAGAGGCCACCGCCTCGTTCTGCCGCAGGCTGGCCATCTCCCGGCGCATCACTGCCCCGCCTTGCATCTCGGCCCGGCTTTTGCTATACTGGGGAAAAATTTGGCACGCCGGGCCCACCGGCGCAGCCCTTTTGTTTGCGATACCAAAGGAGGACTTCATGGCAAACTGGCGTCAGGCGCTGCATATCGAGCCGCCCCAGGGCTGGCTCAACGACCCCAACGGGTTATGCTTCTTTCACGGATTGTACCATGTCTTTTTCCAATACTGCCCTACGCAGCCGGACGGCACCGCCCCCAAATGCTGGGGCCACTGCCAAAGCCCCGACCTGCTGCACTGGACTTTTACTGGCGCTTCCCTTTTCCCCGATACGCCCCAGGACCAAAACGGGGCGTATTCGGGCTGCGCGGTAGCCTGCGGTGATTTGCTGCGGCTCTACTATACCGGCAACGTCAAGCATCCCGGGCCGTACGACTATATCCGCACCGGGCGGGAGTCCAACACCCTAATGGTAGAGACCCCCGACGGCATCCAGATGGGGGCCAAGCAGCTTTTGCTGACCAACGCCGACTACCCGGCAGACTGTTCGCTCCATGTGCGTGACCCCAAAGTGTGGCGGGAAGAGGACCGCTGGTATATGCTGCTGGGCGCCCGCAGCCTGCAGGACGCCGGGCGGCTGCTGCTCTACCGCAGTCAGGACGGCCTTGTCTGGCAGTTGGCCCGCGTTTGGGAGCCCACGCCCGCCTTCGGCTATATGTGGGAATGCCCCGACGGCTTTGTGGTGGAGGGCCGCTGTTGGCTGAGCGCCTGCCCCCAAGGCTTGCCCCACGGCGAAACGGAAAACCAGAACGTCTACCAGAGCGGCTATTTTGCCGTGGACGGCGATTGGGAGACCGGCACCCTGTCCGGGTTTACCGAGTGGGACAAGGGCTTTGACTTTTACGCCCCCCAGACGCTGCGCGCCCCCGATGGGCGGCTGTTGCTGATCGGCTGGATGGGCATGCCCGACGCCGACTACCGCAACCCCACCGCCGCCTTGGGCTGGCAGCATTGCCTGACCCTGCCCCGGGAGATCGTATCCGGTCCCGAGGGGCTGCGCCAGCGCCCCCTGCGGGAGTTGGACGCACCGGCCGACGGCGCCCCCCAATCGGTAGAGGATGGCAGCACCGTCACGCTGCCGCTGCCCTTCCGCCTGCGGATGACTGCCGACCGCGACTTTGCCTTGACGCTGGCCGGTGGGCTGCATCTGGAGCGGGACACCGCCGCCCAACGTCTGGTGCTGCGCTTCAGCGACGAGGCAGTGGGTGGAGGCCGCACGATCCGCCGTGCCGTCTGCGGCGCGGGACCGCTTTCCTTGGATCTGGTGGTGGACCGCGCCTCGCTGGAGGTATTCTGCAACGACGGCGCCACCGTCTTTTCCACCCGGTTCTACCCCGAGGACAGTTCCATCCCGGTTTCGCTGCGGGGGGCCGACGCTGCGGTACAGCCCCTGCGCCCCATGGCGTTTACGGTGCAGTAAACAGGCTGCGCCGCCTGCACAGTCCCTTTTCCCCTTGTCTGTATAGCCCGGTCCCCCTTTCGGGGCCGGGCCGTTTTGTTGCGTTTTGCCCCTTTGCCCCGCCGGCCTCTGAAATACTGCACAAAATATTCGCGGAAAATTTGTACGTTCCACGAATAGAATTGCCGGTCAACTTATTGTAGAATAACAGTGCAATCACAAGAATACGTATTCACGGAGGGATTTCCTATGATCACCATGGCAGAAATTGCACGGCTGACTCATGTTTCTCAGCCTACGGTTTCCCGGGTGCTCAACGGCAACCCCAAAGTTTCGCCCGAGATCCGGGAGCGGGTGCTTGCCTGTGCGCGGGAGCATGACTACCAACTGAACGCCCTGGCCAAAGGGCTGAAGGGCAGCCCCACCCATCTGCTGGGGGTCCTTGTCACCGACATTGCCAACGGCTTTTTTGCCGACCTGACCAAGCAGATCGAAATTTGCGCCCGGGAACGGGGATACAGCATCATCCTGTTCAACAGCGACTACAACCCCGACAACGAGCAGGAATATCTGGACGTGGTGCGCCGCTACCGTGTGGACGGTGTGCTGGCGGTCCCCATCCGGGAGACCAGCCCCCAGTGGTATGACTATGTAAAACGGCTGGACGTGCCGGTGGTCACCATCACCCGCCGGGCCACCGGGCTGGATTCTTTCTATGTAGATCACCCCACCGCCGGTGGGCAGGTAGCCGCCTACCTTGCCGACCGGGGGTATCGCCGGTTTTTGTTTATCGGCAAAGAATATGACGGCAAATACGTCGGGTTCCGGCAATGGCTGGCCGAACACGGGCTGGGCGATGTGGTCACCCATCAGGTGCTGCAAAACCACGACCAGTTCCGGCAGGCGCTGGAACGATGGCTGGCGGAAAGCGACCTGCGGGCCGCGGTGTTTGCCGGCAACGACATCTACGCCTTGCAGGTGCTGGACATCCTGCGGGAATTGCAGATCAGCGTTCCGGCGCAGGTGGGGGTCATAGGGTTTGACGACACCTTTATGGGCCAGTACCTGAACCCCCGGCTGAGCACCGTCCGCCAGCCCACCGCCCAAATGGCCCGGCAGGCCGTCAACTGGCTGCTGGACCGCATCGAGCATGCCGACGCGTCCCTGCCTGTGCAGCGCGCCTTTTCCACCGAGTTGGTCCTTCGGGAAAGCACCTAACTCCCGCCTTGCGGAAAGGGAGAACGGGGTGTTTTTTTACCCCTTTGTGAATACGTATTCTCAACCGTATTTGCTCCCTTTGCCCCCTCGTTTTCTGTATTCCTGCCCTTCTTACCGGAAGGGATCGAATAAACAACCTGTCAGAAAGATTAACTATTAAAAGTCAACCCCGAAAATGAATGGTGGTGGTGAAAA
>CAUWAX010000010.1:0-121537 GCA_963557315.1 uncultured Gemmiger sp. | reverse complement strand
AGATTTGGCTATTTCTTCTGGCCTCTTTGGGGCTATTTTAGGTGAACCCTAATAACAGCGTACTAATAGCCGGGGTGGCAGCTATACTTCCGGGAATTCGATTGCAAATCCATGGTGTTTGGATTTTGAGGGAGACCGAAAATGTTTTTTATACATTTCTTGCGGCGTTCCTATGCTTGTATAGTTTACAGGTACGCGATTCACTTACCCGAACGAAACGGATTTGGTTGCTTTTGGCCCTTCCCATTTTGTTAGTGGGGTACGGTTTGCCGGCGGATTATGGAACCGGCTTAGTAGGGCTTGCATTGATTGTAGGACTATCGATTCTTTCTACAAACCGGCAACAGGCGATATTTTTGGCCATGTGGAGCCTTTTGTACTACGGCGTGATCCTGAGGAATCCATACAGCATGCTGGCTTGCGCAGTATCTTGTGGATTTGTTCTTCTGTATGATCCTAAGATACCCAGTCGTTTTCGTGCCAAAAGGTTTTTTTATTGGTATTATCCGATCCATTTGTTCCTTTTGGGCGGAATCAATGTTGGCTTGCGATTCTTGGGCTAAAAGCGCAAGTTCTGTATTTTGTCAAAAGGTGGTAAGGCGTCTTGATACCTTTTCGTGCGAGTATGGAGCCCTTGACGAAATACAGTGTCAGACGCTATACTTACAATAAAACTAGGAAAGGATCCGATTTTTATGTTGGAAGTGGGTACGAAAGCGCCGGACTTTACCTTACATGACCAAGAAGGAAAGGATGTCCGGTTATCTGATTTTTTGGGAAAACGTGTGGTTTTGTATTTCTATCCGAGGGACAACACTCCGGGCTGCACTCGGCAGGCTTGTGCCTTTGCGCAAAATTTTGAAGGATTCCGTCGCCAAGATGTTGTTGTTATCGGAATTAGCAAAGACTCGGTGGCATCCCATTTGAAATTTGCACAGAAATATGATCTGCCATTTATTTTGCTTTCGGATCCAGAGCTGCAGGCGATTCAGGCCTATGGCGTTTGGCAGGAAAAGAAATTGTACGGTAAGGTTAGCATGGGAGTTGTTCGCTCTACCTATCTGATCGATGCGCAAGGCAATATTGAGAGAGTCATACCCAAAGTGAAACCGGATACCAACGCAGCCGAAATTTTGGACTATTTGGCAGGGAAGAGCGACAAATGAAGCGGATTGCGGTAATGATGGCAGGGGTATTGTTGCTTGTGGGCTGTGCAACGCGGCCTACTACGGAAGATACATACCATCAAATTTCCCAAGAAGAAGCTAAGCAGATGATGGATGAGCAAGACGTCATCATTTTGGACGTACGGGAACCTTCAGAATATGAGGAAGGGCATATCCCTGAGGCGGTTTTGCTGCCGGTAGGTACGATTGACGAAGAAAGCGCCGCAGCCGTGATTCCCGGGCAAGAGGATACGGTTTTGGTATATTGTCGCAGCGGGAACCGAAGCAAAACGGCTGCCGCTAAGCTGGCAGAATTGGGGTATACCGAGGTGTATGAATTTGGCGGCATCACCACATGGCCCTATGAAGTGGAGAAAACAGAATGAAGATCATCATCTCTCCGGCTAAAAAAATGAATACAGACCCAGATAGTTTGCCTTGGCAGGAATTGCCGCAATTTTTGGAAAAGACCGAGCAACTGTATTTGGTTATGCGGTCCATGCCTTGTGAGGCGCTTCAAAAAGTTTGGAAATGCAACGATGCATTGGCTAAGCTAAACGTAGAGCGACTGCAAACGATGAATCTGCGGAAAAATCTGACGCCCGCCATCCTCAGTTATGAGGGAATTCAATACCGATATATGGCTCCATCCGTCTTCAGCGAGGAGCAACTGTCCTATGTGCAGACCCATTTGCGGATTTTGTCGGGTTTTTACGGTTTACTGCGCCCATTTGACGGTGTGACGCCCTATCGGTTGGAAATGCAAGCAAAGCTGGTTGCGGCGGGGGCCAAAGATGTTTATAGCTTTTGGGGAGATACACTGGCCACAGCTTTGTGTCAAGAAACCGATTGTATTGTAAATTTGGCTTCTAAAGAATATAGTGTTTGCATAACGCGCTATCTTCCGGAAACGGTTCGGTTTATCACCTGCGTGTTCGGGGAAGAAAAAAACGGAAAAATCGTAGAAAAGGCCACTATGTGCAAGATGGCGCGGGGAGAAATGGTTCGTTTTATGGCAGAGAAGGGCGTAGAGAAGCCGGAAGAAATTCAGCAGTTTGATCGATTGCACTTTCAATTTTGTCCGGAGCGTTCCGATGCAACCACCTATGTTTTTGTGCGTCATGCAGATTAAGTGCAAAGAATATAAAAAATGCTTTCCCGCTAAACGGGAAAGCATTTTTTTATGGAGTGGCAGTCGCTGTAAATGCCTCTTTTAGATGATCTAGAAAGACTTCGGCAGCGGGGGAAAAGACTTGATATTTTTTCCAGACAATATTCAGCCCTGATTCCAGTCGTGGAAAAAGAGGACGAAAACAAAGATCGCTTGTGGCGGAAGTGTTGGCCAGATGGTCCAATGTAACGGCATAACCTACGCCGGCTTCCACCATGATAGCGGCGTTATAGATCAAATTGTAGGTGGAAACAATATTCAATTTCTCAAATTCCGCACCAAACCAAGAGGCAAAGGCATTTCCATGCCGTTGGGTCAGAACTGCCTGACGGGAACAGAGTAACGGTAATGAACGCAAATCCTCTTTGCAGAGTTGTTCTTTGGCAGCCAAGGGGCTGTCTTTGCGCATAATCACGCCCCACACATCCTTTGCGGGCAAATCCAGAGAATCGTATTTGGTGATATCGGCAGGTTGGATTAAGATACCGAAGTCCAAAAGCCCATTGTCAAGCCGATCGGTAATATCCTGTGCATTGCCGCTGTGCATGTGGTAATGAATACCGGGATACTCCCCACCTGCATGCGCCGAATGATCTCTGCAATTTGACGAACGGCTTGCGTTTCTCCACTACCGATGTAGACATCTCCGCTTACCGTTGTTTCTAAAGAGCGAAACTCGGATTCTGTTTTGTCTACCATGCTGAGAATCTCTTCGGCCCGTTTGCGTAAAAGCATGCCTTCGGGGGTAAGGGTTACCCGATGGCTTTTGCGTATCAACAAACGTTGCCCCAGCTCTTCTTCCAAATCATGAATTTGTCTGGAGAGGGTAGGCTGTGTCAGATGTAAAAAGTTGGCAGCGGCGGTAATGCTTTCTTCGCGCGCAACCGCCAAAAAGTACCGCAATACCCGGATTTCCATCGTTTCCCCTCCTTTGTATAGGTATAGTATATTCGATTGTGATATGCTTTACAAGCATATCATTTCCCCCAAATTAAGTATTTGCTCTTTTGCGAATTTGGGCCTACAATAGAAGCCGTAAGGAGGGGAGTGTGATGATGGAACTCGACGAGGCACAGGCCTTCCGCATACGTAGAAATTTACAAGATGCAGGATGTGATTCTGCTACAGTAGCGCAATTCTTACGTTTGGAACAAACGCATTGCAGGCGAGAACAATATCGTCTGCTTTCCTGTCAGAAAGCGGCGCTCTTGCAAAATTTGCATGGGATTCAATATAAGATCGATTGTCTGGATCATTTGGTATACATCATGCGGCAGCAAGATGAGCAGCAACAGCAGCGCGCATCAAACAAACAGCATACTTTGGGATAGAGGTAAAGCATTTTTCTGCAAAGGGATGCAATGGTAAAAATGCTTTGTAAAGAGGAGACAATTATGACGATTTTGGAAAATCAAACGTATGATGTAGAGCGTGCCTTGTATGGCAGCAAAGATCTGATGGTGAGAAACTGCCGGTTTGATGGTCCGGCTGACGGGGAAAGTGCACTCAAGGAAAGCCAAGATATTTCGGTAGAGGAATGCTTTTTCAACCTACGCTATCCCTTTTGGCATGATACGAATTTGACCATCTATGGGTGTGAATTGACACCGCTGTGCCGGGCGGCTCTATGGTATTCTCACCACGTGGAAATCACCGACTCTAAACTGCATGGTATTAAAGCTGTGCGGGAATGTAGGGTGGTTTCGATTGCACATTGCGATATCGATTCGCCAGAATTCGGTTGGTCGGCAAATGAAATTCAGATGCAGGACTGTACGGCCAAGAGTGAATACTTTTTGCTGCGGGCGCAGAACATCGATTTTGCAAGGGTGGAATTTCAAGGAAAATATTCCTTCCAGTATATTGAAAATGCTACCTTTACCGATTGCCGGTTTGACACGAAGGATGCCTTTTGGCATGCAAAAAATGTTGTGGTACGCGACAGCGTAATCAAAGGGGAGTATCTGGCGTGGTATTCTGACGGCCTTACGTTGGAACACTGCAAGATTGTGGGAACACAGCCATTCTGCTATTGTAAAAATCTGCGGCTTGTGGATTGCGAAATGATCAACACCGACCTGTGTTTTGAAAAATCTGAGGTAGAGGCAACACTCACAACACCGGTCCTTAGCATTAAAAATCCGAAGGCTGGACATATTTATCTGCCGTCAGTAGGGCAAATCATTCGTGACGATCCCGATTCGCTCGGGGAAATTTTAGTAGGGCAAGAAATCGAAAAAGAAAAGGAGACTACCAAACATGCCTAAAAATATTTTGATTGTGACAGCAAGTTTGCGTCCGAACAGCAATTCGGATGCATTGGCGGAAGCCTTTGCACGTGGCGCCCAGACGGCAGGGCATAGTGTGGAGTCGATAAGCTTAAAGACTAAACACATCGCTTTTTGCCAAGGATGTTTGGCCTGCCAACATACCCAAAAATGTGTGATTCAGGACGATGCGATTTCGATTGCGGAAAAGGTAAAGGCGGCCGATGTGCTGGTTTTTGCAACCCCGGTCTACTATTACGGGCTTTCCGGCCAACTGAAAACACTGCTGGATCGGTGTAATCCGCTCTTTACGGCTGACTATCGATTCCGGAATGTCTATTTGTTGGCCACAGCGGCAGAAAACGAGGAAAATACTGTGGAAGGCAGTGTAAAAGGGATGCAAGGTTGGGTCGACTGTTTTGAAAAGGCAACTTTGGTTGGTACAATCTTTGCCGGAGGCGTGACAGATGCAGGCGAAATCAAAGATCATGCGGCATTGGCACAGGCCTTCGAAGCGGGGAAAGCGATTCGGTAAAGCCATAGCGTTGGCGGTGCTATTGACCTTCTTGATGGCGTGTTCGAGTCCAACGGGTACGGCAGTGGACTCGATTCTGTCGAAGGAACTTCCAACGCAACAGACTGTCGAAACGGCAGAACGAGCTTTACAGCAAGAGGAAAACGGTATGCAGAAGATTGAAGTTCAAATAAGCAATGTCACCTTTACAGCTACCCTGTATGATACCAAAACCGCACAGGCTTTTGTGGAACTTTTGCCAGTGCAGCTTACGATGTATGAACTCAATGGCAACGAAAAATACGCTGATTTGGCGCAGCGTTTGCCGACAGCGGAATCACGGCCAAATGCGATCCATGCTGGAGATCTGATGCTCTTTGGCTCGGATTGTTTGGTCCTGTTCTATGAGAGCTTTTCGACGTCTTACCGGTATACACCAGTGGGGTATCTGGACGCGCCAGAGGATTTGGCCCAGACGCTGGGCGAGAAAAACGTTACGGTCACCTTTCGGTTGGCTGATCAGAAATCGAACTGAACCGTGAATCAGCTCTAGAGAAAATACGTAGAAAAAACACGGCATTGTTTCTTGGAAAGAATTTTCCAAGGGACGATGCCGTGCGTTTTTCTATAATGGAAAGAATGGTGGGGAAGGAATTACGAAAATTGTAGCTGGAAGGTAGCACCGCCGCCCGGCGTGTCCGAAACCGTCAAAGCGGCTTTGTGCAGGCGTGCCAACTCTCGGGCTACGGAAAGCCCAAGACCGAAGTTGCGCTTATCGGTACGGCTGGCATCGGCACGATAAAATCGATCAAAAATGTGCGACTTGTCTGTATCGGGAATGCCCGGACCGTGATCTACCACCGAGAAGGAAACTGAACCTTTTGCGCCACAGGAAAGTACCAATTCAATGGGCGTATTTTCCGGTGTGTGTTCCAGTGCATTATGCAAAAGGATAGAAAGAAGTTGCTCCAGCCGTTCCAAATCCGCCTGGATCATAGGAACGGGCCCCTCGGGCAAAGTTAGGGTAAGGGAATGTTGCTGCTGCTTGGCCAACGGATAGAATCGGTCGTACATCTCGATACACACATTGTCTGGCGCGACAGACTGAAGATGAGCGGGGACCGTATCCAAATCACCATTGGCTAAAAGGAGCAGGTCGTCGGTCAGATGTGCCATACGGTTGGCTTCGCTCAAAGCAGTGTGTAAGAAGTTCTCCTGCCGTTCCGGGGCGAGGCGTTCTTCCATGGCTTGCAAACTGGCCTTGATAACCGCCAAGGGACTGCGGAGTTCGTGACTGGCAGCGGCAATAAATTCTTTCTGCTGCCGTAAGGCCTGTCCGGTAGGAGCGAGGGCTTTTCCTGAAAGCCAGTAGGAGATACCGGCCAATAGCAGGCAGCCGGCTATAAACAGTCCGATATATTGTAAGGCGGACCAAAACATATGCCGAGTTAAATAACTTTGCTCCTGTAAAAAGACGAACAGCAGATAGGAACCGTGTTTGTCCCGGGGCAATAAAGCGGCAGAGACAGCGTAATTGTCTCCCATCGTTCCGCTCATAGAAAAATGGGCTTCTTGCTGAATCACCGCGCCAGCACTGTCTCTTTGCGAATGATCCAAAAATAAGTGGGCGCCTTCGAAGGCAAGAGCTTCCAATTCGTCCCGGGGCGTTTGACTGGAAAGTGAGCCGGCATAATGCAGTTCGGAACCGTTATCCTGTAAGAACAAGAGACAACCTGTTCCGTATTCCTGCTCGGCAAGCCAACGATCTGTGATAGACTCCGCATCGGAAAGACGATCGCAGAGCGATGCAAAATTGTTGGCAAAAAGAGTTTGAGAGCTGGTTTTATACTGCTCTTCCGAAAGATGCCAGGTGACGATAAGTGCACAGGCTAAGACCAAGGCGGTCAATCCGGTCATCAAGAGCGTCAGGCGGCAGTGTAATTTTTGAATCATGGCTGGACCTCAAATTTGTACCCACTGCCGCGCACCGTTATAACTTTGGCGGAACTACCCACAGACTGTAAACGGCGGCGCACAAAATGAATGTAACAATCCAAATTGGCGTCTTCTACCTCCGCTAATGGCCCCCAAACTTGTGCCAAAAGCAGTGGTCGGGTTTGCAACCTGCCGGGAGTCCGTAATAGTGCCTCCAAAAGATCACATTCCCGCTTAGTTAAGTGGACGGAACCTTTGGGGCCTGTGAGGGTTAGCTCTGTGGGAGAAAGCGTTACATCGCCGCTGTGCAGGGAAGTTGCGGCTGTGGTACCGGGGCGACGACTTAAGGCGCGCAATCTGGCCAAAAGTTCCCGTGTGTCAAACGGCTTTGCCAGATAATCGTCTGCGCCGGCGTCTAACCCGTCCACACGTTCACCAATACCAGAAAGCGCGGTTAACATGAGAACTGGGGTAGTGATACCGCTAGAACGGGCAGCGCGCAGAAGACTAAGGCCATCCAGCCCCGGTAACATACGGTCCAGAATGCAAACATCATAGGCACCGCTGGTCAGCAAACTCAACCCATCGGTACCGTTATGACAAAAATCTGTACGGTAACCGGCAGATTCCAGTGCAGGACGTAAGGCTTCACAAAGAGCAGTGTTCAATACAAACCATTAAAATTCTCATTCTATACTCCTGATACTCCATTTCCTATTTTCTATTATACACCTTTTGTCTTGAAGAAACCTTGAAAAATCTCCTTTGTTTTTTAAGGACAATTCAAGACAGGAAGATTATACTGAAAAGCAAGAACTGAAGGAGGTAGACGTAACGAAACGATCCAGAAACATCGCTTTGGCTATGGCGATGGTCGTAAGTTTGACGGCCTGTGGTGGGAATGAAGCCGCGCCAGCCAGCGGGGAAACCTCTGCTGCGACAGCTGCAGAAACGCAGATGGGGCGCTGGGTAGAGAATGAGGTGGACTTGGGCGGTCGAGAAATTGCCGGATTCCCCGCTTTGTTGGATGACGGCTCGTTGGTCATGTATGTCTATGAGCAGGATCCCACAACGTTTGAAACAGGGACGTTGGTTCGGCTAACATCCACGGACAATGGGGAAAATTGGACGGAGGAAGATCCCGGTTGGAGCGAGCAGGTCGATGGATTCATCAGCCAAGTTTGGAGCGCGCCGGACGGTACGGTTTGCTTGGGAAGCGTAGTGAGGGGAGAAAATGGCCGTGCCGAGAATCGCTATAGTCTCTATTTACAAGCGGCGGATGGTATGTTAGAGCAGCTAGACATCGCTGAGGCAGACGCGGTTCAATCGGCCGTGTTTTATCAGAATGACTTGCTGCTGTTTCAGGTACAATACGGCCAAGAAGGCGTTACACAAAAGATGGTGTGCCATGATCGAGAGACCGGGGAAGAAGAAACGCTTGCTTTGGGGGGCATGGCCGCATATGGCGGTGGTGTAGAACCTACAATAGCCGGCGATCAACTTCTGTATCTCTACTATGACGAAACCGGCAACATGCCGCTGATGAAATTGGACGTCCAAAGCGGCAACAGCACGCAAATATTGGAGTCTCTGAGTGAAGCCACCAGCTTCGCCTTAGCGGGAGATGCGGATGGAGCGGTGTACTATCCGACGCCGAAAGGCATTTACCGTCTAGCTTCGGGCGGAACTTTGCCAGAGCAGATCATGGCGGCGGATGGTATGGCCATGAGCTTGTCCAGCAACTATCCCAGTTCTATCTGTCGTGCGGCTAACGGCGACTTTTTGGTTACGATGCATGGGGACGATTCTACAATCCGGATGTATCGTTACCATTACGATGATTCGTTGCCAACCAAAGCGGAAACAACCCTGACAGTGTGGTCGTTGGAGGATTCCCAAACGGCACGTGCAGCGATCAATCAATACAAACAGCAGCATCCCGATGTGGATGTGACGTTTACAGTGGCGATCCCGGAGGATGCGCAGGATCTGTCCACCGCACGCAACGACGCGCTGACGCAGCTCAACACCGAGCTGCTGGCTGGTGAAGGACCGGATTTGCTGATTTTGGATGGGGTAGACTATCAAAATTATGCGGAAAAAGGGCTTTTAGCAGATCTTGCTGATACAGTGCCGGTCAGTGACCTACAAGACAATTTGGCAAATCCTTTTGTGGAAGATGGCAAAGTGTATGTCATGCCGGCTCGTTTCAGCGTACCGGTGCTGATCGGGGATGCGGGCTCTTTGGATGGGCTGAGCGATCTTACCGCTCTTCAGCAAGCAGTGCTGGATGCAGCACCTCGCGCGGACTTGGGTGATCAGAGTTCCGACTATTATGAGACACCGCCGGGAGACCAGCGATATGCGTTGTGCATGACCAATGCAAAACAGTTTGCGGATTTCCTTCTGCCTGTCTGCGGAAGCGCTATTTTGCAGGGAAACACATTGAACGAAAGCGCTCTGCGTGAGGTTATGTCGTTTGTCCAGACGGTGTCGGACTATTACGGTATCCGAAATTATACTTTGGAGAATAATACCGGAAGCGCCCAAAGCTGGACCGGAACAGACATTATTGAGATCAACCCGGAACAGGGCGAATATACCGACTCCGGACATGCCCTCTATGGCTGGTTTTCGATGAAAACGCCGTTCTCTATATTAGCTATGGCGCGCCGAGAAGATACCATGAATTATAGTTCCGACAAGATTTCCTGCGAGATGATTTTGCGTCCGGGCCTTACACAAGGCGCCTATACACCGCAGGTTTTGGTAGGTGTGAATGCGAACGGGAAACAACTGGAGGCATCCAAGCAGTTGGCAGCTACCTTCTTTGATTCCGCTGTGCAGGAAAACTACTATGGCGACGGTACGACGGTGCGGGCAGACTGTCTAGGTGAAAAACTGGATTCTGTGATGAATAACGAGCAGTACGGCAACTCTGCCTTCCATGGAGATATTCAGGCACTGTTGGAAAGCTGCACTACGCCGGTGATTGTGCCTGCGGTTTTGGAAGAAAGCTTTATCAATCATGCGGATGCGATTATTCAAGGACAAGAAACGGTGGACGACGCCGTGAACGGTATGAAGTCTGATCTGAGCCTGTATCTGGCGGAAAAGCAATGAAACGCGAAACATCCGTACACCCAAAAGGAAAAGTAAGCGTGCGTCAACGGTTAGGGAAGATAAACTATACTCCCTATCTATTTTTGGCGCCGAGTCTTATCGGTGTAACGCTTTTTTTGCTGGCGCCTTTTGTGGAAACGGTACGCCGAAGCTTTTGCGACACGCTGGGACGCAAATTTGTGGGGTTTGCAAATTATCAATCTGTTTTGCAAAATGAAGCCTTTCGGCTGGCGGTTCGTAATACCGCCCGCTTTACCGGCGTTTGTGTCCCGCTTCTGTTGGCAAGCAGTCTCGCACTGGCTTTGGCATTGCGAATGAAAGCCTTACAGCGCACCAACTGGGGCGGCTGGTACCGCACTACCTTTTTGTTGCCGATGGCTATTCCAGTGGCCAGTATCGCATTACTATGGAAAGTACTGTTTGCCCGTACAGGGTTACTCAACACCTTACTGGGAACGGATTGCGATTTTATGGGAACAGACGCCGCTTTTTGGGTATTGATTGCTACCTATCTTTGGAAAAATGTAGGGTATGACAGCATTCTTTGGTCCAGTGGATTAGAAACGATTCCCGCAGAATTGTACGAGGCTGCCGCCGTAGATGGTGCGGGTGTATGGAAACGCTTTACGGCGATCACGCTGCCAAATTTGGCCCCCACGCTTTTGGTTACCGGTATTTTAAGCCTGCTCAACACGTATAAAGTGTTTCGCGAGGCATACCTCGTGGCGGGCGCCTATCCGCACAATAGCATCTACTTATTACAGCACTTGTTCAACAACTGGTTTTTGGCATTGGATTTACCGCGCCTATGTGCGGCCGCGGTTTTGGTGGCTTTGACCTTATTGGTCATCATTGCTGTTTTGGTAAGGCGCCTGTAAGTGACCTAGTATAACAATATGAAAAAATATTTTTTGCTTCCCTTTGCTTTGCTGGTCTGGGGACCCTTATGGTTATTGTTTGTAGGGGCGCTGACTGGTGACGGAGAACTGCAGTACACCTTGGGGCCGGCGCTGACTGGGCAGGGGCAGGCTCAATGGACATTATTGCCGAGTTGGCCTACGTTACAACCGTTGGTGGAATTGCTGCTGGATACGCCAGCGTATTTCGTTACCTACTGGAATACCTGTGCGCAGGTGTTTCCGCAAGTTTTGGGACAACTGTTGGTGGGGGCACCTGCTGCATGGGCCTTGTCGCGGATGCATTTCCGTGGTCGGCGGGAACTCAGAATGTTGTATCTTGTGCTCATGCTGCTGCCGTTTCAGGTTACAATGGTGCCCAGTTATTTGACACTTCATACTTTTGGTTTGTTGGATACCGTCTGGGCGGTGATTCTTCCCGGCGCATTCAGTACTTTTCCCGTGTTTATTATGTGCCGCGGATTTGACTCGGTTCCCAAAGAATTATTGGAGGCGGCGGCCATCGATGGAGCTGGGCCTTGGCAGCAGTTTTGGCGTATTGGCCTGCCCGTAGGAGCACCCGGCGTATTAGCGGCTCTGACGATGGGATTTCTTGATGCGTGGAATGCCTTAGAGCAACCAATGACTTTTTTGAAAACACCCTCCAACTGGCCCTTGTCTTTGTATCTGACCAATACCACAGGGGAAGATTTGGCATTGACAATGGCAGCGAGTCTTATCATGCTATTGCCGGCCGTGTTGATTTTTTCCTTTGGACAGAAGTATTTGGAACAAGGGTTGTTGACTGGTGCAGTGAAAGGATGAAAACGATGAAACGTATAGTGCTTCTGTTTGTTTTGGCGGCTGTAACTTGTGCAGCTACCGCGTTGCTGTTTACTTCGTGTGCGGCAAATGTAGAAGAAGACTCGAATACAAGTTCCGTATCGCAGAGCGAGGCAAGCAGCGAAATGGAAACCGTACCGGAGGAAACATCAGAACCGGAGATGCCTGCTCAGACGCCCTCTGCAACAGTAGATCCAGCGCAAAGCGAACTTACCAAAACATCTTTGCAGAATCCTGACCTTCAAGGAAAAATTCAATCGGTTGAGGAGACTTCCTTTTCACTGATTCCAATCACTGTCACAGGAGATTCGGGCGGTGTGGCGGTTGCAGCAGCGGGCATTGACACTGAGCCGGTCGAGGTAGATATAACGCAAGCTGTCATTGAAACGATGCGTATCTACAACGGAGGCCATGAAGAACCGCAGCCTGCCGATGCTTCAGCACTGCAAGAAGGGCAAACGGTCAATCTTTTCGGCAGTTGGCAAGGGGATTGCTTCGTGGCACAGACGGTTAGAATCTTGTTGATTGAGGATGATCCGGCATGAGATTGACGGATCAGCTTACGGCCATAGTGCGTAACAGTGATCCGCAGCAGTTGCGCCGACTGGGGAATATTGCGCGCTTTTTTGCGGCTTTACTGGTAGTTACATTGGTGGCAAGGGGAACTGCCGGGGCAACGATGCCAACTGTTGTTGTTCAAACACCCAGTTCCGGAACGGTGAGCCAAAGTCTTTTGACAAATGGGACGATTTCCTATGCCGGCGGCCAGCCATTTACTTTACCGGAAGGGCTGCTGGTGCTTCAGGTGCCGGTTCAGGTGGGACAAAGTGTAAAAGCTGGAGATACGCTGGCAGTTTTTGATGCAGGAGAAGTTTCTCGGGCTGTGGACTCCAAGCAAGCAGAACTGCAGCAGGTACAGGTGCAGGCCCAGCAACAGGCGGAAGGAGATACCGCTGATCCTTACAATGCGCAACTTGCGCAACAACAACTGGAACGTGCCTATGAACAGACCCATAATACCTACGCAGATGGGGAAGAAAGCGTGGCGCGTGCCCAACAAAAACGGGATGAGGCGGCACGGGCGGTGGAGGATGCTCGCAATGCACCCTTGGATTCGGAACTGCCGCAAAAAGAGGCGGAGGCTCAAAAGGAGGCAGAAATAAAAACTGCTACGGCAGCTTTGGAGGCGGCAGAAGAGGAACTTTACCAAGCCAAGAAATCCGCGGAAGCTGCCAATGAATCCGCTTTGTCGGCGGCTCAAAGTGCCGAGGATACACGAAATAGCGCCCTCCATGCTTTGGAAGAGGAAGAAGATGCAGTGGCAGAGCAAAACCAAACCGATCGGGCAGCAGCAGCGGTCAGTCAGGCAAAAGCAGCTATATTGCAAACAGAGTTGGACGCTTTGCTTGCCTTGCAAAATGCAGGGGCCTGCTATTTGGCGCCAAAAGATGGAACGGTTGTAACGCTGAACCTTAAACCCGGTGAACCCAGTTCCACCGTAGGGGGCTTGCTGGCGGATCAAGATGTAGAGTATAGGCTGGAAGTTCCCTTGGAGGAAGAACAAGCCGAGTTGGTCTCTGTTGGGACGATCCTTCATGCGGAGCAAAATAAAGCAAATGGAGATGCTGCGGTACAAAGCTTGTCAGCGCCAGATGCGGATGGCGTTGTGATGGCCACAGCTACACTGCCAAAGGGCGCGTGGTCTGCTGGTGCGGTGGCGGTTACGGCCTCGGTACAAGGAGCAAGACAAAATCTGGTGCTTCCCAACACAGCGGTTCGGCAAGATAACCAAGGACAATATGTACTGGCTGTGGAGGAGAAAAATACGATTTTGGGATTGCAAAATGTGTTGGTTCGGCTCTCAGTAACTGTATTGGAAACTGGAGATTCCACGGTAGCCGTTTCAGGAGCGCTGGATTCTCAAACGCGGATCGTCGTCAGTAGTAGCAAATCGGTACAGGCTGGTGATACAGTGAGGCTGCAAGATGAATCCTGAATATTTGGCGTTGCCGCCAGCCCGTCGCCGCTGGTATGGGCCGATTTTGCTTCTGACGGTGTTTCTTCTGGAAATTATGTTGTGGCAGCATTTAGAGCGGCAACGGAGCTTTTGTCAGACCACGGGCGTTCGATTTGCATCACCCATAGCGACGGATGTATTGGATCAGGTAGAAACTTTTACCACAAGCGATAAGAATACGCAAGGAATCTATGCGAGTTTTTGGGGGCAACAAGACGTTACCATCTCGACATCCAATGGCCGTCATGCGGATGCTGTTGTTGGGATTGGATATTATGGCAGTGCGGAGGATTGTCTGCCTGTACCATACCAGCAAGGTTGTTCGCCCAGTATCTACGGAAACGAATGTGCCCTTTCTGAAGCCTTAGCACAAACACTGTTTGGCAGTACCGATATTGTGGGGATGAAAGTCCTTGCACAAAAAAAGACGTATACGATTACCGGCGTGTTTTCGGCAAAGGAGAGCGTTTTCTTATTTCCCACGCAAGAAAATCTGACTTGCGCTGAGCTGCGCGGCGTATCGTGGGATGCACCTAAAGAGGATGTGGAAACATGGTGTGCCGCGGTGGGCCTTGAATCACCGCAATGTATTGTGTATGGCCCCCAACGGGTGTGGATTATGACACTGTTTTGCGGTTTTCCGCTTTTTGTGGTGGGGGTGGCTTTCTTCGTGACGACAATCCGATGGTCTTGCTTATGGCCGAAAGGAATCGGAACGGTCTTTTGGTTTGTATTGGCGGTGCTGGCAGCACTGATGTTGCCAAATATTCTGGATTCATTGCCGGGATGGTTGATTCCGGGACGGTGGAGCAATTTTGCGTTTTGGCAGGATCTGGCACAAAGCATTCATGAACAGCAACAAGCGTGGAAACTTTGCGCCCATTATTGGCCGGATCTGATTCGGCGATAACAGACATATAAAAAGCCTTTCGTCCCAAAAGGGCGAAAGGCTTTTTGCTTCAGATTAAAAAGAGGATTTTTTGCGATTGTGGATGCTACGATGATACACTACTGCTGAAAGAAGAGCTGCAATGATTTCGGTGATCCAAAAGGCGTGCCAAACTCCGGTGGGCCCCATCTGCCGGCAAAGAAACCAAGCCAGAGGTAAAATGGCCAGTACGTACCGGCATAGAGAAATGACAAGAGAAGCAGCCCCTTTACCAAGTCCTTCTAAGGCGCCGGAGGAGGCGACGGAAACGGCGGAGATGACGAAGCCAAGGCTGATGGTACGCAGAGCGACTTGGCCGATTTGTAGGGTTTCGGGATTGGATGTGAACATTCCAATCAACGGCTCGGAAAATACGAAACACACCACGGTGCCGGCAGCCAGAATGGCGGCACACAGAGCAAGCGTCCACTCATAGATTTTGCGGACACGTCGGTGTTCTCCTGCGCCATAGTTGTAACCAATCAAAGGACGCATGCCCTGCACGATTCCGCTGGCAGGGAGGTATAAAAAGGTCTGCAGTTTATAGTAAATTCCCAGAACCACCACATAGCTTTGGGAATAGGCGGCCAACAAAGAGTTGAGAAAGGAAACAAGAAGTGACGGCAGGGCCAGATTCAAAATGGCAGGAATACCGATTGCGTACAACTGTAAGTCCATTCGCTTATCCGGTTTTATGCAAGAACGGCGAAGCTGGACCGGAATGGGAGTGCGACGATAGAAAAAGAGGTAAATGGACAAGGTAAGCATTTGGCCGATACCAGTTGCCAAAGCGGCTCCGGCAATTCCCATTTGCGGGAAAGGGCCCAGCCCAAAGATCAGTATGGGATCCAGCAGAATATTGCAGATGGAACCTGCCAGCAGCGCTATCATAGTGACCTTCATGCGACCTACCGCTTGAAACATCTTTTCGAAGGCGAGAGCAGCCATAATGACTACGGAAAAGGAAAAAGCGATAGTGGCGTAGGTGATACCCAGCTCCAGCACGGCAGGATCTGTGGTGAACATGCCCAGAAAGTGTGGAACGATGGCGATGCAGATTATCGTAATGAGTACGCCATGAAGCAGCGAATACAACATGCCATGGGTGGCCGCTGTGTCGGCGCGCCGTTGCGAACCGGCACCAAGATGGAGCGCGATTTGGGCGTTGATTCCTACGCCGAACCCGATAGCGATGGCGTTAACTAGATTTTGCATGGGAAAAACCAGAGATAGAGCGGTCATGGCATCCTCACTAATTTGTGCGACAAAAAGGCTGTCCACAATATTATAGAGGGCGTTGACTAGCATCGACACCACCATGGGCAGTGCCATGGAAAGCAGCAGGGGTAGGATGGGCTTTTCTTTCATAAAAGTGCTGTTCATTGAAAATCGCCTTTCACACAAAAAAGCCACACAATGGTTTCCCAGTTGGAAAACCATTGTGTGGCGAAAAGTAGTCTTGACTGTAAAAGTCCACACGGAATTTTATTAAATATACCATACCATGCAGGGGCGGCAATGTCAAGGGCTGTATAGCTGGAAAGGCTCTCCAGACGCAAGGGGACGATTATTGCTTGCGAACCATAAACCCAAAAGCGGTTCCGCACAGGCCGCCTACAATATGCATAAAATTAGCCACTTGGTCTTGAACGAAGAAAATGGCATATACTTGCTGCCCTAGATAGAGCATCGCTACCAGAATTAAAGTCAAGGGCAGGGAGCCGCTGCGCATACCAGCCAAACTGGAAAGCATAATAAGCATAAAAACAATGCCGGAAGCGTCTAGTAGGGCTGTCCCCGGGAAAAGCAAGCACTGCAAAAGCCCAGAAATGGCGGCGGTACACAATATGCCTCCGAGAAGTGTCCGACTTCCATATTTCTCTTCCAGTGGCGGGCCAACGACCAAAAGCAGCAGCATGTTGTTGATGAAGTGCTCCCGGCCGGCGTGGCCCAGCACATGGCCAAATAAGCGGACGTAGAAAAGGGGAGCGGCCCAAGAGGATCGATAGACACTGAATAAATGTAAAGTGGTCCATCCGCCAGTGAGACGGTCAAGAAAAAGAACGAATAAGGAAAGGAAGAAAAGACTTAAAGTGACGGGAGCGTTATACTGCAAGCGCAAAGTGGGATGTTTCATGTTTTCCTCCTGCGTTACCATTGACGGCGATACTCGCCGGGGGTAATGCCTTCGATTTTTTTGAAAAGGCGAGAAAAATAGTTGGCATCTTGTAATCCACATTCTGCAGCCACGGATTCAATGCTGTGGTCGCTAAAGCGGAGCATCCGTTTGGCCTGTGTGATCCGCAGCTGAAGCAGATAATTGGTAATGGATTGACCAAATTGTTCTTTGAATACCCGTGTCAAATAAAATTTGTTGATATAGAAGCGCTCGGCCAGCGCATCTAAAGTAATCCGTTCGGTAAAATGGGAGTCCAGATATTCTTTGACGACCTGTACGTTTTGCTTCTTTCCATGGGAAATACGTGCTGCGCCGGGATGCCAACTTTCCTGCATCAACAGGGTCAAAAGGTCGACCAAGCGTCCGCAGATCTGCATGTCACGAACATAATCATCAGACGCAGCGAGGCGATATAACGTTTGAAGCAGGTTTTTGTATTGCTCTGGTTGTCGGGAATGGAAGACAGGCTGTCCACCGCGCTCCTCATACTTTTTGTAGATGGGCACCATGTTGGGACCATAAAAGTGTACCCAACGTAGGTGCCATAAGTCTTGCGCTGTACGATGTAGATAGGGTTTGTGGCAGTCTAAAAAAACACAATCTCCGGCATGCAGTTCGTGCTGATTTCCCGCATATTCCAAAATGCCAGAACCGCTTTCTACCATAAAAAACAGATAGGAAGAAAGTCCCTGACGAACACTATCGTGGGGTTGCCGTGCCTGCAGGCTGCCCACTTCCTGTAAGTGAAGCAGACTGGAACGAGCAAAGGGAGAAGGTGTATAAATGATGCGTCGTGCGTGAACGAGTTCGCCATCAAACAGGGGAGAGTCCATATCTCAATCACCACCTTTTGTCGTTGTTAGTATACCAAAAAAGTCAATATTATGCTAGTGGTTTGCAAGATTTCCCCTGTTAAGGAAGAAAAAAACACGATAAAATAGCGAATAGACAGAAAATAGGTGCTGACCGATCTGTGCGGTTTTGCACAAAGAAAGGCGAAAAAATCTATGAAAAAAGCATTGATCACTGGTGTGACCGGTCAGGACGGTAGCTATCTGGCAGAATTTTTGCTGGAAAAAGGCTATGACGTTCATGGTATGATCCGTCGGTCCTCTGTGGATTACCGGGAGCGTATCGCGCATCTGGAAGGACATCCGCATTTTCATCTGCACTACGGCGATCTGAGTGACTCAATGAGCCTGATGGCTGTGATTGGAAGTGTCCGCCCTGATGAAATCTACAATCTGGCCGCGCAAAGCCACGTTCAGGTTAGTTTTGATGTGCCGGAATACACAGCGGATGTAGTGGCAACGGGTGTACTGCGGGTTTTGGAGGCGGTCCGCCTGTGTGGCTTGACCGAAACTTGCCGGATCTATCAAGCGTCGACCAGTGAATTGTACGGTAAAGTGGAGCAGGTCCCGCAAAATGAAAATACGCCATTTCATCCTTACAGTCCCTATGCGGTTGCCAAACAGTATGGCTTCTGGATTGTAAAAGAATACCGAGAGGCGTACCATATGTTCTGCTGCTCCGGTATTTTGTTCAACCACGAATCGGAGCGCCGCGGAGAAACTTTCGTGACCCGTAAAATCACCTTGGCGGCAGCACGCATTGCGCAGGGAAAACAGGATAAATTGTATTTGGGCAATCTTTCCAGCTTGCGGGACTGGGGCTATGCAAAAGATTATGTGGAGTGCATGTGGCTGATTCTGCAGAATGATAAGCCGGAGGATTTCGTGATTGCCACCGGCGAGCAGCATTCCGTTCGAGAGTTCTGTCAGTTGGCGTTCCATCATGTTGGCATTGAACTGGAGTTTCAGGGCGAAGGCATGGACGAAAAAGGCATTGACCGCGCGACAGGTAAGGTCTTGATTGAGGTGAGCCCCGACTTCTATCGCCCGACCGATGTAGTGAATCTGTGGGGCGACCCTAGCAAAGCCAAACAAGAACTGGGATGGAATCCCACCAAGACCAGTTTTGAAGAATTGGTCAAAATTATGGTAGACCATGACATGAAAAAGGTGGCAGTGGAGCGTGCGGAAGAGCACATCCAAACCAATTTGGCAGAGTACCTTGAAAAAGGTGTTATCAAATAAGAAGACATGGTTTGTTATAGAAAGAAGCACGAAATTATGATGGATAAGAATGCAAAAATCTATGTGGCCGGTCATCGCGGAATGGTGGGTAGTGCCATTGTACGGGAATTGCAGCGGCAAGGGTATACCAACATCATTACCCGTACGCATAAAGAGCTGGATCTGTGCCGTCAGGCCGATGTGGAGGCTTTTTTTGCGGCAGAAAAGCCGGAATATGTTTTTCTGGCGGCAGCCAAGGTTGGCGGCATTGTGGCAAACGAGGAAGCGTTGGCCGATTTCATGTATTACAACATGACACTGGAAATGAATGTGATCCATTCTGCATGGGAAAACGGCTGCAAAAAACTGGAATTTCTCGGCTCCAGCTGTATTTATCCGCGCATGGCACCGCAGCCTATGAAAGAAAGCTGCTTGCTGACCAGCGCTTTGGAAAAGACCAATGAGGCTTACGCACTGGCGAAAATTAGCGGTTTGAAATACTGCGAATACCTGAATCGCCAGTATGGTACGGACTACATCAGTGTGATGCCGACCAACCTGTACGGCCCCAACGACAACTATCATCCAACCCACAGCCATGTGGTCCCGGCATTGATTCGCCGCTTCCACGAAGCCAAAGAGCAAAATCTGCCCAGTGTGACTTGCTGGGGCGACGGCAGTCCTCTGCGGGAGTTTTTGTATGTGGATGATCTGGCCAACTTGTGCGTGTTCCTGATGAATCACTACTCTGGCAACGAAACCGTTAATGCTGGTACGGGAAAAGAACTCACCATCAAGCAGTTGACCGAGCTGGTGGCCAAAGTGGTTGGCTATACTGGGAAAATCGAGTGGGATCCTTCCAAGCCCAACGGCACACCGCGGAAACTGTTGGACGTGAGCAAGGCGACGGCGTTGGGGTGGACCTATAAGACGGAGCTGGAAGACGGTCTGCGCATGTCGTATGAAGACTTCCTTCATAATCCCATGCGTGCCGAACGCTAAATTTTACAGAAAGGAACCCGGATTCATGAATATTGTTTTGCTATCTGGAGGCTCCGGCAAACGGTTGTGGCCGCTGTCCAATGATATTCGCTCTAAACAGTTCATTAAAATCTTCAAAACGGCAGACGGTTATGAATCGATGGTACAGCGAGTGTATCGTCAAATCAAAGAGGTGGATGCGGACGCGGTGGTAACCATTGCGACCAGCAAAACACAGGTCAGTTCCATCCACAATCAGCTAGGGGACGCAGTGGGCGTTTGCGTAGAACCCTGCCGCAGGGATACTTTTCCGGCAATCGCATTAGCAACTGCGTATCTGCACGATGTTAAGGGCGTCGGTGAGGAAGAACCGGTGGTGGTATGCCCGGTGGATCCCTATGTGAATAACGACTACTTTGAGGCGCTGCGCTCCTTGTCGGATCTGGCGGCGCAAGGAAATGCTAATTTGACCTTGATGGGGATTGAGCCGTCTTACCCCAGCGAAAAATACGGATATATTATTCCGGAAACGGAAGAGTCTGTCAGCAAGGTGAAAACCTTCAAGGAAAAGCCTGACGCTAAAACAGGCGCGGAATATATTGCACAGGGGGCACTGTGGAATGGAGGCGTTTTTGCCTACAAGTTGGGATATGTGCTAAACCGTGCGCATGAATTGATAGATTTTGCGGACTATCAGGATCTGTACAACAAATATGATTCCCTGAATAAGATCAGCTTCGATTACGCAGTAGTCGAAAAAGAGCCGAACATTCAAGTTATGCGTTTTGCTGGTGAATGGAAGGATATGGGAACGTGGAACACGCTGACCGAGGCTATGGAAGATCCCAGCATCGGAAAAGCAATCCTCAACGACAGCTGCCAAAACGTGCATGTTTTGAACGAATTGGATGTGCCGGTACTTTGCATGGGCCTGAAAGATGTAGTGGTCTCAGCGAGTCCGGAAGGTATTTTGGTGTCCGACAAAGAACAATCCAGCTATATAAAACCTTTTGTAGATGCCATCGATCAGCAGGTTATGTTCGCGGAAAAATCTTGGGGTAGTTTCCGCGTGCAGGATGTGGAAGACGAAAGCATGACCATCAAAGTAACGCTGAACCCGGGCCACAGCATGAACTATCATAGCCATAGCCGCCGGGATGAAGTGTGGACGATCATCTCGGGAAAAGGCCGTACGATTGTGGATGGCATGGAGCAGCCGGTGCAGGCGGGCGATGTGGTAACCATGCAGGCGGGATGCCGGCATACCATCATTGCGGAAACCGAATTGAAGGTGATCGAGGTCCAACTGGGCAAGGAGATCAGTGTGCATGACAAACAAAAATTCCCCCTTGAAGACTGAACCGTTTCTGCTTCGACCAGTCGGGAAGAATTACCTATGGGGCGGTAATCGTTTGAATGAAGATTTCGCCAAGGAAATCCAGATGGAGCCTCTTGCCGAAACGTGGGAGTGCTCCACGCATCCGGATGGTCCCAGTACGGTTGCAACCGGTCCCTTTGCAGGACGGTTGTTGGTGGAGGTTTTGCAAGAACACCCCGAATATTTGGGCAGTCATCCGCGCACAAAGGATGGAAATCTGCCGGTTTTGATTAAGTTTATTGACGCTAAAAAGGATTTGTCGGTTCAGGTGCACCCAAGCGACGCATATGCCAAGGAACATGAACATGGACAGCTTGGCAAAAGTGAGATGTGGTATGTCTTGGACACACAAGGCGACGCCCATCTTGTTTACGGATTCAATCGCCCCATTGATCGACAAACGCTGAAAAAGAGCTTGCTGGACGGTACGGTAGAACGGTACTTGCAAAAAATTAAAATCCAGAAAGACGATGTCTTTTATATTGAGGCTGGCACGGTGCATGCCATCGGTGCGGGATCCTTGATTGCAGAAATTCAAGAAAGCTCCAATCTGACGTACCGTATGTATGATTACGGTCGTGTCGATAAAAATGGAAAACCGAGAGAACTCCATATAGAGCGTGCTTTGGATGTGGCTAAGCTGGAAGGCGGCAGCACACCACGCCAACCGATGCGTGTGCTGAAATACACGCCGGGATGTGCCAGCGAATTGCTTTGCCGCTGTAAATATTTTGTGGTGGAGCGGCTGCTGATCAATACTGAACGCATTCGAAAGATGGTCCCCTTTGCTACGGGTGACAATTCCTTTCAGGTTTTGCTTTGTGTGGATGGTTGCGGTGTGGCTTTCCCTGAAAAGGGGGAAGCAATTCCGTTTTTCCGAGGAGATTGTCTTTTTATACCGGCTCACTCTGTTGCGATTCGACTGCATGGACGTGCGCAGCTATTAAAAGTGAGTTGCTAACCCGAAAGAGCAATACGAAATTTCAATTTTTTTGCAACAGGCCTTGACTTGTGCGGGAAAATCTGTATAATATTAGTGTTGCTCTTGTGTGCTAGTATGGCTCAGTTGGTAGAGCAGCTGATTCGTAATCAGCAGGTCGTCGGTTCAAGTCCGACTACTAGCTCCAAAAAATAAGCGCCGCAGCGAGGTTTTTCGCCTTGCTGCGGCGCTTTCTTTCTGTCTGGATGGAATTTTGACTACTTTTTGACTACTTTTGGGTATCTTTTCGAGATTTATCCGGTGCCTTTTTCGAGATATTCGTCTATACGATGGACCGCTTTCAGGCTGTCCTCGGCCTCCAGATGGGTATAAATTTCGGCGGTCATCTGGATGGTAGCATGACCGAGCAACTGCTGGGCCGTGCGCAGATCGACGCCGGCACGGTAAAGAGTGGTTGCGTAAGTGTGCCGCAGCATATGAGCGTGCACGGGAAAATCGACCATGCTGGTCACATACCGTTGCCACATACGCTGATAGCCAGTGGAGGTTATAACGGAACCGTCGGCAGACGGAATCACATATTCGCTGGTGTGTGGTGTGTTCAAAAGAACTTCTCGCAACTTTTTGGGAATTGGAAGAACACGGCGGGAAGCACGGTTTTTCAGTTCCATGCTGGGGTCAGGCTGGTTACCGTCTGGGAATGTGACACCACGAGAGATAGCCATGCTGGCCGGGCCTATATCATCCCAGTGAAGGCCCAGAGCTTCCTCCTTGCGCAAACCGGCATAAAGGCACAACGCGCAGAAGGCACGGGCGCGCGGCTCGGTGACCGTACGCATAAGCGTCTCGGCCTGTTCGGGTGTCAGATACTTTTTGGCTGTGCTCTTTGCGTGCCGGGTAATCTTGATGCCATCGCAGGGGTTGCGCAGCAACAGGGCATTCTGCCGCGCGGTTTCGAAAAGCTGGCGCATTGTAAGCAGTACTTTGCTCTGGGTGCTTTCCGATTTGTCGGCGATAGATGACATGACTTTGCGAATGTGGACGGGGCGAACATCGCGCAGCTCCATGCAGCCTAGCACTGGCATGATGTGGTTATTATAGGAGCCGCGATACATACGGACGGTGGCTGCACGCAGGGAGAGTTTGTAGCTATTCAGCCAAATCTTGGCCCATTCGCCCACCAGAGTGTGGTCGCCGACCTGCAGGCCGGCATCATCCTCGGCGAGTAGGAAACTGACGGCGGCTTTGAGTTCCGCTTCGGTGCGGCCGTAAACAATCTTCTGGCGGCCGTCAGAAAGGGTGACCTTGCGCTGGTAGCGCCCATCGGACCGGCGCTTTAATTTCTGTTTGGGCATAAAAAATACCTCCTTGGGTATACTTGTCAAGCTGCGGGATTGCGAACACGGGACCCGGCTGGGGCATGTGCGCCAGCCGGGCGTGAGCAACGACCGCCCCGGCGGGGCGGTTGACCGCATAAGGCGGTTTCACCGCAGGTGAAATGGGAAGCAATGCTTGCCAAGCCTGCCCGGAGGTGATACAATACGGTTGCGGGTCGCATTGTTCCTCGTGAGCAAGCTGATCTATTGACGCCCTTCCGGTTGCCGCCGGCGGGGCGTTTTTATCTTTTTACTATCTTTTTAGATGTAAGGATTTTTCGTAAGATAAACCCTTCGCTGCTGGTGTTATGAACGTGTTTGTTAATTACCGTGCCAACGAAAAGCTCTGCGAAAACCTTTTGCTTCGGCCTGCAGAACAGTGCTTACATACATATCGCCGTCATCAGGGTTTAGCATGGTTCTGTCGTACTGTTGGTCAAAGGGAAGATGATAGATACGTTCTCCCGTGTTGGAGATGTTACACTTAATTTGGGGGTAAGATTCCAAGGGAACGTGTGTATAGACTTTTATTCCAAGATGCTTTGCGCACATTTCGGCAAGAGGAGACAGAGCTGCGGTAGTAACAAAAACGCCCAGAATCTCTTTGCCTGATGTTGTGCGGAAGCGTTGCAGGATGGTAGTCCCGTATAATTGGAAGATGTGCTTTTCGTGGATGGTTTTGTCTTTTGACCAGCGTTTGCACTGAATAATTAAAATCTGGTTTTCGTTTTCAGCAATCAAGTCACGCCCCATGTCGGCTCGGCCTTCTGTTGCGCCAAAGTACCGAACTCGATACCCTTTTTGCTCTAGCAAGTACCCAATGTATCGTTCATATTCGATCCCGATTTGCCAATTTGACTTTTTACGATTGTTATAATGGTCCAATGCACGCTGCCATTTCTGGACGTTGGGGAGATCGTTGTACTCTTCGGGTGAGAGCCAAGCTTTGCATGGGTCTTCAGAGGAACTTTCATCATGGTCGGGTAAAAGTTTGGCCGCTTCCGCGGGGGTCATTTCAAGTTCATCCTCCAGGTGAGGATTTAATGAAAGAAGGTAGTCCAGCTGATATTGTGCAACCTTTGCCTGGTAAACAGCCTCACGGCGTAAGCGGCCAAATTCCCGGACCTTATCGGCGGCCACATAGGCCGGTTGAGATTTTCTCTCAAGTAGAAAAGCGGTATGAGCGGCCTTTTGGGCATCCAAGTCTGCATAAGCTTTAGCCATCCATGGGATGGCAGATAGGGCTTCCTTTTTTGATTCTTCAAAAAAGGAAATCTTCGCTGAGAGATTTTTTTCTCTCTTTTCCAAGTTACATTCACGTGTGGAAAGATTACGTTCACGTGCAGAAAGTTCACGTTCACGGATAGTTAGTTTTTGAAGTTTCAAATCATGGTTTTTCTGTTCATTTTGAAAATGACGTATTTTATCTTCTAATTCGTCTTGTTTTTCCTTCAATTTTTCTTCTCTTTCTGGAAGATCTGTTTTGACAGATTTTTCTCCAGCAGAATGACCGGCCATAAATATAAGAGAGATAAACAAAAAACCTATTGTGGCGATGGCACCAAATGTATTGGCATCCATAGAATCATCACCTTGTGTTATGCATTGCGGGGAAGAGCAGAAGTTGGCCCCTCCCCGGCGATAGCCTGATATTCATGCTCCAGCACATTGAGCACGGCGGACTGGCCCCGGGCATCCAGGGCACGGAATTTTTGAATCATCTGAAACTCGCTATCTGATACAGAAGAGTGTGTGGGTAAATCTTCACGATCTAAAAGAACGAGAGGAGAAACATGTAAAACGTCAGAGAGAGATTTTATATTGTCACGACGTAAATTTGTAACCTCTCCGCGTTCCCATTTTGCCACAATACTACGACCAACTCCGCAAGCCTGCGCGATCTGCTCAAGTGTCAAACCGAGTTCTGCACGTCGAATGCGGATAACGTCATGCAATTCCATGAAAGCTACACCTCATAATAGTTTATAAGCAAAGTATAGTACAAGCATGTCATAATTGCAACATAAAGATGCAAAAAAGGCTGAAAATGTGTCATATAGTATTGACAGCAAAGGAAGGGTGTGATATATTGAAGATGTCATATATGACACTGCGCAGGAGGTGGTATATTGAATACAAATAAATTACTGGGAAAAATCAAAGAAAATGGAGCAACATTACAACAAATTGCAGAGAGAATGAATATCAGTCTTTCAGCGCTCCGCAGAAAAATCTATGGGAAAACTCAATTCAATAGACAGGAAATAGAAAAAATCAGCGATATTTTGAAGTTGACCAACCAGGAACTGCTTGAAATTTTTTTTGCCGATTAAGTGTCATATATGACATCTTGCGGGCCCAAAAAAGCCCACATCGGGGAGAAAGGAGGGAGACAGGATGCTGATGGAGGTTCGATTTGACTATATGGAGGCGGCTGCGCTGTGCAAAGAGATCCAGCAGAAAACGCGGGAGTTGGATGTTTTGATGATGAAGCTGCACGCAGCGCTGGCGCTGGAAGTGACGAAGGGCGACAGAAAAGCGCCGCCGGAGAGCGGCGGCGCTTTGGAGTGAGATTACCGGGATGCGGCGGTCAACGATGTGGAAATAAGGCGAGCCAGTTCATCCAGGGAGTTGGAAGTTTCTGAGATGATAGACTGGAGCGCGGCTTTGGTTTCCGGGTCAGTATGGAGCGAGTCAAGAACAGGCTGCAAATTGGAGCGGAAGTTGTCTGATACAGCGCCAAGGGAAGCCTGCACTTGATCATAAAGCTGAAAATCCAAAACGAACACCTCCTTTCCTGCGTGCATTATAGCACGGCGGGAAAGGAGCGGCAACAGAGCGGCCCCCGGCGGGGCCGGGGAAGGTGGTGAACCAGATGGGCAAAGTGAAAATTGAGCTGGCGTTGGAGATATTGGGGAAAAGCTGCTTGTACGGCATACCCAGCGGGATACTGGGTGGACTAATCGGGTGTGTGCTGGCAGCACTATGTAAGCAGTGACACGATGTAGGACGTGATGCCACCTGCAAGTGCACCTAACAGTGCAGAAATGATTGGAATAGCAAATTCCTTGATTTCAGCAGCTGTGTTTTCTTTGATTTGTTCCAGAACAAGGATGCCATTTCGCGTAATGGTGTACTTCCCAGACATAGGGGAAGCCGCTATTTCTTCATCAAGATAGTTTCGGCCTTGCAGGAGAGCATCCAGTTCAGATGCTGTTAACTCTTCAATGAGATCATACTCGTCTTCGAGGTGCTCCAAGTAGTATGGGATGCGCCAAGGCTCTTTAAATGAAAGCTTTTCGCGGAGTTCGGATTGTGTATATGGAGTTTCCGATAATAGGCTGAGAATTTTTTGCTCGTTTTTTGTAAGAAAGACTTCCATAAAGAACACGACCTTTGCATTTTTATCAGATTATAGCACAGGGTCAGGAAGAAGCCAACGGAAGAAAGCCCCGGCGGGGCTGGGAAAGGTGGTGGACAGTGAAAAACATACAAATCCAGTTAGACGCAGAGGAGCGGCTGGAAACCGTGATCGTGGACGGAAATACGATATTTGAACAGAAAAAGAGCCCGAACAGCCATGCAGCTGTATTGGAGGTACGGCTGAACAACTATTCGGGCGAGGGATATGTGCGGTTGATAAAGAGTTTACAAACCCATCATAACGGTTTTTGACCTTTTGCAATCAGTGCAATCAAGCAGTCATAGGTATTGGGGCCGATGAGGCGGCACCAGGCGCACTCTGGATTGCATTTATTGCCGGATATGGGACAAGTTTTGTTGAATATACCCATTTAGACACCTCCTTTCCTGCGTGAATTATAGCACGGCGGGAAAGGAGCGGCAACAGAGCAGCCCCCATCGGGGCCGGAGGAGGTGAAAGCCTTTGCGGAAGCTATGGGAGGACCTGACATGGAACCTGAAGGAGACTGCGAAACTGGTGCGGGAATACAAATTTGCCGTGCTGGGAGGGATTGCGGGCGCGGTGATTGCGAAAATTGTGATATTTGCAGCTGAATACGCCTGCACAGGAACCATTACCAGATGAAAAGCGAAAGCAGGTACGGAAGAAAACAATCCAAAAACAGTGTGGCTGCAATGCCGGAAACAACGCCCATGAGGAAGTTGTAGAGATCATGCTTGCGCTGTAGGATATCGGCATGCTTTAGCTGGTCAAGTGCCGTGGGGCTTAGGGAGTAGAAACCGTTTTCCTCAATAAGAAAGCCAGAATAGATAAGCTCAAGCGAGGACTTAAGAAAATGGCTTGGGATATGCTGCTGAGAATTTGAGATGGGAACTTTGTGGCAGGAGAACCATTTTAGCGTAAGCAGTTCGTATTCTTCCAGATGCGGGAACAACATGCAATTTCAGTCCTTTGCATTTTTACCAGATTATAACACGAAGGCAGGAAGAAGCCAACAAAGCGACCCCCGGCGGGGCCGGAGGAGGTGATGAACGGAATGAACAAAAAAGGCATTTGGCATGCAAAAGCGGTGGAAATGAGCCAGGATTGCCTGAATGCGCTGCTGAGAACGGAAACCGCCATTGCTCAAAAGCTGGCCCAATTTGCAGAGGGAAATGATAAAAGCCCCTGCGAACAGGGGCTTAGCATCGATCCTGTCGATTTGACCGTGGTGCTGCAGGCGCTAGGGGTAATAGAGGAAATCCATAATCTGCGGTATGCGGATAGACAAGCCAGAGGCTTACCCGCCAAAGCGGGTGACGATATCGAGAACACTGCATCCGGCAGAGATTAGGTCGCAGATATCACCAAAGTGTGTGCAGACGAAGTGACGGCCTTTGGAGATAAGTCCGTTTTGCACTTCCAGCAGATCACGACCTGCAGGTGTGAGTTGAAGGACCTTATGGTGTTTAGTAGGGCCGGAAAGATATTCACGCTTGGATGGCGTTGGAACGGAAGGAAAGCCTTTCATGCGAGGTACTTTTTGAGGGTATTGAAGTTCCAGAAGATTTTTAGAGAGGAGGTAACGGTAGGAAAGTTCTTTCTCTTCTTCACTGAACTGGGAAAGCGATTCCGATTTTAAAACTTCGATTGCCTTTACAGCGCGGCGCTTCGTGAAAGAAAGTGGAAGTGCAGAGGAGAATGCCTCCAAAATAGCGAGACTGCAAGAGGAATTTACAGACATAGAGAGTGCCACCTTTCATTGCCTGAATTATAGCATTGCAGGGGATGTTTGGCAAATAAAGGAAAGGAGTTCCACATGATCGAAAAGAAAAGACACTGGGAGCGCTACAGTGCATTGATGGACAAGGTGACTGGAGGAGATGCCCAGTCTGCACGGCGCCGGGATGGCGGTTACAAGGCGGCGCTGTACATACTGGCCGCCGATGATGACCTGTATCGGCTGGCAACGGAAGCTGTGGACGAAGAGGGGGTGGCATTCGGCGATATTGTATCCCGGCTGAAAAAGGAGTGCTACAGTGAGAGCCAACTGACGGCATTGTTGGCCGCCAGAGGATTGTTCAGCGGGAGAGACTTTGGCGTTGGGCCCATGGACATGGTCAGCTGCGAGTGGAGCATGATGGATGTGATCTGCAACGGTATGTATCTGTGGAAAGGTCGGGACGTGCTGCCGGCGGAAGACGGCGGAATCGAGGTAAAGGTAGGGGAACGGGAAGGTTTTGCCAGAAATCTGGAGGACAGGGGCCTGTTTTAGCGGAAGGAGACCGGTACCCACTACGGAAAGGAGAAGACAATGGACGGCATGGAAGAACTGCTGGAGAGGATCGCTGACGTGGTGGCCGAGAAGGTGGTGGAGCGGCTGCAGGGGCAAAAAGCCACCTACACGGTGGATGACCTGATCAAGCGGTACGGGAAAAGCAGAAGCACCATTAACCGTTTGATTGCTGCGGGCGCGTTTGGAGAGACCATACGGTTGGGGGAGCGCAGCCGGGTGGTGACCGAGGAGGGGCTTCGGCAGTTTGAGCAAGCGAACACAGGGACCGGTCGAAAAGGGAAGCCAGCAACGCCCGTGCGGCGGCGCCGGCATACCGACCCAGGCCCCATTTGAAGGGGGGATGGGACGGATGATCGTGCGGAACTGCAACCGGTGTGGCGCAGCAATCACCTTTATACGAACAAAGGCGGGAAAGGCCATGCCTTGCGATGCTCAGGCGATGTCGTACCGGGTTGTACCCGGCGGGCCGGAAAACATTATGAAGCCTGACGGGGAACTGGTGCGCGGGTACTGGATGGAAAGCGGTCAGGGTGACGGTGTGGGGTACCGGCCACACTGGGCCAGTTGCCGGAAGGCATGAGTGGCGAAAAGCGTTGGCTTTGGATTGTATAGTATGGCGGTGAAACGGCATAGAAGCGAAGTGAACTGGATAGTGAAGGCTTGGCGCGGAAGGGTGCTGCTGTGGAAATGCGTGGAATTGAAACGTGGTGGAAGTGTACAGCGCAGCTGAGAAAAAGAATGGGAAGGCGCGGTTTCGATGGGCCAGGGAAAAGATATGGGTTGCACCGTTCCGGAAAAGAAAAGGCTTGCAGAGGCAATGATATGAACCGACAGGATGCGCCCGGGAATAGATTAGAAACGGTATGAATAGGAGCAGCACGGGAAAGAAGTGCGGTGGAGGAGATTTGCCGCGCGTTGGAAATGATGAGACAAGAAAAGGAGGCCGCAAAGTGAAAATTCGGATTACATTTTTTGAGGAGGCGCTGGGGAGTACCCCGGCCAAGGAGGATCTGCTGCGGGAGTACATAGCCAGCAAGGCGCCCGACGCGATGAAAACCGAGGAAGAGGTGGCCGCACGGGGCGTGAATGCTGTGGCAGATGAACGGATGACGGTGTTCCCCCGGTTGGCAGACGGGCGGCCCATGTACTGGGACTACCAGATCAAAGGCTTTTTGAAGGATGCCTGGCAGATGCTGACAAGGGCGGGGAAGGCGGGGTATGCAGGAGGCAAGGCCTGTGCAGGGGTGAAAGCCTACAAGAAGGTGATTGACGGGCTGATCTTTATCAGCCCGCGGCAGATCCCCATTGAGCTGCACGGGCTGCGAATGGATACCTGCGAGCGACCACTGCGGGCGAGCACACCGCAAGGCGAACGGGTGAGCCTTGCTAAAAGCGAGACCGTGCCGGAGGGGAGCAGCTTGGAATTTGAGGTTACCTGTCTGGACCCGGCGCTGGAAGACTGCGTGGTGGAGTGTCTGGACTACGGTAAACTGCGTGGACTGAGCCAGTGGCGCAACAGCGGAAAAGGCCGCTTTACCTATGAGGTGCTGGAGGCATGAGCTACCGGGACGAGGTGAACGCGGTATTGGCGCGGATTGGAAGGCGGCGAGGCCGGGAGGTGACGCTGCAGGAGTATGAACCGGGATGCCGGGATGCGGAGGATGTGCCGGAGCGCCAACGGGATGCGCTGCTGCGTGCCTTGCAGCGGGAGGACGCGGCACTGGCCCTGATGCTGGGCATGGCTGCAGAGAGTGTGACTCTGGCGGACAAGATGGTGCTGTATGAGCGGGCGCTGGCCATGATTCGGGAGGAATACGGTTTACAGATGGGAAGGTTGGTGACCTTTGCCCGGTTCAAGGCGATGATTGCCAAAGAGATCGAGAAAATAGCAAAGGCGGGTAGATGAAATGCGGAAGCTGAAAAAGGCAGTGTGCAAGCTGGTGTTGGTGGCCGCGGCTGTGGCGGCGGTGGTACTGATCGACGCGGCCGCGCATGGTTATATCTGGCAGACCGCGGTGTGCAGTACTGTGGCGGTGCTGGCTGCAAACGGAGCTGCCGGCGGTCTGTTGCCGGAGGAGCAGGGCCATGACGCGGGATAAGATGCAGCGCTGGCTTGTGCACAGTGCAAGAGGTGCGCGGAGCGTGCCCACCGGAGGAAATGATGCAGCAGTGTGTTGACGTATTCAAAATAACGCGGGAGAAATGCCGGGCGTGCAACGGGTTGGACAGCGGATGCCCGGAGTACCGGCCAAACCCTGACCCGCGGGCTTTCCGCCGGACAATTCAAGAGGGGCTGCCGGAACGGCTGAAACTGGGTACAGATGGAGACATGGTACATCAGGAAAACAGGTTCCGGCCACTGGAAGGCGGACGAAAGTAAAGACAGGTGCGGGGTGGCGCAAGCATCAACGCCGCCCCGCATATATGGCGGGTGGTTTGTGCAGCCGTGCAAGCAGAGAGCCGGGCCGGACCCGGCACCCGCCGCCATATTTTTTATAAGGACGTGAGACCAATGTGGATCTATTATCTGGTCATTGCAGTGGTGGAAGCTCTGGGACTGTGGGCCGCTTGGATGAGCGGCCGGGACGTGGAGCGACGTAATGCAGCACGTATGGCCGAGGAGGAACAGGAACCCACACTGATGCTGAAAATTGAAACGAAAGGAGATCAGAAAGATGGAGTACCTACTGATGAGTATCCGCGCCCGGTATGCGGCGCTGATCCTGTCCGGAAAGAAAACACTGGAGATCCGCAAAACGGCCCCCAAGGGGATGCGTGAAGACTGTGAGATCACTGTCCTGCTCTACGAGAGCAAACGGGAAGGCGGGCGGGGTGTCATTGTTGGCAGCTTTGTATGCAGGTACATTCGCCCGGTGACAATGAGGGAGGTGCGTGAGGTATGTCGGCGTGCCTGCCTGAACCGAGAGGAGCTGTTGGCATACGCAGAGCGGCCGCAGCGGAGCCCCTGCGCCGAAAGCAGTGCGACCTCCCCCGGCGGGAAAATCTACGCTTGGAGCGTGGAGTCCCCTGTGACCTTTGAAAAGCCGATGCTGCTGCGGGATGTAGGCGTAAGCTGCCCACCGCAGAGTTGGCGGAGACTGAGGAAGGAACAGGTGGGTGAAGTTGAAGCGTGAAGTTGTAAAAGTGAATGAAGGCATCTGTTTGCGATGCGGGAAAGTCATCAAGCTATCAAGACCGGAACTGATCGGGGACTATGCGAATGTGAGAGCAACATGGGAATGCGAATGTGGTCTGAGGAACGTATACCCCCAAATGATTCAACTCGAGGAAGAAATGAAGATGGAACTGATGGATACAGTGCGCCTGATGGAGAGCACGGACTACAAAGACCGATTCAAGGCGGAATACTGGCAGACTAAGATCCGGTACGAGCGGCTGAAAAAGCTAACAACCAGAATGAAGGCTGAGCGAATCAAGAATGAACAAGTAAAGCTGATGCGTGAGGAAACGCTGGATGGTTCACCGGAAAGATTGCTGCGGGAGCAGCAGGCCTGCATGGGGAAGTACCTGCACGTTCTGGAACTGCGTGCCGTGATTGAAAACATCGAACTGTAAGGAGGACACCATGGGAAGCAAGGAGTTTATAAAGCTGTGCAAGGAGAAGGTGGCACAGTATTTCAATGCCAAGAAGGAAAAGACTGACAGCACGTCGCCGATGCGGGCCGAGGACGTGTTCGTAGTCTGGCACTGCAAAACGCTGCAGAACCACAAGGCCATGCTCTCCACACCGGTGAGCGATGGGATGTATTACGAACTCACCTACAACGGGGACAAGCACGAGCTGTACTTTGATGCGTACAAGAAGTGGGAAAACATCTGCTACAAGATCTGATACCAAATTGGGGATGAAATCCGAGAATTTACCGAGTACATAGAAAGCGAGTAAGCGCCGTGCCCTTTGATTCGGAAATCTGGTGTCCCTGCCGTCTGGGAGAGCCTTTCCAGCTGTATGACCTAGGCATGAGAGTGCCGCGTGGTTGTATATGCCGGCAGGGATTGAAACATTTTTGTTGACGCCACCATTTTCGTGGCGTCATGAAAAAGGAGAAGATTCGCTATGAATTGCAGCAAGGCCCGCCGTCACACCCATAAAACCGGCAAGAAAGAAGGTCAAAGGGCATGACCTACCGGGAGTTTCTAGAAAATAAGATCGACATCGCCCCGCTTTCTGGCATCGAGGTGCGAGAGGACGAATTAAACCCCGCCCTGAAGCCGCACCAGCGTGTCAGCGTCCTGTGGGCGCTGCGCGGCGGGCGGCGCGGGATCTTCGCCAGATTCGGCCTAGGAAAGACCGTCATGCAGCTGGAATGGTGCCGCATTTTGCAGAAGCACGAGGGCGGTCGGGCACTCATCGTCATGCCGCTGAACGTCATGCCGGAGTTCAGGGCCGATGCCGAGCACATTCTGGGCATGGAGCCGCCGCCCTACTGCCGCACAATGGCCGAAGTCATGGCCAGCACCGCGCCCATCATCCTGACCAACTACGAACGGGTGCGGGACGGCGATATTGACCCGCATTACTTTACCGCCGTGAGCCTCGACGAAGCCGCCACGCTGCGCAGTTTCGGCAGTAAAACCTATCAGGAGTTCATGATCAAGTTCAAGGGCGTGCGCTACAAGCTGACCAACACCGCGACGCCAAGCCCCAACCGGTACAAGGAGCTGATCCACTATGCCGGCTTTCTAGAAGTCATGGACACAGGTCAGGCACTGACCCGTTTTTTCAAGCGGGATTCCACCAAGGCCAATAACCTGACGCTGTACCCCGGAAGGGAGAGCGAGTTCTGGATCTGGTGTGCCTCTTGGGGACTGTTCCTGCAGAAGCCGTCTGACCTTGGCTTCTCGGACGACGGGTACAGCCTGCCGCCGCTGGACATCCGGTATCGCCAACTCAAAAGCGCGACCCGCCCGGCAGAGTTTGAGCCTGACGGCCAAATGAAGCTAGGCCCTGCCGCAGCGGGAAATAGATGCCCTGCAGGATCCAGAAGAGCGAGCGCGGGAACAGGAACTTCTGAACCGTTGTCCCACGCTTCCAAGGATGTACTTCCTGAAGCCACTTTTGCCGAAAACAAAGGTCATTGAAAAGTTCGGCTGGCCGGTGCTCTCTAAGGAGATTGCCGGGAAAATCAGCCTGCTGCAGAACCCAACCGAGAAGAACGCTACGGTGCGTCATGCAATCCTCACCGGTGAGACAGGAGAATACGGCGGCTTCCAGACAGAGAGCCGGATGCAGCTCAGCAGTCGGTGGCTGCATAAGTTCGGCGGCGCAGACCCGGAAGGAGCCGCCTGCGGATATGCGGCCGCCACGTTTAAGGTCAGCGAACGCTGCTGCTATTACCTGAAAGAAAAGCCTTGCGATGACTGGGCCAAAGCACACAACAGCGTGCCATACTTGGGGCTCATGGCCAGCGAGGGCGGCCGCCGACAAAAAAGCCTGATGATGCATGGCTGCAACTACTTTGGAAAATCCACAACGCGCAGTGCGCCGTTCGCGATTTTTTCACGTCAAGACCTGCTTCAGCTGGTGCTGGACCTTCATGTACCAGTTCCAGAGGAATACGGGGAGGTCGTAAAGGGACCTGACGGCACCTTGCGAACAACGGGTGCACAGCGTACCGGCTGCACCATGTGCGGATTCGGCATCCACCTTGAGAAACGGCCACACCGCTTTGACCGGCTTCGTGAATCCAACCCAAAAGAGTGGGATTTTTGGATGCACCGCGTCTGTAAAGACGCCGACGGGAACTGGTATGGATGGGGGCGCGTGCTGGATTACATAGGCGTGGAATGGGAAAACAAACCGGGACAGGTTATGGGACAAATCAGCATGGAAGAAGTGGCGGAATGACAATCGATATCGTTTTATCCTTTTTTGGCCTCCTTCTGCTGGTAAATCTGCTGAAAACGAAACCCAAAATTCCCTCTTCCAGACTTCCTCACCCGGCGGATTCTTTGCCGGAACAGCCAATTCCCATGGAGCACGAACATGCACAACAGGAGGATATGAATTGCGAAACCTGAAATTTGACGCCAAACGCTGCACCAGTATCCCCTATGATAATCCGCCGCCCGGTACCGCCCGCCAGCTGCATAGATTGGCCGCAGAGGGAAGACCGAGCGCCTGTCAGGGGTGCGGATTTGAAAATGCCTGCGCAACCCGCGGCTGCGCGGTGCTGCGCAGCGTGAGCCGGATCGTGGCGGTGATCGAAAGGAAGTGATGACAATGTACATGTTGATCTCTCATGATAAATATGAGCTGCCTCTTGCCGTTGCGGATACCATAAACGAACTTGCAAAAATGCTCGGAAAAAATCCAAACACGATCAGCTCCATCATGTGCCATGCAAGACGAAAAGGGCACTGGTGCAGATACATCAAGGTGGAGGGATGAACGGCAAGGCTGCGCAGAACGGAAGAAAGCTTGGAGGGCATGCCCCATGGAACACCGATGCCATGACGCACGATTTGACCATTGCTGCTGCAATGGCTGCACAAGATTGTGCAGCTGCCTGATGAGAGATAAGTTGGCCAAGGCCTGCCCGATCACATTTTGCAGGGAGCGGGCAGAAGAAAAGAAACCGGACAAAAGCTGGATGCTTTATAAATAAGGGAACGCAGCGGCAGGCAGGGACCTGCCGGGCGGCCTTGTATGGGGTAGTAACATCTCGACGAAAGGAGACAGAAATGCGGGGAAGTGTCCGGGAAAAGAAGATCGTATGCAGCCCCGTATATCAGGAGGTAGATCTAATCCCCTTGCGCAAAGAAAGCAAGGCAGGAGCACCCCAAGGGAGAGAAAGCACCGAGAAGCAGAAGCGGGCCAACCAGCGGGCTGCCGAGCGGCATTTTGTACAGCTGGTGAACGCCAATTTTGTGCGCAAGGGGGTGCTGCTGGTGGACTTGACTTATGTGGGCGGGGAAGAACCGGAGAACTTTGAGCGTGCAGACAGAAATATGGGGAACTTCCTGCGGAGGGTATGCTATCTGAGCGCAAAACGGAAATTGCCGAAGCCGGCCTATGTGGCAGTGACAGAAGGCGGCGAGGAAGGAACCGGGGAGGAAAACCACCGGCTGCACCACCACATCATCCTGTATGCGCCGGGACTGACCCGGGACGAGGTGGAGGACCTGTGGAGCGCCGGCCGCGGCCGGAAACGGCACAGTCTTGGTCGGGTGAACACCCGGCGTGCCCAGCCGGTGCGCGGGAGCCTGATCGAGCGGGCTATGTACATGCTGAAAGCGCCGAAACACAAAAAGCGCTGGCACCAGAGCTTGGGGCTGAAAAAGCCGGTGCTGAAAATCAACGATGACCGATACACCAAGCGGCAGGTATTGCGGTGGTGCACGAATGGGGATGCCTACGACAGGGCCTTTTGGGAGAAAAAGTACCCAAGCTGGCAGGTGGAAGAGGCAAACGTGGAATTTAACGAGATCGAAGGGGCGTACTATATTCGCCTGCGGATGTGGAGGAGCAAGAGCCCATGGAGCAGAGAGTGAACCCGTGCCGGAAAGATTGCCCGAAGCGGGCAGCGGACTGCCATGTGTGGTGTGAGAAATACCGGGACTTTCGGGCGTGGAAGGAAGAGGAATATGCCGAAGGGCCGCCCGTGCAGCGTTGCAGGAAGCGGACGTGATGCGGGGAAGAAAGATACGGCGGGATGTGCGCCAACGTGGGCTTGACGGGACAAGGAGGCGGAGATGAAGCGGGGAGATACCCTATACTGCCGGGCGTGCGGCCGGGAATACACATACCGAGGTGGAAGACCCAACCCACTGTGCCCGCCGTGCTACCGGAAAGTGTTGAAGAAGCGAAAGCAGGAGGAGCAGGAGAAATTGAGGTCAGCAAGAGCAGGAAGCGGCGCGCTGCGTACAAGCGGGCCGCGGCGTCAGCATGGCGCAGAAGCGGAAGGCTGGCAAGGGAAGGATGCCATGCCGCAGGTCTGTGTGGAGCGTCTACCCGTGGAGAAACCGGCAGGGGGCAGAAAGGTGCCGCGCGGCACCATGGAGGCGCTGATGAAGGATCCTGTGGGCAGGATGGTACATGAGATCGAACTGGAGAACGAGGAACGGAGAAAGCAGGGGCTGCCGCCGCTGAGTTACGGACAGTTTGTGCAGAAATACAAGAGATAGATAGGAAGCGCGAGGCCCCCAACGGTCCGGGATTGCCGGGTGGTTGGGGGCACGTTTTGTTTTTTGCGAAAGTTCGCCGGTAAATAGAAAAAATCTGATCGGATACAAAATACCATCCGCGCGCGGGTACCTTAGAGCAGCGGACGCTCCGGCGGGGAGCGAGAGAAAACAAAAAAGGAAAATTTGTGCAATATGACGAAAAAAAGTTGAATTATGCCCTTCTTGAAATGGAGGGAAAAATCACTATGATGAAAAGAGAGCCGGAAGGGAGGCGGCGAGGGTGATCTACCACGACAACACGGTAAAGGGGACCCGGCGGGGAAAGAAATGGCCGGAGGATATACGGACGGCGGCCATGTGCGACTTGCTGGTACACAACAACCTGAGCGACGTGGCCCGGCGGTACAATGTGCCGGAGAGCACCTTGCGGACCTGGATGAAGCAGGCGGAACGGAAAAAGCCGGAAGAGCAAAAGAGCCTGTTTGAGAAAGCCAGAGAAACCGAACTGCGGGCGCTGGCGCGGAAAGCCAGCGCGGCGGCGAACTGCACGGTAGAGTACATGCGCCGGAGATTGGAACGGAACTTGAATGACGCGCAGATCACCGAATATTGCCAAAACCGGTTGGATGAACTGGATGGGCTGATCGGCTATGAAGGGCCGGAGGACCCGGACTGCAAAGAACTGGGACCGGTGCGAAAGGTGGAGCCGGAAGTGCCGGGAGAGCGCGATATGCTGCTGAAGCTGATGGACAGGCACCGGCCGATGAGCGATTTTGGCGCGGCCAACTTTGCCCGCACGTTGGTGAGCGTGACCGGGCGCGCGGCGGACCTGCTGGGGGATGATGCCGAGGCGCAGGCTGCACTGAAGGTGGAAGTGTGCGGCGTGACCGATGACGAGGCACAGGACATGATGGGGTGAATAGATTGGGGTAACGCTGAAGATCGAGCCGCCAAACCCGAAACAAAAGCTGTTTTTTGCGGCGAGGGAAAAGTATATCGGGTATGGCGGCGCCCGCGGCGGCGGGAAAAGCTGGGCCATGCGGCGCAAGAGCGTGCTGCTGGCGCTGCGGTACCCGGGTATCCGGGTGCTGATCTTGCGGCGCACCTACCCGGAACTGACAGAAACCTATGTGAAGCCCATGCGGGGGGAACTGGCGGAGCTGATGCGGGCCAAGCAGGTGCGGTACCGGGAGACAGAAAAAGAATTTGTTTATGGCAACGGAAGCCTGCTGATGCTGGGGTACTGCGACAATGAGGCAGATCTTGGCCGGTATCAGGGCGCCGAGTATGACGTGATTTTTATCGACGAGGCGACCCAGTGGCCCTACGAGTGGTTTTTGATTTTGACGGCCTGTCTGCGCGGCGTGAATGACTTCCCGAAGCGGATGTACCTGACCTGCAACCCCGGCGGGGTGGGGCATACTTGGGTAAAGCGGCTGTTCATCGACCGAGACTATGAAAAAGGCGAGAGGCCGGAAGAGTACCGGTTCATTCAGGCGCTGGTCTATGACAACAGGGCACTGATGGAGAAAAGCCCGGAGTATCTGCACCAGCTGGAAAACCTGCCGGAAAAGCTGCGCAAAGGCTGGCTGGAAGGGGAGTGGGACCTGTTTGACGGGCAGTACTTTGCGGAGTTCCGGCGGGAAAAGCATGTGATACAACCTTTTGCGCTGCCGTCGCGGTGGCGGCGGTATGTGACGATAGATTACGGTCTGGACATGCTGGCGGCCTACTGGATTGCGGTAGATGAGGAGGGAAAGGGATACGTATACCGGGAACTGTATGAGGGCAGGGACAACGGTAAGGGGGCTGACGGGCGCGGGCACATCGTGAGCGCCGCCGCCCGGCGGGTGCGTGAATGTATGCCGCCGGGTGAGCGCATTGAGGTGTGGCTGGCGCCGCCGGACCTATGGAACCGGAACCGGGACAGCGGGCGCAGCACCGCAGAACTTTTCGCGGAGGCCGGTATGGTACTGACCAAGACCAGCAATGACAGGATTGGCGGATGGCGTGCGGTACGGGAGTGGCTGGCGGACAAAGTGGATGAGCACGGTCAGAACGTGCCGAGGCTGCGCATTTTTGCCACCTGCACAAACCTGATCCGCACGCTGCCGGCCGTACAGTTTGACGAGAAAAAGCCGGAAGATGTGGCTACAGAACCCCACGAGCTGACACACGCACCGGATGCGCTGCGGGGCTTTTGTGTATACAGGTCCAGCCCGACAGAGCCGGAGCCGCCGGAGAAGATGCGCGGCGTGGAAGTGTTTTATGATGCACGTTTGCAGTCAAGTGCAGACGAAATTCTGGGATTGGGGGAGGATGTCTATGTGGTATGACGTGGTCGTAACGGTATTGGCAGTTTGCATGGTAGTCTGCTGGCGGTTGGGCGTGCGGGATGGCATGCGGATGGGCGCCGGGCAGGCGCCGGAACCGGCAGCAATACCGCGGCCTGAAAAGAAGGAAGCTGCGCCGGTTTTGGCGCAGGACGCCGGGCAGGACGAGGAACTGCAGAAGCAGCTGCGCAAAATCGACGAGTATGACGGGTGGAAGGTATGACGGAAAAGACGCAGGAAAAGCAGGTGACGGACATCTGGCGAAAATACCGCGCCGGAGTGGAGCACCACCGTGGGAAAAACCTGTATCGGAGGGATGAGCGCTGCTGGCATTTTTACAGCGGAGACCAGTGGTGGGGCATGAGTCAGGGCGGACAGGAACTGCCCATGGAGAATATCATAAAGCCGATCTTGAAATACAAGATCGCCATGGTGGCCACCACGGATACCAGCATTGTATACAGCGCTATGACCGAGAATACGCTGCTGCAGGAGATCTGCAATGAGCTGAGCGAATTTGCCAAGCAGGTATGGGAACAGACCCGCATGGACGAAATGAAGTGGAAGGTCATTAAAGCAGCGGCCATTACCGGAGACAGCTATGTATATGCCTTTGACGCCCGGCCGGAAAGCGAGGCGGTGGTACAGGACCGCACCCCAAAACTGGAGATGCGGATGGTGGACCGCAGCGCTGTGTATCTGGCAGATGAGCAGGAACAGGACCTGCAGGCGCAGGCGTGGATCATACTGGCGGAGCGGATACCGGTAGAGGAAGTGCGCCGACAGGCCCGGGAAAACGGTATTAGCGAAGAGGAAATCGAGCTGATCGTATCGGATGCGGAGACAGACACCAGACTGAACAACGATGAAAGCGACGAGATCAAGCAGGGGGATGGAAAGTGCACGGCGCTGGTCTATTTTACGTTGGTGGACGGGGAGCCGGACGAGACGGGCGCGGTACAGAAGGTACTGCGGTTTGGGCGCAGCACTGAGCAGGTGATCTATCAGCCGATGCAGGAGGTGCAGGGATTAGACGTGTACCCTATTGCGCAGATGCGGTGGGAGGATATGCCCAACTCTGCCAGAGGGGTGAGCGAGTGCGAGATGCTGATCCCCAACCAGATCGAAATCAACAAGACGCTGGCACGGCGCAGTTTGATCGTGAAGCGGTACGGGTATCCCACCGCCGTATATGACGCCGAGAAGATCGACAACCCGGCGGCGCTGCAAAAGGTGGGCGCTACGGTACGGGCGAGAAACCTGTCGGGGGTACCGGTCCAGAACGCCGTGCAGTATCTGGAACCCAAGACCACCAGCGGCGAGGGCGCAGTATTGCAGCAGGAATTGATCGCCGTGACGCGGGAACTGGAAGGTGCGGGAGACAATGCCACCGGACAGGTGGATGTGACCAAAACAAGCGGCGAAGCCATTAAAGCGGCGCGGGATCAGGCGGCGATGGTCTTGAATGATCAGGCAGCGGCCTACAAGAGTTTTGTGGAGCAGGTCGCTATGATCTGGTACAAACTGTGGTGCGCCTACAGCCCGCAGGGGCTGACCTTTGCATACAAAGACCCGGCGGGCGGGGAAAAGCTGATGCGGGCGATCATTACCCCGCAGGCACTGGCGGCGCTGGATATGCAGATCAAGATCGATGTGAGCCCGGCGGACCCCTACAGCGTGCTGAGCATGCAGACCAGCCTTGACAACGCTCTGGGCGGCGGGCATATCACGTTTGAAGAATGGGTGAGCGTATTGGATGCCAACAGCCCGGTGCCTGCGGCCAAGTTCCGCAAGATATTGGAGGAACGAAAGGCGATGCAGGCGGCGTTGGCCGCGCAGCAGCAGGCCATGGGCGGCATGAGCGGTATGCCCGGGCAGACCGTCCCTGCGGGCGCTGTGCCCGGCGGGATGACGCCGGAAATGGCAGGGACAGGAGGCACAGGAAATGCAGTGCAGAGTATGCCGGTGTGAGATGGGCATTGTGGCGACACGCATTGAGGTAGAAGGGGACAAGAGCCCTGACACGGTGACCAGAGTGTACCGGGTGCTGGACCTTGCCTGCCGGGCCAGACAGTGCAGCGAGTACGGAAAGGTACAGGCGCAGCAGCGTGTGGAACTGAAATAGGCAGCTCCGGCGAAAGCCGGTTTGCATAGACCCGGCGGGACGGGGAAACACCCGAGGGCGGCGACCTGCGCCAAACTACGCGGCGGACGCGAAAAAACCGAATACCCACCAACGGGAAAAAATGGAGGCAGAGATGGAACTGGAACAGAATGTACAGGGACAGGAAACTGTGGAAGAACGGGAACTGTCTGGGAACGAGGGCATGGAGGCAGGGACAGGCCGGGAGACTGAGGCGGATGGCGGTGGCCGAGAACAGGCCCCGCCGGACGCAGACGCCCAGCCTGCACGGCAGGAACCGGTTTGGAAAAACCAGCAGAACGCCGAGAACGCCCGGCGGCGCCGGGAGGCGGAACAGCGGCAGCGGAAGCGGTATTTTGACGAGTTTGCGGCGGGCCTGATGGACCCCGAGACAAACCAGCCATTTGCCAGCGAGGAGGCGTGGGGGCGATGGAAACAGAATGCCGCCATTATGGCTCAGGCACAGAAAGCCGGTGTTGAGCCGGAAACGGCCCAGAAACTGGTGGACGGCGTGCGGGATACCATACGCCAGACTGACCCGGAATACCGCCGGATGGTACAGCAGGCCGAAGAGATGCGCCAACAGCAAGCACGGGAAATGCAGCAGCAGGTCTTTGCGCAGGACATGGCAGCCATCCGCAAGATGTACCCCGATGAGAAGGCAAAAAGCGTGACCGAGCTGGGGGATGAGTACATGATCATGATGGCTACCGGTCAGGTGGACGCGGTCACTGCCTATGAAGCGGTACGGGCCAAGCGGAACCGCACGGCGCCAAAGCCGCCCAGTACGGGAAAAATCCATTCCGGCGCTGCCAAGCAGGGAGCATTTTACACGAAAGAACAGGTGGAAGCCATGACGGACCGGCAGATCGAAGAAAATTACGACGATATCCGCCGGAGCATGGCACAGTGGAAATGAGGAGAGTGAACAATGAGTTACAACAATTTTGTGCCCAAGATCTGGGCCGAGCAGATCAACCGGGAACTGGAGCGGGCCATGGTGTTTGCCGAGGACTGCAACCGGCAGTATGAGGGCGACGTACGCCAGATGGGAGACACCGTGAAGGTGCTGGGCGTGGGCAAGCCGACCATCACCAAGCAGGTGGGCGGAAGCATCGTGCTGAAGGACCCGGAAGCGGTGGAGGACACCAGCGTGGATATGGTCATCAACCGTGTGGCCTATTTCAATTATCTGGTGGATGACATCGACCGGCGGCAGGCGGTTGGTGGCCTGATGGATGCCCTGAGCGCCGAGAGCAGCGAGGGAACCGCCAACGCCATGGACGAGGACATTGCGGCACTGGCCGGCAGCGCCGACGCGCCGAAACTGTACAAGACCACCACCGCGATTACGGTGGACAACATCCTGAAGCAGATCGACCTTGGCGTGCAGAAGCTGATGGAGAACGATGTGAAGCCGGAGACCAAGATCGTGATTACGGTGCCGCCCTGGTTCAAGACTATTCTGCGGCAGGCTTATGTGCAGCTGGACACCAACAACAGCGCCATGCTGAAGAACGGGCGTGTGGGGCAGTATGACAACGTGATCGTGAAGATGAGCAACAACTGCCACAGAAACAGCGACAACGGCCATGACATCATGCTGCGCACCCAGCGGGCCGTAGCGTTTGCCAACCCGTTGACCCATGTGGAGCCCTACCGACCGGAAAAACGGTTTGCCGACGCGGTGAAGGGATTTGTGCTGTACGGTACCAAGATCGTGCGGCCCAAAGAGATGATCGTGCTGAACGTGAAGGAGGGAACCTGATATGTCGATCGTGAAAATCACGCCTGAGAAAATGGACCTGAATACCGGCCTGACCCTGAAGGACGGGACGGCCATGGATGCCAGCGACGGTATCTATGTGGAGTATACCGGCAAGGATGACAACATCGTGCTGTTGTTGACGGGCTCGTCTGAGGATACGGTGACCGTGAAGATGGGCAATGGCCTGCAGGGGGTTGCCGACCAGACGGTGAGCCTGACGGCAAACAAACCGGCGGCCTTGACGCTGGAAAGCGGAAAGTTCAAGTTGGTGAGCGGCGAATACAAGGGGTATGTGCATCTTACCGGCGCGGCCACCACCAAAGTACAGGCATTCGAACTGCCGGTTTGACGGGGACCCCCGGCGGATACGCCGGGGGTCTTGTGATAGGAAGGAAAGACGATGCAGAAGCAATGGACTGTAGCACAGCTGAAAACGCTGGTGCTGAAGCTGCTGGATGAGTCCAGCCCCAAAAATGACCTGACCGCCAAAATACCGGTGTTTATGGACACAGCGCAGAAGGAAGTAAGCCTGTATTGCCCGATCCGGGCACAGTGGTGCGCAGAAGCAGCCGGGACTGTGCCGGCGGATGTGCGCAAGGTGCTGAGCGTGCGGACGGAAAGTGGAAGCGCCGTGCCGTACCAGACGAGAACCGGTGCGGATGGCCTTGTGCTGGAAGCGGAAAGCTACCCGGTGCTGGTGGAGTATGAGAAGATCCCGGAAGAGATCACGGCGGCCACCCCGCAGGAAACGCTGCTGGAACTGCCTGAGCGGGCCGTGCTGGCCATGGCCTACTACATTGCGGCGCAGTGCAACAGTCTGGAATATGACCAACGGTTTTTCCAGAGCTTTTTTGCCCAGTATCAGGGAAAGCTGCAAAATCTGGCCAGTGACCCAGAGGGGGTACAGTTCAGTGTGACGGTGGACAACAGCCTGCCGGATTGGATGTGAGACCATGGCATATAAACCAATAAGCATGCCGTCCAGCAGCGCGCCGAGCCTGAGCGTGGTGCGCATTGAGGATTTTTTGGGGGTGGACCTGACAAATCAGGCAAACAATGTGGACGCAAGACGAAGCCCCGACGCGCAGAATATGATACGGGATGTGCCCGGCAAGGTACGAAAGCGGATGGGGTACAGGACTGTCTATACGCTGGAGGGGAAAATCAACGGATTCCACAAACTGAACGGAAAAGCGCCGCTGATCCATGCGGGAACCAAGCTGTACCGTGTGGAAGCGGGAGAATGCACCGAGGTATACGGCGAAGCCAACGACGGGCGCAGCGCCAGCTGGGAATTTGACAGCAAACTGGTGATCGCGGACGGGAAGGCGCTGCTGCTGTATGACGGGGAGGCGGTGAGCCGGGCGGATGCCAACGGCAAGGTGCCGATCCTAACGATCAGCCGGCAGCCCAATGGCGGTGGACAGGCCTATGAAGGTCTGAACCTGATCCAGCCGAATTTTGAAGAGGATTTTTTGGTGGATGCAGACCACAAGGACGCCAAGGAATTTCAGCTGAGTTTTGGAGGATTGGATGAAAGCCCCGTTATGGTACAGGTGATGAACAGCGAGGGCGGTTGGGATGACAAGGAGGAAAACACAGATTTTACGGTGGACAGGGAAACCGGTACCGTGACCTTTACCAACGAGCCGGGGGAGACGCCGGTGAGCGGTACAGACAACATCAAAATCACGGCAAGCCGCACGGTGGAAGGCTATGCGGACCGGATCAACCAATGCTGTGTGGGGATCCAATTTGGCGTGAACGGAGCCAGCGACCGGTTGTTTTTGGCAGGGAACCCGGCGCTCATAAACTATGACTGGTACAGCGGGCAGAACGATCCGACCTACTGGAGCGATACGGGATACAGCGTGCTGGGGCAGAGTGATGCGGCCATTGTAGGGTACAGCGTGGTGAATGCACGGCTTGCTGCCCATAAAAATGGGCAGGACGCCCAACGAAACTGCATTGTGCGGGAAGGAAATCTGGTAGATAACCAGCCGGCCTTCCCCATCGTGAACATCTTGCAGGGAGAAGGTGCGGTGGGGCGGTATACCTTCGGATATTTGCAGACCGAGCCGCTGTTCCTGACGTCGTTGGGGATTTATGCCATAACGGCGCAGGACATCACCGGAGAGAAATACAGCCAGCTGCGCAGCTTTTACCTGAACGGCAAGCTGCTGGAGGAAGAGGGACTGGAAGATGCCTACAGCTGTGTGTACCGGGATATGTATTGGCTGGCCGTGAACGGGAAGGTCTATATTCTGGACGGGTTGCAGGCGAGCCAGACGGACCGCAGCACCCCCTATGCCACTCGGCAGTATGCCGGGTTTTACCTGACCGATATACCGGCGCGGGTTCTGTGGGTGGAGGGAGGAACGCTGTGGTTTGGGGATGCTGCCGGGAAGGTATACAAATTCTGTACGGATCCCAGCGATCTACTGAGCTACAGCGACGATGGAAGGCCCATTTATGCCTGCTGGCGCACGCTGGATGTGGCCGGAAAAAATGTGTACCGGGCCAAAAATTTCAGCCGGCTTTATGTGGAACTGGCGGCGGCTGCCGCTACTGGGGTAAAGGTGTTCGCCCGGGTGAGCGGCGTGTGGGAAGAACTTTGGGAGGATACTTCCAGCGCGCGGTATTTTGATTTTGCGAACATCGATTTTGGAAAACTGTCTTTCAGCTGTGATAACAACCCAAAGACCATGGGGGAGAAAATCAGCATCAAGAAGGTAGACAAGGCAGGGTTCCGTGTGGAGAACGGGGAGCTGAATGAACCGTTCGGGCTGAACAACATCAGTATTGAATATGTAGAGACTGGGTATTATCGGAGGTGAGGAAGTGGCTTTTGAGAGGATCAGCGAGGAAGAACTGGCAGCTGTCGGGGTAGAGATGCTAGACGATCAGCCGGGGCTGGCGCCGGATGCAATGAAAGCTAAGTTTGAAGAAACCGCCAAGGAGCTGCTGGCGCCCAAATATAATCAGCTGGCAAAACAGCTGGAAGCAGAAACAGCATCAGAAAGTCTGGGCGCTAAAGTCCCAGAGGGACTGCCGGGGGAAACAGCGAAAACGGTACAGGCGGTTCTGGTGGCCATGATGCTGTATGTGCAGGCGCATGAGAAAAACAGGGAAAACCCGCACATTGTGACCGCCGAACAGGTGGGCGCCTATACCAAAGCGCAGACAGATGAGGCGATCAACGAAAAGGTGGTAGCGATCGGCAGCGGCGATATGACCATGGCTGTGTATGACCCGGATATGGTAAAGAAGCCGATCTACAAAGCCATCGAGGAGGCGGTAGAGGCCCTTAAAAAGTTGGTGCTGGATAAAGAGCATTACGACCCGCAGGGAAAAAACAAGGACATTTTTGCCGCTATCACCGCCTGTGCCCCCCTGTATACCGCCACCTACCTGCTGGACGGTTGGACTGAGGTAGACGAGGACGCCAAGGGCCGGGGCTACAACTATGTACAAACGGTGACACCGGTCCCAGATGACCCGGACGCCCCGGAGATTACCGAAAGCAGCGTATTCTCGCAGCCGGCAAGCTGCCTTTCCATCGGTGTTGTCTCCACGGATGAGGTACTGGCTGCGGCGCTTGCTATCATCGACGATGGACACACCACCAGTGGCAATGGAACAGTAACCACATGGGTAAAAGAAAAACCGACCGCTGACATTCCTGTGCGGTGGGAAATTAGACCGGGGGTGATGTGATGGGAGAGGCACCGCGTAGCGCAAGAAGAATCACAAAAAAAGAGATTAAGCGCTTCATCCGATTAAAAACGCTGGACGTCGATAATAGCCATATCGAAGTTCGGCTGGATTTGGTAGAAAATGGGGCGGTAGTCGAAAGTAAAACTACCACGGGCGATTCAATTACTGTGGGGTTCCTGAGTCTGCATTACGGTAGTAGTCAGCAATGGCGACTTTCCTATGTTCCGGAAAAAGGAAGTGAGGATCACAAATGTAAATACCTTGAAAAAAGTATGACACTGCTTTCAATTCCGTCTTCTGATGTTACAAGCGACAGCTGGCATTTTACATCTTGGCTTGACCGCATCTACTACACAGAAAATGTAGACGTTAGTGAATGTACACTGGGATATTTGAAAACCTTAATGTCTCAATAATGTGAGGTACATATGAAAACTTATAACGCCCTTACGGGTGAGGAAATTGAGAATCCCGATCTGGAGGCCGGTTACACCTATCCCGGCAAAAGATATATCGGGACGCAAAAAGTCGTGATGGAAGGCTCCGTGGAGCGGTATCCGCCGGACGGGCTGCGGCATGAAGAACCTGTATATGAGGATTGTCTCTTCTGGCAACCCAATCCCACCGAACCGCCGGAACAGCAGGAGCCGGACATTGACAAGAAGATCAGCGACGCGGTAACAGCCGCAGTTGCACTTGCGAAAGGAGGAATTTAATGAACAGCACCGCATACACCGCAATGGCCGAGCAGATGGAAAAAGGCGCGTATACCGAACCGGCAGCAAAAATCACCATTGCCAATTTGTACGCACGACAGATGCTCACAGAAGGAGAGTACAACGAACTGATGGACAAGGCCGACGCCTTGGCTGCAAACACGCCGGACGGGGAAGCCCTATCCCGTATCGTCGCGCTAGAAAGCGCTGTAAAAACGTTGCAGTCTGAAGTGGCAGCACTGAAAGAGGCCGTGACCTCTGGCAGCACGGAAATCCCGGAACCAGAACCCGGCCAAACTGGTGCTGAAGATGATCCCATCGACGCTGTGCGCGGCATGACCTACTACAAAGACAAGTATTACCGAGATCCGGACGACGGGCAGGTATACCAGTGCTATCGAGATAGCGACAGCCACCCGGGCAGCGGTGTGGCTCTTGCCTACCTCCCCCACGAGCTGGTGAATATCTACTTTTATTTCACAAGAGTGAGTTAAGGAGATGCAGGAGGTTTAAATGACAACACTTTTACAAGACGCCGCGAAATTGGCGCAGGACATGCAGACCGGCATCTTCAATGGTCGAGCGCAGATTGTCTACAGCTACGGGTGTTACGGCTACACCCGCGGCGGAGGTGCTATCTGGCACGGGGGTCTGGATCTGGTAGGTCTGGATGATGCGTTTATCAGGATGCCGCCCTATATGGGAAAGAGGGTGATTCGGGGCACCGTGACCCGCGCCCGCATCGTAACCGACCACAACGACAAGACCTGGGAGTGGGGCTGGTACATCTGCGTGCAGCTGGATGCTGGCCAGACGCCCGACGCGGTGAACTATCTCTATTTCTGCCACTGCAAGGAACTGCTCGTGAAAGTGGGGCAGAAAGTCAAGACCGGCGACATCCTTGGCATCATGGGCCAGACCGGAAACGCGCAAGGCGGGTACGATCACTGCCATCTGGAAGCACGCGCCACTGCCACCGGCATCGGTCTGGACCCCACAGCCTACAGCGGTACCGACAACGCGGTGGGTATCTACGGTACAAAACCTGTAACCGAGCCGGACCTCACATTGGTGCCCAACAGCCAGCTTTCCAACATCCAGCTGGTGAGTCTGGCTCCGCTCAATGATGAGCAGATGCGCCAGACGGATGCCTTGGCCGAAGCCTTGGGGCTGTCCGATAGTGAGCACTATCAGCAGTTGCATCTGGGAGATGGTTATTTCGCCGCGGTCTTTGCCGTGAGCAACGGAGACGCCTTGCAGGTCATGGAGCTATCCCAGAGCAACGGCTGGGACACGTTGGAGCGGTATCACAGCCGGTTTGTGGGGTGAGTTCTATGAAAAAAATCTTTATCAGCCAACCGATGGGTGGTAAGAGGGATGAAGAAATCCTGCGGGAGCGAAAGGCACTGGTCGCACAGGCTGCTGCGGCGCTGGGGGAAGATGAAATTCAGGCGCTGGATTCCTTCTTTACGGATTTCGCAGAAGAAACACCGCCACTGGTCTACCTTGGCAGGTCCTTGGAAGTTTTGGCACTTGCTGACGCGGCGATCTTTGCCTCTGATTGGGAGACGGCCCGGGGGTGCCGCATTGAACACGATGCCGCCGAAGCATACGGCGTGCCCATCGTGGATTGGAAGGGCTGAGCTGAATTACACTTTCCTGACAGGAAAAGTGAAACATATATACAAAAACGATTACTGTAATTACCATTTTTGAATTGAATTACATTGGGAGGGTGAAATCGTAGGATGGAAAACGAAAATGTATTCTTGGTGCTCAAGGCGGCGGTGGTAGCCGCGGCGAGTGCGTTCAGCGCAGCCTTTGGTTGGATGGGATTATTGTTTCTGGCCTGGGTGGGCTGCATGGCGATGGACTGGATTAGCGGCAGCGCGGCGGCAGCCGCTAAGGGAAAGTGGTCGAGCGCGGTGGCGAGAGCCGGAGTGTGGCACAAGGCGGGTATGACCATTGTGGTGATGGTGGCTTTTGTGACAGACAAGGTGGTAAGCGTGAGCCTTGCCAATATGGAATGGCTGCCGTTTGATTACGAATTCTTAGTGTTCCCGGTGATTTTGGTGTGGTACATTTTTACCGAACTGGGCTCAATCGCAGAAAATGCGGTAGAGATGGGAGCACCGATACCGGCTTGGCTGCCCAAGATGCTGGAAGCAGGAAAAGATGCGGCGGATAAACTGGGTGGAACGAAATAGGAAATCGGTACAGAGAACAGGGTGAGGAGGGAAGACGATGCACGATTTATTTAACGGAAGAAATACGAGGGGAAACGCTGTAAGCACGGTGAAAAATCCGATTTTTAACAGCGCGAATGATTATGCAAATTATGTGTTTGATAATCTGCCTCTTAAAAGACCCAACTACAAAGTCACTGCGCCCAACACGGGCGGGAGCGCAAGTTCGGGCGGAAATTCCGGATCGAGCAGTGCGGGATATGGTTACGGAAGCGGATATGGAAGTGGATATGGCAGCGGATATGGCAGCGGGACGGGCAGCACCGCCAGTGTGGCGGCGCCGGTGAGCAACCCGTATGCGGATTGGTACACACAGCAGCAGGCACTTTTGGCGGCCGCCGAAGAAGCGAAGCGAAAGGCGGCACAGGATGCCTACGACAGGAGCATGGGGGCCTTAAACGGAGCCTACAACAGTGCCCGGGATATGTTGCAGCAAAATTACAACAGCAGTGTGGGCGTGATGACCGACAGCTATAATACCGGTGTTGCCGGGGTAAACCGGCAGGCAGACAAGAGCCAGAATGAGGCCTATATAAATTACATGCTGAGCAAACGGGACCTGCCCCAGATGATGGCGGCGCAGGGACTGACCGGCGGCGCAGCGGAGAGCACCATGGCAGGTTTGCAGAACAACTACGGAAACAGCCGGAATGAGATCGATGTGGGAAGAAATGAGAGCTTGACGGGGCTTTTGCAGGAATATAACGCCGGAAAGGCCAGTGCACTGCAGGCGCTGAACAGCAGTCTGGTACAGTTGGAAAACCAGAAGATGGCATACCAGATGCAGCTGGAACAGGCGCTGCAGCAGGGGATCACTGGGGCAATCAGCTCACGGTATGATGCGCTGGCGGACATCGGGAACGCGTATCTTGCGAATACGGCAGAATGGAATGCACAGGTACAGGAGGCGGCCATGAAAGCCGCAGCCACGACCTACAATGCCAACAATGCACTTGCCAGCCTGAGCACACAACAGGGGGCCGCAGCAACCGGAGGCACAAACTACAGCGCGGTGGAGCGGATGCTGAACAACGGTTATTCGCAGGAGGAAATCATCACGGAGTTGAACGCCATGGGGTATACAGCCAGCGATATTCAGAAGATGCTGAACAATTACGCGGCATAAAAAGGAGAACGAGATGAGCGTTAGTCTGGACTATATCAATGAAGTCATAGCCCGGAATAATGCCGGAAAGCAGGCAGGGGCTATGGCCCCTGCCTCTTCTGGTAATAACGGGAACAGCGCTGCACGGCAGCAGCTTTTGGACATTGTGCAGCGGCAGGCATTTTACCGGCAAGCCAATGCGGCACAGGAAAGAGCCCCTGTTTCTGGGAATAGCCGGAATCAGGCTGCACGGCAGCAACTTTTAGACAGTATGCAACGGCAGGCGGCTTACCGGCAAGCCAATGCGGAAGAGATCCAGAAGAAAGCCGAGGAAGAAGCCCAACAGAGAGAGCAGCAACGGAAGCTGCGGGCGTTTGCCGTGGAGAACCGGGCGGCGCAGTATGATGCGGTTCAGGAATATTTAAGCCAGAACGAGAAGGCAAGTGCACTGTGGGCGGAAGAACACGCGCTTTTACGAGATGAGAAAACGATCGAAAGTTTGCGCGCCGGCATGACGGTGCAAGAGCAGGAAGTCTATGACGCTGCGAAAGCTGCCAGAGAAAGTTACGGGGGACTGTATGAGGCGCAGCGAAGAGTTGGCGGGCTGGTGGCCGGAAGCCTGCAAAATGCCGCGGGCAATGTGTTGACGGCTGGGCAGACTGTGTGGGAGGCGTATCAGGACCGGCAAAACGCCATGTACGAGGCGGCCTTGGAAGCAGAAAAGAAGAAAACCGGGGACAACACTTTTGCGGATTACGCGAAGGAAGAGGAAGACAGGACCGCAGCCTATAGCAGGCTGATGAAAGAAAAACGAGACACAAGCCGTACAGAAAACCTGATACAGGAAGAAAACACCCCCGGTTTGCAGCTGGCACGAGAGGGAAGCGAGCAGATGCAGCGGGGAGCTGCCGGTTTAAGCGGCGCCGGAAAAATGGCCTATGATCTGGCAGGCAGCATAGTGGCCAATGCGCCCAGCATGGCGCTGGCACTGATCCCCGGTGTGGGTACGGCAGCAAGCCTTGGGACAATGGGCGCACAGGCAGCAGGTGGGAAGATCGACGAACTGAGCCAGAAAGGCGTGAGCCGGCAGGAGGCACTGGAACGCGGTGTTGTGAGCGGCATGATTGAGGCGGCTACAGAAAAACTCCCTGTAAGCAGCTGGACCAAGATCGTAAAGACTGGCGGGAAGAAAGCCCTGCAAAATATCTTGCAGCAGGCGCTGGGAGAGGGAACCGAAGAAGCTGCAAGCTATGTAGCAAACTGGTTGGCAGATATGGCGTACAGGGATCCGGAGGCTGAATTTAGTCTGCAAGATTTGGCATACAGTGCGGCCATGGGGGCTGCATCGGGCGGCATCTACGGCGCAGTAGGTACCGGAATCAACCGCGCCGTGAACACGGCTGTAAGAAACGGGAAAAAGGACGGCAATAACACGCAACAGAGTGGTAAGCAAGCCACAAAGGGAACGCAACCGGCAGATGTACTGGCTGTTGCGCGGGAAGACGAGCTGCTGAACCAGCAGATCCCCGGCGGGCAGACTGCCCAGAGAGCTGCACAGGTGCAGCAGAATGCCGTGAACGCCGCCCGGACGCAACAGGCTGGAGCGGGGACCGTGCAGGCAGAAAACCCGCTGAACCAGCTGATCCCCGGCGGGCAGACTGCCCAGAGAGCTGCACAGGTGCAGCAGAATGCCGTGAATGCTGCCCGGATGCAGCAGGCAGAGGCAGGATCTGTACAGTCAGATAACCAGCTGAATCAGCTGCTCCCAGACGGCCAGACTGCCCAGAGAGCTGAGCAGGTGCAACAGGAGGAGATACAGGAGCGTGCCATGCAGGTGCGGAAGTGGGCGGAGGGAAACGAGAGCTTTACACCGGAGATGCGCACCTTGGCGGCGGAAAACTACCAGCCAGAAGCAAACGCAGCACTGTATACCACAGCTGTACAGAATTTTTATGACGCGGGGCGAAGCGGGGCGCTGAGCTACGAACAGGCTATGGAGCTGAACCAGAACAGGGCAGCAGTATTGAAGCAGGACAGCGTGCTGCGCCGTGCCTGGGAGTTGGGGCAGAAGGCGGCGACCCCGGTGCAGGACGCCCCCGGAGGCGGCCGTGTGGAAGGGCAGGTACAGTACGAAAACGGAGCAGAGCTGAACGCCGCGATGGACGATACGGTATTACAGGCGGCAGCCTACAAGCTGGGGGTAAACATCAAGGTAGTACAGGAGCTGACCGATGACGCCGGAGGAAAAGCCAACGGGCGGTGGGCCGCCGCCATGAGTGAGATCGCGCTGGGAGAAAACAGTTCCAATGCCTATCAGACACTGGCGCATGAGATGACCCACTACATGGGAAGCTATAACCCGGAAGGTTGGCAGCGGCTACGGAGTAGTGCGCTGGAATGGTATGCCCAGCAAGGCGGACAGCGAACAGGCGAAGATATGGCCCGGTACGAGGCGGCCTATGGCGATTACGCTAAGGGGGCCGATGAGGCGGCCCGGGATATCCTGAGCGGCGTGATGAGCACAGAGGGCGGCGTACGCAGCTTTTTGGCCTACCTGAGTACCGAGAGCGGTTACACCGTGCAGGAACAAAAGACCATCCTGCAGACCCTGCGGGAGATGCTGGATACTCTGCTGGAAAAGGTACGGGGATTGCTGCGGGGCGGCGACGCGACGGTGACAGCTGCCCAGGCGCGGCAGATGGCTGAGCGGGCGGACCAGCTGGAAGCACGGCGCGCATTGATCAATGATTATCTGTATGAGCTGGACAACGCCAGGCAAAATGCGGAACAGGCAGGTTTGCAGTTGAGTGCAAAAGAAAACGCCCCGGCGGCGAGCCGGAGCGAGGCAGAGTACAGTATCAACCCGGAATTTGACCGGGAAATCCGTGAATGGGATGCCGAAGGGCGAAATGAGAGCAAAATCTTTACTCTGGGGACGACCAGCGAGGCGCTGCAAAGTATTGGAGTGCGCGACCGCAGTATCGTGATGCTGAGTGGAAAAATACGCAAAATTCTGCGCGACCACCCGGGCATGACCATGGATATGATCCGTCAGATACCTGCCATGCTGGAACACCCGGCGCTGGTGCTGGAAAGTCAGGGCGCAAGTATACTGCCCGGGACAAAACAGAACAGCCGGATCGTTGTGGTGGGAACCGTTACGGACGCCCAGGGAAACCCAGTGCTCTGTGCGCTGGATCTGGCACCGAGCTCCAGACAGGATATGGAATTGGGGCTGCAGGACTTTAATAAGGTCAGCAGCGCCTATGCCAAGGATGTGAACCCCAAAGGATTCCTGAAAAAGAGCAACGTGCTGTACGCATCCCCAGATAAAAAAATAACCCAGACTGTGCTCAGTTCCTTCAGCTTCAAACTTGCTTCGTCGGAACTGAACCACCTGAGTTCTATAGGAAGAATAACATACCAGGGTGGAAAAGTCAATATACAGGGTGTGCCGTTCCGTCAAGTATTCGGCGAAGTGGGAAGTAATGCTGAATACAGCCGAGAGATTGACAGCCGAGAGGAAGCGGAGCGGCTGCGCCGCGAGCGGGATGCGTGGCTGGACAGCGAGGAAGTGCGGCAGGTACGGGCGGACTATGAGCGTGAACGGCAGATGTACGGGTTGTTTGGCGTACAAATGAAAGAATGGAAGAGCAGCAACCCGGCATGGCAGGAATATGAACGGCGCCGAAAGGAGTATAACCAGAAAATCGCCGCGCTGCGGGAGGAAAGCCGGGAGGAGGGAAGAGAGCGAACAACAGTAAGGAAAGAACACCCGCAAGGAAAGATGACCGGCGGAGAACAGGTGAGTTACCAAACGCTTAAGAATTTGCCGGATATGCAGGTGACTGCCGTGCAAAGCAATGCGGCAGAAGGGAAGAGTGTGCAGCAGCTTATTGAAGATGGGTTGAACAGCACCCAGCGTACCTATGGAAAGAAAAATGGCCGAGTGGTAAACAACTATACCGGGGATACTATTGTGGTTACACAGGACGGACTGCGCCATGGGTTGCTGCGGAAAGGAAGCGTACAGAAAAACGGGACATATATCGGAAAAATTGGTCAGATAATAGAAAACGCGGTCAAGATTAATGAACTTGAACCGCGCGGTAAGGAATTGCGTTCCGATGTGTATTTAGGGGCTTGTCAGGATGAAAATGGAACAATGCGTGCCATCCGGTTCATAGTCAATATGTACGAGAATGGCAACGCAACACTTGATGGAGACAGCCTGCAGCCTTTGCAGGGGAGTTTGTATGCACATACAAGCAAAAAAGTTGGAACAGCGCCCATAAAGGGACAGGGGATCGGTACGAATACCGTGGCCCCAGACCGTTCCAACACAATCAGTATACCAGAGTTCCTGAACAGCGTCAAGGAAGTATGGGGCGACAACCTTGCCGGGACGGTACGGTATGAACTGGGAATTGATGCGCAGAAAGCTGGTACAGATAATTTAAAGGAGGCACTACGTTATAGCAGAAAAGGCAGCGATGAGCAGGAGCTGGTGACGGAAAGACGCCGACGCCGGGCTGCGGAGACGGAAAACCGGAAACTGGCACGGGAAAATACCCGAATGGCTGACCAAATTGAGCTGCTGAAGCAGGAAACGCGGCTGAGCGGCGGCCACCTGATGGATACAGGAGCCGTGCACGACGTGGCCACCCGTGTGGTACAGAACACCCATTCCCGGTATAGCGCAGCACAGCTTGAAATTGAGCTGCGGCGCGTCTATGAGAGCATGAGCCGGGGCAAGGTGAGTGGCGTACAGGAAGCGATGGAGACCCTGACGGATCTGGCGCGCGGCGTGCTGAGCCAGCAGCGGCCCGGTGTGAATCAGGCACGGGAAGTGTACAAGCCGTTGCTGGACAAGGTGCGGGCTGCCGATTGGACTGTAAGGGAAGGATCCCCGCTGTATCAGGACCTGTTGGACCTGTATGGAGATGGCCCTAACGGAAAAACATGGGGCAATGTGCGCCGGGCGCTGTTCGGCAGAATGAACGTAAGGCTGGCGGATGAAAGCGGAACAAGCGGGAGAATCGATACCCTTTTCGAGGAACTGGGAGAAGAATGGCCTGGCATCTTTGACCCGGAAGCCGCCCCGGCGGATAACATCCAACGCCTGATGGAAGTATACGACGAAGTGCGGGACGGGGCTGCCTATGATCTGGAGACGGGCATGAGCGAAGAAGAACAAGCGGCCTACTTGGCGCAGGACTTGTATGAAGCCTACCTGAGTATGCCCAGACGGAAGACATACGCAGACCGTAGCGCTGCACAGGCGGAAGCCATGGCCAAACAGTTTCGGCAGAAAAAAGCGCAGGCTATGGCACAGCAGAAGACCGCTTATGAGCAGAAGCTACAGGAACAGAGAAAATGGGCAAGGGACCGCATGACGGAACTGGAAAACCAGTACAAGGCGGCGAAAGAAGCCCATGATCAGGAACTCGTGATCAAAACACACAACCAGATCGTGAAAGCAAGAAAGCAGGCAAATGACGTCCTGCTGCGGCGCCGGGCCGCACTGGAGCTGCAGTGGTCAAACAAGAAAGAAAGGGCCGATGTGACGAAGCATCGACAGCGGGTGCAAAAGAGCGTACAGGCACTGCACCGCTGGCTGATGAAACCGACGGAACAGCAGCATATACAGACGAAGATGCAGGGCGCCGTTCTGAATCTGTTGAACAGCCTGAATATGAATGTGGGACGGGAAGGAACCGGAACTGCGGTGCGTTGGCAGGAAACCATGAAAGACATCCAACTGATGGCAAAGGACGCGTTGGCAGCCGATAGCGGGCTGACGGACACCGATGTCTATGCGGATTTTGACCCTGACCTGCCGGAAATGATCAGCGAGCTGATGGCTGGAACGGAAACACTGGATGTGCAGACCATGAACAGCCGGCAGCTGAAACAGCTGGCCGATGTGCTGACAAGTATGCAGACCAGTATCCGGAACGCCAACAAGATGATGAGCGATGCGCAAGGACGCACTGTGGACGAGATTGCTCAGGAAAGCGCACAGGAGATGGAGAAGGAAGCAGGAACGCTGTTGAAAAACCGTTATGTCTGGGCAGAAAAGGCTTCCGAGAGCCGTGTGGGCATTGCGGCGAGCCAGCTGCTGGGTCTTGATATGATGGATGCGCGGCGGTACTTCACGAGTCTGGGGGAAACGGCACAGAAAAAGGTATACGAGCCCATCCGGAAAGGCTTTGACAAGCGCGTGTGGCTGCTGGACAGCGCCCAGAATGCCTTCGATGATATTGTGGGAGACACAGATATCTCCCAATGGACGGGAGACCGTGCGCCGGCACAGAAGTTCGAGCTGCACGACGGTAAAACCATTCGGATGACGGTAGGTCAGCGCATGGAGTTGTACAACCTGAGCCAGCGGCAGCAGGCCCACGAGCACCTGATGCAGGGCGGAATCACGCTGGTGGACAGCCAGGGATCCAAGAAGGGAAAACGTGTAAACATCACGCCGGCAGATCTTGCCAAAATCGTGGGAAGCCTGACAAACGAGCAGGTGCAGATCGCCAGAAAGATGAGCGACTACCTGAGCGCAAGGGACGGCCCGGCAGGCTGGGGCAATGAGGTGAGCCGTCAGCTCTACGGACTGGACAAATTCAACGAGCGGCACTACTGGCCGATAAAGAGCGATTCCAACCAGACAAGGACCAGTGATGCGACCGATGGGGGCACGGCAGGATTCTGGGCCATCAAGAACCAGGGCTTTACGAAGAGCCTGCAGAAATACGCCAACAACAGTGTGTTGGTGGGAGATGCCTTTGATACCTGGGCCAACCATGTGGCCAACATGGCGACCTATAACGCATGGAGCGTGCCTCTCAGTGATGCCATGAAGTGGTACAACTGGAAGAGCGGAACGGATGTAAGCACCAAGGAGGAAATCGAAGGAATTTTCGGTAAAAGCGGAAAAGCCTATTTCACGACCCTTATGCAGGACATCAACGGTATGAGTGCAAAGCCGAGTACCACAGGATTGGACAAGTTTACCAAAGAGGTGACTAGGAACTGGAAAGTGGCGAAGGTGAGTGCAAACCTCCGTGTGGCAGTGCAGCAGCCGACGGCATACATCCGGGCGGCGGCTGTTATGAGCCCCAAATATCTGGCCGAGGGTCTGGCTGCCGACGTGACAAAGCTGCGCTACGGGATGCAGATGGCAGAGGAACACTGTGCCATTGCAAAGTGGAAAAGCTGGGGCTACTTTGAAACGAACCTTGGTCAGAGTATGAAAACCGTTCTGACCGGTGAGCAGACCGCACTGGATTCGGTGCGGGAAGTCGGAACCAAGTTGGCGGAACTGGGGGATCAGGTAACCTGGGGCACGCTGTGGAACGCCTGTGAGGCCGAGGCCAGAGCAAAAGGTATGAAAACCGGAACGGAAGGATTCAACCAGTATTGCGCGGACCGGCTGAGCGAAATCGTGGACAAGACTCAGGTGGTGGACAGTGTGCTGCACCGAAGCCACATTATGCGCAGCAAAAACCCGCTGGCACAGATGAGCACGAACTTCTTTGCGGAGCCGACCAAGAGTTACAGTATGATGGCAGAAGCCTGGACGAATGTGGTCCATGGGAAGAAGGATGCAAAGAAGAACTTCGCCCGTGCCACGGCCACCTATGCCTTAACCGCGCTGGGAACGGCTGCTGCGGCAAGCCTCATCGATGCCGCCCGCGTGTCGCGGGATGAGGACCGTGACAAGGAATACGACGAGCGGTATCTGGAGAAACTTTGGGAGAACTTCCGGGATGGCGTGAAACTTTTGAACAATATTCCGCTTGTGAAAGATATTCTGAGCATCGCGCAGGGCTATGATGCGACCCGCAGCGATATGGAGATGTTCTCGGATATGATAAGCGCTGTAGATTCTATTCAGAAGGCTCAAGAGGGGGATATCACGCCATACAGGCTGACCTATCAGGTGGCGACGGCACTATCGAGTCTGACCGGAATTCCCATGAGTTCCGCTGTGCGGGAAGCAAAGAGCGCTTACGACATGATTACCGATCTGCAGGACCCGCTGCGATTGGACCGCAAGATGAACCGGGCCGAGGACGACTACAGCTACATTGATCTGTACAATCAGGTAAAGGCGGCTGGAGGGGACAAGGACGAGTTCAAAGCGCTCTATCAGGGCAAAACTTACGGCGAAATGCTGGGGACCGACAAGGCCAAGGCCGTGGACAACTGGGTGCAGGCGCTGGCAAAGAACAGCGGAAAGGAAGGAGAGGAGAATAAAGCCGTTCTGCCGAAGCACCTGAACAATGAAATCAGCTACACAGACAGCGAGGGAACAGAGCACAAGGTAGTGCTGAAAGGGCCTGACTATATCCAATATGCCAAGAGCCTGCAGAGCGCGGCTGTGAATCTCATAGACGAGTATATGAGAACGGCCGGAGCGACGGCAACCACTGGGGAGCAGGCTAGGTTTGTGACACTTGCAAAGGAGTATGCTCAGGAGACGGCACGTGAAACGGTGATTTCTGGATATGAAGCCAAAGACTGGGTGGCAAGAGTGCAGACGCTGAGCGGAGGCAAGAATATCGCGGCGATGATTCAGGCGCGACAGATTGTGAACGGTGCTGAAGGTGAAAAGGACGCGGATGGAAAGACCATCAGTGGAAGCAAGGTATCCAACGCAGTTGAACAGCTGCAGAAGTCTCTGGGATACAGCGCCGGCGAGGCACAGGCCCTTTACAATAACTTGAGAGGCTCTGAAGAAAACACCTATATGAAGCTGTACAAGGACGTGGAGAGCAATGAGACCCAGATAGACAAACTTGCGGCGCTGTATGGTACAGGAGAAGCTGCAACTTATTCCGGAATGCTGCAGAACAGCGGTGCGGCCAAGGTAGACAACTACCTGCAGAACCTGAGCAAGAGTCAGGGAAAAGAGGTGCTTCCGGACAGGGCCGCTACGAAGTTTAACGCCAGAGGAGAGGAGGTGGAACTGAGCGGAAAACAGTACATCGACTATGCGCAGAAACGTACACAGACGGCCTATAACATTCTGAATGAGTTAATTCCCAATGCGGGGAACTACACGAAGGAAGAACAGGCAGGGTTTGTATCGAAGGTAGAAGACTACGCTACCCAGATTGCCAAAGCTGATGTCTCTGATTTTGAGCCGTACAAGTGGATGCAGGAAGTGCAGCAGCGAGCCGGAAACGACAGCCAGCAGTTGTATGACCTGATCATGGCCAAGACGCTGATTGATTCGGCGGAAGGACAGAAGGGAGCGAACGGAAAGACCATCAGCGGTTCCAAGAAAGCTGCAGCGATCCAGAGTATGCAGGATGCCGGATACAGTGCTGCGATGGCGCAACAGATGTACAAACTGTTTGGATAATCGAGGCTGACTACTTTTTGACTACCATTGCTTGCTTACGATGAAGCATTATAAAAGGAAAAGTAACGATGACTCGTTTTTTGTGATTCGAATTTCACTGTTTGGAAGCATATATTCCGGGTTCGTAATCAGCAGGTCGTCGGTTCAAGTCCGACTACTAGCTCCAACGCAGAAAAGAAGTCGATTGCGGGAACGCAGTCGGCTTCTTTTTTATATCTTTGAAATGAAATTTTGGGAGGGAAGAGCAGATGTTTCAGCCGGCGCCGGGCGTATCGATCCCTTTTCCTGAAAGGATTGCAGAACAATTTGAAGTATATGAAAATCAGTGCTTGCGGGCGAATATTAGCTTTGAAAAATTGCAGCCGCTGGTAACTGAGATGTACCAAAGCTTTCCGGAACCTTTGTTTTTTGTCTTGTAACTGCCGCTTACGGCGCAGGAAGAACAACAGACTGGACAAAATGGTATACTACATCAAGCGGTCTATTATCTAGATGGTCAAACGCAAAAACAGATAGATTCTATTCTGGACTCGTACGGTGAGGTTTTGTGGGGCGATGGAATTTCTCAATTTGCGATTGCTTCCCATGCCAACCATGAGGAAGTGTTTGTACAAAAGTACAAATTGACGGATTTATATTCTGCAACGCCACGCCGCTTTATTCCGCTCCTAGAAAGATACGGGCTTGAGGAAGCGGAGCACCTTGTTACCGTATGGGATACCTTTTCTCAGGAATCACCCGGTCAATGCAGACGCCTTTGTGTGAAAGGGGTGGATGTTTATGAGGTTCTAGAGCGGCTCCGAAGGCGGGGAATGTATAAAGCCAAGATAATCGAAGAACCGTAAACGCCACTTTTAGAGCAAAAAGCAAGAGAGATTGACAAAAAAGCATATAAGCTGACCGAGTGCAAGTGGAGGCTCCTTATAAATTAAAATGTTCATAAAAATTTTATATAGAAACCTCTTGATTTTTTATGCGAAAGTGGTTATTATATGTTTAGCACTCAAGACAACCGAGTGCTAAACCAAATCTTTAAAGAGAAATCTTTTATTAGGGAGGATCTTTCGTTATGAAAATCAAACCTCTTGCAGACCGTGTTGTGATTAAGCTGGTCGAAGAAGAAGAAACCACCAAAGGTGGCTTGATTCTGTCTGGTTCCGCTAAGGAAAAGCCGCAGGTTGCTGAAGTTCTTGCTGTTGGTCCCGGTGGCATGGTGGACGGCAAGGAAGTCCAGATGATTGTTAAGGTCGGCGATAAAGTGCTGACCAGCAAATACTCCGGCACCGAAGTGAAGGTGGACGGTGAGGAATGCACCATCGTCCGCCAGAACGACATCCTCGCGGTAGTGGAGTAATTCGATTCAAATCATAACGTTCTGATACAAAGGAGATAATGCTCTATGGCTAAACAGATTAAGCAGGGCGCTGAAGCCCGCAAGGCGCTGTGCGCCGGTATCGACCAGCTGGCCAATACTGTTAAGGTTACCCTTGGCCCCAAAGGCCGCAATGTGGTTCTGGCCAAGAAGTTTGGCAGCCCGCTGATCACCAATGACGGCGTGACCATCGCAAAAGAGATCGAGCTGAAGGATGAGTTTGAGAACATGGGTGCTCAGCTGGTCCGCGAAGTGGCAACCAAGACCAACGATGCCGCTGGTGACGGTACCACTACGGCTACCGTTTTGGCACAGGCTTTGGTCAACGAAGGTATGAAGAACGTGACCGCGGGTGCGAATCCCATGGACATTAAGCGCGGTATGCAGAAGGCTGTTTCCGCTGCTGTGGATGCTGTGAAGGCCAACAGCCAGAAGGTCAACGGCAGCAAGGACATTGCCCGCGTTGGCACTGTTTCTGCAGGTGATGCTGAGATTGGCCAGTTGATTGCCGATGCAATGGAGAAAGTCACTGCGGATGGCGTTATCACCATTGAGGAGAACAAGACCACTGCCGAGACCTACACCGAAGTTGTGGAAGGCATGCAGTTCGATCGTGGCTATGTGACTCCCTACATGGTCACCGACACCGAAAAGATGGAGACCGTCTACGAGGATTGCTCCGTGCTGATCACCGATAAGAAGATCAGCGTGTTCCAAGACATTGTGCCGCTGCTGGAGCAGGTCATTCAGTCCGGCCGCAAGCTGCTCATCATCGCTGAGGACGTAGAGGGTGATGCACTGTCCAACCTGATCATCAACCGTCTGCGTGGTGGTTTGAATGTTGTTGCCGTGAAGGCTCCCGGCTTCGGTGATCGCCGCAAGGAGATGCTGCAGGATATCGCCGTTTTGACCGGTGGTACTGTGATTAGCAGCGATTTGGGCTATGAGCTGAAAGATGCCACCATGCAGCTGCTGGGCACTGCTCGTCAGGTTAAGGTCACCAAGGAGAACACCACCATCGTCGGCGGTAATGGTGACAAGCAGGCCATTGCAGATCGTGTTGCGCAGATCCGCAGCCAGATCACTACGGCTACTTCTGACTTTGATCGCGAAAAGCTGCAGGAGCGCTTGGCCAAGATGGCTGGTGGCGTAGCCGTTATCAAGGTTGGCGCTGCCACTGAAGTTGAGATGAAAGATAAGAAGCTCCGCATCGAGGATGCTTTGAACGCTACGAAGGCAGCGGTAGAGGAAGGTATTGTTGCTGGCGGCGGTACGGCTACCATCAATGCTATTCCTGCTGTCGACAAGGTTGTCGATGCACTGGAAGGCGACGAGCGCACCGGTGCGAAGATCGTGCGCAAGGCATTGGAAGCTCCTCTGCGCCAGATCGCGGCCAACGCTGGTCTGGAAGGCAGCGTGATCATCGACAATATCCTGAAGGCGAACAAGGCCAACTATGGCTTCGATGCGCAGAAGGAAGAGTATGTGGATGATATGATCGAGGCCGGTATCGTGGATCCCACCAAGGTCACTCGTTCTGCCTTGGAAAATGCGGCCAGCGTGGCGGCTATGGTCCTGACCACCGAGAGCCTCGTGGCTGATCTGCCGGAACCGCCGGCTCCGGCTGCTCCGGCCGGTGGTGACATGGGCGGCATGTACTAAGTCGCGCTCCTTTCAACCGTAGATAAGCAAGCATAACAGCCCCCGGAACCTTTGAAAGGTTCCGGGGGCTGTTTCATATAGTTCAAAACTATATCAGGAATGTTTGCTTTTTCGCGGGCAAGCAAAGGCCTGTCGAACAAAACGATCCATTTCAGATTTGGCGGCATAGCAACCAATCGCAAATTCTTCGCCCATGGCGCCTGCAAGAGCCGGAGGCATTTGTCCGGTTACAAGCAGATGATCCCCACAGGTGCCGCAAAGTTCTTGCAGCGAAAGCGCATAGTTTTTGTGAAGGCGGCGGCCAATATAAACACAGTAGCTTTTTGGACCTACAAAGCTATGGCGGCGAGTGTCAAAAGCAACCATGTCTGCATAAATCTGGTAGACATCTACACTTTGCCCGTAATTGATCATTTCGGTGGTAAAGCCGCCTGCCGGGCGCATATTAACTTCCAATCCGACCAAAGAACCCTTTGTGCCCAGACCGGATTTATCTTTGGTTAACCGGAAAAATTCAAAATGGAAAAAGCGTTGTGTCACGCCAAAGGCCTTTAAGGTTTGGCGTCCGATAGTTTCTACATCGGCGGGAAGGTGAGCATCTATGTAATAATAGGTGGGAACCCCGCGATTGACCATATCCATAATGGAGTTGGGCGTTACGTGACTGACAGCAAATAGAACTTCGCCTTTTGAATTGCAGATGCCATCGTAGGTTGTAACGACACCGGGAACATACTCCTCCATCACATAAGGAACCTGCGGCAAAGCGGTAAAAAAGGCGGCAATGTCAGCATCATTTTCCAAACGATAGGTAGCATTGGCACCCACGCCGTTGTCCGGTTTTACTACAACCGGATAGCTCACTTCGGCAGCAAAAGCAAGCGCGGCATTCTGGGTGGTCACTGGCACACAGCGGGCACAGGGGATTCCGGCGCGCTGGTAGATTTCCTTCATAGCCAACTTGCTTTTCCACGCATGGATCGCATCTGCCTTGGGACCAGTGCAAATGTTAAATGCTGTGCGCAATGCGGCATCCATCTCCAACCAGTACTCGTTGTTGGATTCTAACCAGTCGATCTTGCCGTAGCGAAAGGTAAAATATCCTACCGCGCGAACCATGCCGTCATAATTGCCCAGATCTGATACACGATAATATTCAGTTAATGCGTTTCGCAAATCGGGATGAAGGGAATCATAGGGGGCATCGCCTATACCCAAAACGGTGACACCGTTGGCTCGAAGACGAATCGCGAACCAACGGAAGGTTTCGGGAAAGTTGGGCGACAGCATTATGAAATTCATTTGGATTCTTCACCTTTTTCTTTCGAGAGCGGGGTGCTATTGTTGGCGATGGGGATGAAACGTTTGACAAATTTCCCTTGCCCGCGGCTGCGTACATAGAAGTAGCCGATAATCGAAAAGATAAGCGCGCCGATAAAATTGACAAAAAGATCCTCCATCGTATCCAGTAAACCAATATCCAAATAGCCGCCCAGCCCCAAAGCGGTCTGGGTTCCGTCCGCCTGCACTACGATCAAATCCACAATGTTATGAAGCGCCACGGGATGATTGCCACCCGTTGGGTCGAGCAAAATTGTGCCAATGCTATGAACGATACTGTCCTTCTGCATATCCAGAAAGAAAAACTGATCCATTACGCATTCGAAAAATTCCCATACCACGCCAACCGTCATGGAAAAGCAGAAGGCAACGATTGCAAGATATAAGGGGGAAAGATGAAAGCGAGCACGGCTGTGCCGATTGAGGATGTCTAGCAAGGAAAATCCGATTGCAGCACACAAAAAACCGTTTAAGGTGTGTAATACGGTGTCCCAATACGGGAAGGTCACGTAGTAGGCACCGATCTCTCCTAAAATTTCGGCGGCATAGATGAACAAAAGAATGATGATTTCCAGCGTGTTAGGCAGATCGATATCCAGCTTCCGCTCCAGTAAAGAGGGCAAGGAAAACAAAAGTAAGGTGAGTACACACAAGAAAACGTTCTCAAAATTTCGGTTGAAGATCTGTGCCAACATGACCAGCAGCACAGAGGTGCGAAGAAGAATGTAGACCAGCGTGACGGCTTTTTTCTCCTTCCAGAGAAGACGCAGCTCTTGACGTCGATTGCGTTTGGGCTGTTCCATAAGGGACTCCTTTTGCTATTATTCCAGCGTGAAATCTTTGGGATCCAATTCCGGAAGAACTTGGCGGTGGGGTACTCGCAGAAGAGGATCGTATCGGAAGCGACGGCAGCAGTAATAGGGAGAAACCACACCTTTCAGTTTACATAGAATCATTTTGGGGTCGGACGCCGGGGTTCCATGTAAGCAATAAGCGCAGGCTGGTGCAATCTTGCTGCCGTAATATACTTTCTTAAACATAGCGTCACCCCAAAATAAAGAAATATACTTTATTAATTATAGAAGTTTTGGCGAACCTTGTAAAGTGCGGCACAAATAAAGCAAAATCCTAAAAAGGCGGCATCCCACGGCAAACGATGTGTCGGAATGACACGGGAAGTCAACGTGCTGTATACAGCGGTGGCTCCGGGTAAAAAGCATACCAGCATACGTATCAAAAAGAACGATACAAAAAGGTGGATGCAACGGCTTACAGCCAAAAGACGTAGCGATCCTGTTCCCTGCAAGAGTACGGAAAGCTGCGCCCACACAGATAGGCCCAATACGCTGAGACAGAAACAGCAGCCGTACAATGCCCACTGCCCACCTTGTGCGGCGAAATCGAAGCATCCAGAACTGATTTCCAAAAGGGCGCTAAAAATAGGAAGTGCGATCGGATAAGGGGGAAGAAACGGTTGCATGACAGCGCTGACGATACGAAAAAAGAGAACGCATCCACAAACCTGCATACAACTGTTCACGGCTGTGTTCAAGGCCATGGAAAAGTTGGGTGTCGAGGCGGCCGTATCAGGATGAGATAGCGCGGATGTATCTTGCGAGGGTAAAAACGGCAAACAGCATGCGGCAGAAAGAAGGTTGGCGGCAATTTGTACAGCATACAAAAGTACACCCAGACGGAGATTCCCCAATAGCAGTCCTCCCACACAACCGATTACAAACCCGGGGCTGGAGCAGCAGCCCAACAACAATAGAAGATCAGTTTCCCGACGTGTAAGTTCACCATGACGAGAAAGGTGATGGGTGAGGCGGGCACAGACTGCATAGCCTCCAATCCAAGAAAGTAAAAGGGCAAGGCCGGCTTTTTCTTGCCGGAATCCAAACAAATAGGCAAGAAGTCTCAGCGCTGTGCCGTGTAAAGGGCAGGCAACCAACAATTCACAGACTACAAAAAAGGGAAACAGCGCAGGCAGTACGGTCTGCATACAAAGTTGTAAGCCGCTTTGAAATCCTTCCGATGCCAAACCGGGATTGCGCAGCAGCAAAAAGGAGAAAATTCCGCAAAGGAGAAGGGGAAGGCGCACGGTTTTCCAGTGTTGATTCATAGAATAGACCTCCGGTTACGTATATTGAAGGGATCAAGGATTCTTGCGGGAGGGCAGGGCTATGAAACGTCCGAAATATAAGCCGAGACGCACCCCTGCCAAAGGGGCTTCTCTGCGCGGTATGCTGGCACAACCGACCAAACAATTTTATCGTTTACCGGAATTTGAATTGCGCGGTGGGTATTTGATGACGGAAGGATGCCGCAAAGTGCTGGATTTTGGGGCAGAAAAAATTTGTCTGGACATGGGAAACTTTATAGTAACATTTTATGGCACAGAACTTCGGATAGAATCTTTGGCAGGAAAAAGGCTGATTCTGGCTGGACGGATTCAACACATTACATTTCAAAATAAATGGGAGGCATCCGAGCATGCAACGTAGCGTTTGGGCCGCAGACGATTTTGTGTTTCGGGTGCAGGGAAAGAATTTGCAGCGATTTCTCAATTTGGCGGCTGCGCAGGAAATTCGGCTGGCACAGTTGCGCTGGGAACCGGATGGTTTTACTGCGCGTGCGGTAGGCCTTGATTATCGAAAATTGGCCGCACTTGCGCGACAGGGTGGCTGGCAATTCACCGTATTATATCGTCGCGGTCCCGGACGTTGGGCAGAAAAGCTACTTCGCCGCCCGGGAATCCCGCTGGGCAGTTGCTTGTTTATGCTGCTTTTGCAATGCTTTGGGGGGCTTGTCTGGACGATCGATTTTGGAAACCTTGAAGAAGCTGAAGCTACGCGAATGCGGGCGCTTCTTTATCAAGCGGGGATTTACGAAGGCGTATGGTTGGATGATGAAACACTGGCTGCGGCACAAAATGTTGCTTTAGAGCAAAGTGATATTTTCGGTTGGGTTAGTTTGAACTTTACGGGCGGCTGTGTGTCCGTTGAAAGTACACCGGCGGAGTATCAAACCATCCAAGAAGAGGCTCCGATGCATCCCTTATATGCGAAAGCTGCGGCAGAAATTGTTGCCGTAGAAACCCAGAGCGGGTTCACGGCGGTAGAAGTGGGGCAGACTGTGGAGCAAGGACAGCTTTTGGTAGATGTGGTGCGATGGGGGCGGGAAGAAAAAGAGGTTTTGCAAGGTGCGGCGGGACGAGTTTTGGGGCGCGTACAAAAAAGCTATACCGCATACCAACCATATTCCGTAGAGACAGAATGCCTGTATGGAAAAAGTGAAAACAAGGAGACCCTATATTTGTTGGGGCATCCGTGGGAAATTGCTGCGCCTGATTCTGATTTTGCAGAAGGAAGCATGCAGGCAACATGGGAGCCGCTGCATTTGGGAAGAGTGAGTTTGCCGGGATGTATGTATCGTCAAACGATCTGGGAGGCTTCCCCTCAGAACATTACCTATTCTTCCCAGCAGGCACAAGCGCTGGCTCGTCGTGCCTGTCGAATCCAACTGCGCGAGGAATTTCCGGATGCGGTAATTGAATCAGAACAGCGTCAAATTACCCGTGATGAACAAGGCGAAACCTGTACCATTACCTATCAATTTTGTGCAGATATAGCTACCGGAACCCCTTAAAGCGGGAAAAGCAGGCGCATAAAAGGGTGCCGTCAAAAGAATATGAAAAATTTTGTGCAAAATAGACAATTTCTTTTGAGAAAAATTGTGATATAATCTGAATGGGTTACCATGATGTATCGTATATGGAGGGTAAGAAATTTGGCAGAGCAATCCATTGAATTGGATAGTATTGAACTGGCAGCCGCCATTTTTGGCAACTGCGACCAGAATATCCATCTATTAGAAAAAGAGTTCCGGGTTACGGCGGTTTGCCGCGGTTCGGAACTGCGTTTCAGCGGCGCTGAAAAAGATGTGGATGCAGCCGCTCATGCGGTGGATGGTATGGTTACTTTGATGCAGAACCACACCCCTCTGGAGGAACAAACCGTACGCTACTGCATTAGCTTGGCCCGTGATGGTGAGGAAAAACGGCTGCGGGAATTGACGGATGATTTTGTGGCCGTAACGGCTAAAGGAAGACCGATCCACCCCAAAACACTGGGCCAGCGGGAATATCTGGCCGCAATTCGAAAACATGCAATTACTTTTGGCGTAGGACCGGCCGGTACAGGCAAAACATATTTGGCCGTAGCGATGGCTGTAAAAGCTTTTAAGTCAAAAGATGTGAGCCGCATTATTTTGACACGTCCTGCGGTGGAAGCCGGTGAAAAGTTGGGCTTCCTACCGGGGGATTTGCAAAATAAGGTGGATCCTTATCTGCGACCGTTGTACGACGGATTGTTCGATCTGCTCGGCGCAGAAACGTTTCAGAAATTGTTTGAAAAGCAAATTATTGAAGTGGCACCGTTGGCTTATATGCGGGGCCGCACATTGGACGATGCATTTATTATTTTGGATGAAGCGCAAAATACTACCCCGGAACAGATGAAGATGTTTTTGACCCGTATGGGCGTGGGAAGTAAAGTGGTGGTTACCGGCGATGTGACGCAGGTAGATTTGCCGGATAAGGTCCGCAGTGGTTTGGTGGATGCTTTGACGGTATTGCGGGATGTTGAAGGCATTGCGCAGGTTTACCTGACTGAAAAAGACGTGGTACGGCATCGTCTGGTGCAGCAGATTGTAAAAGCTTATGAAAAAGCAGCCGGGCAGGCATCCCGGCGATAATATATACAGGAGGTCGATACCCTATGTCCAATAAAGTGCTGATTACCAATGATCAGAACGTTGTCAAAATTCCTTCCGGGCTGCGAATTTTGATTCGGCGGAGCTGCAACGCAGTACTGGATTTTGAAAAATTTGACGGATCTGCCGAGATTAGTGTGACATTCGTGGACAACAACCGGATTCATGAATTGAATAAGCAGTATCGCGACAAAGACTCGGCTACGGATGTACTAAGCTTCCCCATGGGAGAAAACGGCGAATATGACATCAACGAGGAGAACGGGTGCAAAATCCTAGGGGATATTGTCATCTCGATGGAACGGGCCATGGAACAAGCAGAGCTGTATGGTCATTCGTTACAGCGCGAGGTGGCGTACCTAACCGTACATTCCATGCTGCACCTTCTGGGTTATGACCACGAAGCCGGAGGTCTGGAAGCAGTACGTATGCGGGAAAAGGAAGAAGCGGTACTGATTAAATTGGGCTTGCCCCGTACCGTTTCGTACACCAGCGATGAAATCTGAGATTCGCCGTTTCGGCCGCGGATTTGCCTATGCATGGAACGGCATTCGTGCCGCTGTGCAGCAGGAAAGAAATTTCCGTTTTCATCTTTGTGCGGCGTGCTATGCCTTCGTGGCGGCATGGCTGGCGGGGCTTTCGGCTGTGGAATGGTGTTTGATCGTGCTGTGTATTGCGTCGGTCTTGGGGATGGAGTTGATGAACTCCGCTGTTGAACGCGCGGTGGACAAGCCGGACACTACCCACTGGTGGAGTGCCGGCGCCGCGAAAGATATGGCCGCCGGCGCAGTGCTGGTTGTGGCAGTGGGAGCTTTGGCGATAGGTCTTTTGCTGATCGTTCCCAAATGGATGGCTCTGTGGGGACGTCTGTGCCAATTTCCGTGGCTGGGCATTGTGTGCGTGATTGCCCTTGTACCGGCTTACCGTTTTATTTTCCGTTATGATTCAACACAGAAAGGCGAACAACCTAATGGCAAAACCGATTCCTGAAATGCCCAGCAGCGTTTTTGTGGCGCTTGTAGGGCGTCCGAACGTGGGAAAATCCAGTCTGACCAACTATTTGGTGGGGGAGAAGGTGGCAATCGTCACCCAGAAGCCTCAGACGACTCGCAGCCGAATCACGGGTGTGATCACCAAAGGACCAGTGCAATATGTTTTGATGGATACCCCGGGCATTCATCAAGCCCGCAATAAACTGGATGCACGAATGACCCAGACGGCGGCGGCAAGTCTCAAAGACGTGGACGTGACGATGATGCTGTTCGAGCCGGCCGGTGAGTTTACTGACTCGGAGCTGAAGATGATCCAAGCTCTGCAAAAAGGTGGTCCAGCTATTGCAGTCATCAATAAGGTGGATCTTTTGGATAGCTTTTCGGCACTTGCGCAGCGCAAACAGCAAATCGAAGACTTTGGCTGCTTTGACAGTGTGGTTACCGTTTCTGCCAAAGACGGTACAGGGTGCGAGGAGCTGTTTGCACTGCTTAAGCCGTACGGAAATGAAGGCCCCCATTATTTTGATGACGATGCCTTCACGGATATGCCGGAAAAAGAACTGGTCGCAGAATTGGTGCGCGAAAAAGCGCTTCTGTTTATGCGGGAAGAGATCCCTCACGGCATTGCTGTGGTGGTGGAGCGATTCAAAGAGCGCCCCGACAAAGACTTGATCGACATTGATGTGGACATCTACTGTGAACGAAAAAGTCACAAGGGGATGATCATTGGCAAGGGCGGGCAGATGCTCAAAAAGATCGCTTCGGCCGCACGGCTGGATATTGAAGAACTACTGGGTGTAAAAGTAAACTTGCAGTGTTGGGTCAAGGTGCGTGAAGATTGGCGGGATAACGAGCAACTACTGAATTCGTTGGGGTTCGCTAAGCCTTGACCATTGCTGCGGTGCCGCCGTTGGACAACTTTTCCCTTTCTACTATGCTATGATAGCAACAGCGGAAAGGGGGCAGCCAAGATGGCTTGTTTGGCAGGGGACTGGGCGCGTTTTTTGCAAACCGGAAGTATTTATGATTACTTGAACTATAAAACGCGGCAGTCTTTGCTGCGGGAGGATACCGATGCAGATTGCGACAACGGGGGTAGTGCTCCACCAAGTCAAAGTGGGGGAAGCGGATCAGATTCTGACACTGCTGACACCTGATTTGGGGATTGTCTCGGCATCCGCAAAGGGGAGTCTTCGGTTAAAGAATAAACTGTTTAGCGCTTCCGGTTTGTTTTGCTATTCCGAATTTACTTTGACCAGCGGAAGAAGTCACTACTTTGTGGATTCGGCGCAGGTCAAAAAAGTGTTCTATGGCGTGGCGGAAACAGTAGAAGGCATGTCTTTGGCTACCTACATGGCTGAGATTGCAATAGAACTTGCTCCCGCACCGCCGGAAGCAGATGCGCAGCTACGGTTGCTGCTGAATAGCCTGTATATGATCGGCACCAAAAAACTGCCTTTGCGGCAGTTAAAAACCATTTATGAGCTGCGTGCCATGAGTATGGCAGGGTACCAGCCTAATTTGCTGGCTTGTGCAGAATGTGGGCGTTATGATGGCGGAGAGTTCTATCTGGACCCCGTAGAAGGATACCTGCTCTGTGAAGCTTGTGCGGATAAAGCTCGCCATATTCCCAATTTGGATACCGCTGCACTGTATGCGCTCCGGCATATTTGTTTGGCGGAAGACCGCAAACTGTTTTCTTTCACGTTGGCGCCGGCCAGCCTAAAGGACCTATCTCGTGTCAGCGAACAATATTTGCTGGCACATTTGGAACATGGCCTAAAAAGCCTTGACTTTTTAAAAACTGTACTGGAATAAGGAGAAATAGCATCCCTCATGGATACTTCCTATAAAACAACACTGGAACTGGATAAAATCATAGCGCGGGCTGTACAACTGTGCGCTTGCCGCGAAACCAAAGAAAAAATGCAGGCGCTGGAACCGTATATGACACCGGAAGAAGAACGCTTTGCGTTGTCGCAGACCGATGCCATCAATGGGTTGCTAATCAAAAATGGCAGTCCGCGCTTCGGCAGTGTATCAGATGTGCGGCGTATTACGGCTCACGCCCAGAAAGGCGGCATCCTTTCTATGGGTGAACTCTTGGAAATTGCCGCCACCTTGCGCAATTTCGCGGGACTTTCCCAATGGTATGGCCTGAGCGATCACGATATGTTGCCGACAGATGATTTGTTTTATGCGCTTGCTCCACAGCCGGTATTGGAAAAGCAGATCAGCGAAAGCATCCTTTCACCTGAGGAAATGGCGGATACTGCCAGCATGACTTTACATGATCTGCGCAGGAAAATTCGCCAAACGGAAGATTCCATCCGCACCAAGCTGGATAACATCATTAAAAATTCTACCACTAACAAGTTTTTGCAGGATGCGGTTGTTTCGCTTCGTAATGGGCGATACGTAGTTCCCGTGCGGGCAGAATATCGCGGCGAAGTGGGGGGCGTTATTCACGATGTTTCCTCCACGGGTGCAACGATTTTTGTGGAACCCACCGCAGTGGTGGAAGCCAATGCACGGATCATGCAGCTGCGTGCACAGGAACAAGAGGAAATCACTCGGATTCTTTCCGCGTTTTCCGCGCAGGTTGGATCTTTGGAGCCGCAGTTTTCTTACAGTTACGACGCCATGCTGCAAATCGACTTGTTGCTGGCCAAGGCGCGCTTGGCGGTGGAACAAAACGCCTTTCTGCCTACCGTCAGCGATACGATTCGGTTCCGGCTGAATCGGGCTCGCCATCCGCTTATCGATAAAAAGCAGGTGGTCCCGGTGGATATTACGCTGGGTGAGGAGTATGACACGTTGGTCATTACCGGTCCCAACACCGGCGGTAAAACTGTTTCCATCAAAACGGCGGGACTTCTTAATGCGATGGCGCAGTATGGCTTCTTGATTCCTGCTCATGAGAGCAGCGTGGTCTGCACCTTCCGTGAATATTTGGTTGATATTGGTGATGAGCAAAGTATCGAGCAAAGTTTGTCCACCTTTTCCGGCCATATGAAGCGTATTGGCGGCATTCTGCAACGGGCCGGCAAAGGAACGCTGACTCTGATTGACGAGCTGGGGGCTGGTACAGACCCCGCCGAAGGCGCCGCCTTAGCGGTGAGCATCTTGGAACGGTTGCGCCGTCAGGGAAGCCTGCTGATGGCCACGACCCATTATGCGGAACTGAAAGTGTATGCGTTGGAAACCCCCGGCGTTGTGAATGCCAGCTGCGAGTTTAATGTGGAAACGCTGATGCCCACCTACAAACTTAGTGTGGGTGTTCCCGGTAAATCGAATGCTTTCTTGATCAGCGCAAAGCTGGGGATTCCTCAGGAGATCATCGATGCGGCACGGAATCATATGTCCAATGACGATAAGCGTTTGGACAGTGTGTTGGCACAACTAGATGACTTGAAATTACAGCTGAAAGAGGCGCAGGGAGAAGCGGAAAAGGCACGCTATGAAGCAGAGCATGCCTTGGAAAGCGCTGAAAAGAAGCGGGAAGAATTGGTGGCAAAAGGGCAACGAGAGTTAGAGGATGCCCGCCGTCAAGCTCATGAACTGATGCAGCAGGTGCAAAATGAGGCGTACGCACTGACGGATGAACTGCGCCGCATCCAAAAAGACGAGAAAACCAATGCAGCACAGCGCGCCATCCGCGCAAGGGAAATTGCCCGCAAGGACACAGAAAATCTTCTTAAGCGGACTGACGCCAAGCCGGTCAAACGGGAATATGTACCATTGAAAGAAGTACAGATTGGGCAAGAGGTTGTGATTGCAGAGCTCAATCAGTTGGCCACGGTGACCGCTCGGCCGGACCGGGATGGCATGGTGGAAGTACGTGCGGGTATTATGAAAACCAAGGTGCCGCTTTCCGGCTTGCGAGCACCGGATAAGATGGAAAAGCGCCCTGTGCGTGAGCCGCGCCGGTCCAGCACGCGGGTACAGTTGGACAAGGGCAGAAAAGCCAGTATGGAACTCAATCTGCTTGGTTATACGGTAGAGGAAGCCTTGGCAGAAGTGGATAAGTTCTTGGACAGTGGTATGCTGCGAGGACAGCAGACTTTGTATATCATTCACGGCAACGGTACCGGTGCATTGCGAAGTGCCATTCAAAAACACCTGCGTACTCATAAAGCGGTCAAAAGTTTCCGGCTGGGACGTTACGGCGAGGGCGAAAGCGGTGTGACCGTGGTGGAACTCAAATAAAGAAGCTGATTTCTGGCAAAGCGACCTGTCTCCTAGGGAGACGGGTCGCTTTTTTGTGTCTTTCACCGTTTGCGCATTTTCATCTCCTTCTCCCCATAGACTGGTAGAAAACAGTGTTCGCGTATAGGGGGCGGTGAAACGAAAACGGTGATCTATTTGGACGTGCTTTTGCTCGTCAACTTTCTAACTGCCTACTTTTTGCTGCTGGCGGCAGGTGTACTCAGTGGACAGCACGCAGCTTTTATCCGCATGCTGCTTGGCAGCGCGGTGGCGGCTTTGTCGGCACTCGTTCTGTTTGTGCCGGAACAACCCTATGCCATACAACTGTTATACAAGGTAGGGACCGCTTTTTTAATTACGGCGGTCACCTTCGGAACAGCCAATAAAGTGCGATTGTTGACGGCCGCATGTTGGTATGCTGCCATGAACATTTTGATTGCCGGACTGGCATTGCTGGTGGTTTTGCAAACCGGTACAAAACTTTTGCAAACAGGAAATTTGACGGTATATCTCAGGGTGTCGCCTTTGTTACTGGTGGGGCTTTCTGCTGCGGGGTGTCTTGCAGTGGAAATAGGAGCGCGCGTCTTGGAGCGGCGAAAACCTACGCCGGAGACCATTGGCGTGGAGGTGGAATTGGCCGGCCTGCCTGTCCATCTGCGCGCGATGCTGGATACCGGATGCCATCTGAAAGATCCGATCACATGCCTGCCGGTGTTGGTAGTTAGTTTTCCGGATGCCAAAAATCGATTGCCAGAAACGATCCGAACATATCTTATGGCTTGGTTTGATGGAAAGTCTCCGGGGGAGCCGCCAGACGGAGTACGTCTGCGATTGATCCCTTGCCAAACGGCCTCTCAGAGGAGTCTGTTGCCGGGGTTTGCTGTGCGGCAAATCGGACTGATTACTCCGAATGGCGTTTTGGCATTGGGGCGAAGTGCTGTGGCTTTCGCGCCGCAATCTTTTGGCAGTGATGGTTATGAAGCTTTGTATGGAAGAGATTTTTTGTGAATGGAGGAGGAAGCCACATGCAAACATTTAGACAGATGAACCGGGCGTTGTATCTGTTGTGTCTGCGCCTTTTTTCGCCGCAAGAACTGCACTATATCAACGGGGCGGATACGTTGCCGGCACCCTTGGACGCTAAGCAGGAGCAGCAAGCCTTGGCAGATTTGCAGGCGGGCAGATCGGAAGCACGGGACTTGTTGATCACGCACAATTTGCGGCTTGTTGTTTATATTGCCAAAAAGTTCGAGACGCCATCCGCCGGGATTGAGGATATGATCTCCATCGGAACGATCGGCTTGATCAAAGCGGTAAACACTTTTGAACCAACGAAAAACATCAAACTGGCCACCTATGCCAGTCGATGTATTGAAAATGAAATTTTGATGTATTTGCGCAAGAGCTCCAACCGCCGGCAAGATGCCAGCATTGATGAGCCGCTGAATACCGACAACGATGGCAACGAACTGTTGCTGATGGATGTACTTACCAGTGACCAGCCGCAAGTGGGGGAAGAGCTGGAACGAAACGCCGAACGCGCCGCCCTGCGCCGGGCGGTAGAACGTCTGGCGCCGAGGGAGCGGCGCATTATGGAGCTTCGATTTGGGCTGAACCATGAAAGCGAGCATACCCAGAAGGAAGTGGCGGACACCTTGGGGATTTCCCAAAGCTATATCTCCCGTCTGGAAAAACGTATCATCAAACGGCTGCGCCGGGAGTTGGAAGCCGTGGGTTAAGCGGTTTCGGCGCGGGTATTGTTGACAAAGTAGTAGGCCAATCCATTCATCATGTTCATCTCCGGTTCCTCCGAGTAGATGAGATACTCAAAATCCCCGCGTGTCCAATAGACTGCCGCGCGTCGACCAGCCTTTTGGCTTTGCGTTACCGTGATTCCGGCAATATCGTATTGCTCCACACTTTCAAAAGCATCGGCATAATAGTTTTCGGGAAAACGCATCTTGCCCCGCTTGGAAATAAATAGGGTCATAAAACGGCCGGGCACGATACTGTAATCCAAAGCGGCAATGCTTTCTTCGATCAACCAATACCGTTGTAGAATGATTAATTCGTTGTCAGGGTAAGCAGTCAAACGAAACCCCGCCTCCTGTGCGTAATTGGGGGTAAGATATTGGGTGCGGGTTTCACGCCCGGAACTCTTAACCTCTCTGGTGAGTACCAATGTCAAGATCAACGCGACGGAAACCACTGCCAACAAAATCAGCACAATCACAAACCAAATGGCTTCAACCATAGGGCGACCCTCCTTTGTGTTCATGCTATGTACGACACACAAAGTTTGTGCAGAAGATTTTACCAGCGAGCGGCTTGTTTGCTGAAAGCCGCAGTGGACCATACTCCTAAAAGAAATAAAGGAGGATGGTAAAATGTATGCAGGCAAGGTGGAACTGTGCGGCGTGGATACCTCCCAGCTTCCCGTGCTGAGCGAATCGGAAAAGAGCGCCCTGCTCCGTGCGGCGAGAGCCGGGGATGCCTCGGCCAGACAAAAGATGATTCAAGGAAATCTGCGTTTGGTCCTGAGTGTGGTGCAAAAATTTTCTAATCGCGGCGAAAATCTGGATGATCTGTTTCAAGTGGGGTGCATCGGTCTCATCAAGGCTATCGACCATTTTGATCCCAACTTGAATGTGCGCTTCTCGACCTATGGGGTCCCCATGATAGTGGGAGAAATCCGGAGGTTTTTGCGGGACAACAATCCGGTCCGTGTCAGTCGGTCTATTCGGGACCTTGCCTATCATTCTATGCAAGCCCGGGAGGCACTGCAAAAAGAGTGTGGCAGGGAACCGAAAATTTCGGAAATCGCGGCCCGGGTAGGTGCAGCACCGGAAAATGTGGCGATGGCATTGGAATCTGTGGTGGAACCGGCCAGCCTTTATGAGCCTATCTATTCAGACGGAGAGGACTGCCTTACACTGGTCGATCAGCTTCATGATGCCACCGGGGAAGAAAGCTGGATCAGTGACATTATGTTTCGGGATACGGTGAAGGCGCTTTCCGCCCGGGAAAGACGTATTATTGCCATGCGGTATCTCAATGGTAAAACGCAGATGCAGGTGGCGCGGGAAATCGGAATCAGTCAAGCACAGGTGAGCCGACTGGAGAAAGGGGCGCTACGTCACATCAAAGAGCAAATTTCTTCTAATTGTTAAAAAATCCCGGCCGGTTTTATGATCCGGTCGGGATTTGGCGTTTATGAAAATGAATTAGCCCAGTTGTATGCCACACGCATTCAAGGCGCGCAGAAAAGACTTTGGATTTTTATATAAGATGCCGGTGATGCCAAGGTTGTAAGCCGCTTGCGCATTGATCTTACTGTCATCTACAAAGATGGATTCGTCGTACGCCAAATTGCATTTTTGCATCAAGGTTGTATAGATTTCCGGCTCGGGTTTGCATAGATGTACGTCGCAGGAAGCAACCCCGCCGTCAAAAAGGGCAAACCAGTCTCGCTGGCGCAGCTCATCCATAATGTCTGTTGAGATATTTGTCAGATAATACACACGGTATCCGGCGTTTTTCAGCTCTTTCATGATTTTGACCGTCGTCTTTTTGGTACGCAGCATGGAGGCCCATTCCTCGATCACGGTACGTACTTCAAATTCCCGGTTGACATGGGCAGCGTTTTCCAACATCGTGCGATTGGCGACCGCACGCGTAATAGTGCCGCGGTCCAGATCCTGCCACTCCTGACTGCCAAAGGTTAGATCGTAGACGATCTCTTCGGCGTGTTTGTTCATAAAACGGTCCATTAAGAAGTTGCGGGGATTGAAGTCCACCACAACGCCTCCAAAATCAAAAATCACGTTTTTATACATAAAAGCCTCCGGAACTTTGCTAACATTTTTTCTATTATACACGGAAACTATGGAAGAAACAATTCCTTTTTCTTTGCATACAATGAATCGACTTCTTGCCGGAAAGGGAGTGCTTGCAAGGTGACCTTACATGAATTGAGTGAGAAAGATGTGATTCAAGTCAAAACCGGAGAAAATCTGGGGCGGATAGATGACCTGATTTTTGATGAAGGCAGCTCCAAGTTGCTCTCGGTCGTGTTGCGTGGGAGAGGACGTTTGTTCGGTCTGCTGGGGTACGAAGATGACCTCATTATCCCTTGGGAAGCTATAAAAAATATCGGCGCGGATGTCATTATGGTGGAGGCGGAACCACTTCCGACGCAACACAGAACAAAGCGATGTCAGTAATCTGTATATTTTCTGTAAAAGGCAAGAATTGCGGGTGCATTTTTTCTTCGGTCATGCTATAATATGCCTAAACATCGGAACGGAGGCCTTGCAGTGCAAAAGTTGGCCCACGGCCTTGTAAAGCACCCGCTGTTATGGGCAACGGGGACTGCGCTACTCGTTATCACATGGGGTGCGTTATTCTTAATTGCGCCGATTTGGCAAATGCCCACCGACGCAGCTCCTTATCAGGTTCCGTCGCAAAGCGTTGTGGCAACACAACCGCCTAAAGAACAGGAGGAGCCTGTTTATGTGAATACCGCCGATGCAGAAGAATTAATGCGGTTGCCGGGAATCGGACCAGCCAAAGCACAAGCCATTCTATCGTACAGGGAAACCTACGGGCCATTTTCTTCTTTGAAAGAATTGGAGAAGGTGGATGGAATCTCTTTGCGGATGGTAGAGAGCTGGGAAGGGTTGGCGTTTGTGGAAGAAGCCGGGCACACCGATACCGAATGACAGGAACGGGAGGAAGAGGATTTTGGAAAAGCCGGAAAGCATTTTTATTAATCGTGAATTGAGCTGGCTTGATTTTGATAGCCGCGTCCTTGCGCTGGCAAAAGAAAAAAATGTGCCATTGGGAGAACGACTGAAATTTGCTGCGATCTTCGGCAGCAATATGGATGAATTCTTTATGGTGCGTGTGGGTTCGTTGTATGACCAAACGTTGCTGAAAAACAATAAGCCTGATATTGTTACCCATATGACGGCCTCGGAACAGATTGCGGCCATTACACCGCGGGTCGCGGAATTGCAGGCGAAGTGCGACAAATACTTCCAGCACCTTATGGGATGGCTGGCGGATGCTGGGTACAAAAAGGTCGACTTCAATAAACTGAGCAAACAGCAGGAACATTTTTGGAAGACCTATTTCCAACGGGAATTGCTGCCGCTGCTTAGTCCGCAGATTGTGGATTCCCGCCATCCGTTCCCCTTTCTGAGCAATAAAGATATTTATTATATTGCCCAACTGTACAACAAAGGGGAAAAGGGTGACGGTATTAGCTTTGGCATTGTACCGGTCAGCAACCGCTTTGAGCGGGTCCTGTTTGTCAAAGACGGGGAGACGACCTGCTTTGCCTTTATCGAGGAACTGGTAGCCCATTATGCGGCTACGATTTTCAATACCAGCACCGTACAAAAACAGTGTCTGTTCCGAGTTACTCGCAACGCAGATATTACGGTTGATGAGGGCATGATGGACCATGACATTGACTTCCGCGATGTCATGAGCGAACTTTTGAAGAAGCGCCGCAAGCTGGCGGCGGTTCGTCTGCAGTTCTGGCCTGAAGCGCCGCAGGAAATTGCCAAATTTTTGCGGGAAAAGCTGGTTGTTCCGGCTTCTCGTTGCTACGCGCAGACTTCGCCGCTGGATACCGGCTGCTTGTTTAAGCTTGCCAGCCGAATCGCCAATGACGGTGGGCATACAGAAATGTTCTATCCCGCCGCGAAACCTATGCAGGCACCTGCCGGATATGATTTATATACCGAAGTACGCAAACACGATGTGCTGCTGGCTTACCCCTACCAGAGCATTCGACCGTTTATCCGGATGCTGTTGCGTGCAGGTGCTGACCCCAATGTTGTGTCCATCAAGATGACCCTTTACCGTATGGCCAGCGATTCCCAGATTGTAGGAGCCCTGATCAATGCCGCCGAAAACGGAAAAGAAGTGGTTGCGATGGTGGAGCTTCGCGCACGTTTTGATGAGCAGAACAACATTGACTGGTCCAAACAGCTGCAGGATGCTGGCTGTACAGTGCTGTACGGCTTTGACGACTACAAAGTGCATTCCAAGCTGACGTTGATTACCAGCCGTGTGGATGGCAAGTATCGTTATCTGACCCAGATCGGCACAGGAAACTATAACGAAAAAACCAGTGAATTGTACACCGACCTTTCTTTTATCACCACACGGCAGGATATTGGTGAGGAAGCCAATGCGGTGTTTAACAATATGGCTTTGCAGCGTTTGACCAGCGAAGCGGATACGATGCTTGTGGCGCCGCTGCGTTTTAAGACGGTATTGTTGGATGAGATGGACCGTCAGATCGCACTGGCTATGCAGGGCAAACCGGCGTCCATCATTCTGAAGAATAACTCTATCAATGACCCTCAAATTATCGCTAAAATTAGCGAAGCTAGCTGCGCCGGCGTCCGGGTGGATATGATTGTCCGTGGCATTTGCTGCGTGCGTGCCGGTGTGCCGGGACGTACAGAAAATGTTCATATCCGCAGTTTGGTGGGACGCTATCTGGAGCATTCCCGGATCTACTGTTTCGGCAGCGGAGAAAACATGCATATCTACATTGCCTCCGGTGACTTCCTGACACGTAACACGGAACGGCGTGTGGAGGTAGGCGTTCGGGTAGATGATCCGGCTATTGCCAAAAAGTTGCGTGGCATTTTGGACTTGCAGCTACGCGACACCGTCAATGCCCGGGAAATGCAGCCCGACGGGACCTATACCAAAGTGAAACCTGCTGAAGGACAGCCCCCGGTGGATAGTCAAATGGCTATGTTCGGCTATTTCAAAGACGGTTTTGTGATGGAAGCGGAAAAGCCCAAGCCGGCAGCTCCCGCAAAAGCGATTGCAAAAAAAGCAGTGGCGAAACCGGTGGCACGGCAGGCGTCTTCGTTGCGTCCGTCCCGATCGGGGCTGTGGCAGAACCTATTCGGCCGCGGCAAAAAATAAAGGAGTCTCGTATGAAAACCTGTGTTGTCACCGCGAATTATGGTTGTGATCCTCACAAGATCTGGCTATACTTGACCAAACCGACCCTCAACGGCTGGCGCAAAGATGTGCAAAGCTATGAAGAAAGCGGCGATGGTATGGACGTGATGGAATACAATGTGGACGGGAGCAAAACCGAATTGCATTTCACCCGCAAAGAAAAGCCGCGGTGTTTGAGCTGCAACTTCCAAAAAGGAAAAGTTAGTGGCACCTTTACCGCCATCTTATTGGGCGGGGGAGACTCTACGAGTTTGGAGTGTACGATGGAAGTGCAGGGGCTTGGACTTTTTGCTAAACCCCAAAAATTGCTGGAAGAACGTCTCCAGATGTTACACGCCACGCTGGGTGTGTGAAAACACTACGGAGTAGATTGAAAAGAATCCGCGCTGACGAATCATTCGTCAGCGCGGATATTTTTTGCCTCTGTACCGTATATATCCTAAAAGGAGGTGGTTTTCGATGTGGGAAGAAAGCAAAACAACACCCCCACAGGAGAAAAAAACAATTCGCCCCAAACGCTCATACGAGGATGGCGGAGACTGGATTTTGGGGGCTCAGGCATTCCTTTCATTAGCTTTTGTAGGGGTTGTACTGGCGGCAAAAATACTGCAATGGCCGATTCTGTCGCCCATTCGCACAACCTTTATGGCGTTAATGCAGCCGGAGCAAAGCTTGTTTTTGAGTGAGGAACGCAACTTTTCTGCCTTTACTGAAGAGGTGGCACGTTCAGTCGAAGAAACCGTGTCTACACTGTGGCAGAGCGTCAATGGCTCCGCTACGGCAGAAACAGCAGCACGAAATATACACCCCAAGGCACAGCCGGTACCTGCTGGGGCTTCGTTGGAAAGTTATCTGCCGGATTTTTCCTTGGTGTTCCCTTTGCAAGGATGGAACAACACCGAAACTTCCGGATACGGTTGGAGGACCAACCCCATGGGCGGATCCGGTACGGAATTCCATTTGGGAAACGATCTTGCCGCGGAGGAAGGAACCACCATTTTGGCTGCGGCGGATGGTGTTGTGCGTGTGGCGGCTGTACATCCCAGCTATGGCAACTATCTGCGCATTTTACATGAAAATGGAGATGAAACCTTATATGCCCATTTACAGTACTTGTTTGTGCATGTGGGACAGCGTTTGTCTCGAGGGGAGCCGATTGGGACTGTAGGCGATACTGGAAACACCACCGGTCCACACCTTCACTTTGAATTGTTGCATAAGGGGATCCGCTATGACCCGTCTGAAGCATTACAAACAGCGGCGTAAAGCACGCATTCACCTGCAAGCGCCGTTGGTCACCCTTTTTGTGCTGTCTCTTTTGCTGGCATGGGACGGTGCTGGCATTGTACGCATGGGATTACTCTGTGCACTGCTGCATGAAACAGGACACCTTTTGGTATACCGATGGCAATGGCATCATTGGCCGGATTTGCAGGTGTCTCCGACGGGAATCTGTTTACTGATGCGGGGAACCGCGATGACGGCCCGACAAGAATTTTTTTTGGCTGCTGCGGGTCCTATGGTAAATCTTGCGGCGTGCGGCTTGGTACTGGGTTTCATGGAACAGACTCGGTACAGTTACACCGGATATTGGTTTGCCAGCACCAATCTTTTGGTAGGGGGGATCAACCTCTTGCCACTGCCGGGGCTGGATGGGGAACGGATTCGGCGTTCTTTTTGGCATTAAGGGCAGATGGTTGCATTTCCGGCCTGCATGGGGTACAATAAAACGAAACAAATGACAAGGATGGTTCAACCATATGGCGGAATTTTCCCCGAAATTTAAAGAGGCACTGAGTTTGGTGCAGAAACCCGGCCGCTACACAGGCGGTGAACCAGGGAGCGTGTATAAAGACCCTAGTAAAGTGGATGTTCGGATGGCGTTTTGTTTTCCGGACACGTATGAGATCGGCATGTCTTTTCTGGGCGAAAAGATTTTGTACGATCTTCTCAACCGCCACGAAAATTGGTGGTGTGAGCGGGCCTTTATGCCTTGGACCGACATGAAGGAACAGATGGAGCGGCTGGGTATTCCGCTATACTGTCTGGAGAGCAAAGACCCCTTGACAAAGTTTGATATTGTGGGCTTTTCTCTGGAATATGAGCTGTGCTACACCAATGTGTTGGCTATGCTGCGTCTGGCAGGCATTCCTCTGCGTGCAGCGGAGCGCGATGACCAGTGGCCGTTGATCATTGCGGGCGGTCCTTGTGTTTGCAATGCAGAGCCGATGGCGGACTTCTTTGATGTGATGCAGTTGGGCGAAGGCGAGCAGATGCTGCAGGATATCTGTGCCGTTGTGGAACAGGGGAAAAAGCAGCATTGGGATAAAGAAACACTTTTGCTGGAGTTGGCAAAGGTGCCGGGGGTGTATGTCCCGTCGTTCTACGATGTGACGTATTTGCCGGATGGTCGGATCGAATCCATTTGCCCGAATCGTCCCGGCGTACCGGAGCGCGTTACCAAAGCGATTGTCACAAACATGGATGACTACGAACCACCCAAAAACTTTGTGGTGCCGCTGGTCGGCGCGGTGCAAGACCGTGCCAGTGTGGAAGTGCTGCGCGGCTGTGTGCGCGGTTGCCGTTTTTGTCAGGCTGGACAGATTTATCGTCCCTTCCGGGAACGTTCTCCCAAATTAATCAGCGATTGTGCCCGGGAATTGTGCCGCAATACTGGTTATGATGAATTAAGTTTAACGAGCCTTTCTACGTCGGACCATTCGCGTCTGGAAGAAATTCTCGACGAACTGAATTCTTGGGCGGAGGCCGATCATGTGAGTCTTTCGCTGCCCTCACTGCGCGTGGACAACTTCTCTCAGTCTTTGGTAGAGAAGACAACCAAGGTTCGCAAGAGCGGTCTGACTTTTGCGGCGGAAGCCGGGACCCAACGGCTGCGGGATGTGATCAACAAAAATGTCACTTGGGAGCAGATCGAACGTGGCTGCCGGATTGCGTTTTCGGAGGGGTACACCTCGGTCAAGTTATATTTCATGATGGGACTTCCCACCGAAACCATGGAGGATATTAAAGGAATCGCGGACACGGCGCAGAAAGTTGTGGATTTGTTTTATCAGATTCCGGATAGACCCAAAGGAAAAGGTGTTCAGGTCACCATTAGTGTGGCATGCTTTGTGCCTAAACCGGAAACGCCGTTCCAGTTCTGCGCGCAGGATCGCCGGGAAACCTTGCAGGAAAAGCAGAAATATCTGCTCAGTTGTGTGCATTCCCGCAAAATCAAAGTGAACTATCATGATAGCGCTACCAGTGTGTTGGAAGGCGTTTTTGCGAAAGGTGATCGCCGATTGGGTCGCGTCATCGAAACCGCCTTTGAAAATGGGGCATTCTTTGATACCTGGGAAGAATACTTCGACTATGATCGCTGGATGGAAGCCTTTGCTGCCTGTGGAATTGATCTGGATTTTTATAACTACCGAGAGTTGGGCCTAGACGAGGTGACACCCTGGAGTCATTTGGATGTAGGGGTGAGCCACGCACATCTGGTGCGGGAATATCAAAAAGCCCTCAAGGCCGAAACGACACAGCCTTGCAACCGTCAGTGCAGCGGCTGTGGTGCCAACAAATTGCTGGGAGGACCGTGTTTTGACTACAGTAAGAATCTTCTTTGAAAAACGCGGAGAATCCGCTTATATTTCGCTGTTGGATCTGCAAAGAGTATTTCATCGCCTTTTAAAGATCAGCAATCTGCCGGTTTGGTATACGCAGGGGTTCAACCCGCACATTTATCTTTCCTTTTCTTGCCCGCTTTCCTTGGGGCAGGAAAGCCTATGCGAAAGCTGCGAGGTTAAAACGGAGCAGGAAACCATCGACGGGGCAGCATGGCAAGCGGCTTTGCAGCCCCTGATGCCCCGCGGCATTACAATTACAAAAGTGGCTCCCGCAGAACATAAAGTGGGGGAAATCGCTTCTGCGGCCTATCGCATTACAATGCCTCTTGCGTCTGCTGCTGTGCTGGATGCATATAATGAGGCTTCTGTGGCGGAAGTAACCAAGAAAACCAAGCGTGGCCATAAGACCCTGGACCTAAAAGAATACTTGCCCTGCATCACTTATGAACAGGACGGGGAACAACTTCACTTTGTTATCCAGTTGCCGTGCGGTTCAGGGGAAGCACTTAATTTGAATCCTTCGCTATTGATGGAACATCTGCACGCACAGGGCGGAGCCCCTGCGTGGCAATGCCAAGTGCTGCGCACCCACCTGTACACACAAGAGGGAGCCGACTTTACCTAACGTAAAAATCTGGAATTTTTTGCGGCAAAACGCTTGCAATTTGCAAAGACGTGTGGTATTATACTACGGCAATACACACGCATTGCGTTGTTTTTTTGTGCCCATTTTTGAGAGAAGATAGGTTAGAAAACATAAAACGTAATGCGGAGGGTAAAACTAAATTTATTGGAGGAAACAAACAATGGCAGTCGTATCTATGAAACAGCTTCTGGAGGCCGGTGTTCACTTTGGTCATCAGACCCGCCGCTGGAACCCCAAAATGGCGAAGTACATCTTCACCGAGCGTAACGGCATCTACATCATCGATCTGCAGAAGACCGTGAAGAAACTGGACGAGGCTTACAACTTTGTCCGTGACACCGCTGCTGAGGGCGGCGAGATCCTGTTCGTCGGCACCAAGAAGCAGGCTCAGGAGTCTATCCGTGACGAAGCTACCCGCTGCGGCATGCACTATGTCAACGCTCGCTGGCTGGGCGGTATGCTGACCAACTTCCGTACCATTCGTAAGCGCATCGATCGTATGGAGCAGCTGAAGAACATGCAGGCTGACGGCACCTTCGATCTGCTGCCCAAGAAGGAAGTTGTCAAGCTGGAACTCGAGATGGAAAAGCTGGACAAGTACCTCGGCGGCGTTAAGAACATGAAGAGCCTGCCCAAGGCTATGTTCATCGTTGACCCCCACAAAGAGCGCATCGCTGTTTCTGAAGCTCGTAAGCTGAACATCCCCATCGTTGCCATCGTCGATACCAACTGCGATCCCGATGAGATCGATTACGTGATTCCCGGCAACGACGACGCGATCCGTGCCGTTAAGCTGATCTCCGGCGCTATGGCCAATGCCGTTCTGGAAGGCAAGCAGGGCGTTCAGGAAGCTCCCGCTGCTGAGGCTGCTGAGAGCACCGAGGCCTAATTGTTTTAGGATATACGCGTAAGACAGAAAGGACAAAAAGAGTATGGCTATTTCTGCAAAAGACGTTATGGAACTGCGCCGCCAGACTGACTGCGGCATGATGGAATGCAAGAAGGCTCTGACTCAGGCCGACGGCGACTTCGAAAAGGCAATCGAAATCCTGCGTGAGCAGGGTCTGGCCACCGCCAGCAAGAAGGCTGGCCGTATCGCTGCCGAGGGCATGGTTTATGCAGTTTCTTTCGATAACTGTGCGGTTGTCGTGGAAGTCAATGCCGAGACTGACTTCGTTGCCAAGAACGACAAGTTTGTTGAGTTTACCAAGGAACTGGCAAAGGTCGTGGCCGACCAGAACCCTGCCGATGTTGAGGCTCTGATGGGCTGCAAGATGGGCGACGGTACTGTGGACGATGCTCTGAAGGCTCTGATTTTGGTCATCAAGGAGAACATCAAGGTTCGCCGTTTTGCTCGTTATGAGGGACATTGCGCCGCTTATGTTCACGGTGGCGGCACCCATGGTGTTATCGTGAAGTTCGAGACCAGCGATGAGGTTGCTGCAAAGGCTGAATTTGCTGTGTTCGGCAAAGACATCGCCATGCAGATTGCTGCTGCGAACCCCAGCTACCTGAACGAGGCTGCGGTTCCTGCAGAAACCATTGCCAAGGAAAAAGAGATCATTCTGGCTCAGATGGCCAATGATCCCAAGACCGCGAACAAGCCCGATGCCATCAAGGAGAAGATGGCCGTGGGCAAGCTGGGCAAGTTCTACAAGGAGAACTGCTTGGTGGATCAGGCCTTCATTAAGGACGGCAACATGGATGTGAAGAAGTATGTTGCTGATACCGCGAAGGCTCTGGGCGGCGATATCCAGATCGTGGCTTATACCCATTTTGTTAAGGGCGAAGGTCTGGAGAAGCGTAACGAGGACTTCGCTGCTGAAGTGGCCGCTGCCATCAAGCACTAAGACTGTTTGGGACAGGATACGTTGTCGCAAAAGCGCGATTGAGCTGTCGTAAAACAAATATCGAGAGTAGCGTGGGGGAAACCTTGCGCTACTCTTTTTGTTTTGCACGAAAGGGGAAGCACAAAGGTGCTATATGATACCGCTCCCTAATTCGCAGCGCGCCAATAGAAGCTACAAGGCAACCACAATAGCAAAGCAATCATTATTAAAAGCATTCTGTAATCAGGAAATTCTTCCATTTAAAGCATGGGGAAGATTAATATTCTTACGACCTGCCCATACTTACGGGCAATGGGGGCGTATACATGTCAAAACGCAGGCTGTTCACTTTAGAGATAGTACTGGTGTTGCTAGCAGGTATTGTACTTTGTCGGGTGTTTTGGATTGGTACAGAAACTAGTTATGCGGCTAGCGCCGGAGCCCAAACGGCACAGATCACATCACTGCCTCGTCAACGCGGAAACTTCTATGATCGGGATGGACGGCTGCTGACCGGATACACCCCCGAATGGTATGCTTTATGTATTCCGGGGGATGCTAGTTACGCAACTTTGTTCCCTTTTGTGTCCTATGCCGAACAAGTTCAACTCTATGAAAAACGCAATGCAGCCAGTCCATTCCTCATACAGGTCGATCAAGACCTGACCAATCGAGGAATCCCTACCTATCGGTCCGCACAACGCTACTTGACGCTCCCCATAGCTGTTCATCTTCTGGGATACTTGGATGGGGAAGGAAAGGGGGTTTCTGGATTAGAGGCTGCCTACGAGGACCTGCTACAAAGCGCAAGAGATGAAATCGTTGTTTCTTGTGTGACTAGTGCGCAGGGCAATTTACTGGATGGAGTTTCACCAAGCATGGAAATTCAGAAAGTGGGGACCGGAGAGGGGGTACAAGTAACACTGGATGCTAACCTGCAAAGAATTTGTGAGGGAATTGCCGCGTTAGCGATGCCAAGGGGGTGTATTCTTGTAATGGATACCCAAACCGGTGAGGTTTTAGCCAGTGTAAGCACACCGGAATATGATCCTACGAATGTGGCCAAAAGCATTCAGGCGGATGATACTTCCCTGATCAATCGAAGTTTCAGTGCATTTAGTGCGGGGTCTGTTTTTAAAGTGGTATTGGCCGCGGCCGCCTATGAAAACGGTTTGGATTGGTTTACTCACGATTGTACGGGAAGTGTAGAAATAGCCGGGCAAGTGTATCGATGCGCGCAGGGGAGAGCGCACGGAGAGGTTAACCTGCGTGGTGCGCTAGAGCAAAGCTGTAACTGCTACTTTGTAGAATTGGGACAACGGTTAGGAGGCAATGTGATTCGAGAAAAAGCAGAAGAATTTGGCTTTGGGCAAGCCTGTGCCGTGGCACCGGGGCTAAAGAGTAATGCGGGAAATTTGCCGGAAGTTACCGAACTGGAGAATTTGGGGCAGTTGGCCCTTTTTAGTTTTGGTCAAGGCGGGTTAACGGCAACCCCTTTGCAGATTACGGCAATGATGAATGCGGTAGCTGATGGAGGTCTGTACCATTCACCGCGTTTGGTTCGGGGCGTGGTAGACGCCTCGCTGCACCTGACCACAGAATTAAAAATACCGGAAGCGGAAAGAATCCTGTCAAAAGAAACGGCCGCAATTCTGCGGAATATGCTGCAATCGGTGGTAGAAGAGGGAATTGGCCAAGACGCTCGGCCGGAAGCATTATCTGCAGGCGGAAAAACCGGTACAGCTCAGACAGGACAGTTTGACGAAAATGGCGATGAATTGCTGAATTATTGGTTCTGTGGCTTTTATCCTGCTGAGGAACCTCGCTATACCATCACGGTGTTGCAGGATGGGGTACTAGAGCCAGAGAACTCCAGCGCAAAGATTTTTGCGCAAATTGCCAATGCGCTTCATGTCTACGATGAAGAACTCTTTGAATCGGGAGAAGAGCTTGTAACAAAAACCAGTTGACAAGGTCATGAAAGGGATTTATAATAAACTCCGTAAAAGGAAAATGGCGTTGAAGGGGCTAATGCCGGCCCGATCAGTCCACAGAGAGGATATCGTAAGGTGTAAGGTATCCGGCTGACCTCCGGCGCAGCCACCCCGGAGCTTTTGGTGCTGAGCCAAACGTAGTTGCGGCGTTAACGCATAGAAAGTGGCGGTTGGATTCAGCCGCAAACCGGGTGGTACCACGGAAGCGATAAGCCTTCGTCCCTGTATAGGGGCGTGGGCTATATTTTTTTCGTGAGCCTTTTTGCCGTAAAGAACCAATGGATGGGAGAACGTATTGTTATGCAATGGACTGGCCTGAATGAACTTCGCGAAAAGTACCTGCATTTTTTTGAGACGAAAGGACATCTGCGTCTGGGCAGCTTTCCGCTGGTGCCGAAAGACGACCCGAGCTTGCTGTTGATCAACAGCGGCATGGCTCCGATGAAAAAGTGGTTCCTTGGTCAAGAGGAACCGCCCTGTCATCGCGTGACAACTTGCCAAAAGTGCATTCGCACGCCGGATATTGAGCGTGTAGGCATTACGGCGCGCCACGGCACCTTCTTTGAGATGCTGGGCAACTTTAGCTTTCAAGATTATTTTAAAGAGGAAGTTATTCCTTGGGCTTGGGAGTTTTTGACCAAAGAATTGGAAATTCCTGCGGATAAGCTGTATATCTCTGTTTATCTGGATGACGATGAAGCCTACGACATTTGGACCAAGAAGGTAGGCATCCCCGAGGACCACATGGTTCGTTTTGGTAAAGAAGATAACTTCTGGGAGCATGGCTCTGGTCCTTGTGGTCCTTGCTCGGAGATTTATTATGATCGCGGACCTGAGCACGGCTGCGGTAAGCCCACTTGCAAAGTTGGGTGTGACTGCGATCGCTATATGGAAATCTGGAACCTCGTGTTCAGCCAGTTCGACTCTGACGGTAAGGGCCACTATGAGCGTTTGCCGCGTCCCAACATCGATACCGGTATGGGTCTGGAACGTCTGGCCTGTGTTATGCAGGATGTGGGCAACCTCTTCGAGGTGGACACGGTTGCTTCTGTGCTGCACCATGTGGAGAAGATCTCTGGCAAGAAATATGGTGATAGCGAGAAGGATGACATCTCTATCCGCGTGATTACCGACCATATCCGTTCCACTGTCTTTATGGTTTCGGATGGCATTCTTCCTTCCAACGAAGGCCGTGGTTATGTGTTGCGTCGTTTGCTGCGTCGCGCGGCGCGTCATGGCCGGATGTTGGGGATTGAGCGGCCCTTCCTGACCGAGCTGGTAGATACGGTGATCGAATCCAGTGAAGCGGGCTATCCCGAACTCCGTGAGCATGAGTCTTATATCAAGAAGGTTGTCGGAACCGAAGAGCAGCGCTTTGGCCGTACCATCGATGCCGGTCTGAACATCTTGAACAATATGATCGAAGAGCGCAAAGCGGCAGGGGAAACCGTTTTGTCCGGTACCGAGGTCTTTAAACTGAACGATACCTTCGGATTCCCGCTGGACCTGACCAAAGAAATCGCTGCTGAAGCTGGCTTTACGGTGGATGAGGATGCCTTCCATGTGGAGATGACCAAGCAGCGTGAGCGTGCGCGTGCTGAACGTTTGGCCAAAGACATTTCTGGCTGGAGCGCCGATTTGTTTGGTGAGTTGACCGCCGAGCCGACGCAGTTTGACGGGTACGAAACGCTGCGGGAAACTGCGAAAGTACTGGCGCTCTCGGACGGCGAAGAGCTGGCAGACGCTATTGCTACCGATGAGGCTGGCGAATCCAAAGATGGTGTGCTGGTCGTTTTGGATCGCACTCCCTTCTATGCCGAAATGGGCGGTCAGGTATCGGATCACGGCTACATTACCTGCGGCGATGCCAAGTTGAAGGTTACGCAGGTCAAAAAGACCCCCAAAGGATATTTCGTTCATACCTGTGAATTGCTGGACGGCACCATCAAGGTAGATGATACGGTGACGGCTGCCGTAGATGAGGCACGCCGTATGTCCATCTGCCGCAACCATACCGCAACCCATCTGCTGCAGAAGGCGTTGCGTGAGGTGCTGGGTGAGCATGTGCATCAGGCTGGCAGCTATCAGGATGATAAGATTACCCACTTCGACTTTACCCATTTCAGCGCGGTAACCAGCGAAGAACTGGCGGCTGTGGAGCAAAAGGTGAACGAGAAGATCTTTGCTTCTTTGCCGGTCACGATCCAGAATCTACCCATTGAAGAAGCTAAGAAAATGGGCGCGATGGCACTGTTCGGAGAAAAGTATGGCAACGTGGTTCGTGTTGTGGACGCCGGCGGCTGGAGCACCGAATTCTGCGGCGGTACCCATGTGCAGAACACTGCGCAGATTGGCTGCTTCAAGATTTTGAGCGAATCCAGCGTGGCGGCCGGCATCCGCCGTATCGAAGCCACCACGGGCTTTGGCGTCCTGCGCTTGTTGGGTGAGCGTACAGAGGTTCTGAACCGCACTGCTGCGGTATTGAAGGCCAACAACCTGAAGGATGTTGCACCTCGCGCGGAAGCTTTCGCTGCTGAACTGAAAGAAGTAAACAAACAGTTGGATACCCTAAAAGCTGAGATGGCTTCTGCTAAGGTAGACGGTCTCTTTGAAAATGCCGCCGATGTGGATGGTGTTCGCATTATCTCGGCATATTTGACTGGTACCGGCGCGGATACGCTGCGGGAGATGGTAGACAAAGTGCGTGACAGAGCTCCCAATGCAGTGACCGTTTTGGTGGGCAGCGATGGGAATAAGACCATGATGGCAGTAGGCGTGTCCGTCAATGCGAAAGCCCGCGGCTTGAAAGCTGGTACGCTGGTCAAGAAGATCGCCGCTATTGCAGGCGGCAATGGCGGCGGTAAACCGGATTTTGCTATGGCAGGCATCCGGGATACCAGCAAAATCGACGAGGCACTGAACGCTGTGCCTGAAATTGTAAAAGCTGAACTGAACCAGTAAAGGGATTGGTTCGCGCATAGACAATTTTGCAAAAAGGAGGGAGCAAAGATGGACGATTGCTTGTTTTGTAAAATTGCAGCAGGGGAAATCCCGTCCAACAAGTTGTACGAGGATGATACGCTGCTTGCGTTTTACGACATTGACCCGCAGGCACCGGTTCACTTTTTGGTGATCCCCAAGCAGCATATTGCCTCGGCGGCCGCGTTAACTGAAGAAAACGCTGCCTTGTTGGGACATATCTATGCCGTCATTGCGGAGCAGTGCCGCAAGCTTGGGGTAGATGAAAGCGGGTACCGTGTTGTTACCAATGTGGGCGAGGACGGCGGCCAAAGTGTGAAACATCTGCATTTCCATGTCTTGGCCGGTCGCAGCTTGGCTTGGCCTCCGGGCTAAGACCGTTATTTCCCGTTTTTGACTTATTTGACGTAGAAAGAGGTTTCTATCATGGCAGATACCTATACCCTGCATATTGCTGGGCTGACCCGCGAATTGCCGATTTGTAAGGTAAACGATCATATGGATATCGCGGCTTTCATCATGTTCAGCGATGTGGAATTGACGGAGGCTTGTGCCGCTGCGCTTTTGAAAAAGGCACCTGAGTTTGACGTCATTTTGACCGCAGAGGCAAAGGGCATTCCTTTGGCATATGAAATGGCCCGGCAGAGCGGCAAATACTGGATCCCCGCACGGAAAGGCCCGAAACTTTACATGCGCAATCCGGTTGTGATTGAGGATGAGTCTATTACCACCGCCGGTAAGCAAGTCCTCGTAATCGATCAGAAGGATATCGATTATATGAACGGCAAACGCATCCTGATTGTGGATGATGTAATCTCCACGGGTGGTTCTCTCCATGCGTTGGAAACTCTCGCAGCGAAGAGTACCGGCACGGTGGTTGGTTGCTGCGCAGCGCTGGCGGAAGGTGACGCGGCCAAGCGTACCGATATTTTCTTCTTGGAGCCGTTGCCCCTGTTCTTTCACTAATCATGAAACGCAAACTTGCCTGTTTTGGCCTGAGCTTTGCCTTAGCTGAGTTGTTTGCGGCTTATGTGCCGCCGCTGGTGACTGTGCCCGCGGCGGCACTTTTTGCGTTACTCCTTTTTCTGAGCTGGCACCGGCCTGCAAAATATCCGTTGCTTGGTATCGTATGCGGTTTTGCGTTTTTTGCTTTCTACTGGGTTTTGCTTGTATATCCGGTTATAAGCCGAGCAGGGCAGACCGTGGTGTGCGAGGTTACTGTGCAGACAGACGCTGAGTCATCTTATCAGGAAGGATACCTGCGTGGAACACTTCGCGTAACGGAATGTGATGGTCAAGCTGTAAACTTTCTAGTGACCTGTAATGCATTTCCGGCGAGTTCGTCAGGAGAACGCTTTTCCGCAGAATTTTCCTTGGAAGCGCTGGAAGATACACCGTATTTACTGTACTATAAAAGCAGAGGCATCTATCTACAGGCGGAATATTTAGGGAATTATACGGCGCAGTCGGAAAGTCGAGAAGCGGTCTTTGCGCTATTTCGCTTTCGGGAAAAACTCGTTTCGTTGCTGAGGCGTTGGATGCCTAGAGACGAAGGAGAACTGGAAGCAGCCATGCTTTTGGGCGATAAAAGGGGACTGTCTGATTCTTTGCAGGAAATATTCCGTACGGCAGGCGTCTCGCATTTGTTAGCCGTTTCCGGTTTGCATGTGACGTTATTATGTGGCATTTTTTCATTTGGTTATAGACGTCGTTTTTGGCGCCCACTGATTTTGTTTCGTGCCGGAATAGTACTTTTCTATATGGTTCTGACCGGCTTGCCTATTTCTGTGCTGCGTGCGGGACTTGTGTTCTTACTGGCATTGTTGGGAGATTTTTTCTTGCAACCCGCAGATCTATTGACATCTACGGGCGTAGCTGCACTTCTAATCGGCTTACAGAACGGATATGCTCCTTGCGATGTGGGATTTCAGTTGTCTTTTTGTGCAGTGTTGGGGGTTCAGTTGGCTGGACAGTTGACACACTGGGAAAAGGACCATCTGCCGGTGCTGGGCGGCCATTTGGGGGCTTATCTCTATGCCTTCTTGCTATGGCTCCTAGAAAGTCTTCAGGTATCCCTGTTTGCCAGTCTTGCTACGTTGCCGGTTTTATTGGCGCATGGCCTGACGACCAGCGGAGTGAGTGTGCTGAGCAATTTGCTCGTTGTATGGATGCTTCAACTGGCGCTCCAACTTGGCATGGTTGTGCTGCTGTTTGCCGCTATTCCGATCTTGGACCCCTTGGCACATATGGCGGGATTGTTGCTCTCACTGTGGCTGCATGGGATGATTTATCTGGTGACTTTTTGTGCACAGCTTCCGCTGGCTCGGGTAGATTTACCGGTGCGCTATACCATTTTGGTATGGGCTACGTTGGCTGTGCTAGCGTTACTTTTCTGGCGTGCTCGGAAACTGCATTGGTATCTGCCGGTAGCGATTGGCGCGGCCATCTTTGCGGTGCGGATTGGAATATATGCGCAACGAGATGTGGTTCGTATCGCATTGGTAGGAGCCGCGAATAATCCATGCGCGGTATGTACACAAAATGGTGCCGCGGTTGTATTCTTTCGCGGCGGACAAAGTAACCTGCAAGCCGTAGAATCGTATTTATCGAAGCATGCGTTGCCTAAAGTGGAGCTGGTCATCGATTTGCGGCAAAATCCATCAGAGATGAATTTTGCAGATGTCGCACTATGGCGAATGGAGCAGCAAGAAAACTTCCAGTCCCAAAAAGTGCTTGACGGGTTGACGCTGGATCTGTATCATGAAGGCAGTGGAAATTTGGCTGTTTTGGGTGTCGGAGATCGACATATTGCTATTATGGCTGGCAACATTCATCTTTCTCAGCCTGTTGCGGTAGATGTTTTTTGCGCAGCGGGAGCGTTGTCGGATTCCGTACAGGCAAACACGATTGTGTATTGCACATCGCATCCTTCTTGGCTGGAACATATAGACAACGAGGAACTTTACTATAGTTCGGCAGAGCCGGTCATTACGGTCCGGCCAGAGCATTCTATGATTTTTTCGGAGGTGGATCGGGTTGCTGTACAGTGAAAAGGAACTAAATAAACGGTTGCAATCTGGATGTTCGCTGTACTATTTTTATGCGTCCGATGAAGCGCTGGTTCGTTCTGCGGCCAATAAAGCCCTACAAGAATTGAATCGGGCGGATCCGGAAACCACTGTTTTGGATGGACCTACCCCCACAGTAGAAGAAATTGTTTTGGCAGCGGGAACGATTTCTTTTTTTGGCGGGAAGCGATTGGTGCTAATGCCGTTGATTCGCCCGTCTACGTATTCGGACAAGGATCTACAAGAATTGTGCGATACGCTGGCTGATACAGAGAATGCCATCTTTGTGATGACCAGCTTGATCGAAGAAAAATTCGGGAAACTGCGTCCCGGAAAACGGGAGCAAAAACTGATTGCTGCCTGTGAAAAGATCGGGTATTGCGTACAGATTAACAAGCCGGGGCGGGGGGAACTCCAGTCGCTGGCTCGAAACTGGGCACAGGAAGTCGGGGCCACCTTTGAACAGGGGGCGGAAAGTGAATTGTTGGACCGTTGCGGCGAGGATCAATTCCTTTTGCAAAACGAAATTGCTAAGCTGGCGGCTTTGGCCAATTACGGGACAATCACCAAACGAATGGTCCAACAGTTGGGCACGGTTACGTTAGAAGCCGATACTTTCGAGATGGTAGAATTGGTGGTGACGGGACGTGCTACACAAGCTCAGCAGCGGCTCAAGACATTATTACAACTACAAAATGATCCAATCTTGATCACCGGTGCTTTGATTGGTAACTACATTGACCTTTATCGTGTATGGCAAGGAAAACATAGCCGCCGAGGGCTTGCCGATGTAGCCAAAGACTTTGGGTATGGAGGAAAATGGAGTTACCGCTTGGGTAAGACGGAAAAGACAGCGGCACGTTTTAAGCGACACCAGTTAGAACAATGCCTTTGTATCTTGCAAAAGCTGGATCTTGATTTGAAAAGCAGTAAACTAGACGCAGACCTTTTGCTCCAAAAGGCGTTGTGTGAGTTGGCGCTGGCAGGGAGGGCTTCATGCTAAAGATACAGCAAGCGCTGTTGGTAGAAGGCAAATATGATGCTGCCCGCTTGACCAATCTGGTAGAGGGAACTATACTGACCACCGATGGCTTCCGGGTTATGAAAGACAGAAATTTGCAGAAAATGCTGAAGCAGTTGGCGAAAGCACAAGGGCTGTTAATTCTGACGGATTCCGATGCTGCCGGATTTAAGATTCGCCATTTTGTCACTGGATTGGTGGGAGCCCAGCATGTATTACAGGCCTATGTACCAGCTATTCCAGGTAAAGAATCCCGTAAAGAACAACCCGGAAAAGAGGGGCTTCTTGGTGTAGAAGGCGTATCCGATGCGGTAATTTTACAAAGTTTGCAAGATGCTCTGCGAGGTGCTACCGAGCGGCCTTCAGACGCTGTTCTTTCCGGGCAGTCGATCACGTATACGGATTTGTATGAGTGGGGAATCTCCGGCATGGCCAACAGTGCAGAAAAGCGGCGCGTGCTATTACGCCAGCTGGGGCTGCCTCCTCGTCTTAGCAAAAAGGAACTGTTACAGGTCTTGAATACGTTATATACACGGGATGGGTTGGGGCGACAGATCCAGCAGATGGAAAGATTGAAATGAAAACAATAAAACAGCGTACCTTTCTTTATAGACAAGGTACGCTGTTTTTTGTCATAATCAGAGTTACTTCAACTGTTCATTCATGATTTGATGACAGTACCACGGCTTTTCGGCATGAAACACGCGGCCACTCAAGCGCGCAAAGCGGTGGTCTGCGATTCGCGCGGGAAAGCGAAGCTCCCATGCACAGAGTGCTTGATATTTAAAACGGAGTTCCCGATTGGCTGCATTGTTTCCGTATTTAGAATCACCCAAAATGGGGCAGCCGATATGTGCAAGATGTGCACGAATTTGGTGGGTGCGCCCAGTAATCAGTTCTACTTCCAATAAGGCCAAACGGCCGCTTACGGCTAACGTTTCATAGCCGGTAATGACTTCCTTAGCACCCGCTGCAGGGGAAGAAACGATCTTAACAATGCCGCGCTCTGCGTCTTTGAGCAGATAATCATGCAGTAAAGCGGCAGGGGGCTGTGGACGTCCGAAGGTGACACAAAGATACCGCTTCTCAATAGAACGATTTTTAATGGCTGACGTCAAGAATTCCTCTGCGTCGCGGTTGCGTGCCATTAAAACCAAGCCGCTGGTGCCGGTGTCCAATCGATGGCATAACACCGCGTGGGTGGGCTGCCCAGCTTTTGCCAAAGTGGCCTGTACTCGTTTTACTAAGGTATCTTCATTGGGACCCTCGACTTCAATACCGGCGGGTTTGTGTACGACCAGAATATCTTCGTCCTCATACACAAACACGGCAGAGGGGAGTGCGCGCTTTTCCAACTGCTCATCCAAAAGGAAAAGACGAATCACATCGCCGTTTTGTACGCGGGTGGAAAGCGGCTGCTTCTTTCCGTTTAATTTGATTTTGTTTTCTCGAAGTGCTTTATTTAGCCGCCCCACATTCAACGCAGGATAAAGATCCATGAGGTATTTATCCAAACGAACAGGCAGTAGGCTTTTTACATGTAGTTCTTTCATTGTGTTGTCAACTCCTGATCCCACAATACAGTTGCGTCTTCAATGTCTAAGGTGACCATCAGCCAACCGGGGTCGCTGTCATCCACCTGTAAGATGGCATACTTTTGTGAGCCGGCACAGAGATACGCAGCATCTTCTAATTTGCTTCGGGTAAAGGGCGAATCGGCAAAACAGACGGTCTTTTTTGTGGAGTCTAACACACCACGATTCCACAAAGAATCAGTATAATCCGCCAACCGGAGAGGGTATGCTTCATCATAAGCGGTGCATAGCTCGTCAAAATGAGTTCCCTGCAAGCCGGGCGCAATCACATACCAACTGTTTGTGCTGTCTGTGCTTGTCACGCGACCACACCAAGCCAGTTCTTTTACGGGCTCCACTGCCTGCAAAAAGGCGCCTTCCTCTTCAAATAAGTAAAGGGTATTGGAATTTACAATACCGTCCGCCAGCTGCTGTAAAATAAGCGCTCGCTGTTCACCCAAACTTATCGCATTATATCGTGCAGCAAAGGGGTCGTTGGTCGTCATTTGATAATCGGCGGCAAATAAAGCGAGATGCAAAGCGTCGTCTTGGATTCCCTCTACCGATACGAGGTGCTCATAACAAGAAGCCGACTGCCAGAAGTTGCTTTGCAGCGAAGATGGGTAGGCATCGGATTCTATCGCAGATGCCATATCCTGATGGCGCTGCCAAAGTCCCGGGCTGACATCCACAATTTGTACTATTACCAACAAGAGCAACCAAACGGTTGCCCGCGGTAGGCGGCTGATTCCCACAAAGGCGGTCAGAATGAGAAGGTTGTAAACCGGCCAAAATAAACGTCCGCCTGAACGAAAAACCGAGCATATTTCAATGAGCTTGGCGGGGAGCGGTATGGTAAACAAGGTGACACCATTCGCGGTGACCACGTGGCTAACGGCAAAAACAGTCAGTAAAAAACAGGCGGCGCATAAGGCCCAATGGCGACGCAGGAAGGGGAAAATCCGGCGCCGATGCCAAAGCATTACAAAGGGCAACGCCACCAAAACGCCTAATCCCAAATATGCGAACGCGTCATAATTTCCGTTGATTTGATGTTGGGTGGGGAGAAAACGGCTGTACACCGTCCCGTTGATGCCGGATGGATTCCACAGCGCATTGAGGTTCATGGAAAAATAGCCATATAGAGCCTGACCGCCGCTGGTTGCTGTGCCATAAAAAAAGCCGAGCACCCATCCCAGAAGCAATGTGCCGCCCATATTCCCAATAAGATACAAAGTCGGCGCTCCCCATTGTTTATGGAGCACCGCATATTCCAACAACAACGCCAACGTAATGGCGTAGGTCATAGGCAGGAAATAAGGATGGATTCCAATAGCCAGTAAGTTGACAGCAAACAACCCCCGGGAAGCAAAACGCCCCTCTCTGCGCGCAGAAAAGTAAAAATACAAAGCCGCCAGCACCAGCCATTGCGCCCCCAACGACGTATGACGAAAAGCCCGCTCATACAAAATAGGGCTGGTGATAAACAAAAGATCACCGAGCAGTGCTTGCGGAATTCTGGCAACAAAAAGACCGCAAAGCAGTGCGCCGAAGCCTCCTTGCAACGCAAAACAAAGAAAGGTAAATACACCGAAATATTGGAAAGTGCCCCCTAAGGCGTTGGCAATCGGCCTGCAGAGTGCGGCCATCAAAGGAATGGAGTCGGTGTAAGCAATACTGATGCCGTCGGGCGCATTGATGCTTTGCGTGACACAGAGCGGAAAGGCTTGTGCACTTTGGCGGTAAAACAGCCATCCGGCGTAATGTTGCTGAATGTCTTTTTCTAAGTAACCGCCACGGCAAAAGCTGTCATTCGTAACATCCAAGGGGGCTACACCGTACACAAGCAAAAATGCGATAATGCCCAGCAAGGCTCCCAGAAAAAAGAGCCAGAATCGGCGATGTTGGGTTTGATCTTTTAGCATGTCGGCGTGCCTCATCTATTCATAAAATGTTTTATAAGTATAGCATATCTGCCAGCTTTCTTCAATGTGGATTGACATTTTGCCCATACTGCTGTAAAATACATATGATTTGCCGCCGTGGCGGAACTGGCAGACGCAAGGGACTTAAAATCCCTCGGTAGCGATACCGTACCGGTTCGATCCCGGTCGGCGGCATAAGAAAACTCCCACCGGATGGAAAACCGTCCTGTGGGAGTTTTGCTGTAATCATAGCAAAAGCGGTTCGGTGAGGATGAGGAGCGGCTTGGACGAGAACAAAAAGCGCTTGATTTTTTTATGTTTTTTAGGGTGGAATCCCAGAGAAACCGCTTGTTTCTTTTAGACAAATCGTATATAATGTAGTGTATGACTGCGATTGCGTCAAAATAGAGGGGACGCCGCAGTAATGATTTTACTTAGGGGGAAATGAAATGGCAGACTATTTTGCAATGGACCGCGCCGCGCTTACGGCGGAAAAGACCCAACTGGAAGCTGCGTATAAGAAGTTTCAGGATATGGGCCTGAAGCTTAATATGGCGCGTGGCAAACCCGGCCCTCACCAGATGGATTTGGCGATGGACTTGCTGAAAATGGATGACTATACCACCGATGACGGCTTTGATGCCCGCAACTATGGCAATTTGGAAGGACTGTACGAGGCACGAGTCCTTTTTGCTGAGGTGATGGGTGTTAAACCTGAAGAGGTGTTTGTGGGTGGCAACTCCAGCTTGCAGCTGATGTATAACTTGATGGCGATTGGCTTCATGTTTGGCTATCCCGAGTCTCCCTGCCCGTGGTCTCAGGTAGAAAAGCGCAAATTCCTCTGCCCGGTGCCCGGTTATGATCGTCATTTCTCCATTACCGAGGAAATGGGTTTTGAGATGATCAACATCCCCATGAATGAGGATGGTCCTGATATGGACATGATCGAGAAGCTGGTCGCCGAAGACGATACGATCAAAGGGATCTGGTGCGTACCGCAGTATTCCAATCCCGACGGCTACACCTACAGTGATGAAACCATCCGCCGTTTTGCGTCTATGAAGACGGCAGCTCCGGACTTCAAGATTTTCTGGGATGAGGCTTACATTGTCCATCACCTGACGGAAGATATCATCGAAACGCCGGTCCTGCTCAACGAAAGCAAGAAATACGGCACCGAGGACCGCGTCTTCATGTTTACCTCTACCAGCAAAATCACCTTCCCCGGCGCAGGTGTTTCGGCCTTTGCTTGCAGCGAAAATGCAATGAAGTATGTGTGCCAGCGCTTTTCGGCCATGATCATCAGCTACGACAAGATGAATCAGTTGCGGCACGTTCGCTTCCTCAAAAATAAGGAAGGTGTTCTGGCGCATATGGCCAAGCATCGCCGTCGTCTGGTGCCCTGCTTCGATGCAGTTAAGACCACCTTTGCAGAGGAACTCACGCCCTGCGGTGATATTGCCCATTGGACCAACCCCAAGGGCGGTTATTTCATCAGCCTGTATGTTATGCCCGGTTGTGCTAAGCGTGTGGCGCAACTGTGCAAAGACTGCGGTTTGACCTTGACCGGCGCAGGTTCGGCCTATCCTTACCACAAAGACCCCGACGACTCGCATCTGCGCATTGCGCCGACCTATCCGAGCCTCGATGAAGTCGAAACCGCTTCGGCGCTGCTGTGTGTCTGCGTGCGTCTGGCTGTGGTAGAAAAACTGCTGGCAGATCAGCAGTAACTTGTGTATCCCGCCCGTCGGCACGGGCATATTTTGGAGGTTTGTATGAACAAGAGAGGGAAGTCATGGCCGCTGTTCGTCGTGGCAATTTTGATTGTTGTGTTTTCCCTTACGGCAATCTTCGGTGTAAGTTATCAGTATGGTGACACCAAAAATGTCTACGTGAAGGGTGCCTCAGACATCCGCTTTGGTATTGATATCCGCGGAGGCGTGGATGTTACCTTTATGCCAGACGGCGACGTAGATGCCACCCCGGAACAGATGACCGCAGCCAAAACGGTTATTGAGGATCGTCTGGTAGGTCTCGGCATTACGGACTACGAGAGCTATGTGGACAGCAACAAGGACCGTATCATCGTCCGTTTCCCCTGGAAAACGGGGGAGTCTGATTTTAATCCTCAGACCGCGATTGATGAGATTGGCACCACTGCAAAAATGGTGTTCCGCAAAGGCTCCACGGCAGACGGTGAAGAGATCCTTAGTGGTGACGACGTGACTTCCGCCAATGCAGCCTACAATGAAACCGAAGGCTGGGTTGTGCAGCTGAAATTTAGCAGTGAAGGCGCGCAGGCTTTTGCCGATGCGACCACTGAGCTGGCAGCCAGCGGCGACACAATCTCCATTTGGTTGGACGACGAAAACATTTCTACCGCTACGGTGGATGAAGCTATCACCGGTGGTGAGGCTATCATCAAAGGAAACTTCGACCAAGACAGCGCTGCTACACTGGCCAACCAGATCAATTCCGGCGCCTTGCCGTTTGCGCTTTCTGCCGAAAGCTACTCCACCATCAGTCCCACGCTGGGCGCTAAAAGTCTGGAAGTGATGGTGTTGGCGGGTATCGTTGCCTTTGTATTGGTAGCGATTTTGATGATTTTGCGGTATCGTCTGCCTGGTACCATTGCAACCATCTCTCTGTTGGGGCAGGTTTGCGCAACGCTGGCAGTGGTTTCTGGCTACTTCAGCGTATTCCCGGGTTCTACGTTGACGCTGCCCGGTATTGCCGGTATCATTTTGGGCATCGGTATGGGTGTTGATGCAAACGTCATTACCGCCGAACGTATCAAAGAGGAACTCTCTAAAAACAAGACTCTGGACGGCGCTGTCAAGAGTGGCTTTAAGATGGGTCTGACTCCCATTATCGATGGCAACGTTACCATTGTAATTGTGGCTGCTATTCTGATGGGCGCTTTTGGCCCGACGGATGGCTTCTGGGCCAAGGTGTTTAACCCGATTTTCTTCTGGTTTGGACCCTCCACGGCTGGTACGATCTATTCCTTTGGTTTTACCTTGCTGACCAGCGTTTTGCTGAACTTTGTGTTCGGCGTCTGGGCAACCCGCGTGATGATTCGCGGTGCTATCCACTGCAAAGCACTGCGTAATCCGTGGCTGTATGGCGGCAAAAAAGAGGGCGGCGCTGAGTATAAGACGCCTACCATCAATTTTGTGGGCAACCGCAAAAAGTTCTATACCTTCTCTTGCTGCATCATTGCCATTGTGTTGGTCTTTAGTGCTGTGTTTGGTGTCAGCATGGATGTAGAGTTCAAAGGCGGTTCTATGATTACGCTTGCCTATGAGGGGGAAGCGGATCTGGATGCGCTGAAGGCTACCATCGGTGAGGAGCTGAACCAAAACAATTTGACGTTGCAAACCGGCGCTGATATTTCGGGTGGTCAAACCTTGACTATTACGCTGCCGGGAAGCGAAACGCTGACCACCGATCAGTTGGATGGCCTGCTGACGACCTTGAATGAGGAATATCCGGAAAACGCCTTCCAGCAGAATGAGGTCAGCAACGTGGATGCTACCATTGGCAACGAGTTCCTTCTGAAGAGCTTGGTGGCTTTGGTTGCGGCCTGTGTCTTGATCCTTCTGTATGTGGCCTATCGTTTCCGTAGAATCGGTGGCTGGAAAGCCGGTGCAACAGCTGTTGTGGCCTTGCTGCATGATATGTTTATCATTTTCGGTGTGTTTGTGCTGATGCGCATTCCCTTGAACGGTAACTTTATTGCGGCTATGCTGACGATTCTGGGTTATTCCATCAACGACACTGTCGTTATTTATGACCGTATTCGCGAAAACAGTGCTTTGTTCAGCAAGAAGCAGATGAGTCTGAAAGAATTGGTCAATCTGTCTGTTAACCAGAGTTTCTCTCGTTCTTTGATGACCTCCATTACCACCTGTTTGGCCTTGGGCGTGATTTGTGTTGTGTCGGTTGTCTACCGTTTGGACAGCATCTATACTTTCGCATTCCCCCTGTTGTTCGGTATGATCAGCGGCGTATACAGCACGATCTGCATTGCCACACCGCTTTGGGTGGATTGGAAGCTCCACAAGAAGCGTGCGGCTAAAAAGAATGCCTAACCCCCGATAGAAGGAGGGAATGAGTATGAAATGTCCCTATTGCGGTGAAGTGGATTCCAAAGTGATTGATTCAAGACCTACGGAAGATGGCGAAAAGATTCGCCGTCGTCGGGAGTGCCTGCATTGCAAAAAGCGCTTCACCACGTATGAGATTGTAGAAACTGTTCCGTTGATGGTGGTCAAGAAAGATCACTCCCGCGAGGTATTTGATCGTCAGAAGCTGCTCAACGGAATGCTGCGTGCCTGCGAGAAGCGGCCGGTCAGTTACCAGCAGCTTGACGATGCGGTAAGCCGAATTGAGCAAGTGCTGCTCAATTCCTATGATCGAGAAGTCACCTCCATCCATATCGGCGATTTGGCTATGCAGGAACTGAAAAAGATGGATGATGTCGCTTATGTTCGCTTCGCCTCTGTCTATCGCCAGTTCAGCGACGTTAACACCTTTATGGAAGAGCTGAAAGATATGCTGGATACCCGATCAAAAGCAACTGAAAAATGATTGCCGGATCTGCTGCGCTTGTGCGCGAGCTCTAGCGGTCTCAACTGCCAGATCGGAATGATTTTCTGCTGTTGTATAAGAGGGAATGGTTGCCAAAGTTTGGTTTAACTGATCAATTAAACTTCTTCGGATGAGAAGGATCCAAAAACGACTGTGTTCCTGTGCAGCAGCGGCAGCTTCTATAAAGCATTGCCGTGCTTGGGAATAGTTTCCCGCTTCTGCGCAGACAAAGGCAGTGTTTAAGTCCGTATCCAGTTGTTCGAGGGTGGTGTTTACATACCATCCCGAAAGGTACAGCAAAAAAGTCAGAGTGAAAAGCAGTGCGACTGCATACCAATTCCGATTCATAAATACTCCCTCTCAGGTCACCCATTTTTTGGGTGACCTTTTTTTGGTACTAATAATACATCTTTTCCGTTATAGAGTAAGATTAGAACCTGATGGCGCTGTAAACCATGTTCTTGCAAAACTTGATCAATCCAAGATTCTTCCAGATGGAGCGCCTCCAAGTTTTCTTGATAGAGGGCGTCATCCAAAAGGATCGGTAACATCGGTGCAGGGGAAGTGTCTTTCGGTTTGCACGCAGTGCTGATATGGCCGTTGGGCTCGACTACTGCCCAAAGAACCTCTTCGGGAGAAAAGATATCCTTCCCGCGTAGTGCTTCCATCAGATCACCGGCAGTGATGCGTAGCTGTATCAAAGCGGACTGCACAATCTCGCCGTTACGAATTACCGTGATGGGCTTCCCAAACAAAAGCCGTGCGTATTGCGGGTAAAGGCACGCAAGGGTAGAACTGAAAATCTCTAAAACCGTGAGTAAAAAAATCAGTATCAGGCTGGATAGAAGGGGCAGATCCGGCTCATCAATGCAAACCGAAGCTACATTAGAAACCAATAGCGTAGTGACCAGTTCAGATGGCTGCAGCTCTCCTAATTGGCGCTTTCCCATCAAACGCAGCGCAGCAATGACTGCCACATAAACGACAATCGTACGAAAAACAGCAGAAAGCATTCTTGTAAGTTCCTCATATTTTGGGCATTTTGGGCAAGACTACTTTTGAACGAGGTGGTCACCCATGCAGGAAAAGGCATTAAGCCTATCTTTACAGAAGAATTTAGAATTTCTAGAAAAAAGTTTTGGCGATTCCGGCGATTTCTATGCGAAGCAGCTTACCATTCGTGGGATTTCCTGTGCGATTGTAATGTTTACAGGATTGTCCTCACCCGAAAAGCTGTGCCATTTGGCATTGGATCTATTGGACCGGGAACCGATTATTTTTGGCGGTAGTGAAGAACTTTGCAATTATTTGCTGCGGCAGAGCCTTGTTCCCGCAGAACCAAACCCGGTGAAAGATTGGACCTCTTTTACGGAAATGTTGGGCAACGGGATGACGCTACTGCTGATGGAAGGTTGTGCACAAGCGGTCGTTTTCTCCACGCAAGAGATGCCGCAGCGCTCCATCAGTACGCCCACCGGAGAAGGCAATATGCGTGGTTCCCAAGAAGCTTTTACGGAGCTTTTGCGCAACAATCTGTCCCTCTTGCGGCGACAGTTCCGTTCCGGAACGTTGGTGGCGGAAATCGCAACAGCGAAAACGCGTGTTAAGACAGAATATTGTCTTTGTTATGATCGTTCGTTAGCGCCCAAAGAAACCATTGATGCGCTGCGAAAGCGTTTGCAGGAAATTGAATTGCCGATTTTGCTGGACAGCGCGTATTTTGCGTCGTTTTTAAAGCAGGATAAACTCAACCTTTTCCCGGCAGCGGCTTACACAGAGCGTCCGGCCACCGCCTGTGCGCGTCTGTGTGAGGGAAAAGCGGTTGTATTGGTTTCCGGTTGTCCCTATGCACTGGTCGTGCCCAGCTTTTTTGCGGAACACTTTGAATGTTTGGACGACTATGCTTCTGGCGCAGTGTTTTCTGGTCTGATTCGCATTCTCAAATATCTTGCGTTTTTACTTGCGGTGTTTGGACCGGGGCTCTATGTAATGGCCGTCGCTTTTGCTCCGGAAATTATTCCCATTCAGCTCCTCACAAAATTGGCACAGGCAGAAACATCTACACCGCTTCCACCTATGCTGGAAATGTTAGGCGTGACCCTTCTTTTAGAGATTGTGCGTGAAGCTGGGCTGCGGGCACCGCAGTCTATCAGTCATACCGTAAGTCTTGTTGGCGCCTTGATTATTGGAGAAACCGCCGTATCTGCCGGCATTGTGAGCGTACCTGTATTGACGATGGCTGCAGCTGCTACTATCGCCACATTGGCTGTTCCTTCGCTTTACGAGCAATCCATCCTGTTTCGGTTTGCAGTCATTCTTTTGGCTGGCTTTTTTGGAGTTCTGGGGTTGGCTTGCGCTGCACTGATCATTTTGGCTATGGCCTGCGGCAGTGAACCATTCGGTTATGATTACCTTTATCCTTTGATGCCACTAACTCGCACTACTTGGCAGGATGGCTTTGTGCGTAGCATTTGGTCAAAACTGGCGCAATCGGGGGAGGTGATTGGTAAAGATGAAGCGTGAATGTCCCAGTCTTTTAGCAGCTTTGACAGTGGGCGTGTTGGTTAACGTTTTGCTCCGCAGTCAAAGTGCTTATTGGCCACGTGTGGGAGCTATGACTGCCTTATTTTGTGCGCCGCTTCTTGCCATGATTGGCGGGCTTTTTGCCAAGGCTTGGCACTGCGGTCCGAGTCCGGTTATCCGTCTTTCTTTTGCGTTGTTGCTATTTTATACTTCGGCTTTGGAGGTGCTGCATTTTTGGAATCTGGCTCAACGACTGTATCCGGGAACACTATCTCTGACTGTCGTCTGTCTGACATTGTTGCTGCCGCTTGTTTATCTGCGTCGGGTGTCAGCCATCTCTCAAACAGCTCACGTCGTTTTGTGCTTGCTGATTTTGGCGACCGCTTTTATGTTGTTGACCATATTACCAAGGCTGCATATAACTAACCTTCAAAACCAGCCCTTGCAAATTTCGGACTATGTGACCGCAGCCAAGGAACAAATGATTTTATATCCAGAATATCTTCTTCCTGCCTTATGGCCGCAGCGCGACCAAAAGAGGCGGCATCCATTGCTGCGGCTGTCGCTGCTTGCGCTTTTGTTTGATGTAGCAATTCATTTTGTATTGGAACTTTTTTACGGAGCTGCTTTATCTATGCGCATGGATCCTCTCCACGCGGTAGCGCGCTGCGGCGCCTTGTCGGTATTCAATCGTTTGGAAAGTCTCCAGATGATTCTGTGGGTTATGGCCATCACCATCAAATTGGCGCTCTATTTGTATGGGATCTGTCTTTTACTGGACCAAAAACAAACAGGAAATACAGCGGTACCGTTACGTGTTTTCCCGTTATATGCAGGCGGCCTATTGGTGTTATGTGCGCTTCTTCGTAAATCCGACATGGAGGTTGCCATGCAGATTAGAAATTTACTCACATGGGGATTTGCATGGTTTGTTGGGATGGGAGGTGCTGCCACATGGCTATGTCAAAAAGTAAAGCCTTGCTCTTAAGGAGTTGTTTACTCATGAGTTTGTTGTTAAGCGGTTGTGGTGGTCAAGCGCTTTCTGACCGTGAAATCGTTCGCGGTATATTTTTTACCAAACAAGACAATGGTTATTCAGCTTGCTTGGTATTAGCCGATCAAAACGCAGAAATAGGGAAGCAAGAAAATAAAATTGCCGCAGCAAAAGGTTCCACACCGGCACAAGCATTGCAGTACGCGGAGCAAAGCCTGTACGGAGATGTATATTACGGCCTTTTAGATTTGGCGGTTTTGCCGTGGGATACTGACTGGCAAACTGCGCAGGAAATTGGGGAATTACTATACGAGAACGCACAACCGGCACCAGAGCTATCTGTATTTTTGCTTGGTTCAACCCCTATCGAGAGTTGGACCAAAGAAGCGCCTGCTTTATACAAAAGTCTAAAAGCGGTGGAGCAGACTTACAAGGTGCATTGCGGGCTGCAACAGCTATTTGCCCAGCAGAATGTTTGCGGTGTACCAGCATATGCATCAACAGGTGGTTATTCTTTTGCCTTTTTGGCGCGTGGTACAGAACCGATCTACTCAGACGACAGTCTTTCCGCACAGCTTGCGGCAATTTTATGTGGGCAAACAACTCATTTGCAAACGGTATATGCGGCAGGTTCTGCGGTATGCAGTGCACGCGTACAGATGGTTGTAGAGAACAACTGTATACAGCTCCATCTGCGTGACATCGAATGGCAAGACCTGACAGCATCGCAACGGGATCTACAAGCGTTGCTGCGTGCAGAACTCCAAAAAGATTTTACAGATCTATTGCCTCCTATTCAGGAGGCACAGGTGGATCCTTTTCATCTGGACTTTTGGCAAGCTTGTCTTTATGGCCCCGATGCAGAAATTTCGACGCCGCAGTTGGAAGTCTTTTTTGCATGAAAAATACCGATCCATTCTTTTGAAATGGATCGGTATTATTGTATGCGTTATTCCGTCAACGTGGATGGACGCGCAATATTGATCAAATTGGTATCGGCAATGAAGGTCTGGAAATTGTACAAAATCAGGATTTCATCATAGCCTTCTTTTGCGATGGTGGAGTCCAAGCCATACCGGAAATTCCGGAAGTCTATTACACCGATTTTGGCATAATTTTCGGTTAGGTAGGGGACAAAGCTATTAGCATAACTGTCTTTGACTACGAGAATACTTCCGGTGCCATTTCCTTCAATTACGGAATAGCCATTATTGCCATCCAAAAACGCAGCATATTTGTCCCGAGTTGTAAATTTATCGGTGTTGATGAGATTCTCGGTGGACACTGGCTCAAACTCTGCTTCCCCGATGGTCTGGAAAATTGTCATCTGGTTATCCAACGGGTAATAGGTGATCGAATCGTTTTCTACGTTCCAAAGCCGGGTGGCAGAATAATGGGTCCCTTGAAAATCATCAATGGTTACGGCTTCGTGAGCATTGGTATCAAAGGGAGTAAGTCCTTTCAGAGCACAAAACTGTTGGTAGGCCAGATAGGCACCCGCAGGGGTCCAGTGATGGTCGGTTTTAAAATAAAGATACTGATCTTTATTTTCCGTAAACGTGGTACGCAAATCTAAAACCGAAGCCGTAGTGCCTACTTTGGCAAAGATTTCATCCAGCATTCCGTCTTCGTTCACCATGGGGGCGCCGATAGGAAGTTCTTCGGAATAGATCACGCTGGCAGAGGGGGCCAACAAAAAGGTGACCTTGCCCGGATATTTAGCGGCGAACTCCGTAACCGCGTTCACATTTTTCTCCAACTGCTTTTTGGTGCTGTCTGACACGGTAAACAATTTCGTGAACATCCAGTGGTCTTTTCCCAGCAGAATTCCGCCCTCTTCCACTTTTTGAAAAGCCACTTCATCGATGGCTCGTTGGGTGTTGATCCATTGATCTCGCATCATAAATTGATCTTGCATCCAGTTGGAAAAAGAAGTTTGCCAACTTCCATCTAAAAGACCGGATAGCGTAGGGGGAGACAGCTTTGCGGCATTTCGATTCTCCAGCTCGATCAAAGTGCGTTTCGGCCAAATTAAATTGATAAGAGAGATACCGAACAGCAATACCGCACAGCAGACCAGTAAAGGGTATCCCGCCCGTCGGCCAGCTTTTCTATAAATCGTTTTCGACATACGGTTCCCCTCCTTTTTAGAAGTTTGCATACAGTGCGGTAGAGTTGGTGGCAGCGACGACATAGGCTATGCACAGCAAAGCCAACAACAGAAAGACGATGATCTTGAGCGGAGCACAGCGGCTGATTTTTTGCCATAGCCAACGCGGAAGAGCAGAAGAACATAGACAGCCCAGCACAAGAAGAACCCCGTAATTTCGCAGATAATACATGGCAGAAATACCGCTTTGCGGGGTAAACAATTTTTGTAAAAGCAAGCCTAATGGTGCGCCGGGTTGATTGGCTGTGAAAATGCCCCAGCCAAGTACCACAAAGAAGAGGGTGTACAAATGCGGCCAAACGCGCCCCTTTTGCAAATGCTTTAGCAAGAAAAGTTTTTCTATGGTCAATAGAACAAAGTAATACAGGCCCCAGCAGATGAAATTCCAACTGGCGCCGTGCCAAATTCCGGTGGCCGCCCATACCAGCAACATATTCAAGAGCTGACGCCCTTTGCCCTTGCGGTTGCCGCCTAGCGGAATGTAGATATAGTCGCGGAACCAACTGGACAGGGAAATGTGCCAACGCCGCCAAAATTCTGTGATGCTGCCGGAAATATAGGGCAAGTCAAAGTTTGCGGCGCAATCAAAGCCCAGCATAGCAGCCAGACCATTGCTCATCTCGCTGTAGCCGGCAAAGTCAAAATACAACTGCAAGGAATACGCCAAAATTCCCAGCCATGCCAGCGGTGTGGAAACATTGGCCAGTCCGACACCGTCGCTGCCGATTATATCGGTCCACAAGGCTCCGATCGAATCGGCTAAAATCACCTTTTTGGCAAGACCGAACACGAACAGTTCTATACCGTGTTCGATTTGGAGCAAACTACAACGCCCAGTATACTGGTGCAGCTGCGAAGCCATGTCCCGATACTTTACAATCGGGCCTACGATTAGCTGGGGGAAGAACAGGACATAGCACGCAAACGTGATGGGGTTCTTTTCGGCCTCTACCTTGCCGGTATATACATCTACTTCATAGCTGATAATTTTGAAGATGTAATAGCTGATTCCCAAAGGAAGCACATCACCGATATCCAGCGAGCTCAAACCAAAGTGGGTGATTTGATTCCATGTTTCAATTAGGAAATTGGCATATTTGAAATACACCAAAACGCCCAAATTGACCAAAATTGCCACTAAAGGCAAGATCCAGCCAACTTTTCTTGCCTTTGTGAGGAGCAGCCCCCACACATAGTTAAATGCTACCAAGCACAGAACCAGCGGCAGGAACGCTGTACCTGTCCAACAATAAAACAGGAGGCTTTCCACCAGCAGAACGGCATTCTTGGCTCGCCCCGGTGTTATGTAATATAACACCAGCGCTGCGGGCAAAAAGCAAAATAAAAACACAACGCTATTAAAGACCATGCGCACTCCTCTTTTGTTTAGCAATAAACGGGCCGTTACCAAAGCAGGTAACGGCCCGTAGGGGGTTGTTGCACTAGGGAAATCAGAAATTCAATGCCGTTTCCAGAGTTTGATCGATCTCGGTATAGTCGCCCACACCGACACTGGCAATCACCATCGCAACGTAGTTTCCGTTGGTGACAATGCGTGCCTCCTTGGCCAACGCCATTTTATCGGCAAATTCCACATACATATCATTGGCAGTCAGGCTCTCTTTATAGGCTTGCAATTCGGCCTCAACGTCAGCGACCTTTCCTTCTTTCGCTTGCGCCACAAAGACCAAGCCACAATCCGCCTGATTGTTGCTTACGTCGCCTTTGTAAGCAACAAGATTATCCAGCGTCAGCATCAACGTGTTCTCTACATCGAAGTCCGTATAGGTCAAAGGATTCTCGATGGGGTTGACGGCCTCCAGAGCGGCCACGGCGCTTTCCAGATTGGCGGTTTGCGCTTCTTCAGAAGATTCACTCTGCGCTTCCGAAGAGGCGGCGTCCGACGTTTCTTCCGAGCTCACCGTTTCCGACACAGAAGAAGTTTCGCTGGAGGAGGAAGCCTCGGACTCAGAAGCATTGGTGCAACCAGCCAAAAGAATCGCAGCACACAACAGGAACGGAAGTAATTTTTTCATGGGAAGAAATCTCCTTTGTATTTTCTCACAAGTCAATCTTGCATTGTTGTTGTGAAAGTGTCTCAAAAATCCCGGCACATCTGATCGGGATTCCTTATTAGGATACACTATTTGCGGCGCTTTTTCAACCCGTTTTCGTCGAAACCGGTACAAAAACCGTCCCGGTGATTGTAAATTTTTTGTGCTCTTGACAAAAGCGCTGCGTTTGCCGTACACTCCCAAATAGAAATGAACGGAAAGGGGAAAAGGGGGATGCGCAATTCTAAGGCCCGCGAGATTGCACTGACCGGAATGTTGTTTGCTTTGGCAATCGCACTATCTTGGTTGGAATCTTGTGTTGCGCCGCTTTTAGGATTAATTCCGGCTTTAAAACTTGGGCTTTCTAATATTGTAGTTATGTTCTCCCTCATTTTCTTGCGTACACGCACGGCTTGGATGCTAGTCGTATTAAAGGCGCTTTTTGCATTTTTGACCCGCGGCGCTACGGCAGGAATTCTTTCTCTTTGCGGAGGTGTGCTCTCCCTTTTCGTTTTATGGGGCCTTTTGGTTGGTCCCATACCGATCAGCGGCTATATTTATTGTATCTGTGGGGCTTTGGCTCACAATCTTGGGCAGTTGCTGGCGGCTTCTCTGATTTTAAGCAGCGCTATGGCGTTGGCTTATGCCCCGGTACTGCTGCTGGCGGGCATTGGGGTGGGAGCACTAAGTTATATTCTTTCCAGTGCTTTGTTCTCTGCATTGCCTAGTCTTCCAAACCAGCAGAAGGAAAAAAGGGATCCTTTTAAAAAATAAGATTTTTTCTTAAAAAATTGATAAATCCTATTGACATTGTAAGGATGCGAGGCTATAATAGAGCCAAAGACGCAGGAATACGTCTTAGGAGCTTAATTATTAAACAGGAGGCTATTCATTATGACGAAATATGTTTGCACTGTCTGCGGTTATATCGCCGAAGGTTCCATCCCTGAGTTCTGCCCCGTCTGCAAGGCGCCGGCTTCCAAGTTCATCGAAAAGAAGGACAACACCTATGTGACCGAGCATGTGGTTGGTATTGCCAAGGATGCTCCGGAGGAGATCCTGCAGGGCCTGCGCGAGAACTTCAACGGTGAGTGCAGCGAGGTTGGCATGTATCTGGCCATGAGCCGTGTTGCTGATCGTGAGGGCTATCCCGAGATCGCCGAAGCTTGGAAGCGTTACGCCTTTGAGGAGGCTGAGCATGCTTCTAAGTTTGCTGAACTGCTGGGCGAGGTCCTGACCGACAGCACCCAGAAGAACCTGCAGATGCGTGTGGACGCCGAGTGTGGCGCCTGCGCTGGCAAGATGGACATCGCCAAGAAGGCGAAGGAGCTGGGTCTGGATGCGATCCATGACACTGTTCATGAGATGGCGAAGGACGAAGCCCGCCATGGCCGTGGCATGCAGGGCCTGCTGGACCGTTACTTCAAATAATTTCAACCCCAAAGGGTTACAATCGGGCCGGAGCCAGTGCTCCGGCCCCTTTGTTATTCTTTAGTTATGCGCCGCGGCAGGCAAAAAAACGTCCTTGTTTATCGCAGGCCGCGTAAAAGACTTCTTTTTGCTGACCGATCCCGATGTTGTGCAGCTGATGAAACAGCCATGCCGTATCTCGGCCCGCTGCTTTTAGATTATCTTCCATCAATCTGCCGTCTAAGATCAAATCGTACCATGCACTGATTTCCTCTGGCTGGAGATGCAAGTCCTGCGGGCTGACTGGTCGGACTCGACTTTTGGGCAAAAAGCTGATTTGTCCGTTGTTTTCCAAGATTGCAGTTTCGATTTCATTGGGATCGAAATAGCCTGCAATGCGAGCTTGCCCCAAAAATTCGTTCAGATCAATGGTGGCCCGACGCAGGTTTTCTTTGATTATGACACCGTGATTCATCAAAATAACAGAGCGACCGCTCCAAAAGGTTCGCAGAGCGATACTTTTACAGGCAGAAACCTCTACCAACCAAGTGACGATACCGTATACAAGCAACGCGGTAAAAGGTCTGTACCAACTTTCCAAATTGGTGGCCATTTCTGCGGCGATAGAGCCTACGGTAACAGCATTTAGATAGTCAAAAGGGCTCATCTGCGCAATCTGACGCTTACCACCCCAGCGCGTGATTAAAAACATCATGCCCAAAGAAAAGAAGCTGGTCAAGACCACTTGGCCTGTTTCCTGAAAAAATTGCCCCATAGAATTTCCTCCCCATGCTTTTTATTGTGACCAAAGGCTTAACAGTTTATCCCACCCTCTTGCACTTTTTCGCAGAAAAAGTTACAATGAATACTACCTGTATGCATCCTAAAAACAAGGGGAGGCGGAACCGATTCGATACTTGTTTCTCATTAACCCCACTGCCGGCAAAGTAGGCGCAAGTGCGTTGCTTCTTCCACAGATTCGCGCTGCCGCTGAGCGGGTCGGCATTGTCCCCGAAATCCTTGTTACACGACACGCAGGCCATGCTCGAGAAATCACGGAAAGCTGTGCCGCGTCCAAGGAAGAGGTGCGCATCTATTCCTGCGGCGGTGATGGGACGATGAACGAGGTCTTGCAAAGTGCCGCCGGCCATGAGCAAATTTCTGTTGGCTGCATTCCATGCGGCAGTGGTAACGACTATGTAAGAAATTTTGGCAATCAATCTGATTTTTTGGATTTAGATGCCCAGTTGGCCGCCGTATCATTTCCGGTTGATTTGATTCTAACACCCCAAGGATATGGTATAGATATCTATGCGGCTGGTATTGACGCGCAAGTCGCCAACGGGATTCCCAAATGGCGCCGTGTACCGCTGTGCGGCGGTACGACTGCGTATACCTTGTCAATTTTGGAAGCGGTCTGCAGTTCCTTTCGCCATCATCTGCGGATAGAAGCCGATGGAATCTCTTTGGATGGTACATATATGATGCTGGCAATCTGTAACGCACAGATGTATGGCGGCGGCTATTGCGCAGCTCCTTACGCTAGTATGGATGATGGATTGCTGGATGTGGTTTTACTGAAACCCGTACCCCGTTTGCGGCTTCCCGGTCTTTTGAAAGGGTATCGCAAGGGTCTGCACCTCACGCCGTCCGGCGAAGTAACCCAAGCGTTTCGCCCGTATCTGACCTTTTTCCGTACAAAATGGATTGATATTCAGGTATTGGATCAGCAGCCGCTGATCACTACACTAGATGGCGAATGTTCGCCCCAGATGAAGCTGCACGCTGAGGTGGCGCGTCGCAGTGTTCGTATTTTGTTGCCGCCAAAACTCGCACAAAACACACCTGTATTACAGACAATGGGAGAGTAAGCATGTCTGAAAAAGTAAAAGTTAAAATCGCACGCAACGTGCTCCATCTGCCAGCCATTGCCTTACGGGGGCTGGTTGTTTTTCCGAATAACGTCGTACATTTTGAAGTAGGCCGTCCCAAATCGATTGCTGCCATTGAGGCCGCCATGCATAGCAACAGCAATGTGTTTTTGGTCGCACAGCGGGAGATGGACGTGGAAGATCCCGCACTGCGCGACCTCTATGGATATGGTGTCATTGCCGAGATCAAGCAGGTTTTGCGGGTTTCCGATGAACTTGTCAAAGTATTGGTGGAAGGCAAGACCCGTGCCCGCTTGTTGGAATTGGATGCAGGGGAAAAATACCTGCAAGCCACTGTGCGCCCGGTCCCTGTGCGGGGCATTGGCGCCGATAAACGCACCCAGACGGAGGCCTTGGTTCGCAGCCTGAAGGAGTGCTTTGAAAATTACCTTTCTTACAGTCCGCAAATTTCTAAAGATGTCGTTTACAACATCGTAACCTCTACCAGCCCGCTCTATTTGAGTGAGTACATGCCGGCCAACTTGCTGCTGAAGTATGAGGATAAGCAAGCGATTCTCAATGAGTCCACCTTGCTGGGACGATTGGAAAAGCTGCTGACGTTGCTTCGCCAAGAATGTCAGGTTTTGGAAATCGAACGCGATCTGGACGACAAGGTTAACGCCCAGATGGACAAAGGGCAACGGGAGTATTATCTGCGGGAGCAGATGCACATCATCAGTGAAGAGCTGGGAGATACCGAAGATACTCGTGCGGAAGCCGAGGAATATCGCAAAAAGATTACGGCCCTTTCCTTGGATGCTGAGTCTACCGAAAAGCTGCTCAAGGAATGCGACCGTTTGGCTCGGATGCAGGGCAATTCGGCGGAAAGCGGTGTGATCCGTAGCTATCTGGACGCTTGCCTTGCTTTGCCATGGCATATTACCACCGAAGATAATTTGGATCAGGCCCACGCACGCAAAGTATTGGATCGAGAGCACTATGGTCTGCAAAAGGTCAAAGAGCGCATCTTGGAATTGCTGGCTGTCCGTAAACTAAACACCGATGTCAAAGGTCAAATTGTTTGTCTTGTCGGGCCTCCGGGTGTGGGTAAGACCAGCATTGCCCACTCTGTTGCGGAGTGCATGGGCCGTAAATTTGCTCGGATGAGTTTGGGTGGTGTCCATGACGAGGCTGAGATTCGTGGACACCGGCGTACCTACATCGGTGCGATGCCGGGCCGTATCATCAGTGCGATCACCACTGCCAAATCTTCTAATCCGGTGATTCTGCTGGACGAAATCGATAAATTGGCAGGGGACTATAAAGGCGATCCCTCCAGTGCATTGCTGGAGGTACTGGACCCCGAACAGAATTGCTCCTTTAAGGACAATTATCTGGATATTCCCTTCGACCTGAGCGAAGTATTGTTTATCACCACTGCCAACGATGCCTCGACCATTCCCGGGCCGCTTTATGACCGTATGGATGTGATCGAGCTGCCCAGCTATACCCGCACAGAAAAGTTTAACATTGCCAAAAAGCATCTTTTGCCCAAACAGCTGAAAAATAACGGCCTTGAGGGACGGGTTAGCCTTACCTCCAGCGCGCTGTATGAAATCATTGACGGGTATACACGCGAAGCCGGTGTGCGCACATTGGAGCGCACCATTACTGCGGTGCTGCGCAAATGTGCCCAGCGGATTGCTGCCGGTGAAAAGGAAAAAATCAGTGTTTCGGCTTCCACAGTCAAAACCTTGCTGGGCCCCGAAAAGGTAAAGCCTACCTTTATTTCCAGGAAAGACTCTGTCGGTATTGCCAACGGTCTGGCTTGGACCAGTGTGGGTGGCGAGATGCTGCCGGTGGAAGTGGCGGTTATTCCCAACGGATCCGGCAAAATTGAAATCACCGGTAGTTTGGGTGATGTGATGAAGGAAAGCGCCAAGCTCGCCATCAGCTATGCCCGCGTTCACGGGGAAGAATACGGTATCACGGCGGATAGCCTAAAAAATACCGATATTCATATCCATGCACCGGAAGGAGCCGTCCCCAAAGATGGGCCCTCTGCCGGTGTTACGCTGACAACCGCCTTGATTTCGGCATTGTCTGGGATCCCTGTGCGCCATGATTTGGCCATGACAGGAGAGATTACCCTTCATGGAAATGTTCTTCCCATTGGCGGCTTGAAAGAAAAAAGTATGGCGGCTTTCCGAGAGGGCATCTCCACTGTGCTGATCCCGAAAGACAATGTCAGCGATCTCCATGAAGTCGATTCTGAAGTGAAACAGAAGATCCACTTTGTGCCGGTAGACCATTTGTCGCAGGTCTTGAAGCAAGCGCTGATTATGCCGGGGCATACTTCTGCTCGTGGAACCCATGGTGTGCCGCAGGCCACCAGCCTCATTGCCAATGAAAAGCCCGCTAAAGAACCCGCTGCGGTGATGTGAAAGGAAATTCATGAACTATAACAACTGCGAATTTTTGGCTTCTTTCGGCCTTTCTCGTCAGTTGCCGGACAGCGACCGGCCAGAAATCGTTTTTTCCGGCCGATCGAATGTCGGCAAATCCAGTCTAATCAATAAGCTGTGCAACCGCAAAAATTTGGCCCGCGTCAGTTCTACCCCCGGTAAAACGGCCACGATCAACTTTTATAGGGCAGATACTGCCTATTTTGTGGACCTGCCGGGTTATGGCTATGCCAAGGTTTCTAACGCAGATCGGGCGCGCTGGGATGAGCTCATTAACAGCTATTTTGAGGCGGACCGTTCGGTTTGTTTGCTGATCCAACTGTTGGATTGCCGCCACGCTCCCAGTGCCGACGATGTACAGATGTTGGAATATCTGCGTTATCATCAAATCCCCTTTGTGGTGGCTTTGACAAAAGCGGACAAACTCAAAAAATCGGAACTTGCCTCCCGTCAGCAGGAGTTTGTGCAGTTGTGTGCGCCATATGGATGTTCCGGCGTCTATCTGACCAGCGCCGAAAGCGGTTATGGCATGGATGCTTTGCGTGCCTGCTTAGAGCAACATCTTAACGGAGATTTGGGCAATGGCGTATAACGAGTTTGCCTATTTTTATGATGAGCTGAACAGTGCGGCGGATTACGACGCACTGTATCAGTATATACAGGGAGAACTGAAGGCTCACGATATTCAAGACGGTATTTTGGCGGACTTGGGCTGCGGCACAGGGGATCTTACCTTAATGCTGACGCAGGCCGGCTACGATGTAATCGGCATCGACCAGTCAGAGGAAATGCTCAGTGTCCTGCGGGAGAAAGCGGATGAGCTGGGTCTGACTGGACGATTGCTGCTTCTACGTCAAAATTTGTTACAACTTGATTTGTACGGCACGATTCGTGCTGCGGTTTCTACCTTTGATACACTGAACCATATCGGACCTGTTGACCAATTTGAACAGGCCATTCGTAAGGCTGCCTATTTTATGGAAAAAGGCGGCGTGTTTCTCTTTGACTTAAACACCCCTTATAAGCATCAGCATATCTTGGCTGACCGCTCTTTTGACATTGAAGCGGAAGATGCACAATGTCACTGGACCAATCACTACGAACCAGATACCGGACGGGTAGATATTGCAATCGATATTGTTTATCAGGACACGGGAGAGCATTTTCAAGAGAATTTCTACGAATACAGCTACCCGCTTAAGACAGTCGAAACCTTTCTGCAGCGCTATGGGTTTGTAATGACCCGTATTGCAGATGGGGAAGATTTCGGCCCCGTCCGCCCCGATAGCCCCCGTTGGATCATTACAGCGGTCAAACAATACACGCAGGAGGCAAAAACGTAAATGGAACAAAATCACAATATGCTGCGCGGCATTTCTGAAAACGGCGGTATCGTGTTTTATGGTGTAGACTCTACCGAAATTGTCCGCGAAATGGAGCGGGTACACAAGACCAGTGCTGTTACCACAGCGGCCCTTGGCCGACTGTTAACAGCCACGTCTATGATGGGAATTATGCTGAAAAGCACCAAGGATTCCATCACGGTGCAAATTAAAGGTGGTGGGCCTGCCGGTAGGCTGTTAGCGGTATCCGACGGTACCGGCAACGTGAAGGGCTATGTGGAGCATCCCATTGTGGAGCTACCGCCGCGAGAGGATGGGCACCTGAATGTAGGGGCGGCTGTTGGCCACGACGGCACCTTGGATGTGATTCGGGATCTCGGTATGCGGGAACCGTATATTGGTCAGGTGCCTTTGACCACCGGTGAAATTGCCGAGGACATTACCTCCTACTTTGCTATCAGTGAACAGGTCCCCACCGTCTGTGCGCTGGGGGTTTTGGTCAATCCAGACCTGAGCGTTCGCTGTGCGGGTGGTTTTATTGTGCAGTTGCTGCCGGGAGCCACGGAGGAAGAAATCGATCTTTTGGAGAAAAACATTCACGCTATGCCCAGCGTTACCACGATGTTGGAGCAGGGGAAGACTGTGCAGGATATGTTGGAGATGGCACTGCAGGGATTCCAACCGGATATTTTGGACAGTTACCATGTGGTCTATCGCTGCGATTGCAGCATGGAACGCGTGGAAGGAATGCTGCATAGCCTTGGGAAAAAAGAAGTAGAAAAATTACGCGATGAAGATCCCATCGCAGAAGTAAATTGCCAGTTTTGTGATAAAATCTATCGTGTAGACCTCAACCGCTTGCTGGAAAAATGGCCTTCCGGCGTCGAAAATGAGGCGTCCGAAAAGAATTAAAAAAAACGGCAAAAAAATACAGAAAAATGCTTGACAAATGCGTCGGGGTTGTATATAATAATACCCGTCGCCCGGAGAGAGCGGCTGAGCAAAACTCTCCGATACATGCGGCCGTAGCTCATCTGGTAGAGCGCCACCTTGCCAAGGTGGAGGTAGCG
>CAUWAX010000009.1:0-126852 GCA_963557315.1 uncultured Gemmiger sp. | reverse complement strand
AGCACAGCCCTTGGAGAGGGGCTCTAATAACTACTACTCTATAATACAAGGAGGTTTCACTGCACGGTTATGGCTTACGAGAAATTCCTGAAGGGCGCATCCGTTTGTTCCGGCAAAAGAAGAGGGTCATTCATTTTTTGCCCGATAGGCAAACGTTTGCCTATGCCATAACCCCCTATCTTCTACCCACACGTTTCTTCTACCCACACGTTATAGATCGTTCCCACTTGATTGTTCAAAAAGAAGGAGAAAACACTATGAAAAAGCTCGTTTCCACCTTGCTTGCCTGTTCCATGGCCTTTTCTTTAGCAGCCTGTGGGCAGGGCGCTTCCAGCGCGGCCACCTCTTCGGGCAGCACCGCCACCGCAGAATCCACGGCTGCGGATTCCGGTGAAACGTATCAACTGCGCTGCTCCACCAACTTGGCGGCCAACTCTACCGTCGGTCAGGCGTTGGAGAAATTTGCCGAACTGGTCAACGAAAAGTCCGGCGGACGCATTGAGTGCACGGCCAACTATGGTTCCGAGCTGGGCAGCCAGTCGGAGCAGGTAGCCATGGCGCAGCAGGGCGATTTGGAGATGGTCTGTGCTGCCCCCGGCACCGGCCCGGGCGCCTACGAGGGCTGTGAACAGTTGATGTTGTTTGAGTTCCCCTTCCTCTTTAAAGACAACGACCACTACCGCCGCGTGATGAAAGACGAGGCAGTTCTGGACTACATGAACAGCGTGGTGGAGCCGCTGGGCTTTGTTGCCATGTCCGGCCAGTCGCAGGGTTCCCGCGATATGCTGACCAACGTGCCGGTCACCTGCTTGGCTGACATGCAGGATCTGATCATGCGTGGTCCCAACGCAGTATACATCTCGATGTTTGAGTCTTTGGGTGCCGCCGGCATCACGATGGACTGGAACGACATCTACACCGCTATGAGCCAGAATGTCTGCAATGGCTGCGAAGGTTCGCCCAGCTCGCTGCACGCTTCCGCCTTGGAAGACAACGGCAAGTATCTGGCCGTCACCAACCACATCATCGCCTGCACCTACTACTTCTTCAACAGCGAATGGTTCAACGCGCTGCCCGAAGACCTGCAGGCCGTTGTGCGGGAAGCCGCCGATGAAGCACAGGCTTATCAGGAACAGATCGATGACGCTGATCAGGAAGCCGCGCTGCAAGCGATGGTGGACAACGGCGTGACCGTGACCGAGATTCAGGACATTGACGCTTGGAAAGAAGCCTGCGCGCCCATGACCGAAGAGTACCTGAGCAAGGGCGAAGAATGGCAGACCTTCTACGACCTGCTGACCGCCGTTGCCTAATCCCCGAACGTTTGTTTCCTCTTTTTAAAAAGCGTTTCATCCGGGTCGCTGCCGGACTCCCGGCGGCGGCCCGCTCTTTTTAGCAAGTCGTTTTGCAAAATCCGGAGGTTTGCTTGTGAAAAAGTTAGAAAAAGTGGATCGGGTACTCAACGCGATCCGCATAACAGCGTTGGTGGTCATTTTGGCCGCCTGTATCCTGATGTGTCTTGTCAACATCATTCTGCGCTATGTGGTACGCGGTGTGCCCTCGATGCGGCCCTTCCCGTGGGTCAACGAGCTCATGCAGATGGGGGCGGTGTGGATCGCCTTTTTGGCCGCGGGTCTGGGCGTAAAAACCAACGCCCACGTGAGTTTGGAGAGTTTTGTGGCGAAGATCCTGCCCGCCAAAGCCGCCGCCATCCTGAAAAAAGTGGCCCAGATCGTGGTACTGATCACCTTGGTCGTCCTGATCGTGGTGGGCATCTCGGTGACCATCAGCCAAAGCCGCAGCTATCTGCAAAACCTGCATATCTCCAATGCGTGGTTTTACGCGGCCATTCCCGTTGGGTGTTTCTACCTATTTTATGATTACCTGCTGATCTTCCTCTTCGGCAAGCATCCCTTCGCCAAAGAGAGTGATTCCACCACCAGCGCCTTTTAAGGAGGGGAACCAACTGTGTTAGTAACATTATTGATTTTTCTGGTACTGCTGGCCTTCATTTTTCTGGGGTTCCCCATCTTTATGGCCCTGCTGATCACCGGTATCATCTTCATTGTGGCAGGCGGCAACTCGCTGGATCTGACCATTATTAAAATGTTCGGCAGCGTCAACAGCTTGTCGCTGTTGGCCATCCCGTTCTTTGTCACCGCCGGCAACATCATCATGCGGGCCAAAATCACCGACAAACTGGTGAACTTCGCCAACGCCGCCGTGGGCTTTCTGCCGGGCGGTCTGGGCCATGTAAACGTTTTGACTTCCATGATCTTCGGCGGCATCCAAGGTTCCGGCTGCGCCGACGCCGCCGCCATTGGCGGTATGCTCATCCCCGCCATGGAAAAGCAGGGCTACGATAAGGACTACGCGGTGGCCGTTACCGCCGGTTCCTCCATGTTGTCCCCCATCATTCCGCCCAGCATCGCCATGATCCTATATGCCTATTACACCGAGGTCCCCATTGGCCGGATGTTCATGGGCGGTTTGGTTCCCGGCATCATCATCGGTCTGATGCAGATGGGCGTTGTCTACATGGAATACCGCCTGCGGCATTACGACATTCCCCGCACCAAGTTTTCCATCCTCAACTTGCTGCGCACCGGCTGGCATTCGCTGGGTGCGCTGCTGATGCCGCTGATCATCCTGTCCGGTATCTGCTTCGGCATCGTCACCCCCACCGAATCCGGCGTGCTGGCCATCGTGTACGGCCTGTTCTACGGTTTCGTGATTACCAAGAGCTTGAAATGGCGGGACATTCCCAGTATTCTGGTGGAATCCGCCATCACCACCGCCGTGGTGTATATGACCATCGCCGGCGCGGGCGTTCTGTCCAACGTGCTGGTGCGCCTGCACTTCCAGTCTGAAGTGGAAAACTTCGCCATCAATGTGCTGGGCAACCCGGTGGCCGTGGTCATCTTCCTTTGCATCGTCTTTGTGATTCTGGGCATGTTCTTGGATCCCACCGTCATCATCGCCATGTTTGCTGCCACGGTCCTGTCCATCGGCAACGCCTTCGGGTTTGATCCCATCCACTTCGGCGTGATCATGGTCATCGTGATGCAGTTGGGCGCCATCACTCCGCCGGTAGGCACCTTCCTGTTCATTTCCTGCGGTGTGGCCCATCTGCCCATGGAAAAATCCATCAAACCGTTGCTGCCCTACATTGCCACCGTGCTGATCGCTATGGTGCTGGCCTTTATCTTCCCCGGGATCGTCACATGGCTGCCCAACTTGATCTACGGGTAAGAGGAGGCGTACCATCATGCAAGAGAAAAGAGACGGCAGTACCTACGCCCCGAAGGGCAAAGCCTGTCCGGTCTGTGCCCCCGGCACCTTTCCGGTGGGGGTGATCGGGCTGGATCACGGCCATATCTACGGCATGTGCAACGGCCTGTGTGAAGCCGGCGCCGATATTGCTTGGGTCTATGACCCCGACCCCGAAAAGGTGGCCAAATTCCGGCAGGCCTTCCCGCAGGTGCAGGTCGCCCAAAGCCGGGAGGAAGTGCTGCAAGCCCCGGTGCGGCTGATTGCTTCGGCGGCAGTCGCCGCCGACCGGTGCGGCATCGGGCTGGAGGCCATGCGCCACGGCAAGGACTTTTTTGCCGACAAGCCGCCCTTGACCACCCGGGAACAGGTGGCACAAGCCCGGCAGACCGTGGCCGAGACCGGCCGCAAATTCTTCACTTATTTCAGCGAGCGCCTGCACGTGGAGGCGTCGGTGTATGCCGAGGAGCTGCTGCGCGCCGGTACCATTGGCCGGGTAGTTCAGGTCATGGGCTGGGGTCCCCATCGGTTGGACGCCCCCCACCGCCCCGACTGGTTCTTTGACGAGGACCGTTACGGCGGCATTCTGGTGGACATCGGCTGCCACCAGATCGAACAGTTGGTCTTTTTTGCCGGGGCGCAGGATGCCACCATCCTGCAAAGCCGCATCGGCAACTACACCCATTCCCAGTATCCCAAGTTTCAGGATTTTGGGGACGCCATGCTGCAATGCGACAACGGCGTGAGCGCCTATTTCCGGGTGGATTGGTTCACCCCCAACGGGCTGGGTGCCTGGGGGGACGGCCGAACGCTGATCATCGGCACCGACGGTTACATCGAGATCCGCAAATACATCGATGTGGCCAACAATGCCGAGGGGGACCATGTCTACTGGGTAGATCAGTCAGGGGAACACCACCGCTGTGTGAGCGGTGAGTGTGGGTTCCCGTTCTTTGGCCGGATGATCCGGGATTGTCTGGACCGCACCGAAACCGCCATGCCGCAGGAACACATCTTCCGGATGATGGAACTGGCTTTGGAGGCACAGGAGCGGGCCCTGCACGTACATTATTAAGGAGGGGTTTTCTATGCCGGAGAAAAAACTGGGCATTGCCATCATTGGCGCCGGTGCGATTGCCGAAGTCCATATTCAGGCGTACCTGCAATACAAAGACCTGTGCGAGGTACGGGCGGTCTGCGACCTGTTCACCGACAAGGCCAATGCCCTGATTGACCGCTACCAGTTACCCGCCCAAGCGCTGAAAGATTTTCACGAAGCGTTGGCCCGGCCCGACATTGATGCGGTTTCCATCTGCCTGCCCCCCAGCGCCCACGCTTCCACCGCCATCGATGCACTGCAGGCCGGCAAGCACGTGATCTGCGAAAAGCCGATGGCCGGTTCGCTGGAAGAATGCGACGCCATGCTGCAAGCCGCCCAAGCCAGCGGCTGCCTGCTGAGCATCGTAGCCCAAAACCGTTACAAAACGCCCCACCAGAAGGTCAAACATCTGCTGGAGGAAGGCGCCCTTGGTCGGGTGCTGTTTGCCACCGTCAACTCCCTGTGGTGGCGCGGCGAAAACTATTACGACATCTGGTGGCGCGGCACCTGGGAGAAGGAATCCGGCGGCTGCGTGACCAACCATGCGGTGCATCACATCGACCTGCTGCAATGGATGCTGGGCATGCCCCAGACCGTGGATGCGGTGATTGCCAACGTCGGACACAGCAACTCGGAGTGTGAGGACGTGGCCACCGCTGTCCTGCGGTATCCCCAAACGATGGTCCAGTTGACCGCCTCACTGGTCACCCACAACGAGGCGCAGGAATTGATCTTCCAAGGGGAAAAGGCCAGTGTCAGTGTGCCTTGGCAGGTATCCGCGGCCAAAGCCCTGCCCAACGGATTCCCAGAGGAAGACACCGCCACCGAGCAAGCCATCCAGCAGCAGTACGAGGCTTTGCCCGACCTGCCGGTGGAAGGGCACCCTGCCCAGATCGGCAATTTTCTGCGGGCCATCCGCGGCGAAGAACCACTGGGCATCGACGGGCAGCAGGGCCGCAACACCATTGAGCTGATCGCCGCCATCTACAAATCGGCGGCCACGGGCCAGACGGTACACCTGCCGTTGACCCCGGACGATGTCTTCTATCGCAAGGGCGGCATTGCTTCGGTGATGCCCCACTTCCACGAAAAAACCAAAAGCATCGACAATTTTGCTCCCACCAAACCCATCACGCTGGGGCGTGATGTAGGGCGCTGAGCGGAGCGGATTTCTCCTTTGCCTGCACGGACAACGGTTCGTGCAGGTTTTTTGTTTTGTTGCAAAAAAACAAGGGGCTCATTCGTTTATATAAACAAAGGACCTGATTCAACCCATGGCAAGGAGTGTTCCTATGAAAATCTTATTGACGAGCGATACTTGGGCCCCCACGGTCAACGGCGTGGTGACCTCCACGGTGGCGCTGCGTGCCGAGTTGCAGGCCCGGGGCCACGAGGTGCGGGTGCTGACGCTGGCCGGCAGCAGTCACACCTACACCGAGGACGGCGTAACCTACTTAGGCTCACTGGATGCCGGGCTGGTATATCCCGGTGCCCGGCTGCGGGCCCCCGCACTGAACGGTGCTTTGCGGGAACTGGCCGCTTGGCAGCCCGACGTGGTCCATTCCCAGTGCGAATTCAGCACCTTTGCCCCCGCCAAACAGTTGGCCAAGGCAGCCGGTGCCCCGCTGATCCATACTTACCATACCGTTTATGAGGATTATACCCACTACTTCTCCCCCAGCCGCCGGATGGGCCGCCGGTTGGCGCAGCTTTTTACCCGCAGCATCTGCGGTGCCTGCGATGCAGTCATCGCCCCCACCGACAAGATTCGCTGGCTGTTGACCCGCTACGGCATCCGCTGCCCCATTCAGGTCATCCCCACCGGGCTGGACCTGCGCCGCTTTGCGGTGCCCCCCACCCCCGCGCTGCGGCAGGCGCTGGCCCTGCCCACCGACGAGCCGGTGCTGCTCTATCTGGGGCGGCTGGTCAAAGAGAAGAACATCGGGGAGCTGCTCACCGCTTTGCGGCAAATCCCCCGGGGCATCCTGCTCATTGTGGGGGACGGGCCGGAACGGGCCGCCTTGCAGACAGAAGCCGAGGCGTTGGGCGTCGCCCACCGGGTCCGTTTTACCGGCATGGTGGTGCCCGCCGAGGTGCCCCGCTACTATGCGCTGGCCGATGTGTTCGTCAGCGCTTCCACCAGCGAAGCCCAAGGCCTGACCTATCTGGAGGCATTGGCCGCCGGACTGCCGCTGCTTTGCCGGGATGATCCCTGCGTACGTGCCCTGATCACCCCGGGGCAGGGCGGCTGGGTCTACCACACCCCCGAGGAGCTGGCCGCACTGGCAGCGGGACTGCCCCAAGGCGCCGCTTTGGACGCAGCCCGGCAGAAAGCCCGGCAAGCCGCCGCCCCCTATGCCCGGGAAGCCTTCGGCGCAGCGGTGGAGGCTCTCTACCGGCGTGCCATCCTGAACAAGACCGCGGCGCCCCACGCCGCCCACCCAAGGAGGGTCCTACTATGGTAAAAACCATCAACCGCGCCGCCTCGGTACTGGGGTTGGTGCTCTGCTGTGTGCTGGCCTACACCTTTTGGCGGGCCGGACTGTTTTCCTCCCGGGAAGCGCTGACCTCCTATATCGGCCAATTCGGCTGGGCCGGGCCGGTGGTGTTTATGGCGTTTCAGGCCGTACAGGTGGTCATCCCCATCCTGCCCGGCGGGCTGGGCTGCTTGGCCGGTGTCATCCTCTTCGGTGCTTGGCAGGGGTTCTGGTACAACTACATCGGCATCTGTCTGGGTTCGCTGGCGGCTTTTGCCATCGCCCGGGCCTGCGGCCGGCCCCTGCTGGAATCCCTCTTTCCGCCCAAGATGATCGAAAAATACGACCGCTGGATGGGCAGCGGCAACCGGTTTGCCCGGTGGTTTGCTTTTCTGATCTTCATCCCGGTGGCCCCCGACGATTACCTCTGTTTTTTGGCCGGGACCACCCGCATCGACTGGCGGCTCTATACCGCCATCATCGTTTTGTGCAAACCGGCGGCCATTGCCCTATATAGCCTGGGGCTGACCGTGGTGGCACAGAACATTCTGGGACTTTGGAGGTGACAACGATGTACCGTGTACATATTTATACCGGCTCTCTGGGCCTTGTGGGCAAGAGCGGTGTGGGACAGGCTGCCAACCACCAGCACGCCGCATTGGAACAAAGCGGTGTGACAGTGGTCACCGACTGGCAGCCCCGGGCCGATGTGATCCACATCAACACCGTGCTGCCCTGTTCCTTCCGGGCGGCCCGCCGCGCCCGGCGAGAGGGCATTCCGGTGATCTGGTACGGCCATTCCACCGAGGCGGACTTCCGCCATTCCTTTGTGGGGTCCGACCTGCTGGCGCCCCTCTTTAAACGGTGGCTCTGCCTGTGCTACAATCAGGCCAACTTGATCCTGACCCCCACCCCCTATGCCGCCGGCATCCTGCGCGGCTACGGGCTGTGCCCGCCGGTACAGCCCCTTTCCAACGGGGTGGACACCACCTTTTTTGCCCCCGACCCAGCGCGGCGGGCGGCCTTCCGGGAGGCCTACGGGCTGTCGGAGAACGACAAGGCGGTGATCAGCGTGGGTCATTTTATGGAGCGCAAAGGCATTCTGGACTTCATCGCACTGGCCCGCAGTCTGCCGCAGGTGCGGTTCTTCTGGTTTGGTCACACCGACCCGGCACTGGTCCCCCGCAAGATCCGGCAGGCCATGGCCGCCGCCCCCGCCAATCTGGAATTCCCCGGCTTTTTGTCCCAGAGCGAACTGCGGGACGCCTACTGCGGCGCCGATGCCTTCCTGTTTTGCAGCCACGAGGAAACCGAGGGCATCGTAGTACTGGAAGCCCTTGCCTGCGGCACCCCCACGCTGGTGCGGGACATCCCGGTGTATGACGGTTGGCTGACCGACGGCGTCAACGTCTACAAAGGGCGGGACGGGCAGGCGCTGCGCCGCAAGCTGGTGGGTCTGCTCTACAGCCGTCTGCCCGATGTGACTGCGGCGGGACGCGCGGTGGCGGAAGAACGCAGCTTGCCCCGGATCGGACAGGCTCTGCGACAAATCTACGCCGCCTTGCCCACCGCCAGCCGGCAGCGTGGTGCGCTGCCGCTCCGCCGCCCGGCGATATAATAAAACAGCCCCCGAACCCTAAGGTTCGGGGGCTGCTGCCTTTGTATGGTATCAGGATTTGTGGCTGCTGCCCCGCAGACGGGCGGTGGCACGGGCCAACGCCGCCTTGCTGCGGAAGTACTCCCGCTGGCTTTCGTGCTGACGCAGCCGCTCCTCGGCACGCTCCTTGGCGCGCTGGGCGCGGACGGCATCGATCTCCTCCGGCTTTTCCGCCGTGGAGACCAGCAGCACGGCATATTCCGAGGTGATCTCGGCAAAGCCTTGGGTCACGATGACGCTGTGCCAGACACCGTCCACCTTGAAGCGGGCTTCGCCGGGTTCCACCGCAGTGACCACCGGCTCATGGCCGGGCAGCACACCGTATTCACCGTCCAATGCGGGCAGCACAAGGCTTTCCACCTGACCGGTGTAAAACTGGCGTTCGGGGGTGATGATCTCCAGTTGAAAGGTCTTTTCCATCAGACCGCCCCCTGTGCCCGAGCTTTCTCCCGCACATCGTCCACGGTACCCACCGAGGCGAAGGCCGATTCGGGATATTGGTCCAGTTCACCGCCCAGCAGTGCTTCGAAGCCCTTCAGGGTCTCGGAGAGCGGGACATACTTGCCCTGCAGGCCGGTGAACTGCTCCGCCACAAAGAAAGGCTGGGAGAAGAACTGCTGCATACGGCGGGCACGTGCCACCGTGCGGCGGTCGTCCTCGGACAATTCTTCCATGCCCAAAATGGCGATGATGTCCTGCAGATCGCGGTAGCGCTGCAGCAATTCCTGCGCGCCGCGGGCGATCTCGTAGTGACGGCGGCCCACAATGTCGGGTTCCAAAATCCGGCTGGTGGATTCCAACGGGTCCACGGCCGGGTAGATGCCCTGTTCCACGATCTTACGGGACAAGACGGTGGTGGCGTCCAGATGGCTGAAGGTGGTGGCCGGGGCGGGGTCGGTCAGGTCGTCGGCGGGAACGTAGACAGCCTGCACCGAGGTGATGGCGCCATCCTTGGTGGAGGTAATACGCTCTTGCAGCGCGCCCACTTCGTCGGCCAGCGTGGGCTGGTAGCCCACGGCGGAAGGCATACGGCCCATCAGGGCGCTGACTTCCGAACCGGCCTGCACATAGCGGAAGATGTTGTCGATGAAGAGCAGCACGTTCTGCTTCTGGCGGTCACGGAAGTATTCGGCCATGGTCAAACCGGTCAGGGCCACCCGCATACGGGCTCCCGGCGGTTCGTTCATCTGACCGAAGACCAAGGCGGTCTTTTGCAGAACACCGCTCTCCCCCATTTCGCGCCAGAGGTCGTTGCCCTCACGGGTACGCTCGCCGACGCCGGTGAAGATGGAATAGCCGCCGTGTTCGGTGGCGATGTTGCGGATCAGTTCCTGAATCAGAACGGTCTTGCCCACACCGGCGCCGCCGAACAGGCCGATCTTGCCGCCGCGGGCATACGGTGCCAGCAGGTCGATGACCTTGATGCCGGTCTCCAGAATTTCGGTGGTGGGGCTTTGTTTATCAAACGCCGGCGGGTCCCGGTGAATGGACCACTTTTCGGTGGCGTTGACGGGGCCCTTCTCGTCGATGGCTTCGCCCAAGACGTTGAACATGCGGCCCAGCGTGGCTTCGCCCACCGGCGTTTCGATGGTGTGGCCGGTGGCGATGACTTCGTCACCGCGGCCCAGACCCTCGCCGGGCGAAAGCAGGATGCAGCGCACGGCGCCATGGCCTACCTGACGGGCCACTTCCATCACACGGCGCTCTCCGTCTTTCTCGACGGCCAGCTCCTCGTTGATCTGCGGCAGGCAGCCTTCGTCGAACTGAACGTCCACGACGGGGCCCAACACCTGTGCGATCACACCTTTGTGTTGCATAGCAGTCTTTCCTTTCTCTATCGTTGTCCGGTCCAATGCCGGAAGTTACAGGTCAGCTTCTTCTTCGTCGTCCCAGTCATCGTCCCAATCGTCGCCGGTATTCTGGGCGCCGCCCACGATCTCGGTGATCTCCTGCGTGATGGCGGACTGCCGCGCCCGGTTGTACTGCAGCGACAGTTCTTTCAGCAGGGTCCGGGCATTGTCGGTGGCGGTGTCCATGGCAGTCATACGGGCGTTCTGCTCGGAGCAGAAGGATTCCACCAGCGCGCCGAAGAGAAGCCCTTTCAGATAGGACGGCACGATGTGGTTGAGCACGTGGTTGGGGGACGGCACGTAGGTCACTACGTGGCGCTCACTGCCGTCGGCGCTGCGGCGGGGCGTCCAAGGGAAGGCCTCCCGGTCCAGCGGCAGCAGCTTGATGATCTTGGGTTCCATCGCCATGGGGCTGACCATCTCGGTGTAGACCACGTAGACCTCATCCAGATGTCCTTTGCGGAACAGCTCGATGAAGGTCTCGCCAATCTCCCGGGCACGGTAAACCGTGGGGTCCTGTGCGGTGTACATGAACTCGCCGTCCACCGGCACGCCCCGATGATGGAAGTAGTTACGGCCTGCCTGCCCGATCAAAAACAGCGTGGGGTCGCTCTCGTGCTGAAGGCGTTCGTCCACCAGCCGCAGCACGTTGTGGTTGTAAGCACCTGCCAGACCCTTATCGCCGGTGATGACGATATACCCCACTTTGTGGGGTCGGCCGGGCCGGGTGTCGAAGTAGATATGCTCCACGCCCTCGGTGCGGTGCAGAATGTCCGAGATCGTCCGGGTGACCTTCTCGAAGTAAGGCTGCACGTCGTTGAGCTGACGGCGAGCCTTGCGCAGTTTGGAGGAGGAGATCAGGTACATAGCGTTGGTGATCTTCAGGGTCTGCTGCACACTGTCGATGTGGGTGCGGATCTCCTTTATGCTTTCCATGTGGCGCTCACCTGCTCTTTGTAGCTTTGCAGCGTGGTGCGGATCTGCTCGGTGGCGGCGCCGGACAGCGCCCCCGTTTCATCGATTTCCTGCACAAGGGCGGACTGTTCCCGCTCCAGCAGGTCCACAAAGTCCTGTGCAAAGCCGGAAACTTTGTCCAGCGGCACGTCGGACAGAAGGCCCGCCGTGGCGATGTACAGGATGATGGCCTGACGGCTTACCGACATGGGCGCGCAGAGCGGCTGACGCAGCAGCGTCATCATCCGCTTACCGTGATCCAGCGCCTGCCGGGTCTCGGGGTCCAGATCGGAGCTGAACTGGGTAAAGACTTCCAACTCGCGGTAGCGGGCCAGATCGATACGCAGCGTACCGGCGGTCTTTTTGATGGCCCGGGTCTGGGCAGCGCCGCCAACACGGGACACCGACAGACCCACGTTGACAGCCGGACGCTGGCCCGAGAAGAAGAGTCCGCTTTCCAGATAGATCTGACCGTCGGTGATGGAAATAACGTTGGTGGGGATGTAGGCCGAAACGTCGCCGGCCTGCGTTTCTACGATGGGCAGCGCTGTCATGGAGCCGCCGCCGTATTCCTTGGTCAGGCGGCAGGCACGCTCCAACAGGCGGGAATGCAGATAGAATACGTCGCCGGGATAGGCTTCACGGCCGGGGGAGCGGCGCAGCAGCAGGGACAGGGTCCGGTAGGCCACTGCGTGCTTGGACAGGTCATCGTAGACGATGAGCACATCCTTGCCCTTGGACATGAAGTATTCACCCATGGCCGCGCCCGCATAGGGGGCGATGTACTGCATCGGCGCGCCTTCGCCCGCGGGGGCAGACACGATGATGCTGTATGCCATGGCGCCGTGCTTTTTCAGGGTCTCCCGCAGGCGGGCGACGGTGGATGCCTTCTGGCCGATGGCCACGTAGATGCAGATCATATCCTGCCCCTTCTGGTTCAGGATGGCATCCACGGCGATGGAAGTTTTACCGGTCTGGCGGTCACCGATGATCAATTCGCGCTGGCCGCGGCCGATGGGCACCATAGCGTCGATGGCCAGAATGCCGGTCTGCATGGGCTGGGTAACGGGTTCACGGCTGACCACGCCGGGGGCCTCATGTTCGATGGGGCGGGTCTCGGTGCAGTCGATGGGACCCAGACCGTCGATGGGACGGCCCAGCGCATCCACCGTGCGGCCGATCAGCGCTTCACCCACCGGCACATCGGCGGGACGGCCGGTGCGGCGCACCAAGCTGCCCTCGGTCAGACCCTCGGCAGAGCCCATCAGCACCACGCCGGTGCGCTTGCGGCGCAGGTCCAGAATCAGACCGGCGGTGCCGTTCTCGAACTCAACGCGCTCGCCGTAGACGGCGTGGCGCAGGCCGCTGACGTTGGCGATGCCGTCGCCGATCTCCAGCACGCGGCCGGTCTCGGTGGCCATGGGATCGCCGGCGCTGCCGGACAAGGCTTCCTTCATCTGGGCGGCCAACTGGTCCACCGATTCCTCGGCGGGGGCATCCTTCATGCCCCGGGCCAGACGGTCCAAACGGCCCTTGACGCTGCGGTCATAGGTCACGCCGTCCACGTCCAGCACAAAGCCGCCCAGCAGGCTGGGGTCGATCTTGATCTGCAGCACCGCGTTCTGGACGCCCCGCAGCTTACAGACCGCCTTGCGCACGGCCTCCTGCGTGGCTTCATCCGGCTGCCGGGCACAGGTCACGACGCAGTTCACGCCCCCCTGTGCGGCCAGCGCCAGACGGGAAAACTCGGGCAGAATCTCGGGCAGGGCCTCCAGATGGCCCTCTTCCAACAGAAGCTGCAGGAAGGCTTTCAGGGCATCCTGTCCATCCAACTGGGGCGCACCGGCCAGCAGCTCTTTCTTTTCGGGTTCAGTGGCGGCGGGGCTCACCAGCACGTTCCAGTGCTTCGTATCCGCCATCAGGGCTTCGGCGGCAGCGCGCACGGCCCCTGCGTCGCCCTGCACAGCCCCAAACAGGGCTGCGGCGTAACGCTCGGTCGCTTCGCTCATGCCTGCTCACCCACCTTTGCCAAAAATTCTTCCGCCAAGGCGCGGTCAGAGTCGGTGTCCAGCCGCTTGCCGGCTACCTCGCTGGCAGCCAAGACGGCCAGATGGGCCACCTCGCCCCGGGCAGAACGCAGCATCTCGCTGCGCTCCGCCGCAATGCGGGCCTCGGCTTCCGCCGCAGTCTGCTTGGCATCGGCTTCCGCCTGCGCCATACGCTGGGCGTAGGCTTCGTCGGCACGGCGCTTGGCATCCGCCACCAGATCGGCGGCCTCCTGCCGGGCACCGGCCAGCTTGGATTCATATTCTTCCTTGGTCTTTTTGGCTTCAGCGTTCTGCTGCTCGGCCTCCGAGACTTGGGTGCGGATCAATTCTTCCCGCTGTTCCAGCACGGCATTGATGCGCCCAAACAGGAATTTGCGGAAAAAGAAGTACAAAATCAACAGGTTGACGATGGTAAAAAAGATCGTCCACGGCTGGAATTCCAGCATTGGGGCACACCTCCTTTTTAACCTACGAAGATGATGATCAGCGCGGTGATGAAGCCGAAGATGGCCGTACCTTCTGCCATGGCACAGCCCAGCAGCAGGGTGCTGTTGATCTTGCCGGAAGCTTCGGGCTGACGGGCGATGGCATCACTGGCATGACCGGTGGCGATGCCGATGCCGATGCCGGCGCCAAAACCGGTGAGAACTGCGAGACCTGCGGCGATGATTCCGATAGACATAGTAGTTTCCTCCTGATAGTGAGTTCAATGGGCGCGGCGGCGCCGCGCGGGTGGGACGGGGCTTACTCTTCTTCCTTAATGCCCTCGCCTGCGAACAGAGCGGTCAAAAATACAAAGACAATCGTCTGGATCAGGCCGTCGAACAGATCAAAGTAGATGCAGAAGACGGCGGGCACCACGGCGGGCACCAGATACTTGATGATCTCCATGATGATGAAAGCACCCAAAACGTTGCCGAACAGTCGCATGCACAGCGCCAGAGGACGAATGGCGATTTCCATCAGGTTGATGGGGACCAAAACGGGGATGGGCTCGGCGAACCGCTTCATACCGCCGCGCAGACCGTTATACCGGAACTGTGCGCCGTAGATCAGCACCAAACTCATGAGCGCCAGTGCGGCGGTCACGCTGACGTCCTTGGTGGGGGGCGTCAGGCCGAAAATGCTGATGATGTTGGCCAAACCGATGTAGAGCGCCACGCTGCCCAAGTAGGGGGCAAAGGGACGCCAGTGCGGACCGATGGTCTGCTTGACGAACCCGTTCAAAAACTCCACGGCGGACTCCAGCACCACCTGCACCTTACCGGGGTCGCGCACCTTCAAATTGCGCGTAGCCAGCAAGGTCACAATGATCCAGAACGCCATGATAATCCAGGTTACCAACACCGCCGAGCTGATGGGGATGCCCCCCAGCACCGGAATGGTAAAGGCGGTTTCGTTGGCCAAGGCATCGACCAAAGCTTCTTTAAAACCTTCCAAACATGCTCACCTCTTTTTCGCACCTATCTTACGCCGGAGCGGACACAATGGTAAGTCTTACGAAAATAAAAAAAACGAAACCGTACAAAGCCACGCATTTGTCTGCCCCAAAGCGGAGAAACTTTGTGCAAGATTGACGATTGTGTGTGAAGGTGGTATCATAACCGCAGAAACTGCCGGCATTTGGCGGCCAAGGGGGAAAGGACGGCGCGTTATGCAGAAGCGAAACACCGGTCATACCGTTTACCAGCAGATCCGCCGGGTGTCGGTGCTGGGCATTCTGGTGGCGATGGTGCTGGCCACCGGGGCCGGGCTGTGGCTGAATCTGGCTCAGGAACGCCGCATCCGGGACGATACCCTGACCGCCGCCGTACAGGCGGTATCCCACACGCTGACCATTGCCGACGAGGACGATGCACAGCGCATTGAAGAGTACGTGGACCGCACCGTTCACGGTTTGGATGGTATCGACCTGTTTGCCATCTACCACGCCGACGGTACCCCCGCCTATTTCTGCGATGTAACCTCCGGGCAGAGCAGCATTGAGATGCTGAGCCCGCTGGATGAAACCTTGCGCCAGCAACTGACCGCTGTGGACAATCCCCTGCTGGACGATTCGCAGGCCCCGCTGGGCGCCGACTACTGTGCTTATGCCGCCATCCACCGCCCCGACGGCACGGTGAAAGGCTATGTGATGGCCGGGCTTTACCTGCGGTCCATCCGCAATACCGGCCTGCACACGCTGGGGGTCTATCTGCTCATCGGCATTGCGGCGCTGAGCGTAGGGACCTTTTTAAGCCTGCGGCTGGCCCAGCGCATCAAGAGCGATCTGCTGGGCTATGAACCGGACGCCTTCCGAGATCTGTTTTTGCGCCGGATGGAACTGCTGGACGCGCTGGACGAAGGACTGCTGGCCATCGACCGGGAGGAGCACATCATCTATCTGAATCAGGCGGCGGCGGAGATGCTTTCCTTTGACAAAAACGCCGTAATTGGCAAGACGCTGTCGCAGGTTTATCCCCAGTCCACCATCCCCCGGGTGATGCGCACCGAGAAGCCGGAATACAACATCAGTCTGGAATCGCTGCATCATGTGCGCATTCTATCGGACCGGATGCCGGTACGCCGGAGCGGCCAGATCGTAGGGGCGGTGGCGATCTTCCGCAACCGTACCGAAGTCGCCAATCTAGCCCGGGAGCTCACCGGCGTGCAGCACATTGTGGAGGCCATGCGCGCCTACACCCACGAGTTCATGAACAAGCTCCATGTGATTTTGGGACTGCTGCAGTTGGGAGAGGCCCAGCGGGCCGAGGAATATGTCTTGCAGTTGACCCAGACCCGGGCCATGTCGGTGGAGCGGATCTCCCAGCGGATCGCCGAGCCGTCGGTGGCGGCGCTGCTCATCGGCAAAAGCTGCCGGGCGGCAGAACTGGGGGTACGGCTGACGCTGGACCCGGAAAGCCATCTGAGCGCCGACACCCACTATCTGCCCGCCTCGGGCCTAATCACCGTGCTGGGCAACCTGATCGAAAATGCCTTCGACGCCTTTGCCAACGCCCCCACCGACACGCTGCATGAAGTGGCGGTCTCGGTACGGGAGAGTGAGCGGGGGCTGATCCTCAGCGTGGACGACAACGCCTGCGGTATGCCGGCGGAAGTGCGGGAGCACATCTTTGAGCGGGGCAGCACGTCCAAAGGGGAAGGCCACGGCACCGGATTGTTCCTTGTGAAGAGCGTGGTGGACACCTACCACGGCGAGATCCGGGTGGAATCCACCCAAGGGGTGGGCAGTTCCTTCATCATCACATTCCGGCCGCCGGAGAATCCCACGGCCGAAGGAAAGGGGTAACAGGGATGTACCGTGTTGTCATTGTGGAAGACGACCCGATGATTACCGAACTCAACCGCCGGTATACCGAGCGGGATGGCCGCTTTGTGGTGGCCCAAACCTTCAACCAGCCCCGGCGTGCGCTGGACTGGCTGCGGCAAAACGCCGCCGATTTGGTGATTTTGGATTTTTATATGCCCCAGATGAACGGGCTGGAACTGCTGCGGGCCATCCGCGGCGCCGGGGTGGAGGCGGATGTCATTATGATCACCGCCGCCAACGACGCCGCCACCGTGGAAGCTCTGACCCGGCTGGGCGTGGTGGATTATCTGGTCAAGCCCTTCGCCTACGACCGGTTCTGCCGGGCGTTGGATGCCTTCTGCCAGCGGCGCAGCGCCATCCGGGGCGGCAGCTTGGACCAGAGCGCGCTGGACCACCTGATGCACGCCGCGCCCCCTGCCCCCACCACCTTGCCCAAGGGCATGCAGCCCCAAACGCAGGAGCGGGTGCTGGCCTGTATGCGGGCTGCCCCGGATCAGGCCTACACCTGCGAGGAGATTGCCGCGGCGTCGGGTCTGTCGGTGGTGACGGTACGGCGCTACATGGGGTATCTGGCCCAGCAGGGACAGGTCACCGGCGACATGAATTACGGCACCGGCGGTCGGCCTTGTTTGGTCTATCGGCTGGTCACCTGACAACAACAACCGCCGCCCTTTGGCTGGGGCGGCGGTTGACTTTTGTCTTTTCTGGTTTTATACTGACTCTTGTACGTTGTTTTTTTCGCCGGGGCTGGGACCTGCTGGGGCAGGGCCTGCCCCGCGTTGTGTTGTGGGAAAAGATGTTCTTTCATGTCTAGCGCCCAAGCTGCGGCGGTGCGTTCCTTTGGAAAATTCTCGGCATCGTCGCTCTCCTCCAGCGTGGTGGATCTGGCCGCCTTCTCGGCACTCTGCGGCCTGCTGTCCCCCACCTTGTCCGCCGGTCTTGCCATTGTGGCTGCCACGATTTTGGCCCGGATCTGTTCGTCGCTGTGCAACTACCTGTTGAACTATTTTTTGGTCTTTCACAGCCACGCCACCCATGGAAAATCCGCCAGCCTCTACACCGTCATCACGGTGCTGAAAACGCTGGCCAGCGCCTTGCTGGTCGCGGCTTTGGCCGGCTGGCTACCCGACAGTGTCCCCGAATTGGCCGCCAAGATCCCCGTGGATGTAGCGCTTTTCTTTGTGAACTACCGGCTGCAAAAAGCCTTTGTGTATTGAGCAAGAAGAATAACGCCCGGTGCATAGCACCGGGCGTTTGTTCCTTTTAGGGGATTTCCTCCGCCGGGATGTAGGCGGCATGGGCCAGCAGGGCGATCATCTCTTCTCGGGTCTCGTAGCCGGTCTCGGGTACCAGCGTCACATCGTAGTAGGCCATAGGTAGACCGTTTTGCTCCATCACCTGCTTGAGGGTGTGCAGCACCGTTTCTAGTTCCGGCAGTTTCACGGGGCGGCTCGCCTCCTTTCGGGTGGGATTTCAGGCGCCTTACAATGTATCAGTGGCGACAAGCCCCTGAATGTTACAAGGTTTGGCAAAAAAAGTTCCCGAACCTTTCGGTCCGGGAAACGGCGTGTTATAAAATCCAGTTGAGCACCAACAGCAGTACCAGCATACCCACGTTGCAGACGGTGAACCAAACCAGATAGCTGTTGCGCCGTTCGGGGCTGTTCTGGGCCACCATCTTGTAGGAGATGAGGCTGGCCATCGAGGCGATGAGGGTACCCAAGCCCCCCAGATTGCAGCCCACGATCAAATCCCGCCATTGGTCGGTAAAGCCGGAGAGCAGCAGCGCCGCGGGCACATTGCTGATGACCTGACTGGCCAGCACCGACACCAGAACCACGTGGCCTTCCAGCACCGAGGCCAGAAACTCCCGGAACCAGACCACGTCTCCCAGATTGCCGATGAACAGGAAAAAGGCGATAAAGGTCCCCAGCAGAGCGTAGTCCACCGAAGCCAAGACCTGACGGTCATAGAACAGCAGTACCGCCGCCACCACCGCTGCCACCGCCAAGGGGGGCAGCACGTCAAAGATCGCCAACAGGCAAAGACCGAACCCGGCGGCATATACCCCCAGCGTAGCCGGCCCGGCCAGCTTGCTTTGGACCGGGGCGGCCTGCACGGGCACCGAGTCGCACCGCAGAATCAGCAGCGCCAGACAGAGGGCGGACACCGCCGCGTAAGGCAGTACCAGCAGCACAAACTTCCCAAAAGACAGGCCGGATTTTGTGTAGAGATACAGATTTTGGGGGTTGCCCATGGGGGTGAGCATACTGCCCAAGTTGGCTGCCACCGTCTGCAGTACCACCAAGGGCACCACCAGCCAATCCTGCTCGGCCATATGCAGCACGATGAGGGCGAAGGGCACAAAGGTGATCAGCGACACATCGTTGGTAATGACCATGCTGCAAAAGAAGGGCAGGAACACCAACGCGAACAGCATTTTGCGGGTGGTATCGGTACGGCGCAGCAGGCAGTTGCCCAGCCAGACAAACAGCCCTGCTTTCTGGAAGCCTTTCATCACCGCCATCAAGCTGAACAGCATGGCCAGTGTGTTCCAGTCGATATACCCGGCGTAGGCCGCGCTGGGTGGATTGATGCACATGGACACCACCGCCAGCACCGCCGCGATACACAGCACCGTTTCTTTTTTAAAAAAGGCCACGCAGCGCTGGCCCCATCCGCTTTTCATCTTCCCATTCCCCATTTCCTCAATTTCCTACGGTATTATAGAAAACCCGCGGCTTGGTGTCAATTCTCATTTTACACAAAACAACCCGCCGGGCACAAAGGCCCGACGGGCGGGGAGGCAGAAACGCTTATTCAGCCGGAGGTACGTTGATCTCCATATCGCTCTGGGGATAGGTCACGCAGGGGTGGATTCCACCGAATTTGCGGTCCGCCAGACGGCGGCCATCCCGGCCTTCGGCCACGGTGTATTCCCCGGCCAGCCACTGGCTGTGGCAGTAACCGCAGCCGCCGGCACGGCACTTGTTGGGGGCGGGGATGCCGGCCCGCTCCATGGCGGCCAGCAGGGTCTCGTCCTCTCGGGCGGGGATGTTCCAAACCTTGTCCCGGATATGGACAGTCAGGCTAAAGGTGCGGGGATTTTCCACCGCACGGTTGCCGCAGCAGGCGGCGTCCCGGCGCACAGCCTTGCGGGGCAGGGCGAAAGGCTCCAGTTCCTTGCCCACAAATTCATACATAGCCGCCGGGCCACAGAGGAAGAACGTCACGTCAGGGATGGACAGATACCGGCTGAGCAGGGCGGCGGTCACAAACCCATGTTCGTAGCCTTCGCGGGTCTCATCGCTGAGCAGATAGACCACCTTGATGGCGCCCTCCGCAGCCAGCGCATCCAGCTCTGCCTTATACGCCAGATGGGCTTCGTCCCGGGCGCCGTAGAAGAGGATCATCTCATAGGATTCGTCCCCTTCCTTGCGGCTTTTTGCCATGGAGAGGAAGGGCGTGATGCCGCTGCCGCCCGCGATGCAGGCGATTTGGGGTTTATCCCGCAGCGTTTCGTAGTGGAACTCGCCGGCCGGTTCGGTCATGAGGAAGCGGTCCCCCACCTTGACTTCCCGGTTGAGATAGCCCGAGAAGAAACCGGCGTTCTCCACCCCCAGCGTCAGCTTGTTTTCCAGTGCTTCCCGGGGGCTGGAGGAGATGGAGTAGGGGCGGCTGACCACGCTGTCCGCCACGGTTCCCTGCAGCGATACATACTGTCCGGCCCGGAAGAAGGGGAAGGCGTCGGCATCGGTGCGGCGGAAGGTCAGTTCCGTCATGCCGTCGGTGAGGGGGCGCAGCGCGGTCACTTCCACCTGCATGCGGCCGGGATGCAGCGCTTTGGCCAGTTCATTGACCCGATACCGTTTGGGCAGCGGCGTGTCGGTGCCGGAGGCCAGTGCCTTGCGGCGGTTGGGCACCAGCTCCTTGAAGCGGAGCATGTCCATAAATCCAAAGATTTGTTTCTGGAATTTCATATCACTGCGCCTCCTTTTTGAGATCGCCCACAGTCTGACGGCCGGAAATATCCCCCGACACATAGGCACTGGAATACCCGCTGGAACGCATGGCATAACCGCCCGCAAAACGCAGGCCGGGGTGCAGGGCCGCGTCCTCTTTCATCATCATCAGGCGGGGCATCAGTGCGTCCCAGTCAGCGGCTTCGTAGCCGTAGATGACACCCTGCGGATGGCCGCAGTACCGGGCATAGGTGGTGAGGGACGCCACGGCGATTTCCTCGATGGCATCGCGGATTTTGCAGCCTGTCTCCCGCTCAAAGACCCGGATCATATCCTCGGCCACACGGTCCTTGGCCTTGAAGTAATCGGTTTCGGTTACGTTACCCCAGTCATCGGACATGAACATGGTGGTAAAGTACATCATGCAGGTGCCTTCCGGGGAGCATTCGGGGTAGGCATTGTTCAGGCAGACCGTGGCTTGCACATGGTTGGTTTCCACCTTGCGCATCATGTCATACTGCTTGACCGAGTCGGCGGTGTCATAGATAAAGTAGTTATGGCTCTGGATGCCCAGCTCCTGTGCCGACTTGTTAAGCCCCAAAAACAGGGTAAAGCCCCGGCCCGCAAAGGTACGGGCATTGGTAGCCCGAATCTGCGCTTCGGTGACGGACTTCTGGTCCAGCATTTTGCCGAACACCAGATGGGGCGAACAGTTGGCGATGACGTGCCGGGTTTCGATGACGGTGCCATCGGTGAGGCGTACCCCTCGGATCGCCCCGGACGCTTCGGTCAAGATCTGCTCTGCCTCCGAATGGTACCAGATCTCCCCGCCCAGTTCCCGGATGCGGCTGTCCATCGCCATGCTGATTTCGTGGGAGCGCATCTTAGGCATCCAAGCGTCCCGGGTGATGTAGCGGATGACCATGGACCCGTAGTGCAGGAAGCTCATACGGTCGCAGTCCACGCCCAGATAGCACCAGTAAGCGTTAAGGATGTCCTGTGCCGCCTTGGGCATTTTGAGGGCATCCAGCACCTGATTGACGGAATAGCTGCCCGCCTTGACGAAGTTGGGGAAGTTGGACTTCATATACCCGGAGTCGGTGTTGCCGTTCACCGAGTTGGAATAGGTCTGGGCGGCGCGCACTTCTTCGCACAGTTCAAAGAAGGCGATCATGGACGGCCGGGACCCGGGCACGTACTCCTCCATCTTATTGATGAAAGCCTGCACGCCGAAGGGCATGATGCAGTCGTATTTTTTATCGGTGGTAATCAGGTGGTAGGCTTCGGGGATGCGCACCCGGTCGATCTTATCCTCCACGCCCAGATCCCGGAACAGGGTGCGGATGTCACCGGGGGCGTCGGGGGAACCGAAGTCGTTGAGTTCGTGCAGGCTGGCTTCAAACTCAAAGCGGCCCCGCTTGAAACTGGTGGCAAAGCCGCCGGGCAGGTTGTGTTTTTCCAGCAGCAGGCAGGAATAGCCCCCCTGCAGTACCCGGATGGCCGCGGTCAGGCCGCCGTTGCCGGCGCCGATGACCACCACGTCATAGCGTTTTGCGTCTTGCTGTTGCATACAGACCTCCTTATACGATCACTGGATCAGATTGCGGGAACGCTCCAGCCAGTATTGAAGCTGGGTGTCATTGGTAATGCCTTTGTAGTGGCGCAAGATCATGCAGTAATAGTCGGTCAGTTCCTGCTCGATCTCTTCCCGGGTGAGTTCGCAGTAACAGGTGGCCAGCATGACCCCCAACCCGTAACAGCGAAACTGCATCTGCCGGTGCATGGCCCGGGCCGTCTGGGCGGGCATCTCCAAATTCTGGGCCAGCAGGCGGACGGTTTCCTCACAGTTGATATCGTCCAGCAGCGTTTCGCCGGGGTCCCGGCGGCGCAGATAAACGAACCGGAAGAGTTCTTTTTCCTGCCGGGCAAAATTCAAAAAATGCCGTCCAAATTCCTTATAATTGCTGCACCGGAACTGCAGGTAGCGCTGCCGCACATAGAGCAGCAGTTCCGCCCGCAGTTGTTCGATGTTGGCAAACTCGTAATAGAGCGGCTGGGTAGAACAGCCCAGCCGGGCGGCAATGCTGCGCACCGTCAGCGCCTGCTCCCCTTTTTCCCGGATGACCTCCGCTGCCGCCTGCAGGATATCCTGCTTTTCCACCTGTTTGCTTCTTGGCATAGCCTCTCCTTTTTGTAACAGATGTTATTTTATAGTTTCATTGTACCACGTCTTGTTAAAAAAGCAGCAAAAATTTCGTTCATCGGGAAAATTTTCGGCCAATTTTACAAATAAAAAGGTCCCGGCACAGATGGCCGGGACTTCATCAAGATCGTTTAGGGCGTTTGGGTGCGGTAAGGGCATAGCTTTCGGCAACAAGCTGGAACACCTGCTCCCGGGTCATACTGTCGTTCAGAAGGATCCCGATCCAGTGGCGCTTGTTCATATGATAGGCAGGCACCACCGCCGGGTAGGTGCTTTTCCAGAAATCCCCCCAGCCCGGTTCCGCCTTGACGTTCATCCAAAGGCAGCCCTGATGTTCAAAAATCATGGCGAAGGATTTTTGGTTGCTTTTGTGGCGCATAACCGTCCAGTTGGGGTCATGGAAGGGGTAATCCTCCCATGCATCGGGCAGTTCCAGACAGAGGGCAATCGCTTCACGGCGGTCCATAGGCCAGCCTCCTCTCACAAGTCCAGCGCTTCGCCGCTGTGCAGGGGGCGCAGTTGGTCCCCCAGCATCTGCTGCAGCCGTTCCTGCGCCGGTTTCCCGGTACAATGCCCGGTGTAGAACTGGGTGTGGTATTGCCGCAGGGCGCGGCCGGTCTCCTCGATGACCTGCCATTCCGCCTCGGTGTAGGGGTCGGCCTGCTTCATATGGAAGCCGCTGATCACCACGTCGGGGTCAGCGCCGAAGAGCTGCCGGTACCGGTCCAGAATGTTGAGGATGCCGTTGTGGGCACAGCCGGACAGCAGGATGTGCCGCCCCTCTTGGGAAACGACCAAGCACTGCTCGTGGGAGAAGTCGTCCTGTACCCGGGTCCCGTCCGGCAGGGCCACCTGCAGCGCCCGGTTGCTCTGGGGCCAGAACCGCCGCCCCGTGATGCCGGTAAAGACAAACAGTTCCTCGTCCAACCGGCAGTCCCCGTCCAGCAGGCGGAGGTTGGGCAACTGCAAGATCCGCTTATCGATGCCGATGTATCGCTCGCCGTGGTAAAAGTCCCGCCCGGCCCCCCGCTGCATGTAGAGGGCGGCGGTGGGGGCCAGTTCCACCAGACGAAGCAGCCCGCCGGCATGGTCGTAATGGCCGTGGCTGAGTACCACAGTATCCACCCGGCCCAGATCCAGCCCCAACTGGGCGGCATTGTCGGCAAAGGCATCGGTGGCGCCGGTATCCAACAGCAGGGTATGCTGTTGGGTTTCAAGGTAGAGGCACAGGCCGTGTTCGTGGACACAACCCGGTGCCCCGGGGGTATTTTCCATCAGGGTGATGATCCGCATGGCAGGGGGCCTCCTTACGCTAGGCTTTGGTTGTAGTATAGCACAAACGGAACCAATACAAAAGGGCGGCGCAGCCCCTGCTGCACCGCCCCAAAGGGATATTGGGTTGGATTACTCCGCCACAGTCACCGAAGTGATGTGGGGGTTGGCACCCTCGTACCAGTAGAGGAAGCCCTCCGCGTTGATGGTCTGGCCCACCTGCAGGTTCTTCACCGCGGCGTACACGTCGGTGGTGTTGTCGCACAGGTAGCTCTCCACCGTGAAGGTGTAGGTCTGGCCGTTGTAAGAAACGTTGAAGTACAGGTCATCGCCGTCCTCACCGGAGCCATCGTAGTTGTACAGGAAAGCAGCCTCGTTGCCGTTGGCATCGGTGCTGGGTTCCACCGTCAGGCCCTGGAAGCTGACCTTCTCGTTCTGGTGGTCGGCCAGCTCCTCGGTGCCCAGCAGCTCGGTGACATCCAGCGGCTCGGCCACGAAGGTATCGGCGCCGTCCACAAATTCAAAGGTGCCGTCCATGATCTCCACTTCACCGCTCCACTCGCTCTTGTAGCCGGTGACGCGGATGCAGGTGCCTTCGGTCAGCTTTTCGTAATCTTCCTCGGAACAGGCCATATCATAGGTGAAGTAGGCGCCGTCCTGATCCTGCAGGTAGACCGTGGCCGTAGCCTGATCGGCGTACCAAGACTGCTTGGCCTGCACATAGGCCTCGATGGTGACCTCGGTATCCAGATCGGCAGCCATGTACTCCTCATAGCTCAGCACGGTACCGGCGGCAGCCTCCGAAGTGGCAGCCTCGGACTCGGCAGCGGGGGTAGCCTCCGGCTCGGTGGAAGCAGCTTCGCTGGAAGACGAAGTGCTGCCCGCGCAGGCAGCCAGCGAGCAGGCCATGCCCAGTGCCATCAGCACAGACAAAATCTTTTTCATGGTTCTTATCCTCCTTGATGGGCCGCATTCCGTTGCGGCCTTCCCGTTTATTATACCGCGCCTGCGGGGAAAATCAACCTTTTTTGCCCGGTTGCCGGCGGCGTTTGGCCACGGCCTGCCAAACCAGATAGGCCAAAATCAGCACCCAAGCGGCGGCAATGCCCCCCAGCAGTGCCACCGCCGTACCGGGCAGCGGACCTAAATCGGCCTTGCCCCCCGACGGGGAGACCGCATCCAGATGGTAGAGGGATTGGGTGTCGGCATATAGCGATTGGATATAGGCATCGTCCACCGTCTGACTGCGCCGCACCGACTTGGTCACATCCTCGATGAGCTGGCCCGCCGCATCCCGCAGGGAGGCCGAGCCGCTGAACACCGCCGTGACGAAGGTATCGTCCAGATGGTCCAGCAGCAGTTGCACGGCGTCCAGCTTGACCTGATAGTGGGTGTCCTTGTCTTCCCCGGCGCGGCTCAGATAGTCCTGATAGTCGGGGTTCTGCTGGGCTTTGGTGGTCACCGGCACATAGCCTTCTGTTTCGGAGTAGGCAATCTGCACCTCGTCGGTGAGCAGGTACTGGGCAAACAGCCAGGAGGCCAGCACCTCCTGCGGGTCTTCCTTATTGAAGATACAGACCGACGGTCCCTGCGAGATCATCTGGGGGTGGTCCGGGTCGAACTGGGGGATCATCCGCACCTCGGTGTCAAAGGACACCACTTCGTCGGCGGCAATGTCCATCAGCGGCGCGTCGCTGCCCATCCAAGTGGAACCGGCGGTGGAATCCACCGCAAAGACGCACTGTCCGGCGTTGAGGAAGTTGGCGGGATAACCGGAAATCTTAAAGGTGGAGAACGCCCCGTTGGCCGTGTGGGCGGCAATGCCTTCCAGCAGTTCGGTCGTCGTGTCGTTGAAGAGCTGGATGTCGCCGGTCTGGGTGGAATAGCCTGCCCCCTTCTGGCGCAGCATCTGGATCATCATGTTGTCGGTGGACTTGTACAGGAAGGGAATCAGCACCTTCTGCCCGTTGAGGCTGTAAACACCGTCCGCCCCCTTGGTGGCGGCTGCCGCCTCAGAGACTTCCCAGACAAAATCCCAGGTCAGCACGTCGGGGACTTCATACCCCAGCGCCTCCACAAAGTCCTTGTTGATGTAGCAAGCCTCGGTGGAGCGCATATAGGGGATGGCGTAGTAGGCCCCGCCCAAGCGGCATTCCTCCAAAAACTGGGGGACGATCTCCTCCTCGGTGGGGCCGTCGAACCGCAGTTCGCTGCCCCCCAAGCCGTACCGTTCATCGTCAAACAGGTCGTCCAGCGGGACCACCACGTTGTCACCGGTGAGATAGGTGGCAATGTGGTCGGGATAGGTGATGCAGACGTTGGGGGTGGTGCCGGTGGAGATGTTGGTGATGACGTCGTTGTAGATGTCACCGTAGTCGGTGTAGAGGCGCAGCGTCACCGTAATGTTGGGATACAGCGCCTGAAAATCCGTGATAGCCTGTTTGTAGATGTCGGTCTGGGTCTTGTTGGTATCGTTCTTGGCCCAGAAGACCACCTCATACTGCCGGGAGGTGTCGAAGGATTCCGGCACCGCGAAGGCCGCCTGTTCCCGGCGTCCATGGCAGCCCGAGAGGGCCAGCGCCGCCAGCAGCAGGATGGCCGCGCCCAGAGATGCAAACTTTTTCATCCTTTGATGCCTCCCCGGGACGCGCCCTCCATGATCTTGTTGCGAAACGCCAGAAAGAGTGCCACCAACGGCACCGAGATGACCACCACGGCGGCCATCATGGCGGGGATGTTCTCTCGGCCGAAGCCCTCTTCCCGGATCTGCTGGATGCCGTTGGAAACGAGGAAGTAAGCCTGATCGTCGGTGACCAGCCGGGGCCAGACGTAGGAGTTCCAGCACTCGATGAGTTTCAAGATAGTCACCGTGACGATGGTGGGCCGGCAGATGGGGATCATGACTTTCCACAGATATTTGAGGTCCGAGGTCCCGTCCACCTTGGCTGCCCGGTAGAGTTCGTCGGGCACCTGCTCAAAGCTCTCCTTGAGGAGGTAGATATAGAAGATGGAGGTGATGGAGGGCAGGATCAGGCCCGTAAAGGTGTTGCGCAGATCGAGATTGGTGATGGTTACATAGTTGGTGATGACCACCAGTTCGCTGGGAATCATCATCAGGGACAAAAACGCGCCGAACAGCAGGTTCTTGCCCCGGAATTCCAGCCGGGCAAAGGCATAGGCCGCCAGCGTACTGACCACCACCATGGCCGCGGTGGTGATAAGCGAGAAGAGCAGCGTGTTGAGCAGATACCCGCCCAGCGGCACCGCCGTGAAGGCTTCGCGGTAGTTTTCCAGCGTGGGGGCCAACGTAAAGAACTGGGGTGTGTGTTCCGAGTTGTAGGCGCCGTAGCTTTTCAGCGAGGTGAGCACCATCCAGTAAAAGGGAAACAGCACCACCACGGCCCAGATGCTGAGCCCCAGATAGGTCAGCGCCTTGCCCAGCCCCGCCTTGCGGCGGGCTGCCCGGCGCCGGGTTTCAAAATCTTCCGCCATGACGACCCCTCCTTAGCGGCGCAACTGCCGGCGGCTGACCAGCAGGTTGATGCAGGTGATGGTGAGCACGATGACAAACAGGATGATGGCCGCCGCCGAAGCGTAGGACGGGTAACCGCCGCTGTCGCCATAAAGCATATCGTACACATAGCCCACGATGGTGTTCATGCCCGCGGCGTTGAGGTCGGTGCCGAAGAGGGCCACCGCGTCGCTGTACGCTTTGAACGCACCGATAAAACCGGTGATGACCAGATAGACGATCATCGGCGAGATCAAAGGCAGGGTGATGCGGAAGAAGAGCCGCCGCCGGGGGGTGCCGTCCACCCGGGCTGCCTTGTAGTAATCGGGGTTGACCGAAGCCAGTGCCCCGGTGAGCACCAAAATTTTAAAGGGCATGACCACCCAGATGGTGTAAAAGCAGAGCACGAACATCTTGGCCCAATGGGGGCCGTTGATAAAGTCGATGGGCCCGGCGCCGAACCAAGCCAACATCAAGTTCACAAGGCCGTCGGTGTACTCGGTCTTTTGGAAAAGTACCATAAATACAAGGCCCACGGCCAGCGTGTTGGTGACATAGGGCAGAAAATAGATGGTCTGGTACAGTTTGCGCAGGGGTTGGATGGAACTAAGCCCCGCCGAGATGAGCAGTGCCAGCCCGGTGGAGAGCGGCACCGTGATGATGACGAGGACGAAGGTGTTTTCCACGGCTTGCAGGAAGTAGGGGTCGTGGAGCACATAGCTGTAATTGTACAGGCCTACCCCGAAGTAGGTCTGGGAGGCGAAGTTGAACCCTTCCTCCACCGAGTAGATCAGTACATCGATGAGGGGGTAGACAAGGAACGCCCCCAACAGCAGCAGCGACGGCAGCAGGTAGAGCCACGCCTTGTGGGAATTGCGATGCATGGACGATTTTCCTCCCTTCGGGGCCGTCAGCCCTGGGTGCCGAAGCGAATGCGAGCTTCGGTTTCACGGTCGAACAGGAACACCTTGTCGGGGTGCAGCGCAAACCGAACGGTATCGGCGGTATCGTCCACATCGTGACGGGCGTTGACGATGGCCCGCAGGGTATCGGCCGCACAGGCGGGATGGGTGCAGACGATGCTCACATCCCGGCCCAGCACCTCCACCCGGGAAAGTCCGCAGACCACCGGGCCGTTGGGGTCGGGCACAAAGCCTTCGGGCCGGATGCCGCACCAGACCGTACCATCCGGTGCGCCGGGCACCGCCAGCACATCCTGCCCGGCCAGCAGCAGCCGTTCCTTTTGAACGGTGCCTTCAAATACGTTGATGGGCGGCGTGCCCAAAAATTTGGCCACAAACAGGTTCGCCGGGTCGTCGTAGACCTGCTGGGGCTTGCCCTGCTGCATAAGCAGACCGTCTTTCATCACCACGATGCGGTCCGAGATGCTCATGGCTTCTTCTTGATCGTGGGTGACAAAAAGGGTGGTGATGCCGGTCTTTTTCTGGATCTTGCAGATCTCCTCCCGGGTTTGCAGCCGCAGCCGGGCGTCCAGATTAGAGAGGGGTTCGTCCAGCAGCAATACCTTGGGCATCTTGACCAGCGCCCGGGCAATAGCCACCCGCTGCTGCTGACCGCCGGACAATTCCTTGGGCTTGCGGTCCAGCAATTCCTCGATCTGGACCAGCGCCGCGGCCTCCAAGGCACGGCGGCGCATCTCCGCCTTGGTCAGTTTCTGGGCGCCTTTCAGATTCTCCAGCGGGAAGGTGATGTTTTGCAGCACCGTCAGGTGGGGGTAGAGCGCGTAGTTCTGGAACACCATGCCCACGCCCCGCAGTTCGGGGGGCAGGTTGGTCACATCCTCCCCGCCAAAAAGGATCTTCCCCTCGGTGGGGGTCTCCAGCCCGCAGATCATGTTCAGCGTTGTACTTTTGCCGCAGCCCGACGGCCCCAGCAGCCCCACCAACAGGCCATCCGGCACCTCGAAGGTCAGGTTTTCCACCGCTGTGACCTCCCCCTGCGCCTTGCGCCCCCGGGCGGGGAAGCGTTTGGTCAGGTTCTGCAACTGAATATTCATGCACTCCATCTCCCTGTGCTTTGCATTTTATCCTTTATTATACAAGCTTTTGGGGCGGTCCACAAGGCTTTGTGCCGTCGTTTTGCTTCGACACCGCTTGACACCCCGCCCCGGGGCGCGTAGGATAGGAGAAAAACGAATTAATCGAAGGTGTGGGAAAAACGTGTTTGAGAAAAATGTTTCCCTGACCAGCGGCAGCGTGGCCAAAGGGATGCTTGTGTTTGCGGTGCCTATCTTTTTCAGCAACCTGTTCCAGCAACTCTACAATGCGGTGGACTCGCTGATCGTGGGCAATTTTCTGGGCGGGGAAGCGCTGGCCGCTGTGGGCTCGTCGGGCAGCCTGATCTTTCTTTTGACCGGCTTTGTCAACGGCGTCAGTCTGGGCGCCGGGGTGTTGGTGGCCCGCCACTACGGCGCCAAGGACGACACCGCCCTGCACCGGGCGGTCCACACCACGGTGGCGCTGGGCCTGACCGCCGGTGTGGTCCTGAGTGTGGTGGGGGTGCTGCTCACCCCCCAGATCCTGCGCTGGATGGATACCCCCGAGGAAGTACTGCCCAATTCCATCATCTATTTCCGGGTCTACTTCATGGGCTCATTGTCCGTGGTCATGTACAATATGGGGGCCAGCATCCTGCAATCGGTGGGCGACAGCCAAAGTCCCATGCGGTATCTGATCACCGCTTCCATCCTCAACGTAATTTTGGACCTCTGGTTCATCGCCGGGCTGCATATGGGGGTGGGCGGCGCGGCTCTTGCCACCATCCTCTCCCAGACGGTCAGCGCCGTGCTGGCTTTCCGCAAGCTGACCCTGTCCAAAGAGGCCTACGGCGTCCGCTGGCGGGAAGTCCGGTTCCACCCCGCCACGCTGCGGGCTGTGGTAGCACAGGGCGTGCCCTCCGGCGTCCAAAACTCGGTGATCTCCATCGCCAATGTCATCGTACAAGCCAACATCAACGCTTTCGGCGCCAATGCCATGGCGGGCTGCGGCGCGTACAGCAAGGTGGAAGGCTTTGCCTTTCTGCCGGTGACCTGCTTTTCCATGGCGCTGGCTACCTTTGTCAGCCAAAACATCGGCGCCGGTAAGTTGGACCGGGTGCGCAAGGGGATGCGGTTCGGCATTCTTACCTCTTCCCTGCTGGCGGAATGTGTAGGTGTGGCCATGTTCACTCTGGCGCCGATCCTCATCGCTGCGTTCAACCATGAGCCGGATGTCATTGCTTTTGGCGTACAGCAGGCCCGGACCGTATCGCTGTTTTACTGCCTGCTGGCCTTCAGCCACTGCTGCGCCGGTATTTTGCGGGGCTTGGGACGCCCTGTGGTGCCGATGGTCATTATGCTGGCCATCTGGTGTGCGCTGCGCATCACCTACATCACCATCACGGTGCGGTTTATCCCCCAGATCTCCGTCATTTTCTGGGCATACCCGCTGACCTGGACCATCAGTTCGGTGCTCTTCGCTTGGTACTTGACCCACTGCCCGCTGCCCTCCCCCGGCGGCGGCGCACCCCAGCATCGGCTATGAAACTCACAAGACAAAAAAGCAATATTTGTACAAAAAAGGATTGATTTTGCAAAAAAACGGGTGTAATATAAAATGAGCGCATCCCGTATAAACACATTGTAACCAACAATGGGTGAGGGTCTTCCGGTCGAATTTCGGCCGGGGACCCCTCTGTTTTTTTGGCGCGGGAATCGGCGCCGAGCGTAGAGAAAGGGAACGTATATGCAAGTAGTAGAAACTTTTGGGCGCACCGTGGAAAGCTGGAGCAGCCAACGCCCCGAACGGGCACGGAAATTGCTGCGCACCGGCTGGGAAGCCCAGAACCTGAAGAACCGATTCAAACCCGACAAGCGGCTGCAGCCCGCCGACCGGCAGTTGGCCTGCATCATGATGGATGCCATGCTGGCGCCGCTGCAAACCCCGGAGCAATCCGCCATGGTCAGCGTCTTTACCCCCTGTGAAATGCTGCAAGAGGTGGGGCTGAACCCCTACAACGTGGAGGCATTCTCCTGCTATCTTTCGGGGTCGCAGGCTGAACGGGCCTTTTTGCAGCAGGCGGAAAACACCGGCATTTCCGAAACGTTGTGCAGCTACCACAAGACCTTTCTGGGGGCGGCCCAGAAGGGGCTGCTGCCCAAGCCCCGGTGCATCGTCTACACCAACCTGACCTGCGACGCCAATCTGGTGACCTTCCGCACCTTGAGCCAGCTATACCACGTACCGGCCTTTGCCATCGATGTACCGATGCAGCAAAATCAGGATAATGTGGATTATGTGGCCGCCCAACTGCGGGCGCTGGCCGCCTTTTTGCAGGAACATACCGACAAGGCCATCGACGAGGAGTCCCTGAAAGTACGGCTGCGCCGCAGCAAGCGCACCTTGGAAAAATACCGTGCCTACCAGCAAAAGCGGGCCGACCGGTATGTCCCCACCGATCTGGTCACCCCGCTGTACTGCGGCATGACCAACAACATTTTGCTGGGCACCGAGCAGGTGGAAGCCTACGTGGACGAACTGCTGAAGGACGCCGACAAGGCCCCTGCCGCCAAAGGCAAGCGGATCTATTGGATGCATACCATCCCCTTCTGGTCCGACGCCGTGAAGGAGGATCTGCTCTTTCAAGAGGGGGCGCAGATCGTAGGGTGCGAGCTCAGCGAAGTGGCCGAGCCGGACTTTGACCCCGAACAGCCCTTTGAGGCCATGGCCCACCGGATGGTGTACCACGCCCTGAATGGCAGCGCCAGCCGCCGCATTGAGGCGGGCATCCGCCATGCCAAGCAGGTCAAAGCGGACGGCGTGGTGTGGTTTGACCATTGGGGCTGCAAGCACACGCTGGGCGCGGCCCAGTTGGCCAAAAAGAAGTTTGAGGAAGCGGGGCTGCCGCTGTTGATTTTGGACGGCGACGGCTGTGACCGCAGCCACGGCGGCGAGGGGCAGACCTCCACCCGTCTGGGCGCCTTTTTGGAGATGCTGAACGAACCGGGCCGCACCGAGGAAGGAGCGCAGGGATGAACAAGACCTATTATGTATGCAAATACACCCCCATTGAGCTGCTGACCGCGCTGGGCGCGGAATGTGAAAACCTGAACGGCATGCAGGAGGGGTTTGACCGGGCGGACCAACTGGCTCATTCCAACATCTGCGGCTTCGGCAAATCGCTGTTGGAAGCGGTACTCAGCGGGCAGGTCCACGAACTGGTACTGGTGAACTGCTGTGATACGATCCGCAGTGTCTACGACGTGCTGGCCGAGAGCGGCAAACTGGACTTTTTGTATATCGTGGACATGCTGCACAGCGGCGGCGCGTGCAGCCGCCAACGGACGGCGGCCCAACTGAAAGGGTTGGCCAATGCCTACGCGACCTACAAGGGAACCACCTTTGACGCCAAGGCATTCCGGGCAGCCTTCCACGCCCCCGAAAAGACCCGCGGCCCCCATATCAGTGTGCTGGGCGCCCGGATGGGCAAGGAACTGTTCGAGATGGTGCAGAACGCCATGCCCTACCCCGTGGAAAACGAAACCTGTGTACACAACCGGTCAGTGGGGGAAGTTCTGCCCCCCGAGGACGCCGACTTTGACGCCCTGATGGACTGGTATGCCGCCGAGCTACTGGGGCAGGTGCCCTGCATGCGGATGATGGACAACACAGGCCGCAAGCGGCTTTTCAACGATCCCGACCTGAAAGGGATCATCTACCACACGGTAAAGTTCTGTGATTTTTACAGTTTTGAGTATGCGCAGGTCAAACAGAGCGTGGCCGTGCCGCTTTTGAAGATCGAATCGGACTACACATTGCAGAGCAGCGGTCAGTTGCTGACCCGTCTGGAGGCGTTTGCCGAGGGGATGGACGCCTCCCGCTGCGAGGGGAAGGAGATCCAAATGGGAAAAGGCTATTTTGCAGGCATTGACAGCGGTTCCACCAGCACCGACGTGGTGATTCTGGACAAGGACAAAAAGATGGTCACCGGGGTGATTCTGCCCACCGGTGCCGGCGCCGCCGTAGGCGCCGAGCGGGCGCTGGAACAGGCTTTGGAGCAGGCCGGTTTGCAGCGGGAGGACATCGACGCCATCGTGACCACCGGCTACGGCCGCACCGCCATTCAGGACGGCGACAAGAGCATTACCGAGATCACCTGCCATGCCCGGGGCGCCCACTATCTGGACCCCAGCGTGCGCACCGTCATCGACATCGGCGGGCAGGACAGCAAGGTCATCCGGCTGGATGAAAACGGCGCTGTGGTGAACTTTGTCATGAACGACAAATGCGCCGCCGGCACCGGCCGCTTTTTGGAGATGATGGCCCGCACCATGGAGATGAATCTGGACGAGATGAGCAAGGCCGGTCTGAAGTACAAGGAGGATATTACCATCTCCAGCATGTGCACCGTCTTTGCCGAGTCCGAAGTGGTTTCCCTCATCGCCCAGAACAAGCCCACCGACGACATCGTCCACGGCCTGAACAAGGCGGTAGCCTCCAAGACTGCCGCGCTGGCCAAGCGTGTGGGCGGTGAGGAACGCTACATGATGACCGGCGGCGTGTCCAAAAACGAAGGGTTGGTCAAGACGCTGGAAGAAAAGCTGGGCACCACGCTGGTGGTCAGCGACAAGGCCCAGCTCTGCGGTGCGCTGGGTGCCGCCCTTTTTGCTATGGATATGGTGACCACCCACTAAACCCCCATATTTTGCCCATAAAGTAAAAGCCTGCCTTCCCGGTAAGGGAAGGCAGGCTTTTTTTGGTATGGTTCAGCGCAGCAAATCAGGGTCGATGGCACAGTCCTTGAAGTAGTACATCCGGTCCCGTTCCCCCACCGGCCGCAGCACCCGGCAGGGATTGCCCACCGCCACCACGTTGTCGGGCAGGTCCTTGGTGACCACACTGCCGGCCCCCACCACCACATTGTCCCCGATGGTGACGCCGGGCAGGATGATCGCCCCCGCCCCGATCCAGCAGTTTTTGCCGATGTGGACCGGAGCATTGTACTGGTAGCCCTGTGCCCGCAGTTCCGGCAAAATGGGGTGTTCCGCCGTGGCCACCGTCACGTTGGGGCCAAACATCGTACAGTCCCCCACATAGATATGGGTATCGTCCACCAGCGTCAGGTTGAAGTTGGCGTAGATATTGTCCCCAAAATGGACGTGCTTGCCGCCGAAGTTGGCATGGAAAGGCGGTTCAATATAGCATCCCGACCCGATCTCAGCGAACATCTCTTGCAGCAGCGCGGCCCGCTTAGCCCCCTCGGTGGGGCGGGTCTGGTTGTAGTCGTAGAGCCGGTCCAGACAGCGGGTCTGCTCCGGCACGATGCTGTCATCGTTGGGCAGATACAGGGCAGTGCTGTGCATCTTCTCGAAGATGGTCATAGGGTGTCTTCCTCCCCTTCCGCCGGTTCCATCGCCAGACGAAGCAGCTTGGCCATCAGCGGCAGGTAGGTCACAAAGAAGAGGGGCAGCGCCGCCGCCACGGCGGTCTTTTTGTATTTGGACGGAACCAACGCCCCCAGCGTGATTCCCAGCGCCAACAGGCAGGTTTTGAGCAGGGCAATGGTTTTCCAGTCGGATTGCTGGAGGTAGCGGTCAGCCAAGTTCAACAGTTTCTTCATAACGGTTCCCTCCCTTTGGGTGTGTTTTCCTTCATTATGGCAGATTGCCGGCCGAATGTAAAGGCTGCCGGGCGGCTTTTTTCGCCCTTTTGTGACCCCGCGAAAATTTCACAGTTCTTTTATTGACTACCCAGTCTATATTTCGCTATAATGGACCATGTGGTCAACAATCAAGCAAAGGAGGTCAAGGATGAAAAAGGAAGAAAAGACACAGAAAACCAAAGAACGGATCCTTGCTGCGGCCCTGAAAGAATTTGGGAGCAAAAGTTACGATGCCGCCTCCATCAATACCATTTGCGAAGCAGGGCAGATCTCCAAGGGACTGCTCTATCACAATTTTAAAGGCAAAGATGAGCTGTACTTGCTCTGTGTGAAAACCTGTTATGACGAGATGATCACCGCCCTAAAGGCGCAGCCCCTTGAAATCAAGGATGCCAAAGAGGGGTTACAAAGTTTTTTGATGATCCGGCAAACCTTTTTTCACGAAAACCCAGACTACGCCAACATTTTTTTCAACACCGTATTGCAGCCGCCCAAGCACTTGGAAGCAGAACTGGCAGCGCTACGCAGCGGGCTGGAGGCATACTTCCGACAATGTTATCTGGCTGTTTTGAACTGCCTGAACTTGCGGGACGGGGTCACAAGAGAGATGGCGCTGGAATACTTTTTAGGCGCCAGTGAAATGTTCAACAACTATTTTCAAAAAAAGGCCGAGCAAAGCGGCGACTATCGCGCCCTGATCGAAGCCCACGAAGACAAGCTGTCCGCCATTTTTGACATCATGCTCTATGGTGTTGCCAAAGCCCCCCTTTGAGGCGTTGCCAAGCCCGTCTTTGGCAGCATAAGGGGCACCAAGCGGGCGTTCTTCGCTGCCAAAACACTGGCAGCAAACACAAGCAAACCACAAAAAAGGGGCGGTTATCGGCAACCGCTTCTATTGGGAAAGGCTAGGTGAAGCGAAATGCTTCTGTCCGTTTTCAGATTATTGGTTACGATCGGAGTTGCTTTTCTTGCAGGCAAACTCGTTTCCAAGGTAAAGCTGCCGTCCATTTTGGGGTGGCTGATCACCGGAATGATTTTAGGCCCCCATGCCCTCTCGCTGATGGACCAACCGCTTTTGGATGCCCGCTGGTACCAGACGATGGTCCATATCCTTGAGTGCGGCGTCGGTTTGATGATCGGTACCGAACTGGTCTGGAACAAGATCAAACGTTCGGGAAAAGCCATTGTAATTACGACCTTAACGCAATCGCTAGGGACGTTTCTGGTCGTATCGCTGGTCTTTGGCATTGTATTCTCCCTCTCCCACATTCCGCTTTATTTGGCGTTCATCTTTGGCGGAATCGCCCTTGCGACAGCGCCGGCACCGGCCTTATCCATCGTTCGGGAATTCAAGACCACCGGCCCCGTTACCCAGACGCTGATCCCTATGGCTGCTTTGGATGACATTGTGGGCTGCATCGTCTTTTTCATAACCATTGCGCTGGTTGCCGGAAACCTTTCTGCGGGAGATCTGCCGGCCTATATGATCGCGCTGGTTGTCCTGCTGCCGCTGCTGATTGGCGTGGCAACCGGGCTGGCGGCTGGTTTGGTGCTGAAAAAAGAGCGGAGCCGATCGGTCACGCTGATGCTGCTGATCGCCATGATTCTGGTGGCTTCCGGTGTCGGATTTCTCTTTAACACATGGGTACTGCCGCGCCCTGTTCTGAATTTCATGCTGATCGGCATGGCTTTTTCGGCCACCTTCTCCAATATGGTTTCTGAAGCACGGCTGGCACAGATCATGGCGAGCTTCAATCCCATTTTGGGCATCTCCATGATTGTCGTGATCTTGAATCTGGGGGCACCGTTGGACTACCACTTGATTCTGGGCGCCGGCCTGTTCACAGCCATTTATATTCTGGCAAGGGCCGCCGGCAAGTATTTCGGCGCTTATTTGGGGGCAAGCCTCACCCACTGCCCCGAAACCGTGAAAAAATATCTCGGCCTGACGCTTCTCCCCCACTCGGGAGTTTCGCTGGTATTTACCGGCATTGCCGTTTCCGTTTTGACGGGTCCGACCCCTGAATGCGCCCAAATCCTTCAAGGGACGATTGCCGCGGCGGCGGTGATCAATGAAGTGATCGCCGTCATCACCGCGAAAAAGGGCTTTGAATGGGCGGGAGAATTGGACCGTCCTGCGAGCCAGAGCCAAGATGCCCTGCCGCCCACGATCCACCCCAACGGCAGACGCCCGGCAATGGCAAATGAAAAGTCCGGCAGCCGATAACCCCCACAACAAAAGGCAGCGAAAAAAAAGGATGTACTTCCTTTTTTCCGCTGCCTTTTTGGGATGTTCGGTCTGAAATTCCGCCAACGGTTTCACGCCGTTCTGCAGACCTGTTCTTCGGTATGATTGGCGGCCTCCGGGACCGCACCACAGGATGGTTTTACAGCACCCTGCGCACCTCGGCTTCCGGCACCACGCTGTTGATGCCGCCATGGGTCTGGGTGGACAGGCTGGCCGCGCAGCAGGCAAACCGGGTGATGGCGGCCATCTCGTCGATGGTCAGCGTTTCCGGCGCTTTGCCCAGCCGTAAAAACTGGCTCATAGCGCTGCCGCCGAAGATGTCCCCGGCGCCGGTGGTGTCGATGACATGCAGTCCCGTGGGGGAGGACACCTCGCCGCAGCCATTCGCGTTGGCAAAATGGCAGCCCTTGGGGCCGAGCGTTGCATAGACAAGGCGTACGCCGTACTCGTCCAGCAATTTCTGGGCGCCGGCCTCGGGGGTCAGCCCCCACAGGAAGTCGATCTCCTCGTCGCTGATCTTGACGATGTCGGCCTGCCGCAAGCCCCATTCCATCTGGAGCTTGGCGTCCTCCTCGCTGGGCCAGAGGGGTTTGCGCAGGTTGGGGTCAAAGCTGATGAGCTTACCGTGCTCTTTGGCATAGGCCACCGCCGCCTGCGTGGCTTCCCGGGCGGGTTCCCCGGTCAGACTCAAAGTTCCGAAGTGGAACACCTTGCAGTCGTCCAGCAGGGTGTAGTTGACCTCTTCGGTACGCAGGCAGGTGTCGGCGCCGGGTTTGCGGGCAAAGCTGAAGGACCGGTTGCCGGTGGCGTCCAGCGTGACAAAGGCCAGCGTGGTAAACACTGCCGGGTCGGTCACGATGCCCTCGGTGCCGATGCCCAGCCCTTGCAGGGTGCCCACCAGCAGATGGCCGAAGGCGTCGTCCCCCACCTTGCCGATGAGGGCGGTGGAGCAGCCATAGCTTTGCAGCGCCGCCAAAAAGTTGCCCGGTGCGCCGCCCGGCTGGGCTTTCAGGGTGGGATAGCCCGCCTCGTCGGCGGAAACGGGGGCAAAGTCGATGAGCAGTTCGCCCAATGCAACAACATCTTTCATAACAAACCTCCCGAAATGGTGTTCAAGAATACGGGTCCGGCGCCGTGCCGCCCGTGGTAGTTTTTCGTTCTTTTGTATTATATCATAAAACCTTTGATACCGCATGGGTTTTCGTTGTTTTTTTCACATACTTTTTTTGTCCATTTTTTTCAAGTTTTGCTTGCATTCCGGGCAAAATCATGGTATAGTTTCTGGTTGAAAAGGGAGTAGTTGTAAGCTGCACCGTCAACATCCCGATTCCCGAAGAGGAATCTGGCGGAGCACGCCCCGAACGTGGTAACAAGACTTTTCGGCCGGGAATAGGAAGATCCAGCGGCCGGGGGGTCTTTTTTCTTTTCCCATTTCGAGTAGACCCGGTTTATTTTTTACAATAGAGAAGGCGAGGAAGTACCTATGCAAAAACCCTATTTCAACCTATCCCCCAAAGAGGCGCTGCAAGCGCTGGGGGTAACCTCCGGCGGCCTAAACAGTCAGGAGGCTGCCCAGCGGTTGGAGCAATACGGCCCCAACAAGCTGGCGGAAGGCGAAAAGAAAAGCTGGCTGTCGGTCTTTGCCGAGCAGTTCAAGGACCTGTTGGTAGCCATCCTGATCGTAGCGGCGGTCATCTCGATGTTCTCCGGCAATCTGGAGAGCACGCTGGTCATCTTTGCGGTGTTGATCCTCAACGCCGTGCTGGGCACCGTACAGTATTTTAAAGCCGAAAAGTCGCTGGAAAGCCTGAAAGCTATGAGCGCGCCCTCGGCCAAGGTGCTGCGGGACGGCCAGCGGATGGAAGTGCCCGGGGATCAGGTGGTGCCCGGCGACATCGTTGAGCTGGAAGCCGGCGACCTGATCGTGGCGGACGGCCGTATTCTGAACAGTTGGTCGCTGAAGGTCAACGAAAGCTCGCTGACCGGCGAGTCCGAAGCGGTGGAAAAGAGCCGCGAAGCCATCGAGGGGACCGAGGTGGCACTGGGCGACCAGAAGAACATGGCGTTTTCCGGTTCGTTGGTGACCTACGGCCGGGCCACCATGGTGGTGACCGGCACCGGTATGGACACCCAGTTGGGCCGCATTGCCAGCCTGATGAACCAGACCCAGCAGCGCAAAACTCCGCTGCAGAAGAATTTGGATGACTTTTCCGGCAAGCTGGCGGTGGTCATCATGGTCATCTGCGCCGTGGTGTTCCTGCTGTCGGTGTTCCGCAACGGCATGGGCGTGTTGGATTCCCTGATGTTCGCCGTGGCGCTGGCGGTGGCAGCCATCCCCGAAGCGCTGAGTTCCATCGTGACCATCGTGCTGGCCATGGGCACCCAGAAAATGGCCCGGCAAAATGCTATTATTAAAGAACTGAAGGCGGTGGAAAGCCTTGGCTCGGTGCAGGTCATCTGCTCTGACAAGACCGGCACCCTGACCCAAAACCGCATGACGGTGCAGAACATCTGGGCGGACAGCACCCTGACCCCCGGCACCGATCTGGAGCTTGCCAACGAGGCCCAGCGCACCCTGCTGAAAATCGCCGTGCTGGACAGCGACGCCACCATGAATGCCGAAAGCGGCGCCGGTGTGGGTGACCCCACCGAAGTCGCACTGGTCCAGTTGGGCAACTACTTCTATGTGGATGCTCCGGTCTACCGCAGCCAGCACCCCCGCTTGGCGGAGCTGGCCTTTGACTCGGACCGCAAGCTGATGAGCACCCTGCACAACACCGACGACGGCCCCATGCTCTACACCAAGGGCGCCATCGACGTGCTGCTGGACCGTTCCACCCATCTGCTGACCGCCGACGGCCCCGTGCCTATGACGCCGGAGCGCCGCGCCGAGATTGAGCAGGTAAACCGGGAATTGTCTGAAAACGGCCTGCGGGTACTGGCCTTTGCCCAACGCCCCATGGCACAAGCCCGGCTGCTGACGCTGGAAGATGAACAGGACTACACCTTTGTGGGCCTGATTTCCATGATCGACCCGCCCCGTCCCGAGAGCGTCAAGGCAGTAGCACAGGCCAAGAAGGCGGGCATCCGCACCGTCATGATCACCGGCGACCACAAGGTGACCGCCACCGCCATTGCCAAACAGATCGGCATTTTTGAAGAAGGCGATCTGGCAGTGGACGGCGTGGAGTTGGAAGGAATGTCCGACGCCGAGCTGGACGAAAAGCTACCCCACATCGCGGTGTACGCCCGTGTATCGCCGGAGCATAAGATCCGCATTGTCACCGCGTGGCAGCGCCGTGGCTGCATCACCGCCATGACCGGCGACGGTGTCAACGACGCCCCCGCCCTGAAGAAAGCGGACGTAGGCGTGGCCATGGGCATCACCGGCACCGAGGTCAGCAAGGATGCCGCCGCCATGATCCTGGCCGACGACAACTTTGCCACCATCGTCAAGGCCGTGCTCAACGGCCGCAGCGTTTATGCCAACATCCGCAATGCCATCCAGTTCTTGTTGTCCGGCAACATGGGCGCCATTCTGGCCGTCATCTACGCCTCGCTGGTGGGGCTTAGCGTGCCCTTCCAGCCGGTGCATCTGCTCTTCATCAACCTGCTCACCGACAGCCTGCCTGCCATTGCGCTGGGCATGGAACCGGCGCGCCCCGGTCTGATGGACCAAAAGCCCCGTGACCCCAACGCGTCGATGATGGACAAACCCATGCTGAGCCATGTGTTCGGTCAGGGTCTGATGATCGGCATCGTTTCGATGATTGCCTTCTATATCGGAATGGCGCAGGGCGACGCCGCGCTGGCCAGCACGATGGCTTTCGCCACCCTGACGCTGGCCCGCCTCTTCCACGGCTTCAACTGCCGGGGCACCGAGTCCATCTTCCGGTTGGGCCTGTCCGGCAACCCCTATTCCCTGATGGCCTTTGGCACCGGCGTGCTGCTGTTGGCCTTTGTCCTGTTTGTGCCCGCGTTGGAAGGCTTGTTCCTTGTAACGCCCATCAACCAGTTCCAGTTTGGCTGCATCGTGGGGTTGGCCTTCCTGCCCACCCTGCTGATCCAGCTTTCCCGCGTGGTACGGGGACGCTAAGGGTTCTGAACGTTCGCCATTGCAAAGGGCGGCACCGTTGGTGCCGCCCTTTTTTTTATTCAATGTAGAATTTTTTTACAACTTTTTGGGGAAAACGTCACTTGCAAGGCCCTCTCTTTCCCGTGTAGACTGGTAGTATACGATGGCTCGTGCCGTCTTCCCTGTCGCGGCACAATCCAAGGTCATCAGGAGGAGTACCATGAAACACGGAATTGCTGTATTGTTGTCCACCCTGTGGCTGACCGCCCTGCTGAGCGGCTGCGGACAAGCTCCGGCCAGCACGTCGAAAACCACCGATCCGGCCTCCACCCCGGAATCCACGGCGACGGAAGCCACCCCCACGCCGGAACCGGCCACCCCGACCCCGGATCCCACCGAGGAACCGCCGGCAGAATATGTACCGGGGGAACGCACCGATACCAGCTACACCAGCACGGTGTTGGGCTTGCAGTTTACCCTGCCCCAAGACATATGGTCATGGCCAGTGATGACGAGATCAATCAGTTGATGCAGGCCGGCGTGGATATGATGTACGAAGACCCCGAGACCGGCGAGATGGTCATTGACTATACCCAGCTCACCACCGTATACGAGATGGTCGCCGTCAATATAAGCGACGGCAACAACATCATCGTCATGAGCGAAAAGCTGCCGCTGTCCGGCATAACCGAGGAGCAGTACATTACCGCCATGGAACAGCAGATGGCCCAGACCACCATGGCAGTGGACTTTGGCGAACCGAGCACCACCACGGTGGGCGACACCGAGTTCACCGCGCTGGATTACAACGTAGAGGCCAACGGCACCCAGACCTTGCAGAGCATGCTGCTGAAAAAGGTGGGCGACCGGATGTATGCCATCACCCTGTCCTACTATGCCCCCGAAGCCCGGGATACCCTGCTGGGCTGCTTCTCTGCCCTGTCGGCGGTGTGATGCGCCGAGGGCTGTGGCGGGCAGCACCACGCCCCTGCTGCTTTGGGTCGGGTGACAGCGTGCCTTGACCCCTTTATACAGTCAGGACCCCCGGCTAAGCCGGGGGCTTGTGTAAGCCCTAGAAGGGCATAATACGGACAACGCCCCTCAAGGGGCCACGAATGGGTCGGCCAACTGCATTGCTGACTCATGGCGGCCCCTTAAAGGGCTATTTTTATGCATTGGAATTCTTGCTACCCGTAAACGGGTCCACAAATTCCCTCAAACTCATTTGATCCGCTATTTGATCTTCCTCCAGTTGGTGCTTGATGTACTCTTGTATTTGCTTCTTGTTTCTTCCCACTGTATCAACGTAATATCCCCTAGCCCAGAAATGTCGATCTCCATATTTGTACTTCAAATTTGCGTGTCTGTCAAAAATCATCAGACTACTTTTCCCTTTGAGATACCCCATGATTTGTGATACACTATACTTCGGAGGGATACTCAGCAACATATGGATGTGATCCGAACAAGCCTGTGCTTCTATGATTTCCACACCTTTTTGTTCACACAGCTTTCTTAAAATTTGCCCAATATCTTGTTTGATTTGACCATATATTGCCATCCGACGGTATTTTGGCGCAAACACTATATGATATTGGCATCTCCATGTTGTGTGTTGTAGCGTTTCGATATCCTTCTCTTTCATGTTAAAAGACCTCCTGGTTATATTGTTGCAGTTGGCCGACCGCAACTTTATTCTACCAGAAGGTCTTTTTCACTATATAATCTCTTTACACTCCCCGGCATAGCCGGGGGTTGTCCTTACGCTTAAGCTAACAAAACAATCCCCGGAGCCTGCTTTTCCAAGCAGACCCCGGGGATTTTCTATGAGAAAAGGAATCAAGCGTTTGTTTGCGTTTCGGCTTTGCTGCGCCGTTTATGGCGGCGCCACAGCACTACGGCCAGCAGCACCACGAGCACAGCCCCCGCACCTGCCAGCAGCGGCCAAGGCAACGTGGTCCGCGGCACTGCTGCCACCGCGTCGTCCCCCGCCTGCACCGTGCAGACCAGATAGCTGCCGTCCACGGTCGTTTGGGCCTTGCGCCATTGTCCGTCACTGCCCCGCAGATAGAGATCCGTTTCCTCCGACAGCGGCAGATAGCGCAGTTCCGCCGTTTCGCCGGTGGTAGCAGGCAGCGCAAACTGCCAGCTCTCGGCGGTGCCGGGCACCGGGGTATCGTCACAGGCAGTCAGACGCAGGGTGTCCTCCCCAAAGCTGCCTTGCAGCAGCAGGATGGAACGGCCGTCTTCCCGCTGTTCCTCGCTGGCAAGAACCGCCGTATACGGGGTATACACCGCCGTGATGGTTTGGTCAAAGGTAACGCTGTCCGTTGCAAAGGTGGACCATGCACCGGTGTATCCCTCTTTGGCCGGTACCTCCGGTGCATCCTCCCAGTCGAAGGCGGCACCGGAGTCCACCGTAAGGGCCGCCACGGTCTGTCCGTCCGCCACAAAGGTCAGGGTAATGCAGGAGAAATCGTCCGGCAGTCCCTCCTCTTGCGCCAATGCGGCAAAGTCCGCAAAGGAAACCGGCTCGGCCTGCCCGGCGTAGCTCACACCATCAATGCCGCCCAGCGTTTCGCTGACAAAGCAGTTGCCCTGCACCGCGCTGGTCTGGTCCAGCAGACGGTTGACGCTGTTGCCCAGCGCATCCTCTGCCAGCAGACCACCCGCCACAGCGCCCACCTGCTCGGTGCCGGTGGCTTCCACCCATGCCCGGCAATCGGTAATGGTGTAGCCGCTGCCGGCAATACCACCCACATAGTTTTTCCCCGACAGGCGTCCCTTGGCCGCACATTGCCGGATGGTGGATTTGCTTTGACCGGCAATACCGCCTACATAGTCCACTTCTTCCTGCAGCAGGTCGGCGGTGTTTTGGCTTTGCAATACACTGCCCAACTCCATGCTGCCCACAATGCCGCCCGCGCACTGCTTTTGGACCTGCACGCTGCCTTGGTTGGTGCAGCCCCGTACTACAATGCGGGTTTTGTAGGTCATATTCAGCGAGCGGCTGCCGCTGATCTTGGTGTCATCCTCGGGGTCCAAATCATTTTCCCGGGCCATGGCACCGGTGATGCCCCCAGCGTTCAGGTCCGCGTAGACCGCGCCGGCGTTCAGGCAGTTAAAGACCTTGCCCTCGGTATCGCTGTCGGCATCCTCGTCGGAAACATCCTCATACACCGTACCCTGACCGGCGATTTCTGCCGCCCCCATCAAGGTATCGCCAATTTTGTTCAGTTGGTTGGTGATAGCTTCTATATCCCGAATCAGGGCCTGCGTATGGTCACCGGTATCGGCGTTGATCGCTTCCACCCCATCGGCAATGGCCGTCAAGCTGCCGCTCACACTGTTGCGGGCCGCTGTGATGGCGTCCTGATCGTTGAGGGTCAGGCTGGGGATCGTCAAGGTCGCCTGTCCATCCAGTGATGCCGAGGCGTCGCCTTGCAGACTGCCCGAGCCTTGCCCTTCCACACTGTTATCCACCGACAGACTGGGCTCCCGATGCGGCGGACGGCCATGGGCGTTTTCCCCTCGGTCAACGTCCTCCGTGCCGGTGGCTTCCGACGAGACCGTGCTCTCCGGAGGCGTGGTTTCCTCCGTCGGGGGCGTTTCAACGTCGGGCGACTCCGGCTCGGGGGTGACTTCGGGGAGGGGGGTTGCCTCTGTCGCCGGGGTGTCTGTGCCGGTGGTTCCCTCGTCCGGGGTTTCGGTGGGCGCCGGTGTGGGATTTACCGTGATGTCGGTGGAGGAAGAAATACCGCCCTCCGCACTGCCGTCCACACCGGCCTGCCCGGTCAGGTCCGCCAGTGCCGTCACCGTCAGATCTTGGGTGCCGATGTCAATGCCGTCTTCCACCTTTTTCAGAAGGGTGTCCACAGCATTGCGGGCACTGTCCACCCGGTTTTTCAGGTCGGTAAACTGTGCATTCAGTTCCGAGGACGCCGCCGAGGCATCCTGCGTAGCCTGATTCATCAATCCTTGCAGGGTGTCCAGTTCCCCTTGCAGTTGCCGCAAGGTGTCCTGACTGTATTGCAGTACGCTGGCCGGCTCCATCTGTCCGACGATGCCGCCGCCCTCTTTCCGGGCATGGATGGTACCGTAGTTGATGCAGCCTTCGATGTATCCGGTTTGGCTGCCGGCGATGCCCCCCACATTGTAGCCGATATGATCGTACCCTACGGCGCCGTAGTTGACACAAGCCCGCAGCACACCTGCCGACTGCCCGGCGATACCGCCGATGTCGGTGATGTCCGTTCCGTGCTCGGTGGTAAGCAAATCGGTGAGGGTCAGGTCATCCAACTGCACATCGTTTTGGCTAACCGTGGTGTTGACGGCTGCCCGGTTGGTGCAGTACGAGATCACGCCGTCGTTCTGGCCCGCCATACCGCCCACAAAGTGGTTGCCGTAGACGGTGCCTTCCACCGTGCAACCTGTGATGATGCCCGTAACGGTGTTGCTGCCGGCGATCCCCCCGATGCGGTTGGTACCGCTGACCGTACCGTTAAAGCTGCAATTTTGAATGGTTCCGGCATTTTGTCCTACCAGACCGCCCACTTCAGCCCGGGTGCCGCCGGGCTGTACGGTGCCGGTCACCGCCAGATCCTGTACCACGGCCCCCTCTTGCAGATAGCGGAATAGCCCTTGTACGCTGCCCTGTGCCGAGAGACTCAGCCCCCAGATGGTATGGCCGTTGCCTAGCAGCGTACCGCCAAAGGTGGGGATGCCGGTAAAGTCGCTGCCGGTCAGATCCATATCTGCCGTCAGCTCCACCGTGCGGCCACGGCTCCAACTGTCCAGACGGCAGTCCTTGGCCAGAGCCTCCCAGCCTGCCGCATCGGAGATGGTGATGACGGCCGGTTCCGTATCTTCGGCCCAAACGACGGGGGCGCCCAGTACCGCCACCATACACAGGCTTACCAATGCAGCCAGCAAACGGTTTGCGAATGCTTTCATACTTCCTCCCCCTCGGTATAGTTTTGGGCCCACGCGGCAGCGTCCTGCGGCAGCGCAGGTTCCGGCTCGGCGGGTTCGATGGTGGTCCCCGCTGTGACGGCGGCTTGCAGCGTGCCGTTGAGAGTCCCCTTGATTTCGGCGTCGATGACACCGTTCACATAGCCCCGTACCCGGCCGCTGACCCGCATATTGCCGTTGGCCGTGCGGGTGATCCGCGTCAAGTCGATGGGGGCCTTCATGGCGAAGCTGGTGCGCTCCACGATGGAATCCCCAATGAGCAAGATCTGAGGCAGCACCGCCAGCACCAACACGATGGAGATGACCGTACCACGGCCCAGACAACTGCCGATGGCGGCAATGACCGGGTTGGTGGTCAAGCGGCCGATCAGCGCACCGGCCACGGCCAGAATGGTACCGGAGGTAAAGATGGTGGGGAACGCCTCGTTGAGGGCAGCCACGATGGCTTGCCGCGGCGGCATCTGTTTTTTCAGGTCGCCGTAATGGCTGGAGATCACGATGGCGTAGTCGATGTTGGCACCCATCTGGATGGCATTGACGATGAGGTAGCCAAGGAAATACAGCGGCTCATCCTGCAAGGTGGGCACCGAGAAGTTGATCCAGATACTGCCCTGAATGACCACGATGAGCAGGATGGAAAGGCCCACCGACTGGAAGGTGAACAGCAGAATCAGTACCACAAAGAAGGCCGACAGGATGCTGATGAGGATGTTGTCCTCCCCGAAGGAGCTGGACAGATCCTTAACGTTGGTGGAGTTGCCCACCACATAGGTATTGCCGCTGTAATACTGGTTCAAAATGCCGTGAATGGTATCGAGGAAGGCCATGGTCTCATCGCTTTCCTCGGGCAGATTCAGATACACCACCATCCGGCTATATTGGTCGCTTTGCAGTTGAACCTGTGCCCAGTTTAGCTGGTCGAACAGGTCATCTACGGTGGTCTGCATTTCCCCTTCCAGCGTGATGTTGCCCGCGTCCATCTCCTGCTGCAGGAACATAAACATATCAAAGAGCGGCACCTTATAGTCCCCGATCCCGCTGAGCACACTGCCGTACTGGTCTTGGTCCACGGCATAGGCCAGATACAGGGCTTCGGCCACCTCATAGTCCACCCCTGCCAATTCCGAGAACTGCCGCGGGGTCAGCGAATCGGCCAGCATATAGCCGTCCTGTGCTTCGGTGTTGGCCAGACCTTGGCAGGATTTGACCTCGGGGCAGGCCTCCAACTGTTGGAGCACCGCCCGCTCGGCATCGTAGTTGCCTTTGGGCACGATGAGAGCCACCATGTTTTCGTTGCCGAAGGCTTCTTTGATCTTTTGGTGGGCGATCTGGCTGGTGCTCTGCTTGGGGGTGACCAGATCGGTAAAGCTATAACAGTAGGGGCAGTTGTTGGCCAACACCGCCGCCACAACGGCCACCACCGCAAAAATTGGCGGGATCACCCAGCGGGTGGCCACATCGAATTTGCCCAAAAAGTCGATCTTGGGGATCAGCTTGCGGTGCCGGGTGGCATCGATCTTGCGGCTGAAGACCATCAACAGGCCGGGCATCAGCGTAAAGACCGACAGCAAGCTGAACAGGATGGCCTTGATCAACACGGTGGCCATATCTCGGCCAATGCCAAAGTGCATGAACGCCAAGGCCCCCAACCCCGAGATGGTGGTCAGCGAAGAGGAGCTGATCTCCGGGATGGCCTTTGCCAGCGCGGCAATGCAGGCTTCCCGGGTATCTTTCGTTTCATGCTCGTCGGAAAAGCGGTGGCAGAGAATGATGGCGTAGTCGATGGCCAGCGCCAACTGCAAGATCACCGTCACCGAATTGGAGATGAAAGAGATGGTCCCGCACAGAAAGTTGGTGCCCATGTTGAGCACTGCTGCCGCGCCAAAGGTCAGCAGCAGGACCGGAACCTCGGCGTAGGCGCGGGAAGTCAGGGTCAGCACCACCACGATGATGACCGCCGCGATGACGAGGATCACCCCCATCTCGTCCGCCAGTTCGGCGGACATATCCCGGCCCACCTCGGTATCGATATAGTAATCCTGTCCGGCCAACGCGTCCTCGATACCCTGCAGTGCCGCCAAGCTCACCTCATCGGTGGAGGTGCCGTCAAACGTGACCGAGAAAAGTGCCGCGGCATTTTTGTAGTGTTCTTCGGTGTCGTCAAACTCCACACTGTAAACGCCGTCCACTGCCTCGATGGTTTCTTGCAGGGCTTGGGCCGCGGGCACCGTGACGTTGGATACCATCACCCGTGCCGTGCCGAACGTGGTAAAATTGTCGTTCATCACCGTCAACCCCTGCCGGGTCTCGGTGTCGGCGGGCAGATAGGTGGTGATGTCGTTTTCCACCTTCACCCATCCCGATGCCACCACGCTGAAGATCAGCGCCAAGGCATACAGCAGAAAGAACAGGTTCCGCTTATCCACAATAAAGGCGGCAACCTTTTCCATTCCACTGGTTTTCGGTTTTTTGTCTTCCAAAACGAAGTCCCCCCGTTCGATAGAAAAAACAGCCCTTTACAGAGCTGTTCCTCTTATTTTACTACGGCGGCCGCACTTCGGCTATGGACACATTTGCACATCTGTCTAAATGCAAGACATCTTACCTATATTTGTACAAAAAAAGCCCCGGCACGGGAACACCGTGTCGGGGCTTTGGTTAGGGGTACCCTTTTAAGCACGTTCCCGCAGGAAGGGACCGTTGAACACATACGCATCCAGACGGCGGAAGGCTTCTTCCACCCGGGCGAGAGGCAGCGCCAGATTCATGCGGATGGCACAGGGACCGTGGAACATCCGGCCGTCCTGCCAAGCCACGCCTACGTCCCAGCCGGCTTGCAGCACCTCGTCCAATGTGCGGCCGTGGGCTTTGCACCAATCGGTACAGTCCACAAACAGCATGTAGGTGCCCTGCGGTTTGGCCACCGCCACCCCGGGGAAATGGGCGGCGATGAAGTCGCAGGCATAGTTGATGTTGCCGCTGAGGGTCTGGCACAATTCATCCACCCAGACGTATCCTTCGGGCTGGTAGGCCCCGATGAGGGCGTGCATAGACAAGACGTTCATCTCGTTGTAGTGGGATTTGCTGCTCTTGGCCGTGACCCGGTCCCGCAGGTAGGGGTCATAGATAATGTGGTAGCTGCCCACCAATCCCGCCAGATTGAAGGTCTTGCTGGGGGCATAGAGGGCCACCGTGCGGCGGCGGGCATCCTCACTGACCAGTTGGGTGGGGGTGTGTTTATGGCCGTTGAGCAGGATATCCGACCAGATCTCATCGGAGATGACCAGACAGTCGTTGGCCCGGTAGACCTCCATGGCCTGCTCGATTTCTTCCCGCTCCCAGACGCGGCCGCAGGGGTTGTGGGGGGAACAGAAGATGGCCACATGGATGTGGTACTGTTTGAGTTTGGCGTCCATATCGGCATAGTCCATCCGCCAGACACCGTCCTTGTCCTGCACCAGCGGCGAATGGACAATGCGGTAGCCGTTGTTTTTCAGCGAATTGGTAAAGCCGATATAGGTGGGACTGTGGAGCAGCACCCCGTCGCCGGGGGCGGCAAAGCTGGTCAGGGCCGAAAGCACCCCGCCCAGCACGCCGTTTTCGTACCCGATGCAGTCCTTGGTGAGCAGGGCCGGGTCCGCGCCGTTGCGGGTGACCTGCCACCGGATGATGGACTGGTAGTATTCGTCGGAAGGGTCGAAATAACCGAAGGCCGGGTGCTGCGCCCGCCGGATAATGGCGGCCGGCACCGTGGGCACCGTGGCGAAGTTCATATCCGCCACCCACATGGGGATGGCATCAAAACCGGGCTGGGGCGCCGCGGGGGTAAAGCCCGGCTGTTTGCCCAGACCGTCCACCGCGATGGCGTCCTTGCCATGGCGGTCCATAAGGGTAGTAAAATCGTACTGCATACGACAGCGTCCTTTCCGGCGGCAACGGCCGCTCTTTGGCAGCCATTATACCACAAATCCGCCCGATTGGACAGCGGCCCTTCTTAGTGGGTGTGGCAGTGGGCGCAGTTTTCGCAGTCGGGGAACTGCTTCTTGTCGTAGTCGATGCCGTGGCGGTCGTAGTAGTCCTTCAGGGCCAGTTTGATGGCCTCCTCGGCCAGAACCGAACAGTGGATCTTGTGGGCAGGCAGACCGTCCAGCGCTTCCACCACCGCCTTGTTGGTGACGGCCAGCGCCTCGGACACCGGCTTACCCTTGATCATCTCGGTGGCCATCGAGCTGGAAGCAATGGCGCTGCCGCAGCCAAAGGTTTCGAACTTGGCGTCGGTGATGGTGTCGTGGTCGATCTTCAGATAGATTTTCATGATATCGCCGCATTTGGCGTTGCCCACCTCGCCCACACCGTCGGCGTTCTCGATGACGCCCACATTGCGGGGATGGCGGAAATGGTCCATAACAGTTTCGCTATACAGTGCCATACGTATACACTCCTTAGGCAATAATGTAGTCCCGGGTCCCTTGCTGCAGGTCCCGCCAAACGGGGGAAAGGCTGCGCAGATAGGCCACGGTATCGGTAACGGCGGTGATGAGGTAGTCCACCTCTTCTTCGGTGATGTCCGCCCCCAAAGAGAGGCGCAGCGACCCATGGGCCACGTCGTGTACCCGGCCAATGGCCAGCAGCACATGGCTGGGGTCCAGCGAACCGGAGGTGCAGGCCGAGCCCGACGAAGCGCAGATGCCCTTGTCGTCCAACAGCAGCAGCAGGGATTCGCCTTCGATGCCCTCGAAGCAGAAGCTCACGTTGCCGGGCAGCCGCTGCACTGGGTCGCCGTTGAGGGCCCCGTGGGGGATGCGGGAAAGCCCTGCAATGAGCTTGTCCCGCAGCGGGATCAGCCGGGCGGTGTCCTCGGCCAGATGGGTGCAGGCCTCGTCCAGCGCTGCCGCCATGCCCACAATGGCAGGCAGGTTTTCGGTGCCGGCGCGGCGGCCCCGTTCCTGTGCGCCGCCTTCGATGAGAGGCTCCAGCGGGATGCCCTTGCGCAGATAGAGCGCGCCGATACCCTTGGGGCCATGGAACTTATGGGCCGACAGGGAGAGCATGTCGATGTTCTGTGCCTGTACGTCGATGGGCAGATGCCCCACCGCCTGCACGGCGTCGGTGTGGAACAGCACCCCTGCTTCCCGGCAGATTCGGCCGATCTCGGCGATGGGCTGGATGGTGCCGATCTCGTTGTTGGCATACATCACGCTGACCAGACAGGTGTCGGGCCGGATGGCCGCCCGCACCTGTTCGGGGGTGACAAGGCCATTCTCGTGGACGTCCAGCAGGGTGACGGTGAAGCCTTCCTTCTCCAGTCGACGCAGGGTGTGCAGCACGGCGTGATGTTCAAACGCCGTGGAAATGATATGCTTTTTGCCCTTGGCCGCCCCCAGATGAGCAGCCCCCCGCAGGGCCTGATTGTCGGCTTCGCTGCCGCCCGAGGTAAAGATCAGCTCGGAGGGCTGACAGCCCAGATGGGCCGCGATGCGCCCCCGGGCTTCGGCCAATGTCTCGGCGGTTCTCTGGCCGGCGGAATGCAAACTGCTGGGGTTACCGTCACTCTGCCGGATGCAGGTGAACATGGCTTCTATGGCCGCCGGGCTCATGGCTGTGGTGGCGGCGTTATCTGCGTAAATTCGCATGGAAATCCTTCCTTTCCCGTAGGAACGCCTGCGGCGTTTATTTCCTACTTGTTTTGTATGATTTATACTACACCTCTTTTTCCCGGTTGTCAAGCAGGATTTTTCGTTTTCTAAACAACCGACACCCCATGGTATAGTAGGAGTAAGAGGATTCCCTGGATCCTGCCGTCTTCCCGAAAAAATTCTGCATCCAGACGACAGGTTTCGTCCACTCTTACCGGAATCTTCTTTGTATAGTAAAAATATCACGGTATATCCGCCCAGCTAGGAGGACCACAAAATGAATCTATCTATTTTTTCCCGCAAAAACCGGGCCCGGCTGCTGGCTGTCTGGCTGACCGCCGTATTCTGCCTGCCCGCTGCGGCGGCACCGGCCTTTACCGCCACCCCGGAACAGGCTGCCGTTGCCGAACCAACGGCCACCCCCGAACAAGCCGCCCCCGAGCAGACCGTCCCACCCCTTACCGCGACAGAGGAATCGGCCCTGCCGATGCCGGTGAACGCCATCCCCCAAGCCAACGCAGGCATTGTCACCGACGCAGTTTCCCCCATCGGCACCACCATCGACCTATTCGACTACTGGATCACCACCCGGGACGCCCCGGACAACGTCAACCCTGCCGACATGGATCAGGGCATTAACGCGGGCAAGGCCCTGCATTTTCTCATGGGGGGCGCCGGTGGGCAGCGGTCTTAACAATTACTCCGGCAGCAGCCGGCCCAATACCGGCTTGGTGGACAACACCCTGCACAACGGCTATCCCCAACTGTCCCAGAGCGGACAATCCCTAAACTACCTCTTCAACCCGGCGCTGCCCAATGCGGGCAAGGCCTCCTATGCCAATGTGCGGACCCTCCTGCAGATCGACGCAGACAAGTACTATTACTACGACAGCACCCAAAACTTTGCCCAATTTGACGAAAACACCAACGCCTTCACCTTGTACGATGGTCCGGGGGTGCGCTCCGCCGGGGCCGTGCCCTTGCTGGGACAGTTTTTTCCCTTCAACGACTATGCACAGGTAAAGGACCTGAATTCCCGCAATTCCCTGATCAACCACTATTTTGGGTTGACGATGACCACCCGCTTTGTTCAGCAGCCCTATGGCACCACCGACGGCACCGCCGGGGGCACCCCCGTCACCTACGATTTTTCCGGTGACGACGACGTGTGGGTGTTTATCGACAACGTGCTGGTAGGGGATCTGGGCGGCATCCACGATGCGGCCTCGCTGAGCATCAACTTCCAAACCGGCGCCATTGCCATCAACGGGCAGGCCAACGGCACGCTGCGGGACAAGTTCCTCGCCGCCGGCCAGCCTTGGGACAACGGCAGCTCCCCCACCTTCGCCGACAATACCTACCACACCCTAAAGTTTTTCTATCTGGAGCGGGGCAACGTGGATTCCAACATGCGGTTGAAGTTCAATCTGGTTTCCATCCCCCAAAGTGATCTGATCAAGGTAGACCAGATCGGCAACCCGGTGGCCGGGGCACAGTTCAACCTGTATTACGCCGCCGAGGACTACACCCCCCAGCAGTTGATTGCCACCGGTACCACCGGTCCCGACGGCACCTTTGTATTCCAAAACCCCGACGGCACCCTGCTGAGTTTGAACAACTTAAAAAATGAGTATGGCGGCCCCGACCAGACCGGCAAATTTGTGCTGGAGGAAGTAACCGTTCCCACCGGGTATCGAAGCCCCGCCCCCATGCAGCTCTTCTTCCCCGCCGACTCCCCAGAACTGGCCACCCTGCTTTCCGCCAACCCGTGGGACACCGGCGCCTACGCCAGCCCCACCGTCACGGTGACCTTGCCCGACACGGTGGAAGATCTGCAAGGGCAGCAATATACGGCAGACTCCGGCACCTACTTTGCGGTGGTGCTCAAACGGCAGCAGGCTTCCGGGGACGGCAGCAGCACCCAAAGCACTTGGTATCCGGTGTCGGGGGAGCCTATCGACGGCTGGAACGTGGCGAACAGCACCGACATGGCCGCTGTTTTGCAGGCGGCGCAAGCGAACCCGTACCTCTTTGTGCTGGACAGCAGCGGCGCCTACAAAGACACCATTGAGAATCTGCCCGGCGACATTCTGACCTACTACTACGTGCTGGCCACCAACGACAAGCTCACCGCCGACAACGCCCAATATACGTTGGGCTTCTACCGGACCAGCGCCGACAACCTGAACGATGCCACCCCAGAAAACACCGTGCGGCTCAATGACAGTGCCGTACTGAACGACCAAACTTTTGACCGGGAATTTGCGGTACGGCTCTTTGTACCGGACATCAAAAACTATCTGTTCGTGCAAAAGGTAGCCGAGGATCGCATCACACCGCTGAGCGGCGCCACCTTTGCCCTGTACAAGGCCAGCGACGTGACCGACGGGGTGGTTCATCCCGACGCCCAACCCTTTGACACCGTGACCACCCGGGACCAGAGCCAAAGCCAAGGGGATTTGATTACGCTGGGCGGGGCTGGGGTTTTCCCCAACACCCAAACCGTGCTGCCCGACGGCACCTACTACCTAAAAGAGATGCAGGCCCCCGCCGGGTACGCCCCCAGCAGCGATTTGGTGGAAGTGGTGGTGGACAACACCGACGTCTACGCCAACGCCGGCACCACCGAAGATGACGTCACCGTCCTGCGGGGCGTGGGCAAGATCGTGCGCAGTATGCTGCAATTTGCAGTGCCCGACGACATCAATGCCACCTTGACCGACATCCAAGCAGCACTTTACACCGCCCCCAGTTACACCCCCGACACCGGCGATGATTGGGCAATGTGGAACCCCACCGGGCAAGCCCCGCTGGAACTTTCCTACTACCAGAACAACCAAATTCTGGAATACGGCCCCACCGTACCGGGAGACCCGGTGTATTTCGCGGTCCGCTCGGGTTGGTCCCGGCTGAAGATCACCCAAAACTATGCCGCCGGTACCGACCAAGCGCTGAAGATCGATCTGGGCGATCAAGATGTGAGCAAGATTTTTGCCCACAGTACCATCGTGCAGGTGCGCAACCAGTCTACCCGGCTGGTGCTGAAAAAGGAGGTCACCGGCCCGATGGGAGATACCACCCGCCCCTTTGCCTTTACCCTGACCCTGCGGGACGAGCAGGGCGCACCGTTGGCCGGCAGGTACGGCGACCTGACGTTTGACGCCGAGGGCACCGCCCAGACCACGCTGGTCCACGGCGGCTCGGTGACGCTGCGGGGTCTGCCCATCGGCACGGTCTGCACGGTGTACGAGGAACCGGCACCCGGTTACGACACCACCATCCGCCTGAATGAAGAGCCCGCCCAGCCCGGGCCTTCCCTTACCGTTACCACACAGGCCGGGCTGACCCAGATTTTGTATACCAACCACAACCCCAACACGCCTTCCGGCGGGTCCGCCTCCACGGCCACACCGGCTCCCACCCCCACAGCCACGCCCACCGCGGGGCTGCCTGCCACCCGCCCCAGCCCGACGCCGGCAGGTTCCGTTCCCAGCATTCCCGCCACCGGCGATCCGTCTTCCCCTGCCCTTTGGGCCGGGCTGGCACTGGCCGCAGCCGCCGGACTGGCACTGCTGGTATGGCACAAAAAGCGGAGAAATTCTTCCCACTAAGCACACCCCGACCCGATTCTTCGGGCCGGGGTCTTTTTTTACGTATTCCCGGAAAAGCCGATGTTTTTGCAAAATTACTTTCAAGAAACGGTAAACGCCCACCCCTATTTGAAGGGCCGTACCCGGCCCAGCCGGTGCCCATTTCTCGCTGGGACATTCTTTTTTGGTTTTACAAAGTTTTGCGGATGTTTTACCAAATCATGAACGACAAGAGCGGCAGCCATGCGGTATTCTATCAAACGGGCGGAAAAAACTCCCGCAACCCATGATGCAACCAGAGGGGGAAACGGAATTTTCTATGGCAGAAATCGTATTGAAAGACGTTTGCAAAGTATTTGAGAAAGACCAGTATGCGGTGAGCAATTTTTCGCTGCACATCCGGGACGGTGAGTTCATCGTCTTTGTCGGGCCGTCGGGCTGCGGCAAGTCCACCACCCTGCGGATGATCGCCGGACTGGAAGAGATCACCAGCGGTGAATTGTGGATCGGTGACCGGCTGTGCAACTATGCAGAACCCGGGGAGCGGGATCTGTCGATGGTATTCCAGAACTACGCCCTCTACCCGCAGATGTCGGTATATGACAACATGGCCTTTTCGCTGTCCATCCGCAAAGTCCCCAAACAGGAAATCCGGCAGCGCGTCCACGAAACCGCCGAGATGCTGGGCATCTCCAACCTGTTGTCCCGGCGGCCGGCGGCGCTTTCCGGCGGGCAGAAGCAGCGGGTGGCCATCGGCAGTGCCATCCTGCGCAAACCCAAAGCCTTTTTGATGGACGAACCGCTGTCCAATCTGGACGCCAAGCTGCGCACCCACATGCGGGTGGAACTGGCGTCGCTGCACCACAAGCTGGGCACCACCACCATCTACGTCACCCACGACCAGACCGAGGCCATGACGCTGGCCGACCGCATTGTGGTGATGAAGGCGGGGTACATCCAGCAGGTGGCCACCCCGGTGGAGCTGTACAACCGGCCCACCAACCTGTTCGTGGCAGGCTTTATCGGTTCGCCGTCCATGAACTTTTTGCGGGGCAAGGTGAAAAAAGCCGGGGACGGCGCGGCCTTTTTGACCGAGGGCGGGCAGGTTTTGCCGCTGCCCGCCGCACTGGGCAAGACGCTGTGGCCCCAGTACGACAACCGGACGCTGGTGCTGGGCATCCGACCGGAAGACCTGTATGCCTTCCCTGCCCGAAATGACCGTCTTTACGCCGCGGTACAGGGCACGGTGACGGCCTGCGAATCGCTGGGTCACGAAGCGATCCTGCATCTGGAAACCAGTGACGGCGAACTGGCCGCCCGGGTGGAGCCCGGCCACGGCGCCGTGGAGGATCGGTCCGCCACGCTGTTCTTGGACATGGAAAACGCCCATTTCTTTGACGGCGAGACCGAGCAGAACATCTTGTACCAGTGGAGGAACGACGCATGAAAGCCTTTGCGGAAAAACTCAAGGGGTGCAGCCCCTACGCCTATCTGATCCCCTGTTTTGCCATCTTTGCGATGTTTTTGTTTTACCCCTTTGTCAAGACCATCTACCTGAGCTTTTTCCTTACCGATAAGCTGGGCCGGGCCAAGATCTTTGTGGGCGCCGAAAACTACACCGACCTGCTCACCTCGGAAAGCTTCTACAACAGCATCTTGGTGACGCTGATCTTTGTGGTGATCGTGGTGTTTGGCAGCATGCTGCTGGGCCTCATCGCTGCCGTGCTGTGCAGCAAGACCTTCCCGGGGATTCGGGCGTTCAGCACCGCCTACGCCCTGCCCATGGCCATTGCCTCCAGCGGCGCGGCGATGATCTTCAAGGTCATCCTCAACCCCACCATCGGCCTGTTCAATAAAATCACCGGGCTGGACATCAACTGGATCAGCGACCCCCGCTACGCCTTGGTCTGCGTGGCAGTGCTGACCGCTTGGCTGAACAGCGGCATCAATTTCCTCTACTTTTCGGCAGGGTTGGGCAACATCGACGAATCCATCTATGAGCGGGCGTCGGTGGACGGCGCCAACGCCTTCCAGAAGTTTTTCCGGCTGACTTTGCCGGGCCTGAGCCCCATCATGTTCTACACACTGGTGGTCAACATCATTCAGGCGTTCCAGTCCTTCGGGCAGGTCAAAATCTTGACCCAAGGCGGTCCCGGCGAAGCCACCAACCTGATCGTCTATTCCATCTACCGCGACGCCTTCTTCAACTACAAGTTCGGCAGCGCGGCGGCCCAGTCCGTGATTTTGTTCCTTATCATCATGGCGCTGACGCTCATCATGTTCAAGATCGAAAAGAAGGGAGTCAAATACTGATGAATCTTTCTGCCACCCTCCATGCCCCGGCTGCCAGCCTGCAGCGGGGCCGGTATACCAAAGAAGAACTGGAGGCCCTGCACCGCAAGATGGGGCTGGCCGCGCTGCGGCGGCGCCGCATCCGCACCGGGGTGCTGATCTGCCTCAATGTAGTCATGGCGCTGTTCATCCTCTTCCCGCTGCTCTACGCGGTCAGCGTTTCGCTGATGCCCGGCGAGGAGCTGTTCACCATGGAGATGAACCTGCTGCCCAAACATCCCGATTTCAGCAACTATCTGCGGGCTTGGACCCAAGTGCCGCTGCTGCGGTTCGTCCTCAACTCCTTCTTGGTAGCGGGCTGCATCACCATCGGGCAGATCCTCACCTGCTCGCTGGCGGCTTTCGCCTTCTCCTTCCTGAACTTCAAGGGCAAAAACGTCCTCTTCATGCTGGTGATGGCCACCATGATGGTCCCCGGCGAAGCCACCATCATCTCCAACTATCTGACCGTCAGCTCGCTGGGGATTCTGGACACCTATCTGGTCTTGATCCTGCCGTCGCTGACTTCCGCCATGGGCATCTTCCTGTTCCGGCAGTTCTATATGACCTTCCCCATGTCGCTGTATGAGTCCGCCAAGCTGGACGGCTGCGGCAACCTACGGTTCATCGTCAGCATCCTGCTGCCCCTGACCAAATCTGCCATCGGCGCCATGTCGGTATATACCTTCATCAACGCTTGGAACATGTACATGTGGCCCCTGCTGGTCACCGGCTCGCAGGAGATGCGCACCGTACAAATCGGCATCAGCATGCTGGACAACACCGACGCCCAGTCGGTGACCCTGATGATGGCCGGTGTGGTCTCGGTCATCATCCCCAGCATGATCATCTTCATTCTGGGCCAGAAACAGCTCATCCGGGGTATGTTCTCGGGCGCTGTCAAAGGCTGATCGGCTATCCCGGTGAATTTTCACCGTTTGGCATAGATTCCCATTGAAAATTGTGTTATTGTAGGAGAGTGTAAGGAAATGCATACCAACAAACTGATGGCCGGCCTGTTGGCCGCCGCCCTCGTCACCGTTCCTCTGGCCGGATGCGGCGCCGCGCAGGCTGCCGATACCTCCACCGCCGACACCGCCGGTTCGGCTGCCGCCAGTGAGGCGGAAGCCGCTGCGGCCCTGATTGGGGAGGATTTCAACACGCTGGACACCACCGGCACCAAGCTGACCTTCTGGCATTCCATGGGCGGCGTCAACGGCGAGGCCATGACCGCGCTGGTGGACAAATTCAACGCTGAGAACGAGTACGGCATCACCGTGGAGGCCGTCTATCAGGGCAGCTACGACGACGCCATCAACAAGCTGAAGAGCGCCCAGATCGGCAACATGGGGGCCGATCTGGTGCAGATCTACGACATCGGCACCCGCTTTATGATCGACTCGGGCTGGGTCATTCCCATGCAGCAGCTCATCGATGCCGCCGGGTACGACGCCTCCCAGATCGAGCCCAACATCGCTGCCTACTACACCACCGACGCGGGGCTGTACTCCATGCCGTTCAACTCCTCCACCCCGCTGCTCTACTACAACAAAGATATGTTTGAGGCCGCCGGCATCACCGAGGTTCCCACCAGTCTGGACGAGATCGCCGCAGTGGGCGACCAACTGAAAGAAAAGGCCGGCACGCAGGAAGTGCTTGCCATGAGCGTTTACGGCTGGTGGTTCGAGCAGTTCCTCTGCAAGCAGGGGCTGGAAATGGTGGACAACGGCAACGGCCGTACCGCCCCCGCCACCAAGGTGGTCTTTGACGAAAACGGCGGCGCGCTGAACATTCTGCAGGCGTGGAAGACGCTGTACGACGGCGGCTATGCCCCCAATGTGGGCCGCAACGGCAGCGACACCGCCACCACCGACTTTACCTCCGGCAAGGCCGCTATGATGCTGGGTTCCACGGCGTCTTTGAAGCAGGTGCTGCAGGATACCGGCGACTCCTTTGAGGTGGGCACCGCCTACTTCCCCGCCGTCAGTGCCTCCGATGCCGGCGGCGTGTCCATCGGCGGCGGTTCGCTGTGGGCGCTGAACAACAATGACCCCGTTAAGCTGGCTGCCACCTGGCGGTTCATCGAGTTTTTGATCTCGCCGGAATCTCAGGCCTACTGGAACGCCCAGACCGGCTACTTCCCGGTGACCACTGCCGCCGCCAACAAGGAAACCTACCAGCAGAATATGGCCCAGTATCCCCAGTTCCAGACCGCCATTGATCAGCTGCATGACTCGGCCCCGCAGTACGCCGGTGCACTGCTCAGCGTCTTCCCCGAGTCCCGCCAGATCGTGGAGACCGAGATCGAAGAGATGCTGTCCGGCAGCCAATCCCCCGAAGAGGCCGTGACCGCCATCACCGAGCAGGTCAACGAGTCCATCGAAACCTACAACCTTATCAACGGATAAAACCTTTTGACCGGGAAAGGCGCGGGCTTTTCCCGGTTTTTGCACAGAAAGGACGATGTTTCATGAACGAAGTACGGATTTTTGCCCACCGGGGCGCCAGCGCCTACGCACCGGAGAACACCCTGCCCGCCTTTGCGCTGGCCATGCAGCAGGGGGCGGACGGCATCGAACTGGACGTTCACCTGACCAAGGACGGGGAGCTGGTGGTGATCCATGACGAGAAACTGGACCGCACCACCAACGGCACCGGTCTGGTGAAGGACTACACCTTGGCGGAGCTGCGCAGCCTGTGCGCCGACAACCGGATGGACGGCTTTGCCGAGGCCCGCATCCCCACCCTGCGGGAGGTATTGGCGCTGATCCAACCCAGCCGGATGCTGGTAAACATCGAGCTCAAGACCGGCATCCTGTGGTATGACGGCATCGAGGAAAAAGCCCTGCGTCTGGTGGAAGGCATGGGCATGCAGGACCGGGTGATTTGGTCCTCCTTCAACCATTACAGCATCGAAAAGGTCCGGCAGTTGGCGCCCACAGCCCAGACCGCCTATCTGTTCGGGGACATTCCCTGCGATGTGGAACGCTACGCCGCCGCCCATGGGGTGGACGGCCTGCACCCCGGGCTGTACAACGTCAAGATGGCGGACCTCTTGCAGCGGTATCTGGCCAGCGGGCTGGCCGTGCGGGTCTGGACCGTCAACGAGGCCGAAGATCTGCGCTGGCTGATGGAGGCCGGTGCCGATGTGATCACCAACGACCCCAAACTGGCACTGGATGTGCGCCGCAATCTGGCGGAGTGACCCTATGAAAAAACGGCTGTTTTTGCTGGACATTGACGGCACCATCTGCCGGGGCGATGCACTGCTTCCCGGTGCCGGGGCCTTCTTGCAGCGCATCCGGCGCAGCGGTGGACAGTTTGTCTTTATCACCAACAACGCCACCCGCAGCACGGCGGAATATATCCGCTTTTTCCGCTCGCTGGGGGTGGATACCGACGAGCGCAACTACCTGACCGCCGCCCACGCCACCATCCGCTACCTGCAAGACCGGTATGCCGGCCAGACCATCTACGCGCTGGCCACCGATTCCTTTGTAAAGGAATGCCGCCAAAACGGCCTGCGGCTGACCACCAATGCCCACGACAAAACCATTGCCTGCGTGCTGGTCTCCTACGACAACGCCCTGACCTACGACAAGATCAAGGATGTCTGTCTGCTGCTGACCACCCGCAAGGTGGACTACATCGCCACCAACCCCGACCTAGTCTGCCCGGTGGATTTCGGCTTTCTGCCGGACTGCGGCGCCATCTGCAACATGATCGAGACCGCCACCCACCGCAAGCCGAAGTTTTTGGGCAAGCCGGAACCGGCCATGGTGCTGTACGCCCTGCAAGCCGCCGGCTGCCCCAAGGAGGCGGCTTTGGTGGTGGGTGACCGGCTCTATACCGACATCGCCTGCGGACGTCGGGCCGGGGTGGACACCGCGCTGGTGCTGACGGGGGAAGCCACACGGGCCGACGCAGCCGCCAGTGCTGACCAACCCACCTATTGCTTTCCCTCGGTGTCAGAGCTGGGCCAAGTCTTTTTGTCACCCCGCCCCCGGCCCCGGTCCCAGCCTGCCGTAGCCGCCGCTTTCGGCTAATCCCCTATATACCGCAAACAACCCCCGCCGCCGCGAAAAAGCGCAGCAGCGGGGGTTGTTTTGGGTTTGTATCAGGTGCGGCGCAGCGCACGCAGTGCCAGCCCGATGACCAGACCGATCAGGGCAGGCACCACCCAGCCGAAGCCCTGTGCGCAGAGGGGCAGGGTGTTTTCGGCCCAAGCCACCACCGGTTCCAGATGCAGGAAGGCTTGCGCCTGCGCCGGCAAGGTGCGCAGCAGATCAAATACCGACGCCACCATCGTGCAGCCGATGGTCCACCGCAACACGGTGGGATGGTTGCCGAACAAGCCGCCCCCCAGCGTGAGAAGGATCAGCACGATGGACAAGGGATAGAGGAACATCAGCACCGGGGTGGAATAGGCCAAAATGGCATTGAGCCCCAGATTGGCAATGAGGAAGGAAACCACGCAGAAGGTCACCGCCCACACCCGGTAGGACGGTCCGCCGGGGAAGATCTTGACGAAGGTTTCGCCGCAGCTCGTAATAAGTCCCACCGCCGTTTTCAGGCAGGCGATGGTAACGGTAGCGGCCAGAATCAAGGCCCCTGCGGAGCCGAAATAGTATTCTGCGATCTGGGCCAGCGCCTCGCCGCCGTTACTGGAAGCTTCAAACTGGCCGCAGCTCTGGGCGCCCACCACCGTAACCAGCAGGTAGATGGCCGCCATCAGCAGCGAGCTGAACAGCCCCGCCAAGACGGTGCTTTTGGCCACCTGCCCGGGTTCTTCCACCCCCAGACTGCGGATGGCATGGACAACGATGATGCCGAAAGCCAGACTGGCCAAGGCGTCCATTGTGTTGTAGCCTTCCAACAGGCCGGTGGGAAAAGCGGCCACGGCGTAGCTGCCGGTGGGTTCAATATCCGCCACCGAAGCAAGGGGCGACGTCAATGCCCGCAGCACCAACACCGCCAAGAAGCAGAGGAACAGCGGATTGAGCACTTTGCCGATCCACGTCAAAATTTCGCCGGGGCGCAGCGAGAAAAAGAGCACCGCCGCAAAAAAGACCAACGAGAAAACCGCCAGCGCCAACGTTTGACTGGCAGCGGGCAGCAGACGCTGGATACCCACGGTGTAGGACACGGTGGCACAACGGGGAATGGCGAAGAACGGCCCGATGGTAAGGTAGAGCAGGCAGGTAAAAAACAACCCGTACCCCTTGCCGACCCGGCTGCTGAGTTCCAGCAGGCCTTCCTCCCGGCTGATGCCCAAGGCCGCCACGCCCAGCAGCGGCAGCCCCACACCGGTGATGAGAAAACCCGCCGACGCCAACCAGAGGTTGCGCCCCGCCAGTTGGCCCATCGAGGCCGGGAAAATCAGATTACCCGCCCCAAAAAACATGCCGAACAGCATGCTGGCCACGATAATCAGTTGCCGAAAAGTAAGTTTTTTCATAATCCCATTCCTTTTACACACCTGTAAGAAGTTGCTTCCATTATACCGCCATCAGGGTGCGGGGTAAAGGGCAGCGAACAAAATTCGCCCAAAAAGCGGCAGCCCGAAGGCCGCCGCCAAAAGGATTTCTTTATTTCAATGATCGACAGTGGGGTCTTTTTCCGGCACGGTGGAAATGCGGAATCGGAAATAGAGCAGATGCCCCACCCAAACACAGCCCAGCACGATGCGCCCTACCGGTACGGCATGCATCATCACAAAGCCCACGGCCATCACGGCCGTAACCGTCCCCATGATGCGGACCTTAGCGCGCCGGGTCAAGCCCCGGCCGGCAGCCAGATCGACCAAATTGTCCCGATAGAGGCGGGTACCTTTGAACCACCGTTCCAGCCGACGACTGGAACGGCCAAAGCCGTAAGCCGCCAGCAGCAAAAACGGGAAGGCAGGCAGCAAAGGCAGCACCGCCCCCACAGCGCCCAGCGCCAGCCCCAGAAAGCCCAGTGCCAGATAGCCCAGTTTGCGAATGGTCATTGCGGACTCCTTTCTCGTCGTGACAGGCAGGATTCTATTCCATGGCGTACCACCAAAATCGGATGCCGCCAAAGCATCCGCGGGCCGGAAAACCGCATGACCTCCCGGATTTTGGCCCGCATTTCGGCCTGATAGCAGTGGACGGCACACTGGGAACAGAAGGTTTTGGTCTGCATAAAAGGACAGTGGTCGATGCGCTGCCGGGCGTAAGCCTCCAGCGCCGCACAGTCGGGGCAAAGCCCCTTCTGGGTGTGGTGTTTGCGGCGGCAGTAGAGGGCGATCATACAGGAGACCACCTGTTTTTCCCGGTCACGCTTGTCGGCGCGGGGCATCAGCTCACCCTCCCGTTTTCCACCGAGTAAACGGTATCGGCCACACACAGCGTGGACGCCCGGTGAGAAACCAGCACCACCGTGCGGGTGCCGTGTTCCCGGGCCAGCGCCTGCAAGATCACCGCTTCGTTCAGGCTGTCCAGATTGCTGGTGGGCTCATCCAACAGCAGGAAGGGGGCGTCGTGCAAAAAGGCCCGGGCCAGACCCAGCCGCTGCCGTTCCCCACCCGAAAGGGTGTCGCCCAGTTCCCCCACGGGGGTATCGTATCCCTGCGGCAGCGCGGCAATGAAGTCATGGACCGCCGCCTTGCGGCAGGCCGCCACCAGTTCTTCGTCGGTGGCGTCCGGTTTGGCGATGCGCAGGTTGTTGCGGATGGAATCATGGAAGAGATAGGTCTCCTGTGTGACAAGGGCTTCCAGACGGCGGAGGTTTTTGGTGTTGATCTCCTCCACGCTGCGGCCGGACAACTGCACCCGGCCCTGCCGCACCTGCCAGAACCGCAGGAACAGCTTGAGCAGCGTGGATTTGCCGCTGCCCGAACGTCCCACAATGCCGATGGTCTGCCCAGCCGGAACCGGTACCGTGACCCCGTCCAGAATGGTTTGTCCGTCATAGCCGAAAGTCACCGCCTCGGCCCCCGCCCCGGCAAAAGCCACCTCGGCCTGCCCGTGGACATCTTCCACCTGCGGTGCTTCTTCCAACAGGTCCAGCACCCGGTTGCCCGCGGCCAGCGTACTTTGCAGGGTTGCCCCCAGATTGGCCAGCGCTACCACCGGTCCAAAGGAACTCATCAACGCCATGGTGGGGATCAGCACCCCGTCCCAGCCTATGCTTCCTTGCCGGTAGAGCCCCGTGGCCGCTGCCAGCATGACCAGATCAAAGCCCCACAGCAGCGTCTGGGTGGCGGCGGTGTTGCGCCCCGCCGTGCGCTTGAGTTTTTCCTCATCCCGGGAAAGAGCCTCGGTGCGAGCCTGCATCTCTGCCAACCGGCTGGCGCCGGCGCCGTATTGCAATGTTTCAGACAGGCCCCGCAGGCTGTCCAACACAAACCCAGCCAGCGCCCCCGATGCCTGCCGCACCCGCAGACCATCCTCTCCCGACACCCGGGCGGTGACCAACGGCACGGCAATGCCCACTACCCCGTAGGCCGCCAGCGCCAACAGTCCCAGCAGCGGGTGGTACTGCCCGATAAAGACTGTCATGCCACCGCTGAAGAGGAGGGCGATCAGCACCGGCGAGATGGTGTGGGCGTAAAAGACCTCCAACAGCTCAATGTCGGAGGTGATCAGAGCGATCAGATCGCCCTTTTCTTTTCCTTCCAGTTTGGCCGGTGCCAGACGGCGCAGTACGCCGAAGACCCGGCCCCGCAGCAGCGCCAGCAGCTTGAAAGCGATAAAATGATTGCAGGCCTGCTCGCCATACCGTAGGACGGCCCGCAGCACCGCCAAAACAGCGGCAGCCCCGAACAGCCCCGCCAGCGGCAGCGGTACCGCCCAGCCCAGTACCCGCAGGATGCCAAACCCGCCCAACACCGTCAGGAAGGTGGCGCAGAGATGTCCGGCCACCCCCATGGCCACCGCCAGCACCATGTAACCGGTCAGCGGGCGGACCAGCCCGATCAGCCGGGCCATCACGGCAAACCCGTTTCGTTTCATGCAGGGACCTCCTTTTGGGTGTAGCGTTCCAGTTGCTGCTGGGCGTTCCAGAGTTCGGCGTACCGCCCCCCGGCTGCCAGCAGTTCGGTGTGGGTGCCGGTCTGTACCACAGTGCCTTCCTCCATCACATACAAGCAATCGGCCTCTGTCACGTTGGCCAGCCGATGGGAGATCAGGATCACCGTTTTGGTTCGGGCCAATGTACGGATCAACGCCATAATGTCGTTTTCGCTCTCCACATCAATGTTGGAGGTCGCTTCGTCAAAGAGATAGACCGGGCTGTCGTGGAGCAGTGCCCGGGCCAGCGCCAAACGCTGGCACTGCCCGCCCGACAGGTTGGCGCCTTTTTCGGTCAACAGCGTGTCCAGTCCAGCCTCGCTGCGCAGAAAATCTGCCAGCCGCACCTGTTCCAGCACCGCCCACAGGGCAGCGTCGTCTGCCGTGGGTTGGGCCGGCAGCAGATTGTCCCGGACGGTCCCCTTAAACAGATAGCTGTTGTGGGACAGGTAGGTGACGGTGCGGGCCAGTTCTCCTTCGTCGATCTGGTCCAGCGACACACCGCCCAGTGTCACCTGCCCGGCACCCGCCCGACGCTGACCGGTGAGCAGTGCCGCCACGGTGGACTTGCCGCAGCCCGAGGCCCCCACCAAAGCGGTAAAATTCCCCTGTCGGCAGGTCATGCTGACCTGCCGCAGGATGGGGCGGTCTGCCGCGTAGGCAAAGTCCACCCCTTCCAGCGCCAGCGTGCAGTCCTCGGGCGCCGGCAGGTTCCCCCGAGGCTGTCGGGGGGTATCCAGCAGGCGGAAGATCTTTTCACTGGCCGCCATGCCGTTCATCGCCACATGGAAAAAGCTGCCCAGCAGCCGCATCGGCAAAAAGAAATCCGCCGCCAGCAGCAAAATCATCAGGCATCCTTGCAGGCTGACCGCCCCCGCCGCCAACCGGCTGACCGCCAGTACCATGCCCCCTGCCGCGCCGCCATAGGCGATCAGGTCCATAACGGTGATGGAGTTGAGCTGCATGGTCAGCACCCGCATGGTGATCTTGCGGAAGTCCTCGGCCTGCCGGTTCATCTGCCGATGGCGTTCGCCATCCGCCTCATAGATTTTCAGGGTGGTAAGCCCCTGCAAATTTTCCAGAAAGGTGTCCCCCAGCGCCGTGTACTGCCCCCAGTACCGTCCCAGCAGTTTTTTTGCCCAAGTCTGCACCGCGGCAATGGAAACGGGGATCAGCGGCACGCAGACCAGCAGCACCGCCGCCGAGGGCAGATCGATGGGGGCCAACACCGCAAAAAGCGTCAGCGGGGCCAACATGGCATAGAAGAACTGGGGCAGGTACTGCCCGAAGTAGATCTCCAACTGGTCTACCCCCTCCACCGCCACCTGCACCACCGCACTGGTCTGCACCGATTCCCGATAGGCCGTGCCCAGTTCCAGCAATTTGCGGTAAAGCAGGGTGCGCAGCCGCATCTTCACGGTTTTGCTGGAGAGATAACTCATCCGCGTAGCCCCTACGGCACAGCCGAAGCGTACCCCCAAGGCCACCAGTGCCGCCGCCAGCAGCCTGCCCCCTTCCGGCAGTGCTTCGCCCCCGGCCAGCGCCGCCAACAGGCGGCAGACTGCCGTCACCAACAGGATATTGGCCGCCAGCGCCAACCATTGCAGCGCCACGTTGGCGGCGATGTACTTGCGGCTTTCCGGTACAGCCGCCAGCAAACGTCGATCGATCATCCTTCGCTTTTCCTCCTAAATCCGCGCCGGTAGGCAAAAATATGGATCGCCAGAAAGAACACACAGGTAATGGATACCACCTTGTGTACCGCCAATACCAGCGGCATCTGGGCAAAGATCAGGCTGCACACCCCGCTGGCAAAGGCCAGCATCACGGCCCCCAAAAGCGCTATGCGGCGCCATCCCAACCTTTTTCGGCACCCCACGGCGTGAATCAGGCAGAGTACCAGAAACCCGGTGGATGCCAGCTTGTGTACCACGATGCCGGTCAGCGGCACCGCCAAGGTGAACAGAAAACTGCCCAGCAGCAGTCCATAAAACAGCTTTTTCATGGGAACCCTTTCTTCTCGCAGTTAGTTTAAGCTAACGCCCGTCCAGTAAAAAAGCCACCGCTTCGATTAGCGGCAGCTAACTTTCGACAGAATAACAGGTTTGCCCCCACTTGTCAAGCAAAATTTCCTGCACCACACCGGGAAAGTCCATTGCAGGGCAACGGGCGGTATGCTAGAATGAAGGCAACGATAATACGCCCGCAGGGTCCGGCCCTACGGGGAAGGAAGTGTACCATGACAAAGAAAAAACTGGGTATTCTGGGCTGCGGCTATCTGGGCGGTATTGTGGCGGAAGCGTACCGCGCCGGACTGCTGCCGGACTATGAACTGGTGGGTGTGACCAGCCGCAGCGAAGGCCCCGCCCGGGCGCTGGCCGAACAGACGGGCTGTGCATTCTGCCCGGATATGACCGCCCTGCTGGCACTGCATCCCGACATTGTGGTGGAAACCGCGGGGATTCCGGGACTGCGGGCCAATGCGGTGCCGGTACTGGAAAGCGGTGCGGATCTGGCCGTCATTTCTATCGGCGCCTTTGCGGACGAAGCCTTTCTGGATCAGGTACGCCAGACCGCGGCCCGCTGCGGGCGCAAGGTGTATCTGGCCTCCGGCGCGGTGGGCGGCTTTGATGTGCTGTCCACCATCACCCTGATGGCCCGGGCCCGGGGCGTGGAGCCGAAAGTTTCCTTCCACACCCACAAGAGCCCCCAGTCCCTGCAGGGAACTCCGGTCTACCAGCCCGAAATGGACACCGCCCAGATGGACGCCTTTGCCGGCACGGCCACCGAAGCCATCGCTTTGCTGCCCACCCGTGTAAACGTAGCGGTGGCGGCTTCGCTGGCAGCCGCAGGGCCGGAACACACCGACATGCGCATTACCAGCGTACCGGGGTTTGTGGGGGACGACCACTGCATTACCATCGAGGGCGCCGGCGCCAAAGCGGTGGTGGACATTTATTCCGATAAAAGCGCCATTGCAGGTTGGAGTCTGGTCGCTTTGCTGCGCAATCTGGCCAGTCCCATCGAACTGCACTGAACAGGAGGAATCATGATGTTTCGTAAACTGACGGCCATTGAGCCGGTAAGTCTGGTGCCCGAGGCAGAGCAGGAACTGCACAATCTGGCACAGGAAGTCGTGCTGTACAACGACATCCCCGCCAACAACGACGAAATCGTGCGCCGCATCGGAAATTCCGACGCTGTTTTGTTGAGTTACACATCCCGCATGGACCGGGATGTGATTGCCCGGTGCCCGGAACTTCGCTACATCGGTATGTGCTGCAGCCTGTACTCGGAGGAAAGCGCCAATGTGGACATTGCTTTTGCCCGGGAGAAAGGCATTTGCGTCAAAGGCATCCGGGATTACGGCGACCGGGGCGTTGTGGAATATGTGCTGCACGAACTGACCGGTCTGCTGCACGGCTTTGATCTGCCCCGCCTGCACGCCGAAGCCGAGGAGATCTACGGCCTGCAAGTCGGCATGGTCGGGTTCGGCACTTCGGGCCGGATGATCGCCGAAGCGCTGCACTTTTTAGGGGCGGAGATCCGCTACTACTGCCGTGGTCCCAAGGCGGACGCCGAGGCTGCCGGCATGCACTACACGCCGCTGCACGAGCTGCTGCAAAAGAGCGAGGTGGTGTTTACCTGCCTGAACAAGAACGTCCTGCTGCTGGGCAAGGAAGAATTTGCCGCTTTGGGTGACAGCAAAGTATTGTTCAACACGTCCATCGGGCCCGGGTTCGACAGTGCCGCGTTGGAGCGCTGGACCGCCCGGGAAGGCAACTGGTTCTTCTGCGACACCGCCGCAGCGGCGGGCCCGGTAAGCGAGAGCTTCTTCCAGAACCCCCGGGTGGTATGCCGCAATGTATCTGCCGGACGTACCCGTCAGGCCTTTGTGCTGTTGAGCGAAAAGGTTCTGGATAACCTGCGGAGCTATCTGGCAGAGTGTTAAATCCGGTTTTTTTCGCCGCATCCATTGACGCAGCCCCCCGCAGGGGCTATAATAGCAACCAAACAGAACAACCGGGGGAGCTTGTGTGGACAGGCTGAGAGGAAGGAATCACCTTCGACCCTTACACCTGATGCGGATAATGCCGCCGTAGGAAGTCGTGGGAATGTGTACTTTTTTCGGGAGGCGCCGTTGCGGGCGTCTCCCGATTTTTGTTGTTCTGGGGGGAAAGGCAGGTGAAAAACCACTCCGCAGGCAGTCTGCGGCGGGCAGAGGGGGAGCGCCCTGTGCTTGGGTATGTACAGCGATGGGAAGCCGTGTTCCGGCGTGAGAGGAGGCCAGTAAGCCTCGACCGCTTTTGTCCGTGCGCGGGGGTCTGCCCCGCCGTTTCCGGGCGGAAGGTGTCGCTGTACCGCGGCCGCCGCCCTTTTTGAAAAGGAGTGTTTTTTCATGAAGCATACCAACGTACAAAAGCTCGCTTTGGCGGGCATCTTCTGCGCCATCGCGGTGGTGGGCAGCCTCTTCTCTTTCCCCATGTTTGGCAGCAAGTGCGCCCCCATCCAGCATATGGTCAACATTCTGTGTGCCGTCCTGCTGGGGCCTTGGTACGGCATCGCCGTGGCCTTTGTGGCCAGCTTGATCCGTAACCTGACCGGGCTGGGCAGCCTGATGGCCTTTCCCGGCAGCATGTTCGGTGCGCTGCTCTGCGGTCTGGCCTACGCCGGGACCCGCAACCTGCCCCTGACCCTGTTGGCCGAAGTGTTCGGCACCTCGGTGCTGGGCGGGCTTTGCGCCTACCCGGTGGCCATCCTGCTGATGGGTCAAAGCGCCGGGGACATCGCCTTCTACGCCTACATCATCCCCTTCCTTGTTTCCACCGCCGCCGGGTCCATTCTGTCCGGTGTGCTGGTCTACGCCCTGCGCGGCACCGGCGCCCTGAACCGGATGCAGAAAACCCTCTCCCATTGACAGAAAGGATGCCCTATGTTTGCCCCCTTGCTCCAAAACCTGCGGGACCGGCAGCCGCTGGTCCACGCCATCACCAACTATGTCACCGCCAACGACTGCGCCAACCTGCTGCTGGCCTGCGGGGCCTCCCCCGTGATGGCCGATGACCCCGACGACGCCCCTCAGATCACCGCCCATGCCGGGGGATTGGTGCTGAATCTGGGTACGCTGCACCGGGGCACCATCCCGGCCATGCTGGCCTGCGGCCGCATCGCCGCCCAGCGGGGACTGCCGGTGGTGCTGGACCCGGTGGGGGTGGGGGCCTCGACCCTGCGCACCGACACCGCCTTGCAGCTGCTGCGGGAGGTGCCGATCGCGGTCATCCGGGGCAACCTTTCCGAGGTGGAAACCCTGACCCGCGGCCATGGCGGAGCGCCGGGGGTGGACAGCACCCAAAGCATCACCCCGGACAATCTGGAAGGATGCGGGGCGCTGGCCCGGGAACTGGCCCGCCGCACCGGGGCCGTTGTGGCCTTGACCGGCGCGGTGGATCTGGTCACCGACGGCGATACCCTGTACTGCCTGCACAACGGCCACCCCATGATGGGTTCGGTCACCGGCACCGGCTGCCAGCTTTCCTGTCTGGTGGGGGCTTTTGCCGCCGCCAACCCGGACAGCCTGCTGTCCGCCACTGCTGCGGCGGTGAGTGCCATGGGGCTGTGCGGCGAGATCGCCCACCGCCGTTTGGGACCGGAGGACGGCAACGGCAGCTACCGCACCTATCTGCTGGACGCCGTCTACCGCCTGACCCCTGACCAACTGGAGAAAGGAGCCCGCTATGAACTTCGATAAAAACCGGCTGCGGCTTTACGCCGTCACCGACCGCACTTGGCTGCGGGGCCAAACCCTGCGCCAGCAGGTGGAAGCAGCTTTACAGGGCGGCGTGACCTGTGTACAGCTGCGGGAAAAGACACTGAACCGGGAAGCGTTCATCCATCTGGGCCGCAGCATCGGCTGCCTGTGCCAGCGGTATGGCGTCCCCCTCATCATCAATGACGATCTGGACGTCGCATTGGCCTGCGGCGCCGACGGCGTCCATGTAGGGCAGGACGACCTGCCGGTGGAGGAAGTCCGCCGCCGGGTGGGGGACAAAATGATCGTGGGCGTGTCGGCCCACAACCCTGAGGAAGCCCGCCGTGCCTACGAGGGCGGCGCCGACTATCTGGGGGCGGGGGCGGTGTTCGGCAGCCAGACCAAAACCAATGTGACGCCCCTTCCCCACGATACCCTGCGGGCCATCTGTGACGCCGTCCCCATCCCGGTGGTAGCCATCGGCGGCATCAACCGGGAGAACCTACCCCAGTTGGCCGGCACGGGGGTGGCCGGGGTCGCGGTGGTTTCGGGCATCTTTGCGGCGCAGGACATCACCGCCGCCTGCCGAGAACTGCGGGCTCTTTCGGACACCATGACCCAACAATCGTAACAATCCTTCGGCGGGATTCCGCCGGGCGGCAGACCGGGGGCACCACTCTCTGCCGCTTTACAAAAGTAATGCGAGGTATTTGTATGAAAACTGCGTTATCCATCGCCGGAAGCGATTCCAGCGCAGGCGCCGGTATTCAGGCCGATCTCAAGACCATGACGGTGAACGGCGTCTACGGTATGACCGCCATCACCGCCCTGACCGCCCAGAACACTACCGGCGTGACCGCCATTTCGGAAGTAAGTCCTGAATTTCTGGCTCAACAGTTGGATGCGGTGTTTACCGACATCCGCCCCGACGCCGTCAAAATCGGGATGGTCTCCTCTCCGGCGCTCATCGAAGTCATTGCCGAACGGCTGCGTTTTTACCAAGCCGAACACATCGTGGTAGACCCTGTGATGGTGGCCACCAGCGGCGCCCGGCTTATCCGGCCTGAGGCGGTGGACACCCTGACCCGGGAACTGCTGCCGCTGGCCGAGGTGGTGACCCCCAACATTCCCGAAGCGGAACTGTTGGCAGACTGCACCATCGACAGCCCCGCGGCCATGGAAGCCGCCGGCCGCACCATTGCCCAGCGGTATGGCTGCGCCGTGCTGCTGAAAGGCGGTCACAGCGTCAACGATGCCAACGACCTGCTGGTGACGGCAGACAGCGCCCGGTGGTTTACCGGCAAGCGCATTGCCACCACCAACACCCACGGCACGGGCTGCACCCTGTCCAGCGCCATCGCCGCCAATCTGGCCAAGGGCTTTGCCCTGCCCGAGGCGGTCCAGCGGGCCAAGGACTATCTTTCGGGGGCGCTGGCCGCCGGGCTGGATCTTGGCAAAGGCAGCGGGCCGATGGACCACGGCTGGACGTTACAAGGCATCTTCGCCCAAGAGGCGGACTGAATATCTACAAAGGAGACAGAATACGATGAGCGAACGGAACTATGCCACCCAGATGGAGGCCGCCCGCAAGGGCATTGTTACGCCCCAGCTGGAGGCCGTTGCCAAAAAGGAACGGATGACTGTGGAAGAACTGCTGCCGCTGGTGGCCAGCGGCAAGGTGGTGATTCCTGCCAACAAGAACCACACCTGTCTGGCCCCCGAGGGCGTGGGCTCGATGCTGCGCACCAAGATCAACGTGAATCTGGGGGTATCCCGGGACTGCAAGGACTACGACGTAGAAATGCAAAAGGTTCTGGCAGCGGTGAAGATGGGCGGCGAGGCCATCATGGACCTGTCCAGCCACGGCAACACCCAGCCCTTCCGCCGCAAGCTGACCCACGAATGCCCGGCGATGATCGGCACCGTGCCGGTGTATGACAGCGTGATCCACTACCAGCGGGATCTGGACACCCTGACCGCCCACGACTTTATCAACGTGGTACGGCTCCATGCCGAGGACGGCGTGGACTTTGTGACGCTGCACTGCGGCATCACCCGCAAGACCATCGACCAGATCCGCAAGCACAAACGGAAGATGAACATTGTCTCCCGGGGCGGCTCACTGGTCTTTGCTTGGATGTGCATGACCGGCGAGGAAAACCCCTTCTACCAGTATTACGACGAGATTTTGGACATCTGCCGGGAATACGACGTGACCATCTCGCTGGGGGACGCCTGCCGTCCCGGCTGTTTGGCTGATGCCACCGACGTCTGCCAGATTGAGGAGCTGGTCCGTCTGGGCGAATTGACCAAGCGCGCTTGGGAGAAGGACGTACAGGTGATGGTGGAAGGCCCCGGCCATGTGCCGATGGACCAAATTGCCGCCAACATGAAGGTCCAGCAGACCCTCTGCATGGGCGCGCCCTTCTATGTGCTGGGTCCCCTTGTCACCGACATTGCCCCGGGCTACGACCATATCACGGCGGCCATCGGCGGAGCTATTGCCGCCATGAACGGCGCGGCTTTCCTCTGCTACGTGACCCCCGCTGAGCATCTGGCCCTGCCCAATCTGGAGGATGTGAAACAGGGCATCATCGCCAGCAAGATCGCTGCCCACGCCGCCGACATTGCCAAAGGCGTGCGGGGTGCCCGCGAAATTGACGACAAGATGGGCGACGCCCGCCGAGCGCTGGACTGGGAAGCCCAGTGGGCCTGCGCGCTGGACCCCGAAACCGCCAAAGCCATCCGGGCGGACCGCTCCCCCGAGCAGGACGATACCTGCTCGATGTGCGGCAAGTTTTGCGCCGTGCGCAGCATGAACAAAGCCCTGAACGGCGAACACATCGATATTCTGTAACCGTTTTTACAGACAAAAACCTCCCGGTGCTGGACTTGCACCGGGAGGTTTGTTGTTTAAGAGAAGGTTTCCGGGGGTGCAGCGTCCACCGACGTCTGCTCCCATTCGTCGCGGCAGCGGAAGAGCAGGATGGCAAAGGCGATGCCTGCCGTAGCGCCGCCGATGCTGGCCAGCGAGGAGAAAATCTCCCCGATCAGCACCCGGAAGAGGGGCAGTACCCCACCCAACGCACTGAGCACCGCCACATAGAGGGAAATCGTGCCCTGCGTCTTGCCGGTCCAGATGGTCCGGCGGAAGCTGTTGATGGTGACGATGAGTTTGCCGTAGTACAGGCCACCCACTGCAAGAATCACCACAAGCAGCACAAGGAGCATCAGCCCAATGGGAAGTACGGCTTCCAGATCATAGAGCTGCAGTGTTGCCATCATCACGGCAAAGGCGACGAGCAGCAAGAGCGCCACCAGACCGAGCAGCACCAACTGGAAGATCTGGACGCCCCGGATAAGGCTCAATCCGGCGGTTTTCAGGGGCGCGCCGGAGGTGTCCGACGCCGAAGCGTAGAGCATCCAGAGCCCGATGGCCACCAGAATGTTGGGTAGCTGCCCCACGAGGGCCGACCCCACCGAGGCACTGAAGAGGACGGGCAGCCAGCTATACAGGCCATCCAGCCAGCCACTTACCCCATAGGCGTTGCCCACCAGCTGAGAAACCGCTGTTTCGGTCACAGCCGTCGCGCCGGTACGGAAGGTCGACACCAAAGTAAACAGCACCATGCAGGAATGGCCGATGGCCCCTGCCAGATAGAGCGGTGAACAGATCATCTGCCGCATCCACTGCAGGGTCGGTGGTTCGGCGTCCCGTCCCATCGGGGCTGCGCTGGGTGCCTGCTCATAGCGGGGACCGGGATCGCTTTCCTCCAACGGGGCACCACAATAGGGGCATACCGTCCATTCTTCTTCCACGGGTTTGCCGCAGACCGGGCAGATTTTCATACATCCATCCTCCTTTTGCTGTAAGTTGTCACTTTTAGTATAACAACCTTCTTTTCAGCCCGCAAGGTTGACGGATGTTCCGGTGATTCGGGTGGCGAATTTTGCGCCGAATCTACAAAATACGCCCTCTTTTTTTGTATGTTCTGCCCACCCTTGCCGCCGTTGTCCCCCGTATTCTCTGCGATTTTTTCGACAGTTACGGCACTCTGTTCCTTGGCGCTGCCGCAGCCCCATTTTTTCGGTCCTTCGTCTTCTTGACAGACCCCATAGAATACGTTATAATGACGAAACTCTTTGCACTGCATTACATCCCCCGATCGGGGTGCGAGATCTCCAGTACAAACTGAGCAGGCGATGCCCCCTGCGGGCATGGGGCCGGGCCGCCATGGCGGCAGCAGATGATTGTTTTGGCATCTGTGGGACAGTTGTATGTTCCACAGGTGCCTTTTTCTATTCTTTTGGGACCTTGGAACCTACCGTTCTCGATGAGGTGCACACAAGAGCATCACACCGCCGGGGCTGTGCCCCGGTCACAACAGGAGGTTTTCTTGTATGGCTACCCAATCCCAGACTGCGCCCCTCGATGAGGCGGCCGTCATCCGCAATCTGTCTTTCGTCAGCGTTTTCGGCAACGCAGTGTTGTCCGGCTTCAAACTTTTCGCCGGCATCACCGGCCATTCCAGCGCCATGATCTCGGACGCCGTCCACTCCTTTTCGGATGTGCTGACCACCCTCATCGCATGGGTCGGGGTCAAAATTTCCAAAAAGGATTCGGACAACGAACATCCCTACGGCCATGAACGGCTGGAAAGTGTGGCTTCCCTTTTGCTGGGCGTGGTCCTGCTGCTTACCGGGCTGGGCATCGGCAAAACCGGGCTGGAAACCATCTTCTCCGGCCAGTACCAGACCCTTACTACCCCCGGCGCCATCGCGCTGGCCGCCGCCATCCTCTCCATCGTAGGGAAGGAAGCGATGTACTGGTACACCCGCCACTATGCTCTGCTGATCCATTCCTCCGCGTTTCTGGCCGATGCGTGGCATCATCGTTCCGATGCCTTTTCCTCCATCGGCTCGCTGATCGGCATTGCGGGAGCTATGCTGGGTTTCCCGGTGCTGGACTCGGTAGCCAGTGTGGTCATCTGCCTGTTCATCGTAAAAGTATCCTATGACATCTTGAAGGATGCCATCAACAAATTGCTGGACACCTCCTGCGGGGAAGAATACGAGGCCAAATTACGCAGCTACGTCACCGCTCGCCCCGGCGTGGAAGGGGTAGATCTGCTGCACACCCGGATGTTCGGCAACAAGGTCTACATTGATTTGGAGATCGCGGTAAACGGCGACCAACCGCTGCGGGAAGCCCATGCCATAGCCGAGGCGGTCCACACTGGGGTGGAGCAGGCCTTTCCTGAGGTCAAGCATGTAATGATCCACGTAAACCCGGCCAAAGCCACCGCTTAACCTTTTCCCCCGCTCCTGCAAAACACGCAGGGGGCGGGGGTTTTTGCTGCAGTGCGTTGCGGCAACATTCCCCCGCCCCCAGAAAAGCGGCGCCGGTTTCTCCGGCAGAACCGGTCACAAACCATAGATCGCCTTGCCGATCAATTCTGCCACCTTCAAATCTTCTTCGGTGTTGATGTCCACCGCCTCATACGCATCGACCACATGCAGGTAGGGTTTGCGTCCAATCCGGCAGCGATACCGTTCCAGCGAAGTTCCCCGAATACCGTACAGCCCGGTGGTTTCCTCCATGACCGGCGTCAGGTCCTGGCTGCGGGGCAAAATTCCCGGCCGGTAGTTGATGGGCATACCGTGAAACCAATAAAAACCATGGTTTTTGGTCACCGTAAAGCAGGAATCGTACTCTTCGCTGGAGAGCAGCGTTTCCACACAGGTGCGGATGGTACCGGGCTGCAGATACGGTGCCGTGACGAACAGTTGGAAGTAGTAGTCATACTGCGGATAAAGCTGGCGATGATACCCCAACAGATCGTTGCCGTTGGCGGAGCTTTGGGCCAGTTCCGGCCGGCGCTGAATGGGGATGAATCCCATCTGCCGGGCATATGCGGCGATTTCCTCGCTATTGGTATCCACATAGACAGCATCAAACACATCAGCCGTCTGCACATGTTCGCACAGATAGGTGTAGAGCTTTTTGCCGTTGAGCATGCGAAAGTTTTTGCCCGGGACCCGCTCGGAATTGGCTTTGATGGGAATAAAGCTAGCGGTTTTCATCGTGGTTTCTCCCTTCTTCGTCCTTGGTTTAGACTTTTTTCTCTTTGGTAATGCTCTTAACAAAGGCTAGAACGGCTTTGCGCTTGATAAACAGGCCCACCGCCGCCACCACTACCACCCCATAGCGCACAGCCGGATAAGGGTAGAGCAGTTGGATCCCCAGCATGACCCCGGTTAGGGCCGCTGTAAAGAGCACCATGGTGCGAATGGGGTAGATGGTCCCTTGTACGCCGTTTTTACGGAGGATGCGCTTCATAAACAGGTAGTGCCCCACTGCCAGCAGCACATAGCAGATCACCGTGGTGTAGGCCGCGGCAATATACCCAAACCGCGGCATGCAGAGAAAATTCAGCACCAGATTGGCCGCCGCCGCCATGCAGGAAGCCGCCATCACAAACTTGTTTTCCTCAAAATAAAATTCCACGTTGGCGAACAACGAATACAAAAATACAATGTAGTTGGAAAGGGCGATGGGCGGAATGATCCAGATGGCGTCCCGATAGGCCGACGGCGCCATACAGTAGACGATCTCCGGCGCGGCGATGGCGGGCAGCAGGGCGATGCCCCCCACAAAGAGAACCAAAAGATTGGATTTTCGGCCCAGCTCGTCGTAGGCTTGCCGGTCACATTGCTGGTAGGTCCAGGGAATAAACGAGTTGTTGATGCTGCCGGTCACAAAGGCCATGACCATCCCCAACGAGCAGGCCAGCCCATAGATCGCCACCGGCGTTTCCCCAAACATTTTGCCGATCATCAGCCGGTCGGACTGGGACAGGACCATCTGGGCCAGATAATGGGGGATCAGGGGGATGTTGAAGCCCAATGCAAATTTCCAGTACTGGGCCTGATAGAACGTTTTTCCCCGCGCAAAGTTCAAACAGTAGAACGCCAGCCCGAACACCGCGTTCACCAAGCTGGCCGAGAGGATTCTTGCGATTCCCTTTTCCTCGGTCAGATGGACGGCCAGCAAGCCCAGCAGCGGGTTGGCCAGCGACATGGTGACCGTCACCACCGTCAGTGCCTTATACTTAAATTCGTAGCGCTGGCGGGCCGACCAATACTGCATTGCCGGAGAGAACAGCATCTCCACAAACATAAAGAGGATGACGATGCGGGGCAACTGCAGCAGATTTTCCTAAAAAGGCATGGCCACCGCATAAACCGCAAACACCACCAGTGTGGCCACGGTGGACAACCCCTGCATGGCGGCAATGTACCGCTGCCGGTCCTGCTTATACTTGGTCATGCCATTGTTAAAGACCCCGTAATACAGGTACAGCGTAGCAAAAATCGTCACCAGACTGAGCCAGGACTGGTACAGGGTAAACTGCCCGTACTGTTCCGTCGTCAGCAGACGGGTAAAAAGCGGGACGGTGATCAACGAGATGCCCTTTTGCAGCATGCTGGACACTGCAAAGCAGAGGGACGCCTTGACGGCGGGGGAAAGTTGCTTCACCCGCATCCAACCTTTTCCCAGCATGGTTTCCTCCCTTTCGTCAACGGCGCGCCGTCGCATTTATCACAGAATAAATCTTTTGCTGTATTGCAAGGCAGCCGCCACTGCTTGCAAAGGCAAGCCGCCTGTCTTGGATCAATACACACATTATAGCGTCAATCCAGTATGTTTTCAACCGAAGTACTGTATTCTGGCGTCCGCAGCCGGGCCTATATACCCAAAAGGCGGCCCCGCACCGGGCGGGGCCGCCTTTTTACAGAACAATGGTTTTGTTACAGCGCCATCTTATAGATGTTGTACATATCCTCTTCGTAGAGTACACGGGCCGAGCCCTTGCTGCCGCCGCAAGCTTCGGCACAACTGCGCGCCATGGCATGCAACTGTTCGTCGGTGGGCGTTATCCCCAGTTCCCGCAGGTTGGTGGGCATGCCGATCTCGCGGTAGAAGGCCTCCATGGCCCGGATGCCCTTCTCCGCCGTTTCGGCGTCGGTAGCGCCGGGTTCCACGCCCATGACGTTGACCGCATAGCGGGCAAACCGATGGGGAATGTTGCCACAGACATACCGCGCCCAGCTGGGCCAGACCGCTGCCAACCCGGCGCCGTGGGTCACGTCGAACATACCGCCCAGCTCATGCTCCAGCACATGGGTGGCGAAGTCTCCGCCGCCATTGCCGCAGCCCGTCAGGTCGTTGTGGGCCAGCGAACCCGCCCACATTACTTCGGCCCGGGCGTCATAATCCTCGGGATGGGTATGCAAAATCTTCGCCTGTGCCATGACGGTGCGCAGCAGCGCCTCCGCGATGGCATCGGTCAGCTCCATGTTGCCCTGCGCGGTGAAGTACCGTTCCATGGTGTGCATCATGATGTCGGTGCAGCCGCTCTCGGTCTGGTAGTCCGGCAAAGTCAGCGTCAGTTCGGGGTTCATCGCCGCGAACTTGGGCCGAGCCAGATTGTCGTTGTAGGAGCGCTTCTCCCCCGTCTTTTCGTTGGTGATCACCGAGCTGTCGCTGGACTCGCTGCCCGCAGCGGCAATGGTCAGCACCGAGGCCACCGGCAGGCAGCCCTTGGCGGTACGCTTGCTCTCGTACAATTCCCAAACGTCCTTGTCCGGTTCAGCCAGACCGTAGCCGATGGCTTTGGCCGTGTCGATGACCGAGCCGCCGCCCACCGCCAGCAGGAAGTCAATGCCTTCCCGCTTGCCGATCTCGATGCCCTCATAGACCTTGCTCAGGTGGGGGTTCGGCACCACGCCGCCCAGCAGATGACAGGTAAGCCCCGCCTCCCGCATGGGCGTCACGATGCTGTCCAGCAAGCCGCTCTTGACTACGCGCTCACTGCCGTAGACCACCAGCACCTTCGTGCCGCCGTACTTCTGCACATGGGCGGCCACCTGCGTCTGGGCACCCCGTCCAAAGACGATTTCGGTGGGAGAATAGAAGGTAAAATTGTTTGCCATAGGGAATCACGTTCCTTTCCGTTGTGTTTTCCGCTGCGGGGCTTTGCCCCCGGTTATCCATGGTTTCAGTATACCACGGTGCCGCCCAAAAGCCAACGGGAAAGGCCGCACTTTTTTGGGGAAAATGCCGGTCCCCTGCCCCGGCGCTGCGCGGCCGTAAAAAATACATTTTGTTTTTTCTTTTCAAAAAATACGATTTGTATTTCCTCTTGTCTGGCGGTTTCCTGCGGGGTATACTGGGGGCAAACCAACGGGAGGGAACACCATGAAAGTATACGGAACCCACATCTGCATTGACTGCCGGAACTACCTCGCTTTGCAAAAAAGCCGGGGGTTTGCAGCAACGTTTATCGAGATTACCGAGGACACCGCCAAACTGAAGGAATTTTTGGCCCTGCGGGACCACGACCCGATCTTTGCCCCCGTACGGGAGCAGGGCGGCATCGGGGTGCCCTTTTTTGTGAACGAGGATGGGCGCAAGACGTTTGACCTGAACGAAGCACTCGGCTGGATCGGCCAAGAGCCGGTACGGGAAGAAGAGATTGCAGAGCACCGCCCCACCTAACCGAAAAACCCGCGCTGCCCCACAAGGGAGAGCGCGGGTTTGTTCGTTCTGCCGCTCTTTTAGACAAACAACAGATCCACCGCCGGAAAGCCGCCGCAGGCCAGATAGACCCCACCCATCAGCAGCACCGCTGCGGCCAGCGCACCGCAGCCTACTGCCCAGCGCAGTTTTTCGGCCAATTTGCCCCGAACCAGTGCCGCAGGCAGCAAGGTGAGGGTCACCCCCACCGCCAACAGCAGCGCTGCGATCCAGACCAACGCCGACGCAGCCCCCAGCGGCAGATTCAGGCAGAACAGGGTCGCCGAAACCACTACCCCCAGTACACCAAGCCCCCATGCCAGATACCGGGTGCCCACCAACAAACCATCGATACAACGCAACAACATCTTGTTTCCTCCTTTTATCGGTCCTCTTGGGAATCGGTCGGTTCCAAAAAGGCGTCCACAAACGCCTTTTCCACCTTGCGGTATCCCCCCACGACAGCCTTCTCCACCTTATGGTAGGCATCGGTGACGGGCTGCTCCATGCCGCCGGTCTTGAGGGAACCGTCCGCCTCCAAAAAGGTATCCACAAAGGCGTTTTCCGCCTGCCGGTAGGCCTGTACGACCTTGCTGCCCAACTTGCCGGGCTTGATTTTGTAGTTCTGCATTGCGTAACGCTCCTTTCCTGTGAGAACGCCCTCAGTATACGCTGCCTTTGTTTACGCCGTGCTTCGGTTGTGTTTGGGAAATGTTAATGCAAAAAAATCCCGACGCCGTAAAAGCGTCGGGATTTTCTCACAAAAGTGCCTGTCCTTTGGCGCACAGACGATCCACTTCCTCCCACTGTGCCTCCAGCAGCGGGTCCGCCCGGACTTGCTGCCGCCGCAGCACCCAGAGGTAGAGCCGGCAGGGGGCTGCCCAGCCGGCAAACCCCGGCACCGCCAGCACCGTCATCCAGCCATACAAGGGCGGTTGGTGGGTGACAGCAAATACCGACCCCGCCAAAAAGGCGGTGCCCACCAGCCCCATCACCAACGCCCACAGCGCGGCGGTCTGCGCCGGTGCCCGCTGCAATTCCTCGATCTGGGCCATACAAGCCTCAAAATGGCGCTGCAGGCGGGTCAGCTCCATCTTGTTGGCGATCTTGCGGTCCCGCTTTAGGTAGATCGTCACCCGGCGTCCCCCTGCGGACGGCGGCCTACGGTCGTCCTGCTGCCAGCCGAAACTCTCGTACCCGTCCAAATACTGGGACAGGTTGCCCCGGGGCACGGTGGCCTGTTTGTATTCATAACCGATATAGGGTTTCATGCCGGTGTTTCCTCCCCTGCTGCCGTCAAGGGCAACCGCACCGTAAAGGTACTGCCCTGCCCCGGCGCGCTGGTCACCGTAACGGTACCGTCGCTGAGTTCCAAAATCCGGCGCACCAGCGCCAGACCCAGCCCGTTGCCCTCCGTAGCATGGGAGGTATCCCCCTGATAGAATTTGTCAAACATGCGGGCTTGGGTGGCTTCGTCCATACCGCAGCCGGTATCAGCCACCGTAACGGTGAGGGTCCGGCCGTCGGAGCGCTGGGTCAACCGGACCTGCCCGCCCGCCGGGGTAAATTTAACCGCGTTGGACAGCAGATTGGTCCATACCAGTTCCAGCAATCCGGCGTCCGCCGTGATGGTGCAGCGATCCTCCAGATCCGCCGCAAAATCCAGCGGCTTGCTCTCCCACACCGACTCAAACTGCAAGGCGCAGTCGCAGAGCTGGGCGCAGACATCAAAGGGCTGGGGCAGCGGCTGGATGACTTGTTTTTCCAACTTGTTGAGTTTGAGCATGTTGGTGATCAGGTTGGACAGCCGCCGGGTGGCCTGCAGGATGACCGCCGTACATTCCTGACGCTGGGCGTCGGTCAGATGGGCCTGCTGCAATAACTCGGCGTTGTTCTGGATCACCGCCAAAGGGGTCTTGATCTCGTGGGAAACATTGGAAAAGAAGTCGGTCTTCAGCGTTTCAATGCTGCCCAGTTCCTCCACCATTTTGTTGAAGTCCATACACAGCACGTCCAGATGGGTGGTTTTGTCCATCGGATGCCGGGGCGCCAGATAGACCGAGAAATCCCCCGCCGCTACCTTGCGGGCAGCTTCGGAGACTTCTTCCAAGGGTTTTTGGTAGTAATGCCGCACCGTCAGCGCAGTGGCCACGGTGGAACCAACGGCCGCCGCCACCCAAAAGCAAAACACCGCCACGGTGTTGCCCAGCGGCAGGCTTTGGTAGTCGATTACCTGCCCGATCATCATCATTTGTACCGTGGTGAACACCGCGAACATCACAAAAAACAACACAAAGGTGGTGAGTGGGAACAGTTCCCGCTTCACCCGCTTGTCGGTGAACCGTTCTGCCGTTTTCATCGCAGCACCGCCTTATAGCCCAGCCCCCGCACCGTCTTGATCTCGAAACCGTCGCATCCGGCACATTTGTCCCGCAGCTTGGTGATGTAGACATCCACTGCCCGCAGGCTGGTGTCGGAGTCGATGCCCCAGAACTCATCCATCAACTGCGCGCGGGAGAAGGTCTTGTTGGGATAGGAGAGCACCTTATACAGAATATTAAATTCCCGGGTGGTGACCGGCACTTCCTCGTCCCCCACCACGGCGGTCATTGCATCGGCATCTAAGGTCAGGTTTCCCACCGCCAGGCGGCGCTCCATCTCGATATGAGCGCGGCGCAGCAAGGCCCGGACCCGCAGCAGCAGCTCATCCAGCTCGATGGGCTTTACCATATAGTCGTCGATCCCCAGCCGGAATCCCCGCTGTTTGGCGGGCAAGTCATCCCGCGCCGACATGAACAGAATGGGCACAGTCTTGTTGACCCGGCGTACACTTTCGGCAAAGGCAAACCCATCTATGTCCGGCATCATAATGTCCGACACGATCAAATCATAAAGCCGGTTATACATGGCATCATAAGCCGCCCGGGCTGTCAGGCAGCCGGTGGCCGAAAAACCACAATCGTTTAAGTAGGTACAGACCGCCTGATTGAGTTTGGCGTCGTCTTCCAGCACAAGGATGTGGATCATGGGATAGACCTCGCTTTCTATGGTTGTCCTACTTGTATTATACGCCCTGCAAGCAAGGGCAGCGGAAGGCTCTTTTTCCGATACCCGGCTTACAGTCTACCGCCTGCACGTTGCCGTTTTGTTTGGGAATTGTTAGAGAATTGTTAGCACACAAAAAAGCGCCGCCTTTTGCAGCAGCGCAAAAGACGGCGCCATCCCCGAATGGAAGAAAACAAGGGATTCAGAGAGGAGAATGTCAGGGTTTGGCAATCTGGTTAAGCTGGGCGTTGATGTCCAGCAGTTTTTCTTTGGTGAGCGCATTTTCGCCCAGCGTACCCACCAGACCGGACAGCCGCAGCACCGAGAAGCCGCCGATCATCTTGGCGAAGTCCTCGGTCATGGTACCGTCGCCGCCCATGCCCACCGAGGTCAACAGGTCCGTGATGATCTTTTTCCCCTGAGGCACGGTCATGATCTCGCGGATCAGGTTGTTCAACGAGAAGTACCCTTCTCGCTCGGTAATGTCGAACCAATTCAGGATGGCCCCCTGCTCTTTCAGGCGGTAGCTTTCATCGGGGGTATCCACATGGCAGATCTGGCCGCCATCACGGCAGTTCCCCGCCACCGCCATCAGTTGGGTGGTCCCCTGATTGGGCACCGTGAACCGGAAGAAGTGATCCTCCGCCCGCTGTACCCCCAGCGATACCCCGTTGGCAAAGAGTTCTACCTCGGGCTGGTTGGAATACACCGTCACCCGCACCGTGTCGCCGGTGTGGTTGACAAACCGCTTGCCGCACAGATGGACGAAGGGTTCGTCGGACAGCCACGCCTTATAGGCATAGAAGGCATCCTTCTTGTACTGGCGGTCGATGGTCACAAGGCCCTTGTGGTTCTGGCCATTTTCGCCGCCTTCGTTGCGGGCGTCGGCGCCAAAGTCAAACATGTTCCACACATGGGTGGCCCAGATGTACGGCCGAGAGAAAAACTGCTTGATCAGTTCCTCATGATAGTGGGCCTGATATTCCTCGGTGTAATCGCCCTGCTGGGGCGTGTCGGAATGCCAGTTCAACGCTTCGCAGCCGTACTCGCTGCAGCCGATGGGCAGCGTGGGATGCTGGGCATGGAATTTATCGAACCACGGGCCGTTCATATCGGTGTCCCCGCCGTACCAACCGAAGTAGTGGTTGTAAGAAACCGCATCGGGAATTTCCAGATAGGGGCTGTCGGTGGGGCACATGCTCACCGCCGCCATAACCGTCAACCGGGTGGGGTCCATGGTGTGGCAAAGTTCATTGAGCTGGCGGTGGTTTTCCAGCAGATCGGGGTCCCGGTCCCCTTTCATGGTGATCTCATTGCTCAGACCCCAAACCACAATGGAGGCGTGGTGGTGGTTCTGCACAATGAGCTCCCGCATCTGGCTCAGGGTGTTTTCCCGTCCGGCGGGCATGTGCTGGGAGATGTAGGGGATCTCGGCCCAGACCACCATGCCGCGCTCGTCGCACAGGTCATAGAAGAACTGGTCATGCTGGTAGTGGGCCAGCCGGATGGTATTGGCGCCCACCTCACAGATCAGGTCCATATCCCGGATGTGGTCTGCCTTGGTCAGCGCATTGCCCACACCCCAGCCGTCCTGATGCCGGGAAACACCATGCAGCGGGTAGCTCTTTCCGTTAAGGAAGAAGCCCTGCTCCGGGTCGATTTTGTAGCTGCGGAAGCCGAAACGGCGGCTGACGGTATCCAGCACTTCCCCATTTTGCACCAGTTCGGCGGTCAGGGTATACAGGTAGGGATCCTTGCGGCCCTGCCACAGATGAGGATTTTCCACCTGCAGTTGGGTCTTGCCGGCGGCGCCTGTGGTCTGCGCCACCGTCTGGCCTGCCCCGTCCCGGATGGTGCAGCGCACCGCGGTGTCTGCGGTGTTTCCGGTGACCCAGCTTTCCACCGTCACGCTGCCGCTGACATCCGGCGTCAGGTGCAGGCCGCAGCCGCCATAGTAGGAAAGATCAAAGTGGGTGGCCGGTACGCAGAGGATGTTCACATCCCGGTACAACCCGCCGTAGAAGGTGAAGTCCGCCATCTGGGGGTACACATGGTCATTGGGTGCGTTGTCCACCGTAATGACCAGCAGATTTTCCGCCTGCAAGGCCTCGGTCAGTTCTACCCGCCAAGTGGAATAGCCGCCGTCGTGATGGGCCAGCTTTGTCCCGTTCAGATAGACATCCGCCGAAGAATTGGTGCCGTTGACCTCGAGGAAATAGGCCTGCGCTTCGGGCAGGTCTTCCCGACGAAGCTGGCGCACATAGACGCCGGTACCGCGCCAATAGTCATTGCCGCCGTCCTGCCCGTCGATGTTGTTCCACGTGTGGGGCAAGTTGACGATGTCCCACTGGGCAGGCCAGTCTGTCGGCAGTTCTGCCGCTTTTCGGAATGCCCACTTATGATTGATGTTCACAATGGTACGCATAGAAATACCTCCCACATTATTGTACCACATGGGTACGCTTCTCTTTCAGGATCCGCACATTTTCGTCCACCTGCTTTTTGTGCAGCGGATACCAGAACCACAAGATCAAGGCCAGCAGCGCAAAGCCCAGTGCCGGGACCAACACCGAAATGTTGAAGAGCCCTTCCTGCACCACAGGGTCGGTGCGGGTGGCGGCGGAGTAACCGATCGCTTCCAGCAAAAGGCCGCTGAGCCCTGCCGAGGCAGCCTGCCCCAGTTTGCGGGCGAAGGAATACAGGGCATAAACCGTGCCATCCTCCCGGCGCCCGGTCTGGATCTCGGAATAGTCGATCACATCGGTGATCAGTGCCCACGATACCATCGAGAACATGCCCAGCCCCAGCCAGCACAGGAATTGGAATCCCACATAGACCCAGACATTTTGGGGACGCACCACAAACAGGACCAGATTGACGACCACCGCAAACGCGCTGGATACCACACTGACCTCACACTTGCCGAAGCGTTTGGCCAACGGCTTGACCAACGCGGCGGCCAGCAGCATGGCCACCATCATGGTCAGATTGGAGGCCGACTGCGCCGAGGCATTGTTGTAATAGTCGGGGTAGACGTAGCCGCTCATATTCTGGATGGTGAGCTGGGCCAGCAGCATGACGATGGAGGCTGCAATGATCGAGATAAGGGCGCGGTTATGTACGGCGCTTTTCAGCATAGCGCCGATGGATTCCTGCGGACGGTCCGGCGTTTCGATGTGTACCCGTTCCGTTACCATATGATAGCACAACAGGTAACACAAAATGGCCAGCACCGAGAAGACCCCCGCAGCCGCGGTAACCCGGGGTCCGATCAAGGTTTCGACGCCGTCCACCTTCTCGTAAGCGATCAGGGGCAAGCCCACGCCGATGACCACACCGGCCAGCGTACCGCCCATGGTACGGAAGGTGGAAAGGGACTGCCGGTCATCCGGCTCGGCAGAGATGGCGGAAGCCATGGACCCGTAGGGGATGTTGATGGCCGTGTAAAACACCGACCCCCACAGGATGTAGGTCACAAACAGATAGACGATCTTGGCGGCCATCGGCAACCCGGCCAAGCCGCTTTGGTAGATCAAAAAGGAGGACAGCGCCACCGGTGCGCAGATACGCAGCAGCCACGGCTTGAACTTGCCGTTGGCTGTGGTACGGCAGCGGTCACAGATCCGTCCCATCGTCACATCGGTAAAGGCATCCACCAGCCGTGCCACCGTCATAACGATGCCTACCACACCGGCCGATACCCCCATGACGTCGGTGTAAAATTTCATCAACATCATGGTGGAAAAAACAAACGTAAAATCATTGCCAAAATCTCCGAACAAGTACCCGACCTTGTCGCGGATGCCAAACGGACGCACCGTAGGGCTGCGGTTCATACGATCACTCCTTCGTTGCACATCGTGAGAGGGGGAAAAGATTCGTTGTCCGGACATTGTCTATATCTTACCAGAGTTCGCGCCGCTTTATTAGAATATTTTCGTGTTAATTCTGGATTATTTTTGTTTTTCCTCTTGTCATTGTGCAGAAAAAAGCGCATACTATCTGTATACTTTGCCCACAGCGTCAAAGCAGGAAGGTGGTTTTTGTATGATTTGCCCAAAGGAGTTCTCTTTTTTTCTGCAAACCCTACAAAAGGCGGGGATCGGCAGCCAAGAATTTGCTCTGCCGGTGCAGGGCGAAGTAGAGATCGATGCAGGGTTGCGGCGGCAGCTGGGGGTGGAGCCTTCGGTCTTTTCGGCATGCCGGGCGTTTTTCCCCCACATGGAGCCGGATTGTCTCTACCATGTAGTCGACCGTTTTTATCTGCACTACCTCTTTTTTCTGATGCCTGAAGGACCGCGTGGCATGGTGGTCGGACCGTATCTTTCCATCCGGCCCTCGGCACAACAAATCATGGAAACCGCCGAGCGGTTCAACCTGTCACCGGCCCGCGCCCGGCTGCTGGAGGAATTTTACCCCACCCTGCCCTACATTGCCGACAGCAGTCCCTTCTACGCCATGGCCTATTGCCTTTGCGAAGCATTGTGCGGCCGGCAAGTACAGGTGCAGCAGCTAAACTTGGAGGACGAGTTGGCGGCGTCAGGCCAGCCAGTCCCCCAGCGGGAAGTGGACCTGCCGGCCCTGATCCAGCGGCTGGAAAACCGCTACCATCTGGAAGATGAACTGATGGGAGCCATTGCCAAGGGCGACCGCCGAAAGTTACGCCAGTTGTTGGACGGCTCCGACTTTCAGGTATCGGTGGAGCCTCGGTTGGCGGACCCGGTGCGCAACCTAAAAAATTACTGCATCATTTTGAACACCCTCTGCCGCAAGGCGTCCCAGAGCGGCGGGGTACATCCCGTCTATCTGGACGATTTGTCCCGTACCTACGCAGCCCGCATTGAAGAGCTGCCCACCACCGGGGACGCCCAAGCCTTGGTGTTGGAGATGGCCGACCACTACTGCCTGCTGGTGCAGCAGCACAGCCTGCAAGGCTGCTCCCGCCCGGTACAGACCGCCATCCTTTATATACGCCAGCATCTGGCCGAGCCGTTGAATCTGCACACCTTGGCCCGGATGCTGGATTGCAACGCCAGTTACTTTTCGGCCCGCTTCAAAAAGGAAACCGGGCAGACGGTGACCGAGTACATTTTGCAGGAGCGGATGCGGCTTGCAGGCAACCTGCTGGCGACCACCCAACTGCAGATCCAGACCGTCGCCCAATACTGTGGTTTTTTGGATGTAAACTATTTTTCCCGGGTCTTTCGGCAAACCGCCGGCTGTTCCCCCAGTGAATACCGAAAAACCGGGCAGGCCCTTCAACTGTGAAGTTTCCTTTGCCCAAAAGCCCAACAGCCGGGCACCGTATACACGGTGCCCGGCTGTTGGGTTTAGGAAGGAAAAAATGGAACAGGTCAATACAAGCCGCGGATGATCTCCACGCATTTATCGATGCCCAGCGTGCCGCTGTTCAGCGTCAGGTCATAGTTCTGGGCGTGGCCCCATTCCATGTTGGTATAAAAACGGTGGTAGGCGGCCCGGCGCTTATCCTTGTCTTTCAAACGCTGTTCCGGGGACTCGGGCCGTTCGCCGTATTCCTGCACGATCCGCTTGGCCCGGAACGCGGCGTCCGCATGGATAAAGACCCGCAGACAGTCCGCCTTATCCCGCAGGATATAGTCGGCGCAGCGCCCCACAATGACACAAGGGCCTTTGGCCGCCAGATTGGAGATGATCTGGTACTGGATTTTCCAGAGATAGTCCTCGTTGGTGGGGCCGAAGGTCCGGTTGGACAGATTGGACAGAAAACCGCCGGGGGCGTACTCCCCTGCTTCCTGCACATACCGGCTGTCAAAGCCGCTTTCGGCGGCGATCTGCTGGATCAGCTCGCTGTCATAACAGGGGATGCCCAGTTTTTCCGCCACCTTCTTGCCGATGGTTCGGCCGCCGCTGCCAAATTCGCGGCTGATGGTGATGACACGATGTTTGGTCATAACAATGCTCCTTTCCGATGGGATGCCTTATTCGGCATGAGAGACTTTTTTAAGCTGGTTGCGCTCGTAGAGGATGAGTCCCAGCGCCAGCAGGAAGGCCAGACCGTCCGCCACCGGACCGGTCCACAACACCCCCAACACGCCCAAGAAGCGGGGCAGGATCAGAGCTGCCGGCACAAAAAAGATGATCTGCCGGGACAGGGACAGAAGGGCCGACTTGCCCGGTTTGCCGATGGCCTGCAGATAGATGGCCGCCACGGTCTGGAAGCCGGTGAGCGGGCAGAGCAGCAGGAAGATGCGGAAGGACAACACAGCGAATTCGTTGTAAAGCCCTTCCTCGGAACCGAAGAGCGAAACGACACTCATCGGCGCAAACTGGAAGATCAAAAAGCCCACAACAGCCACGATCTCGGAGGCCACCAGTGCGATGTCGAAGGCTTTGCGCACCCGGTGGAAATTCTTGGCGCCGTAGTTGAAGCCGATGATGGGCTGGGCGCCGGTGGAGATGCCTACCAAAATGGAGATGAGGATCTGGTTGACCTTCATGACAATGCCCATGGCGGTGAGGGGGATCTCCGACCCATAGACGGACTGGGCGCCGTAGGAGGCCAACATGTTGTTGGACAGGGCCATAACAATGGTAATGGCGATCTGGGTGATGAAGCTGCTGATGCCGAAGCTGAGCACATTGCGGCATACGGCTACCTGCGGGCGCAGGTCGGCAAGGGTCAGCCGGAAGTTTTTGAACCGGAACACATAGATGATGGAAAAGACAAAGGAAGCCACCTGCCCCATGACAGTGGCAATGGCGGCGCCCCGCACCCCCATGCCGAAGACAAAGATGAAGATGGGGTCAAACACCGTGTTGATGACGGCCCCCAAAATCATCGAGAACATGGCATACTTGGGGCTGCCGTCGGCACGGATCATCGAGTTGAGAGCCGCGGGAATCATCATGAAAGGCAGACCCAGACCGATGACAAACCCGTATTCCAGCGCGTAGGGGCGCAGCACATCGGTGGCGCCGAAGAGATTCAGGATGGGGTTGATGAACCCAAGAAAAACCGCCGCCAGCAAGATGCTGACCACAATGACCATGGCCAGCGCATTGCCCACACCCCGACGGGCTTTGGCGGTATCCCCCTCGCCCAGTTTCAGGCTCAGGTAGGCGGCGCCGCCGTCACCGATCATCAGCGAGAGGGCCAACGCCACGATGGTGATGGGAAACACCACGTTGGTGGCGCCGTTGCCCAAGTAGCCTACCCCCCAGCCGATGAAGATCTGGTCTACAATGTTGTACAGTGAGTTGACCAGCAGCGAGATCACGCACGGGATGGCAAACTTGGTGATGAGCTTGCCGATGGGCTCGGTGGCAAAGGCGTTGCTCGCTTCGTTTTTTGCATTCTGCATACTTTGTTTCCTCTCTTTATTAAGTAACTAGTTACTTATTTGGACAAAAAAGCAGGCAGTAGCGCCGAAAGCTCGTTTCGACGCACTGCCCGGAAATGGACCCGCCCCCGAAAGGGCAGTCACTCCGAATCGATGTTGCTCAGTAGCTGATCCGCCAACTGCTGTAAGGCTTCCTTTTGTGCCGGGGTAAAGTTCCTGCACAGCTCGGCCAGCACCTCGGCATCCTGTTCCAAAATCAACTGGTGGATGCCCCGGGACTGGGGAGTACAGCTTACTTTCTTGTACCGGCGGTCCTGCGTGCTGGGCACGCAGCAGACAAAGCCTTTGTGCTCCAGCCGCTGCAGCATTTTGGTCATAGCCGGGTGGCTGACCCGCTCGATGCGCTCCAGATCTTGCTGGTGGATCTCGGTCTGGCCCGCCGCCTCCAACCGGCTGATGGCCCCCAACACCCGCAACTGTACTGCAGTCAGGTCCATCGCGGCAGCCTTCTCATCCAGCCGTTTGTGAAACGCCCGGTTGATGATCGCGATCTTCAAGCCAAAGGGCATCGTGCCCGCCATCGGCCATCCCCTCCAATTAAGTAACCTATTACATATTAGTCCTTCTGCCGGCTTTTGTCAAGACTTCCGCCGGGGGTGGTGCCGCCAGCGCCGTGGCGCACATTCATCACCAGCATTTGCAGCCGGTTTTCGATGTTGGCAAAACTCACGTCGGGGTCATAGTCCAAGGGCAAGATCTGGGCATCGGGGTATTGTTCCTTGATCTTTTTCGTAATGCCCCGGCCCACCACATGGTTGGGCAGACAGCCGAAGGGCTGCAAGATGACAAAGGCCCGGCAGCCGTTTTCGGCGTGGTGTAAAATCTCGCCGGGGATCAGGATGCCCTCCCCCGCGTCGAAGGTGTGGGGGATGATGGGGTCGCTCTTGCGGGCCAGATCCTGAATCCGGGCCGCCTTCTCGTAGAGCGGATGGGCCGACGCGATGCGGTCGGTCAGGTCATGGGCCGCGTCAAACAGATGATCCGCCGTACGGTACCACACCTTTTCGGCCGGTGTACGGCCTACATGCTGCTCCTTGATTTGGCTGTCCTGATAGAAGTAGGTTTTCTGGATGACGTCGGTCATCCGGGCCTCGATGATCTCAAAGCCGTTGCGCTCCAGATAGGCCTCGATATCCCGGTTGGCGCCGGGGTGGAAGTTCAGCAGGTATTCGCCCACGATGAGCACCCGGGGCCGCAGATGGGACCGGTCGTAGGGCACGTTTTTCAGCAGTTCAATGCCCTTGCGCAGCCCTTCCGCCGCACCACGGACACCGCCCTGTTCCATGCCTTCCACCAGTGCGTCCATCGCCTGATCAAAAGCCCGCTGGGCAGCGCCCCGCTCCAGTTCGTAGGGACGGATCTTGCGCAGCAGTTCTTCCAATGCATCGATCATGGGCAGCCCGTAGGCGATCCGCACCGAGGACAGCAGGTTCAGCTTGAAGCCGGGGTGCAGGTTATGGGCGTCCTGATCGTCGTTGGTCAGGATCGGCACCTGCGCAAACCCCGCGTCGTCCAGCGCTTTGCGCAGCAGGGCGCTGTAATGGGTCAGGCGGCAGTCCCCGATGTATTTGGCCATGGCCACGGCGGTGTTGTTCAGATCATATTCCCCGCTTTGCAGCGCGGCCAGCACTTCGCCAATGACGATCTGCGCCGGGAAGCAGATGTCGTTGTGGACATACCGCTTGCCCATATGGATGGCATTCTCCCGTCCGACAGCCAGCGGCACCGCCCGGATGCCCTGCGCACAGAACACCGCCGACAGCAGCCGGCAGAAAGCGTGGGAGGTGTTGGGCACCAGCACGGTCTTTTGCCGGTCGGTCTTCTGGAATTTCACCGGGTAGGGGTCCCGCAGCGGTTGGGGCACGGGGGGCGTCTTTTGCTGGGCACGGCGCATGGCCACCGTCTCGAGGAAGGAGCGCACCCGGATGCGCAGCGGTCCCTGCACATCGCTTTCGTCCACCTTGAGGATCAGCGGGATCTTGCCCGAGACTTCCTTCATCAGGCGGAGGATCTCATCGGAGAGATAGGCGTCGTGGCCGCAGCCAAAGCTGACAAGCTGGACATACTCCAGATGGGGATTTTGGGCGGCCAAAATGGCGCTGGACAGCATGCGGGCATGGAAGTTGTTGACGATGTCCAGCCGGCTCATGCTCAGGTCCACATCCTCCACCCCGGGCACCGCGTCGGCGGTCAGCACCGGGATGCCCATGCCGGCAAACAGTTCAGGCAGTTCGTGGTTGACCAGCGCATCGTTCTGGTAGGGGCGGGAGGCCAACACCACCGCAAAGCGATTTTCTTTGGTGACTTGGTCCAGTACTTCCCGGCCCCGGGCCTGCAAGGTGGTGCGGAAAGCCCGCTCGGCGTCCACCGCGGCCCGCAAGGCTCGCTTGGTTTCCCCGGCCGAAAAGCCGAAGATCTCTGCAAAATAGTGGACGAGCTGTTTTTCCCGGTCGGCCTCGGTGTACCAGTGGAAGACCGGCGCATCGTAGGGGATGCCCCACTGTTTGGCGGGGTCGTCCGAGTTGCCGATGACCAGCGGATACCCCTTGACCACCGCGCACATCGAGCGGCTGGTTTTTTCGGGGTTTTCCGACGGAACGGTGGTGACCACCGGCATAAAGATGCGGTCCACCTTTTTTTCCACCAGATTGCGGATATGACCGTGGACCAGCTTGGCCGGGAAGCAGACCGTATCCGATGTAACGGCGGAGATGCCGCTCTCGTACAGTTTGCGGGTGCTGCGGTCCGACAGTTGGACCCGGAAGCCCAGCGCCCGCAGCAGGGTGCTCCAGAACGGCAGGGTATCCCAGAAGGACAGCACCCGGGGTATGCCGATGGTGATGCCCCGGTCCTTGGTGGGATGAGGACAAGGATAGTCCCGCAGCAGCAGCTTTTCCCGTTCGCGGTAGAGGTTGGGCACAGCGCCCGCCTTTTCCCGCTGGGCTTTAAGCTGCTTTTGCACCGCCGCATCCTTGGGGTCGCCCAGAATCTCGCCCCGCTCGCAGCGGTTGTTGGTGATCCAAGAGTTGCCGTTGGAGAAGCGCAGAATCGTGCGCTTGCAGTGGTTGGTGCAGAAGGGACAGGGGGCGTTTTCCTCCTGATGGTACTGGAATGCTTCCAGCGCGTCCAGCCCCAAGAAGGTCTGGTTCTGGGGGTTCGCATGGTAGCGCTCCCGGGTGAGCAGCGCCATGCCGATGGCCCCCATCAAGCCGGGATAGGGCGCCCGGATGACCTGCCGCCCGGTATATTCCTCCAAAGCGCGGAGGACGGCGTTGTTCTCAAAGGTGCCGCCCTGCACCACGATGCGGTCCCCCAGCGAGTCCAAATTGGACAGCCGGATGACCTTGGTAAAGACGTTTTCGATGATGGAACGGCAGAGCCCCGCCATAATGTCCTGCGCGCTCTTGCCGTTGCGCTGCTCGGTGATGATGCTGCTGTTCATGAAAACCGTGCAGCGGCTGCCCAGCACCGCCGGATGTTCCGAGGCAAAAGCAGCATCGGCGATTTCCTTGGTGGGGATGCCCAGCGAGGCCGCGAAGTTTTCCAAAAAGGAACCACAGCCCGAGGAACAGGCTTCGTTGACCACGATGTTGGTGATGATGCCGTGGTCCAGCCACATGGCCTTCATGTCCTGCCCGCCAATGTCCAGCAGGAAGGTAGCATCCTGCACATATTCCTTGGCCGCCCGGGCATGGGCCACCGTCTCCACGGTGTGGTATTCAGCGCCAAAGGCCTTGGCGAACAGCATCTCGCCGTAGCCGGTGGTGCCCGCCGCCAGAATGTTCAATGTGGCGCCTGCCGCCCGGTACCGGTCCCGCAGGGCCAGCAGCGCCCGCTTGGCCACCAGCAGGGGTTCGCCGGCGTTGGGCGCGTAGAAGGAATCCAGCAGCTTGCCCCGATCATCCATCAGCACAAACTTGGTGGTGGTACTGCCCGAGTCGATGCCCAAAAAGGCGTCGATGGTTTCCCCTGCCTTGGGCTGGTAGGGGGTCAGTGTACGAGTACGGTGCCGCACCAAAAATGCTTGTTCTTCCACCTCGTCGGCAAAGAAAGGCCGGGATGCCGCCGTGACTTCTGCCTTGGGGGCATTGGCTTGCAGCCGCCGGCGCAGGTCGGCAGGCAAAGCCGGTACGCAGTCCCCCCGGAACATCGTTTCGGCACAGACGGCGGCCCCGCAGGCCACCATCAGCTCGGGATGTTCCGGCAGCAAAATCTCGTCCTCGGCCAGTTCCAAACGCTGGGCAAAAACCTGCACCAACACCGGGTTGAAGGTCAGAGGACCGCCCTCAAACACCACCGGCTTGGTGATGGTCAGGCCCTGCGCCAGACCGCCGATGGTCTGTTTGGCAATGGCATGGAAGGCCGACAGGGCCAGATCCGCCTTGGCCACCCCCTGATTGAGCAGCGGCTGAATGTCTGTCTTGGCATAGACGCCGCAGCGGCCCGAAATATCGTAGACACAGCGGCCCTGCTGGGCCAGTGCATTGAACTGTTCCACCGGGACTTTGAGCAGCGAGGCGATCTCGTCGATAAAAGCACCGGTGCCGCCGGCACAACTGCCGTTCATCCGCATATCGGCCACACTGCGGGCGCCGGTTTGGGGATCCGTCTGGAAAAAGATCATCTTGGCGTCCTGACCGCCCAGCTCGATGGCGCTGCCCACGGCGGGGTAACGGCGGCGCAGGGCGGCGGCGTTGGCGGCCACTTCCTGTGCGAAGGGCAGGTCCAGCGCTTCGGCAATGGGTTTGGCGCCGGACCCCGTCAGGCAAAGCCGGAAGGTCTGCCCGGGGAACTGCTGTTCCAACGTGTCCAGCACATGAAAAACGCTTTGCAGTTGGTCGGCGTGGTGGCGCCGGTATTCGGAATATACAATCTCGCCGTTGTCCGGTGCGAGGACCGCCACCTTGGTGGTGGTGGAACCGATGTCGATACCGGCGGTCAGACCTTGGGGAACTTGGGTTTGCTGTGTTTGTGCCATGATGATTCTTTCGTTCTTTCTACTGGAAATTTTCTTGTTGAAAAACTCGGCCTTTGCCGGCCGATTGCGCGAAGGGACTCGACGAAATTTGTCAAAATTCGACGGTACCCTATTTTCTATTGAACCATGTTTTCTCTGGAAAAAGAAGTGAAAAAATGGTACAATTCATGTAAAACACGCATTAATCCGAGGTGTATGGTTTTGAATACGCAACAATTAGAGAGTTTTATTCAGATTGCAGAAAACTTGAACTTTGCCCGGGCCGCCGAAATTTTGAACGTGACCCAGTCGGCGGTATCCCGTCAGATTCAGGGGCTGGAGGAAGAACTGAACACCAAGCTGTTCTACCGCACCACCCGCACGGTGCTGCTCACCCCCGAAGGGAACATCTTTTTGGAGCACGCCAAACAGATGCTGGAACATCTGCGGATTGCTTCCGCCCGAATGCAGCACCACAGCAGTGTGGGTACACAGGTGCTGCGCATCGGCTGCGAAAGTGAGGGAGAACTGCGTTTTCTGCGGGAGCTTCTGCGCACCTGCCGCAATACCATCGAGGCTTTTCACCCCTATCTGCGGATTCTCCCCCACCAGGCGCTGCTGAATCTGTTTTTCCAAGGGGAGTTGGAGGTCCTATTCGGGTTTGAGGATGGGCTGCCGGTGCGGGAGGGGCTGCACTTTACGCCGCTGCGTCAGGTGCCGTTGTGCTGCGTGGTGCCCAACGGCCACCCGCTGACCCAGCGCACTCACATTGACGAGGAAACGCTGTTTGCCCAAGAACTGGTGCTCTGCAACGCCTACACCATTCCGACGCAGGCCACCGCGCTGCAAAATCGCATTGCCCAGCATCTTTCCCCCGAACGTATCCACATCAGCGAGAACGCGCAGGTGGTACGGATGTTGGTGCAGGCCGGGTACGGTTGTGCAATTTTGCCCCAGCCCGCCGCCGGGGACCCCGAATTGACCTATCTGCCGCTGGATGGCATTGCGCCGCTGCGATACGGCATCTGCTGTGCCAAAACGGTCGGGGATGCCCTGCTCAAGCAATTTGTGCAGTTGGCCCAGCAGGTAGCCCGCCAGTTGGATGACGCGGACCGCCCCCGGCCTTGACCGCTTCTATCATACATCATAAAAAGGAAGCCTTCCCCGCTTACCGGCAGGGAAGGCTTCCTTTTTTATGTCCTGTTTATCGTTTCATTTTGGCGTGAACCCCCAGCTCCTTAGCCACAACGCGGGGATTCCCCACCAGTCGGCGCACCAACCGATGCCCCCAAAACCAAGGCAGCAGCACCGGATACCGGCTCAATACCGGGTAGGTAGCCTGCATGGTGGCAAAGTCCGGGAAAGCCCGATGCAGCACAAAGCTGACGGTCCCTCGCTGCGGAGCTACTGCACCGGCGGCATGGGCATAGGGCGAGCCGTGGGTACCCGCAGCCCAGACCACCCGCGCCATGGATTCCAGTTCAGCGGGCAGGGGCTGTCTATCCCCAAACCAGCACTCTCCCAGCGTGGACAGATCCCGGTGAAATGCCTCCAAATGGATGGCACGCAGCGCTGCCTGCACCGGCGCTTCCTCCGGCGGGCAGTGGCGGCGCAGCAGGTACAGGTCCAGCACGGTGCGGATACCTGTACCTTTATAGTAATAGTGTTTGGCGGCATGGATCACGCAGTAGAGGTAGGTATACAGCGCGTCCAGCCGGTCCCCCGACGGCGCCAAATGCCCCCATGGGTCACAAACCGCCGGGTAATACGCCGCCTGCGGGTCCAGCAGATCGGTGTGCAGTTCCACCTGAAGGTAGGGCGGCCGGACATATCCCCGGTGGTAGGGGGTCTGTTCGGCATCTTCCTCCAACCGGTAGCCCTGTTCCGCCAAGAAAGCAGCCGCGGCCTGTGCCTGCTCGGGATGAATCAGCAGGTCCAAATCGGAAAGCTGCCGCATGGTGGGTTGGGGATAAAGGTCCCGCAGGACCAGTCCTTTTAGCTGCACCAAGGGGATGCCCGCCTGACCCAACTGTTGGGTCAGGGTTTGCAGCGCTTCCCACTGGGTCAGCGTCTGAAGCAACAGTTGGTCGGTCCGGCGCTGCCATACAGCCGCCAGCGCGGGGACGTGGTCCGTCACCGCCGCTTGAACGGTGGGCCAGATCATCCCCTCCAGACTATGGAACCGGGCGGCGTCGTAAAGGCGGGCCCAATCACAGTCTTTCGGCAAGGGGGGGCGGTGCAGTTTGTTTTAAAGCCGCCCGCACCACCTCGGTGAGAAACCGACAATCCCGTTGTTGTTGCACAAAGTCAGGCGTCTGGCTCATCGGATGCCTCCCGCAGTTTTCCATTTTCCACATAGATGGTACGGCTGCAAATCTGCCGTGCCTGCGCATCGTGGGTGATGAGCAGCACGGTCTTATCCCGCAAGGCCCGCAGATGTTCCAGCAATTTCTGCTCTACCTCCACATCCAGTGCCGAGGTCGCTTCGTCCAGCAGCAGTACCGGTGCGCCGCAGTAGAGCGCCCGGGCAATGGACAACCGCTGGAGCTGCCCTTCCGAGAAGCCCGCGCCATCCTCCCCAATGCGGGCATCATACTGTTCCGGCAGTGCCTCCACAAAGGTGTCGGCGCACGCCACCTGACAGGCCCACCGAATGCGGGCTCGTTCTTCGGGGGTGAAGGTTTTGCTATGGTAGCGAAAGGCCACGGCCTGACAGATGGACCCGGCCAGCATATCGTTGCCCTGCGGCACATAGGCAAAAAGGGTACGCAGGGCGGCATTCAGCGGTTGCGTACTGCCGTCCGCCAAGGTGACCCGCAGTTCGCCGCTGTCCGGCGGATAAAAGGCCAGCAGCAACCGGAACAAGGTGCTTTTTCCCGCACCGGACAGCCCCGCAATGGCGATGACGTCCCCTCGGTGAACGGTCAGGCAGATGTCCTCCAGCACAGGGGTCCCCTCATAGGCAAAGGAGACATGGTCCAGCGTGATGGATTCCACATCCGGCAGCGTGGCCGGCTGTTCGGGCAGCGGGTCCTGCCGGATGGCGTAGAGTTCCTGCAGCCGTTGGGCCGAGGTACACAGCGCGCAATAGTGGGAAAAAATCCGTCCAAAGGACCCCATCGGGCTTTGGAGCTGCCCCACCAACTGCAAGGCACCGGCCAACGTGCCGTAGCTGACGGTACCGGCAAGGATTCCCATGCCGTACCACAGCAAACAGGCCAAAAATCCCAGATCGTTCAGCAGCGTGTAGCCGCTGTAAATCGTATTGGCGTAGGCGTTCTGCCGGTCCCGCACCATCCGCCAGCCCTCGGTGCGGCGGCGCCAAGCCTGCTCCACCGTATCAAAGGCCGAAAAGCTGCGGATCAGCAAGGTGTTGCGCAAGGTATCCTGCTGGACCGTCATGACCCGGTCATATTTCTGACGGGATTCCCGGTACAGCGCTTGCAGCGGACGGTAGACCCGGGTCAATACCAGCCCCGCTACCGCCAACAGTACCACAAACAGCAGTAGGAAGGTGCGGTCCCACCAGAAAAGCACCACCGCTGCGCCCACCACCTGAACGGCCAGATAGAGCAACTGGGGCAGCATTTCCAACAGGCTAGATACCACAATGGCCACATCTTCGTTGATGTGGTTGTTCAGTTCCCCCAAGGAATGCTTTTGCAGTTCCCGCTGATCGGCCCGCAACAGCCGGGCAAGCAGTTTGCCCCGCAGATAACCTTCCATGCGGTAGGTGGTTCGGCCTTGCAGTGCATAGCCCAGCGTGCCCAGCCCGGTCTGCGTCAGCAGCAGCAAACCATAGACCGCCAACGCCCACAAAAAATCGCTGCGCCGCAATCCGGTGGCAGCGTCCACCACCGCCCGGAACGCCAGCGGTGCGGCCACACCGGCCAGCGCCATCAGGACTTGCAGCAGGCACAGCGCCAAGGCGCCGTAACGGTACCGTCCGGCATGGCTCCACAGCCAGCGCAGCGCATTCCCTTTGGGTAGATGCAGCACAGGCTCGCCTCCTTTTTGGTAGGGGTGTCATGGTTCTTCCAACAGACCGTTGGCACGCAGCTGTGCCAGCAGTGCGTCCACATCCGCCTCTGCCTGCGGCCGCTCCACCGCGTACTCTGCCAGCAGACTGTCTATCAGCGCCTGCCGGGTGGTGCCGCCTTGCAGCAGCCGGAACAGAAAATCAGCCGTTTCGTTGTTGCGGATCATGCCGTTGCACTGGGCAGCGGCACCGGTGGCCACCGCCAGATACTGTCCTGCCAGTTGGTGCAGGGTCCAACCGTCTTTGAGTTTCATGGAGTACCTCCGTAACCAAAAAAATAGCAGGCGGTCCCCCGCCTGCCTAATCGCCGGCCCGGCGGCCTCGGCCTAACGGGCCGACGGCACGCCGCGCAGACGGCTCGGTCTTACTTCTTGTGGTGGCCGCCGTTACCGGGCTTGTCGGGGAACCAATGGCCGTTGCCATTGCCGTTGCCGTTGTTGTTCCAACCGTCGCCGCCCGACTCGCTTCCGCTGGTGGTAATGATGTCGTCGTTACCAAAGACGATCAGCTCGCTGACCGGCTTTTGATAGGGTTTCCGATTTTCCATTTGTTTGCTCCTCCTTGCGCATTTCAACGGCGTTATCCCCCGATAAAACAAAAAGCCGCAACAAACCTCCGCTTGGGGGGTTGGTTGCAGCCAGTCAATCCTACGACAACGTCGCTTAGACACTTATGCTTTCCGTCCTGGCTTTTCAACCAGTTTGGTACATCATTCAATTTTATGCGTAATTGCTCGTATGTAGTATACCATGTTTTTCGGCATCCTGTCAATATTATATACACAAATGATTTTTTTGGCCGGAACGAGTCTTTACAAAACAGTTCTTTTTTTTCTATAATAAATTTGGGATTTTATGACCTATTTCATTTTTTCGCAAATTAACATCTTTATATCGTTGTTTTTCTTGTCATTTTTCCATTGCATCTTTCGTCATTGCCTCTTGGCCACCTGAAGGAGAAATCATCCATGTGGAGCAAAAAGCCCAAAAAAGCGACGTCCAAACCGGCGGATTCTCAGCCCATTTCCACAACAGAAGATTTATTATCTACCACCGCAGAGCAGTGGCAGCAGGAGATGGAGACCCCCTTTTTGCAGCGGGTGTTTCAGGTCCTGCACCAGCGTTCTCGGCTGCTGCTGTGCGCTATGGCGGCCGTGGTGCTGGGCAGTTCGGTTTTTTTCTATTTTCGCAACAACGGCGTGGCCGGTGCGGTCCTCTCGCTGAATTATGAGGAAAGCACACAGGGCCTGACCCCTTCGGGCGGCCGTTTTTCCCCCAGCGAGATCCGCAGCGAGGAAGTGATGACCCGTGCCATCGAGTACGCCGGTCTGACCGGCACAGTGGACCCGCTGGAATTGTCCCAGCGGGTGGGGGTGGACAGCTCCTTCAACCGGGACATGCTGAACGTGGACGAGGATGAATACATTGCCACCTCCTACTACATCACCCTGTCGGATGACCCGGAGATGGACTTGGCCCCGCAGGAGATGCTCAAGCTGATCTTGAAGGCTTACAAGGATGTGTTTTTTGAAAAATACGCTGACACATCGACAGTTTTCCCCAAAGTGGAGATCGATTACAGCGGGATGGAATATCTGGACATCGTTTCCTATCTGGATGTGCGCCTTTCCAAGCTGTCGGGTTTTCTCAACGACAAAATCAACGAGGACCGAGAGTTCACTTCGGCCAGCACCGGGCTGACTTTCAAACAGTTGCTGGAGATGCAAAACAACCTGACCGAGCTGCCCTATGCCCAACTGTCGGCCTATGTGTGGGAGCATGGCATCGCCAAAAATGCCGACCTGAGCATCCAGACCTTGGAGTACAAAAACAAGCTGCTGCGCCAGTCCTACGAGGAGTACATGGACAAATACCAGATCCGCACCGACACCATCGACGCCTACCAAAATTCCATGATCGATTCGGTGCTGATCCCCACCTACGACAACAACCACGAATACTACATGTCCCGCACCAAAATCGGCATCGATGATCTGGCCTTGGAAGCGGAGAATTATCTGGAGCAGGCCAAAGGCACGCAGGTTTCCATTGACCGGAATTTGGATATGATCGACAAGATCGAGCTGGGTTCCACCGATGCGCAGCGCGCCGCCGCCGACGCCATGATTGAAAGTCTGGACGCGGAGATCGCCGAGCTGGAAGCGCTGGTCACCCAAGTGAACCGGGAGTACCTCAACGCACAGCCCCACAACTATCTGAGCGTTCAGTTCCTGTACAGCGGCATCGTAGACAAAGTGAACCTAAAGTTTGGCATTGTGCTGGGCGTGGCCGTAGGCGCCGTTCTGCTGCTGGGGTTCTATCTGGACACCTATCGCGCCCCCCGCAAGCCCCGCCGCAAACCCAGCCGCAAGGCCAAAACCGCCGCCACGACCTGAGATGAGGAGAGACTGTCTTGAAAGAATTTCAGTTGCTGCGCTATCTGAAAAAATACCGCTTTCTGATCGCGCTGATCATGCTGGCCGGCTGCCTATTTGTCTATCGCTATGCACAGAGCCACCAGACCTACACCGCCGCGGTGACGCTGGAATATGTGAATGAAACGGCCTCCGAAGGGCTGACACCGGCAGGCACCCGCATCGACACCAGCGAGATTTATAGCGCGTCGGTGGTGACGGCCGCTATTCAGGATCTGGGCATCAGTTCCAGCGTGGAGTATATCCGTTCGGGCATTCAGGTGACCCCCATCATCCCCGAAGATGAAGAGACCCGCAAGGAAGCCCTGCTGGAGGACGGCGAGGAATACGAATATTTCCCCACCCGGTATCTTGTCACCTTTACCAGCGGCAGCGAAACCAGCCTTGGTTTTGCCGAGGACGTGCTCAACAGCGTGATCAACCACTATCTGGAGGAATACAGCCAGAAGTACGTCAACTATGTGGTGTTCCCCAACAACGCCACCAACGTGTCCACCGCCGCCTACGACTACATCGAGTGCGCCCAACTGCTGCAAAACAGTTGCGAGGACATTATCGCCTACCTGTACAACCGCGCCGAACTGTACCCGGAATTTCGCAGCGTACAGACCGGCTATTCCTTTGGGGACTTGGTGGACTCCTACGAGTACATCCGGGACACCCGGCTGCCGGTGCTCTTTGCGCTGATCCTCAACAACCGGATCGTGCAGGATCAGGACGTATTGGTCACCCATTACACCAACAAACTGACTGCCGCCCAGATCCAGTTGGAAAACTGCAACACCACGCTGGGAAAAACCATCACCTTGATCCAGCAGTTCGGAGATAAAACACTGGAGGATTCCCCCTACTATCTGGAGGACGGCGAAAACAGCCTGATCTTGGGGGATGTGGAGCTGGAGCACGACCAGATCACCAACACCATTACCACCTACGACAAGCTGATCCGCACCTATGTGGAGCAGCAATCCGAAAAAGCCCAGTTGGAACGCAGCATCGCCCAAAACGAGGAGACCTTGGAAGTGTTTTCCAGTGCCGAAACGGTGACCGGACCGGGCACGCCGCTGGCCAACCAGATGGACACCGACATCACCGCCCTTTCGCAGGAGATGGACGACCTGTACGAGGTAGCCCTGCAGACGGTGGATGAATTCAACACCGTCAACAGCCCCGACAACATCGCGGTACGTACCAGCGTGCTGTCCAGCACCTCGGTGAGTGTTGCGCTGTATATGGGTCTGGCTCTCATCGCTTCGCTGATTTTGGCCAGTCTGCTGGCTGTATTTCTGGGCCGTACCGGGGACTTTGTGGAGTATTTCCTCTACATCGACCCCAAAACCGACCTGCCCAACCGTACCCAGTGCGACCTGCAGTTCAACAAATACAGCGCCGGTGTGCTGGCGGAATCTTTCACCTGCGTCTTTTTGCAGTTCCGCTTTGACGCGGTACGTCACAGCGGTCATGACCGGGAAACCGGCGACGCAGCCCTGAAAAAATTGGGCCGGATCTTGGGGCAGATCTTCAGTCCCGAAGGATTTGTGGGCTACAACAACAGCGGCCAGTTCATTGCCCTGCTGCCCCACTGCACCCCCGAAAAGGCCGATGCCCTGCTGGAGCGCGTCCACTCGGAGGTAGACTACGTCAACAACACCGAGGATGCCGGCATTGTGGTGGACTGCGGCGCCGCTACCTCCACCCAAGACAAAATCTACGAGATTCGCGACCTGCTGCATCTGTCCATCGATCGAGCCCGCAAGAAGGAGGCCGCCCATGGCTGAGTTCCATAAAATCCCACCCCGCCGCACCCCATTTTACTGGTGTGTCGTGGTTCTGGTGGTGGTCCTGTTTTTGCTGTCGGTAACGGCCGCACTGCACTACGGCTTTGCCAATGACCGGTTGGATTTAACCTTCTATCAGTATCAGGTCAAAAGCGATAAGGTGGTCAGCAACCTGCGCATCGTACAGCTTTCCGACCTGCACTGTGCTTCCTTTGGCGACGACAACGCCGATCTGGTGGCGGAAGTAAACCGTCTGTCCCCGGATCTCATCGCCATTACCGGCGATATGATCCTGCGCCAGCAGCCCACCAACACCCAAGGGGTACTGGACCTGTGCCGGCAGCTTGTGGAGATCGCCCCCGTCTACTACGGGTTGGGCAACCACGAGTATGCGGTCCTTTTGTCTACCGACAGTACCTTGACCGATGACCTGACCGCACTGGGTGTTCATGTGGTGAACTTGGATTATGAGATCGTCACCATTGGGGAAAACACCGTGGCCATCGGCGGTATGGCGCTGATGCCCGATCTGGTGCCCACCTACGCAGAGGATTTTCTGACCCGGATGAGCGGGGAGGACTGCTTCAAGATCTTGTTAAGCCACTACCCCGATGTGTTTGAGAGCGCCATGGACGACTACTCGTTGGATCTGGCCTTGTGCGGCCATGTACACGGCGGGGTCATCCGCCTGCCGGGACTGGGCCCTTTGTATGAGTCCAACCAAGGGTTCTTCCCCACTTGGGCCGAGGGGCAGCACGACGTCAATGGCTGCAATGTCATCATCAGCCGCGGATTGGGACAGTCCAACTGGGTGCCCCGGTTCAACAACCCGCCGGAACTGGTGGTCGTTGACATAGATTGCTACTAATACCGCTGGAAAGGGAGTACCCATGAACATCTTGGTGGACTGGGGGCGCCGGAACTGGCGCACCGCCCTGTTTTTGGTGCTGTCGTTGGCGGCCAACCTGTGTGCCTGTTACTACTTCAACGTAGGCATCAAATACGGCGTAGCCTGCCTGATGATGGCTTGGGCTGTGGCGGAATTTGCCGTCAAACCGGATTTTGCCAAAGCCCGCCAGATGCTGCGGTTCTTTCTGCTGTTTTATTTTCCCTTCCTGATGTTCTGGAGCTGGTCGCTGGTTCTGTGGATCATGCAGCTCCAAGACCGGGACTACATTGTTCGCGGTTCTTTGAACACCATCTACATGTTTACCATCATCGGGTATTTTCTCAGCGCCTACTACCTGTTTGGCGGCCGCTCGATTTACCTGAATTTTTACACCATGTGCGCAGCCAACACCGTCAAGCTGCTGCAGGTCTGTTTGGCTTACAGCTCGGGACAGGTCTTTTCGGAGTATTTCGCGCTGCTGCGCACCTTCACCGGGGAAACCGGTGACGCCATCCACGCCATGGAGCTCCACGATATGGTGTTTGGATTTGGTCCTTACATCGTCTTTTTCTTGCTATACCGCAAAAAAGGCCGCTTACAGTTGGGTCACCTGCTGCTGGCTTGTTTCTTCTTCACACTGGCGCTTAAACGAATCGCCGTGCCGGGGGTCATTCTCGGTGCATTGGTGGGCGGGATCTATCTGCGTCTGCCTGACCGGTTCAAAACCTTGTTTGCCCGGCTGGTGGGTTATACCGCCATCGTGGGGGTGTTTCTCTACATCTGGGGCATCCGGTCCGGCGTCTACTTTCAGTTGGCGGACGCCCTGCACATCGACCTGATGAGCCGGGATTTTCTGTTCACCTACTACGAGGATCTCTACGACTTTTCCCCCACCTATCTGGGGCAGGGCATCCGGTTCATCTACGAGTACGGGCAAAACACCACCACGCAGGTGGGTGCCGTACACTGTGTGTTTCTGGAATTTCTCATCGAAACCGGGTTCTGGTGTTGGACCATCTGGCTGTTCTACGAAATGCGCTTCCGCATCCATCGGGTAGCCAAGCGGTTCGGGCTGCGGTCCGCCGCCTTTCTGCTGGCGGCCACGGTCTATATGTGGACCACCTTCATGACCGACAACACCAGCTTTTATTGGCCCCCCAACGTGGCCTATATGCACCTGACGGTGTTCTGGATCGACCTTTCGGTACGGCAGGCCCAGTGCGGCACCGCGTCTGCCGCACTGCCCCGCCGCCGGGGTTTGTTGGCGCGGGTCACCTTTTGACTTCACCTTTTCACCCCCAAGGGAGGGAACCTCTATGGGCCGCCGGGCGGTAATCTCGGTCCTAGTACCGGTCTACAATCTGGAAAATCGGATCGAGGCCTGTCTGGCAGCGCTGCAAGCCAGCCGTTTTCCCGACTTTGAGGTGCTCTGTTTGGATGACGGCAGCACCGACGCCACCCCCGCCTTGCTGGACGCGGCAGCCGCCCGCGATCCGCGGTTTCGGGTCTTTCATCTGCCCCACCGCGGGGTTTCGGCAGCGAGGAATTTTGGGCTGGACCACGCCGTGGGGGATTACCTAACCTTTGTGGACGGCGACGACCAACTGCACTGCTGCTTTCTGGGAGCCCTATTGGACGCTGCCCGCCGCACCGGCGCCGCCATGACGATCGCCCGGCATCTGGAGGGGACAGACCCCGGGCCGGGGTCCCTCTGTCAACCGGGGTTTCGTTTCCTCGCCCCACAGGAACTTTTGCGTGACATCGAAAAAATCTATGTGCATGGCAAACTCTACACCCGCCGGGCGGTGGCAAGCTGCCGCTTTGCTGCGGGGCTTGCCTACGGCGAGGATGTGGTGTTTGTACTGGACGTGCTGGCGGGGGTCTGTCAACGGGGCGAAGGATTGGCTTACACCGATACACCGCTCTATTTCTATACCCCGCGTTCCGATTCAGCCTCCCATACGGCCCCGCCCGAGGCACGGCCCGCACTGCTGAGCGTCCTGCGGGACCGGGCAGCGGCAGCCCCCACCCCGGCGCTGCGCCGCCTATATCTGGAAGAGTGCTGCAAATACGCCGGTCGGTTCGCCTTGCAGTTGCGGCACCAAAAGCCGCTGCGCCGCCGCTGTCTGCAAGCGCTGGGCACTTCGGCTGCCGAACTTCGGCAACTGCCGGGACAAACGCACCGGACATGGCTTCGCTTTGCGGCAGAATGCCTTTTGGTCCGGGTCCCACCGCTGCACCGGCTGGGGCAATGGCTGCGGGATGCCTGCAAAACGCAGGATGGATTGTGAAAAACACGAGGAGGGATGAAGATGCGAATCGCCATGTTAGGGCACAAGCGGGTGCCCTCCCGCGAGGGCGGGATCGAAGTGGCCGTGGAAGAACTGGGTGCGCGGATGACAGCCCTTGGCCACAGCGTCACGTTGTACAATCGGGCCGGGCACCATGTGAGCGGTAAGCATCTGGACCAAGCCCGGCGCAAAGAATACCGCGGCATGCAGCTTCGTTATGTGCCCACCCTCGACCGCAAGGGCTTTGCCGCCCTTTCCTCCGCCTTTTTCTCGGCCTTCTGCGCCGCGTTTGGCCCATATGACATCGTACATATTCACGCCGAGGGGCCGGCCATCATGGCGTGGCTGCCCCGGCTGACCGGCAAAGGAGTGGTGGTAACCATCCACGGGCTGGACCATCGCCGTGCCAAATGGGGCTTTTTTGGCCGCACGGCCATCCTGCTGGGGGAACGTTCCGCCGTCTTATTTGCCCACGAGATCATCGTATTGAGCGAGAACGCCCGCCGGTATTTCGAGGAAACCTATCACCGCACCACCGTACTGCTTCACAACGGGGTCAACCGTCCCGAGCCGCGCCCTGCCGAGCTGATCCGCAGCCAATACGGCCTGACGCCGGGCAGCTACCTGCTCTATCTGGGCCGCCTTGTACCGGAAAAAGGGCTGGACTTGCTGGTGCGGGCCTACCAAGCACTGCACACCGACAAAACATTGGTCATCGCCGGCGGAGCCTCGGACAGCGGCGCCTACATGGCGCAGCTCCAGACCTTGGCCGCCGGGGACCCCCGCATCCTCTTCACCGGTTTTGTGCAGGGGCCGCTGTTGGAGGAACTGTACTCCAACGCCTATCTCTACGTACTGCCCAGCCATCTGGAGGGAATGCCCCTAAGTCTGCTGGAAGCCATGAGCTACGGCAACTGCTGCCTGACCTCCGACATTCAGGAATGCACCCGCGTCATCGGTTCCCATGGGGCCACCTTCCGCTGCGGGGATGAAGCAGATCTGCGCCGTGCGTTGCAGCAGCTCTGCGACGACCCGGCTTTGGTGCAGCGCTTCCGGCAGAAAGCCGCCGACCGGGTTTTGGAACGTTTTTCTTGGGATGATGCCGTCCGGCAAACCCTGCAACTCTATGAGAGGGTACTGCGCGCATGAAGGTTCTACTGGTCAACAAATTCCACTACCGCAAGGGCGGCAGCGAGACCTACTACTTCACGCTGGCCGAGGCGTTGGCGGCCGCCGGGCATACCGTGATTTTTTTCTCGATGGAAGACCCCCAAAATCTGCCCTGCCCGCAGGCGGAATATTTTGTTCCCAATGCCTCGGTGGACGGCGGGCTGGCAGGCCGGGTACAGATGCTGCGCCAGATGGTCTATTCCCGCCCGGCCTACCGCCGGATGGCCGCTTTGCTGCAAGCCGAGCACCCCGATCTGGTGCTCTTGAATCTGGTGCACAAGCACCTGACGCTCTCCATTTTGGAAGCCATTCGCGCCTACGACCCGGCGCTGCCGGTCTTTTGGACGCTCCACGACCTCATTCCGGCTTGTCCTGCCTACACCATGCGGGATGGGCAAGGCAAAATCTGCGAGGCGTGTCTGGCGGGCAGCTTTGTTCCCTGTGTGCAGAACCGCTGTATCCGGGGTTCCCTGCCCATGAGCTTGCTGGCCTATCGGGAAGCCACCGTCATCCGCCGCAAAGGCTGGTATGATCTGGTGGACCTTTATCTCTGCCCCAGTGCCTTTTATCGCCGGCTGCTGACCCGCGCCCAATTCACCCATGCCCCGCTGGTGACGCTGCGCAATCCGCTGCCGTTGGACACCTGCTACACCTTGGCCGGACCGGAGGAAGGATACTTCCTCTATATGGGCCGTCTGTCGGCGGAAAAAGGCGTTTTGACGCTGCTGCGCGCCGCCATCGACACCCATTGCCCCTTGGTGGTCTGCGGCACTGGTCCGCAGGAAGATGCCTGCCGCCAACTGGCCGCCGGACAGGACCACATCCAGTTCCGGGGCTTTCAGACCGGGGAGGCCCTGCGCCGTATCGTGCAGGGTTGCCGCTGTGTGGTACTGCCTTCGGAGTGGTACGAAAACGGGCCTTACAGCGCCGCCGAGGCCATGGCACAGGGCAAACCGCTGATCGTATCGGATCAAGGGGGCCTGCCCGAACTGGTGGAGGACGGCGTGAACGGTTTTGTCTATCCCATGGCAGAGGGCGCTGCCGCACTGGGGCAGCGGCTGTGCGCCATGCGGGATCTGCCCGCCGACGCCTACGCCGCCCAATGCCGCAGCGCACGGGACCGCGCCCGGGCATGGTTTGACCCCCGGACCTATGTGCAGACGCTGGAAGCCCTATATACCGCCATACGCCGTGGGGAATCCCCCACATCCCTTGTGACCGAAGAAGGAGGTCCCCTGCATGGCTGAGAAAAAACTCAACGGTACCGTCATTGTGACCTACCGCTGCAACGCCCGGTGCTCGATGTGCAATCGCTACAAAGCGCCCTCCCGCCCCGAGGAAGAACTGACGCTGGAAACCATCCGCAAGCTGCCGCGGATGTACTTTACCAACATCACCGGCGGCGAGCCCTTTATCCGTACCGATCTGCCCGCCATTGTGGAGGAACTGTACAAGAAAAGCGACCGCATCGTTATCTCTACCAACGGTTTTTTCACCGAGCGCATCGTGGCCCTCTGCAAGCAGTTCCCGCAGGTGGGCATCCGCATTTCCATTGAAGGTCTGGAGGAGACCAACAACGCCATCCGCGGTTTGGAAAACGGTTTTCAGCGGGGGTACGAAACCCTGAAGACCCTGCGGGCCATGGGCATGAAGGACGTAGGGTTCGGCATGACCGTGCAGGATTGCAACGCCCCCGATCTGGTGCCGCTCTATCGGCTGTCTGACCAGATGGGGATGGAGTTTGCTACCGCCTCGCTGCACAACAGCTTCTATTTTGTGGAAGGGCATAACATCATCCACGACCGCCCCATGGTGGCCCAGCATTTTGAGGATCTGGTCAACGAACTGCTGCGGTCCAACAGCCCGAAAAAATGGTTTCGGGCCTACTTTAACCATGGGCTGATCAACTACATCTACGGCCAAAAACGGCTGCTGCCCTGTGACATGAGCTTCGACACCTTCTTCATCGACCCCTACGGCGATGTAATGCCCTGCAACGGCACCAAGGACAAGGAAGTGATGGGCAACCTGAACACCCAAACTTGGGACGAATTGTGGTCCAACCCCGCTGCGGAAGCGGTGCGCCGCAAGGTGCGCTGCTGTGACCGCAACTGCTGGATGATCGGCTCGGTGTCCCCGGCTATGCACAAATATATCTGGAAACCGGCGTGGTGGGTGTTCCGCCACAAGTTCCTGCGGTTTTACCGGCGCAAGCCCTATTCCATGTACGAATTGCCCATTGTGCGGGATTACCGCGACGGCAAGGTGACCAAGGCGGAACTGGATGCCTGCTCTACCTGTGACCTGCATGCTTCTGTCTGCGACGGCCTCTCGGCGGAGAGCCGGGCCCAGTTGGCGCATCGTTCCGGGGAGGAGATCGTGGCGGAGGACCTGCAGGGGCAAGGAACGGCCCAATCCTGACCGGTTTGTAGTTCTAGCAAGGAGATCGTCATGCAATCCATCGCTTTTGTGCTAGCCTATTTCGGGGATTTAAACGCCACGGGGTATTTTCCGCTGTTTTTGCGAAGCTGCGGGCAGAATCCCACGGTGGATTTTTGGCTCTTTACCGACGACCACACCCCCTACGACTATCCCCACAACGTCCGGGTCCGCTACCTGACGCTGCCCGAAGTCCGCGCCCGGATCCAAGCGGTCATCCCCTACCCCATCATTTTGCAGGTCCCCATGGATCTGTGCAGTTTTCAGCCCGCGTTTGGGGAAGTTTTTGCCGCAGAGCTGGCCCCCTACGACTTTTGGGGACATATCGACTGCGACCTGATTTTGGGAAATGTGCGCCATTTTGTCACCGAGGACATCCTGACCCGGTACGACAAGATCTATTCCCACGGCCATATGACCCTCTACCTCAATACCCCCGCCATGAACGCCCTCTACCGCACCGGCGAAACCGCACAGGCGCTCTCCCGGTATGCCTTTACCGCCGGGGAGCTTAGCTGCTTTGACGAATGGGGGCGGGGCGGCGGCATCAATGGCCTTTGCCTGCGGGCCGGGTATCCCCTGTACGATGCCTATGATTTTGACGACATTGACGTGACGCGCCGCGCCTTTTGGCCGGTGCAACTGCGCCGCAACGAACCTTACAACGCTATGGCGCACCTCTGCTACGAGAAGAAGGGTGACCAACTGCTGCGCCACTGCCTGCTGTACGGTGCCCTTTATACAGCGCCGGTGCTGTACACCCATTTTCAAAAGCGGGCCATGACCTGCCCGCCGGCGCTGTGGCAGGCCGAAGCGTATTTGATCGTGCCGGATGAATTTCTGCCCATCCAGCCGGTGGATGAAGCCTTTTTGCAGAGGCTGCGTCCCGACGGGCTGCGCTGGTCCTATCTGGTCCGGCGTTACCGGGCCGCCATACTGCGGCGGCTGAAACGATGGGAACGGCGGTAGCCCCGGGTACCGCAGGAGGTTATATGCAGACAAAACGGGAAATCTGGATCGACAACAGCAAAAGCGTTGCCTGTATTCTGGTGGTGCTGGGGCATTTTTTCCAGAGCATGACCAAGGCAAACCTTTTGCCCCAGAGCGCACTGCTGGGCTGGTTCGATGAGGCCATCTACTACTTTCATGTGCCGCTCTTCTTTTTCTGTTCCGGCTACCTGTACCAGCGCACCGCCTGCGTGGACAGCCCTGCCGCGTGGCGCCGCAATCTTGCCAAAAAAGCGCTGGCACTGGGGGTGCCCTACCTAACCTTTTCCTGCCTGACTTGGCTGCTGAAAACCCTCTTTGCCGATGCCGTCAACGATGCCGCCGGAGGATTGCTTGACACCCTGCTGGTACACCCAGCCTCACCGTATTGGTATCTTTACGCTTTGTTTTTCCTATTCTGTCTGGTCCCCACCTTCCAGACCCGCCGAATGGCCGCCTTCTACACAGCAGCGGCCGTGGCGCTGAAAGCGGCGGGGCTGTGGTTGTCCTTTCCCCTTCCGGCGTTGACCTACCTGACCGACCACGCCGTATGGTTTGTGCTGGGGATGCTGCTGGCCCGCCGCTGCCGTCCCGGCTTCGCGCCGCCTGCACGGTATGGGCTGCTCAGTGGCGGGGCTGCCGCCGTCTTTCTGGCCCTGAGCGTGGTGCGATACCAAACCGGAATGGGCGGGTCGCTGTGGGCACCGCTGCTCTGCCTGCTGGGCATTGCCATGGTCCTGCTGCCCATGGCCGGCTACTACCACACCCACCCCCAAAATCGATTTTGGGGGCTGCTGGCCCGCTATACCCTGCCGATCTATTTGATGCACACCCTCTGTGCCGCACCGCTGCGTGTCCTGTTGAACCGTTTGGGGATTCATCAGGTCCCCGTGCATCTGCTCGCCGGGCTGTTTTTCAGTTTTGCCGGGCCGATCTTTGCCGCATGGGTGACAGAAAAACTTCGCTGGCCGTTGTTTTTTCTTTATCCCAACCGGGTATTGGCCCAGCGCCGCGCCACCGCCGCCAAGCGGTGATGCCGGACCAAAAAGGAGTTTGTCATGTTCTGCATCCAGATTGCCGGGTTGTCCATCGGGATGGACAATCGTTACCCTTATGTGCAGCAGCTCTGCCATGGATACGAAACCGACACCCCGCCGCTTTTTACGGTACACGCCACCCAACAGGATCTGCTGCGCCAGCAAAACGCCGACCCGCGGTATTCCCTTGCCTACTGTGAGAGCCTTTGCCTTTACCGGGCGCTTTGCCTGCAACTGCCCCTGTACGACGCCTTTTTGATGCATGCCGCCGTGGTAGCCGTGGATGGCGCCGCCTACGTCTTTTCTGCGCCCAGCGGGGTGGGCAAAACCACCCATCTTCGCCTCTGGCTGGAGCACTTCGGGGACCGGGCACAGGTCATCAACGGCGACAAACCGGTATTCCGCTTTCAAGGGGAACAGTTGTATGCCTACGGCACCCCCTGGCAAGGCAAAGAAAATCTGGGGACGAATGCCTGCTGCCCTGTACAAGCGGTGTGCTTTCTGGAGCAAAGTCCCCACAACCAAATTCGGCTTTTGACCTCGGAAGAGTTGATCCCCCACCTCTTCCCCCAACTGCTGCTGCCCAAAGATCCCACCCTGTTGGCTCGCTTCTGGACGCTGCTGGAGCGGATGGTGACGACTCTCCCCTTCTATCTGCTGCAATGCAACCGGGAGCCGGAAGCGATGCAGCTCTCCTACAAGACGATGCGGGGCGCTCCCCCGCCGAAAGGAAACACCTGCCTGTTTTCTTCCCCGTCCGAGCGATAACGGCACGGCGAAACCTGCCGTCCGCTGAAATCCATACAGAGTTTTGGAGCCGGGTTTTCCCGGTATGGTATTGAGATGACACAGACGATCGAACAAGTACTGACAACCCAAGGGCGCGGCTTTTTTGCCACCGTGGGTGACAGCATGGAGCCGCTGCTGCATAACCGCCAAAGCACCGTCGTCATCGAGCCGGCCGTACATCCACTGTCCCCCGGCACGGTAGCCCTCTACCGGCGTCCCTCCGGCGAGTATGTGCTGCACCGGATCATCCGGGTGGAGCGCGATGCGTACCGGATTCGGGGCGACAACCGGCTCCAGCAGGAACGGGTCCCGCAAGAGTGGGTTCTGGGCGTAATGGTGGGGTATTACCCCGATGAGCGGGAGCACTATGTTTCCTGTACCGGCGCCCAGTACCGGCAGGACCTGCGTCGGGTCCGCCGTCACCATTGGGCCCTGTGGCTGCGTGCCCTGCCGGGCCGTATACGGCACAAACTGGCACAACTGCAGCCGCCCCGCTAAACCAAGCGCCCTCTGCCAAGACTTCTTACCAGAAAAGCACCGCATCGCTGCGATTTTTCGCAACGGCGCGGTGCCTTTTGTTTTCTTTATTCCCCGTCGGCAGAAGCCAGCCATGTACCGGCAGCCATCAGCAGAAGGGCGATTACAAAGGTTTGCTGTGGCCATTGTTGAAAGAGCAGCAGCGACAGTCCTGCACCAAGAAAGGGAGCCAGCGCATAATAGGCACTGGTTTTTGCGGCTCCCAGTCCCCGCTGGGCATAAATGTAAAAGCAGATGCTAAGTCCGTAAGCCACGAATCCTAATAACAAAGTACCTGCGGCGCAGGGCAGTGTGGGCAGGACCTCGCCGCGGCACAGCGCGATGACCAGCGACCCGCCACCTGATCCGAAGCCTTTGACCACCACGATTTGCAGCGGGTCCTTGTGAGAGATGCTGCGTGTACAGTTGTTTTCCAATCCCCAGCAGGTGCAAGCCAACAGTATAAACAGCGACCCCACCGAGAAAGAAAAACTGGTGCGATCCTCCACCGACAACACAATGCTGGATGCCGTTACCAACCCAATGGCGCCCCACAACCTCCGGGAGATCTTCTCTCCAAAAAGCAGCAGCGCAATTAGCGCGGTGGCCACGATCTCAAAATTGTTGAGCAGCGAAGCATTGGCCGCCGTGGTCTTGGTCAGACCGATCATCAGAAAGATGGGCGCCGCAATATCCAACGCCACCATACCCACCGTGTAGGGAAGATCCTGACGAGCCAGAGGTGCTTCGTGGGGCGTATAGCCAGCACGACGCTGCACCAACCGTACAATCACCATGCCGCCTCCTGCGCCCAGATAGAGCAGCGCCGCCATCATGGTTGGCCCTACCTGCTCCAATAGAAATTTAGAAAGCGGCGCGTTGAGGGCGTAAAACGCCGCCGCCAACACCGCCGCCAGTGCCGCTTTGTGCTGGGATTCCATAACACGGCTCCTATCTGATCATGCCTTCACTAGATGGTGCACAGCGAGAGAACATGTTCTTTTTCTTTTGATAGTATAGCGCATCCAGCATCGGTTGACAATGCGAGAGGGTGGGCCGTTTCTTTTTCAAAAAATTTGAGTAGCCGATAAATGGTATCCCTTTTTTCAACAAAATGTGGTATAATGCAACTAACTCTTCTCCGTTTTGATAAAAGGAGGGCACCCATGTCCGAAAGCATCGTGGAATATTTCCGTCAACAAGCGGTCACACCGTTGTTGCAGACTGGTGGTTTGCCTAAGGTTTGGCCGCTCTGGCGCACCGAAATCCGTCGCTTGGCCCCCACCCCCACGGCGCGGCAGCTATTTGATTTGGGGGACCATCTCAAGGATATCTTCTCCACCTCTAAACCTTCGCAACCGCAAAATGCGCGGAACCAAAGCGCGGTTTCTTCCAGCGGAACTTATTGGGAAGCGTTGGTCTGTTGGTACTTAAACCTATGCTGCATCGGGCGGCGTACTGTGATCATCAAACACAACGCCAAGCTGATTCCCCGCTGCATCGCCGATGCGATCACAGTAAATTACAACACATTCCCCACCAACACCGAATCCGATCTGATTGCACTGACCTTTCCCGACAAACCGGAATATTGCTGCGACAAAGATACCATCGCGATGCAAGATACCGAGGGAAAGCCCATCAAACCCTATAAAACTCCTTACTCTGCTTACAACATCTCCCCCGTTTTGGAAGCGCTGTGCCAGCGAGATTTCGAGGAGATCGAGATCCACATCATCCAATGCAAAACCAACTGGAACGACAACGCCCAGATCCCCATGCTGTGGGACGCCGTGTATTCCGCCACCAACTTCCGTTCCGGCATCACGGTGGGACAAAATGGCTATGCCATCGTCAACGCTAAGCGCTTTACCTATGCCTTCGTCACCGTGCCCACCGTGGCCCCCGCCCATTTCACCCCCAAATCGGTGGCGGTTCTGCGGGTGCGCAATCTTTCGGGCGGCAACTATTGGGGGATGCCCTCCTTGATCGGTGTTGCCAATTCAGTCAAAGAGATGCTCCAGCGCAATCTAAGCACCGGCAGCGTCCACAGTCATCTGACCACCTTGCAGGCTGCGCTGCCTGCGCTCTCCACCACCTACGCCTATTTCGGTCTATAACCGCCAAAAGCGGCTGCCCGTGTTGCCACGGGCAGCCGCTTTTTATCGTAAAAGTTGTTATCGAATATGGCGCAAAATTTCCAGCGCGATGGCGTGGGCCATCAAGGGCGGCACCGCGTTGCCCACCTGCGTGAACTGGGGGGTTTCGTTTTTGCGCTTGTCCCCGCCGGTGGCCCGCTTGCCCTGAAATACAAAGCTGTCGTCAAAGGATTGCAGCCGTGCCATCTCCCGCACGGTCAACGACCGGTTGGCCCCGTAGTGGACAAAGTCGTCCGGCATGGTGGTGATGGTGGTGCTTTGGCCGTCGGCGCGCAGTACCGTGTAGTTCCGCTTTTTGGTTTCCATCAGCGGATTGTTCTGCTCCGAATCCCGGGCGGTCTGGTAGTCGCCGTACTTCCGCATCATGGCGTATCGGGCCTGCACATCCTCGTTGTGATGGGAAGACTCGTGGTTGTGCAGTTCCGCTGGCACCTTGGGACGGTTGGGAACTTCCTCCCAACTGCTGGCCGGCGTGTAGACGGGCCGGGTCTGCTGCAGCTGGGGGAATCGCTGGGGATTCAATCGTCCCATACGGCTCCACTGGGCGTAGGTGTGGCAGGGGTTCCCCGCCGCTCGGGCCGCCGGGACACCTTCCACCGTGCGCAGCCGCTGCCCGGCCTCGGTGGCCGCAAACTGCCGGGCAAAATCCTCGCTGTAGTCCAAAGGATGCCCCCCGATGGAAATGAAGTTCAAATCGCCGATGGCTTCCGCCACCGTAACTTTTTCCGCTTCGGTGACAGTGGCGGGGATCTGGGTGATCAGCGGCTGGTCGTTGCGGCAGCCGATAAACACCACCCGGATCCGGTTTTGGGGCACACCGTAGTCCGACGCCAACAGCGTGATGGGAGCCTCCACCCGGTAGAGCGGCACTTTTTGGGCCAGCGGCGCCAAGGTCTGCCGCGATACGCCCATTCCTTCGGCCAGTGCCAACACCCGCTCCACCGTGGCGTAGGCGCCTTCGAACAAAATTTCCAGCGTGCGGCGTACCACCTGCGTGGCTTCCACCGCCCGGGCATGGGTGCCCCGCCGAATCAGATCAGCGCACTGGTCATCGGCAATCTCTACGATCTCGGGCAGAGAGAGATAATCGGTGATGCGGTCAAATTGTTCCTTGTAGATGCTGCGCTTCAACTGGGCCGTGTTGATCTCCCGCTTGACGGTCTCCCGGCAATGGGTGATGTCGGTCTGGTGGGCAATGAGCGCCAACGCCTGCCGGATCACATTGCGGTCATCCTCGGGGATCTCCCGATTGTTGCGGTAGGCTTCCACAAAATAGGCGGACAATTCATTGCACAGCGCTTCCAAGGCCGGGTTGGGAATCTCGTTTTTGTTGGCCAGCAGCGAAGTCTTGACAAACACCTGCTGGGAATCCGTAAGGGACAGCCCCTCTACCTGTCGGCAAACCTGTAAATAATCTCCCCGGCGCTGCTCCGCCAGACGGTGTTCCTCCTGCCAGATCTGCAATACCCGCAGGCTGATGTCCCACTCGCTCCATTTGGGGCTGGAGATTTTGCGGCATCGGTCGGTGAAGCTTTGCAGCGCGTCATAATCCACCATATTGCGGATCTCCCGCAGGATGCGGTCCCGGATCTTGCCCTTATCTTTTGTCAAAATACCGGCCACGTTCTCCATGACGAAGTACTTGGGGCGTAAGGCCTCAATGACCTTGAGATAGTAGGCGAAAAGATCATCTTTTTTGTCGTTTTTGCGCCGCTCCCCCGCCAAACTGAAGGACTGGCAGGGCGGCCCGCCGGTGAGCACATCCACCTCTACCGGGCCGAACTTACGGTAGATCTTTTCCTCCAACTGTTCCACAAAATCCGGTTCGGTGATGTCCTTGGTCAAAAATTCCGTGTCCAGTCCCAACTGTTCGTTGTAGCGCATCCGGTGGGTCACTTCACAGGTGGGATTGATGTCGCTGGCCAACAGAAAATCAAACTGCTGCCCCTGCCATTCCGCCTGCAAAAAGCCTTCACTGAAGCCCCCTGCCCCCGCAAACATATCTACAAAAGTCGGCATACCGGCACTCCTTGTTCGTTGTATGGTTCCTGCTTTGTATTATACCACGATCCGGCCCGGCTGTCCAGGCCCCGGGGCAAACAATAGATATTCTCTGGCAACACTGGGGGACATTTATTTTGTCCTGTTTTACAGCTTGACCGGCACGGGACGACGGAGCTGCAAACTGTCCGGCGTCACCGCACAGTCCATGGCCAGCACCGTCACACCCCCGGCCGCCGCCCGGCGCAGCGCATCGCCAAAGGCCGGGTGGGTGGCATCGTTGGGGGCAAAATCCACCATGCCGCCCATCTGCAGCACAAAGCAGACCGCCGCCTCGTAGCCTTCGGCCCGGCAGTGGGTCAATTCTTCCAGATGCTTGACGCCCCGCAGGGTGGGCGCGTCGGGGAAACGGGCGTGGCCGTTTTCCTCCAGCGTGACGCCCTTGACTTCCACAAAGCCTTTGCGGCCCGCCTCATCCTCCCAGTAAAAGTCAAACCGGGAATTGCCCCAGACCGTCTCGGGCCGGAGCAGCCGCAGCCCCGGGCGAAACTGCCCCGCCCGGGCCCATTCCCCAAAGACCACATTGGGGGCTTGGGCATCCAGATTGACGAGCAGCGGTCCTTTTTGTACCGCGATCAGGTCGTAGGGGTTTTTGCGCAGCGGGTTCTGGGCCGGGGTAAGGTAGACGGGCGTACCGGGCACCAGCAGTTCCCGGCAGCGGCCGGTGTTTTTGACATGGACGGTCTGGGTGGTGCCGTCCAGCAGCACCTGTGCCACAAACCGGTTGGGACGGGACACGAACCGGGCCTCGACCACAGAAGGATATTGCATAGCGTTTCACCTGCCTGTTGAGAATAGGGTGAGTATACCACCCCGCCGCCCGGGATGCAAGGCAGCCCCGAGAGATTGTGGTCGGTTTGCCGCTTGCGCAATCGGGCGGCAGGCATTATAATAAAATGTATCGAAAAAATAACGGCCTGTCGGGGTCGATAGAAATGAGGAAAGTGCCATGGAAAAGATCAAGATGACCACGCCGTTGGTGGAGATGGACGGCGACGAGATGACCCGCATCCTGTGGAAACAGATCAAGGACGAAGTGCTTCTGCCCTTTGTGGACTTGAAGACCGAGTACTACGATCTGGGCCTTGTCCACCGGGAAGAGACCAAGGATCAGGTGACCATCGACGCCGCCAACGCCAACAAAAAGTACGGCGTGGCGGTCAAGTGCGCCACCATTACCCCCAACGCCCAGCGGGTGCAGGAGTACAACCTGACCCAGATGTGGAAGAGTCCCAACGGCACCATCCGCGCCATTTTGGACGGCACGGTGTTCCGGGCCCCCATCATGGTCAAGGGCATTTCGCCGGTGGTGCGTACCTGGCAGCAGCCCATCACCATTGCCCGTCACGCCTTCGGTGACGTCTACCGTGCCACCGAGTATCGGGTCCCCGGCCCCGGCAAGGCGGAACTGCTCTTCACCGGCGCCGACGGCACCACCTTCCGGGAGACCATCAACGAGTTTGACGGCGCCGGCGTCCTGCAGGGCCAGTTCAACAAGGACAGCTCCATTGCCAGCTTTGCCCGTTCCTGCTTCCAGTTCGCGGTGGACACCAAGCAGGACCTGTGGTTCTCCACCAAGGACACCATCTCCAAGCAGTACGACCACACCTTCAAGGACATCTTCCAAGAGATCTACGACTCCGAGTACAAAGAAAAGTTCGAGGCGCTGGGCATCGAGTATTTCTACACCCTCATCGACGACGCGGTAGCCCGGGTCATCCGGTCCAAGGGTGGGTTCATCTGGGCCTGCAAGAACTACGACGGCGACGTGATGAGCGACATGGTCTCCACCGCTTTCGGCTCGCTGGCCATGATGACCTCGGTGCTGGTTTCCCCCGACGGCAACTACGAGTACGAGGCCGCCCACGGCACCGTTACCCGGCACTACTACAAGTACCTCAAGGGCGAGGAGACCTCCACCAACCCGGTGGCCACCCTCTTTGCCTGGTCCGGCGCACTGCGCAAGCGGGGCGAACTGGACGGCATCGACGCCCTGCCCCGCTTTGCCGATGCGCTGGAAAAAGCCACCATCGACACCATTGAGTCCGGCGTCATGACCGGTGACCTGTGCGCCATGTGGGAGGGCGAAGCCCCCGCCCGCAAGGTGACCTCGCTGGAATTCCTGCGGGAGATCCGCCGCCGGCTGGAAGAAGCGCTGGCCTGATTTTCCTCCAACCAAACACAAAGCCCTGTCCCGCAGCACCGCGGGGCAGGGCTTTTTTATTCGGAAAAAGTTTTGAGCAGCAGCGCCCGGGCCCGGTGGATGCGCACCTTGACGTTGGCTTCGCTGCAATGGAGCAGACCGGCGATTTCCTTAATGGAATAGCCCTTCACCCGCAGGGTCAGGGCGCGGCGGTAGATCTCCGGCATGTCAGTCAGCACCTCGATGGCTTGCTCGAGCTGCAGCCGGGTCAGCACCAGTTCTTCCGGTTCGGGGGCGTTGTCCTCCTCCCAAGGCTCGTCGGGCAGAGGCAGGACCTCTTTGCGGCGCTTCCACCGGCGCAGAAAGTCGATGGTCCGCTCCCGGGTGAGCAGATAGAGATAGGCTTTGAGCTGATGGGGATTTTCGATGCGCAGCGTGTCGATCTCCCCGAGGATCTGCAAAAACGTCTCGTGGACCGCATCCTCCGCCAGCGTCTGGTCTTTCAGAATGCTGATTGCCGTCTTGAGCATCATGGGATAGTAGGTGATATACACCGATTCAAATTTTCGTTTTTGCGCTTCCGTTTCCAGCGCCGTGAGGTAAAATACCAGCACGTGGTTCCCTCCTGGGTCCTTGCCGCCTTACGGCTGGGCAAAGGTGATTTGGATGTTCTGGCTGACTTGGATCAATTCGGCTACGTCGGAGCTGCCCGTCACCAGAAAGCTCAGGCCCTGCGCTTGCCAAAGCAGCAGGTTGCTGCCGTCCCCCATCACGCCCCACAGCGCGTCGTGGCCGTCAAATTGCAGGGCATAGTAGGTGGCGTACTCGTTGTCCAGCGCCACGCTCTGGGCCCCGTCCAGCGGCAGCACCCGCACCATCAGCCATTGGTCCCCCGCCTCATAGAGAGCGTAGAAATCGCTTTCTTCCGGCGTGCTGGACTGGGTCAGCGTAAGGCCCGCCGGCAGGTAGCCCAACGCGATCTGGGGGAAATCCTCCTCCTGAACCCCCGCCTCGGAGGAGAAAGTCACCGTCATGAACTGGTCGTGCCACTGGATCAGCGTGTCGGTCACCGCTTCCCGGACAGCCTTGACGGGCAGCAGGCAGCAAAACACCACCGACAACACCGCCGCCAGCGAAACCAGCACCCGCCGCCCTTGGGTCAGGGCCCGGCTGCGGGCCGACCGACGCTTGGCACGGCGGAGCAGCACCCCCATCTTTTGCCGGAACGCCGGGCTGGGTTCCACCGCAGGCTGGGCGGCTTCGATGGGTCCCAGCGCGGCCAGTTCCCGCTGTTCCGCCTCGGTGACGATCAGGGCGATCAGTGCGTCGGCCGAAATGCGAATCCGTTCTTCCTCCATGGTTTTTCCCTCCGCATGGTATGCTAACAGACCTTTGTGTACCATATTCCGCAGCGGCGTCCCCAAAGGTTACAGCCTTCGGGAGTTTTTTTCGCCCCACGACAAAAGGCGCTGCCATCGCAGCGCCTTGCCATTTAATGCATCCAAATATTGTTTTCCAGATCCTGCAGCCGGGCTTTGTAGTCAGCGATGCGGGCCTCGGTCTTTTCATCGTCGGGGAAGGTGATCAGGTAGTCCTCCCCTGCCGGGTGAAAGCCCACCAACCCGGCCAGCCCGGCCATTTCGGCCACTTTGAGCAGTGTATGGTAGTCGTATTCCTTGGAACTGATGAGTAGATTCATGAAAAACGCTCCTTTTGCCGTGGACAATCTTGTATAAGCATAGCACAATCCCGCCGGGGTTGCAATGGGCGTACTTTCGGTAGTGACAGAATCACATTTTTGCACTATACTGATAGAAAGTCAAAACAGCAAGAAAGTGAGCGCGTTTTGTACCATGAACCAGACACAGGACAAAGAATATCTCTTTGAACGTATGCCGGTGCCCGGCGCTGTGATGCAGCTTTCGCTGCCCATCGTGATCAGTTCGCTGGTGACCATCCTTTACAACTTGGCCGACACCTTTTTGTGGGTATGCTGAACAACCCGGTGGAAAATGCCGCCGTCACGCTGGTCTACCCCGTGACGCTGGCCTTCAACGCCGTAAACAACCTCTTCGGCGTGGGGGTATCCAGTGCCATGAGCCGTCATCTGGGCCGCAAAGCCTACGATCAGGTCCGGGTGTGCTCAGCCTTCGGCTTTTACGGTGCCATGATCAGCGGACTGCTCTTCTCGGCGCTCTGCATCCTCTTCCGGCTGCCGCTGCTCACCCTGCTGGGCACCGACGCCCAGACGCTGGACGCCACCGCCGGCTACCTGCACTGGACGGTCTGCTGCGGTGCTTTGCCCGCCATCCTCAACGTGGTGCAAAGCTACATGGTCCGCAGTGAGGGCAGTACCCTCCACGCCAGCATCGGCACGATGAGCGGCTGCCTGTTGAACATTGTGCTGGACCCCATCTTTATTCTGCCTTGGGGGCTGAATATGGGGGCCGCCGGGGCCGGGTTGGCCACCTTCCTGTCCAACTGTGTGGCCTGCCTGTATTTTGTGGTGCTGGCCCGCATCAAAAAAGGCAAAACCTTTGTATCGATGGACCTACGCCTGCTGCCCAAACTGACCGCCGAACAGATTCGGGATATTCTGGGAGTGGGCATTCCCGCCTCGATCCAGAACTTACTCAACGTGACCGGCACTACCCTGCTCAACAACTTTACCGCCCCCTTCGGCGCTGCGGCCATCGCCGCCATGGGCATCAGCCAGAAACTCTACATGATCCCCATGCAGGTGTCGCTGGGCTTTTCCCAAGGGATCATGCCGCTGGTCAGCTACAACTACGCCAGCGGCAACCGGAAGCGGATGAAACAGACCATCCTGTTTGCGATGCGCATCATCGTCTGTTCCGTGCTGTTTTTGACCGTTGTCTACTACCTAAGCGTACCGGCCATGATCCGCGCCTTTATGGACAGCGAGGAGATCATCGCCTATGGTTCCCGGTTTTTGCGGGTGATGAGCTTGGGCTTTGTCTTTCTGTGTACCGACTTTCTGGCAGTGGGCGTCTTTCAGGCCTTGGGCATGGGCCGCAACGCCCTGCTCTTTGCCATCTGCCGCAAATTGGTGCTGGAGATTCCCCTGCTGTTCCTGCTGAACCATTTCTACCCGCTGTACGGCCTGCCCTTCGCCCAACTGATCACCGAAATTTTCCTGTCCTGTCTGGGCGTGATCATGCTGCGCCGCATCTTCCGTGCCGAAGTCCACTGACCTACCACAAAAAACCGCCCCGGTCCATCGCGGACCGGGGCGGTTTGCTGTTGTCAGAAACGGGGCGCGGCGCCGATTACCACGGCGTCAGCTCCAGATACAGGTCTTTGTACTGGCGAGCAGAGTTCTCCCACGAGACATCCTTGGCCATATCCCGCTGGACCACCTCATCCCAGTGGTAGCGGTTGACGAAATACTCGGTCTTGGCCCGGTTGATGGCATCCAGCAGCAGGCCCGCGTCATAGCGGTCAAAGGTGAAGCCGTTGCCCTCACCGTTGAAGAGGTTGTAGGGCTGGACGGTGTCCTTCAGGCCGCCGGTTTCCCGCACGATGGGCAACGTGCCGTAGTGCATGGCGTTGAGCTGGGTCAGGCCGCAGGGCTCGAACCGGGAGGGCACCAGCAGAGCGTCGGCGCCGGCATAGATGCGGTGGGCCCGGCTTTCGTCGTACTGGATGCAGGCGCTGAACATGCCGCGGTAGGCATTCTCATAGTAGCGGAAGGTATCCTCGTACTGTTTGTCACCGGTGCCCAGCACGACGATCTGGGTATTGCCGTCCATCAGTTCGGGCACGATGGCGTTGACGAGGTCCAGACCCTTCTGGTTGGTCAGGCGGGAGATCAGGCCGATGACGAACTTGCCCTGATCCTGCACCAGACCCAGTTCTTCCTGCAGGGCCAGCTTGTTCTGCCACTTGTGGTCCAACACGTTGGTGATGTCGTAGTTGACAGCCAGTGCCGGGTCGGTGGCGGGGTTCCACATGCCGTAGTCGATGCCGTTGACGATGCCCCGCAGCTTGTAGCTGTGGTACCGCAGATGGTCCTCCAGCTTTTCGCCGTACTCGGGGGTCTGGATCTCCCACGCATAGGTGCCGCTGACCGTGGTGATCCGGTCGGCGTAGGCCAGACCGCCCTTGAGCATGTTGGCGTCCTCGTAGCCCTGTTTCAAAGCCCCCATCTGGAACACTTCATCAGGCAGACCGGTCCAGTATTTCAGGGTAGGGATGTTGTAAATGCCCTGGAACCGCAGGTTGTGGATGGTCAGCACCGTTTGGGCGTGACCCACCGGGGTGTCTTGGAACATGGTGCGCAGATACACCGGCACCAGCGTCGCCTGCCAGTCGTGGCAGTGGATGACGTCGGGGATCCAGTTCATAAAGTTCAGCGCGGCCAGTGCAGCCTTGCTGAAGAAGCAATACTTGGGAATATCGTCCACCAAGCTGATGTAGGGGTTGCCCGAGGAGAAGAACTCCTCGTTGTCGATGAAGTCATAGACCACGCCGTCCCACACATACTCCATGATGCCCACGTAGTAGTTGCGGCCCGTCAGGCCCAGATCCATGTAAAATTCGCCGCGGTAGACCATCTTGTTCTGGTACTGCTGGGGAATGCAGGCGTACCGGGGCAAAATCACCCGCACGTCGCAGTTCTGCTTGACCAGCTCCCGGGGCAGGGCGTACATCACGTCCCCCAGACCGCCGGTCTTAACAAAGGGATGGCATTCCGAACCGATAAACGCAACGCTTCTGCGGGGCGAAACATACTGTTCCATAGGGATTCCCTCCTCCGGTTGTGCCGGTTGTTCCACAGGCGCCGGGGCTGCTTCCACAGGGGCCGGTGCAGCTTTTTTCACCGCGGGCTTGGTCTTTTTTGCCGCGGGTTTGGCCGCTTTCTTGGCGGTGGGCTTTTCCGTTTTGGCCGCGGGCTTTGCCGGCTCGGCGGCGGGTTCCGCCTTCTTGGCGGCAGGCTTTTCGGCTTTCGCCGCGGGCTTTGCCGGCTCGGCGGCAGATTCCGCCTTCTTGGCGGCAGGCTTTTCGGCTTTCGCCGCGGGCTTTACCGGCTCGGCGGCAGGTTCCGCTTTCTTAGCGGCAGGCTTTTCGGCTTTCGCCGCGGGCTTTACCGGCTCGGCGGCAGGTTCCGCTTTCTTAGCGGCAGGCTTTTCGGCTTTCGCCGCGGGCTTTACCGGCTCGGCGGCGGGTTCCGCCTTCTTAGCGGCAGGCTTTTCGGCTTTCGCCGCGGGCTTTACCGGCTCGGCGGCGG
>CAUWAX010000008.1:0-129520 GCA_963557315.1 uncultured Gemmiger sp. | reverse complement strand
TAGCACAGCCCTTGGAGAGGGGCTCTAATAACTACTACTCTATAATACAAGGAGTGCAGCAATATGTCGATCGGGGCCTTACTGTTTATGGGAATCCTCTTTATTTTATTCCCCGCTTTGGATATTTTCATGCTGGTTTCTCTGCTGGTACCGGGGGACGAGCGCAATCAGGTCATTGTATGGAAGGCCAGCGCCTTCACCCTATTGACCACCATGGCCGGCAAGGTGCTGGACATCGTCACCAACCTTGTGCAGGCGCAGCCCATGACCGCCAACCCTTTCATCCAACTGGAAACCGCCGCCGTCCTCTATTTTGCAGCGCTTCTCTTCTACAAGAAGCGGCACGGAGGCTAAGATGGAAAACTGTATTCGCAGCCGGCGCAAGGAATTGGGTCTGTCGCAGGAAGATCTGGCCAAGCGCTGCGGGGTCTCCCGGCAGACGGTCAATGCCATTGAAAATAACAAATACGACCCCACCCTATCGTTGGCCTTTCGGCTGGCCCATGAGCTGCAGTTGACCGTGGATGCGCTCTTCACGCCCCCGGCCTAACCGTCCCCTTACTTACAGCAAAACCCGGGCGGCACAGCATACGCTGTGCCGCCCGGGCCTTTTTTCTATTATGCCATCAACGATTGCGCAGGCGGAGTCCCCCTACGCCGATGAGCACCAGAATCGCCAGCACCGCTACCACAAGGGCTGCCGTCAAGGGCAGGTTGTGAGTTGCATCTGTGGCTGTCTGTTCCGGCGTTGCCGCATCCGTTTCGTCATCCGGCGCAGCGGTTGCTGCGGGATGCTCTTCGGAAGCTGCCGGTTCCATCGTCTGCACCGGAGTCTGGGAATCGGATTCCGTTTCCGCCCCCGTCTGGGTGCCGCTGGGGGTTTTATTTCCGCCCGTACCGGTGGAGCCGGTGTTGCTCTGACCGTTGTACAGCACCACCGTATCCACTACCTGCGTGGACTGCTGATCCACCGCCGGAGTGGGTGTCGGCGTGCCGGCCGCCGTCTGGGTATTCTGGGTACCCTGCTGGCTGCCGTTGGAGCCGGAAGAACCGTTCCCCGAAGAAGGCGGTGTGGTGGTTTCCGGTTTCTGGTTTTCACCGCCCACCGTTACACTGACCGCCTCGCCCGAAGTGGTAACGTCGGCCGTCTGGCTGAAGCTGCCGTTGACCAACTGCAGGGAATCTTCCACCACCTGCAGCGATACCGTGCTTCCCTCGGGGGCATCCAACTGGATCTGTCCCAAAGCGGCTTGCCCGTCCGGCAGCAGTTCGGTGCGGCCCGCAAGGTATACATGCAGCCGACCGCTGTCGGCGTCATAGCGGGCACGCTTTACACTGCTGTCCAGCCCCTCCGCAAACTGAAAGGTTGCGTTGTGGATCTCGTCACCTTCCACCGCAAAACTCAGCCGGAGGGCCGTAATGCCCCGCGCCTCCTCCTGCGGCAAGCTCAGGCTGACGGCCGCGCCGTCATTTTGAGCCGTCATCGTCACCGCGCCGTCAACGCCCTGTGCCGAAACAGGCAGTGCTGCCACGCCCAGCGCCAGCCCCAACAACATGGTGGCTAGGATTTTTTTCATGATCGTCTCCTTCTCTATCGTATCAATCGGTGCCGCCCAGCGTCAAGGACGGCAGGGATTCCGGCATAGGTACGGCCAGCGTATCGCTGGTCAGGCGCTGCCCCTCGTTGGTGGTAGCGTTGTCTACCCGGTACAATTCCACCCGCACCGTTTCCGGCAGCGTCATGGAAGTAAGGTTGTCAGGCTCGATCCAGTAGACCCAGTAGCCTTCGCTGACTTCGCCCAATTCGCCCTGCTGGGGATCGGGAGCCAGAATGATCTGGTGGGCCACGATATTGTCCTCGGCATCCAGACCGCCCACGATGGCACCATTCTGGTCATACAGCAGCACCACGTTGTAGGCCGGATTGCCCTTGTAGCTGCCGGTAAAGACCAGCGAACCTGCGGGGATCGCCGCGCCGGAGGATTCCTCGTAGACGAATTCCTTCTCCAGCGTGCCGATGCCGTTTTCCAGCAAGGACACATTGTCACCGGTGGGCCCCAGCACATCCAGTTCGGTGATCGAGATTTCACTGCCCACAGGCGCCTTAACGATCAGACGCAGCTGCGTGGCATCATACGTGCAGGCCCACGGGTCGTTTTGCTCATTGCGGAAGTAGACCGTTTGCACCTCCTCGTCAGAGAAGGTACCGGTGGCCAGCGTTTTCCACTGGCTGCCGTCGGTGGTGATCTGGATCTCGTAGTCCTGAATGGGGGTGCCGGAGGCAACGGTATACTTGAAGCCGGTGGCCGCCAGCGATTTATGGAAGTTCAGCGTAATGACCGCCTCGCCCTGCTGCGCCTTGCCGGTGTAGGTCGTGCCCTTGTCGTTGTCGATCACCTGCGCAATGGCAGACACCGGTTCCGGATCACAGGGGTCATGGTCGTCCGCATCATGGGTCGTATCCTGTTCGGACACCATATTGGTCGTCGCCGTCCAGAGAGATTTGTCGTAGCTGCCATCGTGGCTGATCTTCACCGCGGGCAGCGTCAGGGTCTGGGACCGGTTCAAGAACTGGTCCACCGCCGTAATCTGGTAGGCCACCGTGCGGTTGTTGACGGTGGTCACCGTATCGGTGTAGTGACCGTCGGTGGTAAAGCCCACCACCTCGGTACGAGGCTGGCCATTCTCATAGGTCACGCGGGCGATCTCGTAGCCCAGCAGCAGACCGGGTTCCGCATCGGATGCCAAAGTCAGGTTGACCTGATTGGGCGTCTTTTCGTCCACCACAGCGGTGTTCTCTTCGGTCAGCACCGCCTGCCCCGCGAAGGAGGCACTCTCCTCGTGAGCAAAACGGTAATCCCGAGAGGCATCATCGCCATAGTAGAGAGCACGGGTCTCCGGCTCTAACTGGGCCAGATAGGCCGCCGTGGTGGCGTCGGGGGTCATACCCCAGCGCACAAAGAAGTCGGTCAAGTCTTTTTCCGCCGCCGCAGAAGCCAACCGCATAAAGTTTTGGTCCGCATCGCCGCTCAGCGTCAGCGCCACGCCATGGGGCGCGGGAGCCTGCGCCGGAGTACGGGAATAGGTGTCCACACGGGCATAGAAGCGGCTCTGGAACAATTCCTCGTAGGAATCGTAAAGTTCATATTCATAACCGGTGTCGTAGGCAAGGTGCAACTGCCAGTACATACCCAACTGGGTAAATACGTCGCCGGCATGGCCTGTGGTACCGCTGGTCACCTTCTCATAGACGGCATCGTAGCCGAAGCGCAGACCCTCATGGATCTGGGAGATTTGCGAGAAATAGTTGTTGGTGACTTCCGCCACAGCGTAGTTGCCCTGATTGATGTTATGACCAATCTCGTGGGCAATGCCCCAGCCGAAGTAGTTGCCGCTCTGGTAGCTGCCGTCGTCGCCCAGAACCACGGAATTGCCCGTAGCCAGACCGGTGACGGAATCCCAGCCAATGCCGATGTGGTTGCTTGCCGCATACATAAAGGCACCGGCAAACATCCGCATATAGCGGATATTCAGATGCTGGGAAGGCAGACGGTTGCGGTCCCCCGCCCCTGCCAGATCGGTCAGACCCTTGTGCTGGTAGAAGAGCAGCATCATCTGGTCCATCGCGTCCACCGAGGCCAGCAGCGTTTCGGCTCGCTGACTGGTGGAAGAACCGCCCAGACCCGCCAACAACTGGGTCACCGGCACCGAGTAGAGCATCTGATCCAGCATCACATCGGTCGTGTTCAGGATGCAGGTCTGTGCATCATAAGCACCGTGACCGTCATGCAGAGCGCTGTGGTTGCTTTCCAGCGCAGCGGCGTAGTTTTCCAACGCTTCCACGTAGGCGGTAACCCGCGCCTTGCGCTCGGCGGCATCGTCGATGCCGTAGAGATCCAACGTGGGGATCTGTACGCCGCCGCTGACCCGCACCGCATATTCGTCGGCGCTGTTCTTGCCGGTGTACTGCACATAGAGGGCACCGCCGTGTTCGGCGTCAAAGCTGACCAGTTCGGGGACCATGATCTCGTTGCGGCCCACCTTCAGCGGAATGGGCTTAGAAACCACCTGACCCCATTCCGAGTTATACTGGGTGGCCACCAACTGCAGCGAGGTGCTGGAACCGGTGGTTCCCTGATTGCTGCCTACGTAGATCACCAATTCCTCGCCGGCATAGGCCGTTACGCCCAGAGGCTGCCAAGCATTCAGGCCGGTGAAGCCCAAATGGCCGTCCTTTTGTGCGGTGATGGTGGTATGTACCTGCACAGCATCGCTCAACGAAGCCTCCAGCAGGCCGCGGGCATTATCCAGCTCGCGCTGCAGGGCCTCCCGCTCGGGATGCAGCTCTCCGCTGGCCGCATCCGGCGTATCCAGACGGGTCTGCAGCGCTTCAATAGTCTTTTCATCCACCTCGGGCTGCAGCGTCAGATGCAAATCATCCGCATAGAGGGCCAAAATATCGTCTTCCAAGCTGTCGTAAGCATAGAACCGCAGCTCTGCAATGGTAACGGGACAGGCATCGTACAGATAGCCCACGCAAACCCGCAGAGAATTGGTGCTCACACCGCCGGGGATCTTAATGGTGTAGTAGCTGCGGCTGCCGTCGCTGTGTTTGGCGATGGTGACGCCGGGCACCTGATATTCCTTGCCGTTTTCGCCCATAGCGTACAGGCGGACATGGCTGTAATACCCACGGTCTTCGGCCTGCGCCAACGCGATGCTGCCGATCCGGTAGGTCCCGTCAAAGGTGACCCGCACGCCGCCGTTGTCCGGGTAAGCTGCGCCGTCATCCCAGTCGTTGAGACCGTACCAAGAGGCGTAGTCATTGTCCACCACACCCAGCGCCGATTTGCCGCTGTCCAACGGGCTATCCGTCATATAGCCGGCTTCATGGGTGGCGGATTCAATGTGTGCCGTCACCTGTCCTGCCGACTCCGGCGTGTTGATGAGCTGATAGTTCGGCAGCTTCACGGGGGTCACATTGGCCGTGGTGGCGGTGGAGGTCAGCGAGGCAGGGCCTTCGCCCAGTTCGTTGACGCCGGTGACATACACTTCATAGGTCGTGTTGTTGGGCAACCCCTGAATGGTGTAGCTGTTCTTGGCAATGCCCTCCACCTTGGTGAAGGCTTCCTCTCCCTGCAAACGGTAGTACAGGTTATAGGTTTCGGTGTCTTTCATGTCCTTCCAAGACGCCTCGATGCGCTGGAAGCGGCCGGTCAAGGTGAGGGCATCCGGCGCCGCAGGCAGTTTGTCTGCCTTGGGCGTCACGGTGACCGTCTCGCCATAGCCGCTGCTCCATGCACCGTTGACGGACTGAACCTGCACGGTGTAGGTCTGGCCGTTTTGGATCTTGCCACCGCGGAAGGAGCTGACGGCAAGGGTATTCACTGCGGTGCGCAGCGTTTCGGTCTCGCCGTTCAGGGTGATTTTGACTTCGTAGCCGGTGATGTTGACCTGCGGGTCCCAGCGCAGCACAAAGGTCTGGCTGCCGGGTTCGGCGGTCAGGTTTGCCGGCACGTTCATCTCCGGGGCCGGAATGCGGCTTTCTATATCATTGAGGAAATCCACCTTGGTGATCTCGGCCAGATTGCCGCTGTTGGCCACCGCCGTGATCTTGATGGTGACCTTCTTAACCGCGATCTGTCCGCCGAAGTCCACCACAATGGAGCCGTCCGGCTGGATCATCGCCACACCGCCGGCCCGCGCCAAAGCGGTGGACACCACCGGAATTTCCATCGTTTCGGTATGGCCGTCCTTTTCGTATTGGACCAGCACCGTAGCGCCGCTGACTGCGTTTTCGCTCTGGGTAGGCGTTTGCAGAACCATGCCCTGCATCTCCACCGCGGCCTGTTCCGTCTGGGTAAAGTCAAAGCTCACCGAGACAGGGTTTTCTTCCGAAATCGCTTGCTGCGAGGCGGGCTGCAGCGTCACCGACGTGCTGCCGGTGAGCAGGTCCTCCAAGGAACCGCTCTGGACCTCGGTACCCTCTTCCTGCTGAGGTGTGGTGAGCACCTCGGGAATCTTGGTGCAGATGGTGGAAAGCACCTGCGTAGGATCGGTCAAACTATCGGCCAGCATCTGCAGGTCGACCAGATCTACCGTGCCGCTGCCATCCAAGTCCGCCCCGTCATTCTGGTGGACACCTTCGATGACATCGATCACTTCGTCGGCGTCCGCCTGCTCCAGCAGACCGTTGCCGTCGGCATCGCCGATCAAGAGCACGCCGGGATGGGGCCGCCCCTCGGCATAAGCGCCGGTGCGCAGCGGTCCGGCGCACAACTGGACTTCATAGAGAAGGTCTTTCACCTTCAACGTTTGGGTATAACGGGCAAATCCACCGCCCGACACCTTCAGCGTATAGCTGCCATTGGGCAGTTCACTGAACCGTACCGAGGCTTCGGCATCGGCCGCCGACAGGGTCAGCGCCTGACTGTATTCCTCCCCTTCTCCGGCCAGCGTCACGGTCAGCTCTGCATCGCCTTGCAGCGGCAGACCTGCCAATACGGTAACTTCCACCCCCGCCGTATGCTGCGGGACGGTGGAAGGGATTTCTTCCTCTTCTAGGAGAAGGATCTCCTCCTCCAAAGCTTCCTCTTCGGGCAGTTCCTCCTCCGGCGGGGTGTCGGGTTCCGACTCGTCGATGCCGGTTTCGGGGGTAGCCGTCGTCAGGAGGGTTTCCCCTTCCGGCTGGGCTGCATCATCCCGGGGGAGCTGTTCCTCCTGCGATGCAGTGATCGATCCGTCGATCCCCTCTGCATACGCGACCGGGCCTTGCGCCAGGATGCTGAACATCATACTGAGGCTCAACAAGGTGGCTATGGCTCTTTTCACTTGATTCCATCCTTTCTTTGTGGAACACATCCATTTTTTCCTGTTGCATCCGTTCAAAATGGCGGTTCTTTGTTGTTGCTTGCTGCGTTGCCGCAGCGCACATTCTACTATAAAAATAATAGGAAATCAAGTCCTAAAATGAATTTGTTATAAAATATTTTTTTATTCTTCCAGAGGCACCACTTTATATCGTAGATGCGTTATTTCCGTTTTCTTCCATTTTTATTTTGATTCTAAAAATAAGAATCCATATAATAAGTTTAATAGTTTGTCGCAAAAAAAGCGCACCCACCCTTTAGGGGCAGATGCGCCGTTTGCAAGGACTATTTTGTTTGCTTAGGCAAAGCCGATCATAACAGCCACCACCACAAAAATAGTGGACAGTACAAACAGCATGCCCTGCATTTTAATTTGGAATTTTGCCCATTTGCCCCATTCCAAGCGTGCCACACCCAGCACGCCCAGCAGGCAGCCGGAGGTGGGGACGATCAGGTTGGTCAGGCCATCGCCTAGCTGGTAGGCCAGCACCGCCACCTGACGGGTGATACCGGCCAGATCGGCCAGCGGCGCCATGATGGGCATGGTCAAAGCCGCCTGTCCGGAGCCGGAGACCACCACGAAGTTGAACAAGCTCTGGAACACATACATGAGCCACGCGGCCAGCACGCCGGGCACACCGTGAAGCAGGTTGCCCAAGGTGTACAGGATGGTGTTCATGACGCTGGGGGTCGTGGGGTCGGTACCGCCCAGCACGATCACGATGCCCTGCGCCATGCCGACCACCAGCGCAGCGCCCACCAGATCGGCGGCGCCGCTCTGGAAGGAGGAGGCGATGTCCGAAGCACGCATGCCGTTGAGCTTAAACACGCAGCCGATGATGCCGGCCACAAGACCCATGACAAAGAACTGGGAGGCAATTTCGGGGATGTAGTATCCCTCTACCACAACGCCCCAGACCGTCCAGACGATGGTGACCAAGATGGTCAGCAGCACCAGCGCCTGCCCCAATGTAAAGGGGGCCGCAGCGGCATCCTTCTCGGCCATCTGGTTGCGGTAATAGGCATCGCTCTCATAAGACACCGAAGCCAGCGGGTTCCGCTTGATCTTGCGGGCGTATACCATGGTATACGTGATGCCGGCCAGCGTGAACACCGTCCACATCACGATGCGGAATGCGGCACCGGACAGAACCGGCACCCCGGCAATGCCCTGCGCAATGGCCAAACCGAAGGGGTTCATCCAACTGGTGGCAAAACCGATCTGGGTGGCCACGTAGGTGATGCAAACCGCCACTACGGCGTCATAGCCCATGGCGATGGTCAGCGGCACAATGACCATCGCAAAGGGGATGGCCTCCTCGCCCATGCCAAACACGGCGCCGCCCAGCGAAAACAGGGCAAACAGTACGGGAATCAGGATGATCTCCCGCCCCTTGGTTTTGCGGATCATCGCATGGATTCCCGCGTCCACGGCACCGGTGCGCATCACAATACCGAAGGCACCGCCGATGACCAAAATAAAGGCCACAATGCCCACCGCACTGCCGGTCTTGTCGCCGGAGGTCAAACCCTCAAACACATAGTTGAGCATGCCCTGCCCGCCGAAGTCCTCGGTGCCGAAAAGGGGTACGCCTTCCCGAACTCGGTTGCCGGCCTCGTCCACCTCATAGGCGAAACTGTCCGGCACAATGACGGTGCGGCTTTTTTCGGAGGAGCCCACCATATAGGTGACCTCCTCTGTCTGAAAGCTACCCACAGGGATCAAGTAGGTCAGCACCGCACAGAGTACCACCACCGCAAAGATGATCACATAGGTGTGAGGCATCCGGATGGCTTTTTTCTTTTGTTTCTCCACTTTTCCTATCACTTCCTGCATAAAATTCAGCGCCGCGGTCACATTTTACACGCACCACCGCGCCAAGCGCTTTCCTATCTTAGCGTAAAATGCAAAAAAATGCAATGCAAACTCATAAAAGAGTTTACAAAGTTGCCCTTTTACCGCTATAATGGCACTAGATGTGCGTTTTTATAGGATGAGCGCATCAAAATTGACCCATAGGAGCAACATTGTCATGATGAACACCTATCGTGCCGAGATGATTGCCGCCATCAGCCGTCTGGTAGCGATCCCCTCGGTTTTTGCCGAAAGCACAGACTATCCGTTTGGTCCCGCAGTGGACCATTGTCTGGACGTAACCCTGTCTTTGATGGAAGGCCTCGGATTCCATACCTTTAAAGCCCCCGACGGCATGTACGGTTATGCCGAAGTGGGCGAAGGTGAATTGTTCGGCGTGCTGTGCCATCTGGATGTGGTACAGGCCCGGCAAGAGGACGGCTGGGACCACGACCCCTTCTGCCCGGTGGTACAGGGGGACTGGCTTTGCGGCCGCGGCACGCAGGACGATAAAGGCCCCAGCATGGCGGCGGTCTATGCCCTAAAGTCCTTGCTGGACGAAGGCCACAAGCTGAACAAGCGCGTCCGCTTTATCTTTGGCATCGACGAGGAAACCATGTGGGATTCCATTCACGCTTACTGCGCGCGGGAGGAACTGCCCACCGCCGGGTTCGTTCCGGATTCCACCTTCCCCTTGACCTACGCGGAAAAGGGGCTTTTGCAGTTGAAGCTCCACTCTGACAAGCCGTTCGCACTGGCGTGTCAGGGCGGCGACAGCATGAACGCAGTATCCTCTCACGCTGAGTGTTCCCGTGACGAAGCCGTGGAACATGCGCTGCGGGCGCTGGATCTGCCCTTCCATGTTACCGAGACACAGCTTTGCGCCGAAGGCCTGACAGCCCACGCCAAAAATCCGTGGAAGGGCGTGAGCGCCAACCTGAACCTGCTGCGGGCACTGCGCCATGCCGGATATACCCATGATGCCATCGCCTTTGCCTGCGACGTATTGGATGGCAAGTTCCGGTTTGAAGGCTTCACCGACAAAGATCTTTCGGATTTTTCCGGTCCGGTAACCGTCAATCTGGGCAAATTCACGCTGGATGCACAGGGCGCCATGTTGGGACTGGATCTGCGTCTGCCCGTCACCCGCCAAAAAGAGGAGATCCTCGCCTTGGTCCGGGAGAAAGCCGCCGCCTATCACCTGACCGTGGAGGAATTTGACTGGCTGCGCCCTATCCATGTAGCACAGGACAGCCCTTTGGTGACGCAACTACTGCGGGCCTACCGGGAAGTGACCGGAGACGCCAAAACCGAGCCGTATATCTCGGCCGGCGCCACCTTTGCCCGTGCTTTTGACAACTGCGTTGCCTTTGGCGCCAATATGCCCCACAGCCCCACCACCGAACATCAGCCCAACGAGCGCGTTTCCATCATCAAACTGATGCAGGCCGCCGAAGTATACCGTCGGGCCTTCACCTATCTGGTATTGGCAGACTAACTTACTTTTGCCCAAAACAATGCCCCCGGACGAAAAAACGTCCGGGGGTTTCGTTTTGGCAAATTATGCAGCCGTCGGAGCTGCCAGCGCAAAAGAGAAGCCTGTAAACAGGTCCACCTGCTCCTCCTCGGTCAAAAGGCAAACCGCCCAGCAGCCATCGGGCAGGGGCACCCAGACACGGGTCTTGGGCGCAATATCGGGATTGGAATATTGCAGTACATCGCTGCGCAGCACATCAGGCGTCACTTCCACCGGGACCGGTCGGGCCGGGTCCCAAAGGTCCAGCACGGCTTTGTCCGGATCATCCTCCCATTCCCATGTATAGGTTCCGTCCCGCAGTTGGGCAAACAGGGTGTTCAACTGGTCGGTCACTAACTGGAGTTGTGCATCGCTTAGACAGTTGTCTGTCGGAGGCTGCGTGTACCAGTCGTTCCGATCTTGTGGCATCGGCCAGTTTCCCGGCACCTCCTCGCAGGAGGTCATGGTGTATTCCACCAGATTGTTGTCTCCGTCGTAGGTGGTACGCTCGGTGATGGAAAAGGCCCGTACCTCCTCCACCGCAAAGCCCAGTGCATCCCGTTTCCGCCCCACTACCCGTGTGGCGGAAGTCAGATACACATTGTCCTTGCGGGTATCCGTCACATCCAGACTCCCCAGCGACACCCAGACACCCGGTTCCAGCCCCATGCCCCGGGCTGCATCGTCCTGCAAGTCACCATTCAGCATCGAAAATCCGTCTACCTTGCCTTCTTCATCAAAAGAGAAGTGGAACTCATGATTGCCCGCAGGCAGTCCGGTGGCTCCGGGATCTGCGATGGTCAGCGCCGCCATGGGTACATCGTAGGTACCGCCCGCCAAAAAGATGTCCGTGATGACCAAGCCCGTCAAATCGGGCAGCGGCAGGCCGCTGTCCAGCAGCGAATCGGACAGAGCCCCCCGCAGCTTGTCGGCGTCGTTGGTATACAAAGCCTCGATCAGCGCATAGCCATTGCTGCGTTCGGTCTGGGTTTCGTCCCGGGTTAGAAATTCCCCATCATAAAGATGGGGCGGCTGGGGCGTTGTGGGCAGCGTCAGCATTTCGTATTCCAGCCCGGCACTGGGGTCCGGTGTCGGCGTAGGCACCGCTGTGGGTGTTGGCGTGGGTTCCGCCGTCGCCGCCGGGGTCGCAGTGGGCGTAGGGGTTGCCTCGGGCGCAGACAACGGACTGCAGGCAGTCAAAGCCGCCAGCAGCAGAGCCGGAAGTGTCAACGACAGGGATTTCATGGCATTGCCCTCCTACTTATAAAAGGCTATGCAGCAACCCTGTACAGCCTTCGTACACATCACGCCAAGTTGCCTCAAAATTGCCGGTATACCAGGGGTCGGCCACTTCGCCGGGGCGGTCGGTATAGTCCAACAGCGCATGAATTTTGCCCGCCGGGTCACCGCCGCACAGCCGCGTCATGTTGCGCAGATTGGCATGGTCCATACCAATGAGCAAGTCATACGCCTCATAATCTGCCCGGGTCATCTGCCGGGCCGTTTTGCCCGCGCAGGAGATGCCATGCTCGGCCAGTTTGCGCCGCGCCGGCGGATAGACCGGGTTGCCGATTTCTTCGGTGCTGGTAGCCGCGGAGGCAATCTCGAACGATTCGGTCCGTCCCGCCTTTGCCACCAAATCTTTCATCACAAACTCGGCCATCGGGCTGCGGCAGATGTTGCCGTGACAAACAAACAGAATCTTTGTCATCGTACCTTTCCTTTCCGTTCTTGTAAATAGTATACCGCAGACAACTGTTGCTAGCCTAGCGTTTTACTTGTAAATTTTTTCGAGCGGAAGGTTGCATTGCAAAACCGGGCGGAGAACCAAGGTTCTCCGCCCAGATGCCATCAAGATTTATGGGACATGCAGTTTTGCTCGTAGTCCCGCAGGCTGGCCAGCGCTTTGGGGGCCAGCGGAAAAAGCGCGATCATGTTGAACACCGTCATCAGGCCGACGCCTACATCTCCCAGATCCCAGACAAACTGGTAGGTCGCCAACCCGCCGATAAACAGCATGACCAAGGCCAAGAGTTTATAGGCCAACTGGGCACCCCAGCGATCCCCGAACAGGTACGCCACGTTTGACCGGGCATAGAACAAGATGCCCAAGAAGGTAGACAGGCTGAACAGCCAAAGAATCACCGCAATGAACACCACGCCAAATTCCCCCAGATGGTAGTTCATAGCCGCCTGCAGCAGGTCCATGCCTTCCAGCCCGGCGGTAATGTCAGAGGGCGTAAGCAGCATGATCATAGCCGAGCAACTGCAAATCACCAGCGTGTCGATAAAAACGCCCAGCGCCTGCAAAAGGCCCGCCTTGGCCGGATGGTCGATGTGGGACGCTGCGGCCGCGCAGGGAGCCGAGCCGGAGCCTGCCTCGTTGGAGAAGAGGCCCCGCTTGGTGCCGTTCATAATAACGGCACCAATGCCGCCGCCCACCACCTGACGCAGGCCAAAAGCCTCGGCAAAAATTTGGCTAAACACCGACGGAAGCAGCGCCGCATTTTTTACAATGATAAAAATAGTGATGAAGAAATAGCAGGCAGCCATCACGGGGACCATAATATCCAACACCCGAACGGTGGCATTTTTGCGCAGCACAATGATGGCAGCCACCGCCACCAGTGCAAGGGTGGAGTAGAGCGGCGGAATATGGAACGCGTTTTCAAAGGAAGCCGAAATGGAATTGCTGGTGACCTGACTGATGCCGCACCAGCAGATCAAACCGGACAGAGCAAACAGCACTGCCACCACCGAATGTTTGCGACGGCTGCCTTTGGGCACAAACAAGGCATGCAGATAGTAGGCCGGGCCGCCCCGATACCCGCCGTACAGGGGGTCTTTTTCCTTATAAAGCTGGGCCAGCGTCGCCTCAACAAACGCCGTGGAGGATCCCAGCAGCGCCATAATCCACATCCAAAACACAGCGCCCGCGCCACCGGCCGAAATGGCAGCCACCACGCCCACCAGATTGCCCATGCCGACCCGGCATGCGGTGGAAACGATCAGCGCCTGCACACCGGAAAGCCCATGTTCGGTCTTTTTATTATTGGACAGCGTAACACGGACCATCTCTGGAAACAGACGGAAGGGCAAAAACCGCGTACGCACCGTAAAATAGACCCCTGCCGGCACCAAAATCATTACCAGCAGCGAAAGTCCCAGCGTGCTGCCTCCCGGCAGCGGAATCTGCACCAAATCTCCCCAGAGCAGTTGGTACACAGCTTGAAATAGGGCCATGACGGATGTCTTCCTCTCATTTCTTTTGCGAGTCGTATTGCATTTCTTATCGTACTAGTGTAGCATAGAACCAAGTATTTGTGAAACGAATGCTTTTTATAAAATCGTTTACTTTTTTTAATAAGAGAGGCATCGTATGGAGCTGCGTACCGTCGCCACCTTTTTGCGGGTTACGGAATTGCAAAGTTTTTCCCGTGCGGCCGAACAACTGGGGTATTCTCAGGCCGCCGTCACGGTACAGATCCAGCAGTTGGAACAGGAGTTGGGCACCCAACTGTTTGAACGCTTTGGCCGCCGCATCCAACTCACTGAACACGGGCTGCAATTTATTCCCCACGCCCAAGAACTGCTGCGTGTGGCACAAAACGCCAAGACCTTCATTCGGCAGGGTGCACAGCCCTCGGGCCGGCTGCGCATCGGCACCGCCGAATCCCTCTCCATCAGCGTGCTGCCGCCCATTCTTTCGGCCTACCACGCCCGCTATCCGTTGGTGGAAACCAGCATTCATACCGGCACCATTCCCGTTTTGTTTGATATGGTGCGCCGCAATGATGTGGACTTGCTCTACTTTTTGGACAAAAAGACGGATTTCCCCGAGTGGAACAAAGTGCTGGAGCGCCCCGAACCCATCGTATTCGTCGCCCCTGCCGATCATCCGCTGGCGGGGCAGCAGCAGATCCCCCTGCAAACCATCCTTGCCGAACCGTTGGTTTTGACGGAACGGGGCATCAGCTACCGCTATGATTTGGAGCAGCTATTGGCTGCCCGCGGTTTGGAACTGCATCCGTTTTTAGAGACCGGCAATACCGGCATCATCGTGGACATGCTGCTGCACCACGCGGGACTCTCCTTTTTGCCGCGCTACGTTGTGCAAACTTATCTGGAGAGCGGCGCCCTCACCATCCTATCGGTGGACGCACCTTCGATTCAGATGTGGAGCCAGCTCGTCTACCATCGCAACAAGTGGATCACCCCGCAGATCGAGCAATTCCTCAGCCTTATGCGGGAACACATCGGCACGGCCCAACAGCCCGATCAAACCCTATGACAACACTCCGGGATCCCAATGTCCGCCAACACGGTTTCTCCGCACCGGCGAGCTGCCTCCGGCTGGATATGCACCGGTTTGCGGCTGTCCAGCGCCACTGTCAGATCCGCTTCCACCGCGCCTTCAGCAGCCTGCCCGCTGTCGGCAGACACCCCGCTGGGCAGATCTACCGCCGCCAAGAACGCTCCCGCTTGCCGGGCGCGGCACAGCAGGGCGCAGGCCGCCTGCCCCGCGGGACGCAGCGCCCCGTGAAATCCCGTACCGTACAAGGCGTCCACTGCCACATCCCATCCCGCCGCTTCCGGCAGTTGGGCTTCGGGCAGGATCTCCACCGGCAAATCTTCCAACAGGACCCGGTTGGTCTGGGCATCCTGCGTTTTGGGCTCCCCTTCCGCCAACCAGACCTGCACCTGCCAACCATCCTTGGCCGCCACCCGGGCAATGACAAATCCATCCCCGCCGTTGTTGCCCTTACCGGCCACCACCAACATACGGCCGGGTTTGGGGAACCGCCGGGTCAATTCTGCCCAGACCGCACGGCCGGCATTTTCCATCATTTGCAGATACAAAAAACCCTCTTCGTTGGCCGCTTGTTCGATGCGTTTCATCTGGGCGGCAGTGACAATGGCTTGGTTTTTCATGGGCGTTTCCTCCTTTGGGATTTCAAAGCTAAGAAAGGACCTTTTTTGTATTGTAGCGCAGCGAAGATAGTATACACAAGAGTCCGCCGAAAAAAAGCCGCACCGCCCTGCATCCTGATAAGATGCAGGGCGGTGCGGTGTATTGGGAGAGTGTACCGTTCGGGAAGAATACCCGAACGCAAAATCAATTCAATTTCAGGAATTTACGTACCGACACGGTGACGGCACCAGCCACCAAGCAACAGAGTACCCACTCGACAATAGCCTGAACCCCCACGAACAGTACGACGAACATCAGGACGTTGGTAGCCCCCATGCCCTGCGCCAGTTCCTGCACATAGGGCAGGTCGTAAAACAGCAGTACCAACGCGCCCATAAAGAACACGGTGTTGAGCACGGCGGTCAGCAGCGCCCCGGCAAAGCAGCAGAACTTTTCCTGTTTGGGCAGCAGCTTGCACAGCGCCTTAAACAGCAATGCCGCGCACAGTCCCATCAGTACCCGGGACACCACGCATACCACAAAGGTTCCCACCGGGCTGGCGTTGAACATGGCGGCGCTCAAAAGGCTTTTGCCCTCCATAGCCTGCAAGAAACTGGTGATGCCGAACACCGCCCCCAAAAGAGCGCCCGCCGTGGGGCCCATCGTCATGGCACCGATAGCTACCGGCAGCGAAAGCAGCGACGCGGACAGCGGCCCCACCTGCAGGTAGCCCAGCGGCGTGTAGTTCATCACAAGCAAGATGGCCACCAGCAGCGCAAGCTGGGTGAGCCAACGGACGTTGGTACGATTTTTCATATTCAATTTTCCTCCTGCTGCCGTCTCCTACATATCGGGAGTACAGCGCAAATGTACAGCCTAGGGCTGCCATCCCCCAGTATACTGCAAAACCGGCCGCGTTACAAGCGGCCGGCGGCAAAAATTGGATTGGTTTACAGTTTTCCTGCCAGCAACAGATCCCGTACTTCGTACAGGTCATGGCAGCACACATTATACAACTGGCGGATCTCCTCGTCAGGCTGGGCCAGATCCGGCACCATCAACGTCACAGCCCCCGCCGCATGACCGGCACGCACCCCGTTGAAGCTATCCTCCAACACCAGACAGTCGTGGCTGTCCAGCCCCAGACGGCGGGCCGCCTCAAGGAAGATATCCGGTGCAGGTTTGCTGTGCTGGACATCCGCCCCACAGACAATATCGTGGAAGTACCGGGCGGTGCCGGTGGTTTGCAGGTTTTGTTCAATCATATTGCGGGGACTGGAACTGGCTACGATCCGCGGCGTGCCGCGCTCTTCCAGCAGGGCCAGCAGTTCCTTCAGTCCCGGCTTGCAGGGCACGCCCTGCGCAAACCGCTCGTTGCCGATCTGCCAGACCTTATCCAGCATCCGCTGGGGGTTCACCTGCGGAAAATACTTCTGCACATGCTCCACCAAATACTGTCCCGCCAGACCCCGGCCGCTGGCATAAAAAGCCGCCCGATCCTCGGGCATGGGTACGCCCAGCGCTTCGCAGGCAGGGTCCCAGAAGGTATCCCACAGACGTTCGGTGTCGAACATCAGGCCGTCCATATCAAAAATCACGCCTTTTATCATAAAAGGTGCCGTCCTTTCTCTCTTGTTCGGTATTGTACGCCCATTGTACCGCATTTTTCGCTTTGCCGCAACCGCCGCTCCTTGAGAAATTTTGCTGCAAATTGGGGCTTGTTTTTACCGCTTTAGAGCGCTATAATTGATTAAACTGCATCCGGGTTGCTGTGCGGCGGCCCGCCTGGCGGCATGTGATAAACAGGGAGAGTGTAAATCATGTTGGACATCAAGATCACCAAAACGACTGCGCCCAAGGCGAAGCCGCAGGACGAGAGCAAATTGGGCTTTGGCAAAATCTTCAGCGACCATATGTTCCTGATGGATTATACCGAAGGGGAAGGCTGGCACGACGCCCGCATCGTTCCCTACGGCCCGTGGGAGATGGACCCCGCCACCACGGTGTTCCACTATGCGCAGGAAATCTTTGAGGGTATGAAAGCCTACCGCACCGCGGAGGGCAAGATTCAGTTGTTCCGCCCCGAGTGCAACGCCAACCGTTTCAATGATTCTGCCGACCGTCTGGGGATGCCCCCCATTCCGCCGGAGGATTTTGTGCAGGCCGTAAAGGCCATCGTGGACGTGGACCGGGATTGGGTCCCCCATTCCGACGGTGCCTCGCTGTACATCCGTCCCTTCTGTGTAGCCACCGACGTAGGTCTGGGCGTACACGCTGCCAAGCATTACCGCTTTGCCATCATCTGCTCGCCTTCCGGCGCTTACTATGCCGAGGGTCTTGACCCGGTCCGCATCTACGTGGAAGACGAGTACATCCGTGCCGCCCCGGGCCTGACCGGCTTCACCAAGTGCGGCGGCAACTATGCGGCTTCCATCAAGGCCGGTGAGCTGGCCGAGGAGCGCGGTTTCAGTCAGGTCCTGTGGCTGGATGGCGTGGAAAAGAAGTATGTCGAGGAAGTCGGTTCCATGAACATCATGTTCAAGATCGACGGCAAAGTATACACCGCTGCCTGCACCGGCACTGTTCTGCCCGGCGTGACCCGCCGCTCCATCATCGAACTGCTGAAGGATTGGGGCTACGAAGTGATCGAAGGCAAGCTGGCCATCGCCGACGTGATGAAGGCTGCCGACGAAGGCAAGCTGGAAGAAGTGTTCGGTACCGGCACCGCTGCCGTGGTCTCCCCCGTCAAGGAACTGGATTGGGAGGGCAAGGTAGCTTACATCAGCGGCGGCAAGATCGGCGAGCTGACCCAGAAGCTCTATGACACGCTGACCGGCATCCAGTGGGGCAAGCTGCCCGATACCAAGGGCTGGATCGTACCGGTGGATCCGCAGTAAACCGGCCATTGGCCATTTTTGTAAAATTACACCATCAAAAAGCGCGCAGGAGTGTTCAAAACGCATTCCTGTGCGCTTTTTCTTGATTTCTTTACATTTTTTATAATAAAAATATGGTATACTGGTGAAAATCCATGCGGGTCCCCCCTGCCGGGTCACCCGATTTTTGTGTAAAGGAACAGGTCATGAAACATCTTCTGGAATTGTTGGACCATACCGCTGCCCGCTGGGCCGACCACCCCGCCTTCGGGGATGAGCACGGTACGCTGACATGGGGACAGGTGCAGCAGGCCGTGCAGAGCATCGGTACTGCGTTGGCACAGCAAGGGGTACAGCACCGCCCGGTGGCTCTGTATCTGGACCACGAAGTGCCCTGCCTGCTGGCCATGCTGGGAACGCTGGCCGCCGGGAGCTTTTATACCGTGCTGGACACCGCCCAGCCCCCTGAACGGGTACGGCGGATCACCGATCAGTTGGAACCGGTGCTGCTGGTGACCGACGCCGCCCACCATGACGCTGCGCTGGCGCTGGGGTTATCCTGCCCGGTATGGGATCTGACCAAAGGACTGGCCCAGCCGCCGGACCCCTTTTTGCTGCAAACCTTGCGGGGGCAGGCCATCGACACCGATTTGGCCTATGTGCTCTTCACCTCCGGCTCCACCGGTGCCCCCAAAGGGGTAGCTGTTCCCCACCGCGCCGTACTGGCTTACAGCTCTTGGGCCGCCGAGACCTTCGACGTCAACGAGACCACCGTGTTCGGCAACCAGACGCCCTTCTATTTTTCCATGTCGGTGACCGATTTGTACGCCGCCCTGCGCACCGGGGCCGAGCTGCAGGTGATCCCCAAGCGGCTCTTCTCTTTCCCGGTTCAACTGCTGGACTACCTGACGGTCCGCAAGGTAAATACCCTCTACTGGGTGCCCTCCGCTTTGGGCGGCGTGGTACGCTGGAAAGCGCTGGACTATACCGCACTGCCGCCGCTGCGCACCATCCTGTTTGCAGGCGAAACGATGCCCACCCCCTATCTGAATTATTGGCGGGCCCACTATCCGCAGGCGATTTTTGCCAACCTGTTTGGCCCCACCGAGACCACCGACATCTGTGCCTACTATCTGGTGGATCGTGACTTTGCCGACGATGAGCCGCTGCCCATCGGCCGCGCCTGCGATAACTGCGGTCTGCTGGTACTGACCGAAGATGGCAGGGCCGCCGCGCCCGGAGAGGTAGGCGAATTGTGTGTGCGGGGCAGTTTTTTGGCCGCCGGATACTACAATATGCCCGACAAAACCGCCCAGCGGTTCTGTCCCAACCCGCTGCAGTCCCATTATCCCGAGACCATCTACCGTACCGGCGATCTGGTGCGGTATGACGGGGAGGGTCTGCTGCAATACATGGGCCGTACCGACAACCAGATCAAACACCGGGGCTACCGCATTGAACTGGGCGAGATCGAAACAGCCGCCTTTGGGCAGCCGGGATTGCAGAGCTGTGCCTGCGTATACGACGCCCCCCGGGATAGACTGGTATTGTTTTTCACCGGCAGCAAGGAATTGGAGAAAGCGCTTCGGACCCGGTTGGAAGAGCGGCTGCCCACCTATATGCAGCCGGGGCTCTATCGCCGCTTGAAGGCGATGCCCCAAAACCAGAACGGAAAGATCGACCGCGCCGAGTTGCGCGCATACTGTGAGGAGGAATAATCTATGCATACCATCGAAGAAATCATGAACATTCTGGCAGAAGTCAAACCCGGTCTGCAAGTGACCCCCGACGAGGAACTGGTGCGTACCGGCCTACTGGATTCGGTAGACATCATGTCGATGGTCATGGCCTTGGCCGAAGAGTGGGATCTGGAGATCAGCCCGCTGGACCTGAAGGAAGAAAACTTCCACACCGCCAACGCCATTTTGGCGTTGGTCAACCGGCTGGAAGACTGAGCCCTCCGGTTCTGCTCTCCGTAAGGGAGTCATTGTATGGCGTATAACTCATTTACCTACTTATTTATCTTTTTGCCGCTGTGCTGGGTGGCATGGGCGGTACTGCCCCAACGGTATCGCCCGGCGGCACTGCTGGGCGGCAGTCTGGTCTTCTACTGGATGATGGCCGGGACTTACACCGTTTGGCTGCTGCTGGCCGCCGCCTTAACTTGGCAGCTTGGCCGGGTACTGGGTCGCCTTCAGACCTTACAAGCGGCCACTGTGCCTACGCTGGAGCCTGCGGCCCGCAAAGCCGCCAAACAGCAGTTTACCGTCCTGCAAAAAAGCGTGGTAGCTGCCGGCGCAGCGGGTCTGCTGGGGCTGCTGGTCTGGCTGAAATACCTGCCCTTTCTGGTCAAATCCATGAACGGCGTGCTGGCCCTGCTGCCCTTCGGGTGGCAGGTATCCGCCCCCACTCTGCTGCAACCGGTGGGGTTGAGCTTTTTTACTTTGATGGCGCTGAGCTACCTGCTGGATGTGCGCCGCGGTGCAGCCCAACCTGCGGATCATTATTGGCAGGTACTGCTCTACCTTAGCTTCTGGCCCCACGTGGTGGAAGGCCCCTTCGACCGCTGGGCACAGGTTTCCCCCACGCTGCTGGACCCGCCCAAACCCAACTATCATGCCTTTACCTTTGGCGTGCAGCGCATTCTTTGGGGCATGATGAAAAAGCTCATCATTGCGGACCGTGCCAACATGTACGTCAAAGCCGTGTTCGACAACTGGACCGCCTACTCCGGCGCCGCCGTGGTGGTGGCCACCTCGCTGTACACCTTGCAGCTCTACGCCGAATTTTCGGGCTGTATGGACATGGTGCTGGGTGCCGCCGAATGCTTCGGCGTACCGCTGGCAGAAAACTTCCGCCAGCCCTTCTTTGCCCGCAGCGTCAGCGAATTTTGGCGCCGCTGGCACATCACCTTGGGCGCATGGCTGCGGGAATACCTGTTCCAGCCGGTCATCGTCAGCAAGCCCATGCTGCGGTTCGGCAAATGGTGCCGTACCCGGTTTGGCGCTGCGCTGGGCCGCAGCCTGCCGGTCTGGGCCGGTTTGCTACTGACTTGGCTGGCCATCGGGATCTGGCATGGCGCTGGCTGGCTCTATGTCCTGTACGGTCTTTACTATTTCTTTCTGCAATGGCTGGGGGAAGCCGCCGAACCCCTTTTGCTGCGGCTCTGCCCCAAACTGCCCCAGTGGCGCACCCGGCGCGGCTATGCCCTATGGCAGATGGCCCGCACCTTTGTGCTGGTCAACTTCGGCATGCTGCTCTTCCGCTCCAACGGTACCCGGGCCGCGCTGGATATGCTGGCCAGTCTGACTCGCCCCTACGAGGGCAGCCTGCTGATCAAGCTGGACCAGCAAGATCTGTGGGTGCTGGTGGTCGGCGCAGTGGTCCTGTTGGCGGTGGACCTGCTCCACGAGCGGGGCGTTTCTATCCGGCAGGCACTGGCCCGTCGTCCGCTGCCTCTGCGGTGGGCCGTCTACTGCGGCGCCATGCTGACGGTGATGATTTTCGGCGCCTACGGCGACAACTACGACCCGGCGGCGTTCATTTACGCCCAGTTCTGACCGGGCGGACAATCTACGGGAGTACCCTTGTATGGTTTTACGAAACTGGCAAAGAAACGGGTTGCGCATCGTTGCCTTTCTGCTGGTACTGTTGATGCTGGTACTGGCCGCCGGCCACTACCTGATGCCCCAATCCAACCGCTATCTGGAAGGTTACACGGCGGGCGGTATTCTGGGGGAAGATTTTGATACCATTGATGTGTTGGTGTTGGGGGATTCCAACGCCGCGCAGGGCATCGCCCCCATGAAATGGTACGACGAGCACGGCATCACCGGCTACACCTACGCCGCAGGCTGGCTGTCGATGTACAACATCTATTATCGTCTGTTTCAAATCTATGAGGAACAAAACCCCAAAGTGGTGGTGCTTTGCACCGCTCCCGCCTACTCCAAGAAGAGCAGCGAAACCTATATGCAGAGCGCCGTCGGAGACATTGCCGACGAACTGCTGCCGCTGCTGCGCTTTCATGACAACTGGAAATATCTGACGCCGGACAATCTTTTCACCGAAAAGGATTACAGTTGGCGGGATGTGAACAAGGGGTACACCCCCATCACCGATGTAGCCGGCCGCCCCAACACGGACTATATGTACGATACCGGTGCCAGCGAGCCGATTCCCTTCTTGGTGAAATGGTATATGCAGCGCATCTTGCAGCTCTGCGCCGAACACGACAGTGAGGTGCTGCTGGTCACGGTACCGGCAGCAGTTGGCTGGAATTTGGCCCGCCACAACGGCATTGCCGCCTTTGCCGAGGAAAACGGCGTACCGTATCTGGATTTTAATATGCCGAAAACCAATCCCGGCATTGACTGGGCCACCGATACCGCCGACGGCGGCACCCATCTGAACTGGTTGGGAGCCCAAAAAGTTACCGAGGCGTTGGGCGGCTACCTGATGGCCCACTACGATCTGACGGATCATCGCGGCACCGCCGGCTACGAAAGCTGGGACAGCGACGCCCAGACCTATCGTGACCAACGGTCAACGATCGATCAGAAAGTCTGCGAGAACGCCAGCCTTGTTTAATTTGCACAAATGACAGCTATCTTTTTACAGCACATTATACAGTTTTTCCTCTTGCAAACCTTGTCGAAATCGTGTATGATAAGGGCATAGAAAGCAACGACGCTTTGGAACGGTTGGGTACGCACCGCCGTACCAAAGCGTTTTTTGTGGAAACGCTTTCTAGCACAAGAGGAAGAATACCAGAGCGCCCTGCCGGTCAATAGGAAGGGCATCCACTTGTAGAGGGGTGGGTTCCGTTCGATGCAGGAGCGGCAAGACGTTCTGTTTTTCTCCTTCTTTTAAAGGCGGGACGGGGCAGTGGCCGTCCCGTTTTTATTTTGTGGCACAAAAAGCGCCGGTCCGTTGGGACCGGCGCTTTTCTGCTGTATCTGTATTTTCAAGACAATTTCAGGTCGTTTTCCCGGATCCAGCCTTTTTTGCGCAGCAATTCACAGAACACCACACTGAGCACCGCCGGCAGCACAAAACAAATCAGCGCCAATCCTGCCCAGTCAAAAGCCGTGACGGTCTTGCCCATCTCAACCCAACCGGTATAGACACCGATCTGGCCCACCAAACCGCAAGTCCCCATACCACTGGACACCGCCGGACCGTTCATTTCCAGATGGAACAGGCAGGTAGCCAAGGGTCCGGTGATGGCCGAAGCCAGTGTGGGCGGGATCCAGATGCGCGGATTGCGCAGAATATTGGGCATCTGCAGCATGCTGGTGCCCAATCCTTGGCTGACTAGTCCCCCTACGCCGTTCTCTTTATAGCTCATCACCGCAAAGCCTACCATCTGGGCGCAGCAGCCTGCTACTGCCGCACCACCGGCCAATCCGGTCAGTCCCAGCGCCGCACAGATGGCCGCACTGGAAATGGGCAGCGTCAACGCCACGCCCACCAGGACCGATACGATGATGCCCATAAGCAGCGGCTGCAGTTCGGTGGCCCACATGATCACACTGCCCACCGCGCTGGCCGCTGTTCCAATGGCCGGTGCAAACAGAACGCTGAGCCCTACGCCCATCAGGATGGTCACCGCCGGGGTGACCAAAATGTCCACCCGGGTTTCCTTGCTGACCAGCTTGCCGCATTCCGCCGATACAATGGCAATGAAGTAAACCGCCAAGGGACCGCCGGCACCGCCCAGTTCATTGGCAGCGCCGCCCACCGCGATCAGGCTGAACAGTACCAACTGCGGTGCATGGAGCGCATACCCAATGGAAGCCGCCATAGCGGGTCCGGCCACTGCGGTGGCATAGCCGCCGGCAGCCACCAGAAAGGCCCATCCCAACTGCTCCCCCAGCGTCTTGATGATGGTACCGATCAGCAAGCTGGCAAACAGTCCCTGCGCCATGGCTCCCATCGCATCGATACCATACCGATGCGCCGAGATAATTACATCTTTGCGTCGAAAAAAGGTTTGTACCGCTTCCATATATTTTCCACCCTCCTCAAATTTAACGGTATTTTAGCACCGCACGCTATAAATTGCAACCCGCCGATTGAAAATGGCACCGGAATGCGGTACAATAAAACATAGAAATCCATTTTGTCAAAAGGAGTAAGGGTTCTATGGTCGAAACCTTTACCACCCGGATCACCCCCTACGGTCTGGACCGCAACGTTTTTTTGTATCTGCCCGATGACTGGCAGACGGCCGGCAAGCGGTATCCGGTGGTCTATATGTTCGACGGTCACAATCTGTTTTTTGACTCTACCGCCACCTACGGCACCTGTTGGGGACTGAAAGACTATCTGGATGCCCACCCCGAGGCCATTGTGGTGGCGCCGGAATGCAACCACGAAGGCAACCAACGGCTGGAAGAATATTGCCCCTACGACTCGAACTGGTTCGACGGCATCCACGGCACCGGCAAAGCCTATCTGGACTGGCTAGTGCAGGAGCTTAAACCTTGGATCGACGAGCGATACCCCACCCTGCCCGACCGGAGCCATACGGCGTTGGGCGGTTCCAGCATGGGCGGCTTGATGAGCCTGTATGGCGTAGCGCTCTACAGCACCGTATTCAGCAAGGCGGCCTGCCTGTCGCCGTCGGTGCGGCTCTGCATGGAGTCCCTGACCGACGATCTGCGCCGTACCCGCCTTGCACCCGATACCCGGGTCTATCTGAGCTGGGGCGAACTGGAAGCCCGGGACCAGCACCAACTGGCAGAATACACCGACAACGCCCTGACCGTAACCCGGCTGCTCACCGCACAAGGCGCAGCGGTCTACCCCTATTTTCAGATGGACGGACGGCACTGCGAGGCGGATTGGCGCCGCCAATTGGACCGCTGTTTCCGTTTTCTGTTCGGCTGGCAATAACCAGCCGTTCGCTATACTAGATCCCTAAAGGAGGTAGTTTCCATGTCCAAAGCTGTTATCTTTTTTGCCCCCGGCCTGGAGGAATGCGAAGGCCTGCTCTGCGTGGATATTCTTCGCCGCGCCGGCGTGGAGGTGACCATTGCGGCCGTGGGCGGCCAGCAGACCGTGACCAGCGCCCGGCAAGTCCATGTGGTGGCCGATGCGCTGGCTGAGGAGGTCGACTACAACGCCTACGACGCCTGCATCCTGCCCGGCGGTATTCCGGGCGTAAACAACCTGAAGGCCGACGCTACGGTTTGCAAGGTCTGTCAGGACTTCGCCGCAGCCGGCAAGCTCGTGGCTGCCATCTGCGCCGGCCCCACCGTGCTGGCGTCCTTTGGGGTGCTGAACGGTAAGAAAGCCACCGTCTACCCCGGCATGGACGCGGCCCTGACGGAGGGCGGCGCCTCCTACACCGGGCTGCCGCTGACCATCGACGGCAACATCGTCACTGGCGAAGCGCTGGGTGCCGCGATTCCCTTTGCTCTGGCATTGGCACGGCTGCTGGCCGACGGAGAAGCCTCTGACCGGGTCAAGAAAGCCATCGTCTATCAATAACACAAACGCAGAAGAGCCTGCCTCCGGCCAAACCGGAGACAGGCTCTTTTTTAATCCGCTTTATGATTTTCGATTCCGCTGCAATTCGATCCACGCCAGATCGCCCCGCTCCAGACCGTGGATCAGCACTTCGGCAGTGGCAATGTTGGTGGCCACCGGAATGGTGTGCATATCACACAGACGCAGCAGCGTGGCGTCGTTGGGTTCCCCGGGCTTGGCTCCTACCGGATCCCGGAAGAACAGCAGCATGTCCACTTCTCCGCAGCCGATCATGGCAACCACCTGCTCGGCGCCGCCGCGACCGCCCGGATACAGACAGCGCACCGGCAGCCCTGTGGCATCATGCACGATCTTGCCGGTGACACCTGTGGCGATCAGATCATTCTGCGACAGGATGCGCACATACGCCGTGCAAAATTGTGCCATCAATTCTTTGCGGGAATCGTGGGCAATCAAAGCGATCCTCATGACGATACTCTCTCCCTCTATGGGACCCTCCTTGGTCCCAAAAACAATGCTATCTTTTATATGATAAGCTAATTTTGCACAAATTGCAAGTACCGGCACAAAGAAAGCCCCAAAAAAGCCCTTCTTTTCAAGGAAGAAGTTGTCGTTTTGACCAAAAGTCCTTTGCAAAGTTTGGCAAAACCGCGCGCGGTGTCCATGTTATAATAGAGAAAATAACGGCAGGGTTTTCTTCGATGCCCTGTCAAAGGAGGATCTACCATGAGGAAATCTGCCCAGACAATCATTCGTCCCGACGCATGCTATACCATCGCCGCTGCCAACGGCCGGGTGTTGGAGGTGGCCGATTTCAACACCGAGAACGGTGCCTCGGTGCGGCTATGGAGCTACGAGGGACAGCCCTGGCAGCAATGGCGTTTTGAGGAAGCCGGAGAAGGCGAATACCGCATCAAGAATCGCTTTACCGGCAAGGTGATGGATCTGGCCATGTCCGGCGTGGTCAACGGCACTTGGATCCACCAGTGGAGCCAGACATCCGGTGCCGGCCAGCGCTGGCAGATCGTAGATGCCGGCGGCGGTAAAGTCAAGCTGCGCAACGTGCTGGCCGACAAAGTCATCGATCTGGTAGGCATGCGGGTAGAAAACGGCACCCAAGCCCAGATTTGGCAGGATGTGTCGGGCGAAAACCAGCTTTGGAAGTTGGAGCCGGTACCGGACCGGCTGATGGAAAAGCCCATCGAACCGCCGCCCGCCAAGGCAACGCCCAAAAAGGCCGCCAAGACCACCCGCACCCAGACTGGGAAAAAGGCCAGCGGCAAATCTGCCCGCCGGGCCAGTAAAAACAAATAACCCTCTAGTTTGGGAAGGCCCCCGCTTTGGCGGGGGCCTTCCTCATCTTGCAGGGTGCTGAAAAGCCTGTTATAATAGAAAGAAATCGTAAAAAGTCACGAAAGGCAGTACAAACGTTATGCAGTTTACCGAGCTTACCAACGTGGCACCCGAGATTATTCGCGCCACACAGGCGATGGGCTTTTCCGAGATGACCGAGATTCAGGAAAAAGCCATTCCGCTGATGCTGGCCGGCCACGATATGATCGCCAAGGCCCCTACCGGCACTGGCAAAACCGTTGCCTTCGGCATTCCCATCCTGTCCAAGGTAGATCCCACCTCCTGCAAGCCGCAGGCCGTCGTCCTAAGCCCCACCCGGGAGCTGGCCCAGCAGATCGCACAGGATCTTGCCAAACTGGCCCAGTTTTTGCCCGACATCAAGATCGTCTGTGTCTACGGCGGCGCCGGCATGGACAAGCAGCAGCGCCAGTTAAAGGCGGGCTGCCAGATCGTGGTGGCTACCCCGGGCCGTCTGATGGACCACTACCGTCATCATGCCATCGATGTGTCCGACGTAGAAACGGTGGTTCTGGACGAAGCCGACGAGATGCTGAACATGGGCTTCTACAAGGACGTGCGGCACATCATCGACCTGATGAAGCACCGCAAAAGCCTGTCCATGTTCTCGGCCACCATCAGCCGGGAAGTATTGGACATCGGTTGGCTGTACCAGCACAACGCCGCCGAAGTCAGCGTACAGCCCGTGGAGGATTCCAGCCCCAAGATCGCCCAGTATAAGCTGCTGACCACCGGCCGGGATAAGCTGGCCGATGTGGCCCAGCTCATCATCTCGGAAGGGTATAAGCGGGTGATGGTCTTCTGCAACACCAAGTACAACACCGGTATGCTGGCCAACCAGCTAGCCCGGCTGAACTTTAATGTGGATTGTCTTCACGGCGACCTGTCGCAGGCGGAACGCAACCGCATCATGACCCGGTTCAAGGCCGGGGAGATCGCGGTTCTGGTGGCCACCGATGTGGCGGCCCGCGGCATCGATGTTTCCGATATTGACGCGGTCATCAACTATGATGTGCCCGAAGAGAATGAGCACTACACCCACCGCATCGGCCGTACCGGCCGCGCCCGCAAGGAGGGCGCCAGCTACCTGTTCTACACCAAGGAGGAGCAGAAACGGGTGGATCAACTGCTGCGCCTGACCCGCAATCTGGAGGACTGCAAGGCCGTTAAATTTGACTTCAACCACGAAAAGCTCATCGTGGAGGAGAACAAACCGCAGGACCGTTTCCAGATCAAAGCCTACTTTTAAGCAAAAGTAGGCGGCCGCGCCGCTTTCCCCATCCAACAACACAAAAACCCGCGTTCACAGAGATCTGTGAACGCGGGTTTTGTTTGCTCAGGTTCCTTTTCAGTTTCCGGCGGGCAGGGTAAAGACGAAGCGGCACCATTTGCCCTCTTCGCTTTCGGCATGGATCTTGCCGCCCGACAGGTTGATCAGGATTTTGCAGATATGCAGTCCCAAACCACTGCCCCGGGTGTTCATACCGCGGGAGCGGTCCTCTTTATAAAAGCGCTCAAAGACAAAGGGCAGCGCTTCCGGTGCGATACCGGCACCGGTATTCTCGATACACACTTCCACCATGTTGCCCTGCTTGTGGGCCGAGAAGGAGATGGTCCCCCCCGCCGGGGTAAACTTGATGGCGTTGTCCACGATGTTGTACACCACTTGATGGACAAAGTCCGGGTCAGCGTGGATGATCAGCGGCGGGCCGCCCAGCCCTTGAATGTCGATCTTGCCGTCCTCAATGCGCTGCTCATCGCTGAGCACCACATCGGTCACGGTTTTCCACAGGTCGTAGTTCTGGGCATGGATGGGCACCTCCCCGGCTTCCAGCTTGGTGATGTCCAACATGTTCTGTACCAGCCGGGCCAGACGGCCTGTTTCCTGCGAAACAATGGTCAGGTAATGCTGGTTTTCTTCCGGCGGGATGGTGCCGTCCAGCATACCGTCGATGAACCCCTTGATGGTAGTCATCGGGGTGCGCAGCTCGTGGGCAATATTGCCCATAAATTGTCCCCGGGAATTGTCGATGGTCTGTAAGCGCATAGCCATATTGTTGAAGGTGGTGGCAAATTCCGCCAACTCCACACAGCCATCCACCGGGGCACGGGCCGTAAAGTCCCCGCTGCCCAGACGGCGGGCTGCCTCGCTGATGTCCTCGATGGGGCCGGTGATCCGCTTGGCCAACACCCAGCACAACAGGCTGCACAGCAGCAAAATCGCAGCCGCCGAGATGCCGAACATCACCAACATATCCACGATGTAGGCCCCCAGCGCCGTCATGGGGCTGGCTGCAAACAGATAGCCTGCCGTTCCGTCAATATCCACCCGGCGTCCGGCAGTGTAATACTTGCCGGTATACACACCGCCTAGCGTGCCGGTGGTAAAAACGTCCTCGCCCCGGTCCATTTGGTCCAGCAGTTCCTTGGGCACGTACTGCTGGGCAAATTCAGCGCCGTCGGTATGCAGCAGTACTTTGCCGTCCTGCGCGGCCACAAAGACCAAAGCCCCCGAGGTAGTGTTGAACAGCTCGAATCCCTTGCGGGCTTCCTGCGCCCGTTCATCCCCCAGCGGCTTGGTAACGACGTTGCCGTCCTCGGCCAACCGGTTGCTGAGCGCACTGGCTCCGTCCAGAATGGCGGTAAGCGCCATGCGCCGCTCGTTGACAAAGTAGGCAGCCGACAGTGCAGTCTGGATGGCACACATCACACTGAGCCCCAGAACCAGCACCACTGCAATGGTGGAGAAAAATTCCCGGCTAATGGTATTGCGGCGGCTCATTCCCGTACCTCAAACTTATAGCCTACGCCCCAAACGGTCTTGAGGTTCCACTGGTCGGAGGCACCTTCCAATTTTTCCCGCAGGCGCTTGACATGTACATCGATGGTACGGGAGTCGCCGTAGTATTCAAACCCCCATACCTCGTCCAACAGTTGGTCCCGGGTGTAGACCCGGTTGGGGTGGCCGGCCAAGCAAGCCAGCAGTTCCAGCTCCTTAGGCGGCGCTTCCACCACCTTGCCCTTGACCTTCAGCTCATAGCGGTTCATGTCGAGGTGCAAGTTGTCAAAATCATAGACGCCCTTGTTGTCCTCTTCCTTGGAAGAACGGCGCAGCACCGCCTTGATGCGGGCCGTGACCTCCTTGGCGTCGAAGGGCTTTACGATGTAGTCATCGGCTCCCAGCTCCAGACCCAGTACCTTGTCGTAGGTCTCGCCCTTGGCCGTCAGCATGATGATGGGGGTGTTATCCTTGGCGCGGATCTTGCGGCAGACTTCCCAGCCGTCCATCACCGGCATCATCACATCCAGCAGCACCAAATCGGGATGCAGCTTATCAAACTCGCTCAACGCGGCATTGCCGTCGTGGGCCATCGTGACGTTGTAGCCCTCTTTCACCAGATACAGGCGCAGCAATTCGCAGATATTTTTATCATCATCCACAACCAGAATCTTCTCGTTGGCCATTCTATTGTCCCTCCGTTTCTGTGGCGCTGTCGTTGCACAACCCCACTATACACTCTATTATAGCCTATAATTGTGGATAAAAAAAGAACGAAGTGGCGGTTTTCCGGCATTTTTCTTGCGCCGTAGCCCGCTTGTGTGTATAATAAGGATTGGAAAAACCGCCAAAAGGAGCGAAACAGTATGAAATTAGGTATTGTCGGGTTGCCCAACGTGGGCAAATCGACTTTGTTCAATGCCATTACTTCCACCCGCAACGCGCAGGCCGCCAACTATCCGTTCTGCACCATCGAGCCCAACTCGGGCATCGTAGCGGTGCCGGATGCCCGTCTGGACAAGCTGGCCGATGTGTGGCAGACCGACAAAAAGACGCCGGCTATCGTGGAATTTGTGGATATTGCCGGCTTGGTAAAGGGTGCGGCCCATGGTGCCGGTCTGGGCAACAAGTTCCTTGGCCATATTCGGGAATGCGACGCGCTGGTCCATGTGGTGCGCTGCTTTGACGACGACAACATCGTACACGTGGTAGAGGATGTAAACAAACCCGAGAGCGTTGACCCGCTGCGGGACATCGATGCCATCGATCTGGAACTGATTCTGGCCGATCTGGAGGTCGTAAACAACCGGTTGGGCCGCCAGCAGAAGGCTGCTAAAACCGGCAACAAAGCCGCCGCTGCCGAGGCCGCTTGGCTGGCTGAGCTGGCCGCGCATCTGGAGGCGGAAAAGCCCGCCCGTACCTTTGCCTTTGACGAGGATGACGACGCCCAGAAAGCTGCCCGCAAGGAGCTGGGACTGCTGTCCGCCAAACCGGTCATCTACGCCTGCAACGTGGGTGAGGACGACCTGCTGGGCGGGTTGGATGGCAACCCCTACTACCCGCGGGTGGTGGAACGCGCCGCCACCGAAGGCGCACAGGCACTGCCCATCTGCGCCAAAACCGAGGAGGACATTGCCGACTCTACCCCGGAGGAAAAGCATGCCTTCTTGCAGGAGATGGGCATTGAATCCACCGGTCTGGACAAACTCATCAAAGCCAGCTACGAACTGCTGGGGTTGATCAGCTTCCTGACGGACGGCAAGAAGGAATGCCGCGCTTGGACCATCAAGAAGGGTACCAAGGCGCCGCAGGCTGCCGGCAAGATCCACTCCGACTTTGAGCGCGGCTTTATCCGTGCGCAGGTCATCGGGTATCAGGATCTGGCGGATGCCGACTTCAACTACGCGGCGGTCAAGGCCAAAGGCCTGCAGCGTACCGAAGGCAAGGAATATGTGGTACAGGACGGCGACGTGATCGAGTTCCTGTTCAACGTCTAAGGGAGGGCTACCAATGATTTTTGGCATTATGGGCGCTATGCCCGATGAAGTAGATCAGCTGTGTGCCCGTCTGCAGGATGTGACCTGTGAAGTGTACGCCGGGGTGGAGTATCACTGCGGCACGCTGCACGGCAAGCAGGTGGTGGTATGCTGCGCCGGTATGGGCAAGGCCAACGCCGCCAGCACCGTACAGGTATTGTGCACCAAGTACGGTATTGACCATCTGATTTTCAGCGGCATCGCCGGCAACATGACCAGCAAGATCGGCATTGGCGATGTCTGTGTGGGTGAGACGGTGGTCTACCACGATGCCGAACTGGACATGCTGGCCCAGAGTGCCCCCTTCCTGAAAGAGTATCGCGGCGACCCGGAGCTGGTACAAGCCGCTTTGGACGCCTGTGCCGCCTGCGGTGTGAAAGCCATTGCCGGCAAGATTGCTACCGGTGACACCTTTGTGGGGGACGCTGCCACCAAGAAGAGCATCGAGGAAAAGTGCCATCCCGACTGTGTGGAGATGGAGGGTGCCGCGGTCAGTCAGGTAGCCGGCCGCAACGGTGTGCCCTGCGTGGTGCTGCGGGCCATGAGCGACAACGCCGACGAGAGTGGGTATGAAGTGTTGGTTGTCAAGCAGTTCAGCATTGCCGAGTATGTAAAGACCGCCACCGAAATCGTGGCGCATATGATCGAACATCTGTAACCAAAAACCCGGAACACCTTGTCAGGTGTTCCGGGTTTTTTCGTATCTCTATTACAGTTCCGGTACCGAATCGATGTCCTCTACGTCCACCACACGGTACCCCCGAGCCAGCAGTGCGGCAGCCAACATCCCCTGCCCATCGATAAGCTGTTTGCGGAAGCTGCCGTCATAGATCTGCTTGACCCCGCAGGTGGGGCTGCGGGATTGCAGGATCACCAAATCGATGGTCTGCCCCTCGATCTGGGCCAGCGCCCGCGCTACCCCTGCACGGAAGGCATCATCCACCTTTTCACCGTACTGGTTGTATGCCACACCCGCCCGCAATTCCACGCAGGGGCGGGGCACGCCCAGTCCGGCCAACACCTCGGGGCAGATGGGCACCACCTCATGGAATTGCAGCCGCTGGATCAGCGTTTCGTTTCGATTGTTTTTGCCGTTGTATTTGCAGTTTTCCCCCAGCAAGCAGGCGCTGACAAGGACTTTCACAGGCAGACGCTCCTTTCGGTGCATAGTCTGTCCTGATTATACCAGTCCCGCCGGCACGGCGCAAGGATGAAAGGTCAGATAAATTCCCGCCATGCGGCCTCGGCCTGCGCTTGCAGTTGTCCCAGCTCGCTGCACAGCTTTTTGGCGCCGGGGCTGGCGGAGGGGTAATCTTTTTCGGCCCGCTTACAATCCAGCACTCCCTGCCCGCTTCCCTCGGCCAACATGGTGGCCAAATTGCGGGTGGACTTGTCCAGCATGGTGCGGGTGCGAATGCCCATGCTCACGCTCATCCGGTTGGCGGCACTCTGCCCATGGGCCTCGGCCCCGATGGCGTCCAGCGCCGTGTGGGCCGCCTGATTGATCCGGCGGTATTCCTTCTTTTGACGCATCATTTCCTCTTTCAACCGCTGGTCATGGGTCAGCCCCATCAGTTCGTCCAGCGTGTTTTTGCCCATCTCGGTGTTCTGGACGATTTCCTGCAACATTTTCTCGTTATCGTTCTGCATGATAAAAACCCCCTTGTGTACTTGCATCAAGCATAGTATGTACACAAGGGGGTTTATTTTATGCAAAGATCACAGCCGCTGCTGTGCCAGAGCGAGCATCATTTCCCAGGAGGAAGTCTCGCCCCATTCGGCGCTGGCCGTAGACACCGTGAAGGTTCCCCGCCGTGCCAGCGTGATGCTGAAGACCCGGCGCGAAGATTCCAACGCAGCGTCGAGGGATTTTTTCAGTTGTGCTGCCGGCATGCCTACCGTGATGGCTACAAACAGGCCATCCTCCAACCGGGCCAACACCGCGTGGTCGTGGTCGGTGCCCACCGCCAGCTGCAAAATACCGGCCGCGGTGTTCAAGCAGCATTCCGCCGCCTGCACCGATTCCTGATTGCGCAGGTTCCAGTACTCATTGACGCGCAGCATGACCGCCCCGACCGGCTGGCCCTGCATTGCCTGCTTTTCCGCATAGCTGCGGTACTCCTCTTGGATATACCGGCTATTGTAGGCGCCGGTCACATAGTCACGGCGCATATCTTCCCGGTACTGCGCCAGCGCCCGGTCATAGGAATTGCGGGCCCCCGCCGAGGCACTGCTGTCCTGCGGCACCGGATAGTACAGCACCAGTACGCAGGGTCGTCCGTCCACCTGAATACTCTGGTACAGCCTGACCTCATCCCGTCCATTGCCGTTTACCTGACCCAGCTGCATGCCGCGGCCGCTCTCGTCCAACATGGGGATCGGGCTGCTCTCCCCACACGGTTCCATTGTGGCGGTATCCAGCAATACACCACGGTACGGGTCTACGATCTGAACCGTATCGAACAGTTGTTCCAGCGCCGCTACCTGCGCCGAAAGTTCTTCCCGCGTATACTCCAGCTTCATCTTGAACCCTCACTTGCGCAAAGCGTATTGTTGCCCGGAGCACGGGCCTTGCATATACATGTATATTACCACAAATACGCAACTTTTCCTAGGTGGTCGTTGCACAAAGATTTTACGAACAGCGGCACAATACTGGGCGATGTTTACAAATCAGACCGATTTCTCCCGCGGGGGAATCGCCTCGGTGCGGAAGTACCGCGCCGTCATGGTTCGGATCTCTCGGGCCAAGGCCGGCGTCAGCGCTTTTTCGTCCGCGCGCCATTGCCAGTTTCCCCGGGACTTGCCGGGAGTATTCATACGGGCTTCCGCCGGGGCTTCCAGCCAGTCTGCCATCGGAATGATTGCCAACGCCGCCGGGCTGGCCAGCACGCCGCGCAGCAGTCCTCGCAGAAGGCCCTCCTGCTCGGTCAAGGCAAAGTAGGCCTGTGCTTGTTTGCGGCCCGCCGTGCCCAGTTCCTGCGCAAACCAACCGGCCAGCGTGTTGTTGTCGTGCGTGCCGGGATAAGCCACGCAATTTCGCGGATAATTGTGGGGCAGATCCACGCTATCCTGCCCGGTAAAGGCAAATTGCAGCACTTTCATGCCGGGGAAACCACTTTCGGCCAGCAGTTTGCGCACCGAGGGGAACATTTCCCCCAGATCCTCGGCCACGATGGGCAGGTCCCCCATGGCGTCCCGCAATGCCCGGAACAGGTCCATGCCGGGGCCTTGCTCCCACCGGCCGTTGCGGGCAGTGGGCTCCCCTGCCGGAATGGCCCAGTAGGTATCGAAGCCACGGAAGTGGTCGATACGCAGAATGTCGTAGATGGACAGCGCATGCCGTACCCGCTGGATCCACCAAGCGTAGCCGGTCTTTTTGTGGTAGGCCCAGTCATACAACGGGTTGCCCCACAGCTGGCCATCCGCAGAGAAATAGTCGGGCGGGCACCCCGCTACCCGGCGGGGACGGCCATCCTCATCGGTCTCAAACAGCTCCGCCCCGGCCCAAGCATCGGCAGAGTCCGGCGCCACATAGATGGGGATGTCCCCCATGATGGAAACACCCTTGGCCGATGCATATTCATGCAATGCCCGCCACTGGCGGTCAAACTCATATTGCAGGAAAGCCCAGAATTCGATCTGCTGGGCATGTTCTGCCCGGAACCGTGCCAGTGCAGCCGGTTCCCGCAGCCGCAGTTCCCGCGGCCATTGCTGCCAGTCGGTCATGCCGTTTTCTTCTTTGATGGCCATGTACAGGCAGTAGTCGGGCAGCCAGTCTGCCGAAAGGAACTGGAAGCGATACCAATCGTCGGGATAGGGGGTTTCATACCCCGGCAGCGGACGGCGCTTGAGGAAGTTGGCATAGGCTTTGCGCAAGACGGGGAAACGCCGCTCATAGAGCGTCCCGTAATCCACATGGGCCGCATCACCGCCCCACTGGGTGAAGGCATAGTCCTTACGCTTGAGCAGGCCGTCCCGAGCCAGCAGGTCCAGATCCAAAAAGTAGGGATTGCCCGCAAAAGCAGAGCAACTCTGGTAGGGGCTATCGGCATAGCCGGTGGGTCCCACGGGCAGGATCTGCCAGACCGTCTGCCCCGCACGAGCCAGAAAATCCACAAAGCGGCGCGCCGGTGCCCCCAGACTACCGATGCCGTAACCGCCCGGCAGGCTGGAAATGGGCATCAAGATGCCGCTGCAACGTTTCCATTCCATGAAGATACCTCTTTTCCAAACGGCGGTGCCCGGCGGGCATCCGCCTACGTTATTCGGTTTCGTCGTCAGCCTCGGTCACGCCCAACGCCTGCAGCGCCGCCTCGGTAAAGGCATTGCGCTCTGCGGTGGTGTGCTTCTCGCTGTCCTGCAAGGCCACCTCGTTGGCGATCAGGGCATCGGCCTGCGCCTGCGTGAAGGAAGAGCCCGGCAAAATACCGGTGCTGGCCTGCTCCACCTGCATAGCGCCCAGCGTGGTGGCGTCCGAAGCAGTGTTCCACGGGGTAATGACCCCCAGCGTTTCGGTGAGGGCGGCTTCCCCGTCGCCGCTGCTGTACAGCCACAGCACCGCGCTCTTCGCCGCTTTCTGGGCGGTTTCGTCGGTACCGGCGCGCACCGTCACGGTGCCCACATCGGCCAGCACCGGATAGTTCAGCAGGCCGGTCAGGTTGTATTCTTCGGTGGAGAGATCCTCCTCGGTCAGGTTGCACTTAAAGGGGATCAGCACCAAGCTCTGGCAGGCCTCGGCGCCATAGGCCGACAGCAGATCGGTGAGCTTGGCCCGGCGGAACAGCGCGGTTTCATCACTGTCGGCTAGATTATCCCATTCCAGCGTCACCGCGCTGTAAACACCGTTGAGGGGTCCGGTGAGGGTTTCCTCGGTGAGTTCGGTTCCCGCCGCCAGCAGCGCCGCCGTGTAGCCCGCCGTGCGGTCCATCGGGGTGGAAAACACCCCGGTGGCATTCAGGGAATCGGGCTTAGTTTCCGGCAGGGTGTAGTCGCTGCCATTCAAGGTGACGGTAGCGGCACTGGGTTCCTCCAGCCAAGCCTGCAGCGTCTCCACAAAGTCGCTCCATTCCTCCCAACTGGCGTTTTGCAGGGCAGTCACACCGCCCTCGCCCAGCAGCGAGGTCACCATCGCCTGATTGGCCCAGTAGCCGTACAGACTGCGGCCCAACGGCAGGCTGGACGCACTCTCGGTAATACCGGCCCGGGAAGCAGCCGCGGCCAGCAAAGTATCACTGGTCACGTCCACCCCTTCCACCAAATCGCCGAGGGTATGGTCCAATACCACCAAATCCGCGGCGGCAGGGTCGTCGGTGGTGTTCAGCGTCACCTGCTGCGCCGTGGCATAGGCCTGCACAGCCGGTAGCAGCGCTTCGGTGGCGTAGACGTTCAGCGTCTGGGGCTGGGGCGTGGCGGCAGTCTCCACCGTAGCGGTATTTTCCGCCGGGCGCAGCGCCTCCAAGGGATTGGCTGCGCAGCCGGCCAACAGCAGCGCCGGCAAGGCCAGCGCCGCCCAACGAATCATTTTCTGCATAGGGCAAATTCCTTTATTTTGTGGTAAAATCGTACTGCTTTTTATTATATAAGATTTCAGAGGTTTTTTCCACTCTTGTTTTATGCTATAATAGGAAAAATTCCAAAAAAGAGGAGGCTCCTGCCCGACCGTGACCGATAAACTGTACGAACGCGATGCCTACCAGCAGGTGTTTACCGCCACCGTGCTGTCCTGCACCGCAACCCCCCAAGGGTACGCTGTGGTACTGGATCGCACGGCGTTTTTCCCGGAAGGCGGCGGCCAGCCCTATGACACCGGCCGTCTGGGGGACGCCCGGGTGCTGGCCGTACACACCGATGGAGAGACCATCACCCACACCACCGATGTGCCGCTGCTGGTGGGTGCCGCTGTGGAAGGCCGACTGGACTGGTCCCGGCGTCTGGATGCCATGCAGCAGCACACCGGCGAGCATATTTTAAGCGGTACCCTTCACCGGCTGTACGGCGCCGAAAATGTAGGGTTCCACATCGGGGACCCCTATGTGCGGATGGATACCAGCATACCGCTGACGGCCCAGCAGTTAGCCGACGCCGAGGCCGAAGCCAACGCGGCGGTACGCGCCGACACCCCCGTGCGGTGCTACATTCCCGACGCTGCCACACTGGCTGTCACCGAATACCGCAGCAAAAAAGAGCTGGAAGGTCCGGTACGGCTGGTGGAAGCGGGCGGTGACCGCTGCGCCTGCTGCGGCACCCATCTGGCCCGCACCGGCGAAGTAGGACTGATCAAGATCGTATCGTTCCAGCATTACAAGGGCGGCATGCGCCTGCTGGTAGCTTGCGGCCAGCGGGCCTACCGGGCGGTGGCGGAAGGCTGGACGGATGCCGAAGCCGCAGGGCGGCTGCTGTCCGCTCCGGTGGGCAGTCTGACGGCGGCGGTGACCCGGCTGCAAAGTGGCGAAGCCCAGCTGAAACAGCGGCTGGCGGCGCTGCAGAATGCACTGGCCGCGGCCTATGGGGCGGCGGCAACACCGGGTCAGCCCTGCACCGTCTGGGCAGAGGGTGCCGACGGCGACGGCCTGCGGCGCATTGCCATGGCTGTGGCAGCCCAAACCGGTGCCCCCTGCTGCGCGCTGGCGCCGGGCGGACAAGGTTTGGCCTATGCACTGGCGGCAGCGCCGGACGGCGATGTGCGCCCCGCCTGTCAGGCCTTGAACGGGGCATTTCAAGGCCGGGGCGGCGGCAAACCGGCTTTCTGCCAAGGGAGTTTGGCCGACGCCGACGAGGCCCGGGTACGCGCCTTTTTAACCGAAATTTTATAAAATCAGGAGTTATGACTGTATGCGAATGCGATTTAAACCCTATGCACGACCGGAACTACTGGCCTGCGATTTTCACGTTCACGAACCGCTGACCCACGCAGGTCACTGGCATGAACTGTATGCCCGGCCGGACCAGCCGTGGCATCTGGAACTGGGCTGCGGCAAGGGCGGCTTTCTGGCGCAAATTGCCCCGGCCCATCCCGACATCAATTACTTGGGCATCGACATCACCGACAAGGTGTTGATTTTGGCCAAGCGCAAAGTGGAAGCCGCCTACGCAGCCCGCCAGTTGCCCCCCGACAACGTGAAGATCGCCAGTTTGGACATTGAGCGGATGGGCAACGCCTTCTCCCCCGAGGACCGGGTGGCGCGCATCTATATCAACTTCTGCAATCCGTGGAGCAAAAACGCAGGCAGCAACAAACATCGGCTGACCCATCCCCGGCAGCTTTTGCAGTATCGCAACCTGATGGAGGAAGGCGCCGAGATCTGGTTCAAGACCGACGACGATGATCTATTCCGGGACAGCCTGTCCTATTTCCCGGCGGCGGGGTTTGAGATCATCTGGCAGACCTTTGATCTGCACGCCGACGAGCCGGACTGGAACCTGCGCACCGAACATGAGGGCATGTTCAGCGAACAGGGCATTCCCATCAAGGCACTGATCGCCCGCAAAGGCCCCGACAGCACCGTGCATTGGGTGGAACCCAAGGAGCTGGCCCGCCAGCAGGAGGTTTCCGATGACCCCGCTTGAGGCCGCAGCGCACACCCTGTTCTGGTTTTTCCTCTACGGGGCGCTGGGCTGGTGCGTGGAGGTCATCTACGCCGCCATTAAGGAACATCGCTTGGTCAACCGCGGCTTTTTGTGCGGCCCCATCTGCCCCATCTACGGGATCGGGATGGTAGGGTTGCTCTACTGTATGCAGCGGCTGCCGTCGAAGGGTCAAAGCCCCAGTGTGCTGACCGTCTTTGTGGTGGGCATGGTGCTGACCACCCTCATCGAACTGATCGGCGGCTGGGTACTGTTCAAGCTGTATCACATCCGGTGGTGGGACTATTCCCACCTGAAGTACAATCTCGGCGGTTATGTCTGCCCGCAGTTTTCCCTATTGTGGGGACTGGGCAGCGTCCTGATGGTCAAGGTGGTACACCCGCTGCTGGCTCACGCCGGGGATCCCCTGCCCATGCAGATATTGCTGCCGCTGGACGGGGTACTGCTGGTCTTTTTCCTTGTGGATGTGGGGGTTTCCGCCGCTGCCGCCACCGGCTTGAACCGGCGTCTGGAAGAAATCGACGAATTGCGGGCCAAGCTGCGGGTCTCCAGCGACAAACTGACCGAGGTGCTGGGCACCCGTGCCATGACTGCCGACACCCTGCTGGACGAGCAGAAATTGCAGTTGGCGCTGGCCAAGCTGGAAAGCCGCGACAACGCTGCCGAGCTGCGGGCAGAGCTGACCGTCCGTGCCGACCTGCTGCGGTCCAAACTGCGTGCGCTGGATCTGGATAAGCTGGGCACGCGGCGTCTGCTGCGCGCCTTCCCGCGGATGCAGAGCTTGCGCTATGGTGAAACGCTGGCGTCCACCCGTGCAGCGCTGATCCAACTGCGCCGTTTGGCGAAAAACGCCCAAAAGGCCGCCAAGGAGGCCGCCGGCACCGCCGCGGACAAACTGCGCAAACCCGAAAATTAAGAGAAGCGATAGAAAACGCCCCCTTCCGCCTAAGCGGAAGGGGGCGTTGTTGTTACCGGTTGGCGCCAAGCGTTCGTTCCACGAAGTCGACCAGCACCTGATTGACAAAGTCCGGCGCGTCGGTGTTGGAATTGTGGCCGGCCTGCGGCACCCAAAGCAGCGGGTAGCCGGTGCGCCGGGCCCAGCGGTCATTGTACCGTTTGGCCGAACCGGCGGCGTCGAACTCTCCACAGAGCAGTTGCACCGGGCAGGGAATCGTATACGACACCCCCGCCTGCACCGCCTGTGCCAACATGCGGTAGCCATAGGCCGCCAGCGCGCAATAGGACGTTTTGTCATAGCTCTGCATCATTTGACGCATCAGCGCGCGGCCATAGGGCGTCCGGGCACAGCCCGACGTTCCCCAATCCAACAGCAATCGCCATGGGATCGCCGCATAAACGCCGTACATATGACGCAGCAGGAAGAGTTCCCATCCACTGTAATAGGTGCGCTGCAACGGGCAAGAATCGATGGACACAAACCCCCGCACATGCTGTGGATAGCGCGTCATATACACCTGCGCCAGATACCCGCCCATCGACTGGCCGACCAAAATCCGCGGGGCGTCGGTTTCCCGTTGCAGGATGGCATGCAGCCAATCGGCCCAATCCTGCAAGGTAAACCGCAGCGCAAACGGGCGGGACGCACCATGCGCCGGTGCGTCCCATACCAAACAGTTGTACCGTCCCGCGAACGCCGCCAACTGCTTCTCAAACAGGCGGTGATCTGCGGTCAGGCCCGGCAGAAACACGAGCCACGGTCGTCCCGAGCCAGCCGTTTGCACCCAATAGTGGATGGCCCCCTCCGCCAGTGCGTAGTTTTTCTGCTCCATTGCGGTATCCTTATCCTTTTCGCCGGTCAAAGGAGATCTGCAAGACCAGCCATGCAGCGACGATGCAGACCACAGAGATCAGGCCCAGCATCTGCCAGCAGTTCAGCAGGTTGGCCACGGTAGCGTCGTACATAGGGCCGTCAAACCCGGCCTTGAGCCATGCCAGACGGTTGTTCAGGTCGGTGGAAGCGCCCAGTGCGCCCATGCCCCATCGGCAGACGATCACCGAAGCGATCGAGCTGGCCACGCCGGTAAGGGTGAACATAATGCCGCTGAACACCACCTGACCGATCATCAGCACCAGCACCACAAGGATGGCCGTTTCGCCGCTTTTGAAGATGGCCGACACCAAAAGTCCCGTGGCGCTGGAGGCAAACAGCATCAGCAGCACCGTGATGAAGATTTCCAGATTGGTTTCAAACAGCAGATGATTCTGGGGTACATGAACCACGTTGACAAAACCGATGGTCAAAATCGCTGCCTGTACAAGCTCAATGAGGAGCAGCACAAAGGCCTTGCTGAGCACCACCGCCAGCAGATTTACCCCCACCGAGGCTTCCCGCAGGATGATGTCCCGTTCCTTACAGATCTCCCGGTAGGAGTTCAGGGTCCCCATAAAGGCCGCCATGGCGCTGAGGATGAAGAGCGCCGTGCGGCTGCCCACGTTGACTAGATTGGAGGTAAAACAGTTGGGGTCCACCACCAGTTTGATGACAAAGACCATAAACGGTGCTTGCAGCACCAGACTGGCCAGCAGCAGTTTATCGTTCCAGATCAGGCGCAGATTGCGCTGTACCAGTACGGTGAACTGGCGAAAGAATTTCATCACTTCGATTGGTCGCATCGCTTGTCCGCCTCCTGTGCTGCCTCGGGCCAGGCCGCCACAAGGCGGTTGAACTCCGGCGTGGTAAAATACTGGCAGCGGTACTGTTCCACCAGTTCCGGCACGCGCAGTTTTTCAAAGATATCGCTGGTGAGCTCCACGTCAAAATAGGCGTTGAGCTGTTCCGGCGGGCCGTAGTAGCACAGCACGCCGCCCACCCCCAAAAAGGCGATCTTGTCGCAGAGGTTGATGTTGGACATATTGTGGGTAACCATCAATACCGTACAGTTTTGATGGCTGAGCTTACGGCACAGCTCCATCATACTGCGGTCCAAATCGGGGGAAAGGCCGCTGGTAGGCTCGTCGAGGATCAACAGCCGGGGGCTGGCCAGCAGTTCCATCGCAATGGAAACCCGCTTTTTCTGCCCGCCCGAAAGCTGGGAGATCAGCGTTTTTTCCCGTCCGGTCAAGTCCACGGCCTCGATGGCATGGGCCACTGCCGTGGCAATTTCCGCCCGGCTGGCGTCGTGGGCAATGCGCAGTTTGGCCGTAAAGGTCAGGCTTTGCTCCACGGTCAGGTTGTCGTGCATGATGTCCCGCTGGGGCACATACCCCAGCACCGCATCAAAGGCGTTGCGGTTGCCCCGGGTTTCCACCCCATCAAACCGCACACTGCCTGCCGTGCAGGGGGCCGTACCGGTAATACAAGTCAGCAGGCTGGATTTGCCAGTGCCGGACCCACCTACCAGCACCACAAAGCTGTTGGGTTCGATCTCCAGACTGGTGCCGTCCACAATGTTCAGCGGCTGCTGGGTGTTGCGGTCCTGCACCGTCTTGTAGACATTCAAAAGCTGTACGCTGATGCCGCTTTTGTGCTCGTGGTAATGCAAAAGGCCGCCGGAAAAAGCAAAGACCTGCGTAGGTACGTTGATGACAGCGCCGTTGCGCAGCGCCGTCCGGCTGACCGGCATACCGTCCACGTAGGTACCATTGGTGGAGCCCAAGTCCCGCACCTCGAACTGCCCGTCCTTGTAGACGATTTCGCAGTGATGGCGGGAAACCCGGTCACTGACCAGTTTAATGTCGCAGTCATCCCCGCGGCCGATGAGCACCCGCTTTTTGCGGCGGATGTCGATTTCCCGCAGTACGGCGGCGTCTGTCTGCTCCTGCCGGAAGGCCGCGTTCCCGCTTTGCACAGCGCGGATCTCCTCCACCCGGAAAGTGATCTCCTGCGTGGCGGCATTTCCATCGGTGTTCAAGCCGATCACATCGCCGGGCTGCAAAGTGCAGGTCTCCCCAGCGGTCAGGTAGCGGTTGTTATACCAAGTATTGCAGTCGCTGGAATCATCGGTCACCGTCCACTGTTCACCGGTATACGCAATGGTGAACTGGCGGTCCCCCACATTGTTGCGGCGCAGGATATACTCACATTGAGCGCTGCGTCCAAACCGATACGCGCCCCGCCCCGAAGGCAGGGTGATGCGCTGCTTGTTGCGCTGTTCGGTGATGAGAAAAACAATCTCGCTTGCCACAGCCGTCCCCCCTTACCAGCGGAATCCGCCGCCGCAGAAAGGCACAAAGCGCAGCGTGGCCGTTCCCAGCTTCAACTCCTCACCGCCGGTGAGGGGCTGCGCTTCCAGCACCGCCTGCCCTGCCAGATAGCACAGGTCCTGCGACGAACCGGGCAGCAGCGTAAAGGCATCCGCCTCCGGGTCATAGACCACCGTGGCCTGCCGGGCCCCCAACGGGGCATCGGGACTTACGGTCGCCGGTGCCCCGGCGGCATCCAGCCCCAAAAAGCTGCGGCCGACTCCCAACCGGAGATCCCGCCCCCGGGCCGGACCATCCAGCACCACCAGCCATCCGGCCACCGGTCCATCCGGCGCAGCCAACTCCGCCGCCGGAACTTCACTGGTTTGCACGATGGCCGTCTCGGTCTGCAAGTCGGTGTTGCAATAGGGGCAGGCCGGGTATTTATCGGCATCAAAGAAATGTCCTTGCTCGCATTTGGTCAATTTCATCGCGGTTCCCTCTTCTCTTGCCGTCCGTCACAGCACCAACCGGATGGTGGTGCGGCCCAGACGCAGGGTGTCGTTGTTTTGCAGGCGGTGTTCCCCGCCGATGCGCTCTCCATTGACAAAAACCGGTGCATCGGGGCTCAGTGTTTGTACCAACAGGGATTCCCCCCGCACACAAAGTACACAATGCTGTCCGTGTACCTTTTCATCGGGCAGACAAAGATCGCACTGGGCAGGGTCGCTGCCCAACATCAGACTGCTTTCCACCATACCGGCCCAGCGGCTCTCGGCAATAGAGCCTCGCTGTCCCCAGAACATGGTGACCCAGCGGCGGGGCAAGGTGTCGTTGTCGGCGTTGCCGGCCAGCAGATGTTCGGCCTCTGCCGCCTGCTCGGCAGTACGGTCCCGGCGGCGCAGACGCCGCCACTTCCATGCCAGAATCGCCACCACTACCGCCGCCAACAGCAGCGGCGTGCGGAACCGGGCCAGATAAAACCCATTGTCCCGGGGCCAAACGGCAATGGTAAAATCGGTTTGTTCCCGCAGGGTGCTCACGTTGGCCGGCGACAACCGACTGGACACCTTATTCAACGACACATGGTAGGTTCCTTTATAAAGATTCGCGGTGGTCAGCGTCACGGTGCGCCCGTCTTCGCTGATCTCCACCTTTTTCACCGGTACCTGCCAGTTCCAGATGTCGTTGGTGGCGATCTTGTAAAACTGCGGCCGGGTGGCATTGGGATGAATGGCTTGGTTCATCGTCAGGCGCAACGTGTTGCGGTCCAGCACCTCCACCTTGCTGACCTGCGGCTTTTCCATCCGAAACCCCATATACACGGTGGTGCTGCTCTGCACCGCGCTGCCCAAGCTGGGAATGGACAGGGTCACGATCTCCTGCCGTTCCCCATACAGCGATTCCGGCACCTCGGTGCGCAATTCCAGCGCCGTGGCAAACAGTTCTTGTTTGGCTAGCAGTTCACTGCCCATCTGCTGCATCGTGCAGGGGACTACGCGCCCCTCTGACAACGTATCCAGCACCGCCAAGGTATCGGGGGCGCTGCTGCCCACAAAGGTATACATGGCAACGTTGAATTTGCTGCTCACATCCCCGATCAGTCCTGCCAGCAGCGCCGGATTGGAAGCGATCCGCTGGGCGCCGGTACACAGGAAGATGGCCTTGCGTGGCGCCAGAGCCTGATAGTCCTGCTGGATGTCCCCAATCACTTTGGTGGCCGCTCCGGCAGCATCCAAGCCGCCTTCGACCTGCTGAATGCCCGCTAAAGCTGTATACAGCACCGTCGCGTCCGAGGTGGCGGTTTGCACACACTGCGCCCCGCCGGCCAATGTATAAAGGGCGATCTGGTCATTTTCTCGTTTATGGCGGATCAGATTCCACACGGCCCCCCGCATTTGGCGGAAGTCTTCCGCGTCAATCTCGGCACCATTGTCCAGCGCCACAAAATAGCATAAGGGGCTTTCCGTCTGGCCCACCGTGCTGGTGTCCAGTTCATGGTCCCCCACCGTCAATTCCAGTCCCGCCGCTTGCACCACGGTGGGCGTGTAGGAATTGCCTTCCGCGTCCTGCGCATAGAAAAAGACATCCATCTCGGGTACGTTGACATAGACCTGCTCGACCCGAAAACTGCCCGCACTGCTGTTGGCAGTGGTGGTATCGGCCAAGGGCGCAAAGCCCACCGTCAGGCACAGGCACAGGACCACCAGCGCCGACAGTATGTAGCTAAGGTGTTTCACACGCCGTCTCCTGTTCGATCAATCGGTCAGGCCGATTTTTTTGCGCAGCCCGCGCAATGCCGCCACCGCCTTTTTGCGGCGGGGATTTTCTTCCGGCTTGCGTTCCGGCAAAATGCGGATGTCACCGCTGTCGGCTTCTTCCTCGTCGGCGCTCAAATCGGGCATCACCGGCGTGTGGGGGCCGTGCATAGGCGGTTCCTCATCCAGAATGGGTTCCCCCTCCTGCCGCAGAATCGGGTAGGAGAAGATGGCCCCCGGGATCTCGATTTCCGGCGGGTCGCTGGGCTGCTGTTGGGGTTCCGTGTCAAAATATTCCGGCGAGGGTTTGGTTTCCTCCTCCGGCACCAGCTCCACCGTCCGGGGCGGGGCAGGTTCCTCCTCGTCCAAGCCGGGCGCTACTACGCAGTTAACTGCCGGTTTGTCCATATCAGACAGTTCCTCGGCTTCATTCTCCGGCAGAGCCGCAGCCGCCGCCCGCACCGTCTGCTCCGACAAGTCCAGCCGCGGCTCCGGAGAAACCTCGGTCACATCCTCCTCATAGGGCACAATGGGGGTATTCTGCCGCGCATAGTCCTGCGCTTCCTGCAGTTCACCGATCATCTGGCTGAAAAATTCCATCAGCTTGTCCCGCTGCTGTTCCATCGAGGCGATGCGGCTCTTCAGATCCTGCAAGCGCAGCCGGTGAGCGTTCTGAATCTCCCGGGTTTCATCGGTAGCCGCCTGCACCATCTTCCGTGCCTGACTGATGGCTTGCTCCCGCGCCAACTGATCGATGGCCTCCGCTTTACGGTTCGTTTCCTCCAACAGCGCATCGGCATCTTCCTTGGCTTTCTGCCGGATCTTGTCCGCCTCGGTCTGGGCGTCCGCGATCACCTTGTCCTTCTCTGCCAAAACCTGCTGGCGGGCTTCGTCATGGGCGCGCCCTTTGATACGCAGCGCTGCCTCAGCTTCCTCGGCTCGTTCAGTCAATTCCTTATTTTCCCGGGTCAGGTCCCCGTTCTTCAGCCGCAGCACCGCTACCTGATCGCTCAAGGAATGATTGCGCTCCTGCACTTTGGAGTAGCGGGTCTCTAAATCGTCCTGCCGCCGGGCAATTTTGTCCGCCTGTCCGGCCAAGGTGGCATTTTGGGCCGCCAAATTCTGGTTCTGCCCCAACAAAGTCTGGCAGCGGCGCCGCAACGCCTCGCTCTCCTGCCGCGCCGCACGGGTTTCGGCTTGGGCATTGGCCAAACTTTGCTCATAGTCGCTGCACAGTGCGCGCAACGCCTGACGCACATCCTCCGGCTCATACCCACCGAACCGCGCCTTGCGTACCCCGCACTGTTCCATATATTGGTTCACGTCAATTTTTGCCATAAGCCGCAATCCCCCGACAAATTTCTATAAGTAATTTCATTATAAAGCAAGGCCTTGGCGAACGCAAGCGGATTTTGCCAAAGGCACGCCCTGCCGCCGGCCACAAAAATCTGTAAAAAAATTCAAAAAAAGCGTTGACAAAGCAGGACATGGTTGCTATAATAATAAAGCTGACTCGAGCAGCGAACAAAATATTGCCCCATAGCTCAGTTGGTTAGAGCACCTGACTGTTAATCAGGGTGTCGTCCGTTCAAGTCGGACTGGGGCAGCCACGAAGCGATAGAGGCTTTCCTCTATCGCTTTTCTTTTTTCTTCAAAAATAGAATTTCCATGAATCCATAGAACCGCCCCGTGCCTGCCAAATTAGCGTGCACGGGGCGGTTTATCACAATTTATTTTCTCGTTTTAGATCCGTTTCTAGGAATGTAAGAATGTAATCACAGCAGCGGGTTCCCAAATCATGGGAAATCTGATTTTCCCGAGCTTTTCCTCACGAACCAACCATAATATCCAAAATCTCGTAGTCGGTACTGCGCATTCCTTCTCGCGCCAGCCGCCCCACATTCGCGATAGTATTTTCTACACCCTTGGTCACAATACCGTCGCCTCCGTAGAACTGCAGACCATCCCGATACAAACGATATCCCAACAGGCCGTTGTTAATGGCCGTGGCGATTTTGGCTGCACAGGAAGCCTTCGCGCCGTCGCAAATCATACCAGATAAAATAGCCAGCGCATTGACGATGATATGGGCGATCACTTCATAGTCCGCACCGTCCAGCCACGCAATACCGCAGGCTGCCCCCACACCGGCACTGGTAGCACCGCAGAAAGCGGACAGACGCCCAATGCCGGTTTTTTGATGAATGGTTATGAGATTGGACACCAGCAGTGCACGCAGCAGGGTATCATGAGGAAGGCCTTTTTCCCGGGCATAAACCACCACCGGCACCGAGGCCGTCAGTCCCTGATTTCCGCTGCCGGATACGATCGCCACCGGCAGCTCGCAGCCGCTCATACGGGCATCGCTGCCCGCCGCTGCAGCAGCCACCGCCCGCGTATACGGGTCGTCAGGTGCAGTTTTCAGCAGGGTACGTCCCACCTGAGCCCCCCAAGGATTGCGCAGTCCTTCTTCAGCAATCGCCATATTGCAGGCAATCTGTCGTTCCAGCAGCTCGCGCAGCGGGTCAAGATCTGCATGGGCCGCAAATTCCAGAATTCCTTCCACCGTCATTCCCGAACGATCTGTCAGTGCAGTCGTTTCCGGGCCAGCGCCGATATTACGGGGCAGCGGCAGCGCCGTATGATTGCGTTCCCAACGGGTCAGATTGGTATGGAAATCCTCGATCACGGCGCCGGTCTCCTCGGCACCAGCCTGCAAACGCACCTCGATATAAAACACCTTATCGTTCCGGGCCGGACACACCGTAAACCGACAGTTTTCCAGTAAGCGGCGTGCCGCCGCGCTCTTCTCCTGCGTGACGTTGGCAATCACCTGCAGCCCGGCCTTTTCATCGCCCCCTGCAATCCCCACCGCTGCTGCGGCTTCCAGTCCATGCATACCGTCCGTGTTGGGCACCACCACACTCTTGACATTTTTGATGATATTACCGCTCACATATAGTACACAGCTCTCCGGCATCGTACCGGACGGCAGCAAACTTCTAGCGCAGGCAGCTGCGTAAGCCACCGCCACCGGCTCGGTACAGCCCATGGCCAGCAGCAATTCTTCTCGAAGGATCGCTGCATACATTTCATGATCCACAACGTTTTTGTTCATCATTCCGATTCCTTTCCTCCGCTTGCAGCGGGTGGTTGGTGCCAGTGCAGGCGGCTGCGGTATTCCGAAGGCACGACCCCCGTCAAATCTTTGAAGATACGGGTAAAATAGCGGGGATTTTCAAACCCTACCAGATCCGCCACCTCATTGGTACGATAGCGCATATCCCGTAAAAGTTCCTGTGCCCGGCGTACCCGCAGACCATTCACATACCGCACAAAACCGACGCCGGTTTCCTTTTTAAAGCGTGTAGACAAATAGTTGGGGTTTAGCTGCATTTGTTCTGCCAGCCGGTTTAAGGAAAAATCTTTTTCTGTGTAATGTTTGCAGATCTCATCCAGACAATGCTCCACCACGGCGCTGGCCTTCGTGCGTCCGGCCTGCGTCGTCGGGTCCAAATAGGGCAGCAAAGCATCCACCGCCTGCTGAAAACAGGCCCAGAGTTCCGCGCCCTCGGTACAAGCCCCCATGCGAGCCAAACCATCTTCCGGCAGATGGGGGCTGGGGGTTCGTCCCTGCAGCGCCGCCATGCGAGTGTCTGTATACAGTGTGACCAGAAAACGCCGCACCAGATCCACCTGATTTCCCTGTGCCAGCAGGGCTTCCAGTGGAGCTTGCAGAGTTCTAAGCCCATTTTCAAAGCAGTGGTGCTCTAAACAGGCCAGATACTCATGGCGCAGCCCTTCCAGATCCGGTATCGGGCCGCGATGGGCTTGCTTACGCCGGACCGCCTCTGCCGCCGCTTTTTGCAGGATCTCACAAAATGCCACCCTACGAATAGGTTTGAGCACATACTCAAACACTTTTCGGGACTGGATCGCTTTCTGCGCGTATTCAAACTGGTCGTAGGCAGACAAAACAATGATGATCACATCCAGATCCCTGCGGGCAATTTCTTCCATCAGCGTCATGCCATCCATCACCGGCATACGGATGTCCATAATAAAAATGTCAAAGGGCGAATGACACAAACAATCCAGCGCCAGCGCACCGTTTTCTACACAGACTGGTGTTTCCATGCCCATGTCCGCCCAGAGCAGATAGTCCCGCATGCTTTCCCGCGCGATTCGTTCATCGTCCGCAATCAGCACGCGCAGTGGAGCATTGGCCATAGAATCCTCCTCATTTCTGTACCGGGATTGTAAACTTTGCCGTGGAGAAGCCATCCTCTACCGCAAAGCGCAGGGCGCTTTGCGCCCCATAGAATTTAATCAATCGGTCGTTCACATTCCGCAGCCCATAACTGGTAGAGGCTTCTTCCCGCGGCTGTTCCAGCGCAGCGGCAATGCGTTCCAAGTCCATAGGGCTTCCATTGTTGCAAACGCAAAACTCAATCTGTTCTTCCCTGCGCTGGATACGCAGCACCAGCAGTCCCCCATGGCCGGATTCGTCAAAGCCATGAAGCAGGGCATTTTCCACCAACGGCTGCAACAGCAGTTTGATGATTTGGCAGTCCAGCACCGACTCGTCAATCTCATACTGGACCGTGAAAGAATCCGAGAAACGCCGTTTCTGGATATTGAGGTAACTTTGAATTTGGGTGAGTTCATCCCGAATTTTTAGTTGGTTAAGTCCGTTGTTGAGCGAATACCGTAGCATCTGCGACAGATCCGTAACCATCTGCTCAATATCATCCGCACCGTAACGAGCCGCCATCCAATGGATGGAATCCAGCGTATTGTACAGAAAATGGGGGTTGATCTGCGCCTGCAAAGCGCGCAGCTCAGCCTCTTTTTCCCGAACCTGTGCGCCATAGATTTCTTCGATCAGACTTTGACGCATTTGCAGCATACTGCGGAAGTTGTTGTACAGAATGGCCACCTCGCCCCGCCCACGCAGGGTGGGGATCTGCACGGCAAAATTGCCCCGCTCAACTTCCTTCATCTTCTCAGCCAGTTCCAGAATCGGGGTGGAAATGCGGTAGGTGATGGCTAGTGCCGCCAGCGCTGCCAGCGACAGTACACCGGCTGCAAACAGCAGGATCATCCGCCGCTGGGTCTCGATCTGCTGCAAGGCTTCCAGATTCCGCGCTGCTCCAATGATCTGAAAATCATTGGTCTGCAATGTACGGCTCAAGAAAACCGAGTCTTGTTGTACCCCACCCAGAATCATTCCCTCCTCGGGGAGTTCCTCCGGAAAAGAAGCTCCTTCCTCAAAGGGGAACAAAAGATTCCCGTTTTCGTCCAGCAGATAAACGATGCCTGAATTCCCCAGCCAGATAGAGTTTAGGGTATAGCGCAGATAGTCACTGTTGATACTTACGCTGACAACACCCAGCAACTGGTCCCAGTTTTCTTCATCCCGCACCACATGGGAAACACGGACGCTGGAGCCATAATCGGTATAATAGTAATCCCATACAAAGGAACCGTTTGCCGTTTCCAATCGTGCAAGCCAACCATCGGGGATCGGGGTATCCTCTGCGTTGCGCAGTTGTCCGTTTGCGTCCAACAACCAGACCGATGGGTTGAAAGCCGGGAACATCCGTCCCATCTCCGCCGCATAGTCCCGCAGCTCTTCCTGCACGGCATCTGCGGGCTGTTCCTCCAGATAAGCGCTGCGCAGCGCCTGCTGTACCGGCTGCGCCGCACACAGTTCCAACGTCAGGTCTCGGGCATTTTCAAAGATATTTTCCAGATCCGAAGCACCGCCATCCATAGCGGATTGAAAAGAGTCGTATACCTCTTCCTCTACAATCTTCTGGGTGCTTTTCAGATTGAAAAAGACGAACACGGCCGTCAACAAAAAGAGGATGGTCGTGTTCAGGATGACAAGACGTTTGAACAGCATGGGCAGGACCTGCTTTCGGTATCAGGATATTGGGCGGGCAGCCTCCCACTCAGCCCGAGCGCGGTGCAGCAGCTCCGGTTCGGTGTAAAGTTCACAGGCAAAGCAGCCCAGTGTACGTGCAGCGGCCATCATACCGCGCATGCCTAACGGCGCACCGGAACAGGCTGTAACCCCCCAATGATGGCCGGGCAATCCCCGTACCTGACAGACCGTATTCAAGGTGACCGTAGGCACCCTATGGCTAACCTCGGACACATCGGTGGAACCGGCCACATAGCACGGCTGCCCGGTCAAGGGCAAAATCTCAGTGTTCAATGCAGGTCCGGGCAATTCCATGGTCTGCCGCAGCTGATCGGCAAACGCCTGTTCCTCCGGCGAAAATACCGGAGCACCGGCTTCGACAAAGCAGCGGTACAGGGCTTCACTCAGCACATGGTTCAACAGGGTCTGTGGCGAAGCCGTCAATTCCTCTGTCTCCATGCGGGTTTCCGTAGCGTGGGCGGCGCCTTCGGCAGCCAGAATGACCCGCCGCTCCGCATCGCGCATGACAGACGCACGATAAGCACGAATATAATACCATATTTCTGCATAATCGGGAACCACATTCGGTTTTTCCCCCGAGCTGGTATAAACATAATGCATACGCACGTCATCCGGCACATGTTCCCGCAGATAGTTTACTGCCACATTGGTCAGTTCAGCGGCATCCAATGCACTGCGCCCCTGTTCCGGGCTGGCAGCCGCATGGGCGCTCCGACCGTAAAAGCGGAATTTACGGGAAACCATGGCCTGAAAGACCTCTTCACTGACCTGATTGCGGTCCGCAGGATGCCAGGAAAGCGCCGCATCTACTGCGTCAAAACAACCCGCCTGGGCCATCACAATCTTGCCACGGCAAATTTCTTCTTCTGGACAGCCGAATACCACAACCCTACCGGGCGTACCGCTTTGGCCCAGAGCCGCAGCGGCGGCACAAGCCGCCCCCACAATACCTGCCCCCAACAGGTTGTGGCCACAACCGTGGCCGTTGCCGGGCAGAGCATCCTGCCGGGGGACCGGGCGCTGCCCCAGTTGGGGCAGCGCATCGTACTCCGCCAAAAAAGCAATCACCGGACCCTCGCTGCCCCAGTGGGCGGTAAAGGCGGTTTCTAACCCAGCAGTCCCCCGCTCCACATAGAATCCCTGTGTTTCCAGATATTCGCTCAAGGTGCGGGCAGCGGTATATTCCTCGCCTGCCGTTTCGGGATGGGCAAACAGAGTCTGCGCCAAACCGCAAATTTCCGCTTCATGGCCGTCCAACCATTGATCGACAGCACGTTTCATGGCAGCCTCCGATCACACTTTCGTAAAGTCCGTGCCGCGCAGAGCCAAAATTGCATCGGTAAACTCGCTGCCGAACCGCCGGGTGAAGGCAAACAAAGCAGCGTCGGCCACATCAGCGCCCTCTTCCGCACCTAGCTGCTCCATCAGAACACGGCGGCAGGTAAACCACAGATGTGCACTGTGATAGTTGAAATCCTTTTGGGCGCTGGTGCCAAGGCGGGCACGGATAGCGGCCAGTTCTTCCCGCAGGGCAGGGGTCATGGCAAAGCCGTAATCAAAGGTACACACAGGATCCCCTGCGCTCATCAAGGACTCCACGCCCAAATCAAAGTCCGGGTCATATCCGTGGGCGATACATTTGTCTACATTCTGGCAATAAGCCTTGCCATAGTCCAGCAGACCATTTTTGCTCCAGCAGCGGCACCACTCACATTTTTTCACCTGCGTAACATGGGTCACCGTACCGGGTACATCTACCACTTCCATTTGACCGGGTTCCGGGCTCCATTCGCCATAGGCAAGGTAGGTAAACGCATTGGCTGCATCTCCATTGGCCAGCGCACGAGCCCGCATACGGCCGCCGCGCTCACTTCCGTAAGCAGCGGTAGCTTCCGTCATGGCTCTACGGCCTGCTTCACCGTACTGTTCCACCGCTTCCTTTTCCAGCAAAGCATACAGCACTGCGTGATGCTCAATGACGCACTGACCGGGTTGACGGCTTCGCGCCAGATTTCCCAGATGATCGTACACGTCTTGAGACATCTGCACAAAACCCTCTTCCAAAGCCTCGGCCCAAGGAGCATCGGGGGTTCGCTCCGGGAACTGCGCAAAAAGGGCGTTGACCGTATCCTGCCAGTGGCGGGTATAGGAAATGCACGCACATTCCAACACGCCGCCGCGGGTAGCATGCTGGCGGGTGGCCCGACGCAGTACCTGACGGGGCAGCAGTTGCACCTTGCGCAGGTTCAGGTCGTAGTTCATCCGTTGGATGCAGCCAGCTTTCTCGGCATCAAACCCTTTTTCCAGCATAAAGCGCAGCGTCCCCTGAAAAGCGTGGTAGGTCACTTTTTTGACAGCTTCCAACAACGCGGGCGATACCACATCACTCCGGCTTTCCACCGGCTGAAGCGGCTTGTAATCCAACTTTTCCAACAGGTACGCTCTGGCCGCTTGCGCCAGATCAGCGGCAGGAACCCGGTAAGGCTGCGGCAGCGCGGTTTCCATATCCAGCAAGATTTCCGAGAGCATCTGGTTAGAACAGGAAACAGCCAGTGCGACACGCACCTCGGCAGGGCTCAGAAAAACGACCTGCCCCAACGGTGCCCAAAACCGCCGCAAAAAGTCCAGCTCTTCCTCCTGCCAAGCATGCCGTTCCGGTAGGGTAACCATCGTAAATCCGGCTTCGGCACAGGGCAGTCCGCCAATTTCCCGAATCATGTTGGGCAGAATATTGGCTACACGCACATCCTCGCCCAATTCCTGCTGGTAAAAGGCGCCTTCCGGATTAGGCGGAAATGCAAACAGCAGCGGCAGCGTTCTGCCAGCCCCACGGCGCTGAGCGAAATAGGGTTTCAGCACACTGCGGGTCAAGTCAGCCGCCAGACTGGGCGGCGGCGCAAAAAGAATAACATCCGGATCATTGCGTTCCAATGCGCCGGCGTTGTCGTTCAACAGGACGGGCACACCGGTTGCCTGCTGCTTGCTCTGCACGGCATCGGCATCGGCCGTAACGCCTACCGCCTGTTCTGCCAGCCGGTCTCCCAGCAAGCGGCGGTAGCACGGGGCAATGTACTCCATCAGATACCCCATGCCAATGATGGAAAGATGCAATTCCTTGTCTGTTTTCATTGTAACATGCCCTCCTTACATACCCAGATAGACCCGTTTGACTTCTTCACTGTTCAGCAGTTCCTGCCCTGTTCCCGCAAGGCTAATCCGGCCCAATTCCATGGCGTAAGCATAGTCGGAAATCTGCAGCGCGATAGAAGCATTCTGCTCGATCAACAATACGGTGGTTCCCTGACTGCGCACCTGTTCAATCATCGTGAAGATTTCCTCCACAATAATGGGGGCCAAGCCCAGACTGGGCTCATCCAACATCAGCAATTTGGGGGCAGACATCAAGCCTCGAGAGATCGCCAGCATCTGCTGCTCACCGCCCGACATGGTGCCCGCCATCTGAGCGCGGCGCTCTTTCAGTCGGGGGAAGAGGTCGAATTGCTGGGCGATGCGGTCATTCAGCTCCCCTTTGGGCAGGCCTTTGCAAGAGATCGCCCCTGCCACTAAGTTTTCATATACCGAAAGGTCGGGGAATACATGGCGTCCTTCCGGCACATGGCAGATCCCCAGACCAACAATGGCGTCAGGCCGACAGTCGGTAATGTCCATATCATCCAGAACAATGCTGCCCGAAACCGGGTCCACCAAACCGGAAATGGTCATCAGCGTGGTGGTCTTACCCGCACCATTGGCGCCGATCAGCGCCACGATGCTTTTATCGGGCACTTCAAACGAGATGCCGTTCAGGGCGCGGATCTGCCCGTAGTGCACTACCAGATCGCTCACTTTCAGCATGACTTATTCCTCCTTGCCGCCCAGTCCGGCCCGCTTGCCAAAGTAGGCCTCCTGCACCTGTTTATTGTTTTGGATTTCTTGGGCGCTTCCTTCGCACAGTTTCTGGCCGTAGTTCAAAACCATGATATGGTCGCACACATTCATGATAAATTTCAGATCGTGCTCAATGACAACGACGGTCAGACCTTCTGCGTTAAGTTTTTTGACAAAGACCAGCAGCTCCTGCGTTTCCATAGGATTCATACCGGCCGCCGGCTCGTCCAACAGCAGAATCTTGGGGGAGATTGCCAATGCGCGGGCAATTTCAACTTTGCGCTGGATACCATACGGCAGGTTTTTGGCCAAGGTATCCTTGTACTGGCTCAATTCCAGACGTTCCAGCAACGCTTCTCCTTTTTCGTAGATCTCCCGCTCGGTCTTTTTTTGACGAGCCGAACCCAGCACAGCGTCCAGCATGTTGGTACTGGTATGGATGTGGAAACCTACCACTACATTTTCAAGTACGGTGGTGTTTTGGAACAACTGGATGTTCTGGAATGTCCGGGCAATTCCCGCCTGCGCCGCCATGTGCGGGCGACAGCCGGTAATGTTTTTTCCATCAAACCAGATTTCGCCCGCCGTGGGGGCAAAGGTACCGGCACACAGGTTGAAAAACGTGGTCTTTCCGGCACCGTTGGGACCGATAATGCCGAACACCTGTCCCTCCGGGACTTCCATATCCACCTGATTGACCGCCTTTAGGCCACCAAAGTATTTGCACAGGCCTACCGTTTTTAAAAGTGCCATAATTCACCCCTCCTTGGTGGACGCCGTAACCGGCGCAACCGGCTTGGGCCGGGCAGTGCGGCGGCGCTTTTTGTTGTGTCGGCCGCCGCCCGATACCAGCACGCTGTCGCTGCTACCTGCAATGCCCTGAGGACGCAGCCACATCATGCCGATAATCAGCAATGCGTAGATGACCATGCGATACTCGGACAGGAAGCGGAACGCCTCGGTGATGATGTTGATCACCACGGCCCCCACCAACGGTCCGGCAATGGTGCCCATGCCGCCCACAATAGCCATAGACAGGATGTTGAAGCTTTCATCGGTAACGAACATCGACGAATCCACAAAATGGTAGTAGGTAGCCATAAAGGCACCGGCGCACCCTTCCCAGAAGGTGGCGTACATGATATTCATGGTCTTGTACCGAGCGGTATTGATGCCGATGGAGGCTGCCGCTGCGCTGTTTTCTCGAATGGAGATCCACGCGCGGCCCGTGCGGGATTTCAGAATGCGGCTGGTACAGAACACCATGGCCACCAACAGCACCAAAATCACATAATAGTAGCCATTCGAGGACTGCAACGAAAATCCAAACAGGCTGGGGCCGGGAATGGCCTTAATTCCCATGGGGCCGCCCGTGACCGGCGTCCAGTTCAGGCAGATGATTCGCACGATTTCAGAGAATCCCAGAGTCACGAAGCCCAGATAAATGCCGGACAGTTTGCCGATGGGAAAGGACACCAGCATACCGAACAGGGCAGTGACGATCCCTGCCAGCGGCAGCGCACCAAAAAAAGGCATTCCTAAGCGGGACATCAGGATCGCAGCGGTATAAGAACCCACACACATGAAGCCCGCATGGCCGATTGCAAACTGACCGCTGTAACCATTGATAACGTTGACCGCACTTGCCAGCAGCATGTACATCAGGATCTTGGTGGCAATACCGATCAGATAGCTGTTGTTCAAAACAATCGGCAGCAGCACTGCCAGCAATACGACCGTCAGGGCTGTCAGTTTGCGATGCCGGCGCAGGACAGCGCGTACCGTATCAAGTTTTTTCATTTGGCTTTCCTCCTTATTTTCAAGCGCAGTCCTTTGGGGAAGAAAATCAGAATTACAATCAGGAAGACAAAGGCGATCATATCTCGCAGGCTAGACGAGAACAGTGCAATGCCGAAGTTTTCCAGCACGCCGATCAGCAGACCACCCACTGCCGAAGCAGGAGCATCCACCAAGCCGCCCAGCACCGAGGCACTGAATGCCTTCATCGTCGCCATACCGCCCATCGAAGCAGAAAGCGAACCGTAGTACAGCGCATACAACATGCCGGCCACACCACCAATGCCGCAGCCGATCACGTTGCCCAGCAGCGTGGCACGGCTGACATCGATGCCCACCATAGCCGCCGCCTTGCGGTCCTGACTGACTGCACGCAGGATGACGCCCTGCTTGGTCTTGTTCAGGAACAGCGACAGCGTAATGCACAGTACCACCACTACCAGAACGACTGCACACTGCACATAGGTGATCAGATAGCCACCAATATGAATACCACCGAGAGCGATAACCTCCGGCATAGCTTTGGTCTCACTGCCGCAGACGATTTGTACCATGTTCTTGATGAACATACTCATGCCAATGGTGCAAATCAGCGGAATATAACGGGCCGCGCCGAAGAATTTTTCATAACAGACTTTATGGATCACAATTCCCGTCAGACCTGCGACCGAAAAACTGCACACAATCGTCAGCAGGATGTTTCCTCCGGTCAATGTGGCCGTATACAAGGCAGCAAACGCGCCGATCATGATCACTTCGCCGAAGGTGAAAGAAACCAACCCCACCACGCCTACAATGATCGTATACCCGATGGCGAACAGCGCATAAATGGCACCCTGACAGAGGCCGTTGATTAATTGTTCTACCAAATAGGTCATAATGCACTTCCTCTCACTGAAAAATGGCAGAAAAAGGGCCCGCGCTTTCCAAAATCAGAGGGCGCGGGCAGGAAGATCCGCAGACGTTACTCGTCGTGGGCGAGCATGTAGTCAGATACGGAGGTCAACACGCCGTCCTGATACTGAACGACCTTGTAACCACGGTGTACGGCACCTTCTTCGGTAAATTCAATGGGGCCCATCAGGCCTTCAAACCCTTCATAGGCTTCCAGCGCATCGCGCAGGGTATCCCGGGTCAGGTTGTCGCCACAGGTGCGGGCAGCTTCACAAACCAGCATGACGGTGTCGTAGGTGCTGACGCTGTGGAAAGACGGCGGCATGGAGGCACGCTCGGTAAATTCCGCCGTAAATTCCTTCGTTGCTTCATCATCGTCGCTGGGCACAAACGCAATGTTGGAGTAGATGCCGTTCACATCATCGCCCAACAGCTCTACCAACTGGTCGGTCAGCGCAGAGCCGGAGATCACGATGGGAACATCCCAACCGACCTGACGGATCTGCTTGACACAGTTGGCCACTTCGTTGTAGTTGGCGACAATGACGACCACCTCAGGTTCGGTCTGACGCATCTTGGAAACGATGGCCGTGTAGTCCTTTTCTCCGGCCGCTACGGCCTCTGTATCCGTGACGGTAATGCCCAAAGATTCGGCTTCCTCATTCATATACTTCAACATGTTCAGGCCATAGTCGTTGTTGGTATATACCATCGCGTAGGAGGCTGCTCCCAGCTCTTCATGGATGACACGGTTGATCAGGAAGGGACCATCGTCCTCCTGCACGCCGGTGGTGGCAAAGTTGTAGGAGCCAACCCGGGGGAAGTCGATCAGACCCGCAGAGGGAGAAACCTGCACCAGCTTGTTTTCTTCATAAATCGGTGCCGTTGCCATACAGCAAGTGCTAGAGAAATCACCGATGGTCGCCAGAATCTGTTCATTCTGACCGATCAGGCGAGCCACCTCAGCTGCTTCCTTGGCATCGTTTTTAGAGTCATAGCTTTCCAACACTACCGTACGGCCATTGATGCCGCCTTCGGCGTTGATTTTTTCCACCGCCATCTCGGCACCTACATTGAAGTGAATGCCGTACTCTGCACTATCACCGGTAACCGGGCTGGCCACCGCCAGATGAACTTCATTGCTAGTCTCAGCAGCAGAGGCGCCGTCCGAACTGCTCGACGAAGCCGACGTGCCGCAGCCCGCCAGCAGACTCGACATCAACGCGGCGGCAAGCAGGACACCAATTTGCTTTTTCATAATCCTTTTCTCCTTTTTTACGTTTTCTTTTTTGTGCGTTGCGTCTGGCAAACGGCGCCTGTATGCCAAAACTCCTGTGCACATCTTCTAGTTTTATTATACAACCGCGCGATATTTTGTAAACATACACAATTCTCACATTAAGAGCACAAAACACATCTTTCCCCGCAAAAGCACTTCTTCGTCTATTTTTTCCCACACGCGCCAGACTGCCAATAAACGTCTGCGCTGCCACTGCTGCCAAACGGTGAATGGGACAGCCTTTTCCAAACACAAATCTCTCTCCCTGCAATCCACCTCTTTTGACAAAGGCCTTTATCCTACGGCGCAGAGCATTTCTTGACAAAAAGCCCTTTTGGGGGTAAACTATTATCAATTACTGGTAGTCGTCTGACAAGAAGCAGCGGACAAAAGGTTGTCCGCTGCTTCTTTATTTTTTTGCCCAGTAATGCGAGTTTTATAAAGGAGAAGAGAAAGTATGCCCCAAACCAAATTGCAAAATGTCGTGTATACCATCATCATGGCGCTGATCATGGTATATGGTATGATCTGCTACAACGTCGCCCTGAACACCGGCGGCGTGACCAACGCCACCTTTGGCATGGCCTTGCACGAACTGCCCATCATGGCCCCCATCGCGGCCCTGCTGGAATTCTTCCTTGTGGAAAAGCTGGCCACCAAGCTGGCTTTCACGGTGGTGCGGCCCACCGACCGTCCCCAGATCATCACCTATGCTATCTCGACGATGATCGTCTGCCTGATGTGCCCTACCATGAGCTTGATCGCCACGCTGCTCTTCAAAGAGCCCAGCTTCGGCACTTGGATCCAGACTTGGGGCCTTAACATGCCCATGGCGCTGATCTGGCAACTGTTGTTTGCCGGTCCGCTGACCCGCCTGATTTTCCGCAATTTGTTCCGCAGCCAGTTGGCCCAGAACACCGCCCAACACTGATCCCTAATGAAAAAAGGCTGTCTTTCGACAGCCTTTTTCTTTTTCGCATTCTTTCGCGATCCCCCTTGACAATCGCCGCAAGATTTGTACAATAGGAATGGCAAATAATAAGTAGGCTTACAATAAGGAGGCCTATTATGGAATCTCTCCATTACTTATTGATGAAATCTCATTCACTGTTTTCCAAACGGGTATTGACCGAGGTAAGCCGCATCGGATTGACGCCGGGACAGCCCAAGGTGTTGGAATGTCTTTTGCAACAAGGGGAAGTGGACCAAAAGACCATCGCCGCCCACTGCGAAATCGAGCCCGCCACCGTGGGCAGCATTCTGCTGCGGATGGAGGATGCCGGACTGATCCAACGTCGGCAGAAAGACGGCAACCGCCGTTCGCTCTATGTTTCGCTAACCGAAACCGGTCGGGACGCCGCCCAACAGTTGGAAGGAATCTTTGGGCAGGTAGAAAGCGATGCCACGCACTGCTTTACTCCCGAGGAGGTGGCGACGCTCCAGCATCTGCTGAGCAAACTGTACGATTCTTTGCAAACTCGTCTGCAAACAAACCCGAATACAAAGGAGTGATTCCAACGGAACCCGTACAAGCCAACCGTTTTTCTTTGGTAAAACGGATTGTATTTTTATGCTTGGGCCTTATTACCATGGCATTTGGCGTGGCCTTTTCCATCCAAGCGGATCTGGGGACCTCCCCTATTTCCAGTGTGCCCTATGTGACAAGCACCATCTCGGGGTTGAGCGTGGGCACCACCACCATCCTTATGAATACCTTGTTTGTGCTGATCCAGATTGCTATTCTGCGCCGCCAATATGAATGGTTCCAACTGCTGCAGCTTCCGGCGGCGGTGCTGTTCGGCACAACCATCGATGCCGCCTCTCTGCTTGTAGGCAACATCACCCCCACCGCTTACTGGCAGCAATGGCTGCTCTGCCTGCTGGGCATCTTTTTGGTCGCGCTGGGCGTCAGTATGGAAGTTGCCGCCCATTTGATCACCACCGCCGGGGAAGGCATCGTACTGGCCATCTGCAAAGTAACCCCCGTCAAGTTCGGCAACATGAAGATGACGTTCGACTTAACGCTGGTGGCCTTATCTGTGGTGTTGTCTTTTACCTTTTTGAGGCATTTGGACGGCGTGCGAGAGGGCACCGTAGCTGCGGCTATTTTGGTGGGACAGCTTACCAAACGGCTGCAGCACCCCATGCATAAGATGGAGCTGGCCCTTCTGGCCTGAATGTCCTGCCCCTTCTGAACAGGGCGAAAATGCCTTGTTTTTCTATTTTCTTCCTAGCTGGAAGGCTTTGCCGTATTGATTTTAAAACCAAAAAACAGTATGATGATACTGCGGCAGGGTTCCTCCCGCCAGTTTGGAAAAAGGAGTTTTTTGATGGAAGATTATGTTCTGTTTACCGAATCGACCTGCGACCTGACCCCTGAACTCGCGCAGGAAATGGATATACAGGTACTGCCCATGACCTTCACCCTTGATGGTCAGAGCTACCGCAACTACCCCGACAACCGTGAGATGAGCCCCAAGGCCTTCTACGACAAACTGCGCAACGGCAGCATGTCTACCACCAGTCAGGTCGCCATCTCTGACTATGAGAACGCATTCACCCCGTTCCTCGAACAGGGAAAAGATATCCTCTATCTGGCCTTTTCCAGCGGTCTTTCCGGCACCTATCAGGCCAGCAAAGTAGCCATTGAGGAATTGCAGCAGCGGTTCCCCGACCGGCGAATGATCAGCATTGACAGTCTGCAGGCCAGCATGGGCGAAGGTCTGTTTGCCTACACCTTGGCGGCAATGCGCAAAAGCGGCGCCTCCATGGACGAGGTAGCCGCCTTTGCCACCGAGAATACCCAGCGGTTCTGCGCTTGGTTCACCGTCAATGACTTGATGTTCCTCAAGCGGCGCTGCCGCAGTGGCCGGCACGCTGCTGGGCATCAAACCGGTACTGCATGTAGACCCCGAGGGGCATCTGATCGCCATGGAAAAGGTTCGCGGCCGCCGCGCCAGTCTGGATGCGCTGGTCAAACACTTTGAGGCCACCGCCGACAAAAATTACGACGAGATGACGGTCTTTGTCAGCCACGGCGACTGCTTGGAAGACTGCCAGTATGTGGTGGACAAGATCAAAGCCCACGGCGTAAAGCGGGTCTGCATCGGCGACATCGGCCCGGTCATCGGCGCCCACAGCGGCCCCGGCACCGTAGCCCTCTTCTTCCTCGGCGGCCCGCGCTGAGTTGTTTTTTCCCAATAAAACATACCGCTCCGCATTGCTGTTGCCAGCGATGCGGGGCGGTTTTTTTAGTTTTTCAGATCGGCAGGGCGGTCAATGTCCTGCAGCTCTTCCGGCAGGCAGGGCACCCGCAGCACTTTTTCCAGTGCGGTGTTGAGCACCTTCCGTCCGCCCTGATCCCCTTCTAAACGATAGAGGGCCGGAGCCAGCGCTGCGCAGAAAAGTCCCGGATTGCCTACCCGGTCGCCGCAGGCTGCCGTAGCGGCCCAGACGCCGGGCTTGGCTAGATCGAGAAAGCGGGTCAGTGTTTCGGTCCGCAGCCGGGGTTGGTCGGCCACCAGAAACAAGAGAAAATCTTCTGCCGCCAGCGGTTCCACCGCATCCAGTCCTGCCCGGATGCTGTAACTTTGCCCTTGGTCACTCTGGGGGCTGGGCACCACCGCTGCCCCCCATGCCCGGGCCATCTCTGCGATAGCGGGGGTGTTGGTGACCACTGTTACCGCAGCATCAGAACGTGTTTGACACACCGTAGCCACCGTAGTCAGTCCATGGGCAAAGAGCGGGCGCCCCTGATAGTTGGTGAGCAGCTTGTCCGCCCCAAAGCGGCGAGAGGCCCCCGCCGCCAGATAGAGGATATGGGTCATGCCTTTTGCGCCTGCATGCCCAGCAGAACTTTTTCCGGCGTGATGGGCAAATCACGCACCCAGACGCCCGAAGCGCGGAACACCGCGTGGGCAATGGCCGGGGACGGGGTGTTGATGACGATTTCGCCGATGGATTTGGCACCGAAGGGGCCGGTGGGCTCGTAGCTGGACTCAAACTCCACCTGCAGGTGGCCCATATCCAACCGGGTGGGGATCTTATACTGCATGAGGGAATTTTCCCGAATGCGGCCCTTGTCGGTGTAGGTCACATCCTCGTACAGGGCCATACCAATGCCCTGCACGATGCCGCCTTCGGTCTGAACGCGGGCCAGATTGGGGTTGATGGGGGTACCGCAGTCCACCACGGCCTTGTAATCCAGCACCGTGACGCTGCCCGTTTCCTTATCCAGCTCGATCTCCACCATGCCCACCATAAAGGGCGGCGGCGATACCGGCGAAGAGTGAGTGGCCGTAGCCTGCACCACCGTGTTGTTGGCACACTGGGACCGGATGGCCAGATCGGCCAGACTGATCTCGGCGCTGCCGTCGCAACGGCGGACCGCCTTGCCGGTAAATTCCACCGCTTCGGGTTCGCAGCCCATAGCGTCCGCCCCCAGCTTGCAGAGTTGTTCTTTAAGTTTTTCGCAGGCTTCCTCTACGGCCTTGCCGGTAACATAGGTGGTGGAGGAAGCATAGGAACCGGAGTCGTAGGGGGAGGCATCGGAATCGGCACCGAAAACCGCCACATTGTCCAGATCACAGTCCATGCACTCCGCTACCATCTGGGCCAAAATCGTATCGCAGCCGGTGCCCATATCGGCGGCACCGATCATCAGGTTATAGAAGCCATCATCGCTGAGCTTGACGGTGGCAGACCCCACGTCCACGCCGGAAATGCCCGACCCCTGCATGGCCATAGCCACGCCGGCGGTCCGCACCTTGCCGTTGCCCATATCCCGCACCGGGAACTTGGCATCCCAGTCAAACAGTTCCTTACACCGGGCCATGCAGCGGTCCAGCGCGCAGGCGTTGGCGGGTTCGTTGTAGTAGGAGGGCATGATCATGCCCTCCCGGACCATATTCTGCTCCCGCAGCTTCACCGGGTCGATGCCCAGCCGGTCGGCCAGCTCGTTGACGGCGCTTTCCACCGCAAAGATGCCCTGCGTGGCACCGTAACCACGGTAGGCACCGGCGGCCTGTATATTGGTATAGACCACATCGTAGGCAAAGCGGAATGCCTCCAACCCACCGGTGTAGAGCGGAATGGACTTATGGCCCGACAGACCTACCGTGGTGGGACCGTGTTCGCTGTACGCGCCGGTGTTGGACAACGTATAGACATCCAACGCCCGGATCTTGCCGTTCTTGTCGGCGCCCAGACGCACATGGAGTTCCATCTCGTGCCGGGGGCTGCCGGCGATCTGACATTCCTCTCGGGAATAGATCATCCGCGCCGCACGGCCGGTTTTCCAAGTGACAAAAGCCGGATACACTTCCGACACCGAGGTCTGCTTGGCGCCGAAACCACCGCCGATGCGAGGCTTTTCCACATGGATCTTGGACTTGGGAATGCCCAGCGCAATGGCTAAGATCCGCCGCACATGGAAAACGATCTGGGTCGAGCTGATGACATGCAGCCGCCCATAGGGGTCGATCTCGGTGTAGGTGCGGAAGGTTTCCATCATGGCCTGCTGGCAGGGCTTGGTGTGCCACACATGGTCGATGACCACATCACAGTCCGACAGCACGGCCTCTACATCCCCGTCGCCGCAGGTTTCGCTGGCGCAAAGGTTGCGCTTGTTGTCGGCCCCCACGGGGCAAAGCGCCTCCCAGTCCGCCTCGGGATGGACCAGAATGGGGTTATCCTTGGCGGTGTGGGGGTCCAGCACGGCGGGCAGGACCTCGTAGTCCACCTTGATGAGCTTCATGGCCTTGTCCACGGCTTGTTCGGTCTCACCGGCCACAATGGCCACCGCATCCCCCACAAAACGCACCCGCTGATCCAGAATCAGCCGGTCATGGGGCGAGGGTTCGGGATAGGTCTGCCCCGCGTTGGTGTAACGATTCTGGGACACATCCTGATAGGTAAAAACGGCCACCATCCCCGGCACCTTCATCGCAATGTCGGTTTTGATGGAACGGATCAGCGCATGGGCATGGGGGCTGCGCAGCACCTTGACCACCAGACAATCCCGAGGGGTCACGTCCTCCACAAAGGCGGGCTTGCCCAGCAGCAGGTTCATGGCGTCCTTTTTACGGGCAGGCTTGCCCACATTTTTCAGTTCAGCCACGGTCCGTTCCCTCCTTTGCCGAATTTCGGGCGTTCAAAAAAGCCCGAATGCCCCGAAACTGTCCTTCGTACCCCGAGCAGCGGCAGAGATTGCCCGCCAGATAGGCGCGGATCTCGTCATCGGTAGGATCGGGGTTTTCCCGCAGCAGGGCGATGGTGTTCATCACATATCCGGGATTGCAGAATCCGCACTGTTCGGCGCCCTGATCTGCAATAAAGGTCACAAAGGCCTGCGCTTCCTCCTGCAAGCCTTCCAGCGTCTGCACCTCGTGTCCGTCCGCCCGGGCAGCCAGCACCGAGCAGGACAAAACCGGTTGTCCGTCCAGCAGCACGGTGCACAGCCCGCAGTTGGAGGTTTCGCAGCCCCGCTTTACGCTGGCACAGCCATGGGCACGGACAAAATCCAGAAGCAGCGTATCAGCGTCGATGCTGTCCCGCACCGGACGGCCGTTGAGTTTGAGTTGGATCTCCATTATGCATCCTCCTTACAGGCCAGCAGGGCCCGGCGTACCAGCACCTTGCAGATGGCGCGGCGATAGTCCGCCCCGGCCCGCAGGTTGCTGCCGAAGGAAACTTCGGACGTCACCTGCTCGGCAAAGGCGGCGGCGCTTTCGGGGGTGATGCCCCCTGCCAGCAGGGCTGCGTCCCCCTCATAGAGTTTTGCCTTCATGGGACGGGCGCCCACCGCACAGCGCACGCCGTCCTGCCGCACCGCCACGGCGCAGGTCAGCACCGGGAAGTCGGTGGAAACGTTGCGCTGGGCCAGATAGGCTACCCGGCCCGGCTGTTTGGGCACGACCACGTGGGTCAGGATGTCCCGCTCATAGGGACGGGCGGCATAGTCTGCCAGCGGCACGGCGCCGCCGTGATGCAGTTCTACCACCGCATCCAAGGCCAAAAAGAGGGTCAGCACATCCGAAAAGCCGAACCGGCCATAAAGGCTGCCCCCCACGGTGGCCAGATTGCGGAACTGCACGCCCACGATGGAACGCACACTTTCGGCCATAGCGCCCCCGGTCAGGGCTGCCAGTCCGGGATGCTGTTCCAGTTCCCGCAGGGTGACCATCGCCCCGATGCGGAAGGCATCGGGGGTTTCCTCAATGTTGGAAAGGCCCAGATCGCACAGGTCGATGGCCGTGTCTACGGTGCGGTTCTGGGTTTTGAGCCACAGCATACCGCCCAGCACCACGTTGGCCCGCTTCTGGCACAGGGTATAGGCTTCGTCCAAGCTTTGCGCACGGACGTATCGCTTGATCGTCAGCAAGGTGGGTACCTCCTCCCAAGATGGGACTTGTGTTTGCTCTCAGTATAGCATGAAATGGGACAAAGAGAAAGCCCCGCCGGCACGGCGGGGCGACAAATTTTTGCCGTTTTATTGGTTGGCCGGCTGCTCTTCCGGGGTATCTTTGGGCAGCAGCACGTTGAGCAGAATCGCCACAAGGGCCGCAGGCACGATGCCGGAACCACCGAAGATCAACTGGACCAACTGGGGCAGACCTGCCAGCACGGCGGTGTTGGAGCCCATGCCGTAGCCAAGGCCCAGCGCCACCGATACGATGGTCATGTTGCGGGGGGTGAGTTTATCGCGGGTGATGAGCTGGATACCGCTCATGACGATGGACGAGAACATGATGACCGCCGCACCGCCCAGCACGCTCTGGGGCATGATGGAAACCAGCGCCGCCAGCTTGGGCAGCAGGCCGCAGAGCACGAGGAAGACGGCACCGAAGGCCAGTGCAGTACGGTTAACGATCTTGGTCATGGTGACCAGACCCACGTTCTGGCTGAAGCTGGTGTTGGGCAGCACGCCGAAGAAGGCGGCGAAGGTGGAGCCCAAACCGTCACAGATGATGCCGCCGGACAGTTCCTTGTCGGTGGCTTCACGGCCCATACCGCCTTCGGTCACGCCGGAGATATCGCCCACGGTCTCCACCGCGGTAACGATGAACATAACGGCCACCGGCAGGATGGCACGCAGGTCAAACACCGGCTTGACGGGCATAAGCTGGGGCACCGCGAACCAGGAAGCCTCGGCCACCTTGTTCCAGTTGAGCACCCAGGCTTTGGTGTACTCCACCCCATCGGCGGTAACGCCGGTGGGCGAAAGGAAGAAGGGCAGGATCGCGCAGATGATGTAACCGCAGACGATGCCGATGAGGATGCAGGAGGAGCTGGCCAGCCCCTTGCAGCCATGCTTGAAGATCAGAATGATGATCATAACGGCCAGCGCGATGAGCAGGTTTTCCATCGAGCCGTAGTCTTTAGCGGAAGTACCGCCGCCGAAAGAGCCCACGCCTACGCTGATCAGCGAAAGACCGATGGACATAACCACGGTACCGGTGACCACCGCCGGGAAGAAGCGGCGCAGGGGTTTAAGGAAGGCACCCAGCACCGTTTCAAACAAACCGCCCACGATGGACGCACCCATCATGGCGCCGTAGCTCAGGATGCCGCCGCCCATGATCTGGTTGACGCTTTGGAATACGCCGATAAAACCGGAACTGGTACCCATGATAATGGGCACCTGACCGCCGATAGGACCTACCGAGAACAACTGGACCAGTGTGACGATGCCCGCCACCAGCATGGCATTTTGCAGCAATGCCACCTGAATCTGGGCGAACTCCTCGGCCCCGCCGCCTGCCGCACAGGCACTGGTGATGATCAAAATGGGGGTCAGGTTGCCCACAAACATGGCCAGCACGTGCTGCAGGCCCAGGGGGACTGCTTGCCGCCAAGGCAACTTGCCCTTGAAGTCGTAAGGAGTTACATACTCCTGCGCTTCCTTCTGTTGGATCTCCTCTTTCATACAGATGCCGCCTTTCTTCCGACACTTGGGTTCTGTTTTTCGGGCGCTTCTTTCCCCAAATCAGCGCCCTACAAGCCAAAAACATCCCTCTATTATAACAATAGAAGGATGTTTTCTGTCAATATCCGACGGGCCCTGCTGCAAAAATACGGCAAAACCGCAAAAAATGTTGCAAGAATCCCGAGGGTTTTTGCCTATTCTCCACCACAGCCATCCCGCAAGGTACAGAACAGCTCCCCCGGTTGGGTCCCTGCCACCACCCGCAACTGGGGATAGAGCGGTGCCAAGGCTGCTTCCACCGCCGGGGCACCGTCCCCGGGGTGAATCTCGCCGCAGAGCTGCCCCCTTTGCATCAGCAGCAATCGGTCACAGTAGCGCAGCGCCAATGCCGGGTCGTGCAGCACGACGAGTCCGGCCTTGCTCTGCCCCCGCACCCAGCGGCGCAGGGTGGCGAAGAGCCGATGGGTGTTGGTGAAATCCAGTGCACTGTTGGGTTCGTCCAGCAGCAGCACCGGCGTATCTTGTACCGCTACCCGGCACAGGTGGACCAACTGCCGTTGTCCCTCGCTGAGGGCGGCGCAGTCGGTGTCCAGCAAAGGTTCCACCCCAAAAGTCCGGGCGATCTGCTCCACCCGTTCAGCGTCACCGGGTTGGGGGCCGCCGAACAGTCCGCTGTGGACGTACCGTCCCATGGTGATGACCTCCCGCACCGTCAAGCCCGGCAATACACCCACCCGTTGGGGCAGCAGTGCCAGACAGCGGGCCCGGCGGCGGGCCGACAGGGCAAGGCAATCCTGCCCACAGACCCGCACCGTACCGGCAAACACTTTGCCGTTACCACTGATGCCCCGCAGCAGGGTGGATTTGCCGCAGCCGTTGGGCCCCAACAAAGCGGTCAGTTCCCCGGCTTGCAGGACCAGCGATGCCGAACGGACCACCGGCCGGCGATACCCCACCGTCAGGTTTTCCGCTTCAAGCAGCATCATCTTGCCCCCTTCCGCGGATGAGCAGTACCGCCAGCACCGGTGCGGCAAACAGCACCGTGAAGATGCTCAGCGGCAATTCCGCCCCCTGCCCGGCATTGCGGGCCAACAGGTCGGCCAGCAGCATCAGGTCGGCGGCTACCAGCGCACAGAGGGGCAGAAACGCCCCACCCCGCCGCCGCAGCAAGCCGTAGGCGATATGGGGCGCGATCAGCCCGACAAAGGAGATGACCCCCGCCACACTGACCACGGCGGCCACCATCAGGGTCGTCAGCGCCAGCAGCAGCGCCCGCCAGTGGCCGGGCTCCAATCCTGCCGACCGGGCGCTCTCCTCCCCCAGCGAGAGCAGCGCCGCCTGCCGCCGAAAAAGCAGTACCAACACCAGCCCCACCAACACCGGCGGTGCCATGGCGGTGAATTTCGCCAGCGTAATGGCCGAAAGGCTGCCCATCGTCCAATATTCGATGGCGGCCAGTTCCCCGTTGGGGTCGGCCATGGTTTTCAGCAGCATAACACCCGCCTCGGCCAAGGCACTGACCAAAATGCCGGCCAGCACATAGGTGGCTGTACGGTCCGCCCGGGCCGCCTGCACCAGTGCCAGCACTGCTGCCAGACTGAGCAGACCGCAGACAAAGGCACCGCCCATGATTTGTACGGCGCTGCCCGCCCCCCACACGATGGCGGCAGCCGCCCCGAAGGACGCGCCCCCCGCCACACCGGTGAGGTCCGGCGAAGCCAGCGGATTGCGGAACACCGTCTGATAGACCCCACCGGCGGTGCCCAACGCCAACCCGGCCAGCAGCGCCACCCCCGTGCGGGGCAGCCGCAGGGTAAAAAAGACCCGGGCTTCCATGGTATCCCGCAGACCGCCCCCCAGCAGGGTAAGGATCTGCCCCACGCTTAACGGAAATGTGCCCACGCAGACCGACGCCGCCGCCAGTACAACCAGCAGCAGGAGCACCCCTAGGGTGCAAATACGGGTGCGTGAGCGCATAGAAAAATTTCCTTTCAGTATATTTTTGAAAAAATATACAGTTTGTTATTTCGTGATCAGCGAAGCATCCGGAGTAAAGCCGTAGAAAGTCTGGTAGAAATTCTGGGCATCGGCGGTAAACTCCTCAAAGGAATAGGCATCGGGATGCAGCACGCTGGTGAGCCACAGCACGCCCAAAATGCCGGAAGGCGTGGGGGAATCCCACTCGTCCAGACCCTGCGGCATGGTGTAGACCGCACCGTTCTGGACCGCAGGCAGGTCCGCCAACTGGGCATCCGCCAGCAGGTCGTCGGCGGTGTACTCTGCGCCGGAGGGAATCATCAGCACTTCCGGTGCCAGCGAGAGCAGCGTTTCGTAGGAAACCTCGGCCCAGTAATCTTCCTCGATGCCGGCTGCCGCGTTAACGCCGCCCGCCTGCTCGATGAGGTCATTCTGGTACATAGCAGCAGGGGCCACGGTCAGGTAGCTGCTGTTGCCCAGCAGGCAGACGGTGGGTTTGTCCAGATCCTGCGTCATCTGGGCAGCCCGGTCCAACTGCTCGTGGTTGTAGTCCAACAGGGCCTGCGCCTCTTCCTCGGCGCCGCAAGCCTGCCCGATAAGGGTGAGCATCGTTTCCAGCCCTTCCTGCGTTTCGGGGTCCACCACCATCACGGTGATGCCCAGATCTTCCAGCGTCTGGGCATTGTCCGCCAATTTCTTGGGCATGATGACCAGCTCAGGATCCAGCGAGGCTACCGCCTCCACATTCAGTTCCTTCAGGGTGCCCACCTGCGTGAGTTCGGGCAGTTCGGGGGCGGCCAGCGCGTAGATGGCGCGGGTGTCGGCCTTATTCTCCAAACCGACGATCTTATCCTTCTGGCCCAGCGCGATCAGCGCATAGGTGGTGATGTAGTAGCAACTGACAACACTTTCGGCAGGCTGCTCCAGCGTGACGGTACGACCCGCCTGATCGGTCAGCGTAATGCCGGTGCTTTCCGGGGTGGCAGCGGCGGGCTGGGATGCCGCCTCCGACGTGGCGCTCTCTGCCGCAGACGAAACAGACGACGCCGCACCGCAGGCCGTCAGGTTGAACGCCAGCGCAGCCGCCAAGGCCAGCGCCGTGATTTTTTGTACAAAACGGGGTTTCATTCCATCTTCCTCCTTCATTGCAGCCCATTCCGGCCGCTACGTTATTCTAGCACAAGAATAACGCCCTGTCAAAGGAGGTATGACTTTTCTTAAAAATCTGCAAACCAGCGCCCAAAGGATCGGCGCACCGCCTGCTCGCTCTCCCATTGCAGGGCGCGGTAGCGGCGCAGCAGTTCCCACGCCCGGGGCGTCAGCAGCGAGCCGCCGCCTCCTGCCCCGCCGCCGTGGCGTTCCACCATGGCAAAGCCCCATTGGTGTTCCAGCTCTTTCAGCATCTTCCACGCTTTGGAGTAGGCCATCCCCATGACCGACGCCGCCTGATGCAGCGACCCGGTGCGCGCCACCAGTTCCAACAGTTCCAGCGGACCGGGGCCAAAGCATTTTTCCTCCCGGAAGAGCCGTACTCCCGCCGCCGCGTGGAGCGGGGCGGGCAGGTCCGGGGCCAACCGGGCCCGCACCGCGGCCGGGGCTTCCTCGTCCAGATCGATCTGCACCGCCGAAGTACGGGCCCGCAGGGCGTTCAGGTGGGGCAGATCCTCCCCCTTGACGGTCACCACCACGGTCTGGGGGCCATCTAGCAGGGCGTTCAAGGCCGCCAGATACCCGGTGCAGTCCCGCTCAAACCGCCCCACCTCATCCACCAACACGGTGGGGGCATCGCTCTGGGCGGCGGCGCGCAGTACCTCGGTGCCAAAGCCCGCAAAGGCTTCGGGGATGCCCCGCACCTGTCCGGCCTCCTCACGGCTGATGGGGACCATGGTACCGGTGGTGAGATCTTGCAGCGAGAACAGCGGTCCCCCCGCACAGCGTCCGGTGCATAGGGTGCGCAGCCCTGCCACCGGTTGGGGCAGCCGGTCACAAAGCCAATGGGCCAATCGGGTTTTGCCGCGGTAGGGGCGGCCTGTCACTATATACTGTGCCATGGATTTGCTCCTTTGTACGGGTTGGTTTGCCGCCATTGTACCACAAAGCCGCTGCCGGTGCAAAAGGCGCATACTTGACGGACTAACGCGAAAGGTTGTATCATAGAAATAGTAGCAAGGTATCGGCGTGTTCGCACAGGATGTACTGCGCGGACACGCCGCTTTTTTGCCGCCGAATCCGCCGCCCGCCGGGGCGCATAAGGGAGTGTATACACCATGATGGATGCGATCGTACAATTCATCAACGTGACCAACCAGTGGGTCTGGGCTTGGCCTACCATGCTGTTGCTGTTGGGCACCCACCTATTTATGACGGTGCGTACCCGGGGCATTCAGCGCAAGCTGCTCACTGCCATTCGGTTGTCGGTGACCAAGGACCCCGACGCCGAGGGAGAGGTTTCCCAGTTTGCCACCCTGACTACCGCACTGGCCTCCACCATTGGTACCGGCAACATCATCGGAGTAGGCACCTCCATCGCATTGGGCGGTCCCGGCGCGGTGTTCTGGTGCTGGATCACCGGTATTTTCGGCATCGCCACCAAATATGCCGAGTCGCTGATCGCCGTGAAATACCGGGTCAAAACCAAGGACGGCCGGATGCAGGGCGGCGCCATGTATGCGCTGGAACGGGGACTGCACTTGAAATGGCTGGGCGTATTGTTTGCCCTCTTCGGCACGCTGGCCTCTTTCGGCATCGGCTGCGCCACGCAGGTCAACGCCATCGCTACGGTGTGTCAGGCCAATCTGGGCATTCCGCCCTGGCTGGTGGGCTTGGTGGTGGCAGCCCTAACGGCGCTGGTCATCTTCGGCGGCATCCAGACCATCGCCAACGTCTGTGAAAAGCTGGTGCCCTTCATGGCGGCCTTCTATATTTTGGGTTGTCTGGGCATTTTGGTCTACAACCGCGACTTTCTGTGGGCGGCCATCACCACCATTCTGCGGCTGGCTTTCACCCCCGGTGCGGCGGCGGGCGGCCTGACCGGCGGCGGCATCATGCTGGCCATGCGGTACGGCATTGCCCGGGGGCTTTTTTCCAACGAATCCGGTATGGGTTCGGCCCCCATCGTGGCGGCCGCTGCCCAAACCCGCAACCCGGTGCGGCAGGCTTTGGTATCTGCCAGCGGCACCTTCTGGGACACCGTGGTGGTCTGCCTGATGACCGGTCTGGTACTGGTGTCCAGCATTATGAAAAACCCCGCCATTGATATGGGCTCCATCTCGGACGGCGGCATCCTGACCACACTGGCTTTCGACCAGATCCCCGTGCTGGGCCCCATCATTTTGGTGGTGGGCATCATCTCCTTCGCCTTCTCCACCGTGTTGGGCTGGTCCTACTACGGCGAGCGGTGTCTGGAATATCTGGTGGGCCGCAAGGGCCAGATTTTCTACCGGGTGGTGTATGTAGCGGTAGCCGCCATCGCCCCGGTAGTCGCCCTGAATCTGGTTTGGACGGTGGCCGACACCCTTAACGCTTTGATGGCCATTCCCAACTTGATTGCCGTTTTGCTCTTGTCCGGTGTGGTGGTGCGGGAAACCAACCTTTATATTCATGATCTTGACAAATGCTGCGAGGACACCGTCCCCGTGGTGGATCGATAACAACACCCTATGCGCCGGGTACCGTTTCGACGGTATCCGGCTTTTTTCTGTTCTTCGCGGCATCTTTATACCGTCTTAATATCACAGGCAGGATATTTATCCTTTCTTAACTACCACGGACCTATAATGAGAGGATGAAATCCATGTATAAACTGAGGCTTTTGTGTATGGCAGGCATTCGTCCGCCACGGCTGACCACCTTCCAGACCATCATTCTGCTCTTTGCAGCGGTCATTCTGGGTGGCAGCCTGCTGCTGATGCTGCCCTTCGCGGCGCAGGACGGCACGGTACCCCCCCTTTAAGCAAGCATTGTTCACCGCCACTTCGGCGGTCTGCGTTACCGGGCTGGTGGTGCAGGATACCGCCACCCACTGGTCCTGGTTCGGGCAGGCCGTGATTTTGACCCTGATCCAAATCGGCGGTATGGGCGTCATCACAGTGGCAGCCTTCTTCTCCCTGTTGTCGGGGCGCAAGATCTCGCTGATGCAGCGGGGCACCATGCAGGAAGCCATCGCCGCCCCCAAAGTGGGCGGCATCGTTCGGCTGACCGGCTTTATCATTAAGGCGACCCTCTGCATCGAGGCGTTGGGCGCCTTCTGCATGATGCCGGTCTTCTGCCGGGATTACGGCCTTCGCGGGATCTGGATGGCAGTTTTCCACTCGGTCTCGGCGTTCTGCAATGCCGGTTTCGATCTGCTGGGTACCCCCGATGCCCTCTACCCTTCCCTGACCTCCTACCGGGCCGAGCCCATCATCAACCTGACCATCATGGCCCTGATCGTGGTGGGCGGCATCGGCTTCTTAACCCGGGACGACATCCGGGCCAACAAGCTGCGCTTCCATCGCTACCGTATGCAGAGCAAGGTCATTCTGGCCACCACCACCTTCCTGATCATCGTACCGGCGCTCTGGTTCTTCTTTGGGGAGTTTTCCGCACTGCCCACCGGGGAACGACTGTTGGCGTCGCTGTTCCAGTCGGTAACGCCCCGCACGGCCGGTTTCAACACCGCCGATCTGACCGCCCTCACCGGTGTGGGACAGGGCGTCACCATCCTGCTGATGCTCATTGGCGGTTCGCCGGGGTCCACCGCCGGTGGTATGAAAACCACCACCGCGGCGGTGCTCTTTGCCAACGCGCTGGCGGTCTTTCGCCGGGAAGCGGAACCGCATTTCTTTGGCCGCCGCATCGACAGCAAAGCAGTGTCCAGCGCTTCCACCATCTGTTTTCTGTATATCACCCTGTTTTTGGGCGGCGGCTTCGTCATCAGCGCCGTAGAGGGACAGCCTCTCTCCGCCTGTCTGTTTGAAACCGCCTCCGCTGTGGGCACCGTAGGCCTTTCGCTGGGACTCACCCCCACCTTAGGTCTGCTGTCGCAGGGGATTCTGATCGCTTTGATGTTCATTGGCCGCGTGGGCGGCTTGACCTTGATCTACGCGGCCCTGTCCGGCTTCTCCAAAGCGGGCAGCCGTCTGCCGCAGGAACGCATCACCGTCGGCTGACGGGGAAAGGAACCATCCTATGAAATCCTTTTTGTTGATTGGCCTTGGCCGCTTTGGCCGGCACATCGCCATACAGCTCAACGCACAGGGCCATCAGATCATGGCCGTAGACTCTAACGAGGACCGGGTCAATGATGTACTGGACATCGTGACCAACGCCCAGATCGGCGACAGCACCAACGCCGAGTTTCTGAAAGCGCTGGGCGTACGCAACTTTGATGTCTGCATCGTTGCCATCAGCGGTGATTTCCAGAGTTCGCTGGAAACCACCTCTCTGTTAAAGGAACTGGGAGCCCAGTTGGTGGTATCCCGGGCCGAGCGGGACGTGCAGGCCAAATTCCTGCTGCGCAACGGCGCCGACGAGATCCTTTACCCCGAAAAGCAGCTAGCCAAATGGGCAGCGGTGCGGTACGGTTCCAGCCATCTGGTGGATTATGTGGAACTGGACGCCAACAACGCCATTATGGAAGTACCCGCCCCCGAAGGATGGGTGGGCAAGACGGTCGGTGACATCGATATCCGCAAAAAGTACGGCATCAACTTGCTGGGTATCAAGCGCAACGGCGCCATCGACGTGAACATCTCCTCCGGCACGGTGCTGCCTGTCGACAGTACCCTGCTGGTGTTGGGAGAATACCACTCCATCAAGCGCTGCTTCCATTTGTAAGCGAAAGAAGGCGGTTTCCGTGAAAGACATCGTGCTGGCGATCTGCATGCTGGCGGCGGGTGGATTCGGCTGGGTGGTTTGCTCCCGGCTGGATGCCTTTGTGCTGCGCAGCCGCCGTCAGCGGGAAGCCCGACGGGAACGCAGCCGCCGCAGCTGATACAACCGCCCGCTGGTATTGCGTCCCATTGTGTGGTATGATACCAGACAGGAGGCGGTATATGCATGGCACGGCACCAACCATCCCATGATCTGCGGGCACAAATTGTGCCCCGGTGGCAAGATCTTTTGGTGACCTTACTGATCCTAACGGCAGCAACGGTCATCGGCAACGTTTTTTGGCAATTTGCCTTTACCAAAGCCAATATCATCTCGGTGTACATCTTGGGGGCGCTGCTCACCTCGCTGTTCACCAAGAGTTATTTCTGCGGGGTGCTCAGCTCGGTGGTCAGCGTCCTGCTCTTCAACTTTTTCTTCACCGAACCACGACTGACCCTGCACGCCTACGAAAAAGGGTACCCCATTACCATCGCCATCATGCTCATCGTTTCCATCGTTACGGTGACGCTGGCCATCCAGAACATCCGCAATATCGAGGAGAAGGAGCGCGCCGCCCTGCTGGCCAAGAATGAGCAACTGCGGGCCGATCTGCTGCGAGCCATCTCTCACGATCTGCGCACGCCGCTGACTTCCATCTCAGGTAATGCGGCCAATTTGCTGGCCAATGACGCCAAGCTGGACGACGAAGCCCGGCATCAGATTTTCCTGGACATCTACGATGATTCCTTTTGGCTGATCAATCTGGTGGAGAATCTGCTCTCCATCACCCGCATTGAGGATGGACGCATGAACCTGCGCCTTTCCACCGAACTGGTGGGAGAGGTCATCGAGGAGGCGCTGCGGCACGCCAATCGCAAGAGCAGCGAACACACCATTCAGGTGGACCTGCCCGACGAGCTGTTATTAATTAGCCCGCATGGACGCCCGCCTCATTGTACAGGTGCTCATCAATCTGGTGGACAACGCTGTGAAATACACCCCCGCCGGCTCTACCATCACAGTGGCGGCCCGGCAGCAGGATGGCTTTGCCGCCCTGTCGGTGACCGACAACGGTCCCGGTATTCCGCCGCAGCTTCAGTCCCATGTGTTTGATATGTTCTACACCGGCGAGCACACCGTGGCGGACAGCCGCCGCAGTCTGGGTCTGGGGTTGGCACTCTGCAAGACCATTGTGGATGCCCACGGCGGCACCATCACCCTGACCGACAACATACCGCACGGCTGTGTTTTCACCTTTACCGTGCCGCTGGGGGAGGTAACACTGCATGAATAAACCGTTGATCCTCATTGTGGAGGATGACGCACCCATCCGCAACCTGATGACCACCGCCCTGAAAGCCCACGACTACCGCTACACCGTGGCAGACTGCGGCGAAGCTGCGCTGCGGCAAGCCGCCACCAGCAACCCCGACATTATGCTGCTGGATCTGGGCCTGCCCGATTTAGACGGCGTGGAAGTCATTCGCCGGGTGCGCAGTTGGTCGGACCTGCCCATCATCGTCATCAGCGCCCGCAGCGAGGATTCCGACAAGATCGAAGCGCTGGATTCCGGCGCCGACGACTACCTGACCAAGCCTTTCTCGGTGGAGGAGCTGCTGGCCCGACTGCGGGTGACCCAGCGCCGGCTGGCTACTATGCACAGCGGCGGCAGTCCGGTATTCACCAACGGGCAACTGACCATCGACTTTGCCGCCGGATGTGCGTTTTTGAACGGGCAGGAACTGCACTTGACCCCCATCGAATACAAGCTGCTCTGCCTGATGGCCCACAACTGCGGCAAGGTGCTGACCCATACCTACATCACCCAAAAGGTGTGGGGCACTTCGTGGGAGAATGACGTGGCTTCGCTGCGGGTCTTTATGGCGACCCTGCGCAAAAAGCTGGAATCCGCCCCCGGTTCCCCCAAGTATATCCAAACGCACATCGGTGTGGGCTACCGCATGATGAAAATTGAATAAAGAAAGACGGCCGTTTCCCCTATTTCGGGATGCGGCTTTTTTCACACCACCTGTTCCGGCCAAAGCACCTCTTCGCTTTTTGCGAGGCAGCGTGCCTGTATGTACCAAGGAGCCTGACAGGCCGATATGCAGCGCCCAGCAAGCGCCCGCGCCGGGTGGTATTGCTTCTTTTGTTTAAAAGTGGTATGATAAAGTACTGTACAATTCTGGGAAAGGAGGGCGGCACCATTGCAGGAAAGGCAAGAGGCTACTCCGGTCTGCGACATTATGGGCGTGCAGATCGCGGTGACCGACATGGACAAAACCGTGCGCCAGATTGAGAAGAATCTGGACCTTTGGCGGGGCGAATACATCTGCGTGGCCAATGTACACACCACTGTCACCGCCCACGAGGATCCCGAATACCGTGCGATTCAGAACGGTGCCGTACTGGCTTTGCCCGACGGCGGTCCCTTGTCCCAATACAGCCGCCGCAAAGGCTATGCCGATGCAGCCCGCGTGACCGGTCCCGACTTGATGCAGCATCTGCTGCGGGAGCGCGCCCACACACCATACCGCCACTATTTTTACGGGTCCACCCCCGAAACGCTGACACTGCTGCGGGAAAAGATCTCCCAAAGCTATCCTGACGCCGTGGTCGTTGGGATGGAGTCGCCCCCCTTTCGCCCCCTGACACCGGAGGAAGATGCACAAGCGGTAGCCCGTATCAATGAAGCCCATCCCGATTTTGTCTGGGTCGGGTTGGGCGCCCCCAAACAGGAACGGTGGATGGCACAACACCGGGGCGCCGTGCATGCGTTGATGCTGGGCGTGGGCGCCGCCTTTGACTATGAGGCCGGCAACATTCGCCGCGCCCCCCAGTGGATGCAGCGCTGCAATTTGGAATGGCTGTATCGCCTGCAGCAGGATCCCAAGCGGCTTTTCAAACGCTATTTTGTCACCAACACCAAGTTCCTTTGGTGGGTTTTGCGCCATTAAAACGTAAAAAACCGGGGCACCCCAGTGGGGTGCCCCGGTTTGTATTCTGTTTTATTCCTCGGTGAAGGAATCCTTGCCCAGACCGCAGACCGGGCAGACCCAATCAGCGGGCACATCCTCCCAAGCGGTGCCGGGCGCAATGCCGTTATCGGGATCGCCCACCGCGGGATCATACTCATAGCCACAAGGGCAAACATACTTCTTCATAGTAAAACGCTCCTTTTATAATTTGGTAAACTGTGTAAACAAAGAGATCAGGCCTTCCACAGACCGTGCAGGTTGCAGTAAGCATACACCGCCACAACCTCGTCACCAGCCGTCAGGGCAAAATCGGCCTTGGGGGCCTCACCGGGCTTCAGATGCTTGATCTGACTGCCCTGCTTGGTCTGCACCGAGATCCACTGGATGTAGTGGGCATCCTGCATGGGATGCTCCACGCTGCCCACGGTCACATGGACTACGCCGTTTTCCACCGTGTAGACGGGAATATGCTTCTCGTGGGCGGCTTCCACCGTACCGGCCACCAGCGGGGTCATCTTCTGGCCGCAGCAGAAGACGGGCACGCCCTTGTCCTCTACCATGGTGATGATATTGCCGCAGTGTTCACAGATAAAATATTTCAATTCCATAGCTTGCCTCCTTGGGTTTGCTTTGTCAAAAGAATAAGATTGTTTCTCATCGGACCGTGCTCCCCGGTCCATGGCTTTATTTTTATTATATCATACTATTTTACTTTGTAAAGACCTTTTTAAGATTTATTATTATTTTTCTGAAATGTACAACCGCCCTGTACAATCGACTGTAAAAAAGGTACAATAATAGCACTATGCACAAAGGGGAATCGCTATGAAACGATTGGTGGTGGGGCTGCTGGCCCATGTGGACAGCGGCAAAACAACACTGGCCGAAGGATTGCTGTACCGCGCGGGGGTCCTGCGCAAGTTAGGACGGGTAGATCACCGGGACGCATTTCTGGACACCGACGCGCAGGAACGGGCCCGGGGCATCACGATCTTTGCCAAGCAGGCCGTGTTGGCACTGCCTGCCGCCGACGGCGCCGAGGAAACCGAGTTGACCCTGCTGGACACGCCGGGCCACGTGGATTTTTCTGCCGAAGCGGAGCGTGCCCTTCAGGTGCTGGACTATGCGGTTCTGGTCATCAGCGGCACCGACGGTGTGCAGGCCCATACCGAAACGCTGTGGAAACTGCTGGCCCGGTACCGGGTCCCCACCTTGGTCTTTGTCAATAAGATGGATCTGCCCGGCGCCGATGCCGCGGTACGTCTGCGGGAGCTGCGGGGCCGCTTCGGGGACGGGTGCGTGGATTTCACTACCACGCCGGACTCCGAAGCCTTGGCGCTGTGCAGCGAGCCGCTGATGGAAGAAGTGCTGGCCGAAGGCACGCCCCACCCCGACACAGTGGTAACCGCCATTGCCAGACGGCAGGTATTCCCCTGCTTTTTCGGTGCGGCGCTGCGGCTGGAAGGTCTGGACCGGCTGCTGCAAGCCTTGCAGACCTTGACCCGCATGCCGCCGGTTTGGCCGGAATTTGGCGCCCGGGTCTTCAAAATCAGTCAGGACGACGCCGGTACCCGGCTGAGCTGGCTGAAGGTAACAGGCGGCGAGCTGCCGGTGAAAGCCGTACTGCCCGGCGGCGAAAAAGCCGACGCTTTACGGTTGTACAACGGCAGTAAGTTTCGGTTGGTCAGCACGGCACTGCCCGGCATGGTCGTGGCGGTAGCCGGCCCGGCAGCCACCCGCCCCGGGCAAGGGCTGGGCGCCGAGGCTGACGCCGAGGCACCGCTGTTGGAGCCGGTGCTGAACTACCGGGCGGATTGCGCCGACGCCGACCCCCACACCTTACTGCGGGCGCTGCGCACCTTGGAGGATGAAGATCCCCAGCTGCATGTGGCATGGCGGGACGACTTGGCCGAGGTCCACGTCCAGCTGATGGGCGAAGTTCAACTAGAAATTTTGCAGACCTTGCTGCAAAGCCGGTTTGAGTTGAAGGTCACCTTCCAAGAGGGCGGCATTTTATACAAAGAAACCATCACGGCAGCGGTGGAGGGCATCGGACATTACGAGCCTTTGCGCCACTATGCCGAGGTACACCTGCTGCTGGAGTCGGGGCCTCGGGGCAGCGGTGTACAGTTGGCAGCGGACTGCCCACCCGACACGCTGGCAGAAAACTGGCAGCGGTTAGTGCTGACCCATCTGGCAGAGCGCACCCATCCCGGGGTGCTCATCGGCGCGCCCCTGACCGATGTACAGATCACCTTGGTGGCAGGCCGTGCGCACCTGAAGCACACCGAAGGCGGAGATTTCCGGCAAGCCACCTACCGGGCGGTGCGGCAGGGGCTGCGAATGGCCCAGCGGCAAAACGCCGTGCAGTTGCTGGAACCGTGGTATGCTTTCACCTTGGAAGTTCCCGCCGAAGCCATCGGCCGGGCCATGGCGGACATCCAGCGGATGTGCGGCAGCTTTGACCCGCCCGAAACACTGGGCGATACCGCCCGCTTGACCGGACGGCTGCCGGTGGCCACCGCCCGGGGCTACGCCCGAGAGATTGCCGCCTACACCCACGGGCTAGGCCGCTGGTCCGTACTGCCCGCCGGGTACGAAGCGTGCCACAACGCCGAGGAAGTCATGACCACTGCGGCGTATGACGCCGACGGTGACCTGGAAAACCCCGCCGATTCGGTATTTTGTTCCCACGGAGCCGGGTATGTGGTCAAATGGGACGAGGTTCCCGCCAAAGCCCATGTGGACAGCGGGCTGGCCCGTCGGCTGGCACCGGCAGGACAGCCCACAGACGAAGAAGCGGATGCCGGCGCGCGGCGGCGCCGTGCCGACGCCTACCGCGGCACGCTGGAACAGGACAAGGAACTGCTGGCTATCTTTGAGCGCACCTACGGGAAGATCAAACACCGGGGCGAAAACGGCACCGACGCCAAAAAGGCAGCCCGGGCAGCGCTGCATACAACCCCTGCCAGTACGCAGGCCCCCGCCAAGCCCCAGCCCACCGGGCCGGACTACCTGCTGGTGGACGGCTACAACGTCATTTTTGCGTGGGACGATCTGCGCCGAATTGCCGAGAGCAATCTGGATGCAGCCCGACGCCGTCTGATGGATATTTTGTGCAACTATGCCGGCTATAAACGGTGCGTGCCCATTTTGGTCTTTGACGCCTACAAGGTGCGGGGCGGCGTACGTGAGGTGGAAAAATTCCACAACCTATACGTAGTCTACACCAAAGAAGCCGAAACCGCCGATATGTACATCGAGCGGGCCACCCACGAACTGGCCAAGGAACGCCGCACCCGGGTGGTGAGCAGCGACGGTGCCGAACAGGTCATCGTGCTGGGTCACGGTGCGCTGCGGGTGTCGGCCCGGGCCTTTGCCGAGGAAGTAGCCGCCGTGGAAAAAGAGATCCGAGAGTTTTTGCAAGAATAACCCAAAGAAAGCCGCCAAGGGGCCCACTGTGTATTGTGCATCCCTTGACGGCTTTTTTTGCTTGGTGGGCTTACGGCTTGTTCACAATCGCTTGGATCAATTTGGATTGCAAGCGTTGTTTCATCTCTTCATCCACCCCTAGGTAGGATCTCCCCTCCTTGTCGTATTGGACGCGGGTGCAGAGCTTGTTGATGTAGTGGTCGTAGTACCGCAAAACACGGTTCACCGCCAAGGGATCCCCGGCGCGGGCCGCCTCAATAACCGAGAGAGGCAGCAGTTTTTTCCCGTTAAAAGTCGCTTCTTCCATGGTGTTTTCCTCCGTCATAGGTCAAGATGTTTCGCAATTCCCGCAGGGTTTTTGCCCTGTGCCGCTGTACGGCGCTGCGGGACATCCCCATACGAGTGCCAATTTTCCCATCCTTCATCGTCAGGACGCAGTGCAAAATCAAAATTTGCCGTTCCCGCGGGGGCAATCCCGCAAAAGCTGTGGCCAGCCGTTCATCTTGAATGGGCAGGTCACAGCCAAAAGCGGAAAACACAACATGGTCACTGGGATATACGTCCCACAGGCCAAATTGCTCCATCTCGCCGGCGGCAAGGGCGCTGAAGGTGGTTTCCCGTTTTCTTCGACGGGCTTCATCCCGGTAATGGGTCCACATCTCACGGCGGAGTACCGTTTTGCAGAAAGCGTCGAACCGGTGGCAGGCTCCTGTATCGTGCATCGTCTTCTCACCTCCCTTCCGCGGGGGTGTGAGAAGAGTGGGACAGCCCAGCCGTCCCCAATGTTTCGGTTACCGCGGCCGTCCCGGCCCGCTCCGAAGGGCCGCGGCAACCAGCCGATGCCTTGACGCAGCGTTCCACCCTTTCGGGCGGAAAAAGAACAGGTCATCTGCGCCTGAGCGAGACTGTATACTACATCTTTTAGGGTAGAAAACGCCGCTGCCAGCCACAGGCTTTTTTTAACGCAATGCGCAAGATTGTGTTACAGCAACGGTTTCGCATGATACACTCCTGTACAAAAGCACCGCCTCTTTCGGCCCCGGTGCTCTATCGCTCTCTATTCTTTGCCGTCGGTCTGACAAAGGGCGGCCTTTCTTTGCTGCGGTCAGCATACCTGAATTATACAAAGGAAAACAAGGGTTTCCTCCCAAAATCGGCGGCCAGTTTCCGCCCCGTTCCTCCGCTGGGCTTCCGCTCCGCCAGCCGTCAAAGTCGAAAGACGGCCCACACACTTACAAAAAAGGCGCCTGCCTTACGGCAGACGCCTTTTCGTATACTTTTTGCAGACAGATACGCAAGGATCAGACAACGCCCTGGCTCATCATGGCGGAAGCGATCTTCAGGAAACCTGCGATGTTGGCGCCGGCCACCAGATTGCCCTTGCAGCCGTATTCCTCGGCAGCATCGGCAGCAGCCTTGTAGATGTTGACCATGATGCTGTGCAGACGCTCGTCAACTTCCTCGAAGGTCCAGCCCAGACGCAGGGAGTTCTGGCTCATCTCCAGACCGGAGGTAGCTACGCCGCCGGCGTTGGACGCCTTAGCGGGCGCAAACAGCACGTTGTTGGCCTGCAGGTAGGCGATGGCCTCCGGGGTAGAAGGCATGTTGGCACCTTCGGCTACCGCATAGCAGCCATTGGCAACCAGCGCCTTGGCGCCTTCCAGCGGCAGCTCGTTCTGGGTGGCGCAGGGCAGCGCGATGTCGCAAGGAACGGTCCAGATGCCCTGACTGCCCTCCACATACTTGGCGGTGGGCACGTAGTCCAGATAGGTCTTGATGCGGGCACGCTTGACTTCCTTGATCTCCTTCATGACCTTGTAGTCGATGCCGTTCTCGTCCACAATGTAGCCGTTGGAGTCGCTCATGGCGATAACCTTGCCGCCCAGCTGGGTAGCCTTCTGGTTGGCGTAGATGGCCACGTTGCCGGAACCGGAGATCACGACCTTGGCGCCCTCGAAGCTCTTGCCGTTGGCTTTGAGCATCTCGTCGGCGAAGTAGCACAGGCCGTAGCCGGTGGCTTCGGTACGGGCGAGAGAACCACCGAAGGGAATGCCCTTGCCGGTGAGCACGCCGGTAAATTCATTGCAGATGCGCTTGTACTGGCCAAACAGGTAGCCCACTTCGCGACCGCCCACGCCGATGTCGCCGGCGGGCACGTCGGTATCGGGGCCGATGTGACGGTACAGCTCGGTCATGAAGCTCTGGCAGAAACGCATGACTTCGGCATCAGACTTGCCGTGGGGGTCAAAGTCAGAACCGCCCTTGCCGCCGCCCATGGGCAGGCCGGTCAGGCTGTTCTTGAAGCACTGCTCAAAGCCCAAGAACTTGATGATGGACAGGTTGACGCTGGGGTGGAAGCGCAGACCGCCTTTGTAGGGGCCAATGGCAGAGTTGAACTGCACACGGTAACCGCGGTTGACCTGCACCTTGCCGTTGTCATCGACCCAGGGCACGCGGAACATCACAACGCGCTCCGGCTCGACCATACGCTCGATCAGACCGGCCTTCTCGTACTCGGGATGAGCGGCAATGACCGGCTCCAAGCTCTCGAGGACTTCCTCGGCCGCCTGCAGAAACTCTTTCTGCTCAGGGTTGCGCTGAACCAGACCGTCGTAGATGCTCTTCAGGTACTCATTTTTGATCGACATGGGGACACTCTCCTTTATATAAATTTCTAACACCGCTCCTATGGTAGCACCATATACGCAATTTTTCAAGTTTTTTGCATATATTTTCAGAAATTTTGTTTGTTGCAGGACGCCAGTTGTATGCACACAGCGCACGCCTCACTCTTCTTGTGTCGTCACCAGCGTGTAGTCGGTGCTGCCCTGCAAGAAAGCTTCGGCGTCGATCAGGGCGTATTTATAGTCATAAAATGCGCCGCTCTCCTGCTCCGCACAGAGCAGGAACCGCCCGTCATCGGTGAGGGGCAGGCGTCCCTTGCTCTGCTGGAACTGGACCTGCTGGGTTGTCAAAGGCGGGTCATACATCGTGCCGGAAGTGCGGTCCAGAATCTGCATATGCTGGGAACCGTTGGCGCCGCTGTATACAAACCACAGGTACCGCCCCTCCTGCTCGGCAATATCCGGCAATCCCACCACGGTGGGGTCATTCAGCCAGATACTTTCCCGGGGCAGGGGGCGCAGCAGGTCCTGCTGCTGTCCGGTAGCCGTGTCGAAGGCGAGAATCGCCGTGGGGACGGCGCCTTCGGACTGCATCTGCCGCTCGAAAAAGTAGAGCTGCTCGCCCGCGATGCCGCAGAAATTCCCGCCCTGGGTGATCAGACTGCCCGGCAGTTCCAGCAGTTTTTCCCGCTGGCCGGTGGCCGGGTCCAGCCAGACACATTCCTCGGTAGCATTTTGCAGGATGGCCTGACAGGCCTCCCACTCGGTCTGCTGGTCGGGGAAAGGCACTTCCGACACCATCCGGGCCGTCAGCAGCCGCCGCCCCCCGGCGGCCAGAATGGACTCCCCGGGCAGCAAATCAAAGGTCATCACCTGTCCGGTGGTCAGGTCCACCCGGTATCCCTGCATCGGGGCATCCCAAGCGGTGAGGGGCGGGCAGCCGTAGAGCGCCGCGCCGTCACACCAGGACAGCAAGGTGTTCCGTTCCAGATTTTCCGACAGGTCGATGCGCCGCCGGGCACTGCCGTCCCGCGCCACTGCATACAGGCAGGCGGGCTGGCGGAGCTGATCGAACCAGTTGCGATAGTAGGTTTCAAATTCCTGCGGCGTACGGCCCTGCAGCATATCTTCGTCGTTCAGGTAGGGCGCCACGTTCTGCTGATAGTAGCTGTCCCAGTCTGTGACCTCCTCCTCCGAGCGGGCTTTGTAGACATAGACAGTATCTTCTGTGGCAAAGGTGGTGTAATCCCAAATCTGCCCCGGCAGCCAGGCCGGGCAGCCAGCGGAATCGTGGGTACAGCCCGGCAGATTGCAGAGCACGCCCCGGGTGGCGGTGTCGCAGTCGATCCGGTACAGCAGACAGTATCCACTGCGGGGCCGCAGTTCATAGAACCGGTCACCGGCATTGAACAGCGTGTCCACACCGATCATCGAACTGATGGCGTAGAAGTCCCCGGCCACCGGGGTCGCCGCGTTCTCGGCGGTCCCGACCGGCTGGGGCGTCGCGACCGTTTCGGGGGTGCCGTCGGTCCGGGGCTGCCCGCCGCAGCCAGCCAAGCCCGCCGCCAGCACTGCCATCAGGACGAGAGAAAGAAGTCGTTTCATACCGTACACCTCCGTTTTCTGCATCAGGACGCCGCAACGGGCGTATAGTCGGTGCTGCCCTGCAAAAAGGCGTCAATGTCTATCAGGGCAAAGCGGGGGCCATCCTCCCCCTCGCCGGTTTCCAGCAAAAACCGCCCGTCATCGGTCTGGGCCATCAACTGTACGGCGTAGTTCGGCAGCATGAATTCTTCCATCGTCTGCTCCACCGCCGTCAGGGTCCCGGTCTGGGTATCCAGCACCCAGGCCCGATTTTCTCCGTTCACATTGTCGGAACCGGTGATCCAGAGATACCGCCCCTGCTGGGCCGCGATGTCCGGCAGCCCCGCCACGGTCACCCGGGGCATATGCATGGAGGGATCGGGGATGGGCCGCAGCAGGTCCTGCCACTCCCCGGTAGCGGCATCCAGCACACAGAGGGCGTCCCGCTGGCTGCCGCCCTCTTCCAGTGGCGTGGCATCATCAAAATAGAGTTTGCCGTTGCACAAGCCGTGAAAGGCCTCCGTGCCGAAGTTGGTGCGGTCGTGGGGCGTCTCCAGCACCTTGGTGCGGGCCCCGGTCGCCGGGTCCAGCCAGTCATACTCCACCGTGGCGGTCTGCAGCACGGCGTCATAGGCATCCCAGCCTTCGGCGTTGTAGTCGGGCAGCGGCGCCGTGGTGACGGTGCGGGAGGTCAGCAGGTTGTGCCCCTGCGCCCCGAGAATCTGTTCCTGCTGCTGTAGGGCAAAGGTCGTGACCGCCCCATCCGCCAGCGAGATGCGGTAACCGGTGGAGTTGCTCACCGCAGGTTCCGACAGGGCGTAGCCGTACAGAGCCGTTCCGTCGCACCACCCCACCGTCACATTGGTCAGGTCCTGCGACGCCTGAATATTGCGCCGGGAAGCCCCGTCCCCCTCGATGACATAGAGTCCCGCCGGGGCGGAGGCCTCCGCATACCGGTTCCGGTAGAAGGTCAGGATTTCCTCTTCGGTCATGCCGGCCAGCGCCTCGGACGGCTGGGCCAGATGGGGCGCCACGATCTCGGCATAGTAATCCTCCCAGCTGCCCTGATAGCGCATCGTCGGCACGCCGTGGTAGGCATAGACGGTATCCCCCACCGCAAAGAGCTGCACAGATTGGCCACGCCCCGGCAACCAGGCCGGGCAGGCTTCCGAATCATGGGGGCAGCCCGTCACGCTGCAAAGCACCTGCCGGGTAGCGGTGGCATAGTCGGTTTTCATGATCAGCACATACCCCAGATAAGCCTGCAGGGAATAGCAGGCATCCCCCGTGTTGAAATCCGCTGTGTCGCCGCTGCCCAGCGAAAAAAACGCTGCCGATGCCGGCGCCGCTTCGGCGGGAGCAGTCTCGGGGGTTTGGGTGGCTTGCGGCACCGAAGGCGCCGCGGCAGATTCGCCGCAGGCCGTTAAGCCCAGTGCCAACAGGCCGGTCAGGCCCAAAGAGAGCAAACGCTTCATCACAATTCTCCTTCTGTTCGGGGTTATCAGGGCAGCAGCACCGGCAACTCCTCTTCCGTGCAGGGCTGTAAACTCAAACTCAAAAACCAGCGGGGCTGGGTCACCGTGGTGTTTTCCACCCAACTGGTGTAATCGTAGGCATTCACTGCGGCGGAGATCAGTGCCTCGCCGTTTTGGCTGTAAAGGGCACAGCCATAGGGGGAGTTTTCCGGCACCTCCCAGTCCCCCAGTGCGTCCAGCCCTGTCAGCGTGGCAAAGGCGCGCAGACCATTCTCGTCAGGGGCAGCAGGGGCGGTATCTCCCTCCCGGGGGACCGACATCCACAGCTGGGTCACCACACCAGTGCGGGTATCCATCGTCAGGCTGAACGCCGTATACAGCGCCCCTTGCTCCAAACCGAACCGCTTGATCGTCGCAAAGCCCAGACTGTCGGTGGCGCAGTAGGGAATGCTTAGGTCATAATAGCCACCGTTGTAGCTCTCGTACCAGCTACCGGCATCCCGCTCCCAGTCGGTGGCCCAAGCCACCCACATCTGGTCCAGCACGCCGCTATTCGCCAGATTTTGCAGGGCAGTGGCCACCGTTTCCCGGTACTCGTACCCATTGCTCATGGGCTCCAGACCGCTTTGGGCCCCAATGTACATTTTTAGGTCGGGGGCCGACTGGTCCGGCGGCAGCTCCACCGAGGCAAAGCTCTGCTGTTGCTGGGCCTGTGCCTTGAGTTGGCGCAGAATGTAATAGTCCTCTCCGCTGGGGACCGGCGCGGTGTAGGCGTCCTGCACGACCTCGCTGTGGCCGATGGAACTCATGTCCACCGCCGTGAGGAAGATGGCCGGAGCCGCCGCACAGGTCATAACGGCAGCGGCGCACAGCGCCGCCATGGCTTTGGGATGCTGCCACAGACTCATACCCCATCCCCTCCTTTTTGCAAGATCACCCGCACCGTGGTCCCCTGCCCCGGTGCGCTTTGGATGTCCAGCGCGCTGCCGTGGGCCGCTGCGATCCGTTTGCAGAGCGCCAGCCCCAGCCCGCTGCCGCCCTGTTTGCGGGCACGGGATTTATCCACCATGTAAAACGGCTCGGTCACCCGGGCAATTTCTTCCGCCGGGATGCCGCAGCCGTGGTCCTCCACCGCCAAATACACCTGCGCGCCGTCTTCCCAGCAATGCACCGCGATGGGTGACCCCGGCGCACCGGCTTTGACCGCATTCTGGACCAGATTGCACAAAAGATCCAGCAGCAGGTCGGCATCCCCTCGCACGATCCAGCTCCCCTCAGGGATTTGCAAGGTAGCCTGCGGGCAGGCTTCCCGCAGGCGGGGCCACAGCGAAGCCAAATCCACGTCGGTAAGTTCCAGTGTTTCTTCCCCCAGCGCCAGCAGCGCCAATAGCTTTTGGCTCAGCGCTTCCAGACGGCGGCTCTCGTGATAGATTGCTCCCGCCGCTTCCCGCTGTTCGTCGGGGTCGGTCTGCAGGCTGCGCAGCACATCGGCATAGCCGATGATGCTCGTCATGGGGGTTTTCAGTTCATGGGTGAAAGCCCCCATGAAATCCTCCCGCTTCTGCACGTCCTCTTCCAGCGCGGCGATCTTTTCCTGCACCGCGTCGGCCATCTTATCAAAGCTGGCACTGACCTGTTCCAGTTCGTCGCCGGTGTGCAATCCGGTGCGGCGGGCATAGTCCCCGCCGGCGATCTGGGCACTGGTAGCGGTGAGTACCCGCAGCGGCCGGGTCATCTGCCGGGCCAGCGCAGCCAACACCGCAGCCCCCGCCGCCAACACCACCGCTTCCAGCGCAAGGAATCGCCGGAGGCTGGCATCCCGGTCCCGGTAGATCTGGGTCAGATCAAAGGCGCTGACCAGATGCAGGTCCCCCTGCAGGTCGCTGCCGTACAAAGAGAACACTGCCCCGTCCGCCGACACCGTGCGCATCGTGCCGTTGTCCAGCGGGACATCCAGCGGCACAGCCAGCGTGCTTTCCAGCAGGTCGCCGCCCTTCCACAGCGCAGCGGATACCTGCTGCTTTTCCAACAGACTGCCCAGCGTCGCTGCGTCCAAGGTTTCGCCCCGACGCTGGCGGTCGATGATTTCGGTCTGAAGCAGTGTGCAGGTCTGGGAATGGGCCACGGCGTTGGCCGTGTTGATCCGGGCGAGCTGTACGCCGAAGTCACTGTACAGCAAGTAGCACCCGCCCACACCGAAGGACGCACTGAGTACCAGCAGCAGCAGGCAGATCATTTTTTGTGCGTAGCGCATGGGGTTACTCCTTTTTCAAACGGTAGCCGATGCGGTAGACGGTTTCGATATGGTCATACCAATGCAGCTTGCGCCGCAATCGCATAATGTGCAGGTCCAGCGTGCGGGTGTCGGTTTCGGCCATATCGCCGCCCCAGACCCGCTCATACAAGGTATCCCGGTAGAGGGCTGCGCCCCGGTTGCGCATAAGCTGTTCCAGCAGCAAAAACTCGTTGGGCGTCAGGTCCACCGGCTCGCCGTTCTGGGTCACGGTGTGTTCCCCGGCGTCCAGCACCACGTCAAAGGCCTGCATCACGTTGCCGCGCCCGGCCCGCCGCAGCACCGATTCTACCCGGGCCAGCAGTTCCTCGATGACGAAGGGTTTCACGATATAGTCGTCGGCGCCCCGGCGCAGCCCTTCGACCCGTTCCTTCACGGTGCCCTTGGCGGTAATGAAGATCACCGGCACCCCCTGCGGGCGCAGGTATTCCAACAGTTCGTAACCATCCAGCCCGGGCAGCATGATGTCCAGCAAGGCCAAATCGTAGTCCGTCTTTTCGATCAGGTCGGCGGCGGTGCGGCCATCCCCCGCCACCGTGCAGTCATACCCCGCCCGGGTCAGGCTCATCTCGATGAGCCGGGCGATCAAATGTTCATCCTCAACGATCAAAACATGGGTCATGCCATAGCTTCCTTTCTATCTCAGCTCTAGGATATACCCGGATTGTATCCTACTTGTAACAAATCCCACGGTAAATTTACACAATTTCCTTTATTTTAGCACAGCAAGCGTGGTATAATATACCAAAATCGGACAAAATGTCAAAAAGGAGTCAACGAGCTATGACCGCCACCGTAGAAGAACTGGTGCGTTCCCTCACTTTGGAAGAAAAAGCCGGGCTGTGCTCCGGTGCGGACTTCTGGCACACCAAAGCGGTGGAGCGTCTGGGCATCCCGGCCCTGATGCTCTCCGACGGGCCCCACGGTCTGCGTACCCAAAAGCCCGGCAGCCAAAACCCCAACGACAGCATCGAGGCGGTGTGTTTTCCCGCTGGATGCGCAGCGGCTGCCAGCTTTGACCCCACCCTGACCCGCCGGATGGGCGCGGCACTGGGCCGGGAAGCCCGGGCCTCCGGGGTGGGCGTTGTGCTGGGACCTGCCATCAACATCAAGCGCAGCCCCTTGTGCGGCCGAAATTTTGAATATTACAGCGAGGATCCCTTCTTGGCCGGGGAACTGGCCGCCGGGTTGATCGAGGGGATCCAGAGCGAAGGCGTGGGGGCTTGCCCCAAGCATTTTGCCGCCAACAGTCAGGAAACCCGCCGCATGACGGCAGACAGCCGTCTGGATGAGCGCACTCTCCATGAAATTTACCTGCCTGCCTTTGAGGCAGCGGTTCGGGAAGCCCAGCCTTGGAGCGTGATGTGCAGCTACAACCGGGTCAACGGCGTCTATGCCAGTGAGAACGCCCTGCTGCTGAACGAAATTTTGCGGGAGCAATGGGGCTTTCACGGCTTTACCATGTCGGACTGGGGCGCCGTGAACGACCGGGTCCGGGGCGTGGCCGCCGGATTGGATCTGGAAATGCCGGGTTCGGGCGGGGTCAACGACGCCAAACTGGTGGAGGCCGTGCGCAGCGGCGCTTTGGACGAAGCGGTGTTGGACAAAGCGGTGACCCGCATTTTGAACATCGTGCTGCGGGCCGCCGATTTGGCCCAGCAGCCGGCCGTATTTGACCGTACCGCCGACCATGCGCTGGCGGTGGAACTGGCGCAGGAAAGCGCCGTGCTGCTGCAAAATCTGGGGGCACTGCCCCTGCATACGGGGCAAAAGGTCGCTTACATCGGTGCCTTTGCCGACACGCCCCGGTATCAGGGCGGCGGCTCCAGCCATGTGAACACCCACGCCGCCATCGGTGCCCGGGAGGCCGCCCGCCGCAACGGGCGGGACATCGTCTATGTGGAAGGCTTCCCCGCCGACCGGGATCAGCGGGACGAGCACGCCTTCCTGCAGGCGGTGACCGCCGCCGAAGAAGCCGACGTGGCGGTGATCTTTGCCGGATTGCCGGAAATTTTTGAGAGCGAGGGCGCCGACCGCCGCCACATGCGGCTGCCGGACTGCCAGAACAATCTGATCGCCCGGGTGGCCGCCGTACAGAAAAACACCGTGGTCGTGCTGCATACCGGCGCGCCGGTGGAATGCCCCTGGGCGGGGGATGTATCGGCGGTGCTTTGCCTGTATCTGGCCGGAGAAGGCATCGGAGAAGCCACCGATGCCCTGCTGTGGGGTGAAGCCAATCCCTCTGGGCATCTGCCCGAGACCTGGCCCCTGCGGCTGGAAGATACCCCCTGTTATCTGGACTATCCCGGGGACGGTTTGACCGCCGACTACCGGGAGGGGGTCTATGTGGGGTACCGCTGGTATGACGGACGCCGCATGCCGGTGCGCTGGCCTTTCGGTCATGGCCTGAGCTACACCGGGTTTGTCTACCGGGACGCGGTGCTGGACAGCGACACCCTCACCGAGGACGGCAGCGTGACCCTGCGGCTGCGTATCCGCAACAGCGGCGCCCTGCGGGGTGCCGAGGTGGTACAGCTCTATGTCAGTGATGCCACCGGCACACCGGTACCCGGCGGCCGCGTGCCGCAGGCGCTGCGGGGCTTCCAGAAAGTACTGCTGGACCCGGGGCAGGAATGCGAGGTGCGATTCACCCTCACCGCCCGGGACCTGAGCCGGTACAGCGCCGAGCTTCACGATTGGTATGCTGCCCCCGGCCGGTATGAGCTGCGGCTGGGACGTTCCAGCCGGGACATTCGCATGACGGTGCCGCTGCACTACCAGAGCGACCGTCATCTGCCCCTGACCGTGGATGAAAACACCCCGTTAGGGGTGCTGCTGGCGGATGCCCGCACCGCCGCCCCCGTACAGCAGATGCTGGCCCAGCACCAGCAGGCATTGGCCAACGGCGGCGGGGACGGTCTGATGCCCCCCGAGGCGATGGCCCAAATGCTGGATGCCATGCCGCTGCGGGCGCTGGTCAACTTCGGCGGTCCCGAAGCCGTGGCTGCCCTGCCCGCCCTTTTGGAAACCCTGCGGCAGGCCGCTCAATCCTGATTTGAACAACAAAGCCCCCGGCGGGAAAATCCGCCGGGGGCTTTTTGCAGGACTGCTTATCACAGATTGCGGTCCTCTTGATTTTTTTGGACGGTACGCCGGTATTCGATAGGGCTCATCCCCTCCAGACGCCGAAAGCTCTGGGAGAAATAGCTGGGGGAACTGAATCCCACCAGCTCGCTGATTTGGGTCAGGCTGTGATCGGTGCTGGCCAGCAGGGCCTTGCTCTCGGTAATGCGGCGGCGCAGCAGATAGTTGATGGGCGAAATGTTGTATTCTTTCTGGAAGGCATGGGCCAGATAGTATTTGTTGATATGGGTGACGGCAGCCAACTGATCCAGCGAGATGCTTTCCCGGAAATTTTCATCCAAATACCGCTTGGCCGCCGCGCACTCCTTATTTTTCGAGGGCGCTTTGGTGATGCGCAGCGACACCGACGCCCGACGCACCAATTTAACGAGCAGCACTTCCAAGATGTCCTGACAGATCATCTCGCAGCCGTCCTCTTTGTTGTCCATCTCCCGCAGCAGCAGCCGGATCATATAGAGCAGGTCTTCCCGCATGTCGTGACATTTGAGCATGGTATAGCCCAGATTTTTCTGGTCAAAGAGGAACTCCACCCCTTCGATGCCCAGCACCACATACTCCAGCGGGCTGGCTTGATAGCTCAGCTCGGTATGCTGCACCCGGGGATTGACGATGATCAGGTCATCCGGCTCCACGCTGTGCAGCGTGCCCTCAATGTTAAACTGTCCCCGGCCGCTGATGCAATAGAACATCTCGCTGCAGGCGTGGGTGTGGGGCACCGAATGCCAGTCCCCGCCAAACCGGCTCTTACTGATATACAAAAGGCGTACAGCCTCCCGCGGCGGAACTTCCATGTCAAGATCGTACCGAGTGTTCATTGCGGTGCCTCCCTGCCGGTTCAAGATCCATAAAAAGAGGAGCAAAAAGAATAAATGTCGCACAGATTTTTTTGCATTTCTTGTTCTTGCCCCTATTATACCGACCCCTTGTCCATTTGGCAAGCACTCCTTCGCCTTTTTTCGACGGTTTTTAGAAAAATCGAAAAATCGTAAAAAATCCGATTTTTCCGCCTTTTCGTCAAACTAGCTAAGAAAACCGCGGCTGGTTTGGTCAGTATTTTCTAAATCTTGTCATTCATGCGATTTTGCGCGGCGCAAAGAGCAAGATGTATAAATTTCTACTCAACAACTCCCTTGTGAAGGGCGGGTCCAAACAAGTATCATAAAGATGTCAACAGGAGGTCCCGCCCCTTGCGGGACGGCTCCGATCCGCTTCATGAGAAGGAGGAACAACCGTATGAAGAAAGTCATTTCTCTGGCCTTGGCAGCCAGCATGGCGTTGTCGCTCGCCGCTTGTGGCGGGGCAAGCTCCAGCTCTGCCGCCGCCGACAGCTCTGCGGCAACAAGCGAGGGCGCTGCCGCCGAGTCCACCACCATCAAAGTCGCCGCTATCGAAACCGCTTACGGTACCGAAATGTGGCAGAAAGTTGCCGATGCTTTCACCGAGCAGACCGGCATTCAAGTGGAACTGACCACCGACAAGAATCTGGAAGATGTGATCGGCCCCTCGATGCAGGGCGGCGATTACCCCGACGTGGTACATTTGGCCACCGGCCGTGAGGCTGCCCTGACCGAGCAGTTCATCAAAGGCAACCTGATCGCCGACATCACCGACGTGCTGAGCATGACGGTTCCCGGCGAGGATGTGAAGGTCAGCGACAAGATCGCCGGCGGCTTCACCGAGACTTCCCTGACCAATCCCTACAACGACGGCAAGACCTATCTGGCGCCCATGTTCTACAGCCCCTGCGGCCTGTTCTACAACGCCGGTCTGCTGAAGGAAAAGGGCTGGGAAGTGCCCACCACTTGGGACGAAATGTGGGAACTGGGCGACAAGGCTCTGGCTGAGGGCATCTACCTCTTCACCTACCCCACCACCGGTTACTTTGACGCGTTCTTCTACGCGCTGATGTACTCCGCAGGCGGCCCCGAGTTCTTCGAGAAGGCCACCCACTACGAGGAAGGCATCTGGGATACCCCCGAGGCACAGACCTGCTTTGACATCGTTGCCAAGCTGGCCAAGTACACCAACCCCATTACCCCCGCGCAGGCCAACGATCAGGACTTCACCCAGAACCAGCAGCTGGTGCTGGACAACAAGGCGATCTTCATGCCCAACGGCACCTGGATCGTGGGCGAAATGGCCGAAGCGCCCCGCGCCGACGGCTTTGAGTGGGGCATGACCGCCCTGCCCGCCGTGACCGCTGACGGCGACCGTTACAGCTACACCTGGTTCGAGCAGTGCTGGATTCCTGCCGGCGCCGAGCATCAGGATGCTGCTAAGCAGTTCATCGCGTTCCTGTACAGCGACACCGCCTGCCAGATCTTTGCCGAGTCCGGCGCCATCCAGCCTGTGCTGGGCATCGCCGACACGCTGGAAGGCGACAACAAGCTCTTCTACTCCATCTACGACAACGGCGCCAAAGCCGCTATGGGCAACTTTGCCGCCTTCACCGCCATCCCCGGCGTGGAAGTCCGCACTGCCTTCTTTGATCCCGTCAACTCTCTGGTTTCCGGTTCTATGACCGAACAGCAGTGGATCGACGGCGTCAAGTCCGCCAGCGATCAGATGCGTGCCAACATCATCGAGTAATTTCCGCAAGCAGCGAGGGCGCGTTCGCGCCCTCGCCTTTTTCGTACTGTGAAAGGAGCGGTTGTTCTTATGAACAAAAACAAAGGCCGCAGCCGGTTTTTGGTGCTCTGTCTGGCACCGGCCACCATTCTGTTCTTTATCTTTATGATCGTGCCCACCCTCAACGTCTTCCGCATGTCGCTGTTTGAGCGTGGCGCCTACTCTCCCAACGAGACCTTCGTGGGACTGGCCAACTTCCAGCAGCTCTTCAAGGACACCCAGTTCATCCGGTCCATGCAGAATATGATCCTGCTGGTGGTGGTCGTCACCATCATCACCTTCGGTTTCGCACTGGTCTTTGCGGCCATCCTCACGCGGGAAAAGGTCAAGGGCCAGAACTTCTTCCGGGTGGTGTTCTACATCCCCAACATCCTGTCTGTTGTCGTTATCGCCGGTATCTTCTCGGCCATCTATAAGCCGGAAAACGGTATGCTCAACAGCATCATCGGACTGTTCACCACCATGACCGATCCCATTCTGTGGAAGGGCGAAACGCTGGTTATCCCCTCGCTGATCATCGCCATGGTCTGGCAGGCTATCGGCTACTACATGGTCATGTACATGGCGTCTATGTCCGCCGTACCGGAAAGCCTTTATGAGAGCGCCAATCTGGACGGCGCCGGCCGGGTGACCCAGTTCTTCCAGATCACCATTCCGCTGATCTGGACCAACATCCGCACCACCCTGACCTTCTTCATCATCTCCACCATCAACATGGCGTTCCTGTTCGTCAAGGCCATGACCAGCGGCGGCCCCAACGGTGCTTCCGACGTGGCGCTGAACTACATGTACAGCCAGAAAGACGCCGGTCTGTACGGTTACAGCATGGCCATCGGCGTCGTGATCTTCCTGTTCTCCTTCGCGCTGTCCGCTGTGGTCAACAAGGCCACCGACCGCGAACCGCTGGAATTTTAAGGAGGGGCATCCATGCAAGAAAAAACTTCCTCCCGTTCGGGCGAACGGCTGTATATGGCCTTCATCTATCTGGTGTTGGCCCTGCTGGCCATCAGCATTTTGGTGCCGGTGGCATGGGTCTTTATGGCCTCTATCAAACAAAACTCGGAATTTTACGGCAACCCCTGGGCGCTGCCCGCCGGCTTCTACTGGCAAAACTTTGTGGAAGCATGGAACGGCGCCAAGATGGGTTCCTACATGCTCAACTCGGTGATCGTCACGGCGCTGGCGCTGGCCTTGCTGCTGGTGATTGCCCTGCCCGCCGCCTACTGTCTAGCTCGCTTTAAATTCATGGGCCAGAAACTGCTGCACACCCTCTTCATGGCGGGCCTGTTCATCAACGTGAACTACATCGTCGTGCCCATCTTCCTGATGCTGCGGGACGGTGACAACTGGCTGAAGAACCTGACCGGCACGAGCTTTTTGCTCAACAACCTCTTTGTGCTGGCCGTGGTTTACGCCGCCACCGCACTGCCCTTCACCATCTATCTGCTGTCGGGCTACTTTGCCACGCTGGCCCACGACTATGAGGAAGCCGCCTACATCGACGGCGCCGGGTACGGCACCACCATGGTGCGGATCATCTTCCCCATGGCGAAGCCCAGCATCATCACCATCATCCTCTTCAACTTCCTCTCCTTCTGGAACGAGTACATCATCTCGATGACCTTGATGAGCTCCACCAGCGCCCCCCGCACCCTGCCGGTCGGTCTGCTGAACTTGATGCAGGCCCAGCAGAGCGCCGCCCAGTACGGCACCATGTATGCCGGTCTGGTGCTGGTCATGCTGCCCACCCTCATCCTGTATATCTGCGTCCAGAAACAGCTGACCCAAGGCATGACCGTGGGCGGCCTGAAAGGCTAAGGTGATCCTATGGCATTTTGGAAAGAGCATCCTACCCTGCGCATCCTGCTGATCGCAGTGTGCTTTGTGCTGGCGCTGGTTATGATCATCGCCGGCTGGACCATGACCGGCGAGCTGGCCGGGCTGGGCATCATGGTAGTGGGCGTCGCCCTGCTGCTGGTTGCACTGGCCATCTATAATAAGCCGTTTGAGGACGGTAAAAAGGGAAAGAAATAAGAAAGGGGGAATCATTGTATGCATGATTCCAAACCCCGCGGTCGCGTCACCATTCCCACCGATATTGACGTGATCCCCCAGACCAAAGAACTGCTGGCGCGCTGGGGCGCCGACGCCATCCGTGACTGTGACGGCACCGACTTTCCGCAGGAGCTGAAAGACACCGGCGCCAAGGTCTACGCCACCTACTACACCACCCGCAAGGACAACGCTTGGGCCAAGGCCAACCCCGATGAAGTACAGCAGTGCTACATCATGACGGCTTTCTACACCGCCTCCGAGGGTCCCTTGTCCATCCCCCTGATGAAGGGCATCAGCCCCGAGCTGATGCAGCCCAACACCCGGGACGACATCACCCGCTGGTGGGAAGTGGTGGACCGCACCACCGGCCAGCCCCTCGCCCCCGCTGCTTGGCGCTATGAGGAAGCCTCCGGCTGTGTGGTCATTGACGAGCCGGCCCCCTACCACGAGTACACCGTCAGCTTCTTGGCGTACCTGATCTGGGACCCGGTACATATGTACAATGCCGTGGTCAACGACTGGAAGGACTTCGAGCATCAGATCACCTTCGACGTGCGTCAGCCCAAGACCCACAAGTATTCGATGGAACGGCTGCGCAAATTCATCGAGACCCACCCCTATGTGAACGTCATCCGCTACACCACCTTCTTCCATCAGTTCACCCTCATGTTCGATGAGCTGAAGCGGGAAAAGTATGTGGACTGGTATGGCTACTCCGCCAGCGTGTCCCCCTACATCCTCCAGCAGTTTGAGGAAGAGGTGGGCTACAAGTTCCGCCCCGAGTTCATCATCGACCAAGGCTACTACAACAACCAGTACCGGGTGCCCAGCAAGGAGTACAAGGATTTTCAGGCCTTCCAGCGCCGGGAAGTGGCCAAGCTGGTGCGGGAGATGACCGACATCACCCACGAGTACGGCAAGGAAGCCATGATGTTTCTGGGCGACCACTGGATCGGCACCGAGCCTTTCATGCCGGAGTTCCAGAACGCTGGTGTGGACGCCGTGGTGGGCAGCGTGGGCAATGGTTCCACCCTGCGGTTAATCTCTGACATCAAGGGCGTCAAATACACCGAGGGCCGCTTCTTGCCCTATTTCTTCCCCGACACCTTCCACGAGGGCGGCGATCCCGTCCGGGAAGCCAAGGAGAACTGGGTCACCGCCCGTCGTGCCATTCTGCGCAGCCCCATCGACCGCATCGGTTACGGCGGCTACCTGAAACTGGCCTGCGAGTTCCCCGAGTTCCTCGACTATGTGGAGAGCGTCTGCAACGAGTTCCGGGAACTGTACGGCAATATCAAAGGCACCACCCCCTACTGCGTCAAGACCGTGGCTGTGCTGAACAGTTGGGGCAAGATGCGGGCTTGGGGCTGCCATATGGTCCACCATGCGCTGTACCAGAAGCAGAATTACAGCTATGCCGGCGTTATCGAGGCGTTGTCCGGCGCCCCCTTTGATGTGAAATTCCTCAGCTTTGACGACATCAAGGCGGATCCCCATGTGCTGGATTCCATCGACGTGCTCATCAACGTGGGCGACGGCGACACCGCCCACACCGGCGGCAAAGTCTGGGAAGATCCCGAGATCGCCGCTGCCGTCAAGGGCTTTGTCTACCGGGGCGGCGGCCTGATCGGCGTAGGCGAGCCGGGCGGCCACCAGTATCAGGGACGGTATCTGCAGTTGGCGGCGCCGCTGGGCGTGGAGAAAGAAACCGGCTTTACCCTGAACTACGACAAGTACAACTGGGAAGAGCATCGGGACCACTTTATTCTGGCCGACTGCCCCAACCACGACGTGGACTTCGGCGAAGGCAAGAAGAGCATCTACGCCTTCGAGGGCACCGACATCCTGATCCAGCGGGATAAGGAAGTACAGATGGCCGCCCACGACTACGGCGAAGGCCGCGGCGTCTACCTCAGCGGTCTGCCTTACAGCTTTGTGAACAACCGGGTACTCTACCGTGCCATCCTGTGGGCGGCCCATGCCGAGGATGAACTGCACACTTGGTTCAGCGACAACTACAATGTGGAAGTACATGCCTACGTGAAGAACGGCAAATACTGTGTGGTCAACAACACCTATGAGCCGCAGGATACCACGGTCTACCGGGGCGATGGGTCCAGCTTCACGCTGCATCTGGACGCCAACGAGATCCGCTGGTACGAGATTTAAGGGGGATTTACCATGGAGAACCGTTTTGAACACCCCGATGTGCTGGCTGCCTGGGACTGGGGCGGCACGGTGGCCGGTGCCCTGCCCTACGGAGAGGGACACATCAACGCCACCCACTGCATCTACGTGCAGTTGCCCGACGGGGACAGCCGCCGGTATATCCTGCAAAAGATTAACACTGCCACCTTCACCGACCCGGATGGCTTGATGGAGAATATCTGCGGCGTTACCGAGTATCTGCGCCGGCAGGCCATGGAACGAGGCGCCGACCCCAGCCGGGTGACCCTGCAGGTCATCCCGACGAAGGAGGGCAAGCCCTACTACCGGGATGCACAGGACGGCTGCTGGCGCGTCTATGCCTTTGTGGAGGACACCGTCTGCCTGCAGCAGGTCCAGACCCCGGAAGATTTTTACCAGAGCGCGGTGGCTTTCGGCAACTTCCAGAAACAGTTGGCCAACTACCCTGCCGCCACCCTGCACGAAACCATCCCCCACTTCCACGACACGCCCCGCCGTTTCGAGAACTTTGAAAAGGCGCTGGCCGCTGATGCGCTGGGCCGTGCCAAGGACGTAGCCGACGAGATCGCCTTTGTGCGGGCCCGCAAAGCGGATTGCGCCTACATGACCGATCTGCTGGCCGCCGGCAAGCTGCCGTTGCGGGTAACCCACAACGACACCAAGCTGAACAACATTTTGTTTGACAAGGCAACCGGTGAAGGGCTCTGCGTCATCGATCTGGACACCGTCATGCCGGGACTGGCCGCCAACGACTTTGGCGATTCCATCCGGTTCGGCGCCAACCACAGCGCCGAGGACGAGCCCGATCTGTCCAAGGTGAACTTTGCCATCGATCTGTTCGAGATCTACACCAAAGGCTACCTGCAAGCTGCCGGGGATGCCTTTACCCCGCTGGAAAAGGCCACCCTGCCCTGGGGCGCCAAGCTGATGACGCTGGAATGCGGCATCCGCTTCCTGACCGACTATCTGGAGGGCGACCACTACTTCCACACCACCCGGCCGGGGCAGAACTTGGACCGTGCCCGCACCCAGTTCAAGCTGGTGCAGGACATGGAAAACTGCTGGGCCGACATGGAGGCCATTGTACAGCAATATAGTTGAGCATTCCTCCTTCTATAAAAAACAGGAGCTTCTTCCCCAAGGGAAGAAGCTCCTGTTTTGTCTTTGGTTGTCTGCCCGGCTTTAGGTGGTGCCGCGTTCCACAATGGTCATGCGCAGCGTCACATGGTGGCTGGGTTCCCGGCCGTCCAATACATCCAACAGCGTCCGAGCGCCCATAATACTGGACATGGTGATCATGGCATCCAGCGAAGTCAGCCGCGGGCGGCAGGTTTCGCAAAAAGCCGAGTTGTGCTCGCCGATCAGTGCGATCTGCTGGGGCACCGCGACGCCCTTCTCCTTCAGGATGTTCAGCAGGCCGATGGCGATTAGGTCGGTGGCACAGATGATGCCGTCCACCTCGGGATGCTCCCGTAGCAGATGGTAGGCAAGATGCTCCCCTTCTTCCACCCGGTCGGGGATGCCGGTATACACCGTGCCCCGCAGCCGCGGTTCCCCCTTTTTGATGGCCCCCTCGAAGCTGGACCGAATCAGCGGCCCGCTGATTCGCCCCTTATTGATCACCAAAATCAGGTTCCGGCGGCCGCGTTGGGCCAGATAATCCACACAACTTTCGATGCCTTCCTTCTCGTCGGCACCAACGGAATAGATGTTGGGCAGCGAAAAGGTCATCGTGTTGTGGACCATGACCACCGGCGTTTCGGGCAGATGACGCTTTACCGCCTGCGTGACAGCCTCCACATCGCGGAAAGCATCCCCCATACAGACTACGCCCTCCACCCGGTGGCGGGCCATATCCATCATACCGTTTTCCACCGCGTCGGAACCCCGGCCGATGTATTTGCTGAAACAATAGTACCCGTTGCGCATCAGCTCGTATTCCACGCGATGGGCGCCTTCCACCTGATGCAGTGTATCAATGTCATCGGTCAAAATGCCGATGGTCTTGGTGGATTGCATCACCAGATTGCGCGCGTTGGTATCGGGAACATAGTTGTGTTCCTGCAACAGTTTTTGAATTTTTTCTCGGGTCACCCGGTTTACCCCGGGCTTTCCGTTGACCACACGGGAGACCGAACTAGCAGATACGCCAGCCAATTTTGCAATGTCGTAAATCGTCATAACTTTGTTCTCACGGCCCCTTGTTGCACCCTATTGCCATAAAATCGCACTTTTCCGTATTGTATATACCACTTTTTGGAAAAGTTTGCAACAAAACCTCTTTCGTGTTTTTAATATTTCGACACTTCCGCTAAAAACGTTTACCGTTTCAAACACAAACATCCCGGTCGGGCAAAATTTTTCACCCGGCCGGGCTTTATAAGGAGAATCAAACCGAATGTCGTTTAGGTGGGCGTCTTTTCCCGCAGCTCGGATTCATAGGCGCGATATTTTTTGTCCAGTGCGATGTAATCCTCGAATTTGAACAGGTGGAATTCATGTCCAATGCCATATTCGCCAGAGGGATCGATCTCATGATTTTCGCTGTAAACGGTGTTTTTGTTGCGGAAGTTCTCACGGAAAAACTCCAGCATGCCCCGGGCAGCGCCTTTCATGGCCACATGGTTGCTGACCAAATGGAAGCCCCATTCCTGCATTTGTTCCAGCGTAGCGTCCGGTTTGCCGTCGGTGGCATGTACGTCCGGATAGAACAGATACCGGCCCGGCGCCGAAAGGCGGCGGCTGATCTCGCGGCATTCCGCTTCACAGTCCGCATGGCAGATGTTCTGGATCATCGTGATCTCTGCCCCGGCCTGATAGCCCATCTCGGCCCGGCGAATCGCTTCCTCCAACCCCATGCCGCCAAAATTGGCAATGGCACCGGTTTGGGGGGCTCCCCCGCCCTTACAGTCGGTACGGGCAATGATCATGCAGTCAGTGCCCTTCACGGCCTCCACCGCCGCATGGACGTTGGCAGCCCACCGCTCAGCGTCCATATAGCCGTAGCCGCTGGCGTAGGTGTATCCGGTGGCAAAGGCGCCGCTCATGGTATCTTCGATGGAGATGGCCATGGCACCCACCTCGGCCAGCCGTTTGCAGTTGCGGTAGACCTGCATCGGTGTACCGCCGCCGTTTTCGCCGTCCACGATTACCGGCAATTTGGTGGAATTGCAGATGCGCTCGGTGGCGTAGATGTATTCCTCCCAGTTGTACATACCGGCAGGGATACCGTTCATGGCGTATTCCAATTCGCAGCTGCTGATAAGTACCGCGTTGTGACCTACCAGTTCGGCACAGCGGGCCGAAAGGCAGTCATAGATGCAGGGAGCCCATACAAACTCCCCTTTTTCCAACAGTTCGCGGATGGTATGTTGTGCGGACACAGTCCGTCACCTCCTTCATTGGTTAACCCCTTCAAATGGTTTGGTTCACGTCCCGGATCCAGTGGCTGCACACCATCCGCCACAGACACAGGAAGGTCTTGCAGATGGTATCCAGCTTGAGGCAGATAAACACCCAAAAAGGTGCCCATCCCCAGTGCAGGCCCGCCAGATACCCCAACGGGATGTTGAGCCCCCACATGAAGATCAGGTCGGCTGCCATCAGGAAGCGGGTATCACCGCCGCCCCGCAGCACGCCCTTGCTCATGACGGACTGGGCCGCCTGAAACACCATGAGCAGACTCATGGCATGCATCATTTGCATGGTGGCGTCCATCGCCTCGGGGGAAAGGTCATACAGCCCAACCACAAAGGGGCTGGCCAGTTCGATCAGCACACCGCCCGCCAAACCACCGACGACCGAGAGCAGAAAGAAGGTCCGGCTTTGCCGTTGGACGGCGGCCTGCTCGCCGCGGCCCACCGCCTGCCCGATCATCACCGAGGAGGCGTTGCTCAGCCCCATCAAAAAGGCGGTACAAAACCGCATGGTAGCCAAGGTGATGGCCTGACCGCTGACCACAGCGGCCCCCATATGGCCCAAAATAACGCTGAGGATGTTGTCCCCCACCGTGTACATACCGTCGCTGATGATGGGCGGCATACCGGTGGTAAGAAAGCTGCGCATCATGGCGGGGTCCAGCTTTCCCGCAAAATCCTTGGGACGGAACGCGATATACTTTTGGACCCCCAACAGATACCCGAAGGTGATGGCAAATTCCAACCCGCGGCTGATCAGGGTCCCTACGGCCGCGCCGGCAATGCCCAACCGGGGCGCGCCGAACTTGCCGAAGATGAAAACGTAGTTGAAAAAGATATTGGTAAAAAAGGACAGGCTGGAAACGATCAGCCCCAGATAGAGGACCCCCACGGTGCGCAGCAGATTGACCATGATCAGGCTGGTGCCGTGGAAGAAGAAGATCCACGCCGTTACCCGCAGGTACTGGCTGCCCAGCTCGATCATTTCCGGTTGGGTGGTGTAGACCCCCATGATGGCATGGGGCAAGGTTCCGGTAACCACCGCAAACAGGATGGCGGAACCGCCCGCAATGTACATGGAAAGCCGCCACACCTGCCGGACCATAGCCTTGTTGCCCGCGCCACAATACTGGGCGCTGAGCACACAGGCCCCGCCAGAGATCCCCAGACAGAGGATGTAGTACAGATAATAGTACTGGTTGGCCAACGAGGAAGCCGAGAGTGCGTTTTCCCCCAGCGCACCGACCATAACGGTGTCCATCAGGTTGACGCCGATGTTGATGGCCTGTTGAAAGGCCACCGGCAGCCCCACCAGTACCACTTGGCGATAAAAGCTCGGATTTTTCTCTATCCAGCGTTCCTGCCAAGCGCCCAGCCGCGCCCGCAGTGCAAAGGTCACAGGCCGAGATACTTCTTTCGGGTTTCTTCCGAGAGTTCCTGCGTGGCCTGATGATGCACGACCGTGCCGCGCTCCAGAATATAGCAGTCGCTGCTGACTTTGGTGGCAAACTTCACGTTCTGCTCAGCAATCAGGATGGTCACGCCCTCTGCCAGCAGATTGGTCACCATGTCGGCCAACTGATCCACGATGATGGGGGCCAGACCTTCGGTGATTTCGTCCAACAGCATCATCTTGGGGTTCTGCATCAGGCCGCGGGCTACGGCCAGCATCTGCTTTTCACCGCCGGACAGCTTGTCGCCTTTGGAATCCTTGCGTTCCTGCAGACGGGGGAAGAACTTATAGACACTGTCCAGATTCCATTTTTCGCTGCCGTCCACGCCCTTGCGCGCCGCCACGCGAAGATTTTCCTCGGTGGTCAGTGTGGGGAAGATGTGACGGCCCTGCGGCACGTAGGCAATGCCCAGCCGAGCAATGGCATGGCTCTGCATACCCACCAACTGCTTGCCGTTGAAGGTGATGGAACCTTCGGTCTTGCAGTGCTCTTTCGGGTTGAGCATGCCCATGATGGTCTTCATCGTGGTGGATTTGCCTACGCCGTTGCGGCCCAGCAAACACACCGAGGTACCTTCCTCGACGCCGAGATCCACGCCATTCAGAATATGGCTTTTGTCATAATAGGCTTGTACGCCTTTCAGTTCCAGAATCACGACACGTCACCTCCCAGATACGCCTGCTGCACGTAGGTATTTTGCTTGATCTCGTCCGGCGTACCGGTGGCGATCATCTCGCCGTCCCGCAGTACCGAGATCACATCGGCGTAGTTAAAGACGATCTCCATGTCGTGTTCAATGAAGATGATCGTCATGTTGCGTTCATGGGCTAGATCCCGGATCAACTGCATCAGGGTGTAGGCTTCCTCACGGGCCACACCGGCGGCGGGCTCGTCCAGAATCAGCAGTTTGGGGTCCATGGCCAGTGCAATGGCAATGTCCAGACGACGCTGGTCACCGTAGGAAAGATAGGCGGCCACATCGTTCATCTTATCCTCCAAGCCTACCAAGCTCAGGTAGGTCTGGACTTCCTTTTTCAGGTAGGAATCCCGCACCGGCAGAATGTTGAAGGTCTTTTTGTTCATCTCGATGCGGGCGATCTGCACATTCTCGTACACGGTCAGATTGTTGAACAGCTTGGAGATCTGGAAGCATTTCGTCATGCCTTTGTGTACGATCTTGTTGGGCGCCAGACCGGCAATGTCCTCGCCGCGGAAGATGACCTTGCCGCTGGAGGGGGTGGTACGGTTGGTGATCAAGTCCATCAGGGTGGATTTGCCGGCACCGTTGGGGCCGATGATGGCGCGGACCTGACCTTCCGGCACCTCGAAGGAGACGTCCTTCGTGGCGTGCAGCGCGCCGAAATAACGGTTGAGGTGCTCAACCTTCAGAATCGGTTCACTCATTTGTTGGCACTCTCCTTTTTGGTGGGGATCTCGCCCAGATCACGGGTGGTATCGTCACGCAGCAAGCCATTCTGCAGGAACAGCACACAGAAGACGATGAGCGCGCCCAGAATGAACTGGTAGTAGTTGGTCAGGATGGAAACCTGCGTGGAGATAAAGGTCACGATGACCGCACCCAGAATGGGACCGAAGAAGCTCTGCATGCCGCCGATCAGGCACATGACCAGACCTTCGGTGGAGGTGTTGGTGGAGAACATGACCGGGAACGCACCCATGTTGCGCATGGCGTAGAGGATACCGGCAACGGTAACAAAGAAGCTGGACACCATGCAGGCAAACAGACGAACGTTCTGGGTGTTCATGCCAACGAAGGTCAGACGTTCCAGATTGTCGCGGCTGCCCTTGAGGACGGTTGCAAAGGGGCTGTGGTAGAACAGGTAGATGAGCACGATGCAAATCACACTGACCACAAAGCTCAGATAGAAGTTGCCGCTGGCGCTGCCGGCAAAGTCCAGACGGACGTTACCGGTCAGACCGGTATCGGAACCCACATAGGGGATCTTGTACACCATGGTGAACAGCAGGGTGTTGATGCCCATGCTCATGAAGGCGAAGGCCAAGTCATCGTTGGCCCGCAGGCACAATACATTAACGCCCAGCGAGATGACCATGGACAGGACCATGGCGCCCACAATGGCCAGCGGTTTGGCCCAGCCGAGGCGGACCACCAAAATGACGTAGGAGTAGGAACCCATGCCGAAGTAGGTAGCCATACCGAGGGGACGCAGACCGCCGAAACCGAGGATGATGTTCAGCGCCGAGGCGAAGAGCATCATAATCACGGTACGGCTCATGAAGTCCAGCACGGAGTCCGCTGCGAAGAACGAGTAGACCAACATAATCAGGCAGATTGCCACACCAACGATCAGGTGGCGCTTGACCTGCGGGATCTTTTTCCAGCTTTTCAGCATCTCAGCGCGCCTCCTTCTTGGTGAACAGGCCCTGCGGGTTGATCGCCATGGCAATGACCATCAGCGCAGCGGGCAGAACGTTGTAATACTGGGGCAGGTAGATGGCACCGAAGGCATTGACCAGACCGACCAGCAGCGCGGCGGGCAGGCAGCCGTCCATGTTGCGCAGGCCGCCGATGACCAGAATGGGCATAACGTTGCCGAAGACCGACAAACCTTCCTTAGGGCTTTGACCGGTGATAGGTGCATTGAGGACGCCGCCCAGACCGGCAATGCCGATACCAATCATAAACAGGATGCTGAACATCTGGTTGACGTTGACACCCAAGTTGGCGACCATGGGGCGGTCGCTGATGATGGCACGGGTCAGCATGCCCAGCTTGGTGCGGTTGATCATATACCAGAAGGCGAAAGCAATGGCCGCAGCCACACCGATTTCAAACAGGTAGTATACGGGGAAGTTGATGCCGAACAGCTGCACGCCGCCCTGCAGGAACTTCGGCAGGGCCAACAGACGGATGCTGTAACCCCAGATCATAACCATGATGTCGCAGATCATATAGGCGACACCGTAGGTCAGCAGCATGATGTACAGCATGTTTTTGCCGAACAAGGGGCGGGTGGCTTTTTCTACAAAGTAGCCGATGCCTGCCACGATGAGCGGCACGATGATGAGCGCCGGAATAAAACCAAATTTGGCGGCGATGGTGTAGGTCAGGTAGGTGCCCAATACATAGAAGGCGCCCTGACCGAAGTTGACCATGTTCATACCGCTGATGATCAGCGAAACGCCTGCCACCATCAGGTAGGCAACCATGCCGTTGCTGATACCGGTGATGAGCGTTTGGAAAAAGAATGATACTGTCATAGTCTGTTTTCCTCTGTCAATAAGGTGGGTCTGTACCGCAAAACGGAACAGGGATACAAGATTCGGGGCCCGGGCCGCCGGGGATTCCGGCGGTTCAAACATAAAATGCGGCAGGCAGAGGATGCTGCCTGCCGCAGACCGTTTTGTCGGGTACGGAAACGGTTAGGAGTTACTGGGTACTCAAATCGGTAAAGACGTAGTTGTTTTCGGTTGCGTACTGCTCCATCTCTTCCTTGGTGGGCAGCATCTCGTCGCCTTCGTAGACGGCGTAGACATCACCGATGGGGATGCTCCACTTGCCGGAGGTGTCTTCCACGGCGGTAACGTAGTAGTAAGCATGGGCCATCACGTGGTCGAAATCACGGAAGTACAAGTCATCGCCGTACAGGGTGCTGAAGTGGACGGTGGACAGGGCGTTGGTCATCGCTTCGGGGCTCAGATCATCGGGAGTGGTGCGGGCCGCTTCCACGATGGCCTTGATGCCGACGTACCAGGTGTAGCCCATGTCGGAGGGCAGGATTTCCTGACCAAAGTATTCCTGACCGATTTCAGAATACCGCTGTACAAATTCAGCGTTGCCTTCGATCTCATCCATCCAGAAGGGCCACAGGTCTACACCGTGGACCTTGCCGTAGGGGTAGTTGCCCGCTTCGGCCAAAGACTGGGTGTTGGTGGAGTCGCAGGTGTACCAGCCGAGGTAGTCGCAGATATCCCACAGACCGAACTGCTGGCCTTGGTTGACCAGAGAGACGAAGTTGGGACCAGCTACGGCGCCGATGATGACGTCGGGGTCCTTACCAACCACCGAGGAGATGATGGTGGAGAACTCGGTAGAGTTGCTGGAAACCTGATTGGAGCCGAGGTTTTCGAAACCGTCGCCCAGCTCATAGTAGAAGAAGTCACGGCTGTCGCCGGAGGCGCCGCCATCGTTGCCGATGAAGAAGGCGCTGGTGTAGCCCTGATCGGCCGCATACTTGGCGTTCATCTTGGCGATGGGCCAGGCAACGAAGCCGCAGGAGAACATGTACTTGGAGGCGTTCTCAATGGTAACGCGGGTATTCATGGTGCAGGGGGTAACCATGGGGAACTTGTTCTCTTCGGCCCAGGTCGCACCGGTAGGCGCTTCGCCGTCCGACTTGGGTCCCAGAATGGCAATGCAGCCTTCGTTGACCAGCTCGGTAGCCTTCTGGGCCACGTTGGCGGAGTCCGAAGCGGTGTCGCGGTAGACCAGTTCGAAAGGCACGCCGTTCAGGCCGCCTTCCTCATTGGCTTCCTCCAAGGCGAGGATAGCACCGGCTTCGGCCCAGGATACCGTGGCCGCCGCAGCGGAAGAACGGTCCGTCAGAACGCCGATCTTGATGGTTTCCCCATCAGAAGAGGTCGTGGTGGTCGAAGACTCTTCCGTAGCAGAAGAAGCCCCCGAGCTGCTGGTGTTGGCACCGCTTACGTCGGACGAGGCACAACCCGCCAGACTGGCGGTCATGGCAGCGGCCATGGCCAGCGCGATCAATTTTTTCATGCTTGTTTTCCTCCTTTTGTTGGATGCGTTTTCCTAAGCCGGCAGGGTGCCGGCTGCAATCCCAAAATTATACCTTGTCCGGGTCGTGCACGTCCTCGGCACGAACAAAGTAGTCGGCGTTGCGCTGCGCAACCGAATCCTGCGGTTCCCGCACAAACGCATTTTCCGCCTCCACCCAGCTGCCATCGGTCAAGCCGAACATGCTCATGGTGGTAAAGGTCTTGTATCCGGTGTCGTCAAAGTGGTAGTCCACGTAATCGTTGGTCTGCTCCATCATCACGTGGCGGCCCACATCCAGCATGGCCAGCATCGCCGCATGGCAGCTAAAGTGGACACCCACCAGCTTGTAGCAGCCCAGATCGATCAGATCCTGCATCGAAACTTCCTCGGGGTCGTGGGTCTTGCCGCACAGGTCGGGGTACCACATGGGGAAGTCCTTATATTTGCCGCCCTTGGCGTTCAGGGCATCCCGCAGATTGCGCATCGCCTCGATCTTCTTCATCCGGTCGGGGATCTTGTGCATCCACAGGATGCACAGCATATCGGCGCCGGCGTCGATGTAGGCGGTGCAGCGGGCCACCGTGTCCTCAAAGTCGTTGATCAGGTCGCTGTCGCAGCGGGCGATCAGGAAACCGTGCTGACCATTGGCATCCAGACCGGCGCGGGCGGCGCGGAACCGCAGGCAGGCATCCTGAATGCTCAGTTGGCCTTTGCGGGCCAGTTCCGACGTGTCGGTGACCAATACACCGGCGGCACCGGCCTGCATGATCCGCATGCAGCCGTACTGGGCGTTGAGGGCACGGCCCAGACCGAAACCGTCATCGGCGTCTACAATCAGCGGCATCGGGGTCATGCGGGTGATCTGCTCAGTCACCCGGACGAAATCATCGATGGAGAGCAGCTGCAGGTCGGGGATGCCGGTGGTGGCACAAGCCAAGTCGCCGCTGGACACCATAATGACTTCAAAGCCGTTCATCTCGGCGGCTTTCGCACCCATGCAGTCGGCCAGTTCGGGAACGATGCGGACTTTGCCGTCTGCCACCATGTCGCGCAGCTGCTGGGCTGCGGGGACCTTGGCTTCCGGCGTAAGAATGTAAGGCAAGCTCATTGGCGGTTCCTCCTTATGGTGAATGGTGCGAAGCGTTACAGGCGCTCGCTGATGTCGGGACGGACAAAGCCTTGCGGGTAATCCTCCACCTGATGGCCGACGATGGTATATTCCTTGTCGCCGCCGGTGAATTTGTTTTCCAGTTTCAGGTAGGCCTGCGGGTCAAACATGCCGGAGCAGGAGAAGCTCTCAATGCCGGAAGCCGGGGCCGTTTCAAAAGAGTAGGCCACGCTCTGGTTCTTAAAGTTCTGCAGGCCATGCTCCAGCATGCCCTCCATGGCGGCCTTCATGGTGTAGTGGCTGCTGCACATCTTGAAGCCCAGCGGGGTGAGCTCTTCCATGGTGACAGCGGGATGGTAGTGGCCATCCTCCCCTTTGTAAGCACGAACGTCGGCGAAGATCTTGGGACCGGTGACGATCTTAGCCATCTCGGTAGCCTGCTCGATGTTGCCGACCAGAACCATCATGGCCAGCACGTACATGCCCCGTTCCTTGCCCAGATCAATGGCCTCCTGCAAGCGCTCGCAGCCTTCCTTCATCTGCGCAGGGTCGCTGGGGTCGGCGTTGCTGCGGGCGATCAGCAGGCAGTCGGTGCCTTCCAAAGCTTCCAACGCGGCGCGAACTTTCGCCATGTACTTGTCACGGGGCAGGATGGTGGTGGACTCTTCCATATCGGCGGAGTCTTCCAACTGGATGGCGGCGGCGCCGGCAGCGGCCAGCCGCTTGGCGGCACGGTAGACTGCCAAAGGACCACCGAAGCCATCTTCGATATCCGCAATCAGCGGGATGGAGCTGGTGGAAGCCACACGGCTGACCACCCACTCCAGATCCGTCAGGTTGGTAAAGCCGTAGTCGATGACACCGTTTACGGAAATAGAGACTTCACCGCCGGAGAGCAAGCTCACCGGGAAGCCGCACATTTCCACCGCGTGGTTGGACGCGCAATCATATACACAAGGAACCAGAAAGCATTCATGGGATTCGTCCAAAATCTGACGCAGTGTTTTTTTGCTAGACATACAAGTTCGATCCTTTCTTTCACTCAACTCTTCACTCGGCACTCGACATCGGCGGGATGAAGTCTCGCAATCGATTGCTATTACAAGATACCGCATGCAGCCTAGATTGTCAACCGATTTTCACCATTTTGTAAGCGGTTTCTCCATTTTCTATTAATTATTCCCTGCAAAATTAGGCAAATTGGCAATGCTTTGGCTGCAACAAGTTGCAACAGCAGTTTCTTCTCGTTTCAGCTTTTCTCTTTTCCGCTCAGCAATCCCCTGTTTCCCGATTTACAAGGCAAACTCCTTGCATGTTTTGCGCAATTATCTCGTTTTTACCGCATGTTTTTTATGAATCTTTTCTTTTGTCTGTTTTGTCCAGCTTTCTTTCCCTCTTTTTGTGCGGTTTGACACTTGTCATTTGTTGTGAAATCGAGTATGATAAAGCCATCCTATGCGAAATCGATTGCAACCCGTTGCATCCAGAAAGAAGGTATGTAAGCATGATCCGCCGCAGCGAAGAAAAAGAAACCGTTCGTAAGCCTGCGCCTTTTAACGGCGTGGGTGAAATTACCGTCCGCAGCCTGCTCAACGGTCCCGAGGAGATGAGCCAGAAGGGCCGCGTGTTCGGCCACACCACCGTTTATCCCGGTTCCGAAATCGGCTACCATGTCCACAACGGCGACAGCGAAACCTATTACATTTTGAGCGGCCACGGTCTGTACAACGACAACGGCACCACCTGCGAGATCGGCCCCGGCGACGTGGCCTACTGCGCCCCCGGCGAAGGCCACGGCCTGCGCTGCTTGGGTGACGAGCCGGTGGAAATGATCGCGCTCATTCTGTACGAATAATTTCTTTCTCATTTCTTCTCCCACGTGTTCCATCCGGTGCAGCACGCGCTTCGTGCTGCGCCGGATGGCTTTTTTGCACCTCGCACAGCACAAAAGGTCCCAGCGGCAGGACAACTCCTGCCGCTGGGACCTTTTTCTTTTGCCTTTTCCACCCTGCCGGCCGGCTTTCCGTCGGCAAGGTTTACACATTGTAGGTCGTTTCATGCTGGGCCATGCGGGTCAAAATTTCGCCCCGAAGCATGCGGTCCGCGTAGGCCACCCGCTGCTCCCGGGTCGGCAGTGCCTTCATCTCCTCGTAGGATTGCCGGGTCAGCTCGATCAGCCAAGACGGGGTGTTCAGCAACTGCTCAGTAAACTGCTGCACCGTGGGCCAAAAAGCTTCCGCCGGAACCACACGGTTCACCAGTCCCATCTGCAACGCCTCCTGCGCCGAAAACTCCCAGCTGGTCAGCAGCGCTTCCAACGCCCGCTTGCGAGGCATGGCGTCCACAATGTCTACCAGCACCATCATGGGCACCCCGCCCATCCGAACCTCGGGAAAGCTGAACTTTACGCCCTCCCGGGCCACCGCCAGATCGCACAGCGCCAGCGTACCCATACCGGCTTTCATACAATCCCCGTTCACCGCCGCGATCATCGGCTTGCGAACCGCGCCAGCCGCTTTCAGATAATGGGCCAACGCATCGGTGTACAGGTCATTTTCCCCGGGGTTTTTGGGTTCCACCCGGCCGCCCGTGAAGAAATACTGCTCATTTCCCGTGAGGATGCCCACCCGCACGGCGTCGTTGCGGTTCAGCTCTTCGTAGCAGGCCGCCAACTGTTCCAAACCGGCCCAGTCCAGACCGTTCTTGGTTTCAGGGTTATCCACTTTGATGGTCATGACGCCCTTTTCCACATGGGAAAACACCTGCTGCTTTCCTTGCATCTGCCTCTCCCCTTTCACTGGTTGCACTGACGTTTGGGACCGCAGGGGGACAGGTCGGAAATTCGCCCCGCCCGCAGGGTAGCACTGTCACTGTGCCCCAAGGCTTGCCGCACAAAGCGCGCGGTATCCAGCAGCGCTTCGATGTCGATGCCGGTTTCAATCCCCATCTCTTCCATGGTATCCACCAAATCTTCGGTGGCAATGTTGCCGGAAGCGCCCGGTGCATAGGGGCAGCCGCCCAGTCCCGCCACCGAGGCGTCGAAGTGGGTAATGCCCGCCTGCATCGCCGCAAACACATTGGCCATGGCGTTGCCATGGGTGTTGTGAGGATGGAAGAAGAAGCGCATATCGGGGTAGGCATCCAGCAACCGGCTGGCCGTATCATAGACCTGCCGGGGATTGGCTACGCCGGAGGTATCTCCCAGTCCCACCGCGCGGACTCCCATGCCGGACAGCCGATCCAGCACGTATTTCAACCGGGAGAAGGGCGGCACGCCCTCAAAGGGACAGCCGAACGTCACCGCCAGTCCCACGATCAGCTCCATGTCGGCACCATCCGACAGGCACTTTTCAATCATGGCAAGGGATTCTTCGGTGGTCATATTCATGTTGTTGATGTTATGGGAATCGGTAGCAGACAGCGTTAGTTCCACCCGCTTGGCCCCCGCTTGCACCGCCCGCTGAAAGCCCCGGTAGTTGGGGATCAGCGCACTGTATACCACACCGGGGCGGCGTTCGATACCCGCCAACACCGCCTCTGCATCGGCCATATTGGGCACCGCCTTGGGGTGGACAAAGGCGGTGGTCTGAATGTCCTCAAACCCGCAGCGGGACAGTCGGTTGATGATTTCCACCTTGGTTTCGGTGGGGATCGGCTGTTTTTCGATCTGGAGCCCATCCCGGGGCCCCACTTCCTTGATGGTGATGCGCTTAGGCAGTTGCAGCATCTTGGGCCTCCTTTTCGGTGAATTTAGATGACATGTTCTTCCCGCAGTTGTTCCAGTTCTTGCGCCGAAAGATGCAGCTCTTCCCTATAGACTTCTTGGTTGGCGCTACCCATCTCGGGACCCAGATGGTCGATGGTACAGGGCGTGCCGGAGTACACCGGGAAGATCCCGGGGACCACCACATCCCCTAACACGGGATGCTGCACATGCTTCAGGCTCTCGCGGTAGTTCATCTGCTCATCTTCAAAGATGTCGTCGATGTAGTTGATGGGGGTCGCCGGGATGTCGAAACCATCCAGATACTTGCATACCTCCCGGGCCGGGGCATAGTGGCTGCTCCAGTCGTCGATGATCTTATCCAGTTCCTCATGGTGGGCCACCCGGTCGGTGTTGGTGATAAACCGCGGGTCGGTGAGCAGCTCCGGTTGGCCCATGGCTTCGGGCAGACGAGACCAGGTGTTCTGGGTGCTGCAAGCCAGCACGAACCAACGACCGTCGCTGCCGCGGTAGTAGTTGGCGGGACTGGCTGCGCCGGTGTACAGCGGTTCGATTTTCGGCACTTTTTTGTTTACCGAGTAGTTGGTGATCTTATCTTCCATGGTGCGCAGCAGCGGCTCATACAGCGAGACATCCACCACTTGGCCTTCCCCACCGTTCTTTACCACATTCATCACGGCGCTCAGGCCGCCCATCACGGCATACATGCCGGCCATCAAATCCGCCAGCGGCACGCCGGGGCTGATGGGCGCCCGGTCGGGATAGCCATGGAACCCGGTAAAGCCGGAATAGGCCGTGACCGGCGTGCCCAGCCCCGCCTTGCTGTGATAGGGGCCGGTTTGCCCGTAACCGGAAATGCGCACCAAGACGATCTTCGGGTTGACGGCTTTCATGGCATCATAGCCGATGCCCCATTTTTCCAACGTGCCGGGGCGGAAGTTCTCGATCACCAAATCCGCATCCCGCACCAGATCCAGCAGCAGCTTCTGCCCCTTTTTGCCGTGCAGATCCAGCGTGACACAGCGCTTGTTGCGCCCCATGGTGATCCAACGCAGGCTCACCTCATGGGTCTTTTCATCGTAGGGCAAAAAGGCGCGGAAGGGGTCCCCCTTGCCCGGCATCTCAATCTTGATCACGTCGGCGCCCCAGTCGGCCAGCAGTGACCCGGCAAAGGGCCCGGCTACGACGTTGCACAGTTCGATCACTTTTAGGGAAGTAAGCGGTCCGGTTCTCATGGTGTATTTTCCTTTCTGTGATAGGCTATCGGCATCGGTTGACGGCCAATCAGGCCGGGTCCTGCGGTTTGCGGTCCATGACAAAGGTATCTCCGGTCGAGATACCGCCGTCCACGCAGATGACCTGACCGGTCAGGTGGGCGCTGCCCGGACTGAGCAGCATGACCACCGGGCTGACCAGCCATTCCAAACGACCGGGCACCCCGCGGGGGATGGCTTCGATCCGGCGGCGGTAGCCGTCCGGGTTGGCCATGATGGTGGCACGGTTGATGTCGGTGACCACCAGCCCCGGGGACAACACATTGACATTGACCCCCTGCGCGCACCACTCGGTGGACAGGGCGCGGGTAAACCCGTTGATGGCCGCCTTACTGGCGGAGTAGGCCGTGTACTTCGCCTTACCCTGCAGCGCGCTGAGGGAGCTGACGTTGACGATCCGCCCTTTGTGGGCCGGCAGCATATATTGTCCGGCCGCCTTGCAGCAATGCACAATTCCGGTAAAGTTCACATCCACCACATGGTTGAAGTTCTCCATATCGATTTCCAACAGCGGCGCCACATGGTTGATTCCCGCACAGTTCACCAGACCGTCAATGCGTTGGTACTTTTCATAGATACGGGCAAACGCCCCCTGTACCGCGGCAAAATCCGTCACGTCTGCCGCACAGCCGATGGCATCTGCCGCGCCGCGGGCTTTCAACTCCTCGGCTGCCTGTTCACAGGCCTCCTGCCGGGTGGCCACAATCGCCAGCCGAGCGCCCAGATCTGCCAGTGCGTTGGCAATTTCGCGGCCAATCCCGCGGGTCCCGCCGCAGACGACGATCACATCGCCTTGCACGCCAAACAATGAATTCAACGTATAGTTCATGGTTACCTTCCTTTCCCTGCGTTGCTGGGGGAGATGCTTTCTGCCCCTATTGTGCCAAGACCGCCCGTGGCTGTACAGCCGCAATTTCGGGATTTGTGAACTTCGTCCCACAGTTCCGCATGAACATTTTCCGCTCTCTGTCACAAAAACCGTTCTTTTTCCCCTGCCGCAAAAAAATGCAGCCCGCCGGTCCCCTTTGGGATAAAGGGAAACCGGCGGGCTGCGCCCAGGTATTTTACATACTTCCTTACGTTTCGTCGTCTTTTTTGTCGATTTCTTCGCTGTTGACTTTTCCCTTTTGGTGCAGGCTGCGGTAGTTGCCCGGCGTCATGCCCACCACCTTGCGGAAGGTCCGAATAAAACTTTGGGAGTAACGGAACCCGACATACGCGCCGATCTCATTGCTGCTCATCTTGGTTCCGGCCAGCAGTTCCTTGGCATGTTCAATGCGCAGATTGTTGATATAGTTGACCACATTGGTCCCGGTGTATGCCTTGATTTGCTTGCTGGCATAGGTGGCACTAAGCCCCATTTGCTCCGCCACATCGTCCAGCGAGATGTCCTGATTGTAGTGGTTGCGGATCCACTCCAATACCTCCTGCACCCGCATATCCTTCTTGCTTTGCAGTTGTTCCTGCATCATGCCCGCTGCGGCTTGGGCATAGGCAACCAGACAATCCGCCACCTCATGGACCGACTCCATCTGCTCCAAACGAGCTTGCAGCTTTTTCACATCGGCAAACCGATCCTCCAGATGCTTTTCGCGGCCGGCGATGGCATTGCTGATCACATCCGCCAGTTTCGTCCCCATCTTGCGCACCTGCTCGATCTCGGTGTAGGGGTTGTTGTGCAGGATGGAGAAATAGCTTTCCAACAGTTCCGAGGCTTCCTTGATCTTGCCCAGTTTGATCTGATCCACCAGCTTTTTCTGGTTGTCGTAACTCATCTGGAGATCTGCTTCCATCTTTTCGGAATAGGTGTAGGGTACGTCCTTATGGTAGTAGATCTTATGCTGGATCAACTGTTTGGCGTGTTCGTAGCTTTCCACCAAACTCCACGGGTCCTCCATCACATCCCCAAAGGCAATGACCACCTGTTGTTCGCTCAACAGGGTAAGCTGCTTTTGCATGGCCTGCCCCATCTGGTCAAGCCCCTGTTGGATCTGTTTGCGGTGCATCGTTGCCGGCATACAGACGATGGCCGCCAACAGCGAATGGTCTGCCCAAGCATAGCAAGCGTGATAGTCTTCCAACAGGCGTTCGTTGCAGCCATATTGCAGCATACGCTGGAATTGGCTGTAAATGTCCTGATGCAGGTTGAGTTTCATGGCACTGATGGCCTCGATCCGCGCCAAAAACACCAGATATTTCTGGGGTTCTTCCCGCAGCAGCCCCATCTGCTCCATCACCGTTTTGCGTACCTGCGCATTTTCTTTGCGCAGCGCCTCCCCTTTGATGAGGGAAAGGACCACATGCTCCCGAATCACGTCGGAAAAACTCTTCAGCACCTTGGCTTGTGTATCCACCTCTTGCAGCGCATCCACGCCAACGCGCTGCAGATAGTCCACACAGCTCTCCTGCGGGTCGGGGAAGGTCTGCGTACAACGCTGCAATTCCAACGCCGCCTCCAATTCGCGGCGCTGACGCTGGTACGCCCCCAGTACATAGCAGCCTTCGCTGACCAGAAGAAGGATCGCGATGCCGATCCAGATATTCCTGTTCTGTGCGTCGATGGCACTTTGCACCGCACTGTACGGCAGCACCTGCACAAAGCGCCAGCCGTAACTGCTTTCCTGCACCTGCGCCATCAGATAGGGAACGGAATCCAAGGTAACTTTTGTCCACGATTGTTCCCCACTGAGAAATGCCGCTTCCAGCGGGAGCTCTGTATAACTCTCCGGTGCGCTCTTGCCGCTTTGGTCCCACAGCAGCTTTCCTTCGTTATTGTAGATCCACAAATGGCCGCTCGCCGATTCGCCGGTAGCAGCCCGCGCCACCAGACGGTCCCCCAAATCTTCGATGCTGATATTGTACACAAGGCATTTGTTTTGCAGGGTAGAAAAGTAGGGCACCCGGCTGACCATCGAGATATACCGGTCCTCCTGCCGGTAGGGAGTATGTACGGTGCGCACCGTATCCAAAAGCTGCATGCCGCCCAGCCCGGAATCGTACTGCTGCCGCCAGCTCAGATCATAAAACGCATCGTCCGCATACCCCATACTGTCCAGCGAATTGTAGATGGTATGGTTCAGGTTGCACACCAGATAGGCACTGTTGATATCGACGTGCATTTCGGTATACTTTTTCAGCTCCGAACAAGCCAGTGCCGCTTCGATGGGATCATCCGCCTGCGCCGTAAGCCCCACATCGATATAGTGGACGTTGGAGGTATTCTCATTCATGATCAGCGCAATAGAGTCCAGCGTATCCTTCACAAAAGCCGCTTGATAATTGGCCGCCTCCAGCAAGATATCCGCCTCATTTTGGCAGGTCTGTTTTTGTGCCACATCCGACAGTGCTTTGCCAACCAAAAGCGGTGACAAAAGCAAAAGAGCCACGTAGATCCAAAAGCGATGCGTTTTGGCCAGATAATGAAACACAAAGGATGGATGAATGTAGTGTTCCTGTTTCATGATTCACCTTTTTCGTTCCTATCACGAAATCTGCTGCCAAAGTGCATCTTCTCCAGTACGGTTTTTGCTTACGTTGGCAAACAAGAAGCCGCGCGGTGTATTTCTTCTTGCTTTTTCAGCATATCGTTAGAACATTTTTTTGTCAACCGCGCAGCTTCGTCAAAAACATCGCTGGAATGTTATTTCAACACATTCCCGCTTTTCTTCTCCATTTTGCCCAAATTTTGCCCCTCCGGTTTGGCGGTTCTGTTTGCCCGTTTCAAAAAATGTGATTTTCGCGGATAACAAAACCTCTTTTTTGTCGTCTTTCGTTCACCATCTCGGCTTTTGTCCATTGATTTTCCCCCTCGTTTGCCGAACAATGGAGTTGTCGAACGCGAGACGGCACAGGGGTTTTCCCCGGGAGAAACGACCTTTGTACCGCGTCTCCAGAATAGAAAAGCGCTTTCTAACAAATTCTAGCAAACTATGAATTTTTGCCATAAGCAAGGAGGAATCATCGCATGAAACGAGTTTGGAAGATTATGAGCGCTGTTCTGGCCGCCAGTATGTTGGCCGCCTGCGGCAGCACGTCCAGCAGCACCGCTTCCAGCACTGCTTCGGAGAGTGAGAGCACCACTGCCACCGCCGAAAGCACCACCACCGCCACCGAGGATGCCATCACCCTGCGTTTGGGCCATACCCAGCCCACCGACCATCAGGCCAACCTGACTGCCGAACGTTTCGCCGAATTGGTCAATGAATATTCCAATGGCTCGGTCACCATTGAAATCTACCCCAACAGCACCTTCGGCACCGCAGCCGAGATGAATGCCGCTGTACAGAGCGGTGACTTGGATCTGTATTTGAATGCTTCTGCCCAGTTTGCTTCCCAGTACGAGCCCATCACCGTGGTGGACGCTTGGTATGTGTTTGAAAACACCGACCACCTGATGAAATTTTACAGCGAGGACTGCGAAGTATACCAGCAGCTGAACGAGGGCCTGAAGGAAGCCTGCGGCATTGATACGCTGGCCGCCATCTACTACGGCGCCCGCCATATGACCACCGAAACCCCGCTGAACACCATCGCCGACCTGAAGGGTCTGAAGATGCGTGTAGCCAGCGACCCCATGCCCACCGCGTTCTTTGAAGCGATGGGCGCCACCCCCACCCCCGTTGCCTACAACGAAACCTATCTGGCTTTGCAGCAGGGCGTGGCCGACGGTCAGGAGAACCCCGCCGCCTCGATCCTGAGCATGAAGTTCTACGAGGTCCAGAAATACCTCAACCTGACCGCACATCAGTATCAGATGCTGACCTTCTATATGAGCGTAGCCAGCGAAGCCAACCTGAGCGACTCTCAGATGGAAGCCATCCGCCGCGCAGCTTCGGAAGCCGCCGAGGAACACAATGCTGTGGCCTTCGATCAGGAGCAGGAGCAGATCGACGCGCTGGGTGAGTATCTGGAAATCGTGGAGCCCGACGTGGAAGGCTTCAAAGATGCTTGCGCCGCCATCTATCCCGAGTATGAGAGCACTTGGGGCGAGGGCGTTGCCGACGCCATCAAAGCGCTGGCCGAATAAGCTGTCTCTCCGTTTGCCCCGATTGACCTTTTCATGCTGGGGCGCGCCGCGCGCAGCATCTGCGGGTAGCGCGCCCCGCTTTTCTTTGCACCGGCTGTTGCGGCCGGATACCAACTTACAAGAGAGGACCTTCTATGATCAAAAAATTTGAACGTTTTGAGGCCATTCTTGCCAAAGTACAAAGCCTCTTTTTCTGCGTTGTTTTGGGGTTCATGGCACTGGTCATGTTTGCCGCGGTCGTCTGCCGGTATGTACTCAACAACCCGCTGATCTGGAGCGAAGAACTGACCACCGTTATGCAGGGCGCCTTGGCCTTTGCCGGCATTGGTTATTGCTGCCATTACAAGGCCCACACCCGTGTGCTGCTGCTGCACGATAAGCTGCCCAAGATCGGACAGGTGATCTGCGATCTGCTGTGCGATGGCGTGATGATCTTCTGCCTGTTTAAATTCTGCGAGACGATGCCCAAGTACATCAAGAGCAAGGAAGCCTACCTGACCACCCTGCGCTGGCTGAACTACTCGGTCTTCAACTACTTTATCTATGCCGGATTTATTCTGGCCATCTTCTACATTCTGGTGGATGCGGTGCGCACCGTCTTGCAGGCGATGCACCCCGAACTTGCAGAATCGGAAGAATCCTGACCGGAAAGGAGTTTCGCTATGGCACTATTGTTTGGTTTATTTTTCCTGTTTTTGATTATGGGCATGCCGGTGGCCTTTTGCATGATGTGCAGCGCCGTTTTTTACTGCATGACCTACGGCGAAAGCATCAACATGGTACTTACCCGCACCATTGCGGGCCCCAGCTCCTTTACCCTGATGGCGCTGGCCTTCTTCATTCTGGCCGGCAACATCATGAACAACGGCGGCGTCACCGATCAGATCTTCGGCTTTTGTAAGAAAGCTGTGGGCTGGATCCCCGGTGGTCTGGGCCACGCCAACGTACTGGCTTCGGTGATTTTTGCCGGCATGTCCGGTGCCGCCGTGGCGGATGCCGGCGGTCTGGGCGCCATCGAAGTCAAGGCCATGCGTGACGACGGTTATGACGATGAATTCAGCGTTGCCGTCACCGGCGCCTCCTCCATCATCGGTCCCATCATCCCGCCCAGCATTCCCGTCGTTGTCTATGCAGTGGCGGCCGGTGTATCGGTGGGCAAACTGCTCATCGGCGGCATCTTCCCCGGTTTGGTGCTGGCCTTTTGCATGATGGTCTACATCTACTTTGTGAGCAAAAAGCGGCACTATCCCCGCCACAAATTTGAAGGCCTGCCTGCACTGGGACGTTCCTTTGTCAAATCCATTCCCGCCCTGCTGACCCCCTGCATCATTCTGGGCGGCATTCTGACCGGCATCTGCACCCCCACCGAAGCCTCTGCCGTAGCGGTGGCCTACGCACTGGTGTTGAGTCTGGTTTCCCGCAATCTGAGCTTGAAAGACCTGCCCAAGATCTTGGATGACACCATCCTGACCACCATGTCGGTCCTGTTCATCGTCGGCTGCGCCAATGGTTTTGGCTACATTATCACCATTGCCCAGCTTCCCCAACAGATGATCGACCTCTTCTCCACCTTCATTTCGGATCGGTATACCGCGCTGCTGCTCATCAACCTGTTCCTGCTGGTAGTCGGCATGTTGATGGAGTCCTTGTCGGCGCTGACGCTGCTCACCCCGATTCTGGTCCCCATCGCCATGAGCTACGGCATCGACCCCGTCCATTTCGGCATCGTCATGATCCTCAACCTGATGATCGGTATGCTGACACCTCCCGTCGGCATGGTCCTCTTCGTGTTGAGCCGCATGACGCCGGTGCCTTTCGAAAAGATCTGCAAGGCTATGATCCCCTTCATCGTCATGTGTCTGGTGGCGTTGGTCATCATTGCTTTGTTCCCGCCGGTTGTCACCTTCCTGCCCAATCTGTTGATGGGCTCCTAACCCTTTGCAAAGGAGTGTTTGTGTATGGTACCCTTTTTTGAATTTCACCGCGAAGCGCTGAATCCCCAGATCCGTGAAAATGTTCGCAAGACCCTGCCCATGCTTTCCGAAATGAAAGACGCCGAACTGCGGGAAAAAGTCATCGATGCTTGGGCGCTCTCGTTACAGATGAACGGCTGGACCGCCATCGAGGAGATGCCCGGTTCCGGCATGCCTGAGGCTTCGGCCATTGGCGACCAGTCCATGCATATCAAAGTGGTCATGTATACCTCCATGAGTATCTACCGCAACCTGAAAAAAGCCTATGAGCGGGACTTCGGGTTGGATGAAGACATCCTGATGGCCTGCGCTGCCCTGCACGATGTGGGCAAACCCTATGAGTACAACCGTACCGAGCGCCCCAAATGGCAAGCCGATGACAAAGAGTACGGCATGCCCAACCTGCGGCATCCCTCCTACGGCGTGTTTATCTGCGGCGTCTGCGGATTACCCGCACCGGTCCTCAACGTGGCCGGGTACCACAGCCCCGAAGGCCGCTTTATCAAGCGCAGCGCTTACGGCGAGATCGTCCACTACGCGGACGACGGCTCTTGGTTCCCGTTGGCGCGGCTGTGTGATCTCAACATCCCCCATCTTTAATCATTTTCTCCTTCTCAAAAACGGCAAAAGGGCCACAGCGCTGTGCGCTGTGGCCCTTTTGCCGTAATCTTTTCATCCGTGCAAAGCATACATGGTAAAAATGCCTTCCGCCAGCAGCAGATTTTGCTCGACGCTTTTCACCTCAACGTCGATTACACAGACCGTCCGGCCCCGGCGAATGACGCGGCTTTCCGCCACCACCGTTCCTTCCGATACATTGCGCAGGTAGTTCAGTCCGCCGCTTTGCGTCACATAGCGCCGTCCGTCGGTGCGTGCCGTTGTACCGCTGCAGCAGTCCGCCAAGGTGAACAGCAAGCCGCCATGGACTGCCCCCAACGGATTGAGGAACTCCGGCCGCAGCCGGATGGACAGTTTGGCATAATCCCGGGCAAGGTCTTGCATCTCAATCCCTACCATGCGGGCAAAAGGGTTATTTTCCAACTGTTGTTTCAGGGCTTGGATCTGCTCGGGTGCCAAAGACTGGGGCATAATGTTCTCCTTCCGGCGTTTGGGTTCTTCCTGATGGGTTCTTTGTCCCTATTGGTATACCATATTCCCGTAGCCTTGGCAAGGCGGCGTTTGGGTTATCGGTTCAAAGTCCATACCGCCCAGTTCAGATACCCCGCAAAGGTCACCCACAACAGATAAGGAATTTGCAGCCAAGCCGCCGGGCGGCTGACAACCGCAAAGGCTGCGATCATCGCCAAGATTGCCACCCACAGGATCGCCAGACAGAACAAAGACGCCAAGTAGTACCCGCCGGCAAAGAACAGCAAGCTCCAGCTAAAATTCAGCGCCAACTGCAGCGCCCACAACACGACTGCCTGCGACACATTCGCCCCGCCTTTGTCCACCACCAGCGCAAGGCCAATGCCCATAAGCAGGTACAGCACCGTCCACACCACCGGGAACACCGCCCCCGGCGGCGTCAACGGGGATTTTTGCAGCAGCGGATAGACGGTTTCCAACCCTTTACGGGACAGAACGCCCGCCAACGCCCCTACCCCCAGCGCCAGAATGGGAAAAACCAGAAATCCCCATTTCTTCATAGCGACACTCCTTTCGTTTCCCTGTGCCCCACAGTATGCAGCATGGGGCAATGTTTGTGCCGCCATACAGCAAACGTGCCGGAGCGTTTTTCGCGCTCCGGCACGTTCCGGTTTGTAGGTTTTTTATGGCTTAGTCGTCATGCTTACGTTTACGCAGCACTACCAGCGCCACCAAGGCTGCGGCGGCCAACACCGTCACGCCTCCCAGCAAACCCACAGGCATGGTATCACCGGTTTGAGGGATTGTCCCCGTAGTCACCGCAACAGGTGTTGCCGTGGGCGCCGGTGCAACCGTAGGCTTCGGGGTTTGCGTCGGTTGGGGCTGTTCCGTCCCCGTTCCCGGGTTGTCGTGATGGGCAGGGCGTTCCCATACCAGCACAAACGGCGAGAAACTGTCAGTCTGGAAGGAGATGCCATGTTCGTCCGTCGAGATGATTTCCAGTGTTTCCACTTCAGCCTTCTCGATCGCCTCACTGATAGCATCATTATCCATCTCACGGTTCATGCCTTTGAAGTGAACCAAATAAAACTGGGTGTTTTCATCGGTTCCTTCCGGATACGGCCAGTAAACGGTAACCGGTTTGTCTGCGGTCAGCCAGACATTTCCGTTATTGGCATCTACCAAATCCAGATATTTTGCCTGATAGTCGGGATCCTGCAGCTCCGTACCAATCTGCGTCAGTGCGTGATTCTTGAGCTGCGTACCGTAATCTTCATTTTCTCCAGTATCCTTGCTGTCTACCACGTCGTCGAACAGTAAGGACGGAGCAGCTTCATCAGTCACATCGATTTCACTGCCGTTGATGAGGTATCGGGTATCCGACTCAACAACAGCATACGCCTTGCCGTCTTCCTGTTCCACATTCTCGATCGTGTCTGCCACCGGTGTGACTACAGAATCCTGATCACCTGTAACATAACGAATTTTTAATTTGCCGGATTCGTTTTTCATGGTACAGGTATAGATTGTGGAAGCCTCATCATTTTCGTCCGGAATGGTAATGTCGATTCGAACATTATTCAGGTTGACTTCACCGGCATAAAGATTCATATCGTACTGTTGGAAAAGGCTACCTTCCGTATCTGGCTGGAAAGTATCACTGATATGGAGGTTGCCGTTCTCGTCAGTAAATTCCAGACGGACCTTATCCTGTCCGTCCTTTGCCGGTACGATGCGATAGATGTAACGGTCATATGCGCCGGAATAAGTTTTACCATATGGCTGTAAGTTCCAGCTACGGTCATCCGACGTTGTGTAGATTTTCAAATACTTTGACAGATCAGCGCCCTCACCGTCCGTTGCAATCCCTGCCTGTTTCAAAGCGGTGTTGATATCATCCGGCAAGGTGATGTAAAAACCGGGTTCTGGCAGGCCAGAGTTCGTTTGATCGGTACCTTCCAACACATTGCCATCTTCATCTGTTACCACGCCTTTGTAGCCATCACCACCCATGTAGATGGTAATATCGGCCGGACGAACCAACGTAACGGCATCGTGAGCAGCTTTCAGACTGGTACAGTTCGTATTCCCCGTCAGGGTTGCTATACCGGTGTCCGTATTGAAATCTGTAAACTCAACAACATGGAACACGCCGTCACCGTCGTGCGCATTCCAACGAGCATCTTTGGAGTCGTCGTACCACCCGTTGATTTTTCCCTCTGCATCGCAATTATCCAGATCCTTGCAATCGTCCAGTAGCCAATCCTCTCCAACCTGTCCAAACTCAAGTGTTCTTGTCTCTTGGTTCGGCATGAAACAAATGTCGTCGCCAGCAGTCGTTGCATGATTGTTATAGATTACAACATCACCACTCAACTTGATGGTTCCAACTGTGAAAATGCCACCACCATACATTTCACTTAAATTCTCGGAATTTTTACCATTATTGACAATAGTAGCGGAACCGATTGTAAGATTGCTGACGCCTTGCAGCCCGGCAATGCCGGAACCGGCATTATCTTGGATGGTTACTTTTGCACCACTTTCAATGCAGCTTGCGGTAGTATTCCCCCAGAAGGTAATGCCCGCGCTGGACGTAGCCCCGGTATCGATATTTGAGCCAATAATTTTACTTAGGCTCCAATCGCCCTTATACCCGTTGCGTTCCACATCCAGTGTACAGGTACTATCAACATTCAAAATACGAACCCATACGCCACTGTATGCGTTATCGGTTGCGGTAAGGACGGAATTTCCCGTCATATCAATTTTATAGGCAGAAATGCCCCAGCTACCGTTATTATCAAATTCAACATTGGAGTTGTTTTTGATTGTGTAATAGGTGCCGTTGGATCCGTTGCCAGTGCTGTTCAGGACCTTGACCGTACTATTGTCAATTTCTGCCAAAAAAGTCCCGGTAAATCCAGACCGGTTGCCATCCGAAATGTAGGTAGAATCAATGATGTTAACTTTATACGTACTGTTGCCGCCATCCCATTCCAAGGCATCCTCATCATAGTTTTGGATCGTCAGACTGGTACCATTAAGCAGGTTCAGTGTGCAGTTATTCGTAAGATAAATGGCATGAACCGTTTTGGGCTTTCCTGTATCGGAACCAATCGCGCCTTCTGCATTTTCACCATCCATCACCATCGTAACGTTGTCAAGGGTAAACGTAGCACTGCTGGCACAAATGCTTTGCCAGTTCCATTCACCGTAAGCAGGCGTCATACCGATGTCTTGCATATTGACATTAACATTCCGAAGGGTTAGTTCCATGGATTTACCCTTATCATTATAACCAATCGCAATGCCATATTTTTCAAACGTAATAGTCGGCTTTTCGCTCAGTTGATCCGCCGCTTGAATCGTCAACGTTTTATGAATATTCAATCCGTTTGTGGTCGCATCCGCCAAGAGCTCGATGGTTTCGCCTTCTTGGGCCGCCTCAACCGCCTCATCCAGCGTTTCATAATATATATCGCCGATTTTGGCTACATCACCGTCGGTCAATGTAGAGACCAAACTGTTGTCCAGTGTGGTGAGGTCCAGTTCTACCTCCTCGCCAGCACCGGTCACCTCGTCAGAAAGGGAATCTTCACTGCCGCTCGGGTTAGCCCCGGTTGTCTCATTGTCCTTCTGATTTTCTTTCTGAAGCTCTTCTTCTCCCCCTTCAGTCGTCTTATTCTCTTCTTGGTTCAGATCCTCATTTCCAGACTCAGTTTGTTGCTCTTCAGGGGTCTTATTCTGGGAATCGCCTTGCTGTGTATCAGCTGTACCAGAATCTTTTTCTCCCTCCCCAAAGCCGCTATCCTCTGAAGACGGTGTAAGTGTTTCCACCGTTGTGTTTGGTGCCTCGTCCACCGCCAGTACCTGTACTGGCAGCAGCGAGGCTGCCAGTGCTGCGGCACAAATCAGGGCGGCAATACGGCGAATGCCGTTTTTGCCTGTTCGCATCTTGAAAATTCCTCCTTTAATTTGCGTGTCTGCGTATCTGCGGGTATATCGGTTCGCCCGAAATCGGACGTTCCTTCCAAAAATCGTTCAGGGCCTCAAGCACCTGCCACCCAACCGGTGGATTCCTGTTCTGCTTGCAACAACATGTCGTAAACTTGCAGTAGCTGCTGCTCTAAGTTTGCGTACAGATTGTCCTGCGTAGCACGGCAGAGATTGCGAAGGCAGCGAGGGTTCCCTTTCTCCTCGGGGACGCCTGCTTCCCGGCAGCGTTCCTGCATCTTTCGGCAGAGATTCGAGCGGTTGATGGGTCAGCCGTTTCGCGTTGCAAAGACCGGACCGCTGACAAGCTGCTTTTCTTGGATATACTCCAACAATTCCTGACGCAGAAATTTCGGCAGGCGAAGGATATAGCGGCTGCTGCGACAGGAAAGCGTCGCGCCGCCTGCTTCGACCACCTGCGGCGTGACTTGATCCAAACACTGCAGCGGCAAACCCGTGATGACAAACAGCTTGACCAACAGGTAAATCTGATGCCAGCCGCGCCGTCGGGCAGCGCGCAGCATACGAAGGTATTCCGTTCGGGTCAATTCCGGCGCCGGCATTGAATCTGCAGGGCCGTGGTGCATCAGCAAGTCATAGCGGCCACACCATCGAAAGTAGTTGTTTGCCACCGATATGCGGATATTGATACTGAGTTGGTGATATCCATTTTCTCGCAGATCCCGCTGCCAGCGAGACAGCGCTCCGGCATCGGGTGGTTTCCCGTCCAAGTATTTCTGTAATTCGTAAAGAACGCGTCGGTAGCTGGTACGGGTATCTGCATTCCAGTCGGCACCGTCTTCCCTTTCCAAATACGCCTCAATGGGGTACCCGGGCAAAATCTCGGCATCGGTCTTCATCAGCCTGCCTCCTTTCTACAAAAGTATGGTTCTGTTGCAAAAACAGATACTGCGGTCTTCCGATTGCAGACTTTCCACTGTACAGAACCTTTTTCAGGCATCTGTCAAAAGAAAAAAGGCGCAGAAAGATTAACTATTAAAAGTCAACCCCGAAAATGAATGGTGGTGGTGAAAA